>CAWJPT010000011.1:0-159207 GCA_963844835.1 uncultured bacterium | reverse complement strand
GCTCGTCGAGTTCGCCCGCAAGCGCAAAGAGAACACCATGTCGTTGCGTCTCGCCAATGAGATCCTCGACGCCTCCAACCGTACCGGTGCTGCCGTGAAGCGCCGGGAAGACGTACAGAAGATGGCGGAGTCCAACCGAGCCTTTGCCCACTACCGCTGGTAAGAACCAAATGGCACGCACCATCCCCCTCGAGAGAATCCGCAACATCGGGATCATGGCCCACATTGACGCTGGGAAGACCACGATCACCGAGCGGATCCTCTATTACACGGGCCGCACCTACAAGATGGGTGAGGTTCATGAGGGCGCGGCCGTAATGGATTGGATGGAGCAGGAGCAGGAGCGAGGCATCACCATCACCTCTGCTGCTACCACGGCTCACTGGAACGACCACGTCATCAACATCATCGACACCCCCGGCCACGTCGACTTCACCGTAGAAGTCGAGCGTTCGCTGCGTGTGCTCGATGGTGCCGTAGCGGTATTCGATGCCGTATCCGGGGTAGAGCCGCAGTCGGAGACCGTGTGGCGCCAGGCCGACAAATACCAGGTTCCCCGCATCTGCTTCATCAACAAGATGGACCGGGTCGGTGCCGACTTCTTCTCTGCAATCGACTCGATCATCGAGCGTCTCGGCGGCAACCCCGTTGCCATTCAGGTGCCAATGGGTGCAGAGTCGAACTTCGGTGGCGTCATCGATCTCGTCGAGATGAAGTCGATCATCTGGCACGACGAAGAGGGCAAGCAGCGCGAAGTCGTCGACATTCCGGAAGAATTCCAGGAGCTCGCCAACGAGTGGCATCACAAGATGCTTGACGTTGTCGCCTCCGAGGACGAGGAGCTCCTCGAGAAGTACCTGCTCGAGGATGATCTCGATCCCGCTGAGATCCGCCGTGTCATTCGGAAGGGGACCGTTGGTCGCGACTTCGTCCCTGTGATGTGTGGCTCAGCCTTCAAGAACAAAGGCGTCCAGCCCTTGCTCGATGCTGTTGTCGCCTACCTGCCAAGCCCGCTCGACATGCCTCCGATCGAAGGCTTCAAGCCCGGCAAAGAGGACGAGATCCTGACGCGCAAGGCGGACGACAAAGAGGCGTTCAGCGCCCTCGCCTTCAAGATCATGTCCGACCCGTACGTCGGCAAGCTCACCTACTTCCGGGTGTACTCGGGCACGGCCGCCAAGGGTGATGCCGTGCTCAATACCACAGACCGCAAGAAGGAGCGGTTCGGCAGGCTGCTACGCATGCATGCGGCTTCGCAGGAGGACATCGACGAGATCCACACCGGCGACATCGTTGCCGCGGTCGGTCTCAAGCACACCCGCACCGGTGACACGCTCGCTGCAGACAAGGCTCCGATCCAGCTCGAATCGATGACGTTCCCCGACCCGGTCATCGCCGTCGCTATCGAGCCAAAGACCAAGAGCGACCAGGACAAGCTCGGCAACGCGCTTCGCGGCTCGCTGAGGAAGACCCCACCTTCACCGTGCGGTCCGACGAAGAGACCGGTCAGACGATCATCGCCGGGATGGGCGAGCTGCACCTCGAAGATCATCGTCAGCAGGCTGTTGCGTGAATTCAAGGTCGAGGCGAATGTCGGCCGTCCCCAGGTGGCGTACCGCGAGACGATCAAGAAGGGCATCACCAGCTTCAAGCTCCGCCTCAAGCGGCAGACGGGTGGGTCCGGCATGTTTGCCGAGATCATCATCGACTTGGAGCCGCTGCCACCGGGCTCGGGATTCGAGTTCGAGGACAAGGTCAAGGGTGGCAAGGTTCCCCGTGAGTACATCCCCGCCGTCGAGAAGGGTCTTCGCGACGCCCTCGAGGGTGGCGTGCTGGCGGGATACCCTCTGGTCGATTTGAAGGCGACGCTCACCGACGGCAGCAGCCACGCGGTTGACTCCTCGGAGATGGCGTTCCGTATCGCCGGGTCTATGGCCCTGAAGGACGCTGCCAAAGAAGCCGGGGTGAAGCTACTCGAGCCGGTCATGGAGCTCGAAGTGGTGACACCGGAGGACTATATGGGTGACGTCATCGGAGATCTTTCCTCTCGTCGAGGCAAGGTCGAGGCAATGGACAGCCGAGGCAATGCGAGGGTTGTCACTGCATTGGTGCCTATGGCCGAGATGTTCGGCTACGCCACCGACCTGCGTTCACGGACGCAGGGACGGGCGACCTACACGATGCAGTTCCATTCGTATCAGGAAGTTCCGACCGAAGCAGCACGAGAGATCGTGGCCAAGGTCCGAGGCGAGTAGCTAGGAGAAGCAGGGATGGCTAAGGAGAAGTTCGAGCGGACTAAGCCGCATGTGAATATTGGGACGATGGGTCATATTGATCACGGTAAGACGACTTTGACTGCTGCGATTACGAAGGTGTTGTCTGATCGTGGTGTTGGTGCGTCTGCGTTTACTGCGTTTGATGATATTGATAAGGCTCCTGAGGAGCGTGAGCGTGGTATCACGATTGCGATTGCTCATGTGGAGTATGAGACGGAGAATCGTCATTATGCGCATGTTGATATGCCGGGGCATGCTGATTATGTGAAGAACATGATTACGGGTGCTGCTCAGGTTGATGGTGCGATTTTGGTGGTGTCGGCTGCTGATGGTCCGATGCCGCAGACTCGTGAGCATGTGTTGTTGGCTCGTCAGGTGGGTGTTCCTTACATTGTTGTGTATATGAACAAGACGGATCAGGTTGATGATGAGGAGTTGTTGGATCTGGTTGAGCTCGAGGTTCGTGATTTGTTGACGGAGTATGAGTTCCCGGGTGACGATATTCCGGTGATTCGTGGTTCTGCGTTGAAGGCTTTGGAGGGTGATCCTGAGGCTGAGCAGTCTGTTTTGGATTTGATGGAGGCTGTTGATACTTATATTCCTGATCCGCTGCGTGAGACGGATAAGCCGTTCATGATGGCGATTGAGGATGTGTTTTCGATTACTGGTCGTGGCACGGTGGTGACTGGTCGTATTGAGACTGGTGTGATTCATGTTGGTGAGCAGGTTGAGATCGTTGGTTTGCGTGATGTGCAGAAGACGACGGTGACCGGTGTTGAGATGTTCCGGAAGTTGCTTGATGAGGGTCAGGCTGGGGACAATGTTGGTTTGTTGTTGCGGGGTATTGGTAAGGATGATGTGGAGCGTGGTCAGGTTGTGGCTGCTCCGGGTTCGATTACGCCTCATACCAATTTTGAGGGTCAGGTTTATGTGTTGACCAAGGAAGAGGGTGGGCGTCATAACCCGTTCTTTGATGGGTATCGGCCGCAGTTTTATTTCCGTACTACGGATGTGACTGGGTCGGTGAGTCTTCCTGAGGGCACTGAGATGGTTATGCCTGGTGATAACACGACTATGACGGTTGAGTTGGGTAAGCCGATTGCTATGGATGAGGGTCTCCGGTTTGCTATTCGTGAGGGTGGCCGCACTGTTGGTGCTGGTCGTGTCATCAAGATCATCAAGTAACTGTGTGCCCGCTTAGGCGGGCACAATGCAGTTTCGCCTCCGGCGAAACGTGCAGCTAGAGAAGAAGGACAAGAGAAAGACAATGGCAGACGAACATCGGATCCGCATTCGACTCAAGGCGTACGACCACTCGGTCGTCGACGAGTCGGCGCGCAAGATTGCAGAGACCGTGATCCGCACTCAAGCGAAGATCAAGGGTCCGGTGCCGTTGCCGACCCGAATTCATCGCTACTGCGTGATTCGTGGTCCACACGTAGACAAGACCAGCCGGGAGCACTTCGAGATGCGTATCCACCGGCGGCTCATCGACATCTTGGAGCCAACCCCCAAGACCGTTGAGTCACTGATGCGTCTCGATCTCCCCGCCGGCGTAGAAGTGGAGATCAAGAGGTGAACACCATCCTCGGAGAGAAGCTGGGCATGACCCAGATCTTTGATGATGAGGCGCGGGCCATCCCCGTCACCATCATCAAGGCGGGTCCGGTTCGGGTCACTCAGATCAAGCGCGCCGGTACGGACGGCTACTCCGCAATCCAGATTGCGTTCAAAGAGATGGCGAGCAAGCACGTGAACCGTGCCACGGCCGGTCACTTTGCGAAGTCGAGTGTCCCTCCGGCGAAGCACATTGTCGAGGTTCGTGTCGACGATCCGGATCAGTACGAGCTGGGTCAGGAGATCGGTATCGGCGATGTGCTCGCCGAGGGCCAGAAGGCCGACGTTACCGGGATCACCAGGGGCAAAGGCTTTGCCGGAGCCATGAAGCGACACAACTTCAAGGGTCAAGGAGCCAGCCACGGTGCCCACAAGGTGCACCGCGCTCCGGGTTCCGTCGGTGCCTGCGCCACCCCTGCCCGTGTCTTCAAGGGCAAGCGGCTTCCGGGCCGCATGGGCGGCGAGAAGGTGACGTTGATGAATCTCGAGGTCGTCAAGATCGACGCCGAGCGCAACGTTGTGATGCTCCGAGGCGCGGTTCCCGGTCCCAAGGGCACCCTCCTCGTGATGCGAGAGGCGGTGAAGAGCAATGGCTGACAAGCTGACGGCTGACCTCTACAGCGCCGACGGCAAGAAGACCGGTACGGTCGAGCTGAAGGAAGAGATCTTCGGCATCGAGCCCAACATCGCGGTCATGCACCAGGTAGTCACGGCACAGCTGGCCGCGGCCCGGGCTGGAACGCACTCGACGAAGACCCGTGGCGAGGTTCGTGGCGGTGGCAGGAAGCCATGGCGGCAGAAGGGCCTCGGCCGCGCCCGGCAAGGCTCGATCCGCTCCCCGCAGTGGATCGGTGGCGGTGTCGCCCACGGCCCCAAGCCTCGTGACTACTCGCAGCGGACACCCAAGAAGATGAAGCGGCTCGCATTGCGCAGCGCACTGTCTGCACGCGCCGCAGCCGATCAGATCAAGGTTGTCGAGACGTTCGACGTCTGGGAGAAGCCAAAGACCAAGAACGCGATCAGTCTGCTCGAGGCCATGGGAGTCAGCGGCAAGGTCCTCCTACTCGCCGAGGATCATGAGACGACGGCCCTCAAGTCGTTCCGCAACTTGAAGGGTGTCATCGCAAGCAGCGTCGGTCAGGCCAACACATACGATGTGCTCTGGGCCGACACGATCGTGATGAGCCAGGGCACGCTCGAGCTCGGGCAGGGGACGCCCCGGGGCACGCAGGAGCACGCGGACCAGGTCAATGAGCAGGCTCAGAGCACTGAGGACGCATCATGAAGAAGAACCCGCGCGACATCATCTTCGAGCCGGTGGTTTCGGAGAAGTCATACGACCTGATCCAGGAAAAGAACACGTACACCTTTGTTGTTGACAAGCGTGCCAACAAGACGGAGATCAAGCAGGCCATCGCCGACATCTTCGACGTGAGGGTGGTTCGTGTGAACACGATCAACCGCAAGGGCAAGCTGAAGCGAACCGGTTGGAAGATGGGCAGACGCTCCGACACCAAGCGGGCGATGGTGACGCTTGCCGTAGGCAATTCAATCGACATATTCGAGGTCTGAGATGGGCGTCAAGAAGCTAAAACCGACATCACCGGGTCGCCGGTTCCAGACCGTCTCCGATTTCGAGAGTGTCACCACGAACAAGCCGGAGAAGAGCCTGCTCGCCAAGAAGAAGAGCTCTTCCGGGCGCAACGCCTACGGCCGGATCACCTCGCGTCATCGTGGCGGCGGCCACAAGCAGCGCTATCGCATCATCGATTTCCGCCGCACCAAGGACGGCGTTCCTGCAACAGTGGCCAGCGATCGAGTACGACCCGAACCGGAACGCTCGGATCGCTCTGCTCCACTATCACGATGGTGAGAAGCGCTACATCCTGAGCCCGGTCGGTCTCGAGGTAGGTGACGTTCTCGAATCCGGATCCGGTGTCGATATCCGTCCCGGCAATGCGTCTGCCGCTGCGGAACATCCCAACCGGTACTACGGTGCACGCCGTCGAGCTGCGCCCCGGTGGTGGCGCCAAGATGGGTCGGGCCGCAGGCACCGCCATCCAGCTGATGTCAAAGGAAGCCGGCTACGCGTTGCTGCGTCTCCCCTCCGGAGAGATGCGGCAGGTCGAGCTCGACTGCCGTGGCGACCGTTGGCCAGGTCGGCAACCAAGACGCCGAGCTGGTCAAAGGTCGGCAAGGCAGGACGTAGCCGCTGGAAAGGCAAGCGGCCACAGTCACGTGGTGTTGCCATGAACCCGGTCGATCACCCCCTCGGTGGTGGTGAGGGCCGCAGCTCGGGTGGGCGTCACCCGGTCAGCCCCTGGGGCAAGCCGGAGGGCCGCACCCGCAAGAAGAACAAGGCGAGCGATAAGTACATCGTGCGCCGCAGGACCAAGAAAGGCCGTCGCTAATGGCTCGCAGCCTGAAAAAGGGACCGTTTGTCGACGACCACCTAATGAACAAGGTCGAAGCGGCGAACGCAAGAGGTGAGAAGAAAGTAATCCGGACGTGGAGCCGTCGCTCCACCATCACACCGGAGATGGTGGGCCACACCATTGCGGTGCACGACGGCCGCAAGCACGTCCCGGTATATGTCAGCGAATCGATGGTTGGTCACAAGCTGGGCGAGTTTGCCCAGACCCGCACCTTCCGCGGCCACGCTGGTGACAAGTCGGTGAGGAGACGATGAAGGCTCGGGCTCAAGCCAAATACGTGCGGCAGTCGCCATACAAGGTGCGGCGGGTCCTCGATCTCGTGCGTGGCATGCCTGTCGAAGACGCCAAGGCAACGCTCGATTTCACCAACCGGCGCGCCGCACCAACCATCAAGAAGGTGCTGGAGTCAGCGGTCGCCAACGCCGAGCACAACCTAGCGCTGGATGCCGATGAGCTGTTTGTTGCCGAGGCATACGCAGACGAAGGCCCCACCCTGAAGCGCTGGCGTCCCCGCGCCCGTGGGCGTGCGACACGGATCAACAAGCGCACCAGCCACATCACCATCGTGGTGGCCGACGTAGACGAAAACGTGGAGGAGCTCTAATGGGCCAGAAGATTCACCCATATGGCTTCCGCCTGGGCATCGTCACTGACTGGAAGTCGCGCTGGTACTCGGATATCGACTACGCCGACCATGTCAACGAAGACTGGCAAGATGCGCAAGTATCTGCAAGGCAGAGCTCCAGCGTGGAGCAGTCTCCCGCATCGATATCGAGCGTATCGGCGACAAGAAGGTTCAGGTCGACATCCACACCGCTCGTCCCGGCGTTGTCATCGGTCGGGGCGGTTCTGAGGCCGAGCGGCTCCGTGCCGGGCTCGAGAAGCTCACCGGGAAGATCGTCAAGTTCAACGTCAACGAGGTGCAGAACGCCGAGACCGACGCCACGCTGCTCGCTCGCAGTGTCGCCGATCAGCTCGAAGGGCGGGTCTCGTTCCGTCGGGCCATGAAGCGTGCCGTCTCGACCGCCCTCAAGGCCGGTGCCGAAGGCGTCCGGGTGCAGGCATCCGGTCGACTCGGCGGCGCAGACATGGGTCGGCGCGAGTGGTACCTGGAAGGCCGGGTTCCGCTTCACACCCTGCGGGCCGACATCGACTACGGGCAGGCCACCGCACGCACCACCGTCGGCGCCATCGGCGTCAAGGTATGGGTCTACAAGGGCGAGGTCATTCCCTCGCTTGCGGCCAATCGCGAGAAGATCGAGGCCGAGGCGAGGCTCGCCGCAGGCGGTCCCGTCGGCACGACGGCGCAAGAGCGCCAAGTCGCGGGCCGAAGAAGCGGCCGGTGGCAGCGCAGCGTCGCATCATCGAGGCCGGTGGCGGCAAGCGTCTCATCGAGGCCGGTGGTGGCAAGCGGCGCAGCAAGCGCACCGACGACGCCGCCGACAGCCACGCACGACGGCGGAAGCGAAGGACGCCTTCGAGATGGCTCGTTCCGAGGCTGAGGAGATCCTCGCCGAGGACAGCGGCTGTCAGCCGCAACCCCTGCAGAGAACTCGGCGGCCGCCGAAGTCCCTCAGCCCGAGGCGAGCGCTGCGGAGACCGAAGCGCCCGTTGCCGAGACGGCAGCCGAGGAAGCATCGCCGGAACGATGTACCCGCCGCGCTGCAGCGAGCGGAGCGACGCCGAGGCCGAGAAGACCGAGGAAGGGGGTGACGCCTGATGCTGATGCCGAAACGCACCAAGTACCGCAAGGTGCAGAAGGGCCGCATGGCCGGCAAGGCCAAGGGCGGCACCCGCGTCACCTTCGGCGAGTTCGGTCTGCAGGCGCAAGAGCCGGGCTGGATCACCGCCCGCCAGATCGAGGCGGCTCGTGTCGCCATGACCCGCAAGATCAAGCGTGGCGGGAAGGTGTGGATCAACATCTTCCCCGACAAGCCCGTCACCGAGAAGCCTGCTGAGACCCGTATGGGCTCCGGCAAAGGCAATCCGGAGTACTGGGTCGCGGTGATCAAGCCGGGTCGAGTCATGTTCGAGCTGGCCGGCGTCGATGAGGACCTGGCCCGTGAGGCAATGCGGCTCGCCGGCAACAAGCTCCCGGTCAAGACCAAGTTTGTGAAGCGGGAGGACTGATGGACGCACTCGAACTCAGAAACCTCGACGCCACAGAGCTTGCAGAGAAGCTCGACGAGGCAAAAGAAGAGCTGTTCAACCTGCGATTCCAGTTGGCCACCAATCAGCTCGACAACACCGCAAGGCTTCGCCAGGTACGTCGGGAAGTAGCCAGGATCAGCACGGTCATCCGCGAACAGCAGATCGCAGCCTGGCAACACCTCCAGGAGGACGCGAGATGACAGAACGTGCAACCAGGAAGAGCAGGGTCGGCGTCGTGGTTTCCGATGCCAGGGACAAGACCGTTACCGTTGAGATCGTCGAATCGAAGCGACATCCCAGGTACGGCAAGACCGTGCGGGTACGGAAGAAATTCCACGCTCATGACGAACTCAACGACGCCCATCTCGGCGACACGGTTCGCATCGAAGAGACCCGACCCCTGTCGAAGACGAAGCGCTGGCGTGTCAGCGAAGTTGTGGAGAGAGCCCGATGATTCAACAAGAAACGCGACTCAAGGTCGCGGACAACAGTGGAGCCCGCGAGCTGCTCTGTATCCGCGTGCTTGGTGGCTCATCGCGCCGGCTATGCCGGTCTCGGCGACATCATCGTCGGCACCGTCAAAGACGCCATTCCCGGCGGCGGTGTCAAGAAGGGCGATGTGGTCAAGGCCGTCGTGGTGCGCACCCGCAAGGAGAGCCGCCGCAAGGACGGGACCTACATCAGGTTTGACGACAACGCCTGTGTGATCATCAACGATCAGCAGCAGGCTCGTGGCACCCGTATCTTCGGCCCGGTCGGCAGAGAGCTGCGTGACAAGCAGTTCATGCGCATCGTCTCGATGGCCCCGGAGGTGTTGTGATGAAGACTGAAGACAGGTGACACCGTCGTGGTCATCGCAGGCAAGGACAAGGGCATCGAGAGCAAGATCGCCCGGGTGATCCCCGGCAAGAACCGGATCATCGTCGAGGGTGTCGCCACCGCGAAGCGTCATCAGCGTCCGCAGGGCCAGACCATGCAGGGCGGGATCATCGACAAGGACATGGCGATCGACGCCTCCAACGTCATGATCGTTTGCCCCGACTGTGGCCCGACCCGGATCGGGTTCCGCCGTGACGAGGAAGGTCGCAAGTACCGCATCTGCCGCAAGTGCGAGAGGGACCTCGGATGATTACCCCAAGACTGAAAGAGAAGTACGACAACGAGATCCGGGACGCGGCTCAAAGAGCAGCTCGGGCTCGCCAACGTGATGCAGGTACCCCACCTGGTGAAGATCGTGGTCAACATGGGTGTTGGCGACGTGGTCCAGGATGGCAAGCTGATCAACGGTGCCGTCGAGGATCTGCGGATCATCACCGGGCAGCATCCCAAGGTGAGCCGTGCCAGGAAGTCGATCGCCAACTTCAAGCTGCGTGAAGGCCTGCCGGTGGGGCCTCGGTCACGCTGCGTGGTGCCCGGATGTGGGAGTTCTTCGACCGGTTGGTGTCGGCGGCAATCCCACGGATCCGTGACTTCCGCGGGCTGAGCCCCAAGGGATTCGACGGCAGCGGCAACTACAGCTTTGGTGTCGACGAGCAGCTGATCTTCCCGGAGATCAACTACGACAGTGTTCAGAAGGTACGTGGCATGGACATCACGTTTGTGACGTCGGCCGAGACCGACGAGCAGGGCAAGGCCCTCCTCGACGCTTTCGGCTTCCCGTTCCGCAAGCAACAGGCAGGTGTGTGATGGCGAAGAAATCGATGATCGCCAAGGCGAACCGTAAGCCGAAATTCGAGGTTCGGGCTTACAACCGCTGCCGGCGATGCGGCCGTCCCCGCGCCTATATGCGCAAGTTCGGGATGTGCCGTATCTGTGTACGCGAGCTGGCCCACCGTGGTGAGCTCCCCGGAGTCAGAAAGGCGTCGTGGTAATGAACACAGATCCCATCGCCGACATGCTGACCCGGCTCCGCAACGCCAACAGCGCGCTGCATCAATCGGTGTCGATGCCTTCCTCGAAGCTCAAGGAGGAGATCGCCAAGATCCTCGCCTCCGAAGGTTACGTGGACAGCTACAAGGTAGAGGACGCCAAGGTCGGGCAAGGAGCTCACGGTGACCGCTCCGGTACGCGAACAACAACCGCGATCGGGTCATCCAGGGTGTGCGTCGCGTCTCCACCCCCGGGCACCGCGTCTACAAGGGCGCCACGGACCTCGAGCGGGTACGCGGCGGCATCGGGGTTTCCATCGTCTCGACCTCCGATGGTCTGCTGACCGATCGGGAGGCACGCCGTCGCAACGTCGGCGGCGAAGTCCTGTGTGAGGTTTGGTGACGTATGAGCCGCATAGGTAACAACCCGGTCCCGATTTCCCGGCGGCGTCGAGATCAAGGTCAACGGAGCCGAGGTCACCGTCAAGGGCGCCAAAGGCACCCTGGAGCGACGTCTTCGACCCTCGGATCACGTTCGAGGTTGGCGAGGGCGAGGTCGTGGTCAGCCGCGCCGACGACGAGCGCGACACCCGGGCACTGCACGGCCTCAGCCGGGCACTGCTCAACAACATGGTCGTCGGCGTCTCCGAGGGCTACCAGAAGAACCTCGAGATGATCGGCGTCGGCTATCGCGCCTCGCTCAAGGGCCGGTCGGTCGAGCTACTGGTGGGCTACTCCCACCCGGTGCTCGTCGAGGCCCCGGAGGGGATCGAATTCGAGGTGCCCGAGACAACCAAGATCAGTGTCAAGGGCATCGACAAGCAGCTCGTCGGGCAGGTCGCTGCGGATATCCGCAAGGTTCGCCCCCCCGAGCCGTACAAGGGCAAGGGCATCCGTTACGTCGGTGAGCACGTACGGCGCAAGGCAGGCAAGGCAGGAGTCACAGGATGAGAGGCTCTAGGGCAGACGCACGTCGTCGGCGCCACGAGCGCGTGCGCAAGAACGTTCACGGCAACGCGGCCCGGCCCCGTCTGGCGGTGTTTCGATCGAATCGATACATCTACGCCCAGGTCATCGACGACGACGCCGGCCGCACGCTGGCCGCAGCTTCGTCGCAGGAGAAGAAGCTGCGCGACAAGACATTGTCCACCGACACCGCTGCCGAGGTCGGGAAGCTGATTGCAGCCCGGGCCGAAGAGGCGGGCGTCGAACGCGGTCGTATTCGACCGCGGTGGATTCCCCTATCACGGCCGGGTCAAGGCTCTGGCCGACGCCGCCCGTGAGGGCGGCCTGAAGTTCTGATAGACACAGGAGAAAGCGGTGACGACAGATAAACCACAGGACAGCGGCCGGGGCCGCGAAGACCGTGGTCGCGGCCAAAATCGCCGTGATCAGGGTGGTCGTCGGCGCGAGCGGACCCGGGAGGTTCCCGAGTTCGACGAGCGCGTCATTGCGATCAACCGCGTTGCCAAGGTCGTGAAGGGTGGCCGTCGTTTCTCGTTCACCGCTCTCGTGACCGTTGGTGACGGCAAAGGCCGGGTCGGCATCGGCTACGGCAAGGCGAAGGAAGTTCCCGGCAGCCATCCAGAAGGGCATGGAATTGGCGCGCAAGGAGATGGTCGCACGTGCCGATGGCCGGACAGACCATCATCCATGAGATCACCGGCGTTCATGGTGCATCTCGCGTGCTGCTCAAGCCCGCCGCTCCCGGTACCGGTGTCATCGCCGGCGGTGCGGTGCGGCAGATTCTCGAGGCCGCAGGCATCCACGACGTGCTCGCCAAGTCGCAGGGCTCGCCGACCCACGTCAATGTCGCTCAGGCGACGATGAAGGCGTTGCTCGGTCAGCAGCGACCGGACGAGGTGGCCAAAGCCCGTGGCAAGCGTGCCGAGGAGATCTTCCCGCCGGCGCTGCTCGCCGCATACAACTCGGCAGAGCTGATGAGGACCGAAGTAGGTAAGGGCTGATGGCGAAGTCACTGAAGATCACCCTGGTGAAGAGCACCATCGGTGAGAAACCAAAGACCCGGGCAACGGTTGAGACGCTCGGCTTGCGGAAGATCCGCCAGTCGGTGGAGCGTCCCGACACACCCGACGTGCGTGGTTTGGTCAATCGCGCCCGGCATCTGCTGGACGTGGAGGAAATCTGATGAAGTTGCACCATCTGAGGCCCGCAGAGGGCTCGAAGAAGAGGAAGATCCGGGTCGGCCGCGGTGAGGCCGGTCGGCGGGGCAAGACCGCCGGTCGGGGCACCAAGGGCCAGAAGGCGCGGAGCAAGGTCAGGCCCGGTTTCGAGGGTGGGCAGATGCCCCTACAGCGGCGCATGCCAAAGCTCAAGGGATTCAAGAACCGGAACAAGGTCGTTTATGCGGTCGTCAACGTCGATCGCCTCAACCTCTTCGACGCCGGTTCCACGGTGACCCCGGATGTGCTGCGTGAGCGCGGCCTGGCCAAGAAGCGTGGTCGAATCAAGATCCTCGGAGAGGGTGAGATCGACCGTGCGCTCACGGTCCATGCCCATTCGTTCAGCCTGGGAGCCGTCGAGAAGATCAAGGCTGCCGGTGGCTCCGTAGAGGTCGTCGAGTAACACACCCGCTAACGTTTCCCCGAGTGGCGAGCTCCTGAGGTAATCGCAAATGCTGTCAGTTTTCCGCAACATGTTCCGGATCAGGGATCTTCGTAACAAGATCCTGTTCACTTTGTTGATCTTTGCGATCTACCGCCTCGGTGCTGCCGTGCCGGTACCCGGCATCGATCTGAACGCGCTCAACACGCTGCGCGACAGCGCCGATCAGAGCGGGTTCCTCGGATTGCTGAACCTCTTCAGTGGTGGTGCGCTGGGGAACCTGTCCGTGTTCTCGCTCGGGATCATGCCCTACATCACGGCTTCGATCATCATGCAGCTGCTTGCGGTGGTGATCCCGAAGCTGCAGTCCCTGCAGGACGAGGGGGAGACCGGCCGGAAGGTGATCACTCAGTGGACCCGCTACCTGACGGTGGCGATCGCACTGATCCAGTCGACCAGCTTCACCTTCCTGTTCCACAGTGGCCAGTTCTTCAACGGCGTCGACCTGATCCCCGATTACACCCTCCGCAACGTGCTCACCATCATCGTGACGATGACCGCAGGTACGGCGCTGATCATGTGGCTCGGCGAGTTGATCACCCAGCGTGGTGTCGGCAACGGTATGTCGCTGATCATCTTCGTCAGCATCGTGAGCCGGCTCCCGAGCCAGTTCGGGATCTTGTGGGCCAACTCGACCACCTTCGAGTTCGGTCTCGTTGTCCTGGTCATGCTGGCGTTGACGGTCGGCATCATCTTCATGGACCAGGGTCAGCGCCGGATCCCGATCCAATTCTCCCGGCGGGTCCGGGGTCGTAAGGTCCTCGGCGGCCAGAGCACCTACATCCCGTTGAAGGTGAACATGGCAGGTGTTATTCCCGTCATCTTCGCGACGTCGATCATGTACTTCCCTGTGCTGGTTTCCTCGTCGTTGCCCTCGAGCGGATGGGGAGCATCCGTGCGCAACTGGATCAACGACAACCTGCTCTCGAGCGGAGGCGGCGGACTGTCGCCGACGCTTCCGTACATCTTCCTGCTGGGCCTGCTGGTCGTGTTCTTCACGTACTTCTACACAGCCATACAGTTCGACCCGGAGCGGCAGGCAGAGACCATCCAGCGGCAGGGCGGGTTCATCCCGGGCATCCGCCCGGGGCGGGCAACCGTCGAGCATCTCTCGCACATCCTGAACCGCATCACGCTCCCGGGATCGCTTTACCTGGCGGTCGTGGCCGTTCTGCCATCGCTGATGGGATACATCTTCAATATCCCGGTCGGCCTGAGTGGTGTCTCGATCCTGATCGTCTCCGGTGTGGCACTCGAGACCATGAAGCAGATCGAGAGCCAGTTGATGATGCGCAACTACGAGGGTTTCCTCTCGTAGGAGTCCGCTGAGCAACCCCGGCTCCCCAGGGCGGGGAGATTCGGGACGACCTCAGGGCTTTAACATCGTTGGCACGCGACTCGTGAAGGAAGGTACGTGATGGGTCTTCGGCTCATTTTCCTGGGACCGCAGGGATCTGGCAAAGGAACACAAGCCTCTCGATTGGCCCGCCTGATGGGAGTGCCACACATTTCCACCGGCGCCATGCTGCGCCAGGCAGTTACCGACGGGACCGAGCTCGGCAAGAAGGCCGATGCCATCATGCAAGCTGGTGATCTGGTTCCCGACGACCTCGTCGTGGCCATGGTGGGAGAGCGTCTCTCCCAGGACGACGCCTCGTGTGGTTACATCCTCGATGGTTTCCCCCGCAACGTCAGCCAGGCTCAGGCTCTCGACGAAGTGCTGGAGACACCGCTCGACGGCCTCGTCCAGCTCGACGTCCCGCACGAGGAGCTGATGAAGCGGATGCTGTTGCGTGCCGAGCAGGAAGGCAGGGCGGACGACACCGAGGAAGGGATCAACCGCAGGCTGCAGATCTACTGGGAGGAGACTGCACCGCTTGCGGAGTACTACCGCAAGACCGGGGGCACGGTATTCCCCGTGGATGGCCTCGGCGGGATCGACGAGGTCTTTGCCCGGGTGGCTCTGGCGCTGGCGGTTGAGTGATGAGCGGTCGCTTCATGACAATGAAGTCCGCCGCCGACTTCGAGAAGATGAAGATCGCAGGCGCAGTCGTCGCTGCGATCCACGCCGCAGTGCGGGAGGCCGCGGTGCCCGGTGTGACCATGCTCGAGCTCGACGCGGTTGCTCATGAAGTGATCCGCGAGGCAGGTTGCCGTTCCTCGTTCCTCGGATATCACGGGTTCCCCGCAACGATCTGTACCTCTCCCAACGAGGTGATCGTTCACGGTATCCCCGACAAACACAAGATCAAAGAAGGCGACATTCTCTCCATTGATGCCGGAGCCATCTATGACGGCTGGCACGGCGATGCCGCTTTCACCATGGCGATCGGCGAGGTCTCACCCGAAGCCAAACAGTTGATCGAGGTGACCGAGCGGGGCCTGTGGGCAGGAATTGCCGCCGCCCGTGCCGGGAATCGCCTCGGGGACGTGGGTGCCGCCATCTCGGCGGTGGCTGCGCCGTACGGCTACGGAGTGGTCCGTGAGTACATCGGTCACGGGATCGGTCGACAGATGCACGAGGCGCCTGACGTGCCCAACTACGGGAGAAAGGGTCGTGGGCTCAAGCTGAAGGCGGGTATGGCAATTGCCATTGAGCCGATGTTCAACGTCGGCACAGCAGAGACGCGTGCCCTCGAGGACGGCTGGACTGTTGTGACACAGGACGGTTCGTTGTCTGCCCACTGGGAGCACACCGTCCTCATCACCGAGGAGGGGCCGGTCGTCTCGACCCTTCCGGAAGCCCTCCTGGTTTCGGACTGATCGAGTCGTCGAGGATCGGACGGGATGGTGGAATCTGATACTCCGGGATCGCTGCGCTTCCGCGTCTTCGGGTTCCCGGTGGCGATCAATTGGTCCGTGCTGTTCGTTGGTGCCCTCATCGCCACCGGCAGGCTTCCGATTGCGGCCATCGTTCTCTTCTTCCCGGCCGCGATCATGTCGATCCTCATTCACGAGCTCGGGCACGCTGCGGTAGCCAGGTCGCTGGGGGCCCGGGTGCACAGCGTCTTCCTCTACTTGATGGGTGGTCTCACCAGTTGGTCGCCCGGCTCCCGGATCATCACGAGATCGAACCGGCTTGTGATCGCCGCGGCCGGCTCCACCGTCCAGATCATCGTCGGACTCGGGGTGTTCCTATTGATGAGGGCGGGAACACTCGGAGAGATTGCGGCGAACCTCATGTCCAACCCGTTTCAGCGGACGTTCTGGTTGGCAGGGTACGCAGGGGAGTACCTCGCCTACACAGCCGGGGTGTTCGTGTGGATCAGTGTCTTCTGGGGTGTGCTGAACCTGCTCCCCATCGGTGGCCTAGATGGATCGACGGTGGTGCGGGAGTTAGCGGTGATGAGGAATCCCGCCCGTGGTGAAGAGATCGCCAGGATGATCTCGATTGTGGTCTCGGTGCTGGCATTCCTCTACCTATACACCAACGGTTACAGATTGTTCTCGTTCTTCATCATCATCTGGGCCCTGCCGGCTCTCACCAATCGAAGCTATTGACGCCATGAGCGGTTTGATCCACATCGACGAGCGCAAGTGGCCGGACCGACCCCACTGGCAGATGTACGGAAAGCGGCTGGGCGACGATGAGCACGGCGCATGGCTCTACATCGCATCGGGTGCGATCGTCCGAAGAGGTCTCGAACCGCCGATCGCCCTTCCCTGCGGGCTCGTGATGCTCATTCCCCGCCAAGAGTGGTGGATCGTGGAGTTCTACGTCGACCATCCCAGCTATCTCCTCTACGCGAACATCGGCACGCCGCCCGTGTGGGACGGCGCCCACGTTACCCAGATCGATCTCGACCTCGATGTGGTGCGGAACCCCGACGGCTCGATCGACGTTCTCGACGAAGATGAGTTCGCCGACCACCAGATGCGCTACGACTATCCACAGGGTCTGGTCGACGGCGCTCGAGCTGCCACCGACCAAGCCGCCGCAATGCTGGAGGCGAGGAGCGAGCCCTGGGCGGAGACCCTGGATCATTGGCTCGGTGTTGCCGGTATGACCTATGAGTGAGCCTCTCGTGCGCCCGATCACGATCGACGACGCGGCTGCCGTCTCCGACCTGGCTCGGCAGCTGGGCTACGAGCGCCCACCGGCGGAGATCGAGCACTGGGTCGGCGCCACCGACGAGTCCTGTGTTGCCTTCGTGGCCGAGAGCGATGGCGACGTCGTCGGCTGGGTCGAAGCCCATGTGCTGCGGCTGCTGCAGCAGGCGGCCGTGGTTGAGATCGGCGGTTTGGTTGTCGGCCGGGATCTGCGTGCGACGGGAATAGGCCGACATCTGATGAACGCGGCGATCGTGTGGGGGCAAGAGCGCGGGTATGGGGAGTTCATCGTCCGCTCCAATGTCGTGCGCGAGGATGCCCACGGCTTCTACGAGAGCATCGGGTTCAGGCGATCGAAGACGTCGCACACCTTCACGTGTCTCGTCGATGATTACGGCCGGCGCGTTTGACCTTCGGGCGTGCCCGCCGCGGTCCTGATCGAGAAATAGGATCAGTCGAGGAATTGCCTTAGCTGCCGGCCCGCCCATCTGCGATCTCGGAGCATGCCCAGATGGAACATGGGTCGGAACGTCATCGCCAGCAAGCCGAGTGGGAAACGACGTGCCGCCCTGCGGTCCCGCGCCCGCATCCAGAGCACATGGTCGGCGAGGCTCCCGCCGATGTCTCGGTTGGCGGCGATCCCCAGATCGCCGCAGTAGGCGAGGGCATCGTTGTGCGCTTCCCAGGCGTCCTCATTGCCGGTGATGATTTGGCGGATCTCACCGAAATCGAGCAGTCCAATAGGATCGGTCGTAGTGACCAGGATCCCCGTCCCGGCGCCGAGGACGGTGGTGAAGGCCCAGGTACTAGGATGGTCGGGGTTACCCATTGCCATCACCAACACGGTCGTGTCGGCCGGACGGCGCATGGCTATGACAGCCGATTCGGCTCTGGGACGGAGACGGAACAGCTCGACTTCGGAGAAGCCGGCGTCGAACCACGCCCTGATGGCAGGCTCGTAAGCGCGCGGGTCGTCGACGGCGGCAGGCTCGTCGGGGCGATTCATCAGGAGAAGCCCACCGAAGCAGGCAAGCCAGCCGACCACCACGAGGACAACGATGATCAGATCCCTCGAAATGAACGCAACCACAACGCCGACCATCAGCAGGATCGGCAGGAAAGGCAGCAGCCATGCGGAAGTACGCACAGGCTGTCTCAACAGTCCGGCGGCAATCACCACGAGGGCGACGAGGGCAGCAATGAGCGGGATCACGTTGGATGCTCAGAATAAGGCCAGTTGTGCCGTAGACGTGTCTATGCGGCAATTCCGGTACCTCGACCTAGGCAAGGGTTGAATCAGCGGGCTTGTCCATATACTGTGTGAGGGCGGCAACTCGATCTGGGGTCGCACGTGGTTTTCCGCGTGCGATTTGCTGATGTCCGCAGGAGTTCCTATAGTTGCCGTCCGGCCCACGTCCGGGCCGGGAATTTCTTGTGGCTAAAAAAGACGACGTAATTGAGGTAATAGGCACCGTCGTCGAGCCTCTCCCGAACGCAATGTTCAGGGTGAAGCTCGACAACGGGCACGAGGTGTTGTGTCATATCTCGGGCAAGATGCGTATGCACTACATTCGCATCCTCCCTGGAGACAAGGTGCGCATCGAGATGTCCCCCTATGACCTCGAACGCGGCAGAATTATTTACAGGTACCGATGAAAGTTTCAGCATCCGTAAAGAAGATGTGTGAGAAGTGCCGGGTCATTCGCCGGCATGGGCGCGTTTGGGTGATTTGTGAGAACCCGCGCCATAAGCAGCGTCAGGGGTAATTGTCTATGGCTCGTATTGCCGGAACCGATCTTCCTAGAGACAAGCGTGTCGAGATCGGCCTCACCTACATCTTTGGTGTCGGCCGTACCACCGCACTCCATATCCTCGACGATCTCAAGATCGATCGGGGCACCGCGGTGCGCGATCTCACCGACAGCGAAGTCGTTCAGATCCGCCAGTACATCGACGCGAACCTGACCGTCGAGGGTGACCTACGCCGTGAGGTCGCTCAGAACATCAAGCGCAAGATCGAGATCGGTTCGTACCAGGGGTTCCGCCATCGTCGTGGCCTCCCGGTACGTGGGCAGCGCACCCACACCAACGCGCGGACCCGCAAAGGCAAGGCTGTTGCCATCGCGGGCAAGAAGAAGGTCACCAAGTAGGTCGCGGAGAGGTAGCAAGTGGCGAAGCCCCAGCAACGCAGCCGTCGCAAGGTCAAGAGGAACATCTCCCACGGCCAGGCGCACATCAAGGCGAGTTTCAACAACACCATCATCACCATCACCGATCAGGAAGGCCGGGTCCTCGGCTTGGACCTCCGGCGGCTCGGTCGGTTTCAAGGGCTCCCGCAAGTCGACGCCCTATGCAGCCCAGGTCGCTGCCGAGCAGGCCGCCCGCAAGGCCGGTGAGATGGGGATGCGCAAGCTCGACGTGATCGTCGCTGGATCCGGCTCCGGCCGGGAGACTGCCATCCGGACGTTGCAGAACATGGGCATCGAGGTCACCGGGATCAAAGACAACACCCCGATCCCGCACAACGGTTGCCGTCCCAAGAAGCGGAAGGGTCGTTAACCATGGCTCGTTACACAGGCCCCCGCACCAAGGTCAGCCGTCGGGCGCGTCAGCTCCTCGACGAGAACAAGGCCAAGTACTTCGACCGCAGGCCATACCCGCCTGGCGATCATGGGCGTGGTCGCATCCGCGAGTCGCAGTACCTGGTCCAGCTTCGTGAGAAGCAGAAGCTGCGCCACATCTACGGTGTGCTCGAGAAGCAGTTCCGCCGCTACTACAAAGAGGCGAACCGCCAGTCGGGAATCACCGGTACCAACCTGCTGCAGATCCTCGAGTGTCGTCTTGACAACGTCGTCTACCGCGCCGGGTTTGCGCGGACCCGTCCGCAGGCGCGCCAGTTGGTCAACCACGGCCATTTCCGTGTGAACGGCAAGAAGGTCGACATCCCCTCGTACCAGGTGCGGGCAGGCGATGTCGTGTCCATCAAGGAACGCAGCAAGGAAACCTTTGCGGTGCAGCAAGCCATCGACACCATCGATCGATCGGCCCCCGAGTGGCTCGACGTCGACGTCGACAAGCGCAGTGCCGCCGTGACCGTGGTTCCCAGCCGCGAGCAGATCGACACAGAGATCAAAGAACAACTAATCGTCGAGCTTTACTCGAAGTAGCCCCTAGCCCGAGTCGGAGGAGCAGAGCGTGCTCATCGTCCAGCGTCCCCATATTGAAGAAGAGCAGGTCAGCGACAACCGTTCCCGGTTCGTCGTGGAACCTCTCGAGCCCGGATTCGGCCATACGCTGGGTAACACCCTGCGTCGCGCCCTGCTTGCTCGCATTCCGGGTGCTGCGATCACATCGGTACGTATCGAGGGCGTGCATCACGAGTTCTCCACCATCGAGGGCGTCGTCGAGGATGTTGTCGACTTCATCCTCAACCTGAAGCGAGTCGTGCTCCGCATCGATGGCGAGGGCTCTCAGACGCTGTACCTATCCGCCAAGGGTGCCGGCGAGGTCACCGCAGGAGACCTCAAGGTTCCCGCCGGTGTCGAGGTCGTCAATACGGACCTGCATCTCGCAACCCTGTCTTCATCCGGTGCCCTCGAAGTCGAGATGACCGCAGAGCGAGGCGTTGGCTACCGCAGCGCAGAGCGCAACTCGAAGAGCGACACGATCGGAGTCATCCCCATCGACTCGATCTTCTCTCCGGTGCGCAAGGTTGCGTTCCGGGTCGATGACACCCAGGTCGGCATGGTGACCAACTTCGACAGACTCGTTCTGGACGTGGAGACCGACTCGTCGCTGTCCCCGAGCGAGGCTGTGTCCTCGGCCGGCAAGACGCTGCGTGAACTGCTCGGTCTCTTCGCCGACATGGATGAGGGCCAGGGCCTCGAGCTCGGTGACATCGTCACCGCCGAGTCAACCTCGCCCGATCTCGATCTTCCGATCGAAGCTCTCGACCTCTCCGAGCGCCCCCGCAACTGTTTGCGGCGCGCCCAGATCCAGACGGTCGGCGAGCTGGTCGAGAAGACCGAGGAGGAACTGCTCAACATCACCAACTTCGGTCAGAAGAGCCTCGAAGAGGTCACTGCCAAGCTCGACGAGCTCGGCCTCTCCTTGACCCACAGTGGTGAAGCCGGAGAGGGTGTCTGATGCCAAAGCCGAAGAAGGGGCCCCGGATCGGGGGTAGCCCGTCCCACCAGCGCAAGATCCTGGCCAACCTGGCCTCGTCGCTCATCCAGGAAGAGCGGATCACAGTGACCGAGACGAGGGCGAAGCTGTTGCGCCCGTACGTGGAGAAGATGGTCACCAAGGCACGTCGTGGCGATCTCCACGCCCGTCGTCTCGTGCTTCGCAGGATCCAGGACAAGGCCGTTGTGACGAAGCTGTTCGATGAGGTCGCTCCTCGCTACGAGGATCGCGACGGCGGCTACACCCGCATCGTCAAGCTCGGTCCCCGGCGCGGTGATGGCACCGAGATGGCCATCATCGAGTTCGTCTGATTATTCCTTTCTCACCGCACAACGAGGTTGTGCGGTGAGCCGCGTCTCCAGCCTGCGCGCTCTCCTCGAGGACTTCGTCCCGAGCCCCGAGGAACAGGATTCGGTGCTGGCGGTCCTGGAGCTCATCTCGACTGAAGACCCCGTCATGTCGGCCGATTTCTTCGATCCGGGTCATGTGACCGCAAGTGCCTTCGTGCTCGACAAGAGTCACACTCGGCTGCTGCTCATCCTTCACGGCAAGCTGCACACATGGCTGCAGCCCGGGGGGCATGTCGATCCGGGGGAAGATGTGCTAACCGCGGCAATCCGCGAAGTCGAGGAGGAAACGGGTGTCGTTGGTGTTCCGATCAGCGAAGGGCTCTTCGACGTGGACGTCCATGCGATTCCGCCAAGTGGAGCCCGACCTGCCCACACCCACTTCGACTGCCGCTTCCTGCTGGAAGCGGCACAAGAGCATCTGGTCGACTCCGACGAAGTGCTCGATGTGCGCTGGGTTGCTCTGGACGAGGTCGCCCGTCTGGTCACCGACGAGTCCGTGCTGCGGGCGACACGCAAACTCCTCAGCAGATAGGGCTACACCGGTTTGCCGGTGAGGCCTACCAGCGGTGGTGGACCTGGGGACGGGCGTACCTCGTGTAGATGTCGTCGATGGCAGCCATCGTTGCCGCCGAGAGCGGTGGCAGATCGGCCGCGTCGGCGTTGTCGGTTACCTGTTGCGGGTTCTTCCCGCCCGGGATGACCGTCGACACGGCATCGAACATGAGTATCCACCGCAGCGCAAACTGGGCCATCGTGGCTCCCTCAGGGACGAGCGCTCGTATCTCCTCGACGGCGGCGAGCCCTGTCTCGAAGTCGATTCCGGCGAAGGTCTCGCCGACATCGAATGCCTCGCCGTGCCGGTTGTACTTGCGATGATCGTCGTCTGAGAAGGTTGTGTCCTTCGACATCTTGCCGGTGAGGAGGCCGCTGGCGAGCGGGACCCGGGCGATCACGCCGACGTCGCGCTTCTTTGCCTGCTGGAAGAACAGCTCGGAAGGACGGTGACGGAACATGTTGAAGATGATCTGTACCGTGTCCACTCCCGGGTATTCGATTGCCTTCAAGGCCTCCTCCACCCGCTCCACGCTGACGCCGTAGTGACGGATCTTGCCCTTGGCGACGAGTGCGTCGAGGCCTTCGAATAGGTCCTGGTTGTAATACACGTCGGTGGGAGGGCAGTGGAGCTGCACCAGCTCCAGACTGTCGACAGCGAGATTGCTCAGGCTGCGATCGATGAAGGCCTCGATGTTGGCCGCGGTATAGCCGGCGGCAACATGAGGGTCGAGCCGTCGGCCTGCCTTGGTTGCCACGGTGAACGACACCGACGGGTGCTCAGCGCGGAGTCGGGCGATCAGACGCTCGCTGCGGCCATCCCCGTACACATCAGCGGTGTCGAAGAAGGTGATGCCGTTGTCGAGGGCGCTATCGAGGGCGGCCATGGCATCGTCCTCGCCGACGTTGCCCCAGTCTCCGCCGATGGCCCATGCACCAAAGCCGACTCGTGAGATCTCGTATCCCGTCTTTCCGAGACGTCCGTATTGCATTGCCCGTCCTCTCGTGGAGACTTTCCTGCCAGGGTAATCCAACCGATAACGGGCACCGCCGTGGCATTAAGCTCGTGCTGGTTCCGATCCAGAGGTAGGCGATGGCAGAAGTGTTCCACAGGTTCTTGCAGACCCTCCAGCTCAAGCGCGACGCGTTCGTATGGATGGACTTCAACGACCGCGCCACCGGTGATGCGCTGATCCTCGTCGCGCTCACCCCGCTGATCATGTTCATCGGGTTCATCGGCGGTTTGCGGTCCGTCGTGAACATCGGCAACTGGGATCTGCTGATCGGATTGGTGCTCGGTGCCCTGATCAACTGGCTGTTGTATGCGGGCATCGCGTGGGCGATCGTTCGGTACGGGCTCAAAGGGCACGGGGAATTCAGCACCTATATGAGATTCACCGGGTTCGCCTGGCCCACCACGGTGCTCACGCTCCTGATCGCCCTCGTGCTGAACCGGGTCGGGTTGCTCACCTATTTCCTCGGCTTCGCCTGGTTCATCTTCATCATCGGGCGGGGGATCGAGTACGCGAGCGATCTGCCCAGAGGCCAGGCACTGCTCACCGCGGTCGGCGCGCTCCTCGGATTGGTGATCGTCACCAGGATCCTCAACCTGTCGCCTCTCGTTTGAGCGAACGGACACGGTGGTGACGACTTACCGGATCGATCTTGCCTACGAAGGGACGGGATTTCATGGCTACGCCCGCCAGCCCCGAGTGCGCACCGTCCAGGGTGAGCTCGAAGCAGCACTGTTCCGGCTCACCGGTGAAGTGGAGACGGCAGTGGCGGGACGCACGGACAAGGGTGTTCACGCCACGGGACAGGTGGTTTCCTTCTCTTCAGAAGCCGATCTCGACACGGGTCGCCTGACCCGATCCCTCAATCGCCAACTCGCTCCTGAGATCGCGGTGGCCGCCGTCACGGTCGCCTCACCAGATTTCAATGCTCGTTTCTCGGCCAGGGCCCGGGCATACACATACCTGATCTTGAACCGAGCGACACCCGACCCGTTCCTGGCAAGAACCGCGTGGCACTACGAGACCCCTCTCGACATCGACGCGATGAATGAGGGGGTCGCCCCGCTGCACGGTGAGCACGATTTTGCCGCGTTCTGCCGGAAGGCAGGAGATCGAAGCACGGTGCGCAGGCTCGACGCGGTCGCCTGGACCGATCGTGGCTCGGGTTTGGTTGCCCTCGACATCTCGGCCAGCTCATTCTGTCATCAGATGGTGCGGTCGGTTGTAGCGCTCTGTGTCGAGATCGGGAGGGGACGGGTCGAACCGGATCGGGTTTCCGGTATCCTGGCATCACGGAACCGCCAGCAGGCAAAAGGTGCGGCTCCCGCCCATGGGCTCACTCTGGTCCGGGTGGATTACTGATCCGGTTGGCGCGCGAGCGCGTGATGCCGTATCATGCACTCACTCCCGCGCGCCGGGGGTTCCTCTATGTGCGCCTTCTCTTGTTCGAGGACTGTCTAAATGAAGCCGAAACTGCAAAGAACTTTTACGCCGAAGCCCGGCGACTTGAGCCATGAGTGGTTCGTAGTCGATGCGGCCGATGTCCCGCTTGGCCGGCTGGCTTCGAACGTTGCGCAGATCCTGCGCGGCAAGCACAAGCCGACCTTCGCCCCCCACGTCGACGGTGGTGACTATGTGATCATTGTCAACGCGGAGAAGGTGGCCGTCACGGGACGCAAAGAGGACGAGAAGGTCTATTACCGCCACTCGGGTTATCCGGGTGGGCTTCGGGCATCATCGCTCCGGCAGCTGCGGGCGACATACCCCGATCGGGTGATCACGAATGCCGTGAGGGGAATGCTGCCGAAGAATCGCCTCGGACGTCAGATCATCACGAAGCTGAAGGTCTACGCAGGCCCCGAGCACCCGCACGGGGCGCAGAATCCGCAGCCGCTCGATATCAGAAAGGTTGGAGCCTGATGGCAAAGCCGCTCGTTCAAGCTACCGGCCGCCGCAAGAGCTCCATTGCCCGGGTCCGTCTCTATGCCGGAACCGGTGAGATCACGCTCAACGGTCGTGCCCTCGACAACTACTTCACGCACGCAGCCCTGCGGCAGCGTGTGCTGGAACCGCTGCGCACTGCCGATGTCGAAGGTCAGTATGACGTTGTCGCCAAACTCGAGGGCGGCGGAACCACAGGGCAAAGCGATGCCCTCAGGCTCGGTATCGCACGTGCTCTGGTCGAGATCGACCCCGAGCATCGTCCCACCCTCAAGCGGGGTGGCATGCTGACCCGTGACTCACGTCGTGTGGAGCGCAAGAAGTACGGTCTTCGCAAGGCACGGCGCGCTCCGCAATTCACCAAGCGCTAGAGCGTGGCCGGCGTCAATCGCCTCTTTGGCACAGACGGGGTTCGCGGTCGCGCCAACACCGACCTCACGGTCGATATTGCCCTCGAACTTGGCGCGCGCCGCCGGGGAAAGCACCGACGGTCCCGTCATCATCGGTCGTGACACCCGCCGCTCCGGCCCGATGTTCACTACGGCGCTCCATGCCGGATTCAGCTCCGTCGGTGTTGACACGATCGATGTCGGTGTCCTGCCGGTCGGCGGTGTCTCACGTCTGATCCGGCAGCTCGAGGCACCGCTCGGAGTGATGGTGAGCGCGTCTCACAACCCGGCTCACGACAACGGGATCAAGTTCCTCGGGCCTAATGGCGGCAAGCTCGACGACGACCAGGAAGCGGTCATCGAGTCGCGCTATCGCCGGGGAGCGCCATGGCAGCATCCCGACGGTGCCCTGATCGGGATCCGTAGCGACCTGGATGATCCGATCGGGCGTTACGTCGACAACCTGGCAGAGAACGTCGAGTACAGCCTGCGCGGGCTCGAATTCGTCCTCGACTGCGCCAACGGCGCTGCCTACCGGGCAGCACCGCGCTTGCTGGAGCAGCTCGGCGCAACCGTCGAGGTCCACGCCAACAACCCGGACGGCCTGAATATCAACGACGGTTGCGGCGCCACGGTCCCGGAGTACATCGCAGAGCACGTGAACGGCAGGGTTGGCCTCGCATTCGATGGAGATGCCGACCGGCTCATTGCCGTGGACGAGAACGGTGTCGTTGCCAATGGTGACGTGCTCATGGCCATCTTCGCCAAACACCTCAAAGAATCCGGGAAGCTGAAGAACAACATCGTGGTGAGCACCGTCATGGCGAACCTCGGTTTCCGGCGGGCCATGGAAGACCTCGGCATCGAGATGCTGGCGACGGCAGTGGGCGACCGCTACGTGTACGAGGGGATGCGGAAGGTGAAGGCTGCCCTTGGCGGGGAGCAATCCGGGCACATCATCTTCTACCGGGGAACAACAGGAGATGGGCTGCGCACCGCGGTGAGATTGGCCGAGGTGCTCGCGGCTACTGGCAAACCACTTGCCGAGCTACGCAAGGTCATCACCGAGTATCCGCAGGTGTTGTTGAATGTCCCGGTCGCGGACAAAGGGCGACTAGAGACGGCAGGCATCCTCTGGGATGCCGTTCGCGAGGCGGAGGCGGAGCTGGGTGGCGACGGCCGCATCCTGATAAGGGCCTCGGGGACCGAGCCGCTGGTCAGGGTCATGGTCGAAGCGCCGACTGCCGAGACGGCACAGCGCGTAGCGACCGAGCTCGGCGCAGTCGTTACGGAAGCATTGAGCTGAGCCGCTCCTGTTCGATCAGCTGCAATCCCGACAGACTTCGGTCGCAGGTAGAGCGTCTAGCCGTTCCTTACCGATCGGCGACCCGCAAGAGCGACAGCGACCGTACCCTCCCGACCGGAATCGTTCGATTGCCGCGGAGACGGCGGAAAGGCGCATCTCGACTGCATCGGCCTGAATCGCGGCGATGTCGTCGGTGACGTCGTGTGGCTCGTAGTCCTCACGGGTAGTTGCGGCCGTCCTCAGCCCTCCCAGCAAGGCGGTGAGGTGCTCTTGTTCGTCCACCAGCGACGAGAATCGTCGCCACTCTGGCTCGGTGTACACCTTCATGTGCTCGTCTCCTCGAACGGGCTGCTCGACCGAGGGTCCGGTTCATCTAATACGCCGGCCGATTGCGAGGCGAAACTCGCGACACCGCGGCCCGTGCGATCGTTGCTACATCTCACGCAAAAAGGCGTGAAGGGAAGCGCCCGTAGCCGCCGGAGAGGGATCTTTGATCCACAAGCTGTGCAGTACCCATATGTTCCGTCGGCGACGCGCTCAAGCGCCCGGTCCACGTCCAGCAGCCTCTCCTCGGACCGCCGAGCCAGCAGCAATATTGCATCGGCGTCTGCATCGGGCGCCGGTGCCTCCTGGTCCATCATGTCGCTGAGATCGCGCTGGGATAGTGCCTCAACGGCCTCGTTGCGCAACGAATCAGCGCATCGCGTGCTCGACGACCGAATGTCCAACAGGGACTCGATGAGGTCGTTCAGAGTCGTCGATGCGAATCTGGTGGGGGTGGTCATTCCGCACTCCTAGCCTTCGTGAGTCACTCATACACGAAGGTCTCTCCCACCCGTAATGGGCCAACACGCCGGGCCTCGGGCCGTACTGACGGCAGTGCTAGTTGCGGGATACTCCCCTTACGATCGCGAGTATACCAAGGCACGCGGAGTTCATCTATGGCGGCCGAAAGGGTAGTTGGCGGGAGATCATCACCGAGGGCGCCGCGGCCGAACCTCTTCAGCGGCGTGGCGATGGAAGACCGGCTACGACGCTATTCCGGTGCGACTCGCGCTCACCGTTTGCAGGAAACCGACGTATGTCTGCAGCCATAGATCCGGATCCGTCCGGTAAGGAACGTGCCCCGAATTCTCGAGTGTCACAACCCGGGCTCCCGGGAGCCCATCGATGAGTTTATGGGTGGCTGCCAGTAGCAGTGGCGGGCTTTCCGTTCCGTGCGTTATCAGCAGCGGAATGTCGGCGGCGGCGATCGTGTCGGTATCAACGACAAACGCCGTCGGGTCGCAGAGCTCCTCGGCGTAGGTGGGCGCGTTCGCGGTGAAGGCCCGTCGCACCTCTTGCGGCAACCGATCCCACGCCCCCGGCCCAATGGCGACGTTGTCGATGAAGTACTCTGCGGCAGCGGCGTGCTGGTCGCTCTCGATCATCGCCCGCACTCTGTCGAGGCTGTCATTCATCTCCTCGAGCAGTGTTCTGGTCTCTGTGTCCTCGAGGCTGTCTAGCAGGCCGGGAACGGCCGGTTCGTGGACGACGACACTGGAGACCAAATCGGGTCGGGCAGCCAACAGTTTCAACACAACGGTGCCACCCGACGATGATCCATAGACGTGTGCCCCCGGCCGATCGAGGTGTTGGATGAGTTCCGCTAGATCCGTGGCATCGTCATCGATGGTGCCGGAGCGTTCGCCGCCCGAGCTCCTGCTGTGGCCGCGCCGGTCCCAGATCACGACCTCGTACCGCTCTGCGAGACCGGGAATCACGGCCCGCCACCCGGTGGCATCGCCCCAAGAGCCATGGGTCAGGAACAACGTCTCGCCGGTCCCGTGTACCTCGTAGTAGAGGTCGGCATCCTTCATGTGGGCGACGGCCATGCTCCACTCCTCACTCGCTCCGGCCGCCATCTTGCCTCGAGCGGCGGGCAAGCACATCGGGTGAATACCCGATCTATCCGACGAGATCGTGCTTGGCCGCAAACAGGGTTGCGGCCGCCCTCGTTCGCACTTGCGCCTTGGCGTAGATGTGCTCCACATGAGAGCCAACGGTCCTGATCGTGATGCCGAGCCGGGCGGCGATCTGGCGGTTGGTGTGGCCCGTGGCGAGAAGCCGGAGCACATCAACCTCTCGTTCGGTGAGCCCCGCAGGACGCTCGACCTCTACGAGAGGCATCGCCACCCCCACCGCGTCGAGCACACAGCGCACGTCACCTGCGGCCAGACCGCCGGCGCCACCAAGACGCGTGATTTCCTCGGCGACACGGTCCAGACTCCAGCCATGACGCATGCGTTCCTCATACAGCTCGGCACACGCGAGCAGCCCGACCGACCTACCCAGATCGCCCTCGAGCCCCGCCGGATAGCCGCTGCCGTCGTTGCGCTCGTGATGACGGCCCGCCAACACTGCTACCTCGCCGAGACCTCCCACCCTCGACAGGAGTCGCTGGCTCCACATCGGATGCGCCTGCGCCTGTTCCACCTCCGCAGGGCTGCGATCGGCTCGCCGCCACACTCGGGCGGGAGCGGCAACCATGCCGACGTCATGAACGCTGGCGGCCATACCCAGGATCTCGCTCTCGGCACGACTCAACCGTGCGCGCTCGCCCGCTGCTTCGACAATCCGTCGCACGCTGCGGGAATGGCCGCCGAACTCAGGAGCCTTGAGATCCGCAAAGTCCCCCAACGCACCTAGGGCGCGTCCGATCGCCTCCGACCCCGCCACGATTGCCCATGGATCGGGTTCCATCCCTACCACCGTTTCCCACAGGTCGTCATCGCTCCGGCGCAACTGGTCGATACCGAAGCTCAGGCAAGCGGCCGCCACCGTTGGGTCATAGGCACGCTCCGATCGCTTTCGCAGCGTCTCTGCAGCTCGTTCCGGCCCGAAGTCACGGCTCCACAACTCGAGATCCCGGGCCACCAGCGACACCCTTATCGAAATGGGGATGTCCTCGCCGCCGACGCCCCGCGGCACTCCCTTCCCATCCCAGCGTGCATACGCCACTGCCAACGCACCGGACACATTTGGCGGCAGGCCCATATCGGTGGCGAGGCGAGAGCCCACCTCACAATGGGCCTCCAGCAACTGGTCCTTCCCCGTCCGATCGGCGAACGCACCGAACAGTGCACGAAGACCCCCCGGAAAGCCCGCCGAGCCGGTGGCCGCCTGGAACAGCCCGACCAACTCCTCGCGAGGCGACCCCATCGCTACCGGAGCCATCTTCGATAGAAAGCCCACATCGTCCCCGTTGAACAGCTCGGCGGCCAGGTAACTGTCGGCAGTACAGCCAAGAAACCGCAGGAGTGAAACGAAGAACGTCTCTCTCTTGGTCGCAACGTCGAGACCGAGAGCATGGGCGAGCCGCATGGACACCAGGCAACTGCGCAGACCATGCTCTACCGGCTGCCCGGTACCCAGATCGGTGAACAGCGAAGTCGCCGCACACAACTCACCAAGCCGTATTTTCTCCATGAGACAACCATACGAGAAGATTGCGCGGGCATCAGTCGCGCGACCGACAAGGCTGCCGCATGCACAACCGTTCGGTGGCGAGGATGTAGCCGTTTGGTCACCCGGTCGTTGCTAAACGATGCGCGCCTTGAGAGAGAGCCGAGCGCACGGCCCATACGACACACAGACAATGACCGATTGCGAGTACCGAACGGTGCCTATGCGGCGAGACGCGGTAGTGTACGGCCACAACTGACACCGACCGGAGACGTCGTAACTCAGCAGCGCCAGCCCTCGGCATCAGCCGAGGTGACGAGGTGGAGGGATGATCGATCAGTCGGCGGGTGCCCTTCCGGCCGTCCACGGCCGTAACGGAGCGGTAAAACCCGGGAGCGATCCCGGGCACAGATTCGCTTCCGATGTGGAGCAGGGTCAGCGACCCTGCCCGGTGCCTCCGGTCCCAAGACGGAGGTTCTCGCATGTGCGGAATCATGGGCTACGTCGGCCCGCAACAGGCTGCGCCGGTGCTCCTCGACGGTTTGCGTCGTCTCGAATACCGGGGTTACGACTCCGCCGGAGTCGCGGTCAGCAACGGCAGCATCAACGTACGTAAGGCCGAAGGCAAGATCGATCGGCTGGCGACCCTACTTGCCGACAGACCCGTTCAGGGAACGATCGGCATCGGCCACACCAGGTGGGCCACTCACGGCGAGCCAAGCGATCTCAATGCTCACCCCCATACCGACCCATCGGGCGAGTTCGTTGTCGTCCACAACGGCATCATCGAGAACTTCCTGACGCTCAAGGAGGAGCTGCAGGATCTCGGGCACTCGTTCACCTCCGATACGGATACCGAGATACTCGCCCATCTCGTCGCCGACGAGTACGACGGTGACCTCGAAGCCGCGGTGCGGCGGGCCGTTGCCAAAGCCGAGGGTGCGTACGCCCTGGTGGTGATGACCAGGCTGGAACCGGGCAAGATCGTTGCAGTGCGGAGGATCAGCCCACTCATCGTGGGCATCGGTGACGGCGAGATGTTCCTCGCCTCCGACATCCCTGCGGTGCTGCACCGCACCCGCGAGTTCCTGATCATCGAGGACGGCGAGATGGTGACGGTGACCAAGGACGGAGCCGTCATCGAGACCATCGAAGGCGACCCCGATCGCCAGGGAGCCGCTGCACATCGATTGGGACGCCGAGCAAGCCGAAAAGGGCGGCTTCGAGCACTTCATGCTGAAGGAGATCCACGAGCAACCTGCCGTGGTGACCGAGACGCTCGCCGGACGCATCAACGAAGACGGGCAGGTCTGGCTCGAGGACGTGAAGTTCGACGATTCCTTCGCCCGAACCTTCGACGAGCTGTGGATCACCGCGTGCGGCACCGCATATCACGCCGGCCTCGTGGGGAAAGAGATCTTCAGGAGACTGCTGCGAATCCCCACGTTTGTGGAGTACGCCCACGAGATGCGCTACAACGACCCACTCATCTCGCCGCGGAGCCTCACGGTCGCCATCAGCCAATCGGGAGAGACGGCAGACACCCTTGCCGCGGCCCGGCTGGCGAAGCAGCGGGGCTCGAGGCTGCTGGCACTGACCAACGTGGTCGGTAGCACTCTGGCCCGTGAGGCCGACGACATCCTCTACACCAGGGCGGGACCGGAGATCTCGGTGGCATCCACCAAGGCATATCTTGCGATGTTGATCGCCCAATACCTGCTTGGCGCTCCGCATCGGGCGTGCCCGCGGTGTGGTCGACGAGGACCTGGCTACCCGGGTGGCTCATGGTCTCAGCCTGCTGCCTGCGCAGGTGGAGGAGCTGCTACATCACGAAGACGAGGTGGTCGCCGCTGCTCAAGAGATCCTCGACGCCGAGGACGTCTACTTCATCGGGCGCGGGCCTCGACTATGCGGTCGCCATGGAGGGGTCGTTGAAGCTCAAGGAGATCAGCTACCTCCATTCCGAGGCGATGCCTGCCGGGGAGCTCAAGCACGGCACCCTGGCACTGATCACCAAGGGGACTCCTGTGATCGTCGTGCTGACCCAGCAGAGCGTCTATGACAAGACGATCTCAGCGGTCCAGGAGGTCAAGGCGCGTGGAGGCAAGGTGCTCGCCGTCGCCTATGACGACGACGAGCAGATCCACAAGTACGCCGACAGCGTGCTGCGGATCCCCCGTGCCGATGATCTCTTGGGACCGGTGGCCGCGGTGATACCGCTCCAGCTGCTCGCCTATCACGTAGCCCGGCTGCGGGGCCACGACATCGATCAGCCGAGGAACCTGGCCAAATCCGTGACCGTGGAGTAGGTGCCTCGCCCTCTGGGCGAGGTCACCTCCGGCCAGAATCGAGTTCTGTTGCACAGAGCTCGTGTGGTGTTGTCGAGCGAGGTTGTGTGGGTGGCTTCAGGTACGCCAGAAGGGGCCAGTGGCGTGGAACCATTGTGCGGTTGGCGACGTCATAAATAGGAGCCCGAAAACGAGAGGACGGGTCATGGCGAACGGGGAGACCCACGACACGCTCGAACCCACCAGGAAACGGTGGAGCTGGACGCCGTTCAACCCGAGGACGGTCGTTGCGCTCGTTGTCGTTGTCGGGCTGATGACGTTCCTACTCACTCGCAGCGATGGTCCCGGTAGCGAGCAGGCGCTCACTCCCAATGAGGGAGCGCCCACCATGACCGTTCCCTACGAGCCGCCGGTGACCGAGACATCGGACAATGTCGCCGAGGCACCGCCTACCACGTCAGCGGCCTCGGCATCGAGCTTTGGCGCAGGCCCCGGCGACTACTACGGCTCGGCGATCATGCCCGCTGCGATTCTCTCGCTCGGCTCGCAGATCACGAACATGGGACCGACCGAGCTCGGGATCGTCTCGAGTTTCCCGTCTGCCGACTACTCGTGGGACCGATTCGAATTCGCTGTCAGCGTTCCCGCCGACGTCAACTGGCTCGGCGAGCTCGATGGTCGCCTCGTCGCGGTGACTGCCGGATGGGACGCCGATTCCAACTCGCAGATGATCGTCACCTACGTCTCTGAGGACGGGCTCGATTGGGAGGAAGGGGCGGTGCAGCGTCTCCCCGCCGCGTCTTCGGTAGGCAGCATCGTCGGAGATGGATCTCGCGTCTTCGTCTTCGTCGAGGCGTGGGACGATGAGCCTCTCGGGCACTACCTGTACACAACCGTCGACGGGGTGAGCTGGGTCGAGCACGAGCTCGCTCTTGGCGGTGGTGACACCGACTATGCCTACGTGCAGAGAGCGGCAGCTGGGCCGGCCGGGATCGCCATCGCCGTGGTATTCGAGTCCTATCCAAACGAGCAGCCGGCGGTACTCGAATTTGGCGATGTCAATGTGGAGCTCAGCTACCAGGCAGGCACCTTCCGGGTGCTCGACCCGGTTTCCGGCGACGAGCTGATGACGGGATCGGTCGGCGATCTCTTCCACTGGGATAGCGAAGGTCAGGTCATATGCGATCCAGCGACGGGCGAGGCGATCGTCACAATCCCATTCGAGGTGTGGGACGACGCCATGGGCAGCTACTACGACCGCTACGGGATGGGTACGCCATTGCCGCTTCCCGGCGTCTCCGATGATCCGGTCTATGAGCCCGTATCGATCGAGTACGACGGTTATGTCGTCGAGATCGATGAGATGGCAGGCAGCTTCCGGGTTGTCGACGCAGCATCGGGGGACGAGATTGTCGCGGGAACCCTCGAGCTCCTATACCAGGGCCCGCCACCACGCATCGTCGACCCGGAGACGGGTCGGGTGTACGTCGAGGTCACCTGGGACCAGTGGTACCGGGCCGAGGATCGAGGGATGAGCTCGATCGATGTGGTAGGTGACTACGCCAGCCACACTGAGCTACTGACGTCTGTGGACGGCGCGACCTGGGATTCGACGGTCGTATCCGACACCGGCGACGGCACCGTAACGGCGCTGGCTTCGACGGGAGACGGGTTCGTTGCTCTTGTGGAGGCATACGAGGATTTCGGTGGTCACAGCCTCGTTTGGACGATGAAGGATGGTGCATGGTCCAGCGTGGCCCGGGATGGCTCTGATCTGTGGCTCAGCAACATCGTCTGGGTCGACGGCGGCTTCGTCGCTGCCGGCGACGGGGACATCGGATCCTCATTGTGGTCGTCGTCCGACGGGACCGCGTGGGCCTCTGAGTTCTCCATCCCGGCGCAGAGCGACGGTTCCTGGGTATACCTCGCCGATCTCACCGCCGATACGGCGGGCAATCTGGCTGTGCTCTTGCAGCGGGAGGTATGGGCCGAATCCTTGCCGCTCGTGATCGACAAGGATGGATACACGCTCACCTTCGGTGAAGGGGAGACGGCGCTCGTGGTGACAACGGCCACCGGGGAAATCGTCTTGACGCTGGGATGGGACACGGGAGGATCTGACGCGGTGAGCTGGGCGAACGCTGCTACCCACGTGACTCTCGACAACGGTGATGTCGTCACCATCACCGACGAGGAGGCCTATGCGGCGATTGAGGCTCGGTGGGCAGAGTCGAGCCGTATGGGTGTGAGCGTCTTTCTCAGGCAATCGGGGGATTGGTCTGAGGCAATCGTCGAAGCGGAGGGTGCGCTGCGTGGTGTGAGCCAGGCCTACCTGTTCAACGGGAAGATCATCATCGCCGGGACCGTTTACGACGGCGACCTCGCCGCATACGCCTCAGGCGATGGCATCACGAGCGGCTCATTCGTCGTGATCGTGGGGACACCCCGATGACGAAACCGTGTCATACCGGACGGGTCTCGGTACTCTTCCGACCATGGAGATCGTGGGTATGGGAGTCGATTTGGCCGAGGTCGATCGGGTCCGTCATCTGCTCGAGAAAGACGGGACGCGGTTCAGAGAGCGTTGCTTCACCGATCATGAATGGGCGTACGCCCATCGTTACAAGGACCCATCTGAGCGTCTGGCCGCCAGATTCGCAGGCAAGGAGGCAGTCATGAAGAGCCTCGGCGTGGGATGGCGGCATGTTCCATGGAAGGACATCGAGATCACCGGAGGAGGCGCACCCACGGTGAGGCTGTCAGGCAAAGCTGCCCGCAGGGCCGAGATGATCGGTGTGGAGAAGGTGATGGTGACCATCACCCATACCGGCGGACAGGCGCTGGTCATGGCCTTGTCACTTGGAGAGTGAAGTGAAACGTCTGCCCACGGTGATAGTGATCCTGACGCTGGCCTTCGCCGGTTGCGGCGGGACGAGCGAAGCCACATCCACATCTTCGACTACGACCACGTCCACAACGGTGGCCACGACCACGACGGCTGCCGCACCAGGGACAACCGGGGCAACGACAACAACCAACCAGGTCGAGACCACAACGACCACCTCGACGACTACGTCGTCGACAACTACAACAGTGCCGGTGTCGCTATGCCCGGCGCCGCAGCCGCTACCCGAGGGAACGCTGACGTTCGCCGGGATTCCCGGCGATTTCGACGGCGACGGTAACCAGGACGAACTGCTCACCTACCAGGCGGCTCCGAATGACTGGCGGATGCGAGTGGTCTTTGCAGACGGCGGCGGCGCTGATGCGGCGATCACGCACGCCGATGACCTGTTCCCGCCACGGCCGATCGGAGGTTTTGACATCGACGGCGATGGAACCGAGGAAGCATTCGTCACCGTCGGGGCAGGCGCATCGACGATGCTCATCGGCCTCTACGACATCTCGGACTGTGTCGCCACGCGGATCACGGCGGGGGGGATGGCGGCGGTCTTCAGCGTCGGAGCCTCCGTAGGTGCAGAATCGGGCGTCGTGTGCCCCGGTGACGGGAGCGTGCGCCGTACCTTTGCTCAACGTGTCGATGACGGCGTCTTCGAGGGCGGGTTCGAGGACTACACGCTCAATGGGGCTGCGCTCGTGTCGCAGGGCATCCAGTCTCAACAGATGTCGGCGGAGCAGGCAGGGGTGCTTGCGGGCTTCGACTGTGGCGGTTTGATCCTGCCGTGAGGCGCTGAGCAGTCTGTCGTGCTCACCGACCGACTCGCCCACCTTCCAGATCGATCGGGTGATGTCCCTACAATCTGCGAATGCGTTTGGTTATCAGCCCTGAGGAGTCGAATCGGCTCGACGCGGCAAGCGAAGAGCCGGTGGAAACGTTGATGGAGCGGGCCGGATACGGGGTCGCGCTGGCCGCGGCCGAGATGGGAATCGGCTACGGCTCCAGAGTCGTCGTCCTCGCCGGGAAGGGAAACAACGGTGGAGACGGCTATGTAGCCGCCAGGTACCTGGCCAAGCGGGGAGCAGATGTGGTCGTGCACGCGCTGGGCTATCCCCGCGGTGACTACTCGCCCGCCAGGATCGCGGGAATCCGTGCCGTTGCGGCGGGAGTGAGAGTGGTCCGGCTGGGGGAGCCGCAACCGGCCGACCTAGTCATCGATGCGCTCTTCGGTGTCGGGTTCCGGGGAGAGTTGCCGCCGTCGGTGGTTCCATGGCTCGATCACGATTCCGCAGTGATCGCTGTCGATGTGCCCAGCGGTCTCGAAGCGGCCACTGGCGAGAGCAGCGGGGAGGTGTTCAGCGCCGACGTCACGGTGACCTTCCACGCCCTCAAGCCCGGGCATCTGCTCGGTGAGGGCCCGGAACGCTGCGGGATCGTCGAAGTGGTCGACATCGGGCTGCGCGGTGGAGACCCTGAGTTTCGTGTTTGCGAGATCGAAGATGCCCCTGTGCCCACGCGGAAGCGCACCGCCCACAAGTGGTCGGTCGGGTCCGTTGCCGTCGTCGGCAGCAGCCGCGGGATGGCAGGCGCCGGCGTCCTCGCTGCCGGCACGGCGCTGCGCGCAGGTGCGGGTAGTGCCGCGGTGGTGTGCCCCGGGACGATGCAGCATCAAGTGGCGGCGATGAGCCCGGGCCTGTTGACCAAGGGCATAGGCGATGGCGACCGCTTCACGAAGGACGACGCCGAGGCGGTGCTCGAATACACCGATCGCTTCGACGTAGTCGTCCTCGGTCCCGGGTTGGGGCCGGACGACGGGCTCAGCAAAGAGATAACCGCCCGCCGCACCGGGAAGCTGCTCATCGACGCCGACGGGCTCAACAATCTCGGTGGCCTCGGACCCCTCGCAGACCGTGATCACCCAACCGTGATCACGCCGCACGCCGGGGAGTTCAAGCGGCTCACCGGTGAAGATGCTTCCTATCAGGAAGCGATGAGCGTTCCCGACGAGACAGGTGCGGTCGTGCTGCTCAAAGGCAATCCCACCTTCGTGCTCGGCGCCGAGCAGTGGGCCGTTACCACCGGAGGTCCCGAACTGGCGACGATCGGAACCGGCGACGTGCTTGCCGGCGTTGTATCGGCGTTGTGGGCCGGTGGTCTCGACGGGGAGACCGCGGCGAGATCCGGAGCCTTCTGGCACGGCGTCGCCGGGGCGGATCTGGCGTCGCGACGAACCGTAACCGCAACCGAACTGAGTATCACCATCGGAGAGTTCCTTTGAGGCCATCGCATGTTGAGGTCGATCTCAACGCCATTCGCAATAATGCCCGCGTCATTTCTGAAGCCGTTGCGCCGGCTGCGATGTGTGCGGTCGTCAAAGCGGACGGATACGGTCATGGCGACGTTCCCAGCGCCGAGATGGCCATCGAGGGTGGCGCCAAATGGTTGGCGGTGGCATTGGTCGAGGAGGGAATCAGGCTGCGGGACGCCGGGATCGGAGTCCCCATACTGCTCCTCTCCGAGCCCACCAAGGAAGAGGCGCGGCTTGCCGTGCAGTGGGATCTGGTGCCAACCGTCTATCGCCACACATTTGCCGAGGTACTCGCTGCTGAGGTGGCGGCCGACAGGACGCTGCCGGTGCATCTCAAGCTCGACACCGGGATGCATCGGGTCGGGGCGTCTCCAGACGTTGCCTTCGAGTTGGCCGTCTTCTTGCACGAGCATCCCCGGCTGGAGCTGCAGGGAGTGTGGACTCATTTCTCGGTTGCCGACGAGGATCGGGACTACACGAACGAGCAGATCGCGAGGTTTGACGAATTCGTCGGCAGGCTCGCCGATCGGGGTATCGAGCCGCCCCTGCTGCACGCCGCCAATACCGCAGGGGCGTTGACGTTTGATCATGCCCGCTATTCGATGGTGCGAGCCGGGCTCGCCCTCTACGGGCTGCTACCCACCCCCGAGATGAGCCTCGATCTCCCCCTACAACCGGCGATGAGGGTCGTTTCGGCTGTCTCATTCGTCCGTGACCTGCCGGCAGGTGCCCGCCCTTCGTATGGCAGGCGACGCCCGATGCCTGCTGACGGCCGGGTGGCCACAGTGCCGATCGGCTATGCCGATGGTGTGTATCGCCGTCTCTCCAGTGTCGGGGGCGAAGTCCTCATCCGTGGCAAGAGGTATCCGTATGCGGGTACGGTGACCATGGACCAGATCATCATTGACGTAGGCACTGACGAGGTCGAGGTGGGCGATGAGGTAGTCGTCATGGGCACTCAGGGCCTCGGCTCGGTGACGGCGGAAGATTGGGCGGAGTGGATGGAAACGATCAACTACGAGGTGGTGTGCAATTTCGGTCCGAGGTTGCCCCGCCATTACCGGAGGGGCTGTGGAGCATAATGACTCTCTGACCGCGGTCCCCGGGGTCGAGGTCGGGCACTGGACCGATCTCCAGGCTGCTACCGGGGTGACGGTCATCAGCTTTCCCGAGCCGAACATGGCTGCTTTCGAGGCAAGGGGTGGGGCACCGGGTACCCGGGAGACAGCTTTGCTTGCCCCGAGCATGAAGGTCGAGACGATACAAGCGATCGTGCTGGCGGGAGGGTCTGCGTTCGGGCTTGCCGCGGCCGACGGCGTGATGAGAGAGCTCGCCACGCTGGGGCGGGGGCACCCCACCCCAGCAGGCCCGGTACCGATCGTTCCCGCCGCAATCCTCTTTGATTTGATGATCGGCGCGAACTCACCGCCAACGGCCGACGATGGCGCCGCCGCGTTCCGGGCACGCTCGGATGCCCCGGTCGAGATGGGATCCGTTGGAGCAGGCACCGGGGCCACAGTCTCGAAATGGTCCGGCTTCGAGAACATGAGGAAGTCGGGGATCGGGTCGGCCGCGGTCAGGGTCGGTACTTCCACTGTGGGCGTATTGGCCGCGGTGAATGCCGTTGGTGACGTCGTTGATCTGCGCGGCAGGTGGATCACAGGTGGCCCGACTCTGGAGGCCCCGGAGGTCCCGGGCTCCCGGCAGAACACGACACTGATCACGCTGGCCACCGATGCCCATCTCTCGAAGTCCGATCTGCTCCGCCTCATCGTGCGGAGCCACGACGCGCTTGCGGCCTGCATCCGCCCGACGCACACGCGTTACGACGGAGATATCGTATTTGCCGTCTCCTGTGGAGATGAAGAGGCGGACATGGATCTGCTCGGGGAGGCGGCGTTCAATGTGACTGCCGCCGCCATCGTCAATTCCGTGACGCAGGCAACGTCGGTTGCGGGGGTACCGGCGGTGGGCGATGTCTGACTTGAGGCCGGGACCGGAGCGGGCCGCCGAGCTGGCGGTGCTGGCGGAGCAGGCGGTCGGCTGCACCAGATGCCGATTGGCGGAGAACCGTACCAATGTCGTGTTCGGTGCGGGCAACCCGGACGCCGATGTGATCTTTGTGGGCGAGGGCCCGGGTCAGCAGGAGGACGAGCAGGGGCTGCCTTTCGTGGGCCGCTCCGGTCAGTTGCTGGAACAGCTGCTCGGTGAGATAGGTCTGCAGCGGAGCGACGTCTACATCGCAAATGTCGTGAAATGTCGCCCACCGAAGAACCGGGACCCGCGCCCGGACGAGATCGATGCGTGCAAGGGCTATCTGCGGGCACAGCTCGAGCTGATTCAGCCGAAAGTGGCGGTAACGCTCGGCAACTTCAGCTCGAAGCTGCTGCTGCGAACCGAGACCGGGATCACCCGGTTGCGCGGCAACGCCTACGAATGGTGGGGCCGGATGCTGGTGCCGACGTTTCACCCGGCTGCGGCACTGAGGGGGAACGCCCGCGTGCTTGGGGAGATGCGTGAGGATTTTCAGCTAGTTCGGGCCATCATCGACGGTAAGCTAACCAGGCGCCAACCGGACCCGGTCGCCGAGCCTGAGGACCCGGAGCCTGACCCCGAGCAACTGGATCTGTTCAATTGACCGAAGTCGTCACCTCGAGCCCAACTGAGACGCTGGCGCTCGGGCGTCGTCTGGCGGCCCTGCTGGGTGCCGGCGACATCGTGCTGCTCGCCGGGCGCCTTGGAGCGGGTAAGACGTTGTTTGCTGCCGGCATCGGGGAGGGGCTCGGTGTCGAAGAGCCGCTCACCAGTCCCTCTTTCATCCTGGCGAGGGTTCATCAGGGCTTCTTGCCGATCGTGCACGCAGACGTGTACCGACTGGGCAGTTCCGCCGAGTTCGAAGACCTCGATTTGCCAGAGCAGGCCCGCGACGGGGTGCTTCTCATCGAATGGGGCGATGTGGTTTCCCAGGGTGTCCCCGACGATCATCTGCTGGTGCGCATCGAGATCACCGGCGAGAACGAGCGTATCTTCCGGTTCGTTCCATCCGGTGTCTGGTGCAAGCGCGACCTGGGAGAATTGCTGTCGTGAAGATCCTCGCCATAGATACCGCTACCAGCGCGTCTTCGGTCGCCCTCGGCGAAGGCGACGAGCTCGTCGCCATGTCGGTCCGGGTGGATAGACGTGGTCACGGCGCTTTCCTGGTGCCGGCAATCGACTTCATATTTGCCACCGCAGGCTGGAAGCCCGTCGACATCGACGTCGTCGCGGTCGACGTCGGGCCCGGGCTGTTCACTGGCATCCGCGCCGGCATCTCCACGGCGCAAGCCATTGCTGCCGCCGTGGGTGCGCCCATGGTGACCGTGAGCTCGTTGACCGCACTTGCGTTGCGGGCCGCTACCGGGCGGCGTCGTATCTGGCCGATCGTCGATGTGCGCCGCAGCCAATACGCCACGAGGCCGTTTCAACCCGTTCCCGGAGGTGTCGCCCCGGATGGTCCTGCCGAGATCGTTTCCGCACAGGGTCTCCACAACCTCATCGAGAGCGACGCCGCAGACACGCTCCTCGTTGGGGACACCTCGAGCCTGCCTTCGAGCGTGGTGCGGGGCCTGCATCGGGCCAAGCGCGGCAGACCGCGCTACCCGGCCGCCGATATGCTCTTGGAGATCGCCCAGTTCAAGGCGAAGGCGGATGATTTCGTCAGGGCGGAGGATGTGCGCCCCCTCTACATGAGAGAACCGGACGCGCAGATCAATTGGAGCGACTTCCGCGAGGAGGGCGTCTGGCCGGGGGCGGCCGGATGATGACCATGGCATCTTCACTCTCTTTCCGCCCCATGGCCGTCGCCGATATCCCAGTGGTTCTCGAACTGGAGAGGCTGACGTACTCGCAGCCGTGGAGCGAGGGAATCTTCCGTGACGAGCTGACTCTCAACGACCGTATCTACATCGTCGCCGAGCGTGACGAAGATATCGTTGGCTTCGCCGGCTTGATGCTCGTCGAAGAAGATGCTCATGTCACCACCCTGGCGGTCCGGCCGGAGGCTCGCCGCGGCGGGCTGGGGACACGTCTGATGCTCCAACTGATCGTTGCAGGCCTCGCCCGCGGTGCCCGCAACCTCACTCTCGAGGTCAGGGCAACGAACGCGGGGGCGCAACGTCTCTACAACCGCTTCGGAATGGCGGCGGTCGGTGTGCGCAAGCACTATTACCGGGACGACGATGCTGTGATCATGTGGGCAACCGATATCGACCAATCCGACTATGCCGAGCGTCTGGACGAGATCCGATCCGGGCTCGAGGAGCATCATGAGTAGCCCGTTGATCCTTGGCATCGAGACCAGCTGTGATGAGACCGGCGTCGCCGTGGTTCGTGGTCACGAGATTCTGGCCTCGGTGCTCTCGTCACAGACCGAAGCACATGCCAGATTCGGCGGGGTGGTCCCCGAAGTAGCAGCCAGGGCACACGTCGAGGCCATCCGGCCCATGGTGCATCTCGCGCTGCGTCGGGCGGGCGTCCACTCCGATCAGCTCGAAGCCATTGCCGCCACCCGGGGGCCCGGCCTCGTCGGGGCGCTGATGGTGGGCTATTCGTTTGCCAAGGCGATGGCGTGGACTCTGGAACGACCTTTCATCGGGGTCGACCACATGGAGGGGCATCTCTTTGCCCCCAGGCTCGAGCACGCTGCCTTCCAGCCGCCCGCGATCGTGCTGCTCGCATCGGGTGGCCACAGCCAGATCGTCCACGTCAAGGGTTGGGGCGAGTACGAGATCTTCGGTACGACCATCGATGATGCCGCCGGTGAGGCCTTCGACAAGATCGCCCGTTTCATGGGTCTCGGGTATCCGGGTGGGCCCGCCATCGACAAGTCAGCCGAGGGCGGGGACCCGGGCAGCATCGTGTTCCCCCGGGCGCTGGCAGATCGGCCCTATCACTTCTCGTTCTCCGGTCTCAAGACCTCGGTGGTCACCTATCTGGAGAAGGCGAAGGCCGCCAACGCGGTTCCGCCGTCTGGCCGATGTCGCGGCAGCGGTCCAGGAGGCGATCGTCGATGTGCTCGTCGCCAAGACGTTCAACGCGGTGGAGGCGACGGGTGTCCAGAGAGTGGCAGGCGGCGGCGGAGTGCTCGCCAACCGACGACTTCGTGCCAAGTTGCAGGAGCAGGCCGACCATCATGGGGTCGAGCTGCTGCTGCCGTCGCCCGCGCTGTGCACCGACAACGGAGCCATGATCGCGGCTGCAGGAGAGTTCCGTCTCGAGCGCGGAGAGCTGACTCCGTGGGACATGGACGTGAGCTCGGCGCTCCGTCTCGGTTAGGGGAGCGGTTTGCGACGAGGGTCTGCGTCTCGGGTCGGTGCAAGGCATCGATGTCATTGCCGATCTGTCGCTGTTCATCATCGCCGGGCTGCTCACCTGGTCCCTCTATGCGGATCTGGAGCGTGCTTACCCGACTACCGAGTCGGGTTTGCTTCTGCTCGCGGCGGTTGTCGGCGGTGGGTTGTTTCTTCGGGAGTGTCCTCGTCCACGAGTTGAGCCACTCGCTGGTGGCGATCCGGCGCGGGCTTGACAGTGCGCCGCATCCGTCTGTTCGTTTTTGGCGGCGTCTCCGAGATCGAGGACGAGGCCGAGACCCCTGTCCGATGAGCTCGCCGTCACCCTGGCAGGTCCCGCTGGCGTCCCTTGTCCTCGGCGTCGTGTTCCTCGGCGTCGGCTGGCCGCTGACCGCGGTATGGGATCTCGGTCGGGCGTCATTGCCATCATCCTCGGCTTCGCCAACGTCTCGATTGCCGTGTCTTCAACATCTTGCCCGGGCTGCCACTCGATGGCGGGCGGGTGCTGCGGGCGCTGGTGTGGCGGCGGAGCGGCGATCGGGCGAGAGCGACCCGGCTCGCCGTCGGCACCGGCCGTGGGCTCGGAGTGCTGCTGGCGGTGGTGGGAGGGGCCCTCATGGTTCTTCTGCCGGGGACCTATCTGCAGTCTGGTTCGTCGCTGTGGGCTGGTTCCTCTACGAGGCGGCGTCCACCTCGGCCATCCAGGAGCGGTTCATGGACCGCATCTCCGGGCTGTCGGTCGGTGACGTGATGCGGCGAACCGAAATGGCGATCGACGGCGATCGACCGTCACCGCCGCGCTGGAGCTGCACGGCTGGGGGGACAAGCTGCGAACGATGCCGGTGTCCGTCGATGGGCGGGTGCTCGGCGTCTTCGGGACGCATGAGGTCGCCGGGGTCGAAACGGCCAGGCGCGACCGGCACCCTGGTGCGTGACGCGATGACGGCATCGGCCCCGGCGATGTGGTCCCGCTCGACTCGGGTCTGCGTCAGGCGCTGGCGCCAGAGTGGTCGATGGGGCAGCGTGTTTGTGGTCGTCGACGCGGGCGAGGTGGTCGGTCTGCTCACCGCCGAAGAGCTGTCGGACATGTTCGCCGATCTCCGCACGCAGGGGGCCGGTAGCCGTTCCGCTCCGATCGCGATCCGACGGTCTTTGCAACTCAGGCGATTCTCGGGCTCGCCCGGGCTAGTCGGGGGCTAGCACTCGCCAGTTGGTCTGCTAGCACTTGAGGTAAAAGAGTGCTAACATCTAGCACTCGAAGTGTCAGACTGCTAACCCTCGGAAGGAGGAAAGCCGGATGAATCTCAAGCCGTTGGGTGACCGCATCGTGGTCAAGCCCGAGGAAGAGGGCGAGTCGCGGACAGCAAGCGGGCTCGTGATCCCCGACACCGCAAAGGAAAAGCCACAGTTGGGCAAAGTGCTCGCAGTAGGCCCCGGCGAATACAAGGACGGAGAGCGGGTCCCGCTCGACGTCAAAGAAGGCGACATCGTTTTCTATTCCAAGTACGGCGGCACCGAGGTGAAGGTCGAAGGTGAGGACTGCTCATTCTCTCCTCGCGTGACGTACTTGCCGTTCTCGCTTAGGAGGCTGGAACCATATGGCTGCTAAAGGAACTGAAGTTCAATGAGGAGGCTCGCCGTAGCCTCCAGGCGGGCGTAGACAAGCTTGCCAACACCGTCAAGGTGACGCTCGGCCCCAAGGGTCGCAACGTCGTGCTCGAGAAGAAGTGGGGCGCCCCCACGATCACCAATGACGGTGTCACCATCGCCAAGGAGATCGAACTGGACGACCCGTACGAGAATATGGGCGCACAGCTCGCCAAAGAGGTCGCCAACAAGACCAATGACGTCGCGGGTGACGGCACCACCACTGCAACCGTCCTCGCCCAGGCGATGGTCACCGACGGGCTGCGGCTCGTCGCCGCCGGCGCCAACCCGATGGAGCTGAAGCTCGGTATCGAAGAGGCTGTCGCCAACGTCGTCGAGGCTATCGCCGATGTGGCGACCCCGGTCGATTCGAACTCGAAGGATCAGATCGCATACGTCGCTGCCAACTCGGCGGCGGACCGCAACATCGGCGAGCGGATCGCCGAGGCGATGAAGAAGGTCGGCAACGAGGGTGTCATCACCGTCGAGGACAGCCAGACCTTCGGCGTCGATCTCGACTTCACCGAGGGTATGCAGTTCGACAAGGGCTACATCTCCCCGTACTTCATCACCGATCCCGATCGTCAGGAGGCCATCCTCGAGGATCCGTACATCCTGATCGCAAACCAGAAGATCAGCTCGGTGCAGGATCTGCTCCCTGTGTTGGAGAAGGTCATGCAGACCGGCAAGCCGATTCTGGTGCTCGCCGAGGATCTCGAGGGCGAGGCTCTCGCCACGCTGATCGTCAACCGGCTCCGCGGCACGTTCAGCTCGGTCGCCGTCAAGGCTCCCGGGTTCGGTGAGCGGCGCAAGGCCATGCTTGGCGACATCGCCATCCTGACCGGCGCAACCGTCATCAGCGAAGAGCTCGGTCTCAAGCTCGAGAATGCCACCATCGACATGCTGGGCCGTGCCCGCAAGGTGGTCGTCACCAAGGACAACACCACCATCGTCGAGGGCTCCGGCAGCCACGTTGAGGTGGAGGCCAGGGTCAAGCAGATCCGCCAGGAGATCGAGAACTCGGACTCCGACTGGGACCGTGAGAAGCTCCAGGAGCGTCTCGCCAAGCTCGCCGGTGGCGTTGCCGTCATCAAGGTCGGCGCTGCTACCGAGGTCGAGCTCAAGGAGAAGAAGCACCGCATCGAGGACGCCATCCAGGCGACCCGTGCTGCGGTCGAAGAGGGCATCGTCGCCGGTGGCGGCGTCACCCTGATTCGTGCAGGCGCTTCGATCAAGAACCGTGGCGGGACAGACGATGTCAAGGCCGGTCGGGCACTGGTTGCTCGCTCGCTCGAGGCTCCGCTGCGTCAGATCTCGGTCAATGCCGGTCACGAGGGCGGCGTTGTCGTCGAGCGTGTCCGCACCGGCGAGAAGCAGCTTCGGCTTCAACGCGGCGACCGGTGAGTACGAGGACCTGATGGCTGCCGGGATCATCGATCCGGCCAAGGTCACCCGTGCCACGCTGCAGAATGCAGCATCGATCGCAGCTCTCCTCATCACCACCGAGGCACTCGTTGCCGAGGAGAAGGAAGAGGAGATGGCCGGTGCCGGCCACAGCCACGACGCTGGCATGGGCGGCATGGGCGGCATGATGTAGATCGGAGAATCGGCGACCCGGTCGCCGATTCGTAGTGTCGAGTTGGGGCCCCGTCCGGGGCCCCAACTCTTTTTCCCCGTTTCGGCGTCGCAAAGCGGAACATATTCCGCATTCCGACGCCAAAAGCCGGATTGGAGTGGGCTAGTTTCGGCGGTATGGAATTTGGATTGACCAGCTTTGCGGAAACTCACCGGGACCCGGCGACGGGAGAGTCGATCAGCCACGGCCAGAGGCTCCACGATGTGCTCGAGGAGATCGTGCTCGCCGAACAGGTCGGTCTCGATGTCTACGGGCTCGGGGAGCATCACAGGGTCGACATGGCGGCTTCTGCGGTCGCCGTCGTCCTCGGAGCGGCCGCGGCCCTGACCGAGCGGATCCGGCTCAGCTCGGCGGTGATCATCCTCAGCTCGGCAGATCCGGTTCGCACCTACCAAGACTTCGCCACGGTGGACCTCATCTCCAACGGGCGTGCCGAGCTGCTTGTCGGGCGTGGCTCGTTCATCGAGTCGTTCCCCCTTTTCGGGTACTCCCTCGACGACTACGACGAGCTCTTTGCGGAGAAGCTCGATCTCCTGCTGGAGATTCGCGACAACGAGCGGGTCACGTGGTCGGGCAAGTTCCGGCCACCGCTCGACAACCAGGCCATCTACCCGCGGGCGCAGCAACAGCCGTTACCCGTGTGGATCGGTGTCGGAGGAACCCCGGCATCCGTGGTCCGCGCCGGGCATCTTGGACTCCCGGTTGCGCTGGCCATCATCGGCGGCGATCCCAAGCGCTTCAAGACTCTCGTGACGCTGTATCACCGGTCGCTGCAAGAAGCGGGCCACGACCCTGCGGATTTCCCGCTTGCCGTGCATGCCCTCGGGCTCGTCGGCGATGACAGGGACGATGTGATCCGGACGATACGGCCCGGCTTCACAGACATGATGAACAAGATCGGCAGAGAGCGGCACTGGCCACCATTGACGCTCGACCAGTTCAACTGGATGACGGGGCCGGACGGCTCGTTGATCGTCGGTGATCCCGAGACGGTTGCGGAGAAGGTCGCCCGGTGGTGCGAGATGCTCGGCATCGAGCGCTTCCTCTTGCACCCGAGCGCTGGGAACCTACCGCACGACGTGACGATGCGCTCGATCGAGCTGTTCGGCAAAGAGGTCGTCCCCAGGGTCCTGGGTCGACGAGGAACCGGCGAAACGGAAGGAAACAACAATGGCTGATTGCGCTCATCTACCCGAGGATCTCTCGCCACCGGTACCGAGCTCCGACGGGTGTGAGGACTGTCTAGCCAAGGGGCTCCACAATTGGGTGCATCTACGTCTCTGCCAGGAATGCGGGCATGTCGGCTGTTGTGACAACTCGCCAGGTCGGCACGCCACGGCCCACTTCAAGGCGACCAGCCATGCGCTCGTCCGGTCGTATGAGCCAGGGGAGGACTGGTGGTGGTGCTACCTCGATGATGTGGGATTCAACCTGAAGGGCTCACCACCGGCGCCCTCACACCCCTGATCGGTAGCTAGTTCTCAGGCTGATGGATGATCAGCCCGAGCGCTTCGGCGATCTGCAATGCGTTGACGGCGCTCACGGTGGTGCCTGCCAGCTTGGTGATGGTCGGGTCGAGGCGGAGACCCGAGCACTCGATGAGCGTCGCTCCTGAGAGATCAGCGTTGGCGAAGTCTGCTCCGGTGAGGTCCGTTCGCTCGAAGTAGCTGTCGATCAATCGGGCCTCCCGAAACTCGGATTCGGTGAGCCTGCAGTCGACGAAGCGGTAACCATCGAGCTCCAGTTCCGACAGCGTGCTCAGCGCGAGATCACAGCGGCTGAAAGTGTTCGGCTCGTGGATTGCCGTGTCCCGTCTCACCGAGATGCTCCAGTTGATCCCGGCGAGCCGACAGTCCTCGAAGGTGCAATCGGAGAAGTGGCTGTCGACCGGATCGACGAGCGACAGATCGCAAGCAGTGAAGGTGCATTCGCTGAAGCGAGTTCGCCTGATCGCTGCCGACGTGAGGATGACGTTGCGAAATGCGCATCCGTCGAACTCGCAATCGGCGATCGTCGCCTCGCTCAGATCGAGATCTATGAAGTGCTGGTCGACGAACTGATCCGCCGTGAAGGGGTGGTGCTCTGCAATGGCCATCTAACGGCCAACCGTAGCGTCATGAGAGGTCGAAGAGACACTCAATTCCGCTGGTCGGGATTTCGGTGAAGCTACCGCCCTCTGTGTCGATGCGCCACGCCCGCAGAGGACTCGTGTACTCAGCCATCGTGCCATCCGTCTCTTTCGGCAGTCTCCGCTGCTACGACGAGGAGAGGATCGGATTGCCCGTCAATGGTGCATGCGCTCGATCCACTCTGGACGAATGGGTCACCGTGCAGGTCCGGGAGGAGCTCGTCCCAGGGCACGACGAGCACAGATCGAACGGTGTAGATCATGCTTCCGTTGTCGGTCTGGCCCTGGGATCTGACCAGCCAGATCATCTCGGTGTTCCGTCCGGTGACCTGGAGAGCCCAGTTACTCAGGTCGGCCGCAGACGAGTCGTCGAGCAACCAGCCGCCGCTTTCGTCGTAGCCGCTGTCCAAGACCTCGAGGCCACCACCATCGGGCGTGTTCCCGGTCACGGTCATGATGCGCTGTGGAACATCTCCGTAGCCGGTGGTGAAGGTCGTGCCGACGATCTCGTCGATGTTGGTTTCTTCGCCGGCCTGCGGCTGCAGCGCACGCTCGGCATCCCAGGCAGCAACTCGCTGCTCCCAATCGGCTCGAGTCCAGACGGCACACTCTCCGATCTGCAGCCAGTCGCCGAATGCGAGGCAGCTACCGTTGATCTGGAACTCGATCTCGGCCACCTCGGGGAATTGGAAGAGGTTTGCCTGCAGCTCTGCCATGAAGAACATGCCGCCTGTGCTAGTGCTGGCGTTGTTGATGATGATCGCGTCGTTGAAGTCGACGATGAGTCGTCCGCTAACCAGCTCAACTGAGTTGAGCGCGGCTGCCGATTGCGCTGAGAAGAACGAGGAGAAGCCCATCGCCCGCTCCTCGTCGGTGAGACCTGCGAGCAATGCGCCCAGTGTCGCCTCGATGGGATCGGATTCGGAGATCGGCTCGACCCTGACAATGGGCGTCGACACGTTCGGATAGAGGCCGTCGGGTGCACACTCGAAGAGAACGTGAACTGTTGTCGAGCGGGCGTTCTCGAGGTCGGACTGGTAGTCGAGGCAACGTGCTCTCACGTTGACACCAATCCCGATAGTGCCACCCGCTTCGATCTGCTCCCCCGGGATCGGATCCTGACCCGCGATCAATCCGAAATCGGATCGGCTCGGGTATTCCTCGGTGACCTCCACACCGAGCCCCACTTCGCGTAGCGACTGGCGCGCTTGCTCTACGGTGAGACCGTACAGATCAGGCACCTCAACAAGTGCCGCCGAGGTTGTCTCAGGAGCCGATGTCGTTGTCACCGGCGCAGCCGTGGTCGTCACAGGCGCCACCGTTGTCGTCTGCGCCACTTCGCCACCACCGGCGGGCAGGAAACGTAGTCCGATCAGTACCAGTGCCGGGATGAGCACGATGGCGGCTCCGGCAAGCACTGCAGCGGGGACGCGAAAGCGACGCACGGAAGGGCGATCCAACGTCTCCTGCATGGACACGGGCTCTTCGAGACCGTCGATGTAGCGGCGGATTTGGTCGTTGAGGTCAGGCATCGGTCACCTCTAGCTCGGTGCGCAGCCGGGCAAGGCCGCGCTCGATGTGGTTCTGTATCGAGGAACGTGAGATGCCGAGGAGATCTGCGACCTCCTGATGGGTGTACTCGAAGCCGTGCACCAGGATCACAGCCTGTCGTTGCCGTGCCGAGAGCTTGTCCAGTGCTGCAGGCAAGCCGGGCTCGACCCAGGGAAGTGACGGGCCCGGGGTGGCGTCAAACACCACGCGGCGCGGCCACAATCGACGGGAGCGACTCTGCCCGACCCGGTACAGGTAGCCGAGTGGGTTACCCATCGCCTTCACCCGATCCCAGTTCTCCCACGCGTACGAGAGCGCCTCGGCGGTTGCCTCACGACCGATTTCTCCGCCATAGCGGGCGATCAGGGCACGGCGTAGCTTGGGCTCGGCCTGCCGGTGAAACTCGGCGAATGTGATTTGATCCGTCTTGGGCACTGTCATCGTCGGCATCTCACCCTAAGAGACCCCGGAAACCCCCGCCTGCACCACAATGATCGGGCGGGTTCTACGGTGACGCCTGCTGCGAGAGCCACTCGGCTCTGGTGATCGTCTCGCATTCGGCGCCGAGCTGCTGGAAGAACGCGCTGCAGGATCCGTCGAGCCGATATTCGACTGCGTTGATCGTGTCGAACTGGAACACGTTGGCGTTGAGAGTGGAGAGGAAGATCTGCGAGCCCTCGGCGGTATCGGCGCCGTCGGGGAAGATCCCGGCGCTGAACTGAACGTAGGCGGTGCCGTTGTCGAGGCTCACCCCGAGGAACGACCCGTCCGCGCTCGCCGGGAACGGTGACCGGAACCCGAGCTCCTGCTCCGCAGGCTCGACGCCCTTCGTCATCTCCTTCATCGTCGTCGTCAAGACGAGATCCGTCTTGGGGACGCTGCGATAGACGAATGTGCCTGCTGCGAAGCTCGACGAGCCGCAGGGGTAAGTACACCTGTAGCACCGTTGCGTCACTCGAGGTCGGCCGCTGGTCTGTGCACAGGGCGGTGCCGAGAGCAGTAGATGTCGTTGTGTCGCCCGTCGCTGGCGTGGCGGTGGTCGTCGTGGTTGTCGTCGACGTGTCGCTTCCCGCCGCAGACGCATCAGTGGTCGTAGTAGGGCGGGGAATTGTCTCACCGGGAGGCTCCAACAGACCACGGAACGACGTGATCACGATGAGGGTCAACACCACGCTGACGGCCGCGACCAGACCGCGCTGGATCATCTGTAATGTCCGTTGATCCATATCCCAGGAACCCTAACCTTCTTCGCCTACGTGGAACGCTCTGGGAGCGGCCTCAGGTTCCCGTCAGGATGGCACACAAGCGGGGCTATCAGTGGGATCTACACCCAGGCCTCGTCCTCATAGCGGTGCCGTTCATAGCGCCACTCTCTCTCCAGCAGGCCCCATACCGAATGATCGAGCCAGCGGCGACCGACCCGCACTTCGTCCCGGAGGGTTCCTTCCTTGAGGAATCCGAGCTTCTGGACGATGCGCTCCGAGGCCACGTTCCCGATTGCGATGCGGGCGGTGACGCGATGCAGCTCGAGTTCTTCGAAAGCCACCTGGAGGATTCGGGCGGTCGCTTCCGTCCCGATGCCCTGACCGGCCATGTCGCTGCGAATCCAATAGCCGACCTCGCCGACGGCATTGGCACGGGAGACAAACCACACAGACACGTTGCCGATATGCGTCTCATCGTCGCCGAGCGTCCGCAGCGCAAAGTCATATGCTCTCCCGCTTGCCCAAGAACCGATGGAATCCTTGACGAACTGGGCGGTGACCGACCGCTGATAGTTCACTGCCCAGGGCAGATATTCTGATAATTCGGGTAGGGATGCCCGAACCGCCTCGTGCATCGCAGGGACGTCCTTACGCCGGAAAGGGCGAAGGACGAGATGCGGTGAGAAGCGCGGTTCATGGCCAAGCATCTGTGCCATCGGCAAAGCTTATCCGCATCTCGCGTAAGGTGCGCTTGTGCTTGACGTATGGACCCGTCTTGGGGCATTGAAACCAGTCCAACACCCGGCCAGCGCTAGGTCAGCCGTCCTGGTGCCGCTCTATCGCGACGAGGTTCAGGCGGTGCGAGTCATCCTGACCAAGCGAGCCCGAGCACATGCGCACCCACCCGGGCGATGTGGTCTTCCCCGGCGGCGGTCTCGAGGTGGGGGAGACTCCAGAGCAGACCGCCATCAGGGAGGCACATGAGGAGATCGGGCTGCCACCCGACGGTGTCCACGTCGTTGGGGGTCTCACGCCAACCACGACCCGAAACCGCAACAATCTCATCGTGCCCGTCGTTGCCAAGGTGGCCCGCCCCAACCGATGGGTGTTAGAGCGTCAGGAGGTCGATGCTGTGATCGAGCCGACCGTGCTCGACATGCTCGACGAGAACCGTTGGCGGCGTTCACGCTGGTTTGGTCACGAGATGTGGTCCTATGAGTTCGACGAAGGGGTTCTGTGGGGAGCGACCGCTTCCATGATGCGTGAATTCCTGGAAATCCTCCGGGGAACGCGGCTGAGCTGAAGTTGATGCCGGATGTCGGCCGGCCCCGGGACGCAGGTCAGAGCGTTCCCCGGGTGGTGCTGATGATGACGGCCAGGACGGCCAAGAGGGTGAGCACGATGTAAACGGCGACCCTGATCCGAGCCGCTCGGGGCGATGCGAGGGCCCGGGCACTGCGACCGAAACGCGACAGGGCTGCGGGCGGACGTGACTCGATGGGCTCGTATTGCTCGGCGAGGATCTCCTGTGCCCGCGCCTCATCCGCAACCCGTACTCGCACTTTGAACCCGCCGGTGATCATCTGCATCATCGGGAAGGTGCCACCGAGGTTGTCGGCGGCGATGAATGAGTCGATCCCAGCTTCGGTCAGCCTCGCCTTGGCAAGCTCTGCTTCGAGCTCGGTGTTGAACGCCGCCACCTGGATGGTCCTTCCATCAACCCAGCTCGATCGATCAGTGCCCACAGGCCATCGACATGCTCGGCATGGGTGTTGGTCTGTCCGATGGAGACCCGGATCGCAGCCATATCGCCGAGCGTCGTCGGTGAGACCGCCACCTCACCGGTGGCGTTGAGCTTCGTCGCAAGCTCGGTGGTTGCCTCGTTCCCGTCCACGTGCCGGAAGACGACCAGCGCGAATGGATGAGGAGCGACCAGATCGAAGCGGGGATCCGCCTCGAGTCGCTTTGCCAGGCCATCGGCCAATCCGATGTGCTCCCGGATGTGGTAGCGGATGCCTTCGGCCCCGTAATGGCGCAGCACGAACCACAGCTTGAGTGAACGGAATCGTCTTCCCAACGGAACATGCCAGTCCCTGTAGTCGATGACCTTGCCGGACAGCGTCGCCGCGTTGCGAAGATACGGGGGAAGGATGCTCATGGCATCGATCAACGGCTTGCGGTCTGCCACGTAGTACATGTTGCAGTCGAAGTTGGTGAACATCCACTTGTGCGGATTGAAGGTGTAGCTGTCCGCCAGCTCGATACCATCCTGGTAATGGCGGAACTCGGGGCAGATCATCGGGGAGCCCCCGTATGCGGCATCTACGTGCACCCACATGTCCTCACGTTTGGCGATCGTGGCAATCTGCCCGGATCGGGTCCACGGCTGTTGTTGCGGTCGTACCGACGGTGGCGGTCACGAACACCGGGACGAGGCCCTCAGCACGATCTGCTGCCACCTGGGTCTCGAACGCGGACGGGTCCATGGCAAATGTGTCATCCGAGGGGATTATCCGGAAATGGGTAAAGCCTGCGATGCGGGCGCCCTTCTCAACCGACGAGTGGGTCTGATCTGAGGCGTACACGACCATGCGGTCGAGTGACGCGTGCTCCCTCGCCAGCTCGCGGGCGGTGACCATGGCGACGTGTGCCGAGTCGGATGCGCTCATCTGGATGACACCGCCGCCGGGGCCGGTCGTTTTCCACGTTTGGGGCAGCCCCAGCAGGTCCACCATCCAGTCGACTACAACCGTTTCGAGTTCGGTTGCGGCCGGTGACGTCGACCACAGCATGCCCTGGACGCCGAGACCGGCGGCCACCATCTCGCCAAGCACCGAAGGTCCCGAGCTGTTGGCCGGGAAGTACGAGAACCAATTGGGTGATTGCCAGTGGGTGATCCCCGGCATGATGATGTCGTTCAGGTCCCGGACCACATCCTCGAACGGCTCGGGCTGTTCGGGCGCTGCTTGCGGCAGGGCATCCCTGATCGCCCCCGGCTCGACCCGGGAGTTGACCGGAAAGTCGGAAACGTCGGCGAGATAATCGGCCACCCAGTCCACCATCTCGTGGCCATGCTTGCGAAACTCATCGGGGGACATGTGATAGTTGGTCATGGCGTTGGGCCCTTTCCGATGTAGCGGTCGAGCCAGGCGAGGAACTCCTCATACCAGTGCAGTGAGTTCTGCGGCTTTTCGATCCAATGCCCCTCATCCGGGTAGTAGACGAGGCGAGCATCCACGCCTTTCTGCTTGAGGACGCCGTACAACGCCAGACCCTGGGTCACCACGACCCGGTAGTCCTCTCTCCCCGTGGATCACCAGAGTCGGTGTGTTCATCCCGCCGGCATGGGCGAGGGGGACTCCAGCGCAGCACCGCATCGATGTCCTCCCACGGTGTGCCACCGACGGCCGTATCACGTCCGGAAGTGATGTCGCTGGCCCATTGGCCGAGCAGGTCGGTCACTCCGGCATGGCAGATGGCGACGGCGAAGCGGTCGGTCTGGCTGGTGAGCCACGACACCGGATCGCCGCCGTACGACCCGCCGACGATGGCCATGCGGTCCTCGTCGATGAATCCGAGGGCGACCAGGTAGTCGGTGGCCGCCATGATGTCTTGCATCGGCTTGTCGCCCCAGGCTCCCCGGATGGAGCGGGCAAAATCATCCCCAAACGAGTCGGAGCCGTGGAAGTTGACCGAGACGACGACATAGCCTGCTGCCGCAAATGCCTGTGTGTTCCACCGGTAGTGCCACGACCCGCCGGATGCATTGTGCGGGCCACCGTGGATGTTGTGGATCAACGGCCATTTCTTGGATGGGTCGAAGCCCGGGGGGATAGACGACGTGCGCCTGGATCGTGGCCCCGCCGAACCCGGGAACCGGAGCTCTTCGATGCGTCCCAGCTCGATTTGCCCAACTGTCGTTGAACCCGCCGACCCTGCGGATCCCATCGGGATTCAATACGGCTACGTCGGCCGGTTCGGCCGGGGACTCCACCTCAGCCAGAGCGGCCCACGCGTCGGTCGAGGGCCGTGGGCATAGCCGGACTCGGTGATGCGGTGGGCTTGTCGCTGCCAGCCGCAAGTAGGAACACAGACATGCTGCCTTCGTGCGTTGCGTGCAGTACGAGATCTGCGTCGGTTGTGTACTCCCAGCCTCCGGCAGAACGATCCCACCATGGCGCCAGGTCCGTTTTCTCCCCGGTCGCCCGATCGATCTGGACCAACTTCACGTGGTCGGCGTAGTAGTCGGGCTCGTGCTGCTCGCCGAAGGCGATGAAGCGCCCATCGGGGCTGTAGCGAGGGCGCAGCTGTTGGGCGGGAATGCTCTCGGCGGCGTCGAGCAGGCGCGGCTGGGGCTCGTCGATCGCCACTGTGTGGATGGCGAATCGAAAGCGTCGATGTGGGGCAGGCTCGATATCGGCTGCAAATGCAACCTCCGTGCCGTCGGGAGATACGTCGAACACTCCGGAAACCTCGTCGAGAGCGATCAGCTGGTCCAGCTCCGGGGTCAGATCGGTTAAGGCACGGGAGGTCGAGATCTAGATGGAACAGGTGGTGTATCTCGCCGCCGACGAGCCAGCGCTTCCAGAATCGGTAGACGACATTCTCGGTCACTACCGGCTCGGCGGGACCATCCTTTCTCCTGGCCAGCTCGGACTCTGTTGCCTCGATGCTGGGAAACCCCTCGAGTAGCGGCACGGCAAGCACGAGCCCTGACCCGTCCGGGAGCCATCTGGCCGCCCCGACGCCCGAGCGGCAGATCCGTGACACCCTCGGCCTCACCGCCGGAGAAGTCCATGATGTGCAGCTGTGGCTTGTCGTTGCCCCCCGCTTTGCGTGTGAAAGCGAGGCGGCTGCCGTCCCGCGACACAGCGGGATTGGTGCTGGACGACCGAAGGTGAAGTGAGCGCCTTCCTCGTCCCGTCACTGTGGACTTTCCACAGCCTCGTGGTCCCGACGTTCGCATCGAGGTCGAACGTGGTGACCGGCACAACGGCGAAGACTCCCGTCAGGATGGGGCTCGGGTTGACCGACTCGCGCCATCTTCCATAGTTCTGTCGGCGTCAAATAACTCATGGGCCCAAGTTAGTGCGCACGCCGAGCTGCTCGCCTTCGACTCAGCCCGTCTCTTCGCTCCGCTCGCTCCACCGTAGCAGACCCGATCACGAGCCCCTCGACGACGGCCTTCCACGAGGCGTCGATGATGTTCTCGTGCACCCCGACGGTCCCCCAGCTGGTGTCGGACGTTGGCGTGCTCGCAGAGCACCCGGACTCGGGCACTGGTCCCGTCGCTCGAGTCGAGGTCCCGGACCCGGTAGTCGGTGAGGGTGATGTCGGCGACCTCCGGATAGGCTCCGACCAGCGCGGCCCGGAGCGCACGGTCGAGAGCGCTGACCGGACCGTCACCCTCGCGGGTTGTGACGACGCGCTCGTCGCCGACGTGCGACCTTCACGGTGGCTTCGGCAACGACCTCTCCGTCGCGGTGCTCGACGAATACTCGGTATGACTCGAGGTCGAAGAAATCCTGCTTCCAGCCCTGGGCTTCTCTCAGGAGCAACTCGAAGGAGCCGTCTGCGGCCTCGAACTGGTACCCGAGATGCTCCAGCTCCTTGATCCGATCCACGACCACCTGTGCGTCCTGGCTGGTCAGGTCGAGGCCTTGAGCCTTTGCCTTCGCCAGCACCGTCGAGCGTCCGGCCAGCTCCGAGACGACGACCCGGGTGGCGTTGCCGATGCGGCTCGGATCCATGTGCTCGTAGGCATCGCTGCGGCGGGCCAGCGCTGAAGTATGCAGCCCTGCCTTGTGGGTGAACGCCGAGCTACCGACGTATGGGAGATGGGGATCGAGGGTGAGATTGACGATGTCGGCCAGGTGGTGAGAGACAGAGGTCAGCCGGGCAAGGCGCTCCTCGGGGATCGTCTCTATCCCCATCTTGAGCGAGAGGTTGGGGATCAGCGTCGCCAGATCGGCGTTGCCGGTGCGCTCGCCGTAGCCGTTGAGACATCCCTGCACCTGGGTGACGCCCTCGAGCACCGCAGTGATCGAGTTGCTCGACCGCCATACCCGAATCGTTGTGGAAATGGCAGCCGAGCGTTGCGTCGCCGAGAGCCTCACCGACCTCTCCGACCACTCGTTGCACCTGGTGCGACAGGAACCCTCCGTTGGTGTCGCACAGCACCAGCTGCTCGGCGCCTGCGTCGTGGGCCACCCGCAGCGTTGCGAGTGCAAAGTCCCGATTGTCCTGGTACCCGTCGAAGAAGTGCTCAGCGTCGAAGAAGACCCGACGGCCCTGCGAGCGCAGGTACTCCACCGAATCGCCGATCATCTTGACCGCTTCCTCGTGGCTGGTGCGCAGGGCGTGGTCCACGTGATAGTCCCACGACTTGCCGACGAGGCAGATCACGTCGGTCTCGGCCGCCAGCAACGCGGCGAGCTGTTCGTCGTCCTCAGGACGAACCCCTGCTCTCCGTGTCGAGCCGAAGGCGACGAGCGTTGACGACTTCAGGTCGAGCTCGGTCTTGGCGCGCTCGAAGAACTCCTCGTCCTTCGGATTGGCTCCTGGCCATCCCCCCTCGATGTAGGCAACGCCGAGAGAGTCGAGGAGCGTGGCAACCTTGAGCTTGTCGCGCGCGGTGAGCGAAATACCCTCCTGCTGAGTCCCGTCACGCAGGGTGGTGTCGTAGATCTCGACTTTTTGGGTGCTCATGAGATGCTCCTGGATAGGAAAAACCCCCCGCTGGGTGCGGAGGGTCGCGGGGGCGCACACGCCCATCGGTGGGGCGCGGCGCCTAATCAATAATGGTGAACAGTTTGTCCATGGCAGCCGAGTATGGACCAACTAGGCCGGTTGGTCAAGCCGCTCGCCATATTCCCCGGTCAGCTTTTCGGGACGTTGTGCCCTTGTGTCCCTTCCATAGGTCCCTTTCTTGGTCCCGAATCGGCCGGACCTGCAGGGCCGAAAGCCTCAGGGCCATTGTCCCCGTGGGAGAGACATGTCGGCATCTATATATATCGGGGCGACCTTGGAATGATCGCATAGGTTCTCCCGCATATGCGAGAGATCGAATCGAAATAGAAGAGGTCGGAAACCGTGGCACGCGTCAAGCTCGATATCACTCGTCGTTCGTTCCTGAAAGGTGGCCTAGCCACCGGCGGACTTGCATTGATGTCACCCGCTGCCTCGCTCGGAGCCGCCAACGGAGTACTGAACGCTCAGGATCCCTGGTATCTGGAAGGTCCGATCGAGACCACATACAACGTCTGCGACATTTGTCCATGGCGGTGCGGTGTCATTGTCCACACAGTGAACGGCGTCGTTCGCAAGATCGACGGAAACCCCAACGACCCGAAGGCACGAGGCATGCTGTGTGCCCGTGGCCAGGGTGGGGTCTCCTTCATGTACGACCCTGACCGGCTCCAGTCTCCGATGATCCGCACAGGAGATCGGGGCTCGGGCCAATTCAAGGAAGTCACCTGGGAGGAGGCGCTCGACTATGTCGCCGCCGCCCTGCTCAACATCAAGGACAAATACGGTCAGGAATCACTCGCCGTCTTTGGCCACACGTCCGGCGACGCATGGTTCGCCGATCACTTTGCCCAGGCGTGGGGCACCCCCAACGCCGCCAAGCCGTCGTCATCGCTCTGCTTGAGCCCCCGGGACGAGGCAGCAAACCTCACCTACGGATCTGCCGTCGGTGGCCATGAGCCGGTCGACTGGGATGGCCTCGAAGCCATGACCCTCATCGGCAGCCACATCGGTGAAGACGCCCGCAACACAGTCATGCAGGACTTCGCCAATGCCTACGCCCGTGGCGCAAAGGTGATCGTTGTTGACCCGAGACAGTCGAGTGTCGCCGCCAAGGCGGACTACTGGCTCCCCATCAAACCGGGAACGGACACCGCGCTCATGCTGGCGTGGATGAACGTCATCATCAGCGAAGGGCTGTACGACAAAGAGTACGTAGCCGAGTGGACACAAGGCTTCGACCAACTGGCAGCCCATGTTGCCGAATTCACTCCCGACTGGGCGGCCGGTATCACCGACCTCCCGGCCGCCCAGATTCGGGAGACGGCAGAGGTGATGGCAGCGAGCAAGACCGCGCTCGGTTGTCATCCCCGGTCGCCACACGACCTGGTACGGCAACGACAGCCAGCGGATGCGGTCTACGTATCTGGTCAACGCCCTGCTCGGTGTTTACGGGCGCGAGGGCGGCATGTACATCAGCAAGTCGGTCTACCTGGACCATTACCCGTACCCGCCCTACACGGTGACCGGCAGCTCGGGCGGATGCTCGGCTGAGCCGGGCGCAGAGACCGAATCGGCGTTGCCGCTCGGCCCGACCGGAAAGGCCCGCGCCGACGGTGTCCGTGAGGACTTCATGCGCGGCGCTACTGCGATGCAGGAGTTGATCGACCCGATGATCACGGGCGACCCGTATCCCATCAAGGCGCTCATGGTCTACGGCACCAACCTGCTCAACTCCATCCCGGACCGGGACCGGACCATCGAGGCCCTCAAGGCTCTCGAGTTTGTCGTCGCCATTGATGTGCTCCCGCAAGAGCACATCGCCTGGGCAGACGTAGTACTTCCCGAGGCAACCTATCTGGAGCGCTACGAGGATCTGTGGACGGTGCCGCACAAGACGCCTTACATCGCACTCCGCGAGCCTGCTGTCGAGCCTCTCTACGACACCAAGCCCGGTTGGTGGATCTCACGAGAGCTCGGCATGCGAGTTGGTCTCGAGAGCTTCTACAAGTGGGAGACCATCGAGGAGTACCTCGACAAGCGACTCGTCTCGGTCGGATCAAGCATCGAGCAGATGCACGCTGAAGGCGGGATCATCACCCAGAGCGGCAAGCCCTATCTCGAGGACTTCGGTGATTCGTCGCCGTTCCATACCTCGAGTGGGAAGATCAACCTCTATTCGCAGGAGCTCGCCGACGCCGGGCATGACCCGATGCCCGTCTACGAGCCGATCGAAGAGCCGCCGACGGGCTACTTCCGGTTGCTCTACGGTCGCCATCCGGTGCACACGTTCGCCAAGACGCAGAACACACCATTGCTCAACGACATCTACTCCGAGAACGAGGTGTGGATCAACGCCGGTGCCGCCGAGCAGCTCGGGGTCAAGAACGGCGAGTACGTGATGCTCGAGAACCAGGACGGCAAGCGCAGCGGTCCTGTCAAGGTCAAGGCCACCCAGCGCATCCGGCACGACGCCGTGTTCCTGGTCCATGGCTGGGGCCACGACTCGCCGGGGCTCACCAGGGCCGTCGGCAGGGGCGCAAGTGACACCCAGCTGCAGAGCCGCTACAAGCTCGATCCGATCAGCGGTGGGGCAGGCATGAGAGTCAACTTCGTCAAACTAGACAAGGAGGGGGTGTGACATGGCAGAGTACGCATTCCTCCTCGATCTAGGCCGTTGTATCGGGTGCCAGGCCTGTGTCGCAGCCTGCAAGACCGGGAACCAGCTCGGCGAAGGTCAGCAGTACATCCACCTGATCGAAAAGACACAGGGTGAATTCCCGGAAGTCACCACCGGCTGGGACAACCACCGGTGCTTCCACTGCACCGACGCGGCTTGTGTCGCGGTGTGCCCGACCGGTGCGCTGTACAAGGAAGATGGACTCACCCGCCTCAACCGCGACGTCTGCAGCGGCTGCTCCTATTGCACGCAGGCATGCCCGTACGAGGTCCCCGTCATGTACGAGGGCAAGTCGAGCAAGTGTGATGGATGCGCCGCAACGGTCAAGGCCGGCGGCACACCCTGGTGCGTCGGGACATGCCCGAGCAACGCACTCATGTACGGCACCCGTGAGGATATTCAGGCCGAGGCTCATGCCCGTGCCGAAGCCCTTCGGGATCGCTACCCGAATGCACAGGTATATGGCGAGAACCAGTTCGACGGTCTCGGCATGCTCGTTGTCATGCCCGACGATCCGGAGAAGCTGGACATCCCGATCGATCCCAAGGTCCCATTCATGGCCGAGGCGTGGCAGAAGGTCGTCCAGCCGGGCGCAGTAGCGCTGACTCTCGGAGTTGCGGTGCTGGCCGGTGGCGCCGGGATCATCGCCCGGCGGAGGCATGAGCAAGAGGTTCAGGAACTCGAGGCGCAGGGTGTCATCGGGAATGGTGGCAGCCATAACGAGCAGGAGGAAGGCTGATGATCACCGATGAGGTGCTCGAGCGAGCAGAGGAAAAGCTGACGACCGCCGACAAGGTACCGCTCGGTGATCGCGAGATCTTGCGGTATCGGAAGCGTCCCCGCATCGTCCACGCCATGCTCGCCAGCTCGTTCCTGGTGTTGCTGCTGACTGGCCTTGTCATCCTGTGGCCCCCGCTCTCCGGTCTGGCCGCGGGTGGCTTCACCAGGTGGCTGCATCGCGTGGCGGCGATCGTGTTCATGGCAGTTCCCATCGTCTACCTGATCGTCGATCGGGAAGGCGCCAAGGAACTGATGGTCGACTCGTTCAAGTACGACAAGGACGACTGGCGCTGGCTGAAGCGGATCTGGTCTTATGTCTTCGGGCATACCGCCAACATGCCGAAGCAGGGACGGCTCAATGCCGGTCAGAAGCTCCACCACGCCGCAGTGATGGTGCTGTCAGCCGGGATCGTCGTCTCCGGGCTCGTGATGTGGTTCTTCATGCCGTCGCTCGGCCAGACCGGCCAGGCGTGGGCGGCGATCATCCACGATCTGTCGATGTTGTCGCTGACCTTGCTGCTCGTCGGCCACCTCTATTTCACATTCGTCTACAAGGCCCTCTCCGGAATGACCCGGGGCTATGTCCCCATCGACGACGCCCGCCTCGAGCATGCCAAGTGGGTCGAGGAAGTCCAACAAGAAGTAGGAGCTGCCGTTGACGCAGAACCCGCTTCTTAACCAACGAGCAATCGAGCTTCAAGAGCTCAAACAACGAAAGGGAAAACAACTATGAACATGCTCCGACGCATGTCGCTGGCAGCACTGGTGGTGGTGCTAGCACTGATCGCTGCATCGTGCGGAGGCGGCGACAGTGTCTCCGACACGACCGAGGGTACGGTACCCCCGCTCGAGACCACTACGACCGCAGCCGCAGCAGAGACCACCGCCGCTCCAGCGGAGACCACAACGACGGCTGCTGCCACGTTTGATCTCGTCGCTGCGGTAGGCGAGTACGAGAGCACCATCCCCGAGGGATGGATGGCCGTCGGCGACACCGAGGCGTTCAAGGACGCCGTCGCAGCCAGCGGTGCCCTCGTCATCGACGTTCGCCAGCCTGAGGAGTACGACGCGGGTCACATCCCCGGCGCCGTCAACATCCCGCTGCGTGAGCTTGCCGCCAATGTCGACAAGATCCCGACCGACACTCAGGTGTTCGTCTACTGCGCATCCGGTTTCCGTGCCGGTCTGGCGATCTCATCGCTGCGCATGATGGGTTACGACAACGCTCTTGCCTACTCCGGTAGCTACAAGGCTTGGACCGCGGCCGGCGAAGAGATCTCGACCGAGGCCGCCGAGGCCCCGGTTGTCGGCGATCCCGGGTTTGCCCCCGAGCTAGTCGCTGCCGTCAACGACTACCTCTCCAACATCCCCGACGGCTATGGCACAGCCGGCGACGTTGAGGCAGTCAAGGCTGCCATCGAGGCAGGCGCCTTCGTGCTCGACGTGCGTACCCCCGACGAGTATGCCGAGGGTCACATCGAGGGTGCAGTGAACATCCCGCTGCGCACCATCACCGCCAACATGGACAAGATCCCCACCGATGTCACAGTCATCGTCCACTGCAAGTCCGGTTTCCGGGCCGCGCTGGCGATGCCGGTTCTCGGTGTCCTGGGATTCGACAATGCCAAGGCCTTCACAGGCAGCTACAACGCCTGGGTCGAGGCTGGTGAGCCGGTCGTCACTGGCTGAGCCAACCAAACAACTGGGGAGATCAGGGGGCCGGGCGACCGGCCCCCTCTCCTTTGCCCGGTGAGATGACGTCACTCCGCACCGAGATCGGTTCGCCGCAGCAGGAGTGCGTTGGCGGCCACGATCAGCGTTGAGAGACTCATCAGGATCGCCCCGACCGCAGGGGAGAGCAGGATCCCCGCCCCGGCGGCGACGCCGGCGGCAAGCGGGATCGCCAGCGCGTTGTAGCCGGTGGCCCAGGCGAGATTCTGGATCATCTTGCGATGCGTTGCCCCCGACAACTTCAGGGCCCGGCTCACGTCGGCGGGATCGTCGTCGACCAGGACGAGATCGGCAGATTCGATGGCGACGTTCGTGCCGGCACCGATAGCGATGCCGAGGTCGGCGGAGAGCAAGGCCGGAGCGTCGTTGATCCCGTCGCCGACAAACGCAGTTGGCCCCTCCTGCCGCAGCTTCTCGATGATGCCGGCCTTCTCATCGGGCAGGACGCGGGCATGGAACCGCTCGATCCCGAGGTCGCCGGCCACCGAACGGGCGACGGCTTCGGCGTCACCGGTGATGATCACCGGGGTGACACCGAGCGCATCGAGCCGCTCGATCGCTTTGCGTGCCGAGTCGCGGACCTGATCTGCCATCGAGATCACAGCTTCTGCTTTGCCGTCGATCATGACGACAACGGCGCTTTCCCCCCGGTCGTCTGCCTGCTGGAGAGCCGCACTCAGTGGCTCCGGGACCACCGCATCCATCTGGCGGGCCCACTCCGGCCGGCCGACCTGGATCTGTTGACCATCTACCTCGCCGCTGATCCCGCTGCCCGGCACAGCCTCCACCGAGGTGCTCTCGGGAATGGGAACGCCGGATTGGCGTGCGGCGGCCACGATTGCTTCCGCCAGCGAGTGCTCGGATGATTGCTCTAGTGCCGCCGCGATGGCCAGCATCTCGCTCTCATCACGGCCTCCGGTGGTCACATCCTTGACGGCAAAGGTCCCCGTGGTGAGGGTGCCGGTCTTGTCGAAGGCGACAAACGCGATGTCTCTGCCTCGCTCAAAGGCTTCCCTGTTGCGCACCAGGATGCCATTGCGGGCGGAGATGGTCGTGGCGTTCGTGTTGACGAGCGGGATGGCGAGCCCGAGGGCATGGGGGCAGGTGATCACGAGGACTGTGACCGTACGAGTGACGGCGAAGGCGGTTCCCTCGCTGCTGAAGACGAGCCAGCCGATGAAGGTGGGGATGGCAGCTCCAATGGCGATCACGGTCAGCCAGAATGCCGCCCGGTTGGCCAGCGTCTGGAAACGGCCTCGCGACTGCTGGGCATCGTTGACGAGCCGCATGATCTGGCTCAGCGTCGTAGCCTCGCCCGTTCGGGTCACTTGCACGGTCAGAGCCCCATCGCCGTTGACCGCCCCTGCGATCACTTCATCGCCGGGCTCCTTGGATACCGGTCGTGACTCGCCGGTGAGGAAGGCCTCGTTCATGCTGGAGGTACCTTCGGTGATCTCGCCGTCTGCAGGGACCTGTTCCCCCGGCCGGATCCTGATCTTGTCGCCCTCGTCCAGTTCCAAGACATCCACATCCGACATGCTCCCGTCGGCGCTCACCTTGTGGGCGGTGCTCGGGACCATCTCAGCCAGTTGATCCAGGGCGCGCGACGCCGACTGGACCGAGCGCATCTCGAGCCAGTGGCCGAGCAGCATCACGTCGAGCAGTGTGGCCAGCTCCCAATAGAACGGTTTGCCGTTGAACCCGATCGACACTGCGAGGCTGTAGAAGTACGCAACCGAGATCGCCAGTGAGATGAGCGTCATCATCCCCGGGCGACGTTCCCTGAGTTCACCCTCCGCACCCTTCAGGAACACCGATCCTGCGTAGAAGAACAGGATCGTGGCGAGGATCGGGTTGACCAGGCCGCTGCCGGGGAATGAGACGGCCGTATACCCGAACCACTCCTGGATGCGCTCGGCAAAGTACAGAATCGGGATCGTGAGGGCAGCGCTCACCCACAGGCGGTCGCGAAACATGGCAGCGTGGTCGGAGTGGTGGCCGTCGTGGTCCCCATGGGCGTGGTCACCGCTATCCGCGGCGTGCTCGTGCATGGTGGTCGTCATTGCCGATCCCTCCTCGTGTCGGTTGTTCTACCCGATGAGGACGGGTTCCAACCGATATCGTGTTCTCAGCATGAACGTACGCCCTCAAAGTTGACTGGAAGGTCAAGTGATTGCCTAACTGCTCAGCGGCATATTGGGCAGCTCGCCCGCAAGCGCCCTGTGTCGCACGTCACGGCTAGCGCTGCAGCATTGCCTCGTCCCAGACATCGACGAAGAAGTCGAGAGCCCATCCATCCAGGGCGACGCCGATGTAGTTGTCGCCGTTGAACCGCCCTGTATAGGTACCGTCGTCGTGCCGCTGTAGTTCGACGTTGCCGAGCCCATCGAGCCCGTAGTCCAGTGTGTTGGCGGTGAAGTCATCTGGCAGGGTGGTCATTTGGACGTATGCCGCGGATATCTCCCCACCGACGAACGCCACCAGCTCGTATGACTCACCTCTCTCGTTTGTGGCCGTCCAGACTCGCACGCAGCTACTCATGGCGGCCGCATTCATCAGACCCACGTCGGGATCGGTGAAGATCGGGAGCGTCTCGTCGGCTGGATCCCAACCGTCGGGGAAAGCTGGAGCACCGGGAGCGTGCGAGAGCAGGTTTGCCGTGAGTCGTTCCGGGAGCGGGCACGCGTCCGGCCCGGGTGGGAGCGATACCGGGATGAAGCTGGAGAGCATCGCCCAGGCGGCGTCCTCGTCCTCCTGCGAGACGTCCTCACCCATGGCCAGGATCACATCAAAACCTCTTCCGTTGTCGAGATACCGAAACTCGCCGCCGTGGAGGCGTCCCGGGTCGGTGATGCACTCGGCGAAATCTGGATTCCCGTAACCGGACGCCTCGGCCCGGAAGTCTGTCGGCCGCGGGCTCATCGACATAGCCGGCGCCCAGTTCGTGGATGGTCAGCAGCACGTCTGTGGGCCCGATGGCGTCAAAGGCTGCAGTCGCAAACTGGGCACATCGGTCACCACCAACCGGGGCCTCAAACGTCGAGACGGCGACGGTCATCGGGAATCCAAGGGCGGGAGTGAGCGTGTCCGGAGCCACGAACCAGTCGCTCGGATAGGTGATCGTGAACTCCTTGTCGGCATCGGTATGGCGTGCCCATGTGTAGTCGCATGGCTCCCCATCGAGCGAGACGGTGACCATCCCCTCGACGGCACCTGTGAGCTCGAACGGAGCACAGCGCGCCTGGGCCTTGAAGACGAAGCCGCCGATGTATTGGGCGGGCTTACCGTCACAGGGGCGGAAGGTGACCGACGCCGTAGTCAGGATTGACCCGGTAGTTCCCCTGGTTCCACTGGGATGGGATCAAACAGATGCGATACCTGGTGGGTCCAGCCGAGCGGCACTGTGAGCGTGACGGCTGCTGCCCGCTCAACGAGAGTGGCAATCGTCTTGGAGGCCCGGTCGCCGCTGACACCCGACGCCAGGCTTCGCAGCCACAGCGGCCCGATTTGCGTGAAGCCCTCCTGCCAGTCCTCGGGGAGATCGCCACACGCAGTGACCGGTTGTTGGCAACGTATGGTTTCTGTGTGAGGGTCGCCTCGTACGCACGGTTAGTTACCCCGGTGATGGTCAGGTTGTCCATCATGTCATGGACTACGCTCGAGTTCCCGAAGGCCACTACGCGTGTATTGGTCGCCACGTCACACCACTCGAGGCTGTTGTTGCCGCTGTTGTAGCCATCGCCGGTGACGTATTGGCACTGGTCGGGGTACAACATGATGGTGCCGTCGGCGCCATTGAGCATGAGGTCGGGCCCGTCGGGGCCGCCCGTGTCGCCGAGCACGGGAACGATCTCGAGCGAGCCACCGCCGGCGAGCACTGGGTAGCCGTTGTCGGCAACGTAGCCGCCGAGCGACTGCACCCAGTCGGCCAGCGTCTCGTCCCGAGCGTCACTGCGATTGGCGTGGTAGTCCCACGTCTGTAGGGTCCAGTTCCCCAACGAGACGAACAGGTAGTCGGCGGTGTCGTCGGGGGCGAAGCTCCACAGCTCGGCGGTTCCGCCCCGCGGGTCGGGGTACGTCGCCAGCCGTTCGGCTCTCCCCGCAACGGCTCGTTGTCTCGCCACGTTCTCGACGATCGTTCCGTAGCGGATGGTGAAGGTGCGGCCCGTGCCGGAGTCCTCGAAAGCACCTTGCAGCTCGATCCCGTCGCTGAGGAAGTCGTACTGATCGGGGTAGGACAGCTCGGCCGTGGTGCCGTCCACGAATCCGATCGGGACGACCGTGTTCGTTCCCCAGTGGCGAGTCTCGGGAGCGAAGATCGGCAGCGCCGGAAGCTCGGTGGCGAGCGTGGTCGGTGGGGTGGTGGTTGTGGGAGTGGTCGTTGATGGGGTGATCGGTGAGGTCTCGTCCGGCTCCACCCGGGTCAGCAGGGCCGTCGACATCAGAAGGAGCACGAACCCGGTGACGGCGAGGGTGAACATGGCAGCGGAGCGGCGACGCCTCGCCCGCGAATAGCGACCGAAGTCGAGACGGCCGGCCGCGGTGTGTGCCATGTTCCGTAGCTCATCGGCTGCGCGGTTCATTGGTTCCTGGTTCATGTCGGCTCCTCATCGAGGGCGGAGGCGAGCTTCTTCCTGCCGCGGGCGAGATGGACCCGTACGGTGCTCTCCTCGATCCCGAGTATCTCGGCAATGTCGGCGGTGGAGCGGTCTTCCAGAATGGCGAGGGCAATCACCTGCGCCTGCCGGGGCGGCAGGGCGCGCACGTGCTCCCAGTAGGACTCCGTCTCGGGTGTTATCTCCGGCGCTGCCACCGCCGGTCCGAGACGGACCAGGGCGCGGGCCTCGGCCCGCCAGCGCCGGAGACGTGAATAGCTCAGATTGAGGGCGACCCGTCGGATCCAGGCGGCACGGTGGTCGAGTCGGCCGATGTCGTGCCAATCGCGATAGGCGCGATAGAACGCCTCCTGAGCCACTTCCTCGGCGTGTTGCCTACGCCGGGTGACCGCATAACACAGGGCGAGGACGCCGGGCAGCTCGCGTGTATAGAAGCGGTCGAACTCCTCGACCGCGGCTATCACCGGAATGTCGCCCGTTGTCGCGGGAACCTTCCCCGGATTCCGTCTCACCGTCATATATCGCCTCAACGCACAAGGGGGTGTCCACTGCTTACTCTGCCGTGCTGGGCTCTTCGATTGGGGCGGGATTGGCGGTGAGGGCACGGGAAGTTAGTCTGTCGCCATGATTTCGACGCGAGCTGGTGGTGGCTGCACAGATAGCTGCCTTCGCGCGCCAGGACCGATACGCCGGAGGCCACCGCCCCCGGCGTTTTTTACGAGAGGATCGACAAATTGGATAGGCAACGAGTCTTTTCCGGGCTGCAACCCACCGGGAACGTTCATCTGGGCAACTACCTGGGGGCGCTGCGCAACTGGGTGAAGCTGCAGGATTCCTACGACTGTGTCTATTGCGTCGTCGATCTGCATGCCATCACCGTCGATTACGACCCGAAGCAGTTTGCCCGGGATCGGATCGAAGCAGCGAAGGTACTGATGGCGTGCGGAATCGACCCAGATCGCTCTCTGTTCTACTTCCAGAGCCAGGTGCCGCAGCACAGTGAGCTGGCATGGATCCTCGGGACGATGACGCCGACCGGTGTGCTCAACCGCATGACCCAGTACAAGGACAAGGTCGCCCGCGGCGAGGCCGCCAATCTCGGCCTGTACTCCTACCCGGTGCTGATGGCTGCCGACATCCTTCTCTACCACGCCAATCTCGTGCCGATCGGTGATGACCAGAGGCAGCATCTTGGAGATGACCCGCGATCTCGCCGAGCGATTCAACAACCGGTTCGGGAAGGTCTTCCCGATCCCGGATGCTCTGATCCCGGAGACGACGGCGCGGGTGATGTCGTTCACCGACCCGACGTCGAAGATGTCGAAGTCGGATCCCGAACGAGAAGAGCCGTGTGCTCATCCTCGATTCTCCGGATGTGGTCAGGAAGAAGATCAAGATCCGCCGTCACCGACTCCGATCCCGAGGTTCGTTTCGACCCGATCGAACAAGCCCGGCATCTCGAACCTGCTCGAGATCATGTCCTCGTGCACCGACCGCACTATCGACGATCTCGTCGACTGAGTATGCCGACGGTGGCTACGGCAAGTTCAAGGAGCGCCGTCGCCGAGGCGGTCATCGCCGAGCTGGCGCCGATTCGCAGCGCCTATCAGAATCTCGACGACAGCGAAGTGGCGAGAATCATGCGCCGGGGCGCACTCGATGCTCGTACCAAGGCCGAGGGTTACCAGCAGATCGTGCGCGAGGCGACTGGGCTCGCCGCGGTCTGACGCGCCTTCTGGCGTCCAAAACGTCCAGAGCCGGACCGATGGACGCCAGGCAGTGAGCTCATCCTTGCTCTTCCCACCGAGCGATCTACTCCGCGACGATCTCCCTGACCATGCAAACCGCCTGAGCGACGGCGATCTCGGTCATCGGCGTGAGCTCCGTTCCCAGTCCGAGCTCGGTGACCGGGATAGAGATGGTGACTGCCCTATCCGGGATCCGCCCCACCGTGCCGGTCATCGCCAGCAGCGAGCCGGGGGTGGTGTAATGGGTCATCTCCGTTGCTGGATCGGACGTGCACATGCGTCACATGTGGTCTCCGCCACGTCGATGCTTGCGTCGACAAAGACCACCGTCTCAGCACAGGCGATGTCGAGCGCCAATTCAGGGGCGAGCTGCTGCACCGAGCGAACCTCAACCCCGGGGAGGGCCATCGCCTCGATACGATCGGCGACGGCACGACCCGCACCGTCATCGCAGCGCAAGTCGTTGCCGTAACCGATCACAAGTGCGGCCAAGATCAGCCTCTCCGGATCGAGGACACCACCGTGCCCTCGTGGTCGAACATCGTCACATCGAGAGGCATCTTACCGAGTGCGTGCGTCGAGCAGCTGAGACACGGGTCGAACGCCCTGATCCCGGCCTCGATGCGATTGAGCACCGGCTCGGGGATCTCAGGGCCGTCGATCCATTCCTTGGCGATCTGGAGGACCGGTCGCGTTCATCGGCAGATTGTTCTGGCCGGTGGCGATGATCATGTTCACGTTCTCCAGCAGCCCGTGGCCGTCGACCTGGTAGTCGTGGAATAGCGTCCCACGTGGCGCCTCGGACACGCCGACCGCGTGACGATGGTTGATCCCGGCGGTGGCTCGCACCATCGGGTCGAGGATGGCATCGTCTCGGAGGAACGTTCCGCATCAACTCGGTCGACGCCAGGATCTCGATGAGTCTGGCGTAGTGGTAGAAGAACGACGAGTTTGCCGTTCCCCCTGCCCTCTCCCGGTACTCCTTCAGCGCCTCGTCTGCCATCGGAGCACCCATCGTCTTGCAGACATTGAGCCTGGCCAACGGGCCCACTCGGTAGATCCCCTTGTTCACATCTTCACCGGGAGGCACCAGCGGCTTGAAGTACGGTGACTTCAGGTACGAGTCGCGACGGGTCGCTTCCCCGATGTATCTCCTGTAGTCGGCGGGGTCGATGTTGTCGGCAACGACGTTGCCTTCAGCATCGACGAACTTGAGATGGCCGTCGTAGTTCTCCCAGGTGCCCGCATCGTTGGCGAGACCGAGATGCAGGCTGGGGAAGAGGCCGAAGTTGTTCATCTCTCGCTCGAACTTGCCGAGCATCGAGATGAAGATGCCGAGGGCGTCCTCGGCCGTCTGCTTCGCCTCGACGAGCCCGGCCAGCAGCCGGTCCCTCGTCTCCGGCGTCATCGGGTTGGCGATCCCGCCGGGGACGATCCCGGGGGCGTGCACCTTGCGTCCCGGCGATGGCCTCGATGACACCCTGCCCGAAGCTGCGGAGCCGGATGCCCCGTCCGCGCCAGACTCCGGCTCGGCGCTCATCAGCCCGAACACGTTCCGGGTGGCCGGATCGTGGTCGAAGCCGAGCAGCATGTCCGGGGAGCTGAGATGGAAGAAGCTCAACGCATGGCTCTGGATGATCTGCCCGAGATTGGCGACACGGCGCAGCATGACTCGCCGTCGTCGGGGATCCTGACCCCCATCACTGCGTCGCCTGCCTTGGCCGAAGCCAGCAGGTGGCTCACCGGGCAGATCCCGCAGGTGCGAGCGGTCAGGCTCGGCATCTCCCAGACCATCCGTCCCTTGCAGAATTCCTCGAAGCCGCGGAACTCCGTCACCGAGAAGCGGACGCTTTCGACCGCACCGGCGCTGTCGAGCTCGATGGCTATCTTGGCGTGACCCTCGATTCGGGTCACCGGGTCAATGATTACGGTATTGCTCATGTTTCTCACCTCAGCCGAATCGGATGGCTTCGCCCCGATTCGGGGGAAGGGTGCCCTCGAGTAGGGCTTCCAGAGCCGCCTGGATGCGGTCTGCGGGCGGGGGACATCCGGGGAGGAACGCATCCACCCGGATCCGCTTGTGCACCGGAAGCACCTGAGGCAGCAGGTTGGGGACGATGCCCTCCTTCTTCGGGATCTGGCCGTCCCGGTCGGGAGCCTCCACGTATACCGCCTTGATGATCTCGATCGGGTCGCCGAGCGGGTTGCGCATGGCGGTGACGTTGCCGGTGACGGCGCAGTCACCGAATGAGACCACGAGGTCGGGATTTCTCCCTGATCTCGAGAGCGAGCTCGAGGTTGTCCTCGTTGGCGATGGCGCCTTCGACGAACGTCACGTCGACGTCCTTCGGGAAACACCTTCACGTCGGCGATCGGGCTGTAGACGATGTCTGCGACCTCGGCCAGCTCGAACAGCCATTCGTCCATGTCGAGGAACGACATGTGGCAGCCAGAGCATCCACCGAGCCAGGCGGTGGCGATTCTTGCGCGTGTCACTGTGCCTCCCCGGGATAGATCCACTCGTTGCGGCTGCGAGCAACGGCGAGACGCTTGATCATCGCCGGATCGTGCTCCATCTCACCGATGGATCGACCCTGGTAGAAGAGCGATCCTGTGGGGCAGACGGCGACGCACTTTCCGCACCACGTGCACGAGAGCGCTTCGCCCCACGGCTTGTTGAGCTCGGTGACCAGCGATGGCCTGCTCGCCCCGGTAGCTGACGTCCCAGACGTGGGCGCCCTCGATCTCGTCACAGACGCGAACGCACCTGGTACACAGGATGCAGCGGTTCGCGATCGAAGACGTACTTGGGGTGGCTCGCATCGATCTCGCGATGTGGTGCCTGGTAGTCGTAGCGAACATGGTCCATTCCCGCCATGACCGCCATGTCCTGCAGTTCGCACGCTTCCGTTGGAGACACAAACGGCACACACATGGTTGCCTTCGGCGAACAGCAACTCGAGGATCGCTCTTGCGATACGCGCTGTAGCCGCGGCGTGTCGGTCTTGATCTCCATGTCGGCGACGCAGATGGTGGCGCAGGCCGGTCGGAGCCGATGATCCTCGGCTATCTCGACCACGCAGATGCGGCAGCCGCCCCACACCGACAGACCCTCGAGGAAGCACAACGACGGGATGTTGACACCGACCCGGCGTGGCGCACTCGAGGATCGACTCGCCGATGTATCCTCCGTACTCGACACCGTCGAAGGCGACGGTGATTGTCTCGTGACGGCCGTTCAAGCATGGGCCACCTCCGCACCGATCAGTTCGGTCGTACTCGTCGCGGAAGTAGGCCAGGGTGCTGAGCACCGGGTTCGGTGCCGCCTGTCCGAGACCGCACAGGCTGGCGTCTCTGACCACTGTGCACAGGTGCTCGAGATCTCGCAGATCCTGTTTGGTGCCCCTGCCGTCGGTGATCCGCTGGAGCAGGTTGTGCATCTGCACCGTACCCGCCCGGCACGGGGTGCACTTGCCGCAGCTCTCATCCATGGAGAACTGCATGAAGAACTTGGCGACGTCGGGCATGCTGACCTCGTCGTCCATGACGATGAGACCGCCGGAGCCCATGATCGATCCGAGCTCACGCAGGCTCTCGTAGTCGACGGGTGTGTCGAGGAACTTGGCCGGGATGCAGCCGCCGGAAGGTCCACCGGTCTGTGCAGCTTTGAACGCCCTTCCCTCGGGCGACGCCGCCGCCGATGTCCTCGACGATCTTGCGCAGCGATGTGCCCATCGGTACCTCGATGAGCCCCGTGTTCGAGATGTCGCCTGCCAGGGCGAACACCTTGGTGCCGGTGCTCTTCTCAGTTCCGATCGAGGCAAACCACTCGCCACCGTTGTTGATGATCGGGGCGATGTTGGCCAGCGTCTCGACGTTGTTGATCATCGTGGGATAACCCCACAGCCCGGCTTCGGTCGGGTAGGGCGGGCGCAACCGCGGCATGCCGCGGCGTGCCCTCGATCGACGCCATGAGCGCAGTTTCCTCGCCGCAGACGAATGCCCCGGCACCGATCCGCACCTCGACATTGAGGCTGAACTTGGTGTCGAGGATGTTGCGGCCGAGTAGCCGGTTGCGTCGGGCAACCCGGATCGCTCTGTCGAGTCGCTCGATCGCCCGCGGGTACTCGGCTCTGACGTAGATGTATGCGTTGTCGGCTCCGGTGGCGTAGGCGGCGATGGTGATGCCCTCGAGAACCCGGTGGGGGTCGTCCTCCATGATGGTGCGGTCCATGTAGGCACCGGGGTCTCCCTCGTCACCGTTGGCGACCACATACTTGGTGTCGCTCTCGGCTGCGGCAAGCAGCGCCCACTTGCTTGCCGTCGGGTACCCGGCCCCGCCTCGTCCACGAATCCCGGCGACGCGGATCTCCTCGATGACCTGTTTCGGCTTCATCGTGGTCAGCGCCTTCTCGAGAGCGAGATAACCGCCATGGGCGACGTACGACTCGATCCGGTCCGGGTCGATGACCCCGCCGTTGGCGAGCACAACACGCTGCTGGCTCGTGAAGAACGGGATCTCCGGCGTCGAGCTTGTACTCGGGGACGTCTCGCCTCGTTCTCGACGTGGCTGCGGATGATCTCGATGCCGGCTTCGGGTGTCACCTTCTGGTACATGTAGGTGTCGCCGCCGCGGCGCAGCACCCGGACGAGCGGTCCGGCACTGCACAGATCCCATACATCCGGTCGGGATGACCTGGACCTCGAGCGCAAGGTCGTCGTTCTCGCATTCCTGCTGCATGGCGGCGATCGTCGGCGCCCGCTCCCGCGGAGAGACATGCGGTGCTGGAACAGGCCTTCACCCGCCACCGGGTGCGGAAGCGGGCCTCATGCTCCCGTTCGGCTACCTCGTGTAGGTCGATGGGTGCAGCCATCAGCTGCCACCTCCTATCGCACCGGCAACGAGTGCCAGCGTCGTATCGACCGTCTGATGGCTCATCACGTCGCCGTCGAAGACGACTACCGGCGCAAGCCCGCATGAACCGAGGCAGCGGGCAGTCTTCAGTGTGAGGCTGCCGTCTTCGGCGGTCTGCGCCTGCAGGGACGCCGTATCTGTCGCTAACGCCCTGGACGATGGCGTCTGCGCCCTTGACGAAGCATGCGGTCCCGGTGCACACGGTGCACGTGTGGTCGCCGGGCGGGTCGAATGTGAATAGCTCGTAGAAAGTCGCAACGCCGTATACCAGGCTCGGGGGGAGACGCAATGCCCTAGCTACGTAGACGAGGATGTCCTCGGACAGGTAGCCGAAGACATCCTGGGCAACATGCAGAGTCTCGATGAGTTGGTCCTGGGCGTAATGACCACGCTTCAAATGCTTGTCGACGAGCTCGAACCGATTATCACCAGAAGGGTGGTCGCCCCCCTGGCGGCTCGAGGTCTCGGCGGCACGGCGGGTCGTCGTGTCGCTCATGGGTCCTCATAGTTGGGTGTCTGAGCACACCTTTGTGCCCACACGTGAATTCTTTAGGGGACAAAGACCCATCAGCCGGTGACGGTTGGGATCTCCAAATCGGCTGTGGGACAACACATATGCAGATCTATGCATATGTGTTGGATGTGGTGTCGCTCGCGACCCCGACAATGTCTTGTGGCAGCGCCGAAATCAGCGCCTTGCGCCCGGCGGGATTTCCCCGAAGTACTCGATCAAACGCTCGTCGGCATCCAGACCGAACAGGATCTCCGCCACCTCGCGGATCCCCTCGGCATTTCTCACGTCTTGCTCCGGGACCACCTGGGTGATCTTGGAGCGTCGGCGCAGGAAGTCCTCGAGCTTGGTGATCATCTCGGTGCCCGCCGCGACATGGAGCTCGACCCGTAGGTAGTCGGCGTTCTCCATGATGTCGCTCGCCCATCGACGGGTCCTCCCGGATCTCGTCGAGCATCTCGAAGGCACGGCGCCCGTATCGGCGCCAGAGACGGTCGGAGAGTGGCTCCACGTCCGGCTTGTGGCGGAGGTCGTCGAGCTTCATCAGGCGCGCCTGGCGGAAGAACTCGTCGCGAGTAGCCCGGGCCGGCTCGCCGTACCAGGTTCCCATGTCCTCCTCGAGAGGTACCCCGAGCTCCTCGACCGCAGCGGCCACCTCCTCACCGACGTTGAGACAATCGGTGAGCTTCCCGCCGAAGATGGCTATGACGCGACGCCCTCGTCCATCTCGATCTCGTGCTTGCGGGAGAGCTTGGTCCAATCGACGTCTCGTGCGTCGCTGCCGTCGGTCTTCACCACGAGAGGACGCACCCCGCACCGGTCTGCGATGACGTCGTCCTTGGTCAGCGGCTTGTCGAGATCGAGCCTGGCATTGATCTGGCCGAGCAGGAAGTCGACGTCCTCGCTCGGTCGTCTGCGTGTACGGATCGTCGACCCTGGTGTCCGTCGTCCCGATCACCGAGCGACGTCCCATCGGGATCACGTAGAACAGACGCTGGGTGTCGTCGAAGAAGGCGAGCACTCGCTCGCTCTTGGTCAGCTTGGGGACGATGAGATGTATCCCCTTCGAATAGACGATGCGGTGCTTCGTCTTCATCCCCAGCTTGGCGTTGAGCCCGTCGATGAAGGGCCCGGTGGCGTTGATGATCATGCGGGCATTGCAGGTGAAGTCCGCCGCCGTCGCCGTCGACGTCGCGCAGCGTGACCCGCCAACCGGCGTCCGTCCGTTCCGCGTCGACGAGCTCGACGTAGTTGGCGGCCGTGGCTCCCACGTCCAGGGCCGAGCGGACGAAGCTGTACACGAAGCGGGAATCGTTGTCGGGGAGGTAGGCGTCGTAGTACTCGATGCCACCTCGCACGTCGGTCGTGTCGATCACCGGCTCGGTCGCGTTCGATCGCGCTCGGCGCTGAGCAGCCGGGGTGGGTGGGTCTTGAAGCTGCCGATGGCCCAGTATGCCGTGCTCCCGAGGATCGCCAGCCATGGCGGGAATGGCGAGGACTCGTCGAGGGCTGCCAGGAACGGGATCGGCTTGATGTTGTCCGGGTATGCCTTGATCAGCCGGTTCCGGGAGACGCACAGCTTCCTGACCAGGATGATCTCGTAGCTCTCGAGGTACTTGAAGCCTCCCCATACGAGATTGGAGGATGCCTGGCTGGTGAATGCCCCGAAATCGCCCCGATCGATCAGGGCCACCGAAGCCCCCCGGCCCGCCAGCACGGCGGCGGACACTGCCCCGTTGATGCCTCCGCCAACGATGAGGACATCAAAGAAGCCGCCGGCGAGCTTGCTCATGCTCTGGCTACGCAAGGCCATGCTTTGAGCATACAACGACCGTCGATACTGTCGGCCACCGCCGTTCGACAGGCCATGTTTGATTGACTGCCGGCGACCGGGCTCCTGGTACGCTGCCGCCAGCTGGCACCAAACGTGGAGGGATCCCGTGGAAATCGAGATTGGCATTGCCAAATCAGGCCGTCGCGCCTACGGCTTCGACGACATAGCAATCGTACCGTCGCGGCGAACCCGAGATCCCGAGGACGTCGATCTCTCCTGGGAGATGGACGCATTCACCTTCGATCTGCCGATGATGGGTGCGGCGATGGACTCTGCAGTGAGCCCACAGACAGCGATCATGATCGGCAAGATCGGTGGTCTGGCGGTCCTCAACCTCGAGGGTCTGTGGACGCGGTACGAGGATCCGACGCCGGTATACGAGCAGATCGGCTCCGCCACCGCCGATGAGGCGACCGCACTCATCCAGAAGGTGTACCAGGAGCCGGTCAAGCCTGAGTTGATCGGCAAGCGGGTGAGCGAGATCAAGGCAGGAGGCGTCCTCGCCGCAGCCAGCCTCACGCCGCAAAACGTCGAGCGCTGGCATAGGCACGCCCTGGACGCGGGCCTCGACATCCTGGTGGTGCAGGGAACCGTCGTCTCTGCAGAGCACGTCTCCAGCCGAACCGAGCCGCTCGACCTGTTCGAGTTCATCGCCAACACGCCTGTGCCGGTGATCGTCGGCGGTGTCGCCTCGTACTCTGGGGCGCTGCACCTGATGCGGACCGGGGCAGTGGGTGTGTTGGTCGGGGTCGGCCCGGGAGCCGCGTGCACGTCGCGAGGCGTACTCGGCATCGGGGTTCCCCAGGCGACGGCGATCGCCGACGCGGCAGGGGCACGTACCCGGTACCTGGAAGAGAGCGGCCGCTACGTCCACGTCATTGCCGACGGCGGGATGCGCACCGGTGGTGACATCGCAAAGGCCATTGCATGCGGGGCCGACGCCGTGATGCTCGGCTCGCCGCTCACTGCAGCAACCGAGGCGCCGGCACGTGGCAACCACTGGGGCATGGCCACATTCCACCCGACGCTGCCACGGGGAACGAGGGTCAAGACGGGCGAGTTGGGCACGCTGGAGGAAATCATGGTCGGCCCGGCGCACGAGAACGATGGGCGTAGAAACCTGTTCGGGGCACTCCGCGTCTCGATGGCAACGACCGGCTACGCCAACGTCAAAGAGTTCCAGAAGGCTGAGGTCATGGTGGCGCCTGCACTGCAAACTGAGGGCAAGACCCTGCAGCGCACCCAGCAAGTCGGGATGGGGTAGCCGTGGCCGACTCGACGGGTCAAGCCTCAACGGGTGACTTCGACAGAGTCATCGTCATCGACTTCGGTGCCCAGTACGCACAGCTCATCGCAAGACGGGTGCGTGAGGCCCACGTGTTCTCGGAGATCGTCCCCCGAACCATCACCGCGGTTGAGGTTCGGGAACACGCACCGGTGGGAATCATCCTCTCCGGGGGGCCTGCGTCGGTGTATGCGGATGACGCCTATCAGATCGACCCCGAGATCCTCGATCTCGGCATCCCTACCCTCGGGATCTGTTACGGCCACCAGGTGCTGGCACAGAGCCTCGGCGGCAAGGTCGCCCGCAACGATGCGGCCGAGTTCGGGCGCACCGGTCTCAGCGTGACCGGGCCGTCCCTGCTACTCAAGGACCTGCCGGACGAGCAGACCGTCTGGATGAGCCACCGGGACGCCGTTTCCGAAGCCCCTGAGGGGTTCATGATCACAGCGGCGACACCGGACTCCCCGGTGGCGGCGATGGAGGACCCGGCCAGAGGCCTCTACGGGGTCCAGTTCCACCCGGAGGTAGTGCACACGGACCGGGGTCAGGAGATCCTCAAGCATTTCCTCTACGAGGCGTGTCATGCCCGTCCCCTGTGGACCCATGCGAGCATCATCGAGCAGTCGGTTGATGCAGTGCGCGCCACCGTCGGCGACGGCACGGCGATATGTGGGCTTTCCGGGGGCGTCGATTCCTCCGTTGCCGCGGCCCTCGTGCACAAGGCGATTGGAGGACAACTCGTCTGTGTCTTCGTCGACCACGGTCTGCTGCGGATGGAAGAGGCGGAGCAGGTGGAAGCGACCTTCCGCTCCGCTTTTCACGTGAATCTGATCCATGTGAAAGCCGAGGACCGATTCCTCGAAGCACTGGCCGGTGTGACCGATCCAGAGACGAAGAGAAAGATCATCGGGGAGACCTTCATTCGCATCTTCGAGGAGGTTGCCGCCGACGTGAGCGATGCTCGGTTCCTGGTTCAGGGCACCCTATATCCGGACGTAATCGAGTCCGGCACGGCCGACGCCGCCAAGATCAAGAGCCACCACAACGTGGGCGGCCTCCCCGACGACATGGAATTGAACCTGGTGGAACCACTCCGCGACCTGTTCAAGGACGAGGTGCGCGCCGTTGGCGAAGAGCTCGGGCTCCCCGAGGAAATCGTATGGCGCCAGCCGTTCCCAGGTCCCGGCCTTGCGGTTCGGATCATCGGCGAGGTCACCAGAGAGCGTCTCGACATCCTGCGCGCTGCGGACGCCATCGTGCTCGAAGAGGTGCGCCGAGCGGGTCTCTACAACGAGCTATGGCAGAGCTTCGCTGTGCTTCCTGCAATTCGTTCGGTCGGGGTGCAGGGAGACGGGCGAACCTACGCCTATCCCATCATCATCCGGGCGGTGACCAGCGAGGATGCGATGACCGCCGACTGGGCACGCTTACCATACGAGGTGCTGGAACGGATCTCTTCGAGGATCATCAACGAAGTGCCCGGGATCAATCGGGTCGCCTACGACGTCTCCTCGAAGCCACCGGCGACGATCGAGTGGGAATGAGCACAGGTGCGCCGAGTGTGCGTGCAGCAAGGCCTCAAGTGACTAGTTGCCTCGGTCGATAGCCTGTTATTGCGGGCGCCAGAAGGGCTACAAACGTGAGTTGGAGCGCAGATCCAGAGCTTCTCCAAATGTTCCTCGATGAGGTGACAGAGCGTTCCGCGCGCCTCGTCGAAGGCGGCAAGGCGATGCAAAAGGGAGCTGCGGACGCCGAGATGGCCGGCATCATGTTGCGTGAAGGCCACACCATCAAAGGCACGGCCAGGGTCATGGGCTTCGAAGCGATCTCCGATGCCGGGAAGATGATCGAAGACTTGTGGCGTGGCATCAAGTCCGGTGAGATCGAGCCCTATCCCAATCTGGGCCGCAGCCTCGTCGCCCTCGCCGAAACCCTCGAGGCCGCGACGAGTGCCGATCCAGATGCCGGCACCCCCGAGATGATCGAAGCAATGGAGAGGCTCAACCGGGCCACCGGCTACATGCTCGGAGAGCCGCCCGGCGAAGCCGCTGCAACGCCGCCGGCACCACCGCAGGCGGTGAGGCCCTCGTTGTCGAAGCCGAGCCAGACGACGAGCCCGACGAGCCGATGGCCGAAGTAGTGCAGTTGCCCGGGCTCAGGCCCGATGCCGAGCCTCCGGTCGCAGGCCGCCGTCACCGCCACCGGAGTTATCGAGCCCGAGCCACGCCCGCCCGCAGCTCGACCACCAGCAGCCCACAGCACTTCTCAGAACCGGAGTTGCGGCAGGTCACGATCCGGTGCAGATCCCAGTCGCCGCCACCGGCTCCCAGCTCCGCCCCGGCTCGCCACGCCGCCGCCGGTCGTACGCCCCACCGGTGCACGAGCCCGCAACAGCCACTGCCCACCGCCGGTCCCCGACTATCCCGGTCGAGGGTGGCACCAGGAACATGGATCAGCTCATTGGGTCGGCTCAGCCGCTCCCCGAGCTGAATCCCGAGGTTTACGGCCCCGACCTCGGTGGCTTGCTCGGAGCGCTGGAGAACTGGGCATCCGGTCAAACGATCGAGGTCAGCGCCGGTCGGCTCTACCGGCTGATCAACTACGTAGCGAGCATGCGTGTCGAATTGGACTCGATGCTCGGGGAGATGCGGTACTCACAGCAGATCACGGTCGACATGGTCGAGCACATGTCCGATCTGGTGAAGGCAACGTCTGCTCTCGAGCTCAACGCCATGGAGCTCGGGGCGGTGCCGGTGCGGCAGATGACCAACACGCTGCCGCAACTCGTCCGCTATCTGGCCAAGAAGCTCGGCAAGGAGATCCGCTTCGAGATCTCTGCCGCAGACGATCTCGATGTCGATCGCCAGGTGCTCGACAAGATCTCGGATCCGGTGCGACAGCTCATTGTCAACTCGGTCAACCACGGTATCGAGATGCCCGGGGACCGGGAGGCGGCAGGCAAGCCCGCCACCGGTGTGATCTCGGTGTGAGCTGGCGCGGCGCGGCGCCAGTTTCGAAGTAGTGGTGAGAGATGACGGTGCGGGCATCGACTACCGGACGGTCCATCAGCTCGCCGTCAGCCCAGGGCCTGATCGCCCCGGATACGTCGATGGACATCGAGACGCTGCGCCCGATCCTGTTCTTCCCCGGATTCACAACCAAGGCCGGTGACGAGCTCAACAGCGTCGGTGCCGGGCTCTCCAATGTCGCTGATGCCGTCGAGTCGCTCTATGGCCGGATCCGCGTCGATTCGAAGGAGGGTGTCGGAACAACGGTCACTCTCGTCGTGCCGACCGTGCGCGACCTGCAGCGAGTGCTTGATCGTGGATTCCGGCGGCATGAAGTGGGGCATCCCGGAAGCTGTCATCGATGTGATGACTTCCCGATCGAGGACGCAAATCATTCGATCGATGGGGGGCGGGAGACCGCTGGTCCTCGAAGGGAACGAGATACCGCTTGCGCCTATCGCCGACGTGGTTGGTGCCACCGACGGACGCCACCCGGTCGAGGTGGTCGCACTCTCACATCGCGCCGGTGTGGCCGCGATCACCGTCAATGAGGTGCTCGGCATTCGCGAGGTGGCCGCCAAGGAACTCGGCCCGATCGTGTCCGGGCCTTCACACATCACCGGTGCGGCGCTGATGGGCGGCGGTGACGTAGTGCTCATCCTCGATGCCGGTGCGGTTGTGCAGATGTGTCAATCGGTTCCCCAGCCAGTGGCACGGAGGGCGCGCATCCTCGTCGTTGACGACTCGCAGGGTGCCCGGGCCGTGATTGCCGGCTCGCTGGCCTCGAGCGGCTTCAGCACCAGTGTCGCGGAGAGCGCGTTCGAGGCGATGGAGATCCTCAGTGAGCAACACGTCGATGCCCTCGTTGTCGACTTCTCCATGCCGGCGCAAGATGGTGTCGAGTTGGTGCGCAAGGTCCGTCAGGCGGGAATCCAGATTCCCATTGTGATGCTGTCCGGCGTCGCCAAATCGGAGGATCAGCAGCGAGCGCTCGACGCAGGGGTCAACGCCTTCTTCGAGAAGGCCGACTTCCGCGAAGGCGCTCTCGCCGCCCAGCTGCGGGAACTGCTCGGCGGATAGCGGTCCGTTCTGCCGAGTTCTCTAGGCTAGAACGCGTGGTCCAGCGTCGTCTCCTGTCCTGGTTTTGGGATTACTTGATCAGCCTGTGCGTGCTCGGGGGCGCTTTCGTAGTGGCGGGTGTGCCGTCGTTGCTCGGATGGTTCCGGCTGCAGTCAGTCTGGGATAACCCGGTCGGCACCGACGTTGCGATCACCCTTCTCACAGTCGTACCGTTTCTCGTTTACCTCGTCGTTCGGGAGGTCGCGGACGACCACGCCACCTGGGGCAAGGCGAGAGAGCATCTCATTGTCCGGGATCTCAGGCATGCCCCGGCGTTGAGAAACGGGTTTGTGGTTCGCAATGTGATCAAGGTGTTGCCGTGGCAGTTCGGTCACATGGGTGCCGTCAGGCTGGCGCGCGACGCCGCACCGTCCGGCATCGCATTCGTGTTCGTTGTCGTGTCGCTTTTGCTGACATTGGCGATTGCCGGGCCACCGCTCATGGCCCGTCGTGGACTGCATGATCTGGTGGCGGGCACCACGGTGGAGAGGACACGGGGCCGGTAACTACACTCTTGTAAGCAAACCGGCGGTAACGCGTATACTCGATGCTCATGCCGGATTCCCCACTCCTCGAGGGTCTCAACCCTGCCCAGCGTCAGGCCGTCGCCGCCGTCGACGGGCCTTTGCTCGTGGTCGCAGGTGCAGGCTCCGGCAAGACGAGGGTGCTCACCCGTCGGGTCGCGCACCTGATTCGTGACCACAACGTCTCGCCGTTTGCGATCCTGGCCATCACCTTCACCAACAAAGCGGCGGCTGAGATGAAGGACAGGGTGGAGGCACTGGTGGGGAGTGTCGCCAGGGACATGTGGGTCTCTACGTTCCACAGCGCATGCAGCAGGATCCTGCGCCGCGAGGTGCACCGGCTCGGCTACCGCAGCTCGTTCTCGATCTACGACTCCGCCGACTCGCTGCGCCTGGTCACGATGTGCGTCAAGGACCTCGATCTCGACCCGAAGAGATTCCCGCCCCGCAGCCTGCGCGCAGCGATCTCAAACGCCAAGAACGAGCTGATCGACTACGAGACTTACGCCTCATCGGACACCGGCTTCTATCACGAGAAGGCGGCCGACGTCTACCGGCTGTATCAGCAGCGTCTCGTTGAAGCGTCTGCGATGGATTTCGACGATCTGCTCATGCTCACCGTCGATTTGTTCCGTGTGCACCCCGAGGTGCTGGAGCGGTATCAGGAGAGGTTCCGCTACGTGTTGGTCGACGAGTACCAGGACACCAACCACGCCCAATACGTGTTGGTTCGCCTGCTGACCGAGAAACATCACAATCTCTGTGTCGTCGGTGACGGTGACCAGAGTATCTACCGGTTCCGGGGCGCCGATATCCGCAACATCAACGAGTTCGAGAAGGACTTCCCCGACGCCCAGATCGTCATGCTGGAGCAGAACTACCGGTCGACCGAGACGATCCTGCAGGCTGCCAATGCGGTCATCGCCAACAACCCGAACCGCAAGCCGAAGCGGCTCTGGACCGAATTCGGGCACGGCGAGAAGATCGTCAGCTATGAGGCTGAGAACGAGCACGACGAGGCGGGCTTCGTCGCCGACACCGTCTCCGACCTGCGGGCCCAGGGGATAGACGCACGGGATGTCGCCGTCTTCTACCGGACCAACGCACAGAGCCGTGTTCTGGAGGAGACCTTCGTCAACCACGCGCCAGCCGTATCAGGTGGTCGGTGGGGTCAAGTACTACGACCGGCGCGAAGTCAAGGATGTGCTTGCCTATCTGCGGGTCATGACCAATCCCGATGACACCGTCGCCGCCAAGCGGATCGTCAACGTGCCCAAGCGTGCGATCGGCGCTACCAGCGTCGGCCATGCCGACCGGCACGCCGAAGCCGGCGGGATGTCGTTCTTCGAGGCACTGCGCACCGCCGCCGACAACAGCAGGCTCTCCTCGCGGGCGCAGAAGGCGATGCTCGACTTCGTCGGGCTGATCGACCACCTGACCTTCCTCGCCGAGCAAGGCCCGACCGCAGCCTTGGAGGCAGTGCTGTCGGAGACCGGGCTATCTCGACATGATTCGCAGCGAGCGGTCGGTCGAGGCGATGGGCAGAGAAGAGAACCTCAGGGAGCTTGTCTCGGCGGCGTCGGATTTCGAGGAGAACGGGCCGGTCGCCTACGGCCGCGAGGAGTGGGCCGGCTCTCGATGGGCTGCGCAAGACCGAGCTGTTCCTGGAATCGATCAGCCTCGTCACAGACGTCGACAGCTTCGAAGAGTCCGACGTCGTCACGCTGATGACGCTTCACAACGCCAAGGGCCTCGAGTTCCCTGTTGTGTTCATCGTCGGCATGGAGGACGGGGTGTTCCCCCACATGCGATCGCTTGGCGACCCGGCCGAGCTCGAAGAAGAGCGGCGGCTTTGCTATGTGGGCATCACCAGGGCGATGCAGCGGCTCTTCGTCAGCAGGGCGTGGTCACGGAACATGTTCGGCTCGAGCAACTACAACCCGCCGAGCCGCTTCCTCAAAGAGATCCCATCCAGCCTCGTCACCGAGGCCAGGAAGCGCAGCCAAGGCCCTCGAAGTTCGATACGTCACGGGCGCGGCCGACCGTCAAGGCATCCGAATTGTCTGCAGGAGATCGTGTGCGTCACGCCAAATGGGGCGAGGGGACCATTCAGCGGGTCGCCGGTGTCGAGGCGGTTGTCGAGTTCGCCGGTCTCGGCACCAAGCACCTCCATCTCGAACTTGCTCCCGCTCGAGAAGGTGCTGAGGCGCGCTCGAGGCGAGCCGGATGCGTCTTGACCGTGATTGTCCGACCCTCATCCGGGTTCGCCCGACTATTGTCATCTGCTGTATGCCGATTCGGATCCTGATCGCAAAACCGGGTCTCGACGGGCACGATCGTGGCGCCAAGGTTGTGGCCAGGGCGCTGCGCGATGCCGGTTGTGAGGTCATTTACTCGGGACTCCACCAAACCCCAGAACAAATCGTGGAAACCGCGATTCAGGAGGACGTCGACGGGGTCGGGCTCTCCGTGCTCTCGGGCGCACATATGACCCTGTTTCCCCGGGTGGTGGAGCTGCTGCGGCAGCGTGAGGCTGAGGACATCGTGGTGTTTGGCGGCGGGATCATTCCCGACGACGACATACCCGAGCTGCAGGCGGCCGGGCTCGAGATGCTCTTCACTCCGGGCACCCCGCTTTCACAGATAACCGATTGGGTGCGAGCCCGATTCTCGGAATGACCGTGCCGGCCCGCTAGCAGGCACAAAGGAGGCACCAACTTGAAGATCCACGAGTTCCAGGCGAAGGAACTGATGAAGGCGAGGGGAATACCCGTCCCCGAGGGCCATGAGGTCTCCTCGGTCGCCGACGCGATCAGTGCCGTTGCTCCCCTGGTCGAGGCCAGCGGCAACCCGGTTGTTGTGGTGAAGTCACAGATCCACGCGGGAGGGCGTGGCAAGGGCCGATTCAAAGAGGATCCCGATCTCGGGGGAGTGAACGTCGTCACCGACGGCATCGAAGGCGGCGTCGAGGCTGCCAAGAAGAAGGTCGGAGAATTGGCCGGCCGAGATGTTGGGGTCAACGCTGGTCACCGTGCAGACAGGCCCGGCAGGAAAGAAGGTCACCCGGCTGTACATCGAGCAGGGCATCGACATCGAGAGGGAGCTGTACCTGTCCGTCGTGCTCGACCGCTCGGCTGAGCCGCAACATCGTCATGGTCTCGACCGAGGGCGGCACCGAGATCGAGCAGGTGGCCGCAGAGACTCCCGAGAAGATCCTCACCGCCGAGATCGATCCCGGCCTCGGCCTGCTCGACTTCCAGGCCAGGGAGCTCGCCTATGGCCTCGGTCTCGAAGGGCCGGCGTTCAAGAACGGGGTCCGGTTCATCGAATCGGTCGCCGCGGCAGCCGACCGAGCTTGACACCGATCTCGTCGAGATCAACCCGCTTGTCGTCACCACGGATGGGAGGGTGATGGCGCTGGACGCCAAGATGAGCTTCGAGGCGAACGCTCTGTACCGTCATCCCGAGGTCCAGGACATGCGGGACCTCAGCGAAGAAGACGCTGCCGAGGTGGAAGCATCCGGCTACGGGCTCAGCTTCATCAAGCTCGATGGGACCATCGGTTGTATGGTCAACGGAGCCGGCCTCGCCATGGCGACGATGGACATCATCAAGTACGTGGGAGGAGAGCCGGCCAACTTCCTCGACGTTGGGGGCGGCGCCGACAAGGAACAGGTGGCTGCGGCCTTCAAGATCATCACCCGCGATCCTCGGGTACGGGGGATCTTCGTCAACATATTCGGCGGGATCATGCGGTGTGACACCATCGCTCAGGGCGTGGTGGACGCAGTCGCCGAGGTCGGGTTGCGGATGCCGTTGGTGGTGCGTCTCGAGGGCACCAACGTCGAGCTCGGCAAGCAGATACTCGACGAGTCGGGTCTCAACATTCTGAGTGCCAGCGACATGAAGGACGGTGCACAGAAGATCCTGGAGGCAACGCAATCATGAGCGTTCTCATCGACAAGGACACCAAGGTCATCGTCCAGGGTATGGGAAAGACGGGCCGATTCCACACGGACAAGGCCATCGCCTACGGGACGCAGATGGTCGGAGCCGTGCATCCTTCTCGAGCAGGCCAGACCGAGGTCTTCGAGGGCGAGACCGATCATTCGGGGCTCGGAGGCAGGCCGGACACATATCGTGTCGAGCTGCCGATCTTCCGTACCGTCAAGGAAGCGGTTGCGGCCACCGATGCGACGGTGAGCGTTGTCTACGTGCCGCCGCCGTTCGCTGCAGACGCCATCATGGAGGCGGCGAGTGCTGGGCTCGAGTCTCGTTGTGTGCATCACCGAGGGCATCCCGGTCGCCGACATGGTCAAAGCCAAGAGCTACCTGGCGACAAAACACACCCGTCTGGTAGGTCCCAACTGCCCCGGTGTGATCACACCGCGGCAATGCAAGATCGGCATCATGCCCGGATACATCCACGAGGCCGGTCGTATTGGCGTTGTCAGTCGGTCCGGGACGCTCACCTACGAGGCCGTGCATCAGCTCACCAAGGTCGGTCTCGGCCAGACCACTGCGATAGGTATCGGTGGCGATCCGGTAAACGGCACCGACTTCATCGACTGTCTCCGCATGTTCAACGACGACCCCGCAACCGAAGGTGTGATCATGATCGGCGAGATCGGAGGCACCGCTGAAGAGCAAGCCGCCGCATGGATCACCGAGAACATGACGAAGCCGGTCGCCGCGTTCATCGCAGGGACGACGGCGCCCAAGGGCAAGCGTATGGGCCACGCAGGCGCCATCATCTCAGGTGGCAAGGGCACCGCGGCCGACAAGATCAGCGCCCTCGAGGCCGCCGGGGTCGTCATCGCCCCGACCCCCACCGACTTGGGCCAGGCAATGCTGACCGCGATGGGGATGACGGCGACCGACTGACGAGAATCACCGGCATGCCTATCCTGCCCGCAGAAGCAGCCGCCACGGCGGAGCGAGTTGAGGGATGGCGATGAATCGAACAAAGGTCCGGCGCGCACTGATTTCGGTGAGCGACAAGACCGGATTGCTGGAGCTGGCAGCGCAACTCGTGTCGGCCGGAGTGGAGGTCATCGCATCCGGTGGCACCGCGGCGGCCATACGGGCCGGGGGAATATCGGTGACTGCGGTCGAAGAGCTCACCCAGTCAGGAGAGATGCTCGGTGGCAGGGTGAAGACACTGCATCCGGCGATATACGGGCCGATTCTCGCCGATCTCGGGGTTGCCGAACATCGCCAGCAGTTGTACGACCGCGGGCTCGCCCCGATTCAATTGGTGATTGTGAACCTGTACCCGTTTGAAGCGGGTCTGGCTCGTGGCGATCTCAGCGACGACGAGTTGGTCGAGCTCATCGACATCGGTGGTCCCAGCATGGTGAGGGCGGCCGCCAAGAACCACAAGTGGGTAGGCATCGTCACCTCGCCCGATCAGTACGAGGAAGTCGCCGCGGCGATTGCCGCAGGAGGCCTCGATGACGATCTGCGCCGCAGGCTGGCGCGGGCTGCGTTCTATCGCACCGCCAGCTACGACGCCGCCATCGTCTCGTGGCTGGAAGGCCTCGCAGGGGACGTGCCGGAGCGGATGGTTCTCGCTTTCGATCGGGTCGCCGAGCTTCGCTACGGCGAGAACCCGCACCAGGCCGCCGGTCGTGTACACCGAGAGTGGCAAGAGCGGCTGGTGGGCCGGGATGAAGCAGTTCCAGGGCAAGGAGATGTCCTTCAACAACTACCTGGACACCGAAGCGGCGTGGCGGTTGGCGAACGAGTTCATCGAACCGACGACCGTGATCGTCAAGCATGCCAATCCGTGCGGCGTTGCCAGCCGCGGCAGTGTCCAGGAATCGTTCATTACGGCATGGGAATGTGACCCCATGTCCGCATTTCGGAGGCGTTATCGCGGTGAACTCGGCGGTAGATGCCCCGACGGCCCGGCTGATCATCGAGAACTTTGTCGAGGTGGTGATCGCCCCGGCAGTCGATGAGGCAGCCCTCGAGGTATTCGCCGCCAAACGCAATTTGCGTGTCCTCACCGCTCCGTCCCCCAGATGACGGCGATCTGGATCTGCGCCGTATTGAGCGTGGCTTCGTCGCCCAGCGCCGTGACCGGGTAGGCCTGCCCGTCTCGGGGAAGATGCCGGACAATTGGGAGTCGGTAGCGGAACGACCGATGGACGCCGACATGCTGCACCGACCTCCAGTTTGCCTGGAAGGTGGTAGCGCACACCAAGTCGAATGCGATCGTCATCGCCAAGGACCGCGCTGCAGTCGGGATCGGTGCCGGCGACCAATCACGAGTTGGGGCTGCCAATCGCGCTCTGGACCAGGCCGGGGATCGGGCATATGGGGCGGTAGTGGCCTCCGATGCCTTCTTCCCATTCCGGGATAGCATCGACCAACTAGGAGATGCCGGGGTCGTTGGCGTTGTCGAGCCGGGTGGCTCGATGCGAGACGAAGATGTGGTGGCCGCAGCCAACGAGCATCACATGGCAATGGTTTTCACAAACAGGAGACACTTCAAACATTGAGTGCACAAATACTCTCGGGTAAGGAAGTCGCGGCAGTAGTCCGTGAGGATGTCGCACGGCGGGTCGCCGCACTGCGCGATCGGGGCAAAACGGTTGGGTTGGCGACGGTGCTCGTCGGCGAAGACCCTGCATCCCAGGTCTATGTGCGTAGCAAGCACCGCTCCGCCGAGAAGGCGGGGATGCTGTCGTTCGACCATCACTTGCCGGCAACCTCGACCCAGCAGGAGGTCGAGGACATGGTGCGCAAGCTGAACGCCGACCCCGAGGTCGACGGCATGATCGTGCAACTCCCGCTGCCGGGCGACCTCGACGGGAACAAGGCGGTCGAGACGATTGATCCCGCCAAAGACGCCGACGGCCTTCACCCATTGAATCTGGGGCTGCTGGCTCTGGAGCGAGGCCGGCTGCGACCGGCGACGCCGAGCGGCATCATGCACATCCTGCAGTACTACGGGATCGAGACTCAGGGCAAGCTGGCCGTGGTCATCGGCCGCTCGTTCCTCGTCGGCAAGCCGATGGCGATGTTGCTCGGCGCCAAGGGCATTGATGCCACCGTGGTGCAGGCGCACTCCCGTACCAGGGATCTTGGTGAGCTGACCAAGCAAGCCGACATCTTGGTGGCTGCCATCGGCAGACCCAAGCTCCTGCACGGCTCACAGATCAAGCCGGGTGCGGTTGTCATAGATGTGGGCATGAATCGAACCGACGAAGGTCTGGTTGGGGATGTCGATTTCGAGTCAGCAGTCGAGGTGGCCGGTGCGATCACGCCGGTACCGGGCGGCGTTGGCTTGATGACGGTGGCAGCACTCATGGACAATACGGTCACTGCAGCAGAGCTTGCGGTGTCATAGAGAGTTATCTGCATAGTTTCGAATATGTCGAGGCGGTTTTCAACTAGCCTCCTAGAGGTCGCGAATCTGGAGGAGATGGCCCATGGCCACACCTATTGCAATGGGCCCCAATGGGCTCGAGGTCGGCGATGAGCCGATCATCCCGTTTGTCGAGGGGGACGGCATCGGGCCTGACATCTGGGCCGCTTCACAAGCGGTGTTCGACGCCGCAGTTGCCAAGGCATACGGCGGCAGCAAGAAGATTGCCTGGCTGGAAGTGTTGGCAGGTCAGAAGGCATTCGATCAGACAGGGCAATGGCTGCCCGACGAGACGGTCGACACCTTCCGCAGCCACCTGGTGGGCATCAAAGGACCTCTGACTACGCCCGTCGGTGGCGGTATCCGCAGCCTCAACGTGGCGCTGCGGCAGATTCTCGATCTATACGTGTGCATCCGACCGGTGCGCTGGTATCGAGGGGTGCCTTCACCCGTGCTCCATCCCGAGTTGGTGGATATGGTGATCTTCCGGGAGAACACGGAGGATGTCTACGCCGGCAAGGAGCTGGAGGCAGGCTCGGAGGGTGCCAGGCAGCTGCTCGAATTCCTCGACGAGACGTACGGCTGGGATCTCAGAGCAGACAGCGGTCTTGGGATCAAGCCGATCTCGGAGACCGGTTCGAAGCGGTTGATCAGGGCCGCTATCCAATACGCCCTCGACAACAATCGTCGCTCCGTCACCCTGGTGCACAAGGGCAACATCATGAAGTTCACCGAGGGCGCCTTCCGGAACTGGGGCTACGAGTTGGTTCGGGATGAGTTTTCCGACGTTGCCGTCGCATGGGAGGACTGCGGTGGCGATCCGGGGGACAAGCTCCTGATCAAGGATGTCATCGCAGACGCTTTCCTGCAGCAAATCCTGACTCGACCCGCCGAGTACGACGTCGTTGCCACGATGAATCTGAACGGTGACTTCATGTCGGATGCCCTTGCGGCCCAGGTTGGAGGCATAGGAATCGCTCCGGGTGGGAATATCAACTACGTGACCGGACACGCCATCTTCGAAGCGACCCACGGCACCGCCCCAAAGTACGCGGGGATGGACAAGGTGAATCCGGGCTCGGTTGTTCTGTCGGGCGAGATCATGTTCCGGTATCTCGGTTGGCACGAGGCAGCCGACCTGATAGTCAAGGGGTTGGAGGGAGCGATCAGCGACAAGATCGTCACCTACGACCTCGCCAGATTGATGGACGGAGCCACCGAGGTCAAGACATCGGAGTTCGGCGCGGCCGTAATCGAACGGATGTAGAGGAGTCATTTCATGAGCAAGATCACCGTTGTAGGAGCAGGGAAGTACGGGTCAGCCACAGTCAATCGACTCGCCGAGTGGGACATCGTCGATACCGTCGTCATGACGGATATCGTGGAGGGACTGCCGCAAGGGCTTGCGCTCGACATGAATCAGAGCCGCCCGGTGCTGGGGCATCACACACTGGTCGTGGGCACCAATGACTACGCCGACACCGCAGACAGTGATGTTGTGATCATCACCGCCGGGCTGCCCCGCAAGCCGGGCATGTCACGCATGGACCTGCTCGAAGTAAACGCCAAGATCGTCAAGGCCGTCACTGCGGAGATCGCACGCTACTCACCGAACGCGGTCCTCATCGTTGTCACCAACCCGCTCGATCAGATGACGACACTGGCCGCCAAGGTCTCAGGGTTCCCCCACGGCCGGGTGTTCGGCCAGGCCGGGATCCTGGACAGCTCCCGTTTTGCCCATTTCATCTCAGAGGCGGCCGATGTCGACATCCAGACCGTTGAGGCATTCACCCTCGGCAGCCATGGGGCAACGATGGTCCCGGTGCCGTCGCTGTGCCGGGTCGGTGACAAGCCGCTCACCGAGGTGCTGTCCAAGGAGAAGATCGATGAGCTCGTGGAGCGCACCCGCAACGGCGGTGCCGAGATCGTCGGCCTGCTGAAGACGGGCAGCGCCTACTTCGCCCCGTCGGCGGCAGCAGCATGCATGGCCAAGGCCGTCATCGAGGATTCGGGCAAGCAAATGCCGGTTTGCGCCTGGACCACCGGTGAATACGGCATTGAGGGCGTGTACCTCGGCGTTATGGCCGCCGTTGGTGCCGGTGGAGTTCGCCAGATCATCGAACAGCCGCTCAATGAGGAAGAGAAGGCCGCTCTCGTCGAGGCCGCTGCCGCGGTGAAGGCGAAGGTCGCCGATCTCGACGACATCGACGTCTGACGCCAATCCGACGTTGATCACCGCCTGAGGGGACGGGGTCCGACCCGTCTCCTCAGCGAGTCACTTGCCTCTCAGTGAGCCCTCCGGCCGCCGTCTCCAGTTGGTTTGGCCAGCCAATCAGCAACCGATGCTTTCCCCGGCACATTCAAGGTCGACGGCGAAGACAGAGATACGAGCGGCCCGTTTGTAGCTTCCGCTGGACTGTTGTCCCCCATATTGTGGGTCTGGTGCGTTTTATTTGGTGTGGCAACGATTCAGATATGGGACGGGTTGAGTCTGGTGGATGACCTGCCGGTTGTTAAGGCGCGGGAAACCTTTGAAGTGTTCTATCGCCGTCAGTACCGCCAGGTGCTGGGGTTGGCCATTGTGTTGTCGGGGAACCGATCGGTCGCTGAAGAGCTGGTTCAGGAGGCGTTCCTGACCACGCTTCGGCATTGGGACCGGGTCAGTGGGATGGATAATCCGGGTGCATGGGTGCGGACGGTGGTGGCGAACAGCTCGGTTTCGTGGTTCCGGCGAGCGGGTGCTCAGGCGAGAGCACTGATTCGTTTCGGTTCGACAGCCACAGACTATCCGGGGTTGGATGTCGAGGCCGGGCTCGATTTGTGGCGGGAGGTGCGTCGGTTGCCGCGTCGCCAGGCTCAGACGGTGGCTTTGGTGTATCTGAATGGGTTGTCTCGGCGCGAGGTGGCCAACGTGTTGGGGTGTTCCGAAGAGACGGTCAAAACGCATCTCAGCCGTGCCAAGCAGACGTTGGCGAAACGTCTCGTGATGGGAGGTGACGGGGTATGAGTCTCGACGATGAGCTACGCCGCGCCGGGGCCCGTCTCAATTCTGAGCTGGAGCAAGTCTCCGTGCCGCGGCCGCCTCACGAGATGGGAAGGCTGATTGTGCTGGCGGTCGCCGCGGTGGTGACGATCATCGTTGGTGGTACCGCGCTGTGGCTGACGCGCAGCGATGCGCCTACCCCAGTAGCGCCCACCGTCATCACTACCACGTCGCCCGAATCGACCACAACGAGCACGACAACCACTGCCGCGGTCGACGATGAGCCCGTTACCGCGGGGACCAACCCTCGTCATCGCCAAAGGGACTTACGACGGTACCGATGAGACCTGGACGCTCACGGCGCACATCGACGAGACCGGATCCATCTGTATGGAGTTGGACGGCACCGTCTGTGGCCTGGAGCCGAGCCCCGAGACTCCCCTCTCTGGACCGTTCATGACAACGGACCATCTTGCTGAACCGCCACTGTCGTGCGTCTTCGGGGCGATCGATCACAGCGTGTCTGATGTCGTGGTGACCCTCCCTGACGGGGACCTGGTCTACACGGCGATCTACGACGGACAGGCAATCCCTGCGCAGTTCTTCGCCTACTGCTGGGCGGGTGACATCCTCCCCACCAGCGTCGCCGCCCTCAACGGAGACGGCGAAGTCCTCGCCGAATCGGCAACACCGTCGACCGGCTCGACCACAACGACGACCCTCCCGGCGGCGGAACCGATCAACGGGTGGACTTCGACCGGGGCAGACCCCGGAGTGTTTGGTGCTGTCACCATCACCGATGCTGTGGTCATCGATGGATCGATCGTTGCCGTGGGATGCCCTGTCGAGAGTGAACCCGGTTTCCCGGTATGGGTAAGTGACGATGGTGTGACCTGGGAACGCAGCTGAAGGCCCGACCAGGATTGGCGACATGCGCATCGGTTGCCTCACCGACATGATCGAGAGCCCATTCGGACTATTCACATACGGCTCCACGCTGCTGCGGTCTGATGACGGGCGTAGGTGGGAACCGATCGAGTTCCTCAGCGACCAGGGCTACTCGATCGGATATGTCGATGCCGTCTTCAACACCCCGGACCGGTTGACGGTGCTGTTGCAGCGTGGCGCAGAAGCCGAATCCACCATCGCAACCCTGTTCACCACAACCGACGGCACCACATGGGAACAGGCCCCCGCAAGCGATGCCGAGCTATTCAACAACTCAACGATCAGCGAAGTGATCACCAGCGACAACGGGCTAATCGCAGTCGGCGCTTCCCCGTGGGGCGAATTCGTCCCCACCGCGGCCGTCTGGACATCACCCAATGGTCTCGACTGGGACTCGTGACCCCACAAGGAGCAGGATTTGAAGACGCCTACATGTACACGATCACCGAAATCGACACCGGCTTCATCGCCCTCGGCGGCAGCCCGTTGGCACCAACCTGATGGCCGTCTGGACATCCCCGAACGGAACCGACTGGACACGACAACCTCCTCCCGCCGGCGACACTGCCGCCGAGTTCGGTTTCATGGAGGTGTACGCCATCACACAAATCGACTCCCGCCTCTACGCCGCCGGCCGCGATTTCGACGCAGACCGAACGTACGAGAGTCTCCCTGCCATGTGGGTTAGCGACGACGGGTTCACCTGGGAACGACTGACACCCGGAGATGCCGGCGAGCTCGTGCCCTTCACCATTATCGACTTCAACAACAAGAGCTTGGGGTTCTGGCCACCTCCGAATTGGCCCGCCACAGAACCCGTACGTGTACTCACGAAGTGACCCCCCGACATCGGCGCAGGTGTGCTCGGCGGCCTAAACAGTTCGGGCGGACCTCACGCCCACATGTGGGCACGGTGTACGCAAGAACGGAAGGTCGGGCCTAGTGGGCGGCTCTCGCCTCGCGCTCGATGCTGCTGGGCGATCTCGAGAGCTGCTTTGATCTCGGCAGCGCTCGCCTCGGCGGCAGCCCGCTGTCGTTCGGCTCGCTCGGCGTTGATGATGATGTCCCGTCGCTTGGCCCAAAGCGATATCGAGCCGATGACGACGATGAGCATGCCGAACAGTGCGACGAAGTACCCGGAAGTCACCTGCACATCCTTGTAGTCGGCGACGAGCCTGCTTCCCGTCTCAGCTATCGACTTCTCGACCTGAGCGTCGAGCAGGCTGGTACGGGCGGCAGCGGCCGATAGCGCGATGGCCAGCCAGCCGCCGGCGCTGAGGAACATCAGCATCCGGTTTGCCGCGAGCTGCGGATGCCTGCCCGTGATCGAAAGGCCGAGGGCGAGCAGGGCGGCGATCCCGATCCAGAACCATGGAGCCGCGGTGTGTGCGCTTCCAAACAAGAGGACGCTGAGCAGCAGCGAGGCAACGACGAGGGTGGCCAACTGGATGAGGTTCTTCCCCGAGGAATGCCACGAAGAGGGGAGAACGTTGCGGACGGCCTTTGCCACGATATAGCCGGCGATGACTGCCATCACCCATCCGAGCACGGCACCGCCCATGCTGCGCTGGGGCCCGCCGTAGATGGCGGCAATCGCAATCACGCCGGCGGCCATCACAACAGCCATGACCCGACTCCAGGTGGGTTTCAGCGCGATGTCGAGCATCGAGATCAGGCCGTAGATGAGAGCAATCGCCCCGATGGTGAAAGTCACTGAGCCATGCACCGATTGATACCCGCGCAGCGCCCACGGGTTGACGATGTAGGTTGTGTCAGGAGCCATACGGACGAGCTCCCAGACGATGGACGCCATAGTCAGTACCGCTCCGAAGATGAGCAGTAGCTGCGGTCGGTAGCGTTTCAACTGGTGCCTTTCCTCCGGGAGGCCTCTACTTTACCGAGATTGACCTTGGGCGTCGCACCCGTGGTTCGGAGTGGGTTGCGTCGGGGGCGGAGGATACCAACCGTGGCCCCTGTCGGATTCAGTGATACCCGTAGTGGCCCATGTGGGACCAGGTGTGCGTGCTGTGGTTCGCAGCTGTGCTGTCGCGGCAACTCGGAGACCGATCCCGGAAACCAGGACATGCTGGCGACCATTGAGGCCACTCGCCCCGGCCATTCAGGTCTCACCGCCCCGGCCTGCTTCGCGTTCGTTTCCCCGAGCATCCTTGGGGGTGAGCGCTTGCGTCGGTATGGTCATGCCCGAGGCGAAGCACAGGAGTTGGGTTCGTGAACAAAGCGGATCTCATCGACGAGGTGGCGGCCAGGACGGGTCAGACGAAGGTCGCCGTCTCGGCCACGATCGAGGCGGTCATGGAGACCATCATTGACACGGTGGCAGCAGATAGCTCCGTCACCCTGAGTGGGTTCGGCACGTTCGAGCCGCGCAAACGGCGTGCCCGCACCGGACGCAACCCGAGAACCGGGGTTGCCGTACCGATACCGCCCAAGCGCGTCCCGGTCTTCCGACCGGGGAATTCCTTCAAAGACGCGGTCGAGGGCTGACGAAACCGAAGGCGTCGTCAGCATGTAGTTTGCCTGTCGGCAAATGTCCCGGCATGTTGTCTTGCCTTCGGGCAGAGCCCAATCAGGCCTCTATGTCGATCTTGGACACGGTTGCCGCCCACTGATTGATGACACCCTGGTTCATCATGAGCACGGCCATGTTGCCGGCTACCTTGATCTTGCCCGTCATGAAGGCCATCTGGGTGTTGAGGTCTCCCTTGAACATGGCCAGTGCCGTCTCGTGGGTACTGGTGATGGTCACATCTGCGTCGTCGAGCACACCAGACGCCATCTCGGCTGCACCGTCACCGACGGTGAGGAAGAAGTCGATGTCGCCCTCGGGTGCGTCTGTTACGTGGAACTGCATCCCCATGTCGATATTGGCGATCGAGCCAACAAATGCGTCGTTGGCATTCAAGGCAGCGGTCGCAGCAGTGAAATGGTCGTCGCTCAGGAACTTCACACCCATTTCTCAATCCTTTTCTCGAGTTGAGTGGGATTGTAGCGGGGTGTTCCGAATTTTGAGCGATCGATCTAAGTTTGGCCCGATCTCCTGCGATCTTTGAACTTCGCCACCATGTAGTCGCGGTTCATGAACGCAATCGTGCTGATGCTGATCCGTTTCGGGCACGCCTGCTCGCACTCAGCATGGTTGGTGCACGACCCAAAGAACTCCTCCATCTTCTCCACCATGGCCACCGTTCGCTGATAACGCTCCGGTTGACCTTGTGGCAGCAGATTGAGGTGAGAGAGCTTCGCCGCCGTGAACAACTGTCCCGCACTGTTGGGACACGCAGCGATGCATGCCGCACATCCGATGCACGCCGCCGCATCCATGGCCGCGTCTGCCGCTGTCCTTTGGAACGGGGATCAGGTTGGCATCAGGGGCGCCTCCCGTGTTCACGCTGATATAGCCGCCTGCCTCGATGATCCGGTCCAGAGCGGAGCGATCGACAACGAGATCCTTGACGATCGGCATACCCCTGGCACGCCACGGCTCGATGACGATGCGGTCGCCGTCGCTGAACTTGCGCATATGCAGCTGGCAGGTCGCCGTTCCCTGCTGGTCGCCGTGCGGATGGCCGTTGATCATCACTCCGCACATGCCACAGATACCCTCGCGACAGTCGTGGTCGAATGCGATGGGGATGTCGCCGGCATGGATCAAACGCTCGTTCACGACGTCGAGCATCTCGAGGAAGGATGAGTCCGGGCTGATTCCCTTGGCCTCGTACTCCTTGAACTCTCCCGGCTTGTTGGGGCCTTCCTGGCGCCACACCTTCAGTGTGAGATCCATTACTTGTAGCTCCTTTGCGCCAGCTTGACGTATTCGAACTCCAGGTGCTCTTTGTGATGGGTCTCCGGCTCCCCGTACCCGCTCCACTCCCACGCGGAGACGTGTGCCTGACCTACGTCGTCTCGCTTCGCCTCGCCGTCCTCTGTCTGGTGCTCGAGGCGGAAGTGACCGCCGCACGACTCCTCACGCTCGAGGGCATCGCGACACATCAGCTCAGCCAGCTCGAGGAAATCGGCGACCCGTGCCGCCTTGGAGAGCTCCGGGTTGTAGGTCTCGTTTGTGCCGGGCACCTTCACGGTCTCCCAGAACTCCTGACGGAGTCGTGGAATTGTCTCCAATGCCTCCTCGAGACCATCCCTGCTGCGGGCCAGACCGCACTTGTCGATCATTATCTTGCCCAGCTCACGGTGGAACGAGTCCACCGTGCGGTCGCCGGCAACAGCCAGCAGTCGCTCGAGTCGTTCTTCGACCTCGGCCTCCACCTGCCGGAAGGGCTCAGAGTCCGTTGGGACGAGCGGGGCATTGAGGAAGTGGGACAGATAGTCGGCGATCGTGTACGGCAGCACGAAGTAACCATCGGCCAACCCTTGCATGAGAGCGCTCGCACCGAGACGGTTGGCACCGTGGTCCGAGAAATTCGCTTCCCCTATGGAGTACAGCCCCGACACGTTGGTCATCAGGTTGTAGTCCACCCACAAGCCACCCATCGTGTAGTGGGGTGCCGGATAGATACGCATTGGGACCTGGTATGGATCCTCGTCTGTGATCCGCTCGTACATCTCGAACAGGTTGCCATAGCGTTCCTCGATGACGTGCTTGCCGAGCCGGCCGATGGCCTCGGCGAAATCGAGATAGACGCCGTTCTTCAACGGCCCGACACCGCGATTCTGGTCGATCATCCGCATCGCAGCTCTCGAAGCGACATCGCGGGGGACCAGGTTGCCGAAGGCCGGGTAGATCCGCTCCAGGTAGTAGTCGCGGTCTTCCTCCGGGATCTGGTTCGGAGGACGATTGTCCCCGGGATCCTTCGGTACCCAGATTCGTCCGTCGTTGCGTAGCGATTCAGACATCAAGGTCAGTTTCGACTGGTACTCGTCGTGAACCGGGATACAAGTCGGGTGGATCTGTGTGTACGAAGGGTTGGCAAAGAAGGCGCCCCGGCGGTGTGCCCGCCATGCCGCCGTCACATTGCAGGCCATGGCGTTGGTAGAGAGGTAGAAGACGTTGCTGTAGCCGCCCGTCGCCAGCACCACGGCATGGGCCGCGTGCGAGCTGATCTCTCCGGAGATCATGTCTCGGACCACGACACCGGCCGCTCTTCCTTCGTGGATCACGACATCGAGCATCTCGGTCCGGTTGTACAGCTTCACCTTCCCGAGCGCGATCTGCCTGGCCAACGCCTGGTAGGCGCCGAGCAGGAGCTGCTGGCCGGTCTGGCCACGAGCGTAGAACGTGCGCGAAACCTGGGCGCCGCCAAACGAGCGATTGTCGAGAAGGCCACCGTATTCGCGGGCAAACGGGACACCCTGGGCGGTGCATTGGTCGATGATCTCGTTGGAAACCTCGGCGAGCCGGTAGACATTGGCTTCTCTGGATCGGTAGTCGCCGCCCTTGACCGTGTCGTAGAACAACCTGAAGATCGAGTCGTCATCGTTCGGGTAGTTCTTGGCGGCGTTGATACCACCCTGAGCCGCGATCGAATGGGCGCGTCGCGGTGAGTCGTGATAGGTGAAGACCGTCACGTTGTAACCGAGCTCGCCGAGCGAGGCGGCCGCCGAGGCCCCGGCGAGGCCGGTCCCGATGATGATGATCTCGTACTTCCGCTTGTTCGCCGGGTTCACCAGGTTGATATCGAAACGGTGCTTGGTCCACTTCTGTTCAATCGGTCCCTCGGGGACCTTCGCATCAAGTGTCGTCACGAGGCCTCCTTAGGAAATGATTCCGAGCTGAACTGCGATAGGGAAACTGAGGTTGCCGAGCACGATCACGGCGGTGAAACCCCAGGCAAGGTACCGGCGCCACCTGTTGTAGACCTCGTTGTTGGCGCCGATGCTCTGGAAGAGGCTCCAAACCCCGTGCAGGATGTGCAGCCCGAGAGCCAGGTTGGCGACGATGTAGATGATGGCGACCGGCAATCTGTCGAAGCTGGCGATCATGTTGTGGTACGGATCGCCCCGTACGAACGAAGGGTTGGCGCTGCCCCAGGTCAGATCGGCGAGGTGGAAGAGGAGGAACAGGATGACGATCACTCCGGAGTAGCGCATGGTGCGGGACGCATAGTCCGCAGCCAGATACTCCCGAGGAGCGTCGTAGCGAATCTTGCCTCGTGCCCGCATGTTCTTGCGGGTCAACGCATATGCGGCATGAATGTGGACGGCGAACGCCAGCGTGAGGCCAATGCGCATAATCCAGAGCAGATGTGTCCTGGGAACGAGATGCCCACCCAGGTCGCGCAACGCCTCACCGTACTGGTCGATGGAGCTTGGGCCGATGTAGACCTTCATGTTGCCCAACATGTGGGCTGCGATGTAGCCGAGCAGCACGATCCCACTCAGCGCCATCACCCATTTCTTGGCCACATCCGAGCGGTAGAACTCGACGATCCACAGCGTCTTCTTTGCCGGCGTGGTCTCGCTGCGGCGCCCGGTGATGGTCACCATCAACCTCCTTCTCCTCGCGGTTAGGACATTATTACGTACCTCCAGGTGAGGTGCGAACTACTGCACCACGGAAACACCGCGCCCCAGTAGGGAACACCTCGAGTCGCGAGAGAGGGCCGACCAGTTCACCTGCCAAGTGGCACAACGGATTTCGGGGTTGACAGGCGCGCGCGGGCTTGGTTGAATCACACTTACGTAATTACAAACGTGTAGGGAGATGAGTTTGTTCGCCAGTTTGCTCGAGGTGCTGGAGTCTGAGGATCTGTCCTGGCATGACCTGGCCAACTGCCGGGGTGCCGACCCTGACCTCTTCTTTCCAGAGCGGGGTGCCTCGACCCGTACCGCCAAATCGATTTGTCGCCAGTGTGCCGTCCGGGACCAGTGTCTCGAATTCGCCATAGTCTCCAGTGAGAAGTTCGGGATCTGGGGCGCACTCTCCGAAAGAGAGCGTCGGAAGATCAGGCGCGAACGGGCCGATGCCGCCAAGCGCCGCAAGGTGTCGTGATCGCTGGTTAGAGTCTCACAACGCCCGATCGTCGGGTAGCCGCGTCATCGAGGAGAGCCTGATGGAACCCCCCGAGCACGACTTCCACGTCGTGGGCAACGAGATAGTGATCGACTTCGCCGTGCCGCTTCCCGCACGCGGTGACGACCAGGTCCTGACCGGACTACTGACCCACCACGCCGCCGGCATCATCCGGGACCGGATCCAGCGCGGGCAGCCCCTCGCGGGCATACCGACGGCCCGGATCAGAGCCAGGCGCGGGGTTGAGATCGCCGATGTTGCGGTCCTCGATCTGGAGGAGGGAGAAGGGGTCCCCGACTTCGAGTTCCCCGATGCCCTGCCCCTCCGGGTGAGCACGGGCTACGACCCACTGGCCAAGCTCGGCAGTCGTGAGGAGGGGGAGACTCTCAGGCTGTCTCACCGGACACGCGGTGACCGGCTCACCCCGATCCGGGAGGAGATCGAGCTCACGGTTGGGGTCATGGCCGGGCTGCGTGCGATGGGGATCGATCCGGAGCGAGTGACGATGGCTGAGCTGGGCCCGGCGTTGCTCCGGCTTGCCGGCTACCAGTTGACCGAGCGACCCGATGGCAGTGTGACCGCAATCGGAGGGGGCAACACGGTCTACGTAGACGTGGTCGCACATCACGATGGTGAGTACCCGGAGTTGGAAGAGCAACGCATCACGTCGTTCCTCATCGCCTTCGCCAGATCACACGCCAGTCGGGGGTTGTTGCTCACCGACAAGTACGGCCCTTATGAGGTGTACGAGAAGGAGCGGGCGAACCCGAAGTGTCACTTCATCACCAGGGAGCGAATGCAGGGATTCGTCGACGCCATCGCTCTCGGGTGATCCATCGCAGTTGACCAATCGGCGCTGGACGTGTCATGAGCGCTGGGGACCGATCGGCTCGATGCGGGAATCTAGACGTCTCGACGGGGTACAATTCGGTTTGGGCGGGCAACCATCCGGTGGACTCTGCCGCCGGGACGCTCTCGCCCAGACCAAGGAGTAACACGTGCTGAAGAATATCGACGGCTGGGAGATCATCGTCATCCTCTTGATCGTTCTCTTGCTGTTCGGCGCCCGCAAGCTTCCAGATCTCGCTCGCTCGATCGGTGCCTCCGCCAAAGAGTTCCGCAAAGGTCTCGATGAGGGCATGGACGAGGATGATGACAAGGACTGAAGCCTCTAGCTTCAGTCCGCCGGGAGAGACGAGCGCTGCTCGTTTCTCCAGCTGTGTCATGGTGTGATGATCTGCGGGTCTTCTAGTTAGGGGAAGAACCATCGTGTGCGGCCGGGAACTCATCTGAGCCCATGATCGTTGTCTGAGCTAGGAGTCGGGGAAGGCTATGGCCGAGGAGAGAACCCCAACCTGGGAAGACGTAGCGCGGATCTATGGGCGCAAGATATACAACTTTGCCTATCGCCTCACGGGGAACCCCGACGATGCCGCTGATCTCGTGCAAGAGGTCCTGCTGCGAGTTCGCAAGGGTTTGTCCTCATACACCCCGGGCTCATTCGACGGCTGGCTGTGGCGGATCACCCGGAATGCCTTCCTCGACGGAGTGCGCAAACAGAACCGGCGCCCCACCGTCCCTCTGCCGGACGACGACAGGAAGATCGCACCGACGAGCCCATCGCCTGATGAGGTTCTTGCGTCCGTACGGCTCTCCGAGGACATCCAGAGCGCGTTGCTCAAGGTGCCGCTCGACTTCAGGGAATGTGTTGTCCTCTGTGATGTCGTCGGCCTCACCTATGAGGAGATCGCAGAGGCAATCGAGGCGCCGGTGGGGACAGTGCGCAGCCGGATCCACAGGGGCCGCAAGATGCTCAGGGAGTTGTTGACGTGGCCCGTGTGAAGTATTCAGAGGGATGCGAGACCGCGGAGTTGATCACCGCCTACCTCGATGCCGAGCTGCGTCCGGGTGAGTTGGACGTCGTTGTCGAGCATCTTGGCCACTGCCATGTCTGCGTCGAGGAGTTCCACCGTCTCAAGGAGATGCGAGCGGCATTGCGTACGCTTCCGTTCCTGGAGATTCCGGAGCGGCTGATGCCGGACACCCATCCGGGTGAGGAGCTCTCCGCCTACCTGGATGGGCAATTGAACACTGCCGAGCACGACTTCGTCATCTCTCACCTCGAGTTCTGCACCGATTGCCGGCTCGAACTGCATGAGCTCGACTCGGCGCGTACTGCGATTCGCTCGCTCCCGGGTCTCGAGCCGCCCGAGTTCATCGCGGTGCAGCGGGACCGGGTGAAGCGGGAGCGGTGGTCGCGGCGACGGGTAGCTGCCGCCGGGGTCGGTATCGCGGCTGCTGCTGCGCTGTTCTTCACCATCCTGACGCCTTCACACAGCACCGTCGATCTGGATATCACCCCGCTGTTCGACCAGCATCAAGCGCGAGTGTCGGTCGATTCGGGTTTCAACATCATTCCCGCCGTTGCGCCAATGGAGCTGCCGTGAGCAAGAGACGATCGCTGACGGTGGGGGCGGTAGCGCTGGCGTTGCTCATATTCCTTGCGCCCGCTGCGATGGCGGCGGATCTCTCGGATTACCTCGCAGAGGCGTCAGATGCCAACTACGGGGGCGAACAGGCCACGTGGTGCAGTTTCGAAGGGCAGACCGAGTTTTCGGTCGTCTCCATCGAGCAGGCCGGATCGACGATCATGGTCGAGTCGGGTGGCAATTCCGAGGTGCTCGGCAATGGCAAGGTCGCAGGGGTTGACTCGAAGAGCAACGGGGTGGCGCTTGCTGATTGGTCCTCGATCCCACTCTCCGACCGCTATGTGACGACCTCGGTCGCATCGGAGTCGCGGCTGGGACGCGATGTCTCCGTCGTTACGGTTGAGGAGGACGGGTCGGTGCGTGCCAGGGTCTGGTTCGACAAGGATACCGGCGCCACGCTTGGCTCGGAGGTCTACGACGGCAACGGAGATCTGTTCCGATTGAGCTGGTTGCTCGACTTCAACCCGAACCCGCGGCAGGTCTATACGGTGCTCGGTGCCTCCGCCTATGACGTCGTCGTCACCACCGATCCTGGCGGCTTGCCGGAGTCGGTCGCCGGCTACACCTTGGTCGATACCTATCGCGGGCCTAGCAACTCGACCCACGCTTTCTATTCTGACGGGCTCTTCTCCTTCTCGGTATTTCGTCTCGATGGGGAGGGTGTGTCGAGCCCGTTCGTCGATGCCAAGACGATGGCCAAGATCCCGGGCGATTACCGCTGGATTCTCACAGCTTCCGAGCTTTGGGTGCAGTGGAGCGCATCGGGGCATACCTACGTGCTGATAGGTGATCTTCCCCCCGACCATCTTCGGGAGGTTCTCGGCGAGCTGCCTGCGGCTTCGGGCGGTGGCCTGCTGAGCCGGATCTGGAACGGGATCTTCGGCTGACGACGCCAACCGATCAGCAGTACTCCGCGAGGGCCGTCTGTGATGCGGAGCGTGTTGGCAGGGGCATACGTCCTCGCCGGCGGTATGTCCGCGGACATCCCGACGCCGGGAACGGGGAAAGCGCCGGTATCGCGATGGTGGAGATCGGTACGTAGATCAGTCGAGCAGAACGCGTGCCGCCCAACCAACCGGATCGGTGAGCTCGCCGAGTCCGAGGCAGCTTCTCCGGCTCCTCCCAGAGGCGTTCCAGTGTCTCGGCGCCCCAGCGTCGTTCTACGTCGGAGCAGAACTCGGCGGCATCGCCCGCTCGATGCCGGTCGATGCCGAAGTCCCAGCAGTTGTTGCAAGAACTGCTCTGCTTCATTTGGCTCGGAACGACGCAACCGCACAGCCGATTCGATCTCGTCGAGTTGCGGCATCAGGTCACCCGCTGCAGTACGCACCGCGAAGTCCCCAAAGCCTTCTACGAATGCGAGGAAGGCCTGGATCGGTTCCAGCGCTACCGGATCATGGGTACTGCCCAGCATGCGGGCGAGGCCACCCGGCTCGTCGACCAGGCCTTCGAGTGCGCTCGGGTCGGGCAGGCTGGATGGGTCCTGGAGACCGCCCAGCATGTCCATCAGGCCCGATGGGTCGAACTCGACTGTCGCATAGAAGCCGTTGATCGCCGCGAGGAAGTAGTCACGCACCCAGGGCACGCTGAGGATGGCGTGGTTAGTCACCTCACGCAGCACCGCCCACATGCGGACCTGTTGGGCCTCGATGTTGTTGTCCCTGGCAAAGGCTTCGACGTTGGGGACGACCAGGAACAGACTGTCGTGGTCCAGGGCTGGCAAGCCTGTGTCGAACTGGCCCAGGACCCTGTGACTCATGAAACCGAGCATCGTCCCCGCCTGCATCCCGAGGATGATCGGCGCCATCGGCGCCAGCATTGCGCCGCCCATGCCTCCGGTGCCGCTGTTGAGCTTGTCTGAGAGCGGTTCGATGAGATAGCGGAAGCTCTGCTCGTTGTGGTCTGCCCAGGTGCGGCTGTCGACGGGGTGGATCGGCTTGGTCGTCGAAACGTCGAGGCTGAGCCGGTCGGCGAGCCGGAGTTGGGCGGCCAGCGTGAGCTCCTCGTACTCCTCGGCGAGCCGGGGCTCGATTGGCTCTGCGGCTCCAGCCAGTGATCTGCTGATCTCCTTGCCGAGTCGCCAGTTGACCGGGCCCGGTGTCTGCAGTAGTTCGAAGAGTCGGTCGAATAGATTGTCGCTCACTACAGATCCTCCGGTCTGATTCCGAGGACAACTGGAATCTCGAGCTGCTCGGAGCCTCGTCCTGACGGAGAGGGTAACGGTGTCGCCAACCCGGTAGCTGGCGCAACCCGCTGATGAGATCGTCCGGGATGGTGACCGGGTGGCCGTCATAGGCAACGATGAGATCGTCGACCAGGACGCCAGCCGCCTCGGCCGCACGAGGAATCCATGGCGAATTCGGTCACGAACGCACCCGCCGGCGTTTGCGAGCCGTCGCTATTGGCTGCGAAGGCAGTATCGAGGCCGACACCCGATGAACGGGTGTTGCACCTTTCCGGTCTCGATGATTTCGTCGGTGATCCGGGTCACCAGCTCGACGGGGATGGCAAAACCAACGCCCTCGGCTCCGGCCGCGCTCACCCCGATTGCCGAGGTGATGCCGAGCAACCTCCCGTTGGCGTCGACCAGAGCACCGCCGCTCGATCCCTGGGTGATCGGGGCGTCGGTTTGCAGCATGTCGAACAGGGTGTCGATGGCGCTGGAGCCGGTGCGCACCTGGCGTCCGAAAGCCGAGAGGACCCCTACGGTCACTGATGGCCCGCCGTCGAGCCCGAGCGGGCTGCCGACCGCGATCGCAGTCTGCCCGATCTCGGCGCTGGTGCTCGAGCCGATCTCGATTGGGGTCAGGTCCGTGGCGGGGATGCTGAGCACGGCGAGGTCCGTGCGGTGATCCGAGCCGACCAATGTGGCGCGGTACATGCGGCCGTCGCTGAAGGTGACCCGGAAGGCATCAGCGTCGACGACGACGTGATGGTTGGTGACGATCAGCCCGTCGCTGGTCAACACCACACCGGAGCCGGTTCCCACCAGATCGAACGTGTTGTCGGTGCCGTCGCTCGTGCCAACATCAACGGTGACGATGGAGGGCACGACCTTTCTCGCAACGGCAGTTGCACTAGCTTGGTCTCCCTGGGTCACCACCTCTCGGATGATGCCGGCTTCTGTCCCGGTGCCCAGCTGGCCGGTCCCCCACAGCACCAGTGCCAGCAACGCCGCGCCGGCGATCGCGCCGAGCACGGGGCCGAGCCAGCGCCGTGGTGCGCCGCTGGGTCGGGACCGATTCGATGGGCACCGGTACCTGAGACGATGCGTAAGGAAACAGTGGTGGAGTGGGCAGCGGCGCTGGTGGCGGATCGAGTGGTCTTACCCAACCGCCATCCTCCAGCCGGTCCATCGGGCCGGGCGGGGAGAGGTCCGTGTGATCGGAGGTATTGTTGTCCACGGAGATGATTGTATGACTTCAGCCAGCCAATCCCGACGGGACGATGTATTCGTTGCGGTCGGTCCCGATCTGATCGACACCGGGCACCTCGTTGAATTCGTCGGCGGGCCTCGGTGTGGCGCCGTCGCGCTGTTCCTCGGCACAGTCCGTGATCACTCGGAGGGCAAGGAGGGTGTCACCCACCTCGAATACGAGGCATACGACGACGTCGTTGAGCAGAAGATCGGCGAGATCGTCGCTGAGGCGATGGATCGGTGGGACATCCTGCGAATTGCCGCAGTGCATCGAGTCGGCGAACCTCGAGGTGGGGGAAGCCAGCGTTGCAGTCGCCGTAGGCTCGGCGCACCGAGGCGATGCGTTCACCGCTTGCTCGCTATGTCATCGACGAGCTCAAGGCTCGAGTGCCCATCTGGAAGAAGGAGCATTGGCCCGGCGGCGCCGAGTGGGTGCGGGAAGGGAGCTGAGCTCCCTTCCACGAGTGAGTTTCGGCAACGCCGAAACTCAGCTTGGTGGTTCTGCTGTGGCGCCGGCACGGTCGCGTGTATGAGTGCGCGACTCAATCAAGGGGATGTCGGCGGACGAGGCTACTGCGGGTTTCTGCCAACGACCATCTCGGCTGCTTCTCGCACCATGGGATTGCGGTCCCTGGCCGCTTGCCGCAGCGCTGCCTCGACATCATCTCCGTCGAATACCGAGAGAGCAGGAACACAGCGTCGACGGATTTGCGGCGGCGCCGAGGTAATCAGCTCGAGCAGTACCGGCACCGCACGTTTGTCACCAATGGCGCCCAGGGCGGCGACGGCGGCTTCTCTCACAAGCTTGTCCTGATCAGTGTCCATCGCCATGGTCGTCAACAGTGGTACCGACTCCGGTGAGGCGATCTCTCCCAGGGCAGTGACCGCTGCCTCCCGGACCTCGGGTGACTCGTCCCGGCACGCAGCGGTGATGGCGGCGACCGGCTCGAGATCACTTCCTGCGAGTATCTCGGCGCATTCTCGTCTCACAGCCGGGCTCGGGTCTTCGGCGAGGAGAGCGACGACTGTCCCGTGCAGCTCCGGGTGGTTGCGGGTGGCGGCGACCGCGATGCGGCGCACGGTGGGGTCGGGATGGCCCAGCCGCGACCCGGGATCGCGCAGCACGGCCGCTAGATCCTCGCGGCTCACGGTTCGAGCCGATAGCCGACACCACGAAGGGTTGTGATCCGCGGTGCATCTTCGACCTGCTCGAACTTGCGACGGAGCCTCCTGATGTGCTGGTCGAGGCTCTTCGAATCACCCCAATCGATTCCCCAAATCTGCTCGAGTAGCGTCTCGCGGGTCACGATCCTGCCCTGGCGCTCCATGAGGAGCTGGGCCAGCTCGAACTCCTTGCGAGCGAGCGCGAACGCGGTATCTCCGATACGAATCTCATAGCGCCCCGGATCGAGAACCGCGTTACCCGTCGTGAGCACATCTTGTTCCGGGTCTCCGATTCTCCGGGTGTTGGCCCGGATCCGGGCAATCAGCTCACGGGTGGAGTATGGCTTGGTGAGGTAGTCGTCTGCGCCGAGCTCGAGAGCCGTCACGATGTCGGCCTCGGCGCTCTTTGCGGAGACAACGATGATCGGTACGTCGGATTTTTGGCGGATGCGGCGCAGTACGTCCAGGCCGCTCAGATCGGGCAGCATCAGGTCGAGTAGGACGACGTCCGGATGGTTGGCTTCGAATGAACCGATGCCGGTCCTGCCGTCCGTCGCGGTCGCCACTGCGAACCCTTCCGGCTCGAGTGTGATCTGGAGGGCCTCCAGGTAACTCGGCTCGTCTTCGACAATCAGCACATTGAGCATGTCAATTCTCCCTGGCGGGGAGTCTCACCGTGAAGGTGCTACCGCGGCCGGGAACGGACTCTACCGTCACCTCTCCCCAATGATTCTGGACGACATGTCGGACGATGGCGAGGCCGAGACCGGTGCCGCCTCTCACCCGACTTCGACCCTTGTCGACCCGGTAGAAGCGCTCGAAGATCCGGCTGAGATGGCGCTCGGCGATGCCGATGCCGTGGTCCTCGACCTCGATGAGAGCCGTCGCCCCGGCCCGATAGCCACGCACCTCCACCGGCTGCACCGCCTCTGTGCCCTTGGCGCGGGTGTATGCCACGGCATTCTCGATCAGGTTGGCCACCGCAGATACCAGCCTGCGATGATCACCTAGCACCTCCACAGACTCGCACCTGACCTCAACGGGGACCTCGAGGGCCTCGGATGCGAGTCGAACCTGTTTGACCGCGTCCCCGATCACCTGGCATATGTCGACGACGCCGCGCACCGTTTGATGAGCCTCGATGAGCGACAGATCGAGGATATCGTCGACGAGCCGGGTCATTCTCGATGCCTCAGATTGGATACGCTCGCTCAGCGAGGCCTGAGCGTCGGCGCTGTCGGTTGCCACCAATGCCTCCGCCAGCAACCGCAGGGCCCCGAGTGGCGTCTTCAGCTCGTGGCTGGCATTTGCGACGAAGTCCCTCCGGATCTCGTCGACCCGTGACTGCGGTGTGTGATCCTCGGCGAAGACGACAATGCCTCGATACCTGTCACCCTGATCGAGGGGAATGGCCTTGAGGGCAATGGTGCGCTGGGTTGGTGTGAAGACCTCGACCTCGTTCTCCTGGGCAACCCCAGTCTCGGCAACGCGCTGGAGCAACTCCTTGATCCTTATGCCCACGACTGCGTCACCACCACGCCCGGCCGTGAACGAAGTGGCCGCCGGGTTCGCGAAGATCTCCCGGTCGTTGTCGTCGACGATGATGACCCCTACCAGAATGCCCTCCAGAGCGCTGTTGAGCAGGTCTGAATATCGATCGAGCTCATCGCGCTTTGCGACGATCGTGTTGGCCCGACTGAGCAGGCTCGTCGTAGTCGCACTGGGCGCGTCCACAGTGGCTCGCATCTCTTCGAGGAACTCCAAATGTCTCCGACGCATCTGCCAGATCACAATGGCGAGCACGAGCGCGAGTAGCAGGAGCAGTAGCTGAGTCACCGGCACGGCATCGACTATAGGAGTCAATACGCCCCACTGTTCTTGACTTGCCCCGAATCGCGTGACAATTCAATGCAAATTCACATTCGCATCGCATTGGCGAAACGTGGCGTCTCTAGGTTCACCTCATGCTGTTGCTGAGGAGGGAGCTGAATAGTCCGAGCCCAGGCTCGATAGCGGCTCGACAGCATTGATCTGTCGGGGACTGCGGGCCTTCACCGTGACTAATCACCATCCTCTTAGGCGGCTGAAGTGCAAAGACGGCCGCCGCGGTCTAACCGCAACGCCGGCTGGGTCGGGGCTCCTCCCGCGACCCAGCCGGCGCTCCTCCTTTCAAGGTCGCTGACACCGGTCGGCGGGGGCCGTATGCTGGCAAGAGAATCCGGAAACGGGAGAAACCATGGGGACATGGGCCGATAGCAACACACCGACCACTCACCATGAAGAAACACGTCACCACTTCAGCGATACGCTTGATGAGATCCGCATGGGGATCGTCGAGATGGGTGCCCTCATCGTCGAGAACGCACGCAGGGCCGGTCTGGCGATAACGGAGAACCGCCTCGATCTCATCCCGGTTGTGGTCAAGGCCGATCTGGAAGTCAACGAGCGCTACGCCAGGCTCGAGAAGCTGACCTTCGAGACGATGGCATTGCAGCAACCGGTGGCAGGAGACCTTCGCTTCCTGGTGTCAGCGACCCGGATCCTCTACGAGCTCGAACGTTCCGGGGACCTGGTTGTGAACTTGGTAAACGCTCTCGATCGGATCCATGCTTTCCCCGACTCGCCACATCTGCGAGGCCTGCTCGAGAGCGTCGTCGACGAGAGCACGGCGCTGTTCGCCAAATCCATGGATGTGTTCGGGGCGATGGACCCGGTGGCGGGGGAATCACTCGACAGAGAGGATGACACCGTCGACGATCTCGTCGCAGAGTTCTACCGACAAATCGGTATCGAGAGCGAGACCATCGGTCTCGAGTCCGGGATCGCGCTGACCCGGATGGGAAGATTCCTCGAGAGGATCGCCGATCATGGCGTCAACGTGGGAGAGCACACCACGTACATCGTCACTTCCCAGTTCCCGCATGTCGCCAATGCCGGTGAGCTCGACAAGCCGGAGTAGCACCGCAACCGTGAGGTGTCAGCGGTGTGCTCGTGCCGATCGTGGTTCCTCGTCCGGTGACGGGCGACGAAGCGTATCGTGAGAGACCGGGCCGATGATCCTCAGCGTTCGGCGGGCCGAATATCGATGAGATCCGCGACGAGATGCGCTCATTCATTTCCAAAGGGATCACCAAGTAGCAAGATGATGGCCAACACTCGTCTCGGAGCGAGCGGCGAGGAGCAAATCCCACGGGGGTGGCGTGATGGCAGATGGCATTGACAAGGGCAGTCCGGTCGCCGTAGTCGGCGCGGGCACGATGGGAGCGGGCATCGCGCAATTGGTTGCGGCCGCCGGCCATCGGGTGTACCTGTTCGATTCGGAGGACGGCGCGGTCGAACGAGCCGTATCCGGGCTCAAAGAACGTCTCGAGAGCTCGGTGGCGCGGGGGCGGCGCAGCGCCGAGGAGGTGGAGGCACTGCTGGGCAACATCGTCAGCTGTGGCTGGCTCGCTCAATGTGCACCTGCCGGGCTGATCATCGAGGCTGTGGTCGAGGACATCGACGTGAAGAGGGCGGTGCTTGCCGATATCGAAGCGCTGGCCGAACCGGATGCCGTCATCGCCACGAACACTTCATCTCTGTCTGTCACTGCAATCGGGTCCGGTCTGTCGAATCCGCGGCGGTTTGTGGGCATGCACTTCTTCAACCCCGCTCCGGTCATGCCGCTGGTCGAGATCATCTCCGGGGCGGAGACCGCGCCCGATGCTGCCAGGAGCGCCGCCACCATCGTTGCTTCATGGGGAAAAGTCCCCGTTCACTGTCTATCAACACCGGGATTCATCGTCAACCGGATCGTCCGGCCGTTCTACGGTGAAGCGGTCCGGCTCGCTGCGGGCGGCGCCGCGGACTACGCCACCATTGACGCGGTGATGACCGGGTCTGGCGGCTTCCGGATGGGACCGTTTGCGATGATGGACCTGATCGGCCTCGATATCAATCTGGCCGTCTCAGAGTCTGTGTTTGCTCAATCGTTCCACGACACTCGCTTTGCTCCACACGTTCTCGAACGGAGCCTGGTTGATGCCGGTTTGCTCGGACAGAAGACCGGGCGGGGTTTCTTCGAATACGGCGCGGGTGCCCCAAGCCCGGTGGCGGTCACGATTGCCGGCCAACCCGCCCCGGTGAATGTGGAGGCACACGGCGACCTCGGCTGGGCCGCCGGCCTCGTCGGCCGTTTGCTCGACGCCGGCGTCGAGGTGGACGGTGTCGACGGTGGAGGGCCTGGCCACTTCATCTTCGATGGGCTACACCTGATGCCTACCGATGGGCGTACCGCGACCGAGCTCGCCGCTGCCCAGGTGCTCGGGACCAACAATGTTGCGGTGTTCGATCTCGTGCGCGATTGGGACGACGTTGACCATGTAGGGATCGCGGTGGCCGACCAGGCCGATCCCGGCAAGATCGAGCGGGCCGCGGCGCTGTTCCAGGCGATCGGGTGCGAGGTGAGCCTGCTCGATGACACGCACGGCCTGGTAGTGATGCGCACCGTCGCTCAGCTCGCCGCCGTCGCCGCAGACGCGGTCGCTGACGGTGTTGCCGCAGCCGCAGACATCGACACGGCCATGTGCCTTGGCACCAGCTTTCCTCTCGGACCACTCGAATGGGCTGATCGGATCGGGCTGGCGCACATGGTCAGGGTGCTCAACAATCTGCACCACGGCTTCGGGGAGGACCGCTACAGGGTGCCGCCTCTCCTCGCCAGGAGGGCTGCAACGGGTGGGTCGTTGCGCGAGGGCAAGGCCTGAAGGCCGGTGCCGCCATGTGGTGCGCCCCGCAATCATGCAGTGTTGCCGACATTGGTGAGGGTGAATTGATCTTGGGCGTTGAGTTGCCCACCCTGAGGGTGTGAAAGGACTTAAATGGAGTTGTTTGCCAAGCACGAGGACACGCTGAAGCAGGCCATCGACACCATCTCGAGCCGCACCTACTGGAGCCCGTATCCAGAGAGCCCCCGTGCCTACGACGAAGAAGCCCCTCACATCGGTGAGGATGCTTTCGAGGAGATGCTGGGCCGACCGTTCGCGTTGGACCAACCGGCGAGCGAATTCACCTCGGGTGGGGAAGCTCTCCCCACGGGATCGACCTCGGCATCACCTATCCCGCGACGCCCGTCGATTTGTTGATCGACGGCGCTTCCAGGGCCATGGAGACTTGGGGACGTGCCGCCCCCGAGGTGCGAGTCGGTATCTGCTTGGAGCTTCTCGACCAGCTGAAGGCGCGTGTGTTCGAGATGGCATATGCAGTCATGCACACGACCGCCCAGCCATTTCTCATGGCGTTTCAGCATGGTGGTCCTCATGCCCTCGACCGCGGTCTCGAGGGAGTGGCCTACGCATACGCCGAGATGCAGCGAGTTCCGGCCAAAGAGGTGCGGTGGGAGAAACCGCAGGGCAAACGTGACCCAATACGCATCGACAAGCAATGGAAGATTCGCCCGCGTGGTATCGCGGTCACGATCGCGGCATCGACCTTTCCCAATTGGAGCGCGTATCCTGGGATCTTCGCCAGCCTCGCTACGGGCAATGCCGTCATCATCAAGCCCCACCCGGCGACGATTCTCCCGATGGCAATGTTTGTCGCAACGGCGCGCCGCGTCGTAGCAGAAGCCGGGTTCGACCCCGACACGGTGCAGCTGGCAGTTGACGCCGCTGAGTCTCCAATCACCCAAGATCTCGTGATGAGGCCGGAAGTCGGGATTGTCGACTACACGGGCGACTCTGAGCTCGGAGAATGGCTGGAGCAGAACGTGACCCAAGCCCTGGTGTTCACCGCCAAGCCAGGAGTGAACTCCGTCGTTATCGACTCAACACCCGACCTGAAGGGCATCTACCGCAATCTGCCGGTATCCCTCAGCATGTACTCGGGGCAGATGCGCACCACTCCCCAGAACGTCTACGTCCCTCGCAGCGGGATCGTCGTCGGGGAGGAACTGGTTTCATTTGACACTGTTGTCGGTGGTCTGGTCGACGCCATTGCAGGGTTGCTGTCCGATGACCAGCGTGCCGGAGACATTCTTGGTGCAATCAAGAGCCCGGACACGGTGGCCCGAATCGCCGACGCTGTCGGGAACGGTGAGATTCTGCTCGAATCACGGGCAGTGACCCATCCGAGTTTCCCAAGCGCTGAGGTGCGGACTCCCGTGGTCGTCAAGGTCGATGCGGCAGACCGGGGCACGTACATGCGAGAGATGTTCGGCCCGATCGTGTATGTGGTTGCGACGGCAGGTACCGAGGAGAGTCTCGAGTTGGCAGGGGAGTCGGCGCACAGGAACGGAGCCCTCACCTGGCTCGTGTACACGGCAGACGACGAAGTGGAGGCTGCCGCCATCGATGCGGCCGTTGCCTGCGGAGTCTCGGTTGCGTTCAACCTCACCGGCGCGCTCTATGTCAATCACGCAGCCGCATTCAGCGATTTCCTCGGGACAGGCGCCAATCCCGCAGGCAACGCCTCATTCACGGACCCGGCCTTTGTCGCCGGCCGTTTCCGGGTTGTCGGGGTCAGGAAGGCAACGTAGCCGGTCCCGGGTAGAACCGATTCAGGTGGCAGCCTTGCCGACGAGCCGCCATGCGGCCGGCAGGGCAACTCCTGCGAGAGCAACCTTGATGAGATCGCCGACGAGGAAGGGGGCCAGGCCCAACTCGGTGGCTCGTACCCATGACACTCCGAGTGATCCGGCGAGCCAGGGAAGCCCGCACAGGTAGATCACAACCGTGCCGGTGAGGAAGGCGGGTACCGCGGTGGAAACGGTGCGGTCCTGGTTTCGCTCGCAGAGCACGCCGACCACCCACGAGGCAACGATGAATCCGATCAGGAAACCGCCGGTGCTGCCGGTGGCGTGTTCCCATCCGCCAGATCCTCCGGCGTAGAAGGGGAAGAACAACCCGAGCGTCACATAGAGTGCCTGGCTGGCGGCTCCGGCGCCCGCTCCGAGCGCGGCACCGGACAGCAAGACGGCGAATGTCTGGCCGGTGATCGGGACGGGTGTGAACGGCAGCGGGATTCGAATCTGGGCTGCCACCGCAGACAACAGCGCAAACGCACCGATGAGTGTCAACGTGACGCTGCGACGGCGGGGCAGCACTGCTCCGGCCAGCACTCGCGATGGAACGACGATCTGCATTGTTTCTCCCTTCCCGAGATCACCGACATTACCCGCCAGGCGCCTAAGTTCGGGGCGGGCATTGCCGATAGAGGGGTATGCCCACGTCTACCGAGCGTATCCATCGATCTGCGCCATTCCTGCGCTCCCGTCGACTGCACGCTGCTCCAGATCGCTTCCGCTGTATTTGCCGTTGGGGCCGCGCTCGACACTGGCCCTGACGTGGTGGAGCATCGCAGGCGCCCATCGCGCCGAGGCGCGGGAACTTGCCGACCACGGCGAGACGATCCTTTCCGAGGCGGATAACCTCATCGACGAGGCTGCAATGCAGATGACGGCGGTTGTCGGGCTCTTCCAGGCCAGCAAGGATGTAACCGCCGATGAGTTCAGCACGTTTGTGGCAGACATCGACATGATCCCCGGACTGCTCGGGCTTGGCTACGTGCAGGTCGTTGGCGATGCCCAGCTAGATCGGTGGTTGATGGCTGCCCGCGACAAGGCTCCCGGCCTGACGTTGTATCAGTACGACGCCGGTGAGGGCGCTGTGGCGGTCGGTGAGCAGAATCTGCACTTCCCTGTGCTGTATTTCCAACCAGATGCGGAGGCCGCTGTTGGGTTGGATCTCGCTGGGGACTCGGAAGTGATAGGAGAGCTGACGGCCGGTATCGCGGGTGATGTCACCGTCACGGGTTTCATTGGCGACGAGCTTCCCGAGCCGATGGGCGGTATCGACCACGTGCTGATGGGTAGGGGTATCGTGTCGAACGGCAGCGGTGTCGTACACGATTTTGTGGTCGCCGCCGTTGACGTCGGCGTCCTGATCGACGGTCGTGTGATCGATGACGAGGACGTAGGACTTCACTGGGCGGTCTCCGATGTCACCGCTCTCGGTGCTGTTGACGATGCGGATCCGGCTACATGGCAGGGAACGCTGAGTGTCGGTGGTCGTGTCTGGTTGTTCACGCTCTCCCAAGATCGAGCCCATGGAGCTCTTCCCGGGGCGGCGCTGGTCGTCGTCATCGTTGGATTGGCCATGACCGTGCTGCTTGCTCTGGTCGCGTTTTTGGTGATCGGCAGGATCGAGGCTCGGAACGAGGTCCGGGTGCTCGAGTCCATCAGTGGAGGGAAGGACGACTTCTTGGCAGCTGTGAGCCACCGGCTGCGTACCCCACTCACTTCGGTAGTGGGGTTCAGCGAGGTGTTGCGTGACAGCGAAGGGATGCTCAGCGATTCCGATCGGAAGGAGCTGGTATCGATCATCGCCATCCAGGCGACCGAGTTGGGGCACTTGTTCGACAATCTGCTCACCGTGACGAGGGAAGCCGATAGGGCACCTTATGTCGCCAGCCGGGTCGACCTGGCGGGCGAGCTGTACGCGGTCCTTGACACTGCAGAACCGACCCGTCGCTCCAAGGTGCGCGTGACCGGTACCGACCCCGGTCTGGTCGCCGCAGGCGACTCTGCGCTGGTTCGGCAGATTCTGCGCAATCTGCTCACCAACGCAACCGACTTTGGGGATCGGGTCGAGGTGGAGATCTCAGGCCGAGGCCTGGTGGCCAGCGTCGTGGTGCGCGACAACGGCCCTGGAGTGCCCTCAGATCGGGTTCGCGACATCTTCGAGTTGTATCGAAGCCGCGGTGAGGTCGGGCAACCTGATTCGATGGGGGTCGGTCTGTACGTTTCACGTCGGCTGGCTCGCAGGTTGAGTGGGGACATCACCTATAAACGTGCCGCGGGCTGGACGACCTTCGAGTTGACATTGCCCGCCATGCCCACCGAGGTTGTGATCGAGCCGATCCCGGACATCTACACGACGGCGAACTAGAAATCATCGAGAAGTACCATCCCGAGGAGAATGGATAGCTTCGAACCTCTTGATTCCGAGAACCCGGTCAGTCCCATAGAGGCGCATCGCCGCATTCCGGTGTGGCCGTTCATGTTGGCCGGTGTCATGATGCTGGTCGGTGCTCTGATCTTTGCTGCAGTGGCCATCCCGATCTCGATGCCGTACTACGCCCTGTCGCCTGGGCCGGTGAGCGATGTCAGCGACTACGTCCACGTTGACAACCCGTCGACGACGACTCGGGGAGAACTCTTCTTCCTCACCGTGTCGCTGCAGGAAGTCAATGTTGTGGAATGGGTTGCCGCCAAATTGGACAGTCACGTGGACCTGGCGCCTCAACAGAACATTCGCCCGGCCGGGGTGAGCGAGGAAGAGCTCCGGCAGCAGAACCTCGATTCGATGGAGCGTTCCAAGGAGAACGCAAAGTACGTTGCGCTCAACTATCTCGGGTATGACGTGACGTATGAGGGGTCCGGGGCCCTCGTATCGTCGACCATAGAGGACTCGGCGGCTCAAGGAGTGCTCCAACCCGGTGATGTCATCGTCGCCGTGAATGGTGAGAAAGTGGAGTTCTCCTCGGATGCGGTCGATCTGATCGGGGGTCGTGCTCCCGGCGATCGTCTGCTGCTGACTGTCGAACGTACCGATCCGGAGGATCCGAATTCGACCGAGACGCTTGACGTTCCCCTTGTGCTCGGGCCATATCGATACGTCGAGGAGGACGGCACAGTTGTTGACGATCCCAATCGGGGCATGGCCGGTGTGATGCTGACGGACGCTGAGGTGCATATTGTCTTTCCCGTCAACGTCGAGATCGACAGTCAGAACATCGGTGGCCCCTCCGCGGGATTGATGTTCACGCTCGAGATCATTGACGAACTGACCGAACAGGACATCACCCACGGTCACCGGATCGCGGGCACGGGGACGATAAACGCCGATGGTGAAGTCGGCCCGATCGGCGGGATGCGGCAGAAGACCTTTGGGGCGATCGCCGCCGGGGCGGAGTATCTGCTCGTGCCATCTGACAACTACCAGGAGGCAGTGGAGGCGGCAGGAGACGACATCAAGGTCGTCGAGGTCACCTCGATCGACGACGCCATGGCGTTCCTCAATTCCCTCGGCACCGCTTGAGCTCTGATCCTCGGCTGAGGATGAACCTGGATCTAGATACCGCTGGTTGGGGCCGCACCGGGGTATCGTGCTCGGATGGCCGACGACCTGAGTCCCGGGGAGATTCGAGCGCGCAAGTTCGGCTCGTCGCGGCGTGGCTACGACCGCGCCGAGGTCGGGCAGTTCCTTGCTCGCGTCGCTGAACGTATCGAAGCTCTCGAGACCGAACTGGCAACGATCGACGAGCGGTTGAGCCAGTTCGGTATCGGTGACATTCCCCAGTTCAAGACCGAGTTGGATGAGCTGAGCGCCGAGATCAACGCGGTGATGACTGCCGCCATGGATGCGGCTGAGGGAATGCGCAGCCGGGCGCGTGTCGATGCCGAGGCCATGCTCGCCGATGCGGAAAAAGCGAGCATGGCTGCTCGGGGCGACGCTTGGGAGTCGGGTACCGAATTGCTCGAGCAGGCGCAGAGCGCCGCAGACAACATGCTCGGTCAGGCGAGCGACGATGCCATGTTCATCAGAGCAGAAGCCGAGCAGGATGCCAAGCGATTGGTGACCGACGCGCGACGGCAGGCAGACGACATGATGAGGTCGTCCCGCGAGCAGGGCGAGCGGATCGTCGTCGAGGCGAAGGTCGAGAGTGACGCGATCCTCGAGAGCGCCAGAAAGTCGGCAGAGCGGGCTCAGGAACGCACTCGCGCTCTCGAGCATCGTCGTACGGAGCTGCTCGGTGAGCTCGAAGCAGCCGAGAGTGAGAAGCGTGACCAGGAGACTGCGAGGCAGGAGGAGTCGAGTCGTGACGCCCGGACGACGCCCAACGTCGAGCCGGGCCACTGGCATGAGGATGAAGGCACGATCCGGATCCTTCCCGCGACGCGACCCGATGCCGGGAGACGTCACGTGATCGACGCCGATGAGATGGCGGCCGAAGTCGAGGAGTTGAGGGCATCGGTGACATTGCCGGCACCCGTCTCAGAGACGGAGCCTGAGCCGGAAGCGGAGCCTGAGCCCGTGCCTGAGCCCGAGCCCGTGGCTGAGCCCGAGCCTGAGCCCGAGCCCGGCTGAGCCCGAGCCCGAGCCTGAGCCGGAGCCCGTGCTGAGCCCGAGCCGGAGCCTGAGCCGGAGCCTGAGCCGGAGCCTGAGCCTGAGCCTGAGCCGGAGCCGGAGCCAGAGCCGGAGCCCGAGCCGGAGCCCGAAGAGCCGTCATCGGTGCGGGACAAGGTTACGGTGATGAAAGAGGATCCGAGTATTTCGGCGCTCTTTGCCCGTCTCCGTGCGCCGCTGACGGTGGAGGCGGAGGAGACCGGGGAGCCGGAACCAGAATTGCCAGACGAGACTGAGCCGGACCAGGCTCCACGTTCCCTCTACGCCGTTCCCGATCTGGGGGTGGGCGAGGGCTTCGAGCGACGTGACCGGATGCTGCTTCCCATAGAGAACACGGCACTGCGCGGTCTGAAGCGGAGCATCGTCGAGCTTCAGAACCGTGTCCTCGAAGAGCTGCGCACGTCGGGAGGCGATTATCGGCTCGGCCGGGAATTCGTGGTGCAGATGATGGGTGACGACGTCGACGTACTGCTCACCGAGAGCTACCGCGCCGGTCACCTCGCTGCGGCCGAGTCGATCGGGTCAGAAGAGCCGCAGCTCACCGGCGGTCCCCGTCGGGGCGCAGCTGAGGCACTTGCGTCTGATCTCCACGAGGATGTCCAGGCAGTGTTGAGAGGCGGTGACGAGTCGGGGGATCGGCGGCTGTCATCAGATGTCAGTAGAGTCTTCCGTAGCTGGAGGACCGATGAGGCAGAGCGGAGTGTCAGGACTGCAGCACGAAGAGCGTTCAACGACGGACTACTCGCCGGCTACGCACGGCTGGGTGTGCCCGAAGTGGAGTTGGTCGCTCAGGGCCGCCCTTGCGGTGAGTGTGCCGCCGGTACTCAGGTCTCCTGGGCGCCGACCGACGACCTCCCTCCTGGCATCGAAATACCTCCAGTGGGCCCCCATTGTTCGGCAATGGTGGTACCAAAAGGATCCGACGGTTTCGATATAAACCCCCGGCAATAGAATCGCAACGTGATAAACAGAGAGCCAGTGCCAATTCGTCAGCGGCGTTCCGATCGTCGATGGCCCACCATTATCGTGATCGTGATCGTGGCGTTCCTCGTGTTCGGGCGTTTCCTCGCGACCCTGTGGACGGATTATCTCTGGTATCGATCGGTAGACCACGCCCAGGTGTGGCGGACACTGGTGTTTACCCGTATCGGTCTCGTCGTCGTCGCCTCGTTGATCGCCTTCGGGCTGTTATGGGTGAATCTATGGCTGGTCGATAGGCTTTCGCCGAGACGGCGGCTCCCCGACGGAACGCCCGAAGAAGAACTGCTCGCCAGGTTCCAGGACTGGATCGAGCCACGTGTTGGGCGGGTTCGACTGGCCATCAGTGCCTTCTTCGGGATCATGCTCGGGCTCAGCGGGGCGGTGTGGTGGAAGGAGTGGCTGCAATTCCGGAACGCCACCAACTTCGGAATCAACGATCCGATCTTCAACCACGACTTGTCGCTGTATGTGTTCAAGCTGCCGTTCTACAACGTGATGTTCGGATGGTTCTTTCAGCTGATCCTGGTGATCGCGGTGGTGAGCGCCTCGATCCACTATCTGAACGGTGCCGTTGAGTTCTCGTTCAACCGGAGAGTCGAGCCGGGGGTCAAGGTGCATCTCTCGGTGCTGTTCGCCAGCCTTGCTCTGCTCAAGGCAGCCGGGTACATGCTGAATCGGTGGGAGCTGCTCTTCTCCAGCCGGGGACGGGTGTTCGGTGCCTCGTATACCGACGTCAATGCCCAGTTGCCCGCATTGAATCTGCTCATCGCCATCTCCGTCGTTGCCGCGGTGATCCTGCTGCTCAACCTGAGATTCCGGGGTTGGACCCTCCCGATCGTTGCGGTCAGCCTCTGGCTGGGTACTTCGATCCTCGTCGGTGGGCTCTATCCGACGCTGATCCAGCGGTTCTCGGTGGTCCCTGATGAGCAGAACAAGGAGCAGGAGTACGTCGGCTACAACATCGAGGCGACGCTCGCTGCCTACGGGCTATCGAATGTAGAAGTCACGTCGTTCGCCGGTTCGGGAGACCTCACCCGTGCCGATCTCGAAGCCAACCAGGGAACGGTGGACAACATCAGGTTGTGGGACCCGGGCGTGCTCACGACGACTTACAAGCAGCTGCAGAACATCAAGACCTTCTATGACATCACCGACGTTGATGTCGATCGCTACGTCATCAACGGCAAGCTGACCCAGTTGATGGTGTCGGCTCGTGAGCTCGATGAGGCCAACATCCCTGCCGGCGGCTGGGTGAATGAGAAGCTGGTGTACACCCACGGATTCGGTTCCGTCGTCTCACCTGCGAACAGCGTTACGCCGACAGGGCAGCCTCAGCTGATGGTGCGGGATATTCCTCCGGTGAGCACGACCCCTGACTTGAACACTGTGCAGAACCGGATCTATTTCTCCGACTCGGCCTCCACCGCGTTCAGCATCGTTGCCAGCCGTCAGAACGAGGTCGACTACCCGGTCAGTGAGAAAGGGTCCGATGTTGTTTACAACAGCTACGACGGGCTGGGCGGGGTCGAGCTGGGCAACATATTCCGCAGGGCTGCGTTTGCGCTTCGCTTTGCGGATCTCGACACGCTGATCTCAGGCCAGCTCACTCCCACCAGCAAGGTGCTGATGGAGCGAAACATCGTAAACAGAATCAACCGAATTGCACCGTTCCTCTACGCCGACTCCGACCCCTACCTAATCCTGACCAAGGAGGGGCGGTTGGTGTGGATGGTCGACATGTACACGGTCACCGACAACTACCCATATTCACAGGTAGCGCCGACGGGGAGGCTGAATGCGACCGCGGACCTGCCGAATGGGTTCAACTACATCCGGAATTCGGTGAAGGCGACCGTCGACGCCTATGACGGGACGATCACGCTCTACGTCATCGATTCCGAAGACCCGCTCATCCAGACGCAGCGCAAGATCTTCCCCGGTGTATTCGCTGACGGCTCTGAGATGCCCGACGAAATCAGGGCCCATATGCGCTACCCGGAGGATCTGTTCCGGGTGCAGTCAGATCAGTACTTGCTCTACCACATCACCGATCCCCGCCAGTTCTTCAACCGGGTCGATCCATGGGAGATCGCCAGGGATCCCTCGAATGCCGAGCGGCCGACATTGCGCAACCGGGACACGAGCAGCCGACCCATGCTGCCGTATTACCTGTTGATGAGCTTGCCGGACGAGCAAGATCTCTCGTTCATCATCATGCAGCCGTTTACCCCGGCAGAGCGCCCCAACATGGTCTCGTTCCTGATCGCCAAGAGCGACCCGGGTGCCTATGGGCAGATGATCGAGTACCGATTGCCGGCGGCGACACAGCTCGATGGCCCGGGCCAAGTGGGCGACCTGATCAACCAGAATCCCGACATCTCCGCCGAGTTCACCCTGCTCGGTCAAGGTGGCTCGAACGTCATCCAGGGGAGCATGCTGGTCTTGCCGATCGAGCAGTCCATCTTGTATGTGCAGCCCATCTACATCCGTGCGGATTCGGCGGACTCGAGCAGCAGCCCGGCGTCGACACCCGGCTTTGCGGCACCGCCCACCCAGACGACGCAGTCCGGTATTCCTGAGTTCAAGCGTGTTGTCGTGTCGTACAACGGCGACATCGAGATGCGAGCGACCTTGGCGGAGACCCTCGATTCCATCTTCGGTGTCAGTGACACGGCCCAGCCACCTTCCGGTGGTACCACAACCGAAGTCCCCCAGGAAGTCGCTTCGCTCGTCGATGCCGCCGAACAAGCGCTGGCTGATGCCAACACGGCGCTGCTGAGCGGTGACCTCGGCACGTATGCCGACAAGGTTGCAGAGGCTCAGGGCTACGTGCAACGAGCCGCGGATATCATTGCGGGCCGAGCCGGGTTCACATCCTCCGGGCGGGTCTGATCGGCTCACCCTCCGGGTGACGATCGAGTTCTGCTTTGCAGAACTCGGTCGGGTCTCCGTATCGAGTTCTGCTCCGACTCAGCTCGCCGCTGCGGCTCCGTAGCGGCCGCCGCAATCCGTGGCGATCGATGAAGCCGATCAGCTGCTCGTTGAGTTCGGCGACACGAATCAGGAACGCATCATGTCCCTGCGGGGCATCGATCTCGTGCAGCTCGGCGTTGGGGAGATCTGCCGCCATCTCGGCAACCTCGTCGTGCGGGTATAGCCCGTCACTGTTGACGCTCACGACCAGCGCAGGTTGCGTGATCGAGCCGAGCGCCTCGGACACCGAGCCGCGTCCCCGGCCAACATCGTGAGTGTCCATCGCGTCGAGAAGCGTCAGATAGGTGTTGGCATCGAAACGATCGACGAGCTTGGCCCCCTGATGTCGCAAGTACCGCTGCACCTGAAGGGTGTCATCTTCGGCGAGTTCCCGGCCGAAGCGGCTGGCAAAGTTGTGCGGGCTGCGATAGCTGATCATTGCCATCGACCTTGCGGCACTGAGACCATTTGCGGGGCCGGCGCCGAGCGGGTAGCAGCCATCCGCGTAGTTGGCGTCGGCCTTGATGGCTTGACGCTGCGCCTCGGAGAGCGCAACTGCCCACGCGGATTGTGTGGGACCTGTGGCGATTGGTGCGATCGCCCTCACCCTTGCGGGATAGAGCAGCGGCCATTCGAGCACTTGCATGCCGCCCATCGAGCCACCGACGACCAGGTCGAGCGTCTCCACACCGAGGTGGTCGAGCAGCCGCGCCTGGGTGTTCACGATGTCTCGGATGGTGATGCGGGGAAATGTCGAGCCATATGGCTCGAATGCACCGTGAGCCCGGCTGGTTGGGCCGGTGGTGCCGTAGCATCCGCCAAGGACATTGGCGCAGACGATGTAGTCCTGCTCAGGGTCCAGTGCCTTCCCCGTTCCGAACAGATCCGCCCACCAGTCGTCGGCGTCTGCCGATCCGGTGAGGGCATGGCAGACCAGGATGGCGTTGTGGCGGGGCCTTCCCCAGGTCCGGTATGCGATCCGGATCTGAGGAAGGCTCTCCCCGCCTTCGAGGGGAATGGGGCCCTCGATGTCGAGGAGCTCGGTTTCATCCGAGATCCAACGTTTCAGGCTCATGCACTGGCTCCCGCGACACCGGCCTTGGTGAACGCAGCCGTGAAATCCGCCTTGATGTCCTCGATGTGCTCGATGCCAACGGAAACGCGGATGAGATCGGGGGTGACCCCTGCGCTCGCTTGTTCCTCGTCACTGAGCTGCTGATGGGTGGTCGACGCAGGGTGAATGACCAGCGTCTTGGCATCGCCGAGGTTGGCGACGTGAGACGCCAGCTCCACCGAGTCGATGAACTTCTTGCCGGCTGCCGCCCCACCCTTGATCCCGAACGACAGCACTGCACCGAACCCATTGGTGAGTATCCGCTTGGCGGTGTCGTGGTATGGATGGCTGGCGAGGCCCGGGTAGTTCACCCATTCCACGGCCTCGTGGGATTCGAGCCACTCGGCGAGCGCTTGTGCGTTGTCGACGTGACGTTGCACCCGCAACGACAATGTCTCCAGACCCTGGAGGAACAGGAACGAGTTGAACGGTGCCTGTGCGGGCCCGAAGTCACGCAATCCCTCCACTCGGGCCCGGATGATGAAGGCGATGTTGCCGAACGGGCCGTCGGGGCCGAAGACATCGGTGAACACGAGGCCGTGATAGCCGGGCGAGGGCTCGGTGAAGATGGGGAACCTGCCGTTGCGCCAGTCGAACTTGCCGGAATCGACGATGACGCCGCCGATCGATGTCCCGTGCCCGCCGATCCACTTGGTAGCCGACTGCACAACGATGTCGGCGCCGTGGTCGATGGGTCGGCACAGATAGCCTGCGGCACCGAAGGTGTTGTCGACCACCAGAGGAACGCCCGCATCATGGGCAACCTGGGCGAACGCGGGCAGATCGGGGACGTTGAATCGAGGATTACCGATCGACTCCAGATAGATCGCCTTGGTCCGGTCGTCGATGGCAGCTGCGAACTCTGCAGGGTCGTCACCGTCGACGAAGCGAACCTCGATGCCAAGACGCTTGAACGCGACCTTGAACTGATTGTACGTGCCGCCATAGAGGAAGCTGGTGCTGACGATGTTGTCGCCCGCCTCGCACAACGTGGTGAAGGTGAGGAACTGGGCCGACTGGCCACTGGCCGTTGCCAGGGCGGCGACACCGCCCTCGAGAGCGGCGACGCGTTTCTCGAATACATCGCAAGTCGGATTCATGATCCGGCTGTAGATGTTGCCGAACTCCTCGAGTGCAAACAGGCGCGCCCCGTGGTCGCTGTCATTGAAGGCGTACGCGGTGGTCTGGTAGATCGGTACCGCAAGGGCGTTGGTGCCCGCCGCCGGCTCTTGCCCGGCGTGTACCTGGAGTGTCTCGAAGCGGTAGTTGCTCATCTGGTCGTTCTCCCTCGTGGATTCCGACCGGCTCTACCGGGATAGGGCACGAAAAAACCCGCTCCCGGCTGAGCCGGTGCGGGTGGTTGGTTTCCCTTGGTGATTCTCGTTACACGACAAATCCGCACGGCTCAGTGTTGGCCATGCACATCATTCGGGTGGACGTAACGTTCTTCACGAGAGTGAAGCTAGCGGTGCCCGAAAAGGATTGTCAAGGGTTGATTTGGCTTCGCCAAATCAACTGGGAGGTTCGCCGCAGGCCGGGGTGTGGTCTGGCTCCGGTGAATGTTGAGGGATGGGGAGCCTCTCTTTCACCCTCCCAGCGGGAGGGTCGGCCGCATGTCTGATGCGGCCGGGGAGGGAGAGCGCTCGCTTGTTTCCGTGGTGTGGCGATGAACCATTACGGTGGTTTCTCCGTCAGTCCGCGATACTCCAGGCTGTGGATGCAACGATTCTGATTGTCGAAGACGACGCCTCGATCCGGGAGATCACCAAACTCGGTCTCCAGGACGCCGGGTTCACGGTGCGTACCGCCGCAGATGGGGAAGAGGCGCTGATCAAGTTTCGTCATGACCATCCCGATCTGGTCGTGCTCGATGTGATGCTGCCGAAGCGGGACGGGCTCGACGTGTGCCGTACCATCCGTGCCGAGTCGTCGGTCCCGGTGGTGATGCTGACGGCACGGGGGGATGCCATCGACGTTGTGGTTGGGCTCGAATCCGGTGCCGACGACTATGTCACCAAGCCATTCGAGATGCCCATCCTGGTGGCGCGGATCAGGGCGGCGCTACGGCGAGCACAGCTGATGGATCCCGCCGAGACACTCACCCTGGGACCGGTGAGGATCGATGTTCCCGGTCACAAGGTCACGGTCGACGACGACGAGGTGACGCTCACCCCGACCGAATTCAGGCTCCTACTGGAGTTGGCGAGACGGCCCGGACAGGTGTTCACCAGAGAAGTGCTGCTGGAGAAGGTGTGGGGCTATGACTACCTCGGTGACTCGCGGCTCGTCGACGTTGCCATCCAGCGGCTGCGCGCCAAGCTCGGGCCCGTGGAGCTGATCCAGACGGTGCGTGGCGTGGGCTACAAGGCCGGTTCCTGAGATGTTCCGCAGCTTCCGATCCCGCCTCATCGTCACCGTCATCGGCCTGATTGCGTTGACGGCCGGGTCTGTTGCCGTGCTCTCCTATTTCCTGGTCCGGGAGTCGTTACGCGACCAGTTGGTGAACGATGCCGTCACCCGGGCTGAATTCAACATCACCGTGCTGGCCTCGGAAGACCAGCTCCCCGCCGGAGCGGGCCGTGCGGAGTTCGAGCGCAGCGGTCTGCTCGATCGCTTCCTACTGCGAGGAACGGACGGCGTCTACATCGAATTCCCGAACGGCGAGAAGTATGCCTCAGGGCTCGGGCTCGGCCTGGTCGATGCCGGAAGCCTGATCTCGGATGAGGTACGTGACGTCGTTGCCAGAGGCGAGTACGGCTACGAGTTTCTCGATGTCGACGACGACACCATCGCTGGTGGTGGCAGGGAGACGACCCCCCGACGGTCCCGATTTCTACTTCTTCTACCCGGCAGCGGATGTGACCAACGCCATCAGCCAGCTGGCACGCATGCTGCTGATCGCCGGTATGGCGGTGCTGGTGCTGGGTGCGCTCGCTGCCGGTCTGATCGCCAGGAGGGTGCTCCGTCCCGTTGCCGTCGCCGGTCGTGCCGCCAAGGTGATGGCGTCCGGGGACCTGTCGGTGCGTCTTCCCGCAGAGACAAGCGATGAGCTCGGCAATCTGGCGGTGGCATTCAACCGGATGGCGACATCTCTGGAAGACCAGATCAACGCCCTGGTCGAGGCGCATGATCGAGAGCGCCGGTTCGTCGCCGATGTCTCCCACGAGCTTCGCACCCCGCTGACGGCGCTGGTGAACGAGGCCGCCATGTTGCAGCAACGGATCGACCGGCTACCCGAAGGAGATCGCCGGATCGGTGAGATGCTCGTGAACGACGTGTCTCGGCTACGGGTGCTCGTAGAGGAATTGCTGGAGGTCTCCCGGCTCGAGGCTGGCTCCATTCCTGTGGATGCATCCGATGTGGACATCGAGCGTTTCCTCGCCGCGGTGATCGCCGACCGTTACCCGGCCGCTCGGCTGCATGTTGCAGACAGGGTGGGACGAGTCGAGACGGATCGCAGGTCACTGGAGCGGATTGTCGGCAACCTGCTCGATAACGCCAGGAACCACGCCCCGGGGACGCCTGTCACTGTCGGAGCCGGCGTCCTCGGTGGAGAACTCGTCGTCGAGGTGGCGGACGAAGGGCCCGGGGTGCCCGAGCAAGATCTGCCTCGTCTGTTCGATCGTTTCTACAAGGCCGATTCATCCCGGCAGGGTGGATCGGGGCTCGGCCTGGCGATCGCACGAGAGCACGCCCATCGTATCGGCGGCGAGCTCACTGCGGTACGGGGTGTCGCCGGCGGAATGGTTTTCCGGCTCTCCGTGCCTGTGACAGGTTCGTTACATACCGGTGATGTTGCTGAGAACTAGCCGTTGCATCCTGAGGGTGAGAAGACGGAGACCTCATAGGAGGAAGAAATGAAGAAACTCATTCTCATCATCAGTGTGCTGGCCTTGCTGGTCGCGGCATGCGGTGCTGGCGAAAGCGGCAGCGCCGGGCCGGTGACCACCGAGCCGGCAGACTCGCAGCACCACGACGACCGTGCCGACCGAGACCACCCAGCCGGCGACGACACCGGTTCGACGACAACCACAACGACGCAGGCTCCGTCGAGATGAGCCGGCCGACCAGGTCTTTGTCGAGCTGTACTTCGTCAAGGAAGGCCTCTCGGCAGCGACGGTCACCAGGGCCGTCGACAGCCCGCAGGTCGCGACCAACGCCATCAAGGCGCTGATCGCAGGGCCGACCGCGGCCGAGGCGGACACCGAGCTCTCCAGCTCGATCCCCGAAGGACACGCTGCTGCTCGGTCTTACCATCGAGGACGGTCTGGCGACCATCGACCTGTCCCGCGAGTTCGAGGTCGGTGGCGGTTCGTTCAACATCCTGAGCCGGCTGGCCCAGGTGGTGTACACGCTCACCCAGTTCCCGACCGTTGACGAGGTCCTGTTCCATATCGACGGGCAGCCGGTTGACGTGTTCTCCGGTGAGGGCGTAGTGCTCGGCGATCCGGTGACCCGTGCCGACTATCTCTACGATCCTGCCGATCGAGCCGGGTAGCAATGCCGGCCCGGCCCCGACCTGGCATCAGGGCGATGTCGACATTGCCGGTGTTGCCGCCGAGGACCTCGGCAAGGTGGTCCTGGTAGCGAGCGACGACACGCTTAACGTCCGTGAGGACCCGGGTGTCGAGGCTCCCGTCGTCGGGATGCTGGTCCCCGGGTGTCATCGTCGAGAAGACCGGCCTCACCCAGGTCGTCGGATCCTCGGTCTGGGAGCAGATCGTCACCCCGCTCGGTGACTACTGGGTCAACGGCAGATTCCTCGGAGCGGTTGTGACGGCAGCCGACTTCGCCAACGACGACAGGGTCACCGCGCTGCTCGACGAGTTCGCCGCGCATCATCGCCGACAACGGTGACCTGCGTCAGGTGACCTCGCAGCGTGGTCTGTATGTGTCGCACAACGCCGACCCGATCCGGTTCTCACCGGACGAGCTGAACGGGATCCTCACCGACCCCACCACCTACAAGTGGCCGTCGGCGCGCTTGGCCCGGATCAGCTCGACGAGATGCCCGGCGAAGACCTTCGCCGAGGCGATCACCGACAGCTTCCTGTCGGCGTACGACGACCCCGATACCGAGCTGAGCTACAACGACCCGATCGCCGGCGGCAACGGCCGCATCGCAGCCGCACGCCATCCCGTTCGAGTTCGCCGGCTTCAACTACGTCGGCGTCTACGACCCGGGCGACGACCCGCAGTACGAGGGTCTCGACTGGGTCACCTGGTACGTCTCGATCGACTACGAGAACGGCCAGCCCGTGATCGTCGGCCTCACCGTCGACATGTGGGCCCCATAAGCCAGCTCCAGCCGCAACACAACATCGAGAGGCCGCCCCGAAGGGGGCGGCCTCGCTTCTTCACCCCCTGTGTTGCTCGGGCCCCTTCTTCACCTTCCCAGCGGGAGGGTCGGTCGGATCGTGAGATTCGACCGGGGAGGGAGGAACCTTGGTGTTGTTGACCACGTTGAGGTTTCACCCTCCTGCTTCGCGGGAGGGTCGGTCGGCTCGTGAGATTCGACCGGGGGGGAGGGAGGAACCCTTGGTGGTCCTCGGTTGTCTACCACGTTGATGTTTCACCCTCCTGCTTCGCTGCGCTCCGGCTACGCCGGTCCGTCGGCAGTTCCTCCGGAACTGCTGCGCGGGAATGGAGGGAGAGGGGCTAGAGGATCTGGCTGAGGAATAGCTTGGTGCGGTCCTCTTCGGGGTTGGTGAAGAAGTGCTCGGGGGTGCCGACCTCGACGATCTCGCCGTCTGCCATGAAAACCACCCGGTCGGCGACCTCGCGGGCGAAGCCCATCTCGTGGGTGACCACAATCATGGTCATCCCGGAGGTGGCCAGTTCTTGCATGACGTCGAGCACTTCTTTGATCATCTCCGGGTCGAGAGCCGAGGTCGGCTCGTCGAACAGCATCACCTGTGGGTTCATGGCGAGCGAGCGGGCGATGGCGACACGCTGCTGCTGGCCTCCGGAGAGCTGGCCCGGGTATTTCCGCGCCTGCTCGGGTATCTTCACCCTGGTGAGCAGATCCATGGCGGCGTCCTCGGCCTGCTTTTTGGGCACGTTGCGCACCTGGCGAGGTCCGAGTGTGATGTTGTCGATCACCGATCAGGTGGGGAAACAGGTTGAACTGCTGGAACACCATCCCGGTTTCCTTGCGGATCTCCTGGATGTTCTTGATGTCGTCGGAGAGGTCGATGCCGTTGACGGTGATCCGGCCACGATCGTGTTTCTCGAGACGGTTGATGCAGCGGATCATCGTCGACTTGCCGGAGCCGGAAGGGCCGATGACGACGATGACTTCTTGCTTGCCGACTCGCATGTTGATGTTCTTGAGCGCCTGGAAGTCGCCGAAGTACTTGTCGACGCCTTCGAGCTCGATCATCGTCTCGCCGGTGCCCGCCATCTTGGTGGCATCGGCGAACACTTCTCGGTTTGTCATCGCACACCTACTCCCAGCTTCTTCTCCAACCGTCTACTCTCTCGCGACATCACATAACAGCCCACCCAGAAGAACAGGGCGGCGAACGGCAGAGTTACCGCCTGCAATCCTTGTGCCTGAAACTCGGGTTGGGCGGTCGAAACCTGAGCAGCTAGCAGCAAGTCCAGGAGCTTGACGATAGACACGAGTGTCGTGTCCTTGAACAGGCTGATGAACTGGCCGACCATTGCCGGGATCACGTTGCGCAGTGCCTGGGGGAGAACGATGAGCCGCATTGTTTTCCACGGGCTCAAGCCCAACGACTGGCCCGCCTCGACCTGTCCCTTCGGCACCGACTGGAGCCCACCACGTACCACCTCGGCGATGTATGCCGACTGGAACAGCGTGATCGCTATCAACAGACGTATGAAGAGGCTGAACTGCCGATCGCCGGGTATGAGGAACCCGAGAGCGAAGGCACCAAGCAGCAGTAGCGAGATCATGGGTACGCCGCGCAAGAACTCGATGTAGGTCACAGACAGGTACCGAACCACCGGAAGCGTTGAGCGGCGTCCCAGCGCCAGGAGTAAGCCCGAGCGGGAAGGCAAGCGTGATGCCGGCGATAGTGAGCACGATGTTGATGAAGAAGCCGCCCCACTTGTCCCAACCCACACCGCCAAAACCAGCGATCGCCGACGTAGAAGGCGACCGTTCCTACCAGGGGGATCAGCCATGAGCGCTTGATCGCCGCCCGGGGCAGCGCCGCACCGAGCAAGTAGGCGCCGATGCCGATGGCGGCGGCACCGACGGTGAGTAGGGTCGGAACGATCGTGCGGGTGAAGCTGAGCACGACAGCGACAAGAGCCAGGATCGGCCAGAAGCGCCTGATGACTGATTGCCATCCGGCATGGTCGATTGCCATACCGGCATCGATGGCTTTGACCTCGGCATTGCGCGCTATCGCCCGGGCGAACAGGCCGATGCCGGCGCTAGCGATGTATGCCCCGATCCAGAGCCGTTCTAGTTGGTCATTCGGGAAGCGTCCCGTGATGTAGAGCTTCAGGTTGACCCGGATGATTGTGGTGTCGATGTCGAGCAGGAAGCCGATGAGCCGGAACAGCACGAAAAGGATGAAAGCGCCGAACACAACCGTTAGCGCAGTGTTGTACCAGGTCGAGAACAGGTTCTTTCTCAACCATGCCGCGGCGCGAGACGCTCGGGTGACGGTGAGCTGCTGGGGCGTGGTCGTGGTCATCAGCGTCCTACCAGTTGCAGGCGACGGTTGAGGATGTTGACCATCACTGAGATCGTCAGCGAGAACACGAGGTATGCAGCCATCAGCAGGACAATGAGCTGCGGTGCCGGATAACCGTTGCCGATGGCCTGGAATGTGATCAGGGTGATCTCGGCGAACCCGATGGCGATGGCGAGTGACGTGTTCTTCACGAAATTGAGGTACTGGTTGATGATCGGCGGTATCGCGATACGGAGCGCCTGCGGAAGGGTGACAAAGCGCAGCCGCTGGAATCCCGACAAGGCGAGGGCATTGGCCGCTTCCGTTTGCCCCTTAGGGACCGCGAGAATCGAGCCGCGAACAATCTCGGCGACGTGGCTTGCCGTGTAGATGACGAGAGCGGCGAGCAGGGAGAAGTAAGAGCCGAGGCCACCAAACCCACCGGTGATAATTCGTCCGTCGAGTCGGGGGAGCGCGACCTGGATCGGATTGCCCGCTATCAGGTACCCGACGACAGCGAAGACGACAACAACACCAAAGCCGATCAAGATGCGGTGATGGGGTCGCCCGGTCCGTTCCGAGTAGTGGGTGCGCCAGATGCCGACGGCCACGGCGGCGACCAGACCGAGCAGCATGATGATCCAGAGCAGTCCCGCTCCGGACTCGGTGATGAGACTGGGGCCGACGATCTTCAGGTTGCTGATGACGAACCAGTCAAATGGAGTCGCCGGATCACTGGGAGGAGGTAACTGCAAGATCACAGCATTGAAGACGAAGATGATGATCAGCAGCGGCGGGATGTTGCGGATGGTTTCAACGTAGACCCCCGCCGCTTTGGCAACCAGCCAGTTCGTCGAGAGGCGAGCGACCCCGATGAGAGTGCCCAGTACCGTCAGCAGGGGGATACCGACGATGGCGAGCAGGAACGTGTTCTTGATCCCGGCCAACAGTGCCGCGCTCACCGGTGATCCCGGGTCGAATCCGCTGTCGGAGATGGTCACTCCGGTCGGTCGACTGAGGAAGTCGAAGTTGGTTGGCAGGTTCTTCCGAATTAGTTCGTTGCGCAGGTTGTTGCCCAGCAGCCAGAGAGCGCCGAACACAACGACAACGGCCAGGACCTGGAGCACGACCCTGATGACGCGGATGTCACGCCAGAAGGGAGGCCGTACCGTCCCGCCGGGCGTCTCGATCGCGGTCAAACCTGCTCCTTGTGTGCGGAGGGGCCGGGTTGGTCACCCGACCCCTCGCTGATTCCTTTCGATCTAGCGGTACGGCGGGGCGTAGAGCAAGCCACCGTCAGTCCACAGCGCATTGACGCCGCGGGTGAGGCCGAGCGCCGTGTCCGGGCCGACGTTGCGGTCGAAGATCTCCGCGTAGTTGCCTACCTGACTGATCACCTTCGTGGCGAAGTCGGTGGGCAAACCGAGGCCGGGATCGAACACCGTCTCGCCCGAGTCGGTCTGGATCGGCAGACCCAGGAAGCGTCGGATGCCGGCATCGTCACCGCTGTAGGAGGTGACGTTCGTAGAGTCAAGACCGAATTCCTCGGCCTGGAACGTGGCAAGCACCACCCAATCGACCGCCTGCGCCCACTGGGTATCGCCATCGGCGACCACAGGGCCGAGCGGCTCCTTGGAGAACGTCTCATCGAGAATGACCAGAGCCGCGGGACCACCGTCCGCCTCCGGGAAGTTGGAGCGCACACCGGCGAGCTGCGACTTGTCGGACGTCCAGCCGTCACACTGGCCGGCCACGAATGCAGCCTGCAGCTGATCGTTGTCGGCGAAGGTCAACGGGGTGTACGGGATATCGCCGAACCTGGTGGCCAGGTTGAGCTCGGTTGTCGTACCGGAGAGCACGCATACCGACAGGTTGGCCATGTCCTCGATGGTGGTGATGCCGCTGTCGGCACGCACCATCATGCCCTGGCCGTCGTAGAACGTGGTGTGCAGGAACGTGGCTCCCTCACCGCCGTCACGGCTGGCAGTCCACGTGGTGTTCCTGATCAGAACGTCGATCTCTCCCGACTGCAGCGCGGTGAACCGCTGCTGTGCAGTGAGTGCCTTGTACTCGACCTTGCTGGCGTCGCCAAGCACGGCTGCCGCAACCGCCTTGCAATAGTCGACGTCGAAGCCGGAGAAATTCCCTTCGGCATCGGTGTACCCGAAGCCGGGAACGGCGTCGTTGACACCGCAGATCAATGTGCCACGGTCTTTGACGGTCTGGAGCAACGAACCGGAAGCTGCCGGTGCCGCTGTTGTCTCCGAGCCACCTGCCGCGGCGGTTGTGGTTGTGTCACTACTGCTGTCACCGTTACACGCTGCGAGGGCGAGCACGAGGGCGACGAGTAGCGTGAGTAGACGTTTCGTCATAACTACTTTCCTCTCCCGACAACGCACGGAGTGCGTCATTCCGGTGCTCACGGTAGATGGCGGAAGGCCCCCTCTCCAAACGGTTTTTGCCGGGGATCGGCTCGCGGCCGGCGAAAACCTAGTGAATTCGCAGGTGTTTGGGCAGCGCCGGAAGGTAGTGCCGGGGCGCGCCCGGTGGGTCAATTCCCGGTGTGCCCGATCTCGTAGATCTTGTCGATGTAGCGTCGCAGCAGGTCTCCGACGGCACGCCGGGCCGGAAATGTTGCGGCCATTCCGTACATCGGCGCTGCCCCGGTTTGCGGCTCGGCGCCGGTCTTCTCGGCTTCGGAGACCGCCCAGGACAGATCAGTGAGGAATGTCTCCGCGACCCCCGGCTGGGTGTGGCGCAGGGTGAGGGCGATGTGCACCGCCGGGGGATGGTGCAGACCCGTTGAGGCTCCAGCCCCGCTTCGCCATCTGTGCCATCACCTCGTAGATGTTGACGGTATCCGAGGTGAATGCAATCACCCAGAGCGGGTCGCCGAGGACACGCAGGTCCGGCATCGCCTCGATTCCGGCCCGCACCTGTGCCCCCGTCTCGAGGATCTTGCGGGTGGCGTCCAGATAGCCGTCCTCGCCCATGGCCAGCAGCGCCGCCCATGCGGTTGCCAGCAATGCACCCGGCCTGCTGCCTGCCATGGTGGGGGAGTAGTAGAGGCCACCGGGCCAGTCGGCGGCAACGAAGTATTGGTGGCGGCGCAGCTCCCGGCCTCGGTACAGCACCACGGAGGTGCCTTTGGCGGCGTACCCGTACTTGTGGGTGTCTGCCGACATCGACGTGACCCCAGGTAGCCGGAAATCGAATGGCGGGATTTCGTAGCCGAGCCGTTCTGCCCAGGGGAGCACGAAGCCGCCGAGACAGGCGTCGGTGTGGAACCCGATGCCACGTTCCCTGGCCATGTCGGACAGATCGCCGATCGGGTCGATTACGCCGTGGGGGAAGCCCGGGCGCCGAGCCTACGACGACGACGGTGCGTCTGGTGACGGCCCTGGCCATGGCGTCGACGTCGGCCCTGAAGTCGCGGCCGACCGGCACCCGGACCTGCTTGTAGCCGAAGTAGTGGGCGGCCTTGTCGAATGCGACGTGGGCCGAGTCGGGGATCACCATCTCGGGACGGCGGACGCCGGCACGGTCCCGGTATGCCTTCATGGCCATGATGATCGACTCGGTGCCTCCTGAGGTGACCGTGCCCACGATCTCATCGTCTGTGTCGTCGCCACCCAGCATCGACGCCGTCATGGCGACCACCTCGGCTTCGAACTTCATCCCGGACGGCCAGAGGTCGATATGGAGCGGATTCGACTGGGAGTGAACGGCGTAGACCTCGTTGAGCAAGTCGATGTGGTCACAGTCGCCGTGATAGACGGCGCCTGAGGCCCGTCCCTGGCGCCATTCGTCGTCTTCCGCTGCGGCGAGACCGGTGACCGCTTCGAGGATGTCGTCCCGGCTGAGCGGATGCTCCGGGATGCGGGAGAAGATCGGCTGGTCGCCCGGTGGGTGCGGCGCCGGGGCTGATTCCAGCATCCCGGCGTACTCCGACTCGAGCGCCTTGCGCACCTTGGGAATCCGTCTGCGCTCCGCCGTAGAGCGCTGTCCGCCATCCGGCGGGGCAGCCTTGACAAGATGCGTTCCGACAGCGACGTGAGGTCCACGGGGAGAGTTGTTTCCTATCTGTTCAGCTTGTTGTAAATGCGCCGGTTGCTTTTGTGGATGTGACGGAACGCATCGTAGAGCCGGTCGTAGACATCCTTGTTGGCGCGGTTGGGGCGGTGGATCTCGGCGATCGGCACTAGCTTCTCAACGTCCTGCCATGCGATGTTGCCGAGAGCGGCATGGCCGAGCAGCCCGGCGCCGCGCACGTTGACCATGATCGGGTCTTCCGCCTGGCGGATAGTGCGCCCCAGCACGTCGGCGAAGATCTGTGCCCAGCCGCCTGACAGTGCGCCGCCGCCTGCCATCACGATCGGGTCGAGCCGGGAGCCGACGAACTTCTCGACGGTGGCGAGCAGCCAGCGGGCGTTGTAGGCGACACCTTCGAAGACGGCCCTCACCATCTCGGCGCTCCCCGTATCGAGCGACTGGTTGAAGAAGCCGCCGCGCAGCGTTGCGTCCTCCACCGGGGTGCGCTCCCCATAGAGCCATGGGGTGAAGATGACACCGTTGCTTCCGGGGGCGACGGTGCCTGCGATGTCGTTCATGCGCTGATAGACCGACGCTCGATCCGGGTTGTTCGGGTAGAGGATGTCGGCGAGCCACTCGACGGCCTTGCCTGCAGTCTCCTGCTCGTTGGCGACCAGGTAGCGGCCGGGAATGGCGGCGGGAAGCGATGCGATGTTGTGGATGCAGGTCTGTCTTCTTGAACGGGACGTGGCAGGTGATCCACGACGAGGTGCCCACGTACAGCGATCCGGCGAGGTCGCGGCTGGTGCCCGAACCGATGGCGGCCGAGTGCACGTCGGGGGTACCGCCGAGCACGGGAATGCCCGCCGGGATCCCGAGATCCGCTGCGGCCGATGGCACGACCTCACCGACGGTGGCGACCGCCGGGTACAGGTCCGGGAGGACGCTGCGCTCCAGCCCGGCATAGGCGAGCAGCTCGTCGCTGTAGGTGACATTGTTGGGATCCCGATTGTCGGTGAGCCAGTGCAGGGCGATCGAGTCGTAGGTTGCGGTGACCCTGCCGGTGAGCACGAAGTTGATGTAGTCCTTGGGCTCGAGGAACGCCCTGGCACGGTTGTAGATGTCCGGTCGCTCGGCTCTCAGCCAGAGGATGTGGGCGATCGGGTCCTTGCCTGCGCCGGACGGGGCGCCGCCTGTGATCTGGATCCACTTGCGGGCCTTGCGGGGGTCGTATCCCTGGAACTTGATCGGTCCACCGATCAAGTCGGCGACGTGCGGGGCGCCCCGGGTGTCCATCCAGATGACTGCGTTGTCGATGGCAGCACCGTCCTCGCCGATGGCGACCGTGCCCGACCACTGGCTGGTGACACACACCGCGATGATGTCGGCATCCGGGTTCGCCGCCACGGTGCGTCGACTGGCGGTTGCGATGGCGTCCCACCATTGACCCGGGTCCTGCTCGGCGCCTCCACCGGGGGAGAGGATCAGGTCTGTCGACTCGAACTCGCCGCCGACCAGGGAACCGTCGTCGCCGACGAGAGCAACCTTCGGGCCTGAAGTGCCCAGATCGATGGCGAGGATGAACCGTGTCTCGGACATAGCAACGAAGTTAGTCCGTTGACCCCGTCCATGTTCTGCGGGGTCGGTGGGTTGGCGCCGTGGTCCCGATGTTGCGATGCTGTGGCGATGCAACAGCGACGTCGATTCCGGCTTGTCAACGTGGTGGTTGGGGGTCTGGTCGGCGCGGTGGTGGGTGCGATCGTTGCGGTGAACGTCGTCATCTTCTCGGGTGTCGACCGTGGTTACGAGGCGAGCATCCCCGAGGTGTTCCGGCACAACGTGTTCGCCGGGGTCATCACGATCGCTGTGCTCGTCGCCGGTCCGATCGTCGGCATCGTCGTGGCGATAAGGGCGCGAAGAAACCGTGAAGAAGGCAACCGGCCGTCTGAATGATGCGTGTGGCATGCTTGCGCCATGACAACACGCATCGGAATCCTGCTATTTGAAGGTGTCGACCTGCTCGACGTGGGCGGTCCATACGAAGTGTTCCTCACCGCGGCACGGCTGGAGATGCGCCGGGGGCGACCCGCACCATTCGAGGTTGCCGTTGTTGGTGCCACCGGTGAGCCGGTGACCGCATACGGTGGGATGGGCTTGGTGCCGACCCATACGGTTGCCGACATGGGATCGATCGGCGTTGCCGTGATCCCGGGGGCGATCGACATCGACCGGGTTGCCGCCGATGCCGTCAAATGTGGATGCAGTCGCCGCGTTGACCTCAGCTGCCTCGGTCGCGAGCAGCGTCTGCACCGGGGCGTTCCTGCTGGGCGACGCCGGTTTGCTCGATGGCCGTCCCTGGACGACACATTGGGAGGACGTCGATGACCTGGCGGCACGCATCGGCGCAGGGCACGCCACCAGGGCGAGGTGGGTGGATTCAGGCGAGGTGGTGACTGCAGGCGGGCTCAGCTCCGGGCATGGCGATGGCGCTGCATCTGGTCGACCGTCTCGAGGGCAGGGAACTGGCGATAGCCACGGCGCGGCAGATCGACTACGTGTGGGACCCGGAAGACGGGGTGGCGTCTATCTAGCCGGTACCTTGTGACGCAAGGTACTGGCTGGGAGTCATGCCGGTGGCCTTGGTGAAATCGCGGGTGAAGTGCGCCTGGTCGGCATAGCCGAGGGTGTATGCCAGGTCGGCAAGCGATGTCGGGCCGGTCTTGATCCCGGAGACGGCGTCGTGAAGACGGCGGCGCTGGATCAACCATTTCGGGGTGAGACCGAGGCGGTCCTTGGTGAGCCGCTGCAGAGACCTCTCGGTGGTGCCGAGCTCGGTGGCGAGCTGCTCGACCCGGACGATGGTCGGGTCGGTTTCGACCATCTCCACGAGTCGGTTGACGCGCTTGCCCTCTTCGTCGACGGGGAGAAGAGGTTCGAGGGCGTTTTCGATGGTCGCGATCGCCAGGCGATGGCTCGTCTCGTTGCCGGGGTCGTCGGCCATGGCGTTGCGTACCAGGTCACGGAGTGATGCCCCGTCGACGGTGGTGAGTTGCTCGACCGGAACGTTGCCGTCGGTGATGGTTGCCACCGGCCGGTCCCACAGGATTCGACCGGCGGCAGGCTGCAGCATCACGCCAACTGCCCACCCGGCGCCGGACAGATCGACGGTGGAGAGCCCGGAGTTGGGACCGTAGAACCTGGCGTAGTCCTGGGCTATGACGATGTTGCATACGGGGTACTGGAGGACCCGTTGGGTGCGTATCTCGCCTGCGGGCAGGCGCCACACGGGAATCCAGAAGTGGCGGACGAGATCGGCGAGGGCGGGCGCTGCCGGGTATCGGTAGATGGGCGGGGCGGGCTCGTCACGAGCGGTGAGGTGGGCCCGGTGGCCCGGCGGAGTGGAAGGCGTCTCGTCCGGCACAGGCCGGATGATGCCACAGTGTCACCGGACTGCTGCCGGGTCCCTCCCGAGGAAGGCGATGAACTGCTCGATTCTGCCGGCGTCCTGGCCGATTGCGACGACCGGGTGGAACTGCCCCGGTTCGGTGCCGCGGTACTGCGGCTGGATCATCCGCTCGGCCGCGGCGAGCGCCTCTGTTGCCTGTTCTTCCGTGAACCGATGCGGCCGGCCGGTTGCCCTGGCGAGATCGAGCCCGTGGCCGATGTACTCCATGGTCAGCATGTCGAAGACCATGGAGCCGGGGATGGGGTTCCTGGTCATGGTCATGGGCCGGTCGTACCCGTTGGCGCGTAGGCCGGTGAGGACTCCCGAAGAAGCTGCTGCAAAGACGTCGGCCCAGCCCGACTCGAGGGTGAACGTCTCGGTGTCGATGTCGAGTTCACGCTCGTTGACGGCCCGATCGAATACCTGAATCCAGGTGCACATGTGGTTGAGCAGTGCCCTGACATCGAACTCGGTGCATGGTGTCGGCAAGTCGAGCTGGTCTGATGGCACGCCCGGTGATGAGGCGATGCGCCTCGGTGAGCATCTCTTCGAGAAGTGTGATTCTGTCGGTCATGGCGGCAACCCTACGAAGCACGCGGAAGAGGTGTCTAGAACAAATGCGACACACCCCGCACGGCGGTTTGCCGAGCTCTGGAGTGCGCTAAACTCACGTTCCCAAACGACGCGGGGTGGAGCAGTCTGGTCAGCTCGTCGGGCTCATAACCCGAAGGTCGTAGGTTCAAATCCTACCCCCGCTACGAACGAGAACCCCCGTAAACACGGGGGTTCTCGGCATTTCTCGACTCCGGCGGATTGGTCCAGGAGGTCCCGCTTCTAACGGATCTTCTAACGGACTGGGCCGCGTCCTTTTGCCTGTGAACGGTCGGTGCTGTCTCGAACGGGCTGGTCGTCGGTGTGCAAGGTAGCGACGGCCCGCCCGCTGGTGGCTAGCGAAGTCAGGTGGCTTTGCGCACGAGTGGCCTGATCGTGACGAATTGTCGTGATGTTCCATACTGTTGTATTGTTTTGCCAGCTCTTGCGACTTGAGGAGGGACGGTGTCGGGTCTTGGTTCTGGTCGGAAGGGCAAGCTCCCGTTTGTCTGGCTGGTTGTTGCTTGGTTGATGTTGTTGTCGTCGGTGGCGGCGGTGGCTCAGGAGAGATTCGGGGCTGCCTCCTGATGTGGAGGCCGAGGTTGAGGTTGTACCGGTTTCGGTTGAGGAAGAGCTCGGGGATCCAGGCGTCGAGGATCGTGGGCAGGCGCTACCTGTCTTGACGTCCGCTGAGGACGTGTATGACGAGGATCCGGCTGATCCCGTGTTGCCTCCTCCGAAGGTTGAGCCGATTGTGGTTGATGATCCGTTGCCGGTGCTGCCGGTGTGGGAGGGTAACCCTGAGGCGGACCGTCCGGGTTTGGTTGTGGGTGTGTCGGAGGTCGTGGTCGATCCGGGAGAGAAGCGGGCCGCCCCGGTGTCGTCGGCGTTGACGTTTGAGGTGGGCGAGAAGGACGCCTTCCCTGAATCGCTGCGGTTTGAGGTGGAGACGTTCAAGCCGGCGCTGGTCGAGTCCGTGTCGCCGTTCGGGGCTGGGTTCCGGATCGATGCTTCGGTGCCTGAGGGCGAAGTGAAGTGGGATTCGCCGGTCGATGTGGTTCTGGATTACACCGATTTGCCGATTCTGCATGGTGCGGGTGCTGCTTCCCGGCTGGAGTTCGTGCTGTTGGAGGGATGCGAGGTTGTCGAAGGGAAAGAGGGGGATGAGGTCTCGTGCAAGGAGTCGACGCGGCTGGATTCTGTGAGCAACCCGACCGATCGGGTGTTGCGAGCGACGCTGTCGACAGAGGTGCTTGATCGAGTGTTGGTCTCCCGTCGCGGGTGGAGGCGTTTGACCTGACGGGTGGCGGGTTCTCGATGTTGACGTTGACAGCGGGTTCGAGTGGCCCGGGCGGCGATTTCTCGGCGGCGCCGTTTCAGACGGTTTCGTCGTGGAATGTCGGCGAGTTCAGTGGCGCGGCTGAGACGTCGTATCCGATTGAGCTGCCCACAGCGGCGGTGGGTCCGACTCCGAGCATCATGTTGTCGTATTCGTCGGCAGCGATCGACACGATGAACGAATTCTCCAACAACCAGGTGGGTTCGATTGGTGCTGGCTGGTCCTATACGCCGGGCTACATCACGCGGCATTTGAAGCCTTGCGAGTCGTCGGGGCATTTGTGTTCGGCGGGTGATGAGTACTCGATTGTGTTGAACGGGGTGTCGTCGCGTCTGGTCTGGCTGGGTGGCGCGTCGTTCAAGGTGCAGGACGACCCGTACTGGAAGGTGACCCGCAAGACCGCACCCGACCCGCACCCGACGCCAACAACAAGTATTGGGAGGTCGTGGGGAAAGACGGCACGACCTACATCTTCGGGTACACGAACGATTCCGCGGAGACGATCCCGCTTAGCGGCGGTGCCGACAGTGTATATCAGTGGGATCTGAATGAGATCCGGGATACCGACGGCAACTCGGCCATCTTCACCTATGGGCAGGAATTCAACCGGTACGGATCCGGATACGAGTATGTGCAAGCGTCACATCTCGAGTTGATCGAGTACTCGTTCCTTTCCGGGCAGCCGAGCCTTCGGGTCAAGTTCAACCATGAGGTGCGCTGCGGCGACGCGTCGACCACCTTTGGTGATTGTGCCTGGCCGAATGCATTCATTGACACGCCCACGGATTTGTGGTGCCCGTCGGGCAGCTGTTCGGAGTCGTCGCCGACGTTCTGGTCCTCGCTACGGTTGGATTCGATCCAGGTGCAAACCTTGCGGAACACCAGCGGGGATCGCTGGTCAACCTTGGCCCTTTATGACCTTGCACAGAACGCGCCAACACCGGACCATTCCCAGTTTGAAGACGACGACCCGGACGCGTCCGGAGCCGCGCACGTTGCTATATCGGATTCATCGCCGACCGGAGGGTGCGTACACCTACAACGTGTATCAGCAAATCGAGGCTGAGGACTACACCTTTGACAACGGTGGGGTCGGTCGGTGTCTTCGAACGACATCGGTGGTGGGCGACGCGATTTCGTGGTCGTCTTCGACGCATTTGTCGTTTCACGAGACCGAATTCGAGCAGGGTGCAACCGAGATTGTGGTTCGGGTCGCCTCCAACTACACCGGTCAGCAGATCAAGGTCTACGACGCGTACCCGTTCACTACCGCGTGGGCGACAATCAATATTCCCGACACCGGCGGTCTAGAAGACTACGAGACGGTGTCGGTGTCTGTGTCGGGACTGTCCGGTACCGAGAGTGTCTATTTGGTGTTGTCGGGCAGCCACGAAGCCCGGCTGAATTGGGTGAGGTTCAAACCGGCGTCGACCCAGGACTCGCTCCCGGCCGTGGACTACTACCAATACGACTGGCAGTGGCTGGGCAACCGCAAGAACCACCCGGCAGGGCTGTCACCGATGGCGGTGGCGAGGATCGGGACGATCCGCAACGAGTATGGCGGCAAGGTCAGTTTCGACTATCTCGATGACGGCGACGACTGCATCGAGTGGGGCGATCCGGGGTGGACCGACTGGACCGACAACATTCATCACTGTTTCCCCGCCGATGCCGGTGGCGGGACTTGGATCACATTCTTGAAGTGGGTGGTTGACGATGTGACGGTCTATGACCCGGTGATGGGCACCACCCAGACGTACAACTACACCTATGGCACGCCACGGTGGGCCAAAACATCTCCCCAACCGCCGATTTGTGTGACACGTCATGGAACGTGTTCCGCGGTCACTCATGGGTAGAAGTCGAGGACCCGTTCGGGTTGACCACCACCACCTGGTTCTACCAGGGCATGAAGGACGATCTGGTCAACTGCAACGGCACAGTGCGGAGCGACCACCGATGTGATCAACATCACCGTGTTTGACGGTCACGCAGTGAGCAGACGAAACCCGACTACTACTGGCTGGTAGGGAGACCGGCCGGATCGATCACCGAAGACACGGGCGGTACCGAGTTTTCTCGCAGCGACACCGACTACACGTGGACTGTAACCTGGCGGTCGGGACCACGAGACGCGGCCCGGTTCATCGGTGTGAGCGCCGTCGACACGACCACCACCGATGGTGGGACCGCCAAGTCGACGCGGGTGAGCTATCTCTACGACTCCTACGGCAACGTCCACCGAACCTACTACCATGGTGATCTTGTCTGATTCGACCGACAAGCGGTTCACCAGCACGACATATGTCTATCAAACGTCGAATGGCTATATCGTCGATCGTCCCAAAGAGACGAAGACCTACGACGTGACCGGATCCGGCGACGTCCTGATCGGGAAGGCCTGGTATTTCTGGGACTCGTCGACTTTCGGCGCGCTACCGACGGAAGGTCACCTGTACTCACGAGCGGGATTACGCATCAGCAACACATCGGATTGGGTGCAGACCCGCTACACCTACAAACCAGACGGGCGCCTCAACGCTGCAGAAGACGCCGGGTCACTGGACAACCTACACGTATGACGACTCGGGTGTCCCCTATGGCCGGCTGCGGAAGTCACCGATGCGGAGGGGTTGGCCACTGAAACCGGCTACGACTCCTACTTCAGGGTCAACTCCGTGAAAGACCCAAGAGGTCTAACAACCAGCGCCGACCGGGACGACTACGGACGTGTTACCGCGGTGACCGCACCGGGCTCGAGCACCGACGTGGTGACCTACCAATACACCGATTCGACACCGGCGAGGCTCCGAACGAGATCATATGTGGATGGGACAATGGTCGACACGTATGCCTACGCCGACGGTTTCGGCAACGTGTTCCAAACCCAGACGCCGTCACCCAATAGTGGACAACGTGTCGTCACCACCTCCGAGACGAACGACGATGGGGTGCTGAAGTACCAGTCCGAGCCGTTCGAAACGAGCGGCACCGCCGGGTCGGGGGCAGTCTCGCCGACATGGACGTCGTTGCCGCTGTGGCACCAGTACCAATACAACAGCCAGCGTGAGCAAACCAAAGACGAAACCTTGATCCTCGGTACCCTGCAGTGGGACGTCGTCACCAATGCCGAGGGCTGGTGGAAGACCACGGTCACCGACCCGAACAACACCAACGAAATCTACTATTACGACGCATTTGGCAACTCGACGATCGTCAAGGAGCGGATCGACGGAGTCTGGTATCAGACGACCTACGACTACGACAAAGCCAACCGACTCACCACGGTCACCGACGCGGCCAGCTCACCGAACGTAACCTCAGTCGTCTACGACTGGTTGGGCCGCAAGAGATCGATCGACGACCCCGACATGGGCGAATGGACCTACTTGTACGACGACGTCGGCAACCTGATATCCCAAACCGACGGGCGCAACACCACCGTGCAATGGGAATACGACGACATCAACCGCCCGACGCGACGTTTCACCGGGTCGACGACCCTAGCCGAATGGTCCTACTACACCTCAGGTGCTTACAAGGGCCTGCTTGATTGGAGCAAAGCCTACGACACGTCGTTTGGGACGATCGAACAGGACTATGACGGCCTAGACAATGGTGGCCGGGTGACCGACCAGTCCACGATTGTGCCCGGCGCAGACGCGGCACGTTCCGGATGCGCTGGTGCTATGACCTCGCCGGAAACCCGACTTTCCATGACGTATCCGGGGGGTGCCTCGACGGGATCCAGGGTGAAGACGTGTCAGCACGACGTACAACAGCCTTGGCCAACCTGTCGGTCTCGACGGTGACGACACCTATGTCGCTGACACCGACTATAAGTATTGGGGTGCCCTCGACCGACCAGACGCTTGGTTCGGGTCGACGGCAGTGAACGTGGCGCTTCACCTGGGATCACTGGAACAACCGACGACTTGTACATGATCAGCCGGGCACGGGTGCCAGCGGCTCATCAACCAATATCGCCAACCTACACGTGACCCGCACGACACAACGGCAACATCGACGTTGACCAACTGACCTCGGGCAGCCCCAACGACGGGCAGCGACAGTGCTTCGAATACGACCAAGCCAACCGACTGACCGAGGCATTCACATCGACCGACTATACTGTGGATCGGTCAACACGCCAGTCGGGGTCGGCGGCTACGACCAATCGTTCACCTACGATGCTATCGGGAACCTGAAGACGCGAACCGATGTGGGCGGCACTTACGCCTACGGTGCAGGCAACGCAGGACCGCATGCGGTGACATCAATCAACTGCCGGTGGCTACAGTTTCACCTATGACGGTAACGGCAACCAGCTAAACCGCACCACCCCGAAGGCACCCAGGCCCTCATCTGGAACCCCGATAACCGCCTCGATCTTGTCACCGAAGGTTCCGATACCACCGAGTTCTACTACGACGCCGACGGCAAACGGATCGTCCGTGTCGCATCCGGACGCCACGACCGTCTACATCGGCGATGTCTACGAATACGAAATCGACGACACACGGCGGGTGAACCTGGCCCCGAACCCCGGGTTCGAAACATCGCGGGTTGGTCCGAGTCCCTGAGCAAGCCGCTTGGTGAATCAACGGCCATTAACGGGTCGACCTGGGGAATGGCCGACAACCACACCGGCAGCTATGGGCGATGCGATCACCAATGTCGCATACGGCTACCTGCAATCCGACCCGGTCCCGATGACGGCCGGGCATCACTACGACGCCGACTGCCTGGCTCCGGGGCCAGATACGATCCGCGACGATTCACGCGACACCAACGACATGGCTGATCATCGTGTCTGCTTCTACAACTCCTCCGGAGCGCAGCTGTCTCGTACCAGACGCCGAGGACGGCAACGTCGGCCGATGGCTATCACGTATACACAAGCTCGGCGGGTGAGGTGACCGCACCTGCCGGCGCTGTTACCGCCAAGGTGCAGCTGCACTTCTACGACTCCCAAGGCTGGGTGACATATGACGATGTGACCTTCGTCGATGTCTTCTCCTTCGCAGAACCTGGTCGCCAACCCTGGTTTTGAGACGGCCGGGAACTGGACGGAGGTGCCATCGAGTGTGTTGGGTGAGGGCGACGAACTTCTATCGGGGCACCTCAGGGATCGCAAACAAGCACACAGGTTCGTACGGGTATGCGATCAGCAACACCAGTTACGGGTACAACAGGTCCGACCAGGTTCCCGTCACCGGCAGCACGGCCTATGACGTCTATGGGTGGTTGCGCGGCAAGGTCGATGCCGACTCCAGCTACTCGACGAATTGGATCATCCGGGTCCGCTGGTACAACAGTCAGGGCACCTACCTGTCATACACCAACGCCGACTACGGTCCCGGCAGCGAGCTAACCACGACCTGGCAGCACCTCGGCGGCAGAGTCACCGCACCCGCCAATGCGGCCAAAGCCACGGTCGACCTGTACTTCTTCAACGTACCGGCTGGATTGCCTTCGACGACATCACCTTCATCCCCGCATCCGGCGGCTCCAACCTGCTTGACGATCCCGGGTTCGAGGACGGTGACGGATGGACCGCGATATGTGTCGTCACTGTTGGGCAAGTCGACGTCGCATTGGCGTGGCGACTGGGCAATCGCCGAACCCCACGACCAGGCACCTATGCCCATGTGATCACCACCACCGCATACGGCTGGCTCACTTCAGACGACTTCCCGATCACTGGCGGTGACACGTATGACGCGTCGATGTGGCTGAGAGGACGAATAGATCCAGACGACTCCCGTAACGGATGGGTGTGGTCGCTACGGGTCGACTGGTATGACGACGACACCTCCCTAAGTTCGATCCTCCCGGCCGGTGGCAGCCCGACCACTGTGCCATCGTCGTGGACCGAAGTCGGTAGCGAGGTGACAGCACCGCAAGACGCAAACCGGGCAACCATCTCCATCTACTTCTACATGGGTTCGGGCTGGATCAACTTCGATGACATCACCTTTGCGCCCGTCCCGAAAGAAACCCTCTACTACAAGTTCGCCGGCGACACCGTCGGGATGCGCACAGGCGGGGAGCTGTACTGGATGTTCAACGACCACCTCGGCTCCACCGCCACGACATACAAATCCGACGGCACCGAGCAGCCGCAACGCCAGTACTACTACCCATGGGGCAACCTCAGAGGTTCGAGCGAACCGACCGTACCCACCGACGTCGGCTACACCGGCCAAACCCTCGACACATCAACCAATCTGATGTACTACGGCGCCCGCTACTACGACCCGCAATCGGACGATTCATCTCCGCAGACACCATCGTCCCCAACATGATGAACCCCCAAGACCTCAACAGGTACGCCTACGTGCGGAACAACCCGCTGCTGTATCGAGATCCGACCGGACATTGTGTTAAGGCAAGTGGAGCGGTCACGGACGGCGATAGCTCCACGATTTGCGGGGTTACGACCGGCGGTGTGTGGACTGGAGCCAGCAACACGGTGCTCTACTTCGCCGGTGTGTCGCACACTGAAGCGAATCCTGATCCCGGTGGGGATCGCATACTCGACAAGCGTGCGGCAGCCATCCATGACTATCTAGCGTCGATCGGCTATGACGCCAATGTCATGTGGGTGGTGGCCGACAACATGGCTCGCACCGTATCGGAGGCTGAGGGTCAGATCGACTCGTGCAACAATTTCGGGACCAACTGTGCTGATCTAGGCAATGACTTCGGTACTGCCCTGGCGGCGTATCGCACGCTCACCCCGGGAGAGCTCAGCGGCTATGCGCACAGCCATGCCTCGTTCCATCTCTCGATCGCATTCGAGCAGAACAAGGCGCTGGCGGACAAAGTCGATCGAGTAGTTATCGCTGCGGGTTCAGCAGTTGATAGTGATGGAGGCACGGTGATGGGCCGGGGAACTGTTGACGTCTACGTCGGCAGGCCCGTGTTCAAGGATCCAGTGTCGTGGCGGTATGACGTGGGCTGGGGGAAGAAGGTCGCTAGTCCAACAGATATTCCTGGGGCCATACCTTTCGATACCTTCTTCGCCCGTCACGTTGACCACCTCGATCCCTTGCATCCGGCCTTTGCCGAGGCGATGGGTCTGATTGCGGGAGGTGGCGCATGATTGCCCGGCGTCTGGCGTTGGTGGCTTTACTTGCGTTCTTCTTTTTTGGCAGGTTGCAACCCCGTGGTGCATTCGACAGTCGAGCTGACGAAGAGCTGAATATCGAGAATCTGGCACGGGGCTGGATCGTGGAGGCATTACCAGAGGTGGAAGACGTCGAGGTGCAATCGACAATCGATCAATGCCCGCCGACCGACCAGCGGTGGTCTCATATGGAGATCTGGTTTGATCATCCTGATCCCGATGCCGCTCGGGAGACGCTTGTCGCATACTTGGTCGATGTTATCCATGGAAAGAATCGAGACGCCAGATTCCTACACTCCTCACTCGAGCTACGTCGTGGTCGATGGTCGGGGCTGGGGCATCTCGGCTTTCGGTGAAGGCCTACTGCTAGGACACGGAGAGCGGGTTCAACTAGGTGCATCAACTGGTTGCTACGACGAGTGACACAACCAACGCTCGCGAGTTCGGACAAACACTAGACCCCACCACCGGGTTGATGTATTACGGGGCCCGCTACTACGACCCCGCAATCGGACGATTCATCTCCGCAGACACCATCGTCCCCAACCCCGCCGACCCGCAGACGCTAAACCGATACAGCTACGTCAACAACAACCCCATCCTCTACACCGACCCAACCGGCATGTTGGCGGATATGTCCCGAGAATCCAGGCGTCTGTACGGAGGGCATTAGGGACCTGGGTCGGCTGGCCTGGTGGGCAGGCACGGCGGCGGCGGCGGCATCGGCGCTGGCGCAGCATGGCTGTGGCATAAACCGGCCTGGCGCCACCGACACGCCAGCGAAGAGCTCCAATCTCGACCACCTCCAGGAGCGCCTCGCCGACCAAGTCAATGATCTCCCATCCACGGACGCTCCGAACATCTCAATTCTCGACCTGCCGATCGAGGACATCGAGATCAACTGGAACCCGATCCCCCTCGACGCAGTCGAACCAATGCCACCGCTATCGATGCCGACATTGGAGCCGGGTGAGCTCGGCAATGGCCTAGTGTCCGCCGATCAGATTGTGACCGGGGAAGGGGCGATCGCGAGCGCCTTCGGGGCGACAAAAAGGAGATCTTGGACGCTATACATGATGCCAAGAGAGCCCCAGAGGTAAGGGCGGTTGGAGGTCGTGGTAACCCAGATGTCGGCGTCGACCGCTCGACCGGCGAGATATACATCCAGCTGCCAGGTGGTGGTTTCTCTGAAGACTCGATCGGTAACATCTACGACTACCTTCCTGAGGGGGACTGATGTTCGAATGATTTGCGGGTCAGCGTCGTTATTGCTTCTCGCGTCAACTCCCTCGCGGAGCTCACAGACAGGATCGGGATCGCTCCCACCCGCGGGCACGACATCGGTCAACCGATCAGCTCCAGAAACCCCGCCGGCGGGCTCCGCGACACGCGCAGTGGGATTTGGTCTTTGCCGACGACGACGACAGTTGGGACTTCGACACGGTAAAGGAGGTACTCGCTACGGTCGCAGAGCCGGCAACCCGATTGGGATGTCGCTTTGACACTGCTGATCCATGCTCCTCTTGACTCATCGAGGTGGGTCAACATCCATGCCGACCTCATCGCAGTGCTCAGCGAAGCTGGCGGCATGATGTCAATAGACACGTCAGCGGCCGATCGCGTGGCACAGCGAGACAAGGCCCGAGGGATAATCTTTGCGCACGGCTCCGGCTCTACGGCCGGTGACGGTCTGGCTGTACATGTCGCATCGGTGTTAGGTGATCCGACGTCGCATCGGCCCGGTGAAAGGAGTGTCGATATCACCAACTCGGACGCAAACCAATGCCGATATGGCGGATGGGCTCTGATGCGAATATGTACCAAGCGGTCAGATTGCAGGTCAGGTCTCGCCAGCGGCCGGACCATTCAACGGGGCCCTCTCACCCCGAGTCGGTTGGAGTGCTTTCTAGCACGTTGTACCTCTAGGTCGCGGAATCGATCATTACCCGAACACGATGTCCCCGAACGTTGCGGCGGCGTCGGCTTGCATGCCGGGGAGGACGTGTTGGTAGACCTGCATGGTGAAGGCGACGCTGGAGTGGCCGAGGCGTTCGCTCACCACCTTGGGTGGGACACCTTCCTTGAACAGAAGGGTGGCGTGGGTGTGCCTGAGGTCGTGCAGTCTGATTCGGGGTAGGTCCATGCCGGCGACGAGTCGGTCGAAGGTCTGGGAGAAGTAGTCGGGGTGGAGTGGGTCGCCGTTGGGTTTGGCGAACACGAACCCTGTGTCGTCGGTTCTGATGCCTGTCTCGAGTTGCTGCTCGAGTTGTTGCCTGCGCCACGATCGCAGCACGGCGATGGTTCGCTGGTCGAGGTCGATGGTGCGGAGGCTGTGGGCGCTCTTCACGTCGGAGACGGTCACCTTGTAGCGGGGTGCGGTGACGGTCTGGGTGATGGAGAGCCGGGCGTTGTCGAAGTCGACTGTCCGCCAGGTGAGGCCGAGCAGCTCGCCGCGGCGCATCCCGGTGTTGGCCTTGACGTAGAACGCGGCGTAGAGGTGGTGGCCTTCGATCAGCTCGAAGAAGCGGCGCAGCTCGTCGGCGTTCCACACCTCCATCTTCGGTCGAGCGCGGCTCGAGAGCTTGGGCGGGTCGGCTAGGTCGGCGACGTTGCGGATGACCGAGCCTTTGCGGTTGGCGTCGGCGAGCGCCTTGTGGATCACGGCATGGACGTGTCGCACCGTCTTGGGGCTCAGCGGCCCGCCGCCCTTGTTGCGGCGTCCGTTGGTGAGCAGCATGGCGTACAGCTCGTCGAGGTCCTCCGGGGCGAGTCGCTGGAGCGGGATCGAGCCGATGTAGGGGAGGACGTGGAGTCTGATGTTCCCCTCGTAGGAAGCGAACGTCGATGGCGACAGTGGATGTCTCCTGGGTTTGTAGCCAGCGTTCCAGGTATTCACCGAGGGTGATCTTCTCGGGTGGCCGGTAGTCGCCGTCGTGGTGGCGTTTGACCAGATCCGCCAGCACCCGTTCGGCTTCTTTGCGAGTCGTCCCGGCGGCGTGCCAACGGTGGCGTCCCTTCCCGGTGGCCGGGTCGACGCCTTCGTAGATGACGGCGTAGTAGCGGTTGCCCTTCTTGGCGATGTGGCCTCTCATCGTGTACCCCCTGATGATTGTTGATCCCTGCTCGTGTCGGTTGATGTCGTCTCGTCCGTCTCGATCACGGTTGGGGCGTGCCCGGCGGGGTAGGTGAAGTCCTCGTCTCGGGTGTGTTCGGCGATGAATCCACGCATGCCCACCTGGCGGAGGTGGTCGACGACCCGGCCGAGTTCGTCGACAGCGCTGTCGAACGAGTCGGCGTGTTCGTCGAGGAGCGCCAAGAGGAGTTCCTTGCGGCGTTCCCGATAGCTCCACTGTTTGGCGTCGGCGGTGACGCCGGTGATCTTCTCGACGGTCTCTTCGGCTGTGGTGGGTTCGGTGATGCCGATCTGCCGGAGCCGTTCGTAGAGCGGTTCGAGTTGGTGGGGTTGTCCCAGCAGCCATGTGTACAGCTCGTCGATGGGTCGGGTGGTGGAGCGCATGATCCGGTGGTCGCCGGGTGGTGGGAGGAGGAACCAGAGGATGGGCAGGTCGAACACCATGGCGAAGATCAGCAGTTCGTGGGCGTCGAACTCGCGTCGCCGGTCGCCGTCCCAGGCCCGTTCGATGGAGGAGACGCCGGCTTGGGTGAGGCGTTGACCGAGGTAGGGCTCGAGCCGGTCGGCGAGCTCTTCTTGGGTCCAGCCGCGTAGTTGGCGGGCTTCTCGGACGTTGTAGGCGACCACCTGGTTGAGGTCGATGTCGTCGGGCTGTTGGCGGGTCGGGTTTCTTGGCCATCAACGAAGGATACACAGCCTGGTGCTTGTGGTGGTACAACACTGACACTCTGTGTATGATACAAGCGATGAACAGTGTTAGCAAAGGTGTACAGCTTGTGTCAGATGAAGCGATTCCAGCTCTGCTGACCGTCGAGGAAGCCGGCGCCCTGTTGCGGATCGGGCGCACCAAGGCGTACGCCATGGCGAGAGAGTGGCGGGAAACCGACGGTCGGTCCGGTCTGCCCGTGGTCGACCTCGGCAACGTGCTCCGGGTGCCACGCCGGGCACTCGAGGACCTGATCGGTGCGGAGCTGACCGCTGTTGACAGCGCCGCTCGGCCCGGAGAGAAGGGACAGCCGTCCGATCACCCGACTCATCCACCCCACCAACCACCGCGACACAGCGAAACCGACGTCGCCAGAAACCCACGACCAACCAGCTCGACCTCTTCGACCCGCACCCCGACTCCACCTGAGGACGGACACCCCATGGACACCCACCCTCAACCGCAGCGATTCCAGGACAGACGAGTGCACACCTGCGGTGACAGGGTGAGGGAGGCCTGTCATGACGGTGCGGGTGACCACGTTGAAAGGCGCCGAGGCGGGTCGCTACTACACCGAGCATCTGCCTTCCTACTACCTCGACGGTGACGAGCCGCCGGGTCGCTGGTGGGGCCAAGGTGCTGACCGTCTCGGTCTCCACGGTGTCGTCGAACCTGATGCCTTTCTCGCTGTCATGGCTGGATGCGATCCGGCGACGGGGCGGGATCTCGGTCGGCGGTTCGGCGAAGGGTCGGTGCGTGGGCTACGACGCCACCTTCTCTGCTCCCAAATCGGTGTCGGTCCTGTTCGGGCTCGGCAATCCAGAGATGCGCCGTGACGACGATGGTTAAGTACTGCGGCAATGTGGCCGATTGGTGAGATAAGCGGCTTTCTCCGAGCCGAGTTGGTACCTTCTCTTGTTGGTGTCGAAGAAGGGGGCGCACGTGAAGCTCGTTCTGTTTGCAGATCTCCATCTTGATTCGCCGTTCCGGTGGGCACGTCCGGAGGTTGCTCGTCGGCGTCGTCAGGCACTTCGGGACGTGCTTGGCGCGATCGTTGACCTCGCGGCGGAAATCGAGGCAGACGCGGTGTGCTGTGCGGGCGATCTGTACGAGCACGACCGGGTGGCTCCGGATACCGCTGCGGTGATCCAACGCGCTTTTGCCAACCTCGCACCCATTCCGGTGCTGGTCGCGCCCGGCAACCACGATTGGCTAGGGCCCCAAAGTCTCTACGCCCGCACCGCGTGGTCGCCCAACGTTCACATCTTCACCGAGGACCGACTTCAACGCTATGAGCTGACTTCCGGTCTTGCCGTATGGGGAGCCGCCCACAAGAGGCCGGCCGGCACGGCTGGGTTTCTCGATGACTTCCAAGTCGATGGCGCTGAGGATGTTCACCTCGCCTTGTTCCACGGCACGCTGCGGTCAGGGTTACCCTTCGAAGAAGAGGGCAAGCAGGTTCACGCTCCCTTCGACGAAGAGCAGATCGCAGCAGCGGGATTGCGCCACGCACTTGTCGGTCACTTCCATACTCCGTCTGAAGGCAGGTGGCACACCTATCCAGGGAATCCTGATCCGCTCACATTCGGAGAGGCCGGCGAGCGGGGTGCCGTAGTCCTCGAGATTCAGGAGGGCAGCGGTGCGATCAGCCGCACCCGGCATAGGCTTGCCAAGACCGACGTGTTTGATGTCATCGTCGATGTGACCGGGTGTTCAAGCCGACAGGAGGTTCGCAACAAGACAGCGACCGCCCTTGAGAGTCTGACAGGAGTCGTTCGGGTAACGCTCGCGGGTGAGGTCGATCCCTCGGTCAACGTCAAACTCGCCGACCTGGATGACGTAGCTCCGCACCTTGAAGCACTGGTCGCTCGGCTCGGGCGTATCACCGTCGCTTACGATCTCGATTCGATTGCTCGGGAGACCACGGTCAGGGGACGCTTCGTCCAGGATGTCCGCGCTGCTGCCCTGGAGCCAGACATGGAGCGGCGCGTATTGCTTACCGGCCTTCGCGCCCTCGAAGGACGGAACGACCTGGAGGTGGTTTGACGTGTGGATCCGCGAGGTCACGGCCCATGCGTTTGGTCCCTTCGAGGCGAGCTCAATCGAGTTGGCTGAGGGCTTAACGGTCATCATCGGCCCAAACGAATCGGGGAAGTCCAGCTGGCACGCGGCTATCTACGCTGCCTTGTGCGGTGTGCGGCGCGGTCGGGGACGGCCGATGCGGGAGGACGAGGAGTTTGCCGAGCGGCATAAGCCGTGGGACGGAGACGAGTGGGAGGTCTCCTGTGTGATAGATCTGCCCGATGGGCGAACCGTCGAGCTACGCCACGACCTGTCCACCGGAGTTGCCTGTACAGCCCGGGACATGAACCGTGGCATCGACGTTACAGATGAGATCATCAGCGAAGGTGTCCCTGACGGGTCACACTGGCTCGGGTTAGAGCGTAGAGCGTTCAGAGCGGTGGCATCGGTCGGGCAGGGGCAAATCCTATCTGTGACTGAACACGCTGGCGCATTGCAGGACTACCTGCAGCGGGCGGCTGCCACCGCGGGTGCCGATGAGACTGCTGCAACGGCGCTGAGAGCAATTGATGACTACTTCCCCGAACATGTGGGCCTACAGAGGGCGAACTCTCGCAAGCCGTTAATGCAAGCCATTCGTCAACACGACACGGCGAATGAAGCGCTCGACCGAGCGGTTGCCGATCAGCGGATTGGCTCCAGCGCCAGCATGCGCTGGGTGACATTGAGGCGCGGGCCCAACAGGTGCGGAACGACGCTCGGGCCGTGGAGACTGCGCACGCCCGGCGCGTTCCCGAAGGCCTGAGCGAACACCTCCGAGAAGCAAGACAGCTCGCGGAGCGCAACCCGTCGCCTCCACCGGACCTTCGAGAGGACCTCGAGCTCGCCGAACACGTAGGGACCGCGTTGCACGATTGGGATCTACGTCCGGATCCGGTTCCTCTCGCCAGCCCCAGTTCGCGAGAACTCAAGGAACGTCTCGGGTCGCTTCCGACGCAACCCTCCGGAGACCTCGAACCCGCAGAGACAATCAGGTCAATGCAGCGGGCACTCTTGCAGGCGGTAGACCGACGCCACGTTCACGTCCAAGACGAGCCCGACGATGAAGCCACGGTCGAAGTCGGTGCTGTCACCGAGTCGGAACTGATCGACCTCGCCCGCGAGATGGAACTGCCAACGCCATCAGCCGAGCCCGACCTTCGCGAGGAGGTAGAACGCCTTCGTCGCATCACACAAGAGATCGGCGGCTCAGGACGTCGACTCGCTGCTGCATTGGGCGGCAGCGCGGTTGCGACCGTGCTCGTCGGTGCCGTGCTCCTCTACATAGGAATCACCGCCATCGGTTCTGCTGCCATCGGTGTTGGGCTTATTGCCGGGATGGTCTCGGCCGTTCTGTTTCAGAAAGCAGCGTCCCCGACCGTCGACGACTCTGAGCTACGCGCAGCCGAGGCGCGGATGCTCCTGGCTGATCAGCTCGCCGCAGACGCGCGCGAGCGCAAGGAACGGGCCGCCGCCGCGTATCGAAGCACTCGGTCTTGAGCCCGACAGCGGCGTGCTTGCGTCGGCTGGCGGAGCAGACTCGTCAAGCGGAAATCTCCCGAATGGCACGAGGTCAATGGACGGAAGATGAGCGCGCGCTAACCCAGCGCGTCCGCGAGGCGTCGGAGGAATTTGCGACAGTGTTAGGTGACCACGGTGTCGATGTCGTTGCTGACGCCACCATCGATGAACTCGAAGCAGCGGTCACGCATTATGAGAATCAGTGTCGCTTGCGCCGGGAACAGGCGGCAGCAGCAAGAGAGCGGCCTGGCCTGGAGCAGGCGCTTGAGGCTCGCACGAGAGCGGAGGAGCAATACGCGAAGGATGTCGAACGGGGCGAGCAGGCGCGGCTGGCGCTCCGTGATGCCGCGCTGGCTGCCGGCGTGGTCGAGGTGCACAATGGCGAATCTCTCTCCGAGGATGAACTCGTCGCTCGCCTGTTGTCGTGGCAGCTCAGGCATGATGAGCAGCGAGAGGCAGTGGACACAGCCCGGAACGAGTGGGCTCGGCTCCAGGCGCTTCTTGATGGCGGCACACTCGGTGATTTGGAGTCTCGGGCACAGAACGCCCAGGAGCGGGCAATCGCGCTTGGCCATGAGGTCGATGAAAGCGCCGTAAGCGAGGTGTCGCTCGGTGACGATCCAGACCTCACCGTGCGCGGAGTCTCGCGAACGTGCCACCGAGCTGGAGCGACAGGCAACCGCAGCCCGGCGGGAATTCGAGGTCCGCGCCGAACAGATCCTCAGCGTTCCGGAGGCCGAAGAGCGGCTTGCGGCAGCTGAGGAAGCCTTGGCACGCGTGAGGTCCCTCAGCGAGGTGCTCGAGACGACCAAGAGCTTCCTGACGACGGCCCAGGAACGCGTACATCGCGATATTGCACCTGTGCTCTGCGCCAAGGTGCGCGATCGACTCTCTCGCGTGACCGAAGGTCGATACGTGGAGGTCGGCGTAGACCCGGAGACTCTCCATGTACAGGTCCGGGATGCGACGGGGCGCTGGCGGAACGCCGATTTCCTTTCCCACGGGACCGCTGAGCAGATCTATCTGTTATTGCGGGTGGCGATGGCTGAGATCCTCACGACGGAAGACACTCGGTGTCCGTTGCTGGTCGACGATGCGACCGTCCAGTCTGACCCTAGGCGCACGCTGGCAATCCTCGATGTTCTTCACGAGGTGAGCCGAGAACACCAGGTGGTCCTGTTCAGCCAAGAGGACGACGTCGCAAACTGGGCACAGAGCAGCCTCGGTCCCCGGGATCGGCTGCTTTCTCTTGTGGTCTCTCCATTGCAATGAGACTCGGCAGTAGAACGAGAAGCCAGGCTTCCAGCGAGTTGGGACAACCTGGATCTTCCACTGTGCGATCAACTCCTCATTGGAGGTGTGGCTCGCAGCGAGACCAGGCCTCGGTTGGAGTAACCGGGCACCCGATTCCCTGTTCAGCGGATGCTGCCTTGAGGAACTCGGTCCTCAGATCGCAAGTGGCGAGGCCCAGCTCGGCAGCGACACTCTTCACTAGGGCAACTAGCCCCGGGGCAACGAAGCTTTGATCTTGGTCGAACGCAGGACCCGAGCCGACCCCTATGTTGGTTGGGCCGTTGATATCCAGATAGAGGACTTGCAGGAAGAACTGGAGTGCGGCTCGTGGACTGCCCTCGAGCCGCCGCTGCTCACCCATCCGAAACCGCACATTGCGATACAGGCCGAGCATTCGATCGCCACCGGTCTCGAGTAACTCCCGGTTGAGGAGACTCCACAGCACATCGTTGAAGAGCGGGTCTGTGCCGAACCTTGTTTTAAGCTCGCTACGAGCGACCTCGAATCGGGACAGCTCGGTGGCTTTCGTCCCGGGATCCAGGTAGAAGAGCGAGCGTTGATAGTCCGCAACAACAGCATCTCGCCCAGTGACAAGGGCCTTCACTCCGTCGATCACGCGCTTTCGGGTGTAGATGCTCTTGCTACAGAGAGGACAGCGGATCTTGCGACCTGGCATCTTCGGAAGCGCGCCACCGCAATAAGGACAGACAGCGGTCTCGTTCCCAACCAGGACCTCGAGCGGATCGCCAAGCACCTTTACACCTTGCCTCATGCCATCCACCTATCGCCAGCCAAGCATCCCTGATGTTTCGCCTATCCAGCGTCGAATCAGGTGGGAGGGTAGGCTCTCCAGCAGGCGAAACGGAACCGGCCGTGGAGTGTCGGGCGTCGCCAGGCTGTCGATCTGAGGTCTACAAGCGACGACTCCGGCAGAGACCTTCGTTCTCGCTTGCCCGAGCTGGATCAGCGGACGGCTGTCTTCCCGTGGGAGAGTAGGGACAGACTCGATGGCCACACCATCTCAAGAGCTTCGCCGAGAGCTTATCGAACGTGCACGTGCGTGGGCCGAGACGGTTGGTGCCCCGTGGTACGAAAGCCTCTCGCCCACAGCCCCGGTCGTCGTCTTCGAGCCCTACGTGCTCGACCACAGCCCGCGACACGGCAACTTCAACGATGCGGCGTACTTCTCCATACTTGAGGATCCACACTGGGCTGCGCGGCTGTCGAAACCGCATCCAAGGCGCAATGCGTTGCCAGGTGATCGAGGAGCCAGAGCACGAGAGCTTGATTCGTGCACCAGCTCGGACGCGCTCCTACTCAACATCATGTGCCATCCACGGGGGCGGGCTGCTATCGCCGAAGCTCTTGAAGTCGAAGGCCCGCCGGAGTTTGGTGTCGGCGGCGCCATTCCGATTCTCGAAGGATCGACCGTCGTTTCGGACAGAAGTGAGATCGACCTGGCTTTCAGAGGCGATCGGGGATCTTTCTCGCTCATTGCCGAGGCCAAACTCAACGAGCGCGACTTCACCTCCAAGAGCCGGTCGGTGGTGGAGCGGTACGCAGGGCTCGAGGCTGTCTTCGATGTCGAGCTGCTCCAGCACGACGGTGCGGAGATCGCTGACTACCAACTGATTCGCAATCTACTGGCCGCCCACTATCACAAGTCGAGGTTCGTGCTCCTCCACGATCGTCGCCGCCCTGATCTGTGCGAACGATTCGATTTCGTTCTCCGTGCAGTCCGCCCGACGGGCCTGGTCGCCCTGAGTCGGGCCATTACCTGGCAGGAGATCGCTCGGCACTGTCCACCAGACCTGCAGGAGTTCCTGGCTCAGAAGTACGGGATTGATGGCTAGAACGTGCCAACCGCGAGCGATCTTCTAACGGATCTTCTAACGGACAGGGCGTCATGAGGGGTCATCCGGCGGAACCGGAAACCATGCCGGTCCCGCGGATCGCCAGTTATTACGGGCTATTGAGCGACAACGCGAAATGATGAAAAGGTCCACGAAGGAACT
>CAWJPT010000010.1:0-18986 GCA_963844835.1 uncultured bacterium | reverse complement strand
TCCCGCTGGGAGGGTGAAAGAAGCGGCCGCCGACTCACCAGCCAGGCCCCGCACGGTGCCCCGCTCCCCCTCCCCGCCCGCTGGGAGGGTGAAAGACTGGGCCACTGACTCATCACCATCCATTCTTCGTCCTCCCTCGAGGGAGGACGCGGAGCGAAGCGACGCAGGAGGGTGGACGCCACCGTTGTCCGAAGACCGCTGCCCCTCCGCCACGAGGGCACGCAACGTCATGAGGATTCGGTCGCGGACTCTGGCTCGTAGTTCGGCGGTGGCGGCTCTGGTGAAGGTGACTACGAGGATCTCTTCCAGGGGGACGCCCTCTTCTGCGATCAGGCGGGTAACCAGGGCGGAGATGGCGAACGTCTTGCCGGTGCCGGCGCTGGCTTCGATGACGGTGCGGCCTTCGCTGAGCGGCTCACGGGGGTCGAAGTCGGTGAAGGAGGTCATATGCTCTGCTCCCGCATCAGCGGGAAGATCGGGCCCCACAGCCTGGCGCAATAGTCCTCGAAGTCGGTGGCGAGCAGATCCCGTAACGACAGGACACCCCCGAATAACGTCTGGTAGGCCGGGTCCTGCGCCTCCGGGTCGTATCGGTCGGACTCCCAGACCTTCATCGCCTCACCAAAAGCCTTGCCTCGATCGGAGCCGATGTTGCGCTGCCAGGCATAGGCGGTCTGGCACGGCAACGGCAGCGGCTCCCGCATCCCTTCGGCATGCAGCGCAACCAGTTCGGCCAGCAACTCAAGAGACCGCCTGCGGCGCTGGTCGGGATCGCCGCCCACCGGGCCGATCGTCACCGCGAGGTGCCCGAGCCACGTCTCCCCAGCAGGAACGACTCCCACGCAACCTCGGGCTCCAACGCGCTCAGGAACACGAGCTCGACGAAAGCCTGCAGCCGGTGCTTGCCCTTGATCGTGGATGCCGTAACCCGGGCCAGGTGCGCCTCGCCCGGATCACCCAGGACGCTGCCCGCCACCGTCACCCCGCCGATCGGGAGACTCCCCAGGTATGTGCGCATCTGTTGCCGGTCGTAGGAACGATCCTGAGCTCCTTCCCACAGTGCGCTCGCCGCCGCGACGGCATCGGCAAGATCATCGTCGCCGAGCGCCCCCGGCGGCAGGGTGTCGCCGACCCGTTGCCGCAGCTGAAGGGCATCGAGCGGGTACCCGTCGACCAGGCCGTCCAGCACCTGCTCTTTCAACGCCCATGTCTTGAGTGCATCGAGGTCGGCCGGCAACGTGTCGTCGGGCTCCTCACCTGACTTTGGCACCACGTAGCCCACCCGGGTTTGCAGGAAACGTTGCGCCGGGTGTTGCAGAAACTTGATCAGGTCGCCGAGGTCGAGGGTGTCGATCGGCTCGGGGTCGGGCCAGCCCGCCTCGACAAGCGGTGTCGTCGAGCCGGTGGCGACCGCCCCGGCTCCGGCGAAGGCGGCGGCGTCGAAACCAAACGGCCCCGGCACACCGAGGGCACCGGGGGTGAAGTTGGCGGTGCTGAATGACTGGAGCGGATGTTGGGTGACGATGGCGGCGATCCCATCGGCTCCGACCATGTCGTCGAGTGTGTCGCGTAGCTCGGCGATCGGCACCGCAGGGGGCAGCTCGCTGTTGGTGAGCTCGTCCCTTCCCGAATAGGTGACGACGAGGTGGTCGCCTGCCGCCATCAACGCATCGAGCAGCAGCTGGCGATCCTCCGAGCTGCGGTCGAAATCGCCCACCCGCTCGTCGCCCACCAGCAGGTCGTCGCCGTCGGTGCGGCTGGAGCGGGGGAAGCGCTCGTCGTCCATGCCGAGCAGGCACACCACCCGGTACGGCACCGAGCGCATCGGCACCAGCGTGCACACGGTGACGTCGCCGGTGCGGAAGTGCAGCGGGCTTGGCCGGGTCTCGGTCCATCCGGCGATCGCCCGGCGGGCTTCGGCGAGGGTGAGCGTCGGGTCCGGTTTCGGTCTCGGGGAAGGTCTCGCCGAGCAGCCGCTCCAGCTGGCCATACTGCCATTCATCTTCCCACGCCGGTTTAGCCAGCAGCCGCACACTGTCGGCGATCGCCTTCGCCCATTGCGACATCGGCATCGGCCCGCCGAGCAGGTCCCGGATGGCGACGATGCGGTCGATGAGGGCGGCCAGCAGCCCCACCGGGGTGGCGTCCTGCCCCTCGACGCCGTCGAGGGGGACGGTGCGGTCGATCACCCGCACCGGGTCGTCGCTGTAAAAGACGCCGGTCAACGCCCGGTCGAGGCCACGGCTCCAGGTGCGGTCGGGCAGGCGCCCGGCCCCCCATTGCTCCCGATGGTCGGCGTCGAGGCCCCAGCTGATGTTGCTGTCGTTGATGATGCCGGTGATGGCCGCTGCGGTGTCGAGATCGAACCCGAAGCGCCGCTGCACCACCGGGCGGGTGACCAGCTCCCGGATGGTGCTGGCCTCCATGCGGGAGTCGGCGAGCTCGAGCACGGTGGCGGCGAACCGCACCAGCGGGTTGACCGCCGCCGGGGAACGGTCGGCGATACGGAGCCGCAGGTCGGGCATGCCATCGGTGTCGTCGCGGTCGCCTGTGGGGAAGGCCGCTTCGAGCAGTGGGGCGAACGTGCCGAGGTCGGGGGTCATGATGACGATGTCCCGCGGCTCGAGCGTCGGGTCGTCGGCGAGTAGGTGCAGGATGACGTCCCTGGTGACCTCCACCTGACGCCGCGGCCCGTAGGTGACGTGGATCTGGATGGAGCGGTCGTCACCCGCGTCCGGTTCGGGCTGTGGCGGGCGGTTGTTCTCGATGTCATCCTGGATCTGGGCGAGCAGTGTGCTGGAGCCCGCCCTTTGGGCGTTGGTGGCTTCGCCGGTGAGCCCGGCATCGGCCAGCACCGTCTGCAGCTCACGGCTGTCTCTGCCCCAGGAGGCGAGCAGCGGATGCACCGGGGCGGCCGCGGTGGGGTCGTCGTCGCGGGCGACCACCGCAAGTCGCCGCCTGCGAGCGTCTGCCACAGCCCCGGCGACGGGTGCAGCACATACAGCGCCACCTCCCGTTGCTCGCCGAGTGCCCGGAGCACCTGGAGGTCGAGCGGATCGGTGGCGGTGAGCCCGTACACGGCGAGCCGGTCGGGCAGGTCGAGTTCGATCGACCCGTTGCGGATGGGGTCGAGCCCTTCCGGCAGCAGTGCCGCCGAGCGGCGGGATGCCGATCTCGTCTCGCACCGCCCGCCACAGGCGCGGCTGCCAGGCGTAGCCGGCTTCGATCGGCTCACCGGCAGGCCCGACGTCTTCACCATCTGCCCAGGCGCGGATCATCTCGGGACGGCGGCGGGCATATGTCGAGAACAGCCGGGCGATCTTGGTGGCGGCGCCGAGCCGGTTGGGCCCGGTCGGGCCGTCGATGTAGCGCTGGATGAGCCGCAGCCACGGCTCGTCGACATGCCGGTCGATGGCGGTGAGCACGTGGGAGGTGAGTGTGCCGGTCTGCCACGCATCGGCGGATATCGCCAGCTCGGGAACGGCAGCCAGCACCTGTTGCACCAGATGCCGCGGCGACGGGAACTCGACATTGGCGACGACCCCGTCACCGATCCCTCGCTCGGCAAACCCGAGAGCGATCCGCTGGGTGAGCCACCGTTCGATACCCCGGGTCGGCACCGCAATCAGCTCCGGCGCGAACGGATCTTCGGGCGGGACGGCAAGCCGGTCGATGAGCAAATCGACGAGCGCGTCCGGATGCGGAGCTACGTGAAGCTGTATCGGCATCGGGTCCCCCTGGGTGGCACCTCGGACTCGCATTGTGGCACCAACCGTCACGCCGATGCATCGACTCGCCATCGTCTCCTGCTTACAGCAAACGTGTCAGTGCGTCCAGATACGGTGGCGGACATGGAACGAATGCCATCCCTCACCCTCGTTCTCAACTCTCTGGAACGAGAACGAGACCGCCAACAGGATCACTTCGATTCCGTCGACACCAAAGCCGGCGTCGTTTTGGGATTCTCCGGCGTGCTTGCTGCCATCGCCCTCGAGGCCTGGCATCCTCTCGAACTCGCTGCTCTTGCAGTCAGCCTGCTCGCTTCGTCGTTTGCGGTAGGTGCGTTCTGGCCGAGACGACTGCCGGTGCTCGAGCCCAGGGCGCTACGCCGGTACCTCGAGGCGGAAGAACGGATTACGCAGTTGACCCTCGTCGATACCTACCTCCCTATGATCGAACAGGCACGTGACGTACTGGACAGGAAGGTGCGTAGACTCAAAGGCGCAATGGTCCTCCTTGGAATCGCCGCGCTAGCGGCCGCAACGGGAGGAATCACGGGGTGAACATGACCGACAAGCGGAAACAACCTGAAACAGGCCCCGGCCCTGACGTGCCACCTCCGCCTCCGCCCAAACCCGATCTGTCGCTCATCACATACATCGAACGCGGGCCGCGCCAGATCAAACGAGAGCAGCGGAGAGCCGCTACCACTCCAAGCGACGGCTGATCTTCGACATCGGACCCGCAGAGGTGGACTGACACGGACCGGACGCCCCACGTCGCCGACACTCTGTGGCAAGCACATCAACTTCCGATGTATCAAACCCGCCCCACGCGCCTCTTGTAGCTCACGTACACCTGAGGAGGGAACATGCCAGCGAGAACCACTTTGCCGGCCCGCACCGTAACCGCACCCAGCTTGAGGGTGGAGAAGCTCGAGACCGACATCGACAAGTCACTGACCAAGACGATGAAGGACCGGCTGGGGCTGAAGAGCAATCAGAAGCTGCCCGCCGACGTGCAGGCAACCATCAAGGCGGCTGCCGCCTCCGCCAGCCAGGCGTCCATCGAGAACGCCATCGTGCGGGAAGCATCCGAGATCGCCACCGACACAGCCCGGGGATCGGTGCTCGACCGGTTCGACCTCAAGGTCGATGTGGCCCGGGCGGGGCTCGACCACATCGCAGGGTCAAACGACGTCAAGAAGATCCTGGCCCGCAGGGCCGAGATGCTCGCCCTCAAGAAGCAGACTCTCGAGGCCGCCGGATTCACCACCGATGAGGCCATGGAGATCCTGCTCGCCGATATCGCAGCTCGCGGATAGCCGGTACTCATCATGGGGCTGTTTGGGGACATAGTCGACGCCGTCGGTGATGCAGCAGATGCTGTAGGCGACGTAGTCGAGGACGTGGTCGATGCGGCCGGCGACGTCATCGAAGATGTTGTGGATGCGATAGGCGACGTGGCAGAGGACATTGTCGATGCGGTCGGTGATGCCGTCGATGCGGTTGTCGACACCGTTGAGGATGTGGTCGACGCAGTCGCCGATTTTGCACAGGATGCGGTTGACGCCCTCGGCGACCTTGCCGAAGACGCCATCGATGCTGCAGGCGACGTCTTCGATGCGTTTGCCGAACTCGCCGAAGATGCCTGGGACGGCGCCACCGACCTGGTCGATGCCGCGGTCAACGCCATCGTCGATGCCGCCGAAGAAGCCTGGGAGGCCATCTCCACCGCGGCCGAAGACGCATGGGAAGCCATCGAAGACGGTGCCGAAGCGGCATGGGAATGGCTCGAGGACACCGCTGAGTCTGCCTGGGAAGACCTTGCCGCCGCAGCCGACTGGGCTATGGAAGCGGCCGCCGACGTGGTCGAGTGGGCAGAGGAAAAGGCCGCGGCCGCATACGAATGGGCGATGGAAGCCATCGACCGGGCTCTCGATTGGCTGGGCGACCTCGCCATGGGAATCCTCGAAGCGCTCGCCATGCTGGGCGGGTGCCTCGGCGGCATCATCATCCACAACCTGGCTGAGGCCGACAACATCCTGTTCAACCTGGGCAAACCGTTCCGGGGGCTCCCCGCCGACTTCCAGGCGGAGATCCAGCCGATCTTCCCCAACGTCGACCTCACCAAGGTCGGGTTCATGGAGAACGCCGCCCTGTCGGGCAACCACTTCAGCGACGGCACCCTGGCCATGACGTTCATGGGACCGGAGTTCGCCGGCTACACCCTCAGCTACGACATCTACATGCGGGATTCATGGGACCCCACTGTCGACGACGACAAGGAGCTGATGGTGCACGAGACCACCCACGTCGACCAGTACCGGCGCTTCCGGTTCGAGGACGCCTTTGCCTGCGCCTACGGGATGGGCTTCGTCCAGTCGGGCTTCGACTACGCCACCAACCCCATCGAAGCAGAGGCATTTGCAGTGGAAGCGGCCTACGCGGCAACGCTATAGGGGGCGGGCCCACGCATATGAGGGTATCTGGCTGGGTCGACACCCTGTGGGCATTTGTCACCAGACAGCCAGTCGCGTGACAATGGAGATGCGGCAGCAACGGAGTGGCAGGTGGCGACAGAGGAACCCGGCGGACACCTCAGCAAGGAAGCGGAAGCTCTCGACGGTCACGCCCGGAACCTGATCTCGGACCTCACCGACCTGGACGTTCGCTCGTCGAAACCAAAGAAGAAGCGGCCTATCTCGACATGGATGATCGCTCTGATCGGGCTGCTCATCATCGTCACGATCGTCTTTGCCGTCTTCTACAACCCGAAGGATCCCGACGGAGCAGGGGCGGCAGCGACCACCACCGCCACGGGATCCGCCGGGGCCGACCCGTCCGGACCGCTCGCCGGTACCTGGGACATGTATTGGACCAACTCCGAGGGCGTCGAGCGGAAGGGCTTCACCATCCGTTTCATCGGCGCCGAGACGGGAACCGTCGAGATCCTCGAAGACGCCACCGAGTACGGAACCGAGTTCACGCTCGACGGAGACACGCTGTGGTTCACCTTCACCCGGGTCTTTGATCTCGACACCGGCGAATGGCCCGAAACCAGCGTGTTCGAGGGAACCTTGTCCGGCTCGGGCGAGATCACCGGTGAGTGGGAGCGGCAGGACTGGTCGTGCAGCCCCGATGCCGACCCTCCCTGCTCCTACGGTCCTAAGCCGCTGTACTTCCCGGCCCGGCTCGTCGGCCAACCGTAGAGCAAGTATGGCCCGCACAACGGGGACAACCACGCGAGCGCAGGTTCCTGAGGGAATTGCGTCCGGCGCAGTTGCTCGATTGATCTCACAACGGACGCCTTGCGAAGGAGTCGTCCATCAAACAGGTCTCGTGTGACGTCACCGCAGCAAACGGACACCGCTCCTGGTTTCCGCTACTCCTGCCGTCCCAGACAAAGCTGACCTCAATCCCGACAAGGACTATGAAGCGGACTGAGGACCGGGCATCGTCTGGATCAATCGGTCCCTGTGGGAAATTCCCGTTCTCATCGACGGTCACCAGCTCGGCACCATCGAAGGTGGTCACCTGCGCGACTCTCGACGGGACGATCGCCTCGAGATCCTGTTCAAGGGTTTTGGCGAGCCTTTGGGTCCCCGCAACATGATGGGTTGAGCGCTCACGCCTTGCGTGCAGCCAAGCCAACCAGCGCTGGGTCACCCCATCGGTGACGACAACCTTTGCAGGGGTGGGGGTTGGTGGGCGTAGTCGCCTACCAACCCCTTGGGGGGTCCGGCGAACACCCGAGACGGTCAACAATGATGAATCACAACGGCATACGAGACAGTCAGTCGAGAGCTACCCGCATGCTCACCCCGCCCACTGATCGGGTCCCTCCGCACCTGCGCGACTCGTATGTCGCCGACCTCGAATCTCAACTAAACGTCCTCATCGGCACCGAACCAAAGGACTTCGCCCGTGCCGCCGTCTTGCTCTACGACATCTGCCGGGTCGAAGGGCGCGACGAAGAGGCCCACTACATCAGCGGCATCTTCGATCTCCCCGCGATGGTGCTCTACCAGACCCTCCACCTCGTGCGCTCCGTGGACGGCGATGTAACGCCGGACGAAATGGGCAAGGCTCTCACCCGCGCCGACGATCTGATCCGCCTGGTGATACTGGCGCTCGAAGGCGACACCACTGCCGACATGGTTCGTCAGATGGTCGACATGAGGGATGCCATCTCCCGGATCGGTGGAGATCCGGAGCGCGCCACTACCGTCTCGCGAGCGGCCGATCGATTGACTCACCTGGTGAACGCTTTCTTCTTCGACCGCCTGACCGCCATGCCGACGCTGCGGGACTACATCGTGAGCCGCGAACTCGGGCTTTGATTTCTCACGACCCGATGGCGTCGTGCAGGTCGACCAGCTCTCCCGAATCCCAAGCGGCTGCGAATTCGTCGCTGCTCAACATGGACCGTATCTGCTGCGCATCCGCATCGAAGAACGCCTGGAACATGCTGCGGGACAGTCCGTTCTCCTCGCCAAAATGATGTGCCGCGCCGAGCATCTGGGCAGCCCTCTTTCCATCCCCGCGGGCGCCGGCAATGGTGGCCCGGGCCCGATACACGGCATCGAGAAGGCGGGCCGATCGCAGCTCGAGCGCCTGCTGATGGGCTCTTGCCAAGCTCGAAGCGGCTGCGTCCGGGTCGCCGGACCGCGCTGAGGACACGGCAAGCAAGATAAGTACCGTCGCCGATTCGAAGTCGAACCCAAGAGCGCTCTGAACCTCGTAGCTTTGCTCGAAGAGCCGGCGCGCCTCCTCGTAGCGTCCTTCGTAGAGATGGATGACACCGAGAGCAGCCACGTTCCACGCCTCATCCTGCGCATTGCCGATCCGTCTGCTGATTGCCAGCGCCTGCTCGTGATATTCGCCCGCTGCATCCAGCGACCCCTGCTCGCGGGCCAGCACCCCGAGGTGCCCGAGAACGAAGGACGCCGCCCAGTCCCCTCCCCCTTCTTCCACCAATTCGAGCGCCTGCACCAGGTGATCTTGCGACTCCTCCAACTTGCCACGGATCCGGTCGAGCAGCCCCATCCAACCCAGGGCAAGCCCTGCACCCACCATGTCATTGGCAAAAGCAGCAAGAGCACGGCTCTCGACGAGCATCTCGTAGGCGGCGTCGACATCGCTCGAACTCCGCAACACGGCCGCCGCGGTCAGCGCGTCGGCACGCACCGCAGGTGACACCTCACCCCCCGCCTCCAGAGCACGGGCCAGCCGGGCGGTGCCTTCTCGACGTTTCATCTTCCAGAACCACAGCAAGGCCGCCCCCATGCGCAGAGCCCCTTCGACCTGCCTGTTCGCCACCAGCCAATCGAACGCGGCTCGGAGGTTGCCGTGATCGGCCTCGAGCCGATCGAGGCATTCGCGCTGCCGGATACCTTGCAGCTCCCGACCCGCTTCTTCGGCCAGCGCCAGAAAGTGGCCGGCATGGCGCTCTGCCATCGTGGCGGTCTCGCCGGCTGCAACCGTCGCTGCAAACACGCGCAGCGTCCCCAGCATCGAGTAGCGCGTCCCATATCGCTCCGCGGTGTGCGCCACAACCAGTGACTTCTCCACCAATCGGACCAGCACATCAAACACTCGATCCGCCGGCAGACTCTCGTCCGCACACACGGCCTCGGCATCGGCGAGCCGGAAGCGTCCTGTGAACACCGAAAGCCGGCAAAAGAGCGCCCGCTCGTCGTCGTCGAGGAGTTCAAAGCTCCACCGCACCGCCGCAGTCAACGTCGCATGTCTTATCGGCTGGAAACGGGACCGCCCACTCAACAGCGACAGGTCGGCGGCGAGTCGCTCCTCTATCTCGGCGAGGCTCAACATGCCCACCCGGGCTGCTGCCAGCTCGATCGCCAGCGGCAGCCCATCCAACCGCCGGCATATCCCTGCCACCGCCCGCCCGTTCTCTTCCGTCAACTCAAACCCGGGATCCACCGGACCGCGCCCGTTCGACAAACAGACTGACTGCTTCGTAGTCACCTTCGTTCACCGCGGCGGAGCCCTGATCCGGAAAGGCGAGAGGAGGCACCGTCCAGGTACTTTCCCCTTCGACCCTGAGGCGCTCCCGGCTCGTCGCCAGGATCGTCAGGAGAGGACAAGTCGCCAGTAGCAAACCGACGGCCTCACCCAGGTCGTCTACGAGATGTTCGCAATTGTCGAGGATCAGCAGCAGCGCTCGATGGTGGAGATGACGGCCCACCACGTCGAGAATCGGCAGGTTGAGCTGCTCGGCGACACCGAGAGTCTCTGCGATCCGGTACGGCACCTCGCTGCCGTCGCCAACCGACGCGAGATCGACAAACCAGACGCCGTCGGCGTAGGACGCCAGAACCTGCTCGCCGATCTCTCGGGCCATCCTGGTCTTGCCGGCACCTCCCGGTCCGGTCAAAGTGATCAGGGGTCTTGTCTGCAACAACTCGGCGAGACGTTCCAACTCCCGTTCCCGGCCAACGAAGGATGACACCACCCGCTCGAGGTTGGTCGGCGGGGTCGCCTCCTCCATCACCAGCGAAAGCGTCGGATCCTGGAGCAGGATGCGTTCCTCCAAGTTGTAGAGATCCGGTCCGGGCTCGATGCCGAGTTCCTCGCCGAGCGCCTCGGAGGCTCGCCGGTAGGCACGCAGCGCATCGCTTTGGCGTCCTGCTCGATAGAGCGCAAGCATCAGTTGCGCCCATCGCCGCTCCTGGAGCGGGTCCTCCTGCACAAGGCGTTCGAGGTCGGGGATCATCTCGAGGTGGCGACCGAGCCCGAGTTCCGCATCTATCAGGGTGCCCAGGGCCTGCAATCGCATCTCGTCCAGCCGGGTCACCTCAACGAGGACACCTTCGAGGTGGCGGACATCGGCGAGCGCATCACCGCGCCATAGCTCGAGAGCCGGGCGAAGTGTCTCGACCGCGGTTCGCATCGACCCGGCGAGCAGCGCCTGGCGTCCTCGCAGCGCAAGTTGCTCGAATTGATGTGAATCGAGTGTCGCCGTATCGACATCCAATCGATAGCCGCCGCTCACCGTTGTGATCGTCGCCGTGGGACATTCGGCGATCACCCCGCGCAGTTTGGCGACATACACCTGAAGTGCAGCCAGGGCCGTGGGAGGTGGCTCCCCCTGCCAGAGCCGGTCGATCAGCCGGTCGCTCGACACCGTGACGTTGGGGTGGAGAAGCAGGAGAGCCAGCAGATCCCGCTGCCGGGCACTCTTGGGAACAACGCTCTTGCCGTCGGCGACCACATCGACGGCGCCAAGCACTCGGAACTCCAATTCTCGTGCCATAGGCCTCCTCGGGACCGACATCGTACTTTGCCGTGCTTCGTGCTCTCTGCTGCGAAGAGCCCGAGCTCAGGACGGGTTTCGCTCTCTTTTGGCGATGCTTTGGCGCCGATACGCACATTGTCGGCACGGCGTCGCCTGCGCCTGAGAGTTGAGCCAGGAAGTGGAGCACAATTGATGAAGAAGATGAAGAAGCTTGTGGTGTTAGTGGCCGTCGTTCTCGCCATGACGGCATGCGGCTCCGACGACGGGGCCGACGACATCTCCAACGATGCAGCCGGGGCACTAGTCGAGCAGATGGTCGAGCAAGCGGGCGGCGGTGACGTCAGCATCGACACCAACGACGGCGACATAACACTGACCGGCGAGGACGGATCGGTTGAGATCAGCACCGATGACGACGAGATGTCTATGACGGTCAACGGTGACGAGGGCGGCTTTGCAGCAACGCTAGGTGGGGACCTTCCCGCTGGCTTCCCATTCCCACTTCCCGACAAGTTCACGGTCGGATCATCGATGGAGATCGACGATGAAGCGGGTACCTCCTACAGTGCGGTCATCAACGTCGCCGCCGAAGAATACGGCTCAATGAAAGCCATGTACCAGTCGTGGCTCGAGGGTGAAGGCTTCACCGTCGATGCCTTCGAGGTGGAGAACGCAGATGACACTAAGGGTGTGTTCATCAGCGGAGAGCGCGACGATGTCGAAGCTTTCGTCAGCATCAGCGTCGAGGAAGTCGCCAACGACGACGCCGGCAATCTCACCTACGAGACGGCCATCTCGCTGACCTGGTCGCCTGTTGGATAGCCGGGACGGTTCCCGCAGCCGACTCCTCAGCCGAATCGCGACCCTGGTTTGTGCGGGGGTTGTCGTCGCGGCTTGCGGGGGCACGGGCGGGGTCGGCGATCAGCCTCAACCTGACGGCACCCTTGCCGGATCTGGGGTGGGTGTGGAAGCGGCGTCATCCACCGTCGAGCTTCCCACGGCATCGGGCCAAACGACGACGACCGAAGACGGTGGAGGCAGTGGCGGATCAGGATTCGACTTGTGCTCTGTAGCTCCGCCCCAACATGGGTATCTCGTCGAGATCGGACTATTGAAGGAAGAGGATCTGGCCGGTCTGCCCGTCCCATACGACTTCCAAACCGAGGGGTATTGGGACGTTGGCCCGCTGGGCCCCGATGGGGCCTATGCGGTTGGCGAGGGCCTCATCGACGGATGGGTTTGCGATCTGGAGGTGACCCCTGAGGTAGCCCGGCTGCTCGATGAGCTTGTCGATGAATCAGGGTCGGAAATCACCACCGAGGAGATCGAGGCAATCGTGCGTGACACGTCCACCGAAGAGACGGATTCCGGCGATGGCTCCATTGATGTACTCAGCCCGAGTGACCTCAAGCAGCTGACGGGGACTACCTCTATGCGGCCGGCCTGGCCGAGAAGGTCGGGAATCTGGACAGATCGGAAGAGTTCAAGAACGAGGCGAAGGATGTATTCAGCGCCTACGGCGAGACGATGATCAACGAGGCAACCGATCCGAAGGTACTGATGGACGTGATGGCCGGGGCGCAGTTGCTGGGACTGGACGAGCTGTCAAATGACGTGTCCGAGAGGATCAGCCAGATCCTGGAGAAGGAACTGAGCGACGCGGCAACCCTGTTCAACCCATGCACCACAGACCCCAACGTTGTCCGGATCTACGTGGAGGCTCTCGGAAGGGCGAGACTCTGGGACCAATCGGCAGGGGACGGCCGCTATGAGGCGTGGCAAGACATCCAGGAACGGCGGGCCAATGGTGAGGAAGTGCCGGAATGCGACGGGGCTATCTTTGCAACGGTGGAGCCTCTCGATGGATGGGACGGGACTCTCGACGTCATGCTGACGACGTGTGGGTTCACCCGGTGGACCGGCCGGGTGGTGGCATCAGGCACACTCGCTGAAGCCGGCGGCACAATGACTCTCAACGGGACGATCCCGCTCGAGATCCTTTTCACCGATACGGACGACACCGAAGGTGTCGGCGACTTCGAAGGGTATGCAGAAGTGACCCTGACCACCCCGGACGCTACGGGCGAGGGAGGGACCTACCTATCCGGTAGGGCATTCTTCACCTGGACCGGCAGCGTTTGGGTACTCGAGTTGTTCTTCGACGCCGACACCTTCAACATGACCATCCATGCGAGCGGTGTGACAATCAGCCAATCTCGACCCATCGACTGGGGAAAGAAGGTGTTCACCAGCTCACCGGAGTCGTTCGATAGTGCCTGCGCTGAATAGGTCGAAGCCGGTGTCGCATCCGACATGTCGGGCAGAGCCGTGACTCCGGTGATACCGCGGGTTTGATCGCGCTGCCACCAATCCCCGTCCCCGACAGCCATGAGATCTCAGGCGACTTCCGCCACCACTCTGGCCAGGTCTTCCACACTCTGCGGTTCGCAGGATCTGATCGGGAGAGAGGACGGCGTTGGATTAGCTACGTCCTGCACCCACCAGCACCGGCTGCTCGCCTGTCGATTCGCCGCGATCGGGCTCGTCGGCCGGGCGGGGTCGGCGACGGCGCACCAGGAACATCGACATGGCAGTGGCGGCGATTGCCGCGGTGACGGCGACGATGGCGAGGACGTGGCCGTTCGATCCGAGCAGGACCGCTCCCCCGGCAGCAACCGGAGATCGGCCACCCGCCGGATCGACTGCCCACGCACCGAGACGGAACACGATGGCATACGTGAAAGCCGACACCCCGATCCGGATGGCGAGCACCCGGAGTTGCCGCAGTCGGTCCGGGCTCAGCCACACCGCCAGACCGCCGAACAGCGCCAGGCCCGCCGATGCAATCACAACCACCACGGTCAGCCACCCTCTCACCTGCCGGGCCGCACCCCCTACCGTGGCCGGGTCGTTTGACGAAAGGACAATGCGGGGCACACCCTGTGCCACCGACCGCACCGCATCGGCATCCGTCACAACACCACGTTCCTCCATTGCCGAGGCGATCACCGGGGTGAGCGTTTCGACCGCATCCGACAGATCGAGTTGTGCGTCGGTGCCCGGAGGCGCCAATGCCGCAGCAACCGCCTGGTCGACGATGTCCTCGAGGGCGACATCCATCTCGGGGCTTGCCTCCACGGTGGCGACGACGGCAGCCACGTCCTGGGGGCTCATCTCGGCTGCGGCGGCTACCGCATCACCGAGCCAATCCTCCACGCGGTCGTTGACGATCTGGCTCTCCAGTACCGCCCGGGCGCTCGTCTCCAGCGTTACGTGATCCCCCGCAACCGACCGGCCCCACAACCCGATCAACAACATCGAGGTGAACAGACCGAACAGCCACAGGGCCGTCGACAGGCCAAAGCTCTTGGCGCTGGCGGCCACTTGATGGCGGGACGGGCGAGCAAACATGCGGGCGAAGATCCAGATCGAGGCGGTCGGCGGCGAGTCCGCCGGGGCAGCAGATTCTACATGCGGTCGGGATTTGTCACGCGCTATGCCCGACGCATCATCCATCGGTCCTATGGTGGTCGGCGAGGAGTCGTGGCCTTGGGAGAGGAGGTGCCGTGACCGACGGACAAGTCACGCTCGATCTGCCGTTCCGGGGGCGGTGGCGGGCCCGCAACAGCCCGGCGCGGCGCATCCCGAGCCACGGGACTCACCGATTCGGGGTCACCTACGCCATCGACTTCATCGCCGTCGACGATCGTGGCCGGGCGGCGCCACGCAACTGGCGCAGCGTGCTGGCCGTGGAGCAGCCCGAGAGGTTTGTGGGCTTCGGCAAGGCGATCCTGGCACCGGCCTCGGGGACGGTTGCAGCCGTCCATGACGGCGAGCCCGACCACGTAGCTCGCAGATCCCAACTCGCCCTCATCCCCTACGCCCTGGGGCAAGCAGCACGGGTACGCCGGGGTCTGCCCGCGATCGCCGGTAACTGTGTCGCCATCGCTCTCGGTCCAGGTGGTCCCTACGTGTGGCTGGTTCACCTGCGCCGCGGCACGGTACGGGTCAAACCCGGCGACGAGGTGACAGTCGGCGACGAGGTTGCAGAGTGCGGGAACTCCGGGAACAGCACCCAACCACACGTCCATCTTCAGGTCACCGACTCCACCGAGTGGCAAACCGCCCGCGGCATCCCGATGGCGTTCCGTAGCTACCGGCGGGTGAGGGACGGTCAGGTCGTCAGCGGCGGGATACCGGCCGAGTCGGAGATCATCGAACCCGCCTGAGAGCTCCGTCACACTGCGCAGCCGCTCCCCCTCCCCGGTCGAATCTGACGATCCGACCGACCCTCCCGCCGGGAGGGTGAAGGAAGCTGGCCACCTCCACCGTCGACCTTCCCGCTCCTTCTTCGTCCTCCCTCAGGGAGGACGCGGAGCGCAGCAGTTCCTGAGGAACTGCCAACGGACCGGCGTAGCCGGTACCCAGCGACGCAGGAGGGTGAAACCTTGGAGTGGTTGACCACATCAGCCGCTCCCCCTCCCCGGTCGAATCTGACGATCCGACCGACCCTCCCGCCGGGAGGGTGAAGGAAGCTGGCCACCTCCACCGTCGACCTTCCCGCTCCTTCTTCGTCCTCCCTCAGGGAGGACGCGGAGCGCAGCAGTTCCTGAGGAACTGCCAACGGACCGGCGCAGCCGGTACCCAGCGACGCAGGAGGGTGAAACCTTGGAGTGGTTGACCACCTCAGCCTCTCCCCCTCCCCGGTCGAATCTGCACGATCCGACCGACCCTCCCGCCGGGAGGGTGAAGGAAACCGGCCACCCCCCACCTTCGACCTCGCCCCTCTCCTTCGACCTCCCTCATCCCCTTCGTCCTCCCTCAGGGAGGACGCGGAGCGCAGCGAAGCAGGAGGGTGAGGCCCTGGAGTGGTTGACCACCTCAGTCTCTCCCCCTCCCCGGTCGAATCTCACGATCCGACCGACCCTCCCGCCGGGAGGGTGAAGGAAACCGACCAACCTCCACCGTCGACCTCGCCCCTCTCCTCCGACCTCCCTCACCCCCTTCGTCCTCCCTCAGGGAGGACGCGGAGCGCAGCAGTTCCTTCGGAACCCCCTACGGGGTCGGGATGGTGTCGAGATAGAGCGGCTCGAAGTACATGGCGTCGTTGGTGCCCGCGTCGCCTGCCACCAGTACCGAGATCTCGGCGGGCTGCTTCCCTGTCATGAAGAAGGCCGTGTAGAACGGATATTCGGTTCCCTCGGTGACTTCGGCGTCGAGGATCCAGCCGTAGCCCGCGGACTCCACCTGAGTTGTGTCACAGCTGAACGAGTCACTGTCGACCAAGTGTCCGGCGGCTATCACTGCAAAGTCGGGGGTGGTGAACGGATCCGACACTGTCCCGTCTTCGATGACGGTCGGGGTGAGCATGCCGAGGAGAACGAAACACTGCCCGGGCTCATCACCGTATGGGCTGCGATCAACAGCAACGAGTCCCGTCACCGCTCCGTCCCATTCGTCTCCAAGCCACGACGCATACCTGAAGTCCGACGACGGCCCCATGGGCAACGCATCGGGGTAGCGGTCGGCTGTGCCGCTGCCGATGCTCGGAGCCGGGATGGCGTCCAGATATCCCGGCGAGAAGTAGACGGCTTCGTCGCCACCGGTGTCGCCTACGGCAACCACATCTATTTGGGCCGGCTTCTTCCCCGGTAGGAAGAACTCGGCATAGAACGGGTAGGTGGTGCCGAGGGTCACCTCGGCGTCGAGGATCCAGCCGTAACCCCCGGTGTCCGCGGCACCGGTGTCACAGGCCAGGGTGTCGCTGTCTACGAGACGGCCGTCCGCAATGAGGGAGAAGTCGGGGGTCGAGAACGGGCTCGATACCGTCCCGTTTTCGATGACGGTGGGAACGAGCGTACCGACCAGCAGATAGCACTGCCCGACGTCGTCGTTGTAGTCGCTGCGATCGACTGCCACGAGACCGTATACGTACCCCTCCCATTCCCCACCGAGCCAATCCGTGTACACAAAGCCCGAGACGGCTTCGTCACCCATCGGCAAGGGGTCGGCAATCGTGCCCGGCTGCGCAGCCACGGTGGTTGTGGTAGCTGGAACCGTGGGTCTCGTCGCCGGGACATCGGCGGTGGAAGTCGGCGCTTCGGAGGGCACCGTGGTCGTCGTCGCCCGAGCAGTTGCCTCCCCCAGCGACTTGGTCCCCCCATCGCCGGCGCCGCCGCACGACGCGGCGACCAACGCCGTCACAAGGGCTGCTAGCTGGACTCTGCGAAGACGCCGCATCTGACACCAATCTGTTGCTCGGACCCTCCATGAGATTCGGGATTTCAGCAACAAAGCTTGAGGGTCAAAGGAGCGACACCCTCCGTCCCTTCGGCGCAGCCGGTGCGCAGGGACACGGGAAGGTGAAACCCAAACGTGGACAACAACCTTGGCCGCTCTCCCTCCCCGGTCGAATCTACCGATCCGACCGACCCTCCCGCTGGGAGGGTGAAGAAAACCGGCGAAACCGAAACGTGGACAACAACCCCAGGCGCGCCCTCCCTCCGTTCCTTCGTCCTCCCTCAGGGAGGACGCGGAGCGCAGCAGTTCCGAAGGAACTGCCAACGGACCGGCGCAGCCGGTACGCAGCGACGCAGGAGGGTGAAACCTCCAACTGGCCGACCACACCACCCGCTCTCCCTCCCCGGTCGAATCTATCGATCCGACCGACCCTCCCGCTGGGAGGGTGAAGAAAATCGGTGAAACCGTGAACGTAGACAACAACCTTGGCCGCTCTCCCTCCCCGGTCGAATCTACCGATCCGACCGACCCTCCCGCTGGGAGGGTGAAGAAAATCGCAGCAGTTCCGAAGGAACTGCCAACGGACCGGCGCAGCCGGTACGCAGCGACGCAGGCGGTGAAGAACCGGCCCTGCTCGGTGCCGCCGCCGTCGGTGCTGGCGACGACCGAGGCTACCCAGTCGCCTGTGCCAGCTGCGGTTGCGAGGCGGCGGCACCGGAGGTAGCCGGAGTGAAGGCGACCAACAAAAACGCAATGGCAAGCACTACCACCACCCTGTTGGGTCGCAACACGGAGGTCCTCTTCAGGCTCCGGCCGGGCATCAACGCGTATCGGCAGGAAAATGCGTGGTCTTGACCGGGCAGTGCGTGCGGACGCCGACACGAGTGCCCGTCGGCCGGCTCAGATCTGAGACAGCAGCAGGAACCCGACCGCTGCAGTCGCACCGAGCGACGTGACCCCGGAGAGCATCACGCCGGTCTCGAGGATGCGATTGCGGGCGACGCGACCGGCGGCACCGACGAACATCAGCACCGCGGTGACGAGGAACAGCACACCCGTCGTCACGGCGAGCCCGCCTCCGTGAGCCAGCAGACCGATCCCTGCGGCGACGCCACCGAGCGACCACACCGTATATCCCAGCACCACAGCCGCGGCGCTCATCGAAGTCGGCCGGTCGTGGAAGCCGACGATCTCGTACGCTGTCCGGGCCGCAGCCTCATCGGTGCCATGCAGATCGGCGAGTCCTCGCACCACCGTGTACTGCATCCAATAACCGACGGCAGTGATCGCCGGGTACAGGACACCAAACGCCACCGCCAAGACTGCCGTCGCCGGCGCCTCTTCCCACAGGAGTGCACCGAGACCGAGCCAGGCGGGGATGTAGGCAAAGGCAACGAGGGTCGTCGGGAGGAAGCTCGCGACCCTGGCTGCTCCATGCTGCTTGATGAAGTCGAGCTCCTCGCCCGCGGTGCTTCCCCGCGGTGGCGCCGGCACCGTGACCATCAGAACGAGCCACACGAGAGTGAGGGCGGCGGCAACGAGCGCTGAGACGCCACCCACCAAAACCAGCGTCCTCATGCCCTCAGGAATAGTGAACGAAGCAACCATCTCCACCTCCTCCGCCTACGGCCCGACCCAACTGTAGTGAGCGAGACGGGAGGCCACTTCTCGTCGAATATCTATTTGACTAGATGTTTAGAGCTTTCATAGAATCACCGCCGTGGGAGAGAACTCGTCTCGGAATGGACCGGAGATAGCGCGGCGCA
>CAWJPT010000009.1:0-57116 GCA_963844835.1 uncultured bacterium | reverse complement strand
TTGAGGTACACCATCACGTAGACGATGATGAAGTTGATGGCCGAGTACCAGATGAGCACGAAGAGATTGAGGACCGCCGGGTCCTGCTGGAAGACCATCTGGTCGATTCTGGCGACGATGGGGAGGGTGAGCAGCGGCGGGAGGATCGCCAGCGGCTTGGGGAAGAGGATGACGAAGAGGGTGGTGAACATCAGCTGCGTGGCCAGCAGCGGCGAGCTCAAGCCCCCGCTCGCGGTGATCATGTAGACCATGACCACCAGGTCGAGGCAGAGGGTGAGGAAGGTGATGGGCCGGGCGAGCTTGGGGGCGGTCGAGGCAGAGGAAGGCCCCGACGCTGTAGCCGACCATCACGAAGTACACGGCGAAGGCCCAGAGGCTCCGGACCCCGAAGGCGGATGACCACCTGGGGATGGCCAGCACCCCGAGGCCGATGCCGAGGAAGGCCAGCCGCGCGTAGAAGAGGGTGCGCGCGCGGGTGACGAAGCGCTCGTCCTCGAAGCGCTCGGGATCGTAGGTGGGGATCTCCTTGAGCCCCTGCTCGTGGAGGATCCGGGAGACGGCGATGCCCCGGCGGTCGGCCTGTGGCATCTCTCCGAGGCGACCTCGGCGCGCCGAGTCCCTCGGCCCCGGGGGCCACCCCGGCCTCGCTCACGGGCGCTGGCATCGAGCCAAGTCTACGAGCAACGCTGTGCGGGCCACAACCGGTGCCCGCGGCGGTAGGGTGGGGCATGGGCGTGAAACTGCGGCTCCTGGGCGTCCTCCGCGTCTTCGGGGCATCGGCCGGCGGCGCGGGGTGCCAGGGCGGGCCGGGGCCCGTTACGCTCCCCGGCGACTTCGGACCGGGCTTCAGCGACATCGGCGCCGGTCTCCGGGCCGCGCCCCCGTGCACCCCCCTGACCCTCGACCAGGTCCAGTTCGGCGAGCCCACGGCGACCACCGCCCTCATCGCCGACGTCGACGGCGACGGCCGGGCGGAGGTGATTGCCAGCTGCGCCGGGGACAACGTCGATCCCGCGCCGACCGCGGTGGCCTACCGCTACGACGCCGTCCGACCAGGTCAACCGGTACCTCACGATAGCGAATAGAGAAGGATTCGATGCTCTGTTGACGATCTCGAATCAGATCGTGGCGGACGGTAGTGAGAGTCCGGTTGTAGTAGATAAGCGGAAGACGAAGAAACTGCGCATCGGGCACATCTCGTGGTTCAGGATTCTCACCGAAGCGATCATCGAGTCCGAGCATCGCGGGATAGAGGATCCAGAGCAGGACTTCATAATGGCGGACCTCATCTCGTATCTCGATGATCCCCGTTCGGGTGCCGCAGGGTTCGATGGTATGGGCAAGGAATGGGTCGCAGTTCGCGACGCGGCACGCAATCAAACGTTGCGGGCTCGCGACGACGGTGTGGTTGAGGTCGCTGAGGACTGGGAACAATTCGTCGAGTATTTGGCGCTGCGTCTTCGCCAGGTTCTCGGCCGCGGTGTCGCTCCCGTCTATGGGCGATCAAGCAACCGCCGCTCGCGACTCGAACAGCACATTGCCGATCTCGTCGCTCGGGGCGTATTGGAAGCGACGATCAATGTCCCTGATGCCGTTGCCCCAATCGAAATCGAAGCCAATCTCGCGTCGCGCCAAGTCACAACTCATGCTCGGATCAAGGCGCCCGGCGACGGACGTGCGAAGACACGTGTGAACTGGCTCCTGCGACAACTCAAGGAAGCGCCCCCGAATCTCAGGGTGACAGCAAGATTCCCTCACACCCGCCAGACGACATCGCTGCTCCTCGCGCAGGCAGCTGCGAAACCAGCTGACTTGCTTCTGGTCGATGATCCTCAGCGGGAGCCAGCCTCCTTCGACGTTGCACTGATGAAGAACATGGGCACCAAAAAGGGAAAGGACAAGGGTTCATTCGTTGCCGAGACAATGGAGCAGGTCATCTACTTCTACGGAGAGGTACTCCAAGACATTCGAGGGTGGACCCGTCCTCCCGCCAAACTCCGGGAGGAGCAGATCACTGTCGACGAGCCAGATGCACCCCCCAGCGAAGCTGAGACTGAGGAGGTGCCTTCCTTCGGGTGGGTCCTGCCCGAAAGCCCTTGAACTGATTCCGCACTGAAGTTGCCGATGGCACCGGTGGCGAAGCTATCAGCAACGGGAGACGCCCTATGGAAACGCCGACAACAGTTGGTCAGCGCCGCTGACCTTCCCATGCGGTTCCGTACCTCTAGTTTCTGTCACTGACGCCTGATACCATCGAACATATGTTCGATAGGTGTTTGTATGTTGCCTGATGGCTTTGACGAGATCCCGCCGGGTGCAGAGCTGGCTTCTGTGTTGGGCTCGCTGGACTACGACCGGTTGTCCCCTCATGATCTGGTTCGGGTCCTCCAAGCACAGCAGCGTCAGGTGGCTCACTATCAGGCAGCATCGTATTGGTCGATGGATCGCCTGGTCACCGCCTACCAAAACCCAGATGACCTGGAGAGCGCGAAGGGTCTCGACTGGGCGTTCGATGGTGCCGTCGCCGAGATCGGGGCTGCTCTCAACCTCACCCGCACCTCGGCAGAGTACGAGACCGGGATGGCAATCGACCTGAACCGCAAACTGCCCCAGGTTTGGTTGGCATTGCTGTCGGGTCGTATCGACATGCGTCGCGCCCGGGTCCTTGTTGACGGTACCCGTCACGTCTCAGATGCAATCGCAAGTGGCGCCGTCGATGCGGTGCTCGGAGACGCTGCCGGGCTGACTACTGGCCAGCTGAAGGCCAGGCTCCGCAAGCTGTGCATGGATGCCGACCCGGACGCTGCCCGGGAACGGTACGAGGGATCGGTTGCCGACAGGCGATTCGTGATCCAGGCCAACGACTCGGGGACGGCAAACATCCTCAACCTCGATGTTCCGCCACACGTCGCCAACTCGATAGGCCGATGGATCCACCGGGAAGCCATCAAACTGAGGAACATCGGTGACTCGAGGACGATGGATCAGTTGCGTTCCGACATATGCCTCGATCTGCTGCGGCGTCGCTACAAGGGTAAGAAAGCCATGCGGGCGGACTACGGGAACCTCACGGTTACAGGCACGCTCGAGACGTTCGCCGGCACGTCGGACGAATCAGCCGAGCTCAACGGGTTCGGGCCGGTGCATGCCGATATCGCCCGACAAATAGCCGAACATCAAGAACATGCCGAGCGGCGGTGGGCGCTGATTGACCCCGACACCGGGCAGCCCATCGACGGTGGCATCACCCGACGCAAACCCACGGTGGCGCAGCGTCGCAGAGCCGAGATACTGCATCCGACCTGTATTCATCCCGGTTGTCGCATGCCTTCGGTCGATTGTGACATCGACCATCGCATCTTGTTCAGTGACCAGCCGATTACTTGCACCTGTGAGCTTGGGCCGATGTGTCGGCATCATCATGTGATTCGTCATAAGTATGGGTGGAGCTATGACCTGGTTGATGGTGGTGACTTTGTGTTCACTAGCCCGTTTGGTCACTGCTACACCACCAGCGGTAAACCCGCCCCCGTTGCCCAACCCCCATAACCAACCACCCAATCAAGGCGCTGGAACCCGATCCAACAATTCCGAGTGAGCAAAGAGCCGACCCCCCCGGGAGTACGGCCGTACTCTTGCGCCTACAGCCGTTTCAGTCCTCACATACGCCGGGGGCGATGTCCAGATCCAGCGCATTCACGCGTTCGGCCAGCAGCGTGGTGATCGTCTTGATCCCGGTCCAGTTCATGTGATAGTCGTCGGAGTAGTAGACGGCCTGGTTGTCCATCTCCGGGAAACGAAGCAGCGGCACGCCGTACTCGTCGGCAACTCCCGCCAGTACTTCGGTGAACCACTTCTGATCCTCGGCCCCATGCGGCAGCGCCTTGGCGAGCTGATCCGCCATCGTCGGCATCTCGATCAGGACGACTTTCACGCCACGTTCCTCGGCATCGTCGATGATCCCGCGCAACGCAGTCGTTTCTCTGCCCCCAAAGGCAAGGTCGAGAAAGGCCCCGTTGCGCAGGTTCTCGATGCGCTCCTGCGAAGGCTCGTATGTTCGATTGTCGTTCGACGTGTAGCGGCCCTCGGGCGACAGGTTGGTGTTCCTCCAGTCGCCGATGTCGCCGATGTCCCACACCCAGGCGACCACCTTGTCGGGCTCGCGCAGCCGGGCTCGGATCCGGAACAGCGCAAGGTGCGACTCGAGCCATGTCTCGGCGTTGTCCCAGATGTTGTCGCCGCCGATCGCGTCGAGTCGACCACGGGCGTTGAGATATCGCGATAGCTGGTCGTGGGCGCCCGGCTTGTTGTCGCTGAACTGGCGAATGTCGACACCGACAATCAGCAGCGAAGGGCAGTGCTCCTGATACACCGTATCCAGCAGGAACTGGCGCCACACCGTCGGCGTCATCGACGGCAGCCCGGCGTTGTATCCATCAGTGATCCCCGGTGACAGCTCGGCGAACAACGCCGGGTCGAAGTTGGCCTGAGCGACCGACGATCCTGTGAACACCACATCCAGCCGGTTGCCCCAGTGCGCCAACTGGGTCGCCTTGTCCTGGCTGAACTGGGTGTCCCAGGTCAGCGGCTCCGGGACCCGGTTCTCGACCTTGCGGGCGGCGAGCTCTGCCCCGGTGACCATGGCGAGAACGATGAGAGGCACGATGAGTCTTCGCATCAGAATTGGAAGTAGAGAAAGGGGACGGGAGCACTGCCGGAGAACACGATGAAGGCGATCGCCGCCGACCCGTACGCGAATCCCCGTACCAGACGGGGCCAGGTCATGAGAGCCTCGTGGCGCTGCGCCTTCCTCTGTGCCAGATCGATGGCGATGGCGACCACGAGCGCCGGGACAACGATCCACACCGCGGTGCGCTCGACAGGCCCGGGGCGGAGGCTCACGATCCCGCCGAGGTACGCCCACGCCGCGGTGAAAGTGTCCGCTCGGAAGAACACCCAGGCGAACGTCACCGCCACAAAGGTGGCGAGGACGGCGGGTAGGTCGCGTATTCGGGGCATGTCCAGCTCGCCGCCGGTGGTGCTGCTCCGGAATCGGCGGTGTGCTGCCAGGAAGAGCCCGTGCAATGCGCCCCAGGCGACGAACGTCCACGCCGCCCCGTGCCACAGGCCTCCGAGCAGCATGGTCAACATCAGGTTGCGATACGTCGCCCACTTCGAGACCGCGGTTGCCACCGAGCGGTATGTACAGGTAGTCACGAAGCCATGTGGAGAGCGAGATGTGCCACGTTCTCCAGAAGTGGGTGATGTTGCGTGACAGGTACGGCTGGTTGAAGTTCACCATGAGATCGATCCCGAGCAGTCGCGCCGAGCCTCGAGCGATGTGCGAGTAGCCGGAGAAGTCCCCATAGATCTGGAGCGCAAAGCCGACGACTCCGACAACCAGGGTGATCCAGCCGGCCGAGTCGGCCCCGGCGAATGCCTTGTCGACATGCGGTGCCACCGCATCGGCGATCACCACCTTCTTGAACAGGCCGAGCCCGATGAGGTGAAGCGCCGTTGCCAGATCGTTGCCCCGGGCGACCCGACGTCGCACGCCGAACTGGGGGAGGAGGTGACGGGCTCTTTCGATCGGGCCTGCCACCAGCTGCGGGAAGAAGGCGACAAATACCGCAAAGGCGAGCGGATCGCGGGTCGGTTCGATGCGGCGCCGGTATACGTCGATCGTGTACGACATTGTCTGGAACGTGTAGAAGGAGATACCGACGGGCAACAGCACATGGAGCGTCGGCCAATCCGCCCCGAGCCCGACCGCCTCCATCAGCGCGGCGGCAGAGTTGGTGAAGAAGTCGTAGTACTTGAAGACACCGAGCATGCCGAGGTTGACCACGATCGACACCAGCAGCAAGCGCCGCCGTGTGCGGTCGTTGTCGTGGTGCCCCATCGCCCGACCCACGTAGAAGTCGGTCGCCGTTGAGATCCACAGCAGCGACAGGAACCGCCAGTCCCACGCTCCGTAGAAGAAGTACGAAGCGAGCAAGAGCAGAACGTTCTGGCCCCGGCGGCGCAACAGCGGGTAAAGGGCGACAACGAGGGCCAGGAAGATCAGGTACTGAACCGAATTGAACGCCACCGTCGATCTGCCTCGCATCGTCCCCGGGCCGAATCACTCTAACCGGCGACCCTCGTGGTATCCCGGCTCATCCTCTGGACCCGAAAACCAGCGGTGGTGGGTCGCCCGCCCTATTTGTGTCATCGGGGGGTAGCCGGGGGCATAAAGTGGTTGAACTGACACACAAAGTGGGTTAGAGTGGCGCGCAGTGGTAGATGAGCTGGGAGACCGAGTTCCATGTTTTTGGGGACGCACGAGCACACACTGGACGCCAAGGGGCGTCTGGTCATGCCGCGTAAGTTCCGTAGCAAGCTGGAAGACGGTTGCTTCGTCACCCCGGGTCAGGAGCACTGCTTGACGGTGTGGACCCGCGATGCGTTCCAAAAGGAGTACGACCGGCTCGCAGACCTTCCCGCCGCCGATCGTGAAGGCCGTAGGTATCGTCGTACGTTTCTCGGCGCCGGAACCGAGGTGCAGCCCGACAAGCAGGGCCGAATCCCCCTCTCCGATGCACTCCGTGAATGGGCAGAGATCGAAAAGGACGTGACCGTGCTCGGGCAGGGAGAGGTTGTCGAGGTATGGGCAACCGAAGTCTGGCTCGGCGAGAAAGAGGTCTCCGGCAACTACTTCCAGGATGTCGATCGGGCACCAGGCTCAGGCGGTTCCCAAGCATGAACCGCGACAAGAGGACAGCACGAGACAACAGGAACAGGTTCTGGCTCATGGTCAGTCCCTCGGATGCCAATTGGGAGGCCCCTTACTCCGCCCGCTTCCACTTTGGCGCCAGCGCTCCGAGGGACTGACCATGGATCAGAACCCGTATCACGTGCCAGTGATGGCAAACGAGGTCGTCGAGATGATGCGACCCGTCTCGCCGCGTCTCGTGGTGGACGCCACCTACGGCGGTGGGGGACACACTCGAGCCCTGCTCGAGGCGTTTCCCGGGCTGGAAGTGATTGCGATCGACCAGGATCCCGACGCGATAGCACAGGGCCCGGGCGAGGGCGCGGTCCAGTTGATAAGAGCCAATTTCTCAGATCTCGACGCGATAGCCGGCGAGATCTGCCACCAGAAGGGGGGCGCCGGTGACGGTTCCTGTATCGACGGATTCCTATTTGACCTCGGTGTCTCTTCCCATCAGTTCGACGAAGCCGGACGTGGCTTCTCCTATCGGCGTCGCGGACCAATCGACATGCGGATGGACCGCGACGCCGAACTCGGGGCAGACACAATCGTCAACGAGTGGCCGGTGGATGACATTGCTGACATTCTCTGGCGCTACGGAGAAGAGCGCATGGCTCGGCGGATTGCAGGAGCCATCGTCGCCGCTCGCCCCATCACCGATACACAACAGCTTGCCGACGTGGTCGCGGGCGCGGTACCAGCCGCCCTCAAACGTCACAAGCATCCGGCAAAGAGGACTTTCCAGGCCATCAGGATCGCGGTCAACGATGAACTGGGCTCGCTCGAGTCTGGTCTTGAGGCAGCGATCCATTGGGTGCGTCCCGGCGGGAGGGTGCTGGTGATTGCCTACCACTCTCTCGAGGACCGCATAGTCAAGAGACGCTTCGCAGCAGGCACAACAGGCTGCGAATGTCCCCCCGACTTCCCCGTGTGCATGTGTGGACGGGTGGCTGAGCTACAGCTACCCGTCCGCCATCCGATGCGTCCTACCCAGGCCGAGATCGCGGCCAACCCACGGGCACGCTCTGCGCTGATGCGCGTGGTCGAGAAGGTGCAGTCGTGACTCTCGCACATCAGCAGTCTCCCCGCCCGGGGTTCGACGTCATTGAGGGGACTTCTCACCCGCGTCGTACCAAGATCAGCCATTGGGTGATCTTTGCATTGGCGGTCACCATTGCCTTCTTCGGCCTGATCTACTCGCGAATCTCGCTGGATCAGTCCGCGTTCCAGATCCAGGAGTTGGAGAATCAGATCGACGCCCAGGAGCAGCTGTACGATCAACTGGTCTTGAAGCTCGCCGATCTGCAGGACCCGGCGTTGATGGATGGCCAGATCGCCGAACTGGGGATGGTCTATCCGGAGCATCGGGTCGCCCTCAAGGTTCCGGTAGTGAGTGTCGACGAGCTCGACCCGGACTACCGATGGGCACAACTCAAGGCAATTCTGAGCGCACAGCCATGACGGGGTGGAGAGAAATGACCCGCAGGCACCGCCGCTCTCACCTGCTCTCAATGGGGCCGATCGCTGGCGGCCTGGGAAGCAACACGCTCCCAGACCCGCCCGGGTGCTGACGTGTTGCGCCCGACCTGGCGCATTCGTGACCTCCGCGTCGTTTTCGTGGGCGTTGCCTTTGTCCTCGCCTGGCTGGGGATCGGCTACAGGCTCTTCCAGGTGCAGGTGGTCGAGGCCGCTGAGTTTGTCGCAGACGGCGAGAATCAACGCATCAAGGTCGAGGAGATCCCTGCGAAGCGAGGGACGATCTTCGATCGTGACGGTATCGAGCTCGCGATCACAGTGGATCTTCCCACCGTTGTCGCTGATCCCTCGAAGGTGGTCGATCCTGCGGGAACCGCGGCGTTGCTCGCACCGTTGGTAGGGGCGAGCGTCGCGGACCTCACCGAGAAGCTCGATCAACCGGATGCACGGTTCGCCTACATCGCTCGCCACCTGGATCAGTCGGTGGCGGATGAAGTCAGTGCCGCCATCGAGGAGCACGACATCGAGGGTATCTACATGCAGAGCGAGGCTTACCGGGTCTACCCGGCAGGCGATCTGGCCTCCCAGCTCATCGGCTTCGTCCAGCAGGACACCCAGCAAGGACTGGAGGGTCTCGAGTCCGAGTACGACGGTTTGCTCACCGGGGTCCCCGGGACACAGATCCTGGAGCGTGACCCGGACGGAACCCCGATTCCGCTCGGTGAGTTGGAGGTGGAGCCCGCAGTCGCAGGCTACGACGTCCGGACCACGATCGATCGCGAGATCCAGCACTTCGTCCAGCAGGCCGCCGCAGACGCGGTCGAGCAGACGGGTGCCCAGGCCGCCACCATCGTCGTCCTGAACCCAAACAACGGCGAGATCCTGGCCATGGCGACGTCGCCCACGTACAACCCGAACGATCGAGCGACGATCGACCCGGCAGCGACACGAAACCGTGCCGTGACCGATGTGTACGAGCCTGGTTCGACGCTGAAGGTCATCACGGTTGGCGCTGCCCTCGATCAGGGGATCGTGACTCCACGCGACACGTGGTGGGTCCCTGCCGATTACGACGTCGAAGAGAAGTCGTACAGCGACGTCGGCAGGACCGAGGGCAAGGACATGAGTGTTGCCGAGATCCTGATCAATTCGTCCAACGTGGGCACGATCCAGATTCAACAGAAGCTGGGCAACGAGCTTCACTATCAATACCTGCAGGCCTTCGGGCTCGGACAGACGGCCGGTGATTCGATCCCGGGAGAAGTCCCCGGATTGCTCCATCCGCTACAGGACTGGGTCTCAGCGACGGCCGGGGCATCCACAGCCATCGGATACCGTGTCGATGTCACCGCGCTGCAGATGGCAGCGGTGTTCGGCACCATCGCCAACGACGGTATCTGGGTAGAGCCGCACGTCGTCAGCGAGCTGATCAAACCCGATGGGTCGATCGATGTGACCGTGCCGAGCCAACGTCCCGTGCTCAAGCAATCGACTGCCGCCCAGATGAGGGAATTGCTCGCAGCCGTTGTCTCGCAAGGAACCGGCCATCGGGCCGCCATCGACGGCTACACCGTCGGAGGCAAGACCGGCACCACCGAGAAGTACCTCTACCAGGAAGGTGTCTACAGCCAGGACGACCGTATCGCATCGTTCATCGGTATCGCACCGATCGACGATCCACAGATCGTCATCGCAGTTGTCCTCGACTCACCGCAAGGCGAGATCGAGGAGGACAACAGCACTGCAGAGCTGAAGTTCGGGGGCGTTTCTGCCGCTCCGGTGTTTGCCCGGGTGGCCGAAGCCGCGCTCCAGGCACTCGGAGTGGCGCCAGATGGCCAATAGCCCCGATCCCATCGCGCTCTCCCAGGTAGCGGCCGCCCTGGCGGCCCACGTCGGGGTGAGCCAACACGGAGCTGATCCGGCCGTCTCGGATGTCCACTTCGACAGCCGAGCCGTCACCCCGGGCAGCCTATACGTCGCGATACGCGGCGCCCGCGCAGACGGGCACGACTTCATCCCGTCCGCCCTGGAGCGAGGCGCGGCGGCGATTGTCGTCGAGCGGTCTCCCGAGATCGATGTGCCTCGACTCGTGGTGTCGGACAGCAGACAAGCACTCGGGTGGGCGGCTGCCGCGGTACATGGCTATCCGGCCAGGGACCTGCATCTCATCGGTGTCACCGGGACGAATGGCAAGACGACCATTGCTCACATGCTGGCGGCGATGGCACCCGGCAGCGGTCGGCAGATGGCCGTCATCGGCACCGTGAGCAAGAATCTCGGCGACCTCGGCGGATCGCCACGCACGACGCCCGAGTCGAGCGACTTGCAGCGAACCCTGCGCCGGTTGCTGGATCGTGGCCAGATCACAGACGTGGCCGTCGAGGTATCGTCTCACGCCATCGAGCTCGGTCGTATCAACGGGACCGAATTCGACATCGTCGCCTTCACGAATCTGTCCCAGGATCATCTCGACTACCACCACACCATGGAGGAGTACTTCGCCGCAAAGGCCAAGCTCTTCTCCAGGAAGTGGGCGCCGCAGTCTGTCATCTGGACCGACGATTCCTGGGGCATGAGGCTGAGCGAGGAGACCGCGCTGCCGGTCGTTACCGTCGGAGCCGAACCGACCTGTGATGTGCGCGTCACCTACGGTGCCGAGACGCCTGAGCGCACCGATTTCTCGCTTGATATCGCAGGCAAGTCCGTGGATGTCTCCATCAGCCTCGCCGGTCGTTTCAACGTCGCCAACGCCGCGATCGCCCTCACTTGTGCTCAGCTCCAGGGCTGGGACCTCGGCGGATCCGTTGCACGCCTCGCCACCATGGAGCCGGTACCGGGTCGATACAACACGATCCCAAACGACCGCGGCATCTGGGTCGTGGTCGACTATGCGCATACGCCTGATGCCATCGCAAGCGTGATTGCCGAGACCAGGGACCTGATCACGGGGAGCGTGATTGCCGTTGCCGGTGCTGGTGGTGATCGGGATCGGGAGAAACGACCGCTGATGGGTAGAGCCCTGGTCACGGCAGATGTGCCGATTGCGACCACCGACAATCCGAGATCAGAGGATCCGAACGATATCCTCGGACAGATGCTCTCCGGGATCCCGGCCGAGCTCGCGGTCATCGTGCAGCCCGATCGGAGGGGGGCGATCCGTTTCGCTCTGGAGCAGGCCCGCTCGGGTGATGCCGTGCTCATTCTCGGGAAGGGGCACGAGACCGGCCAGGAGTTTGCCGACCACACAGTTCCGTTTGACGACTCGGTCGTCGCCCGCGAGGAGTTGGCCCGGCTAGAGGAGGTGGCCGGTTGAGGCCACGACTGCTCGCCGAGCTCGCCGCCGCCGTCGGGATGGTTCCGTTGGATGACTCAGGTGTGACGATCTCCAGGGTGACCACCGATTCCCGCGACGTGCGTCCCGGTGATCTGTTCGTGGCCATCGCGGGCGAGGCGTTCGACGGCAACGAGTTCGTTGAGCAGGCGATGGCGGCAGGGGCCGCTGCCGCCGTGACCTCGCGTATGGACCTCTCCGGCATGCCGCGGCTGGTCGGTGAGGACCCGCTCACCGTACTTCGTGACATCGCCGCGGTTGTCAGGAGCGAGATCACGGTCCCCGTCATTGCGATAACCGGCTCATCAGGGAAGACTTCCACCAAGGATTTGCTTGCGTCGGCCCTTCCCGGGGCCTGGTCATCGCCGCGATCGTTCAACAACGAGGTCGGTGTCCCGCTCACCGTGTTGAGCACACCCGCCGATGCCGCCTACCTCGTAGCGGAGGTCGGCTCGCGGGGACGAGGCCACATCGAGTACCTGATGCCTGCCGTGCAGCCGAATGTCTCGGTCGTCACCAACCTCGGAGTCGTGCACCTCGAGACCTTCGGTACGACCGACGACCTGGCGGACGCCAAGTACGAGCTCATCGCCGCGCTCGGAGCAGGCGGCACCGCAGTTGTGCCCGCAGGGGAGAAGAGGCTCCACCGTGATCAGCCGGGCCGCACCATCACCTTCGGCACCGAGCCGGACGCAGACGTTCGCGTCGATCACATCGTCGTTGACGATGATGGCTTCCCCAGTTTCGAGTTGGGCGCTTTCGGGGAGCAAGTCGCGTTACGACTGCGCGTCGCAGGTGCACATCAGGCGCTGAACGCCGCAGCTGCTGCGGCCGCCGGTCTTGCCGTTGGTGTCGATCTCGCCACTCTGGGTGGCGGTCTCGAGGCTGCCACAGGTTCCCAGTGGCGTATGGAAATCCACCGCGGAAGATTCACCGTCGTCAATGATGCGTACAACGCAAACCCGGATTCCATGGAAGCAGCAATGAGAACAGTGGCACAGATGCCGGGAAGGCACATCGCTTTGCTCGGCACCATGGCCGAGCTCGGCCCCATCGAAACCGAAGAGCACAGGCGCATCGGCAAGCTCGCCTACGACCTGGGATTTGCCAGCGTCGTGACCGTGGGGGACGATCCGGGGATCGCTCGAGGTGCGGGAGCGATCGGGAGGAATGTCCCCGACCTCGATGCCGCATACGACCTGGCAATGCGGTTGATCGATGAAGGGGACATCGTCCTCGTCAAGGCGTCGCGCACAGTCGGGCTCGAGAAACTCGCCCTGCGCCTTGCCGCCGAGGTGGACGGATGATCTCGATCCTCATCGCAGGGGCCGTAGCGTTTGTGATATCCATCTTTGGCACTCCGATCGCGATCCGTGTGTTGCGCGACCACAACATCGGCCAGTTCATCCAGGAAGAGCTCGAGGGGCACTACCACAAGAAGGGGGTCCCGACGATGGGCGGCGTGGTGATCATCCTCTCGGTTGTCATCGGATTCGCCGTGGCTCATCTCCGCATCTGGGAATTCGGAGAAGGATTCAATCTGAGAATCGTCGGCCTGGCGGGTCAGGGACTCCTGGCTTTGGCGGCATTCGTTGGCATGGGCTCGATTGGCTTTCTCGACGACTATGCAAAGTACGCCCGTAAGCAGAACATGGGACTCTCCAAGCGATGGAAGTTCCTCGGTCAGCTGGTGGTGGCGGTCCTGTTCGCCTGGGGTGCAGTCGCGCTTGACACGAGCACGGAGTTGTCATTCGTTCGCGGTCTCGGGATCGATCTCGGGCCGTGGCTCTACACATTGCTCGTGCTGTTCTTCCTGACCGGCGCGGCCAACGCCGTCAATTTCACCGACGGATTCGACGGTCTCGTCGCCGGTAGCGGTGGTCTCGTCTTCGGCGCATTCGTCCTGATCGCGTTCTGGCAATACCGCAACCCGGCGTTCTACGAGGTCAACGGCGCCCTCGATCTCGCCGTGCTCTCCGGCGCCATCGTCGGCGCGGTGCTCGGGTTTCTCTGGTGGAACGCCGCACCGGCTCGGATCATCATGGGGGACACGGGTTCTCAGGCTATAGGTGGTGCCCTTGCCGCCATGGCCCTGCTCACCAATACCCAGCTGCTGCTGATCCTGATCGGTGGGCTCTACGTGTTGACGGCGGTCTCGGTGGTCCTCCAGATCTTCACGTTCCGCGTCTGGGGGAAGCGGATCTTCAAGATGGCGCCGATCCACCACCACTTCGAGCTGATGGGGTGGCCTGAGACGACAATCATCATTCGCTTCTGGATCCTGGCAGGGCTCGGTGTCGCCGTTGGAGTCGGGGTCTTCTATGCGGACTTCGTCGTTCAAACCACTGGGTGTGCTGCCATGAAGGTGCTCGTGCTCGGAGCCGCCGTCAGCGGCATGGCCGCGGCTCGCCTTGCAGAGAGGCGTGGCGAAGATGTGCTGATCTACGATCGGCGCCACATCCACAGCGATGAGTTCACGGTCCGCTGCGGCGACTGGGACACCCGCCTTCTCGGGGACGTTGACCTGGTCGTCACCAGCCCGGGGTTCCCGGAGCACATTGGCCCGATACCGGATGTGCTCGCCGCGGGAATACCCCTCGTGAGTGAGATGGAGTATGCCGTCTCCACCATGGATATCCCATACGCCGCGGTCACCGGCACCAATGGCAAGACGACAGTCACTTCGGTCGCCGCAGAAATGCTGCAAGCCTCAGGCAAGAATGCGGTGGCCGCAGGCAACATCGGCAACGCGCTCTCCGATGTCGCCGAAGACCCGCCCGAGCTCCTGGTCATCGAGGCATCCTCGTTCCAGTTGCGGTTCATCGATCAGTTTCATCCGGCGGCCGCCGCGATCCTCAACATCGCACCGGACCATTTGGACTGGCACAGGGGCATGGGCGAGTACATCGCCGCAAAGCAGCGGATCTTCGAGAACCAGGGAAGCGACGACATCCTCGTCTTCGACGTCGACGATCCTGGAGCCACCGCGGCCGTGCAGCAGGCGGCGGCCCGGCTCGTCCCCGTGAGTGGTCGATCGCTCCCCGAGGGCGGCAGCGGTGTTGCCGGCAGGGAGCTGCTCATCGCAGGTGTGACCTACGAGCGTCCCCAACTCGACCGCGCCTACACAATGGACATCGTCGCCGCAGCAGAGCTTGCGGTTCACCTGGGTGGTACCTCCGCCGGTGTCGGCTCTGTGATCGCCGGGTTCCATCCCGGGGTGCATCGCCGCACCATCATCGGCACCTGGGACGGGGTCACGTGGGTCAACGACTCCAAGGCAACAAACCCCCACGCCGCGATCGCTTCCGTTGAGGCATTCGACTCGGTAGTCCTCATTGCAGGCGGGCGCAACAAAGGCCTCGACCTCGCCCCGATCGTGCAACGATCCGGCATCAGGAAGGTGATCGGGATAGGGGAGGCCGCCGCAGAGCTCGAGGCGGCGACCGATGCGGATCGGTTCGTCGCCGCAGACGGGCTGGCCGATGCAATCGCAGTGGCCGACAGCCTCGCCGAGTCAGGCGACACCGTCTTGCTAGCACCGGGTTGCGCCAGCTTCGACATGTTTGAGTCCTATGCGGCTCGGGGGAACGAATTCACCCGGCTCGTACTGTCACAGAAGGGGGAGGCTGATGGCAACTAGCGTCACACCGATCAGCGAGGCGAGGTCCTTTGCGGCGAGACGTGAGGGGCGTTCCGGACGCATCTCGGTCCTGCTCCTGTTGCCGGTGATGGTGCTCATGATCATCGGTCTCGGTGCCTTGCTCTCGGCGTCATCCGTGCTCGCCATCCGCGAGGGACGTCTCGACAACCTCTATTACTTCAAGCGACAAGCCGTGTTCGCCGGGATCGGTATGGTGGCCCTCGATCGCCGGGGCCAGGATCCCGTATCGCTTCTACCAACGGGCGGCTGTGCCGATATTCGGACTCGCAGTCACCGGTCTGCTGGCGACCATGCGATTTGGGACAGATCCGCAACGATGCGCGTCGCTGGATCGAGATCGGTCCTGTGACCCTGCAACTGTCCGAGTTCGCCAAATTCGCAGTCGTGGTGATGCTTGGCGACGGTACTGACCCGCAAAGCGGCAAATCTCGACACGTTTGCCCACGTGCTCTGCACCGGTCGCCGCCATCCTCGGGTGTCGTCGGGGCTTGCTGATGGCTCAGCCCGACTTCGGGACAACCGCATGCTGATCGCCGCCGCTGCCTTCACCGTCCTCCTAGCCTCGCAGCGCGCGCGTCCGGCACCTCTTCGGGCTAGCGAGTCTCGCAGGCATCGGCGGGGTGATCCTGGCGATAGCGGCACCATACCGGTTGGAGCGGGTCACCAGCTTCCTCGACCCGAACGCCGATCCACTCGGCGTCGGCTACCACGCCCACCAGAGCCTGGTCGCTCTCGGGACCGGAGGCTGGTTCGGCGTCGGGCTCGGTGCCAGCCGGGCCCGCTGGTCGTTCCTCCCCAACGCCCACAGCGACTTCATCTTCGCCATCATCGGTGAGGAGACCGGTCTCGCAGGCGCGCTCGCGGTCGTCGCGCTGTTCGTGGTCGTCGCCATTGTGGGCGTGACCATTGCGATCCGGGCTCGTGACGAGTTCGGGCGCCTGCTGGCGATCGGCCTCGTTGCGTGGCTGACCTTCCAGGCACTAGTCAACATAGGTGGGGTGATCAAGGGTGCTCCCCATCACCGGGTCGCCGCTGCCCGTTCCTCTCCGCGGGCGGCAGCGCCATGATCGCCAACCTGTTCGTAGTCGGCGTGCTGGTCAACATCGCCAGGCTGTCGAGCAAAGCGCGCCGAGCCGAAGGTGAAGTGGCGTGACATACGCTTTCGCTGCGGCCGGCACCGGTGGGCATGTCTTCCCCGCACTCGCCGTCGCAGACACTCTCGTTGCCTCGGGTGTCGCCCGGGACGAGATCGTCTTCTTTGGCGGCGATCGAATGGAATCGAGCACGGTCCCGGCGGCCGGGTACGAATTCGTCCCGGTGGAGCTGCGCGGGCTGAAACGGTCCCTCGACCCTCAGAATCTCGGGATTCCCAAGGTGGTGTGGGATGCGACGCGGCAGATGGCAGGAGAGATGCGCAGTCGTGGCACCAGGGTATGCATCGTTTTCGGAGGGTACGTTTCAGTACCGGCGGCGCTAGCCGCGCGCCGGGTCGGTGCCGCAGTCTTCGTCCAGGAGCAGAACGCCAGACCGGGTCTCGCCAACAGGCTCGTTGCCCGCCTGGCAAGGCGGGTCTTCCTCGGTTTCCCGGCTGCCGGGCGCCAGCTGAAGAAGGGCGAGGTCACCGGAAATCCGCTGCGTCCCGAGTTCACCGACTTCGACCGAGACATGCTCCACTCGGAGGCCCGGCTCCGCTACGGGCTCGAGGAAGCCCCTGCCGGTTCTCGGCGTCTTGGGAGGGAGCCTCGGAGCCAGAGTGCTCAACGAAGCAGTGGAGGCGCTCGCCATGTCTGTCGACGCCGATCATCTCTCGATCGTTCATCTGACCGGCAAGGATCACTTCGACGAGATCGCCGAGATCGCCAACCGCTCCGATGTCGAGTGGCGACCGGTTGCCTTTCGAGGATCGGATGGACCTCTTCTACGCCGTGTCCGACCTGGTGCTGTCCCGAGGTGGGGCAATGACGATCAACGAGCTGGCTGCCACCGGTACGCCCGCGGTTGTGGTTCCATTGGGCCTTGGCACCAACCAGGCGGCAAACACGCTCGAGCTGGAGGCGGCGGGAGGTCTGGTACGGATTCCCCAAACCCAGATAGACCAGGTCCCGGTTGTGGTAGATCAACTGATCGTCGATCGGGTGCGCCGCGAGGCAATGGGTGCGGTCATGGCCGCACACGGCCGCCCGGCCGCCGCCAGGGTGATCGCCGATGCGCTGCGTGAGGTTGTCGATGACTGAGAAGAGATCGCTCGAAGGTTTCAAGCGGATCCACATGGTGGGAGCGGCAGGAGCCGGGATGAGCGGTCTGGCGAAACTGCTCGCAGGCCTCGGTTACGAAGTGACCGGGTCAGACCTCAAGCCCAACCGGGTGCTCGATGCCCTCGAGGACATCGGGATCGAGACGTGGGTGGGCCACCGTCCCGATCGTATGGACGAACCACAGTTGGTGGTGGCATCGTCGGCAGTTCCCAACAGCGACCCGGAGCTGGTGGCGGCGGCACGCCACGGAGCCGTCGTCTGGGAACGACCTGTGCTGCTCGATGCCTTCACCTCCGAAATGCCCGCCATCGGGATCAGCGGCACCCATGGGAAGACGACGACCACGGGGCTAACCGTCGCCGCGCTGCACGGCATCGGTCTCGACCCGACGTTCCTCGTAGGTGGGGAGCTCGTTGCCGAGAACACCTTTGCGCACATCGGTGATGAGGATGTCTTCGTCCTCGAGGCAGATGAGGCATTCGGGACGTTCCGACACCTTCATCTGCGGGCAATGCTCGTCACCAACATCGAGGCCGATCATCTCGACTACTACAAGACTGTGTATGCGCTCGAGGAGGCGTTTGCCCTCGTCGCCAACAGAACGGACGGGCCCGTGGTGGGCTGCATCGATGATCCGGGCGTGCAGCGGCTCGCGCAGCGTGCCGATGTGGTCACCTACGGTCAGAGCCCGGCGGCGCGATGGCGGGTCGAGGAGATCGAGCATGGGATCGGGGAGGTGTCGTTCCGGCTCGCCGGTCCGGACACGACCGTCGAGATCACCGTGCCGCGGCCCGGGCGTGCACATCGCCCTCGATGCTGCGGGATCGGTGGCGTTGCTCGCCGAGCTCGGCTACGACCCGCACGCAGCCGCATGCCGGGATCGGCACATTTGGTGGGGTGCGCCGACGTTTCGAGACGCGGGTTCGCCTCGAGGGGGTGACCGTCGTCGACGACTACGCCCATCACCCGACCGAGGTCGGGCGCCACGATCAGCGCGGGCAGGCTGGGAGGCTGGCGGCGGGTGTGGGCTGTGTTCCAGCCGCACCGCTACACGCGTACCGCCGCGCTCGGGCCCGCCTTCGGGGAGCCGCTGGCGACGGCCGACAAGGTCATTGTCACTGAGGTCTACTCGGCAGGAGAGGCGCCGCAGCCGGGAGTGACGGGAAGGGTTGTTGCTGATGCCGTCACCGCTGCCGGCGGGGATGTGGCCTACGTCCCGGCCATCCAGGATGTCACCGCATTGCTGGTGCCCCAGCTCGCGGAGGGCGACCTCGTCCTGCTGCTCGGTGCGGGTGACATCAACAGCATCGCAGACGATATCGCAGCGGCGCTGGGAGCTCGATCGTGACTCTCGACGAGTTGGTGGGGGAGGGTCTCGTCGAGCGCGACTACCCGCTCGGCCCGACTGACCACCTACAAGTTCGGAGGCCCGGCCGCGTGGTTCGCCGAGGTGGGGAACGAGACCGAACTCACCGAGGTACTCGGTGCGGCCGGCAGCCTGCCGGTGTTCATTCTCGGGCGGGGCTCCAACGTCGTGATCGCCGATTCGGGTTACCCCGGGGTGGTGGTCAAGCTCGGCGGCGAGTTCAACGAGTTCCGCATCGATGACGGCTTCGCCGTCGCAGGTGCCGGGGTGTCGCTGCCCCGACTGGCGAGGGCATGCGCATCCGCAGGCCGGGGCGGGCTCGAGTTCTACGTCGGTATTCCCGGCTCGGTCGGCGGCGCCGTCGTGATGAACGCAGGGGGACATGGATCAGACACCGCCGAGTGGCTCATCGAAGCACGGATACTCGACACACTGACCGGGCGGATCTCGAACGAGGGGCCCACCAGCCTGAACCTCTCCTATCGGCACAGCAGGCTATCGGGCAGCGATGTCGTTCTTCGGGCGACGTTCCGCACCGTGGCCCGCTCCCGCGAGGATGGGGAGAGGATCATGCGCGAGTCACCGCATGGCGTAAGGAGAAGCAGCCCGGAGGCACCTTCAACGCAGGCAGCGTATTCAAGAACCCTCCCGGTGATGCCGCCGGGAGGATCATCGACAGTTGCGGTCTAAAGGGTTTCGCAGTCGGCGCTGTTGCGGTCTCGTCACGACACGCCAACTTCTTCATCGCCGGAGACGAGGCGAGAGCACAGGATGTGTTCAACCTGGTCACCGAGGTACAGCGTCTCGTCCGCGAGCGAACCGGGATCGTGCTCGAGCCCGAGATCAGGTTCATCGGCGATTTTGGTGGTGGGTCGTGACCCAGGATGTAGACCCGCGGCTGGCGCGCCGTCGGCGTGAGGTGCAGGAGGCAAGCGCCAGACGGCGGCTCCGGTGGACCATCGGGATTCTCGTGGTAGCAGTGCTGGTCGGTCTCGTCATCGCATTGTTCGAGTCCTCCTGGCTTGCGGTCTCCTCGATCACGATCGAAGGCGCAGATCGGGCCGATGTCGCCGGAATCCTGCGAGCCGAGGGGATAGAGGAGGGGATACCAATCGTCTCGGTGAGGACAGAACCGGTTGCCGAACGGCTTCGCCAGGATCCCTGGATCGCAGAAGCGCAGGTCCGCGTTGTGTGGCCTCGATCGATTGAGGTCTTCGTCGTCGAGTACGTACCGATTGCCCGGGTCAAGAGCGGTGCCACCTGGCTGGTGTGCTCGACCAGGGGCGAGGTGCTGGCACGTGGTCAGCGCCTTGTTGAGCCCTTCATCGACATCGAGGCAGCGGATCTGCAACCGGGAGATGTGGTCGATGATCCCGACGTGGTGGCGGCGCTCGAGTTCGTCTCAGCGCTGCCGGTGGAGCTGAAGGACGGTCTCGTGGTCACCAAGAGCGGGGACGACCTGACTGCCACCGTCTCCGGGCATGAGGTGGATCTGGGCGCCACCACCGACATGGCGCAGAAGGCGGTTACCCTCGCCGTCCTGCTCGAGCAGGACTTGCCGGAAGGAGCGTCGATCAACCTGGTTTCCCCGCTACGGCCCGCAGTCAGCAACCCTCAAGCTGTGGTCGAGGGTTCCCAGGAAGTAACTACTCAAACGACGGACTCAGGCTAAGGTTCAGGTTGAGATAGGAGTTTGGAGATGGCGACCGAAGGAACAAACCCGCAGAACTACCTTGCAGTGATCAAGGTGGTTGGTGTTGGCGGTGGCGGGGTCAACGCGGTCAACCGCATGATCGACGCCGGGATCCGGGGCGTTGAGTTCATCGCGATCAACACCGACGCCCAGGCTTTGCTGATGTCTGATGCGGACGTGAAACTCGACATCGGCCGGGATTCGACTCGTGGTCTCGGTGCGGGAGCGGATCCCGATATCGGGCGGCAATCAGCGGAGGAGCACCGGGAAGAGATCGAGGATGCGCTCCTCGGTGCCGACATGGTGTTCATCACCGCAGGCGAGGGCGGCGGAACCGGCACCGGTGGTGCCCCCGTCATTGCCGAAATAGCCAAGGAGAACGGCGCGCTGACCGTCGGCGTGGTCACCCGTCCATTCGGCTTCGAAGGACGTCGCCGCTCGGTCCAGGCCGAGCAGGGTATCCAGGCCCTCAAGGATGCCGTCGACACGCTGATCATCATTCCGAACGAGCGGTTGCTCGAGATCGCGGACGAGCGCACCGGGGTGCTCGAGGCCTTTGGTATGGCCGACCTGGTCCTGTCGAGCGGAGTCCGTGGTATCACCGATCTGATCACTACCCCCGGTTTGATCAACGTGGACTTTGCCGATGTCAAGACCGTGATGGCGGACGCCGGATCCGCGGTGATGGGGATCGGCGCCTCAACCGGTGAGAACCGGGCGAGTCAGGCAGCCGACAAGGCGATCAGCTCTCCACTGCTGGAGACCTCGATGGAGGGCGCCCGCGGCGTACTGCTTTCTATCGCAGGTCCCGAGGACATGACGCTCCACGAGATCTCGACTGCGGCGAGCATCATCGCCGAGCACTGCGACTCGGACGCAAACATCATCTTCGGTGCGGTCGTGGACGACGCAATGGGAAACGAGATGAAGGTCACAGTGATCGCGGCCGGTTTTGATAGAGACCGCCGGATGGCAAGCCGTCCGAGCTACTCGGAGTTCTCCACGAGGGCTCCGCGTGAAGAGCCGGTGGACGATCTCGACATTCCCGGTTTCGTCAGCGAATGATCCGACCCCCCGGTTTCGCCGGGGCCGTGTTCGGCACGGCTGCGCTGGGTGACCTGCGGCGAGACGCTGCCGCACGAGCACGACTCTCCGCTGAGCTTGGTGTTCCTTCGGAGTGGGCGTACGTGAACCAGGTGCACGGCGCCACTGTGCAGGTGGCAACACATGCCGGGCTGCTCGGCGACGGCGACGCCATCGTCGTCTACCGGTCGGGGCTGCCAATCATGGTGGCGACCGCCGACTGTGTCCCCGTCGTCCTGGAAGCGGAAGGCGCCGCGGCAGTGGTGCACGCTGGCTGGCGCGGGGCAATTGCCGGAGTACTGCCTGCGGCCGTTGCGACGATGCGTGGTGCGGGGCATCCTCCGGTGCGGGCTGCGATTGGGCCCGCCATCGGGCCGTGCTGCTACGAAGTCGGTTCCGAAGTGGCAGCTCGATTTCCCGGCTACGTGAGGGAGACCACGTGGGGAACACAGAGCGTTGATATTCCAGGTTTCCTGGCGCAGCAAGTCGATGATCTCGTCGATGTCTGGCAGGCTGGGGAATGCACATACACTTCGTCACGTCTCTACTCGTACAGACGTGACGCCACGAAGCAAAGGCAGGTGACGGTGGCATGGTTGCCGGGGAGCTAGAACGTGTCCGCGAGCAGATGGTTGCCGCCGCAGCACGCGTCGGCAGAGATCCGGGAGAGGTGACGCTCGTAGCCGTTTCCAAGGGAAACAGCGCCTCCGCCATCATGGAGGCATACGAGTTGGGTCAGCGGGACTTCGGCGAGAACCGGGCTGCAGAACTCGACGCAAAGGCCACACAGCTCCCTGAGGACATCCGCTGGCACTTCATCGGTTCTCTGCAGACGCGGCAAGTCAAGACGGCGCGGCCTCACACCTACCTGTTGCACTCGCTAGATCGTCCCCGGTTGATCCATTCCTGGGCTGCCGAGGTCGACCCACCACCTGCACTCCTGCAGGTGAACATCGCAGCCGAGCGGCAGAAGCATGGAGCCACGCCGGCAGAGGTGCCTTCGTTGCTGGAGGAAGCGGCAGCGGCAGGCATCGAGTGCGTTGGATTGATGACGATGCCACCGCTGGTCGTCGATCCGGAGGACAACCGCAAGTGGTTCAGGGGGCTGGCCGAGCTCAGAGAGCGGCTGCTGACCGATTTCCCGCGATTGCTTCACTTATCCATGGGAATGACGGATGATTACGAGGTGGCAATCGAGGAAGGTGCCACAATGATTCGTGTGGGACGGGCTATCTTTGGTGAACCCGGTCCACCGGCAAGGATTGATTGAGGGACAAATGGCATCACTCTGGCAGAAAACGATGTTCTATCTGGGTCTCGTCGATGACGATGAGATCGAGGCTGCCGAGACGGCTGCTGACGATTCGCAGCAGCGTGGAGTGCGGACGGTCGAGTCCTCGTCACCCTCGAGGAGAGATCGGCCGGAGCGCATCGGGCGTGCCACCGGCTCGGTTGCGGGCCGTAGGATCGAGCCGCCGGCACCGATGCGGAGAAGGGTTTCGGAGAACGCAGACCACGCCGAAGCGGGTGTGCTCGTAACCAGTGGTCGCACCACCAAACCACCCCGAGCCATTGATAGGACACAGGCACACAATCCATCTGAGGCAGCAGTCGTCGAGGCGAGGACGCTGTCGGACGCGCAGACACTTGCCGACTACATCAGAGATGGCAGGCCGGTCGTGCTGGATCTGAGGGAGACCGAGTCGGCGATGGTGAGACGACTCGTTGATTTCTCCAGTGGGCTGACCTACGCGCTTGACGGGCGCATGGCCAAGATCGCCACGGGTGTGATCCTCGTAACCCCCGAAGGGGCAACAGTCGGCGTCGAGGAGCGACGTCGACTGGCATCGCTTGGTCTATACGACACCAGCCTGGCGCACGACTGATGAGGGTCATCTGCTACCTGCTCAACCTGACCACGCTCGCCCTGCTTGCGTGGGTGATCTTGAGTTATGTGGTCAATCTCGGCAGGCTGCCGTGGGGTCATCCAATCCGGAAGATCTACGACGCGATGTCGAGTGTGATCAACCCCATCCTGGTCCCGATCCGGCGGGTGTTGCCTCCGGTCCGGGTGGGAGGAATGGGCCTCGACCTCTCACCGATGGTGCTGTTCTTTGCGATCATCATCATCACCAACGTCATCTGCTGACCGTGGGCGGCTATGAGAGCAATTGCTGACCAGCGGTAGGTCGCTATCGAACGACACAACGATCCCTTAGCGAGTACGATCGGCCTGTGGATACTTCGAGTGAACCGAGCCCGGCAACGACTCAACCCGATGCCGGTCGCGAGCAGACCGACGATTTGAGCGCGGCGCAGCGTGCTCGCCATCAGGCCGTAGAGCTTGCCGAGCGGATGCTGCGTGAGGTGATGGGGGCCCAGGGCGATGACGATGCCGGCCTCGCCGTCTGGCAGGAAGCGGCAATGCTGCGTGCGATGGCAGAAGAAGAACGCGCCTTTGCCGGTGAGGAAGCCAGAAGAATGATGGCGGCCGCAGCGGCGGAAGCTGATGCCCACCGCGCCGGCCACGATGCCGAACTCCGCCAATCCAGGGAAGATCTGCAGCGAGAGTTGGCTGCGTCGCGCGATGCTGCCGCGGCCGAGGCGGAGGACATCCTGACTACGGCTCGGCAGGAAGCCGAGGAGATCGTGCGCCGCGCCGTCGAGAGAGCAGAAGAGACTCAGCGAGTCGCGGCCGCAGAGACGCAACGCCTCGAGCGAAGGCTTGCGGTCCTCCATACCGCGCTGGCCAACGCCGAGCAACGCTTCCGTCGGCTGGCCGCAACTGCAGCCAATGAGGTGGGCACGATGCAGGCCATAATCGACGAGGATGCCGCGGCCCGGAGCATGCAGGAGCCCCCGATCCCGCCGCCGCCACCACCAGCCCGCCCCGAGCTCTATCTGGCCGCAGTCGATCTCACCGACCATGCGCCGGGTGCGGCCGAGACCGCGGCCGCTGAGGACGAGGCCACCGCAGCAGACACGGGAGGGGATGCCGGCTCTGGATTTGTCACCATGGACCCGGACGTTGGGTTCTACCAGCGCAGGCTGGCCGGGCTTCGTGACCGGTTGGAGAAGAGCGGCCACAGCCCCGAGTAGAGGCGCAGGTGCCGCGCCGCTTCCCTCTCAGACCGGCTCCACCGTTACCGAAACGGTCGCCCCATTTATGTCGAGGCTCCGTCGCTGAGGCTCATCGGATCTGACGAGCCTCGTCGCCAGCAACTCACCTGCGATCAGATCTCCGTGGCTGCTCATGGCTGCCGCGATGGCGTCATCAGCAGAGTGCCATGTCACTGCCACACGATCGCTCACTCTCAGCCCGAGGTCACGACGGGCGCTCTGAATCGAGCTGATGATCTCGCGTGCGGTGCCCTCCATGGCGAGCTCCGGCGTGACGGTGACATCGAGGGCAACCGAGAGTGGACCGTCCGCGGCAACGACCAGGCCGGCACGAGGCTCACGCCTGACGATGATGTCATCGCCGCCGATCTCGTATCCGGATACCTGCACCGTGTTCCCGTCGAGGATCGACGAGACCGCCTCGTGGGGCAACTCCGAGATTTCGGCCGCTACCGCCTTGGTGGCGGCGCCGAGCCTCGGCCCGAGCAATTTGAAGTTGGCCTGTGCTGACAGATGAACGAGATGATCCTCGACAGCTTCGATTGTCACTGTCCCCACGTTCAGTTCCTCAGCGATGAGGTCACGGTGAGAAGTCACCGCGGCAACAACTTGCGGGTCCCTGCTCACCACGGTCAATGTCGCAAGGGGCTGACGAACTTTGACCTCGTGTCGTTTGCGCAGACCGTGACCAAGGTTGACGATGCTGCGCACCGTCGCCATCTGCTCCTCGAGCGCGGAGTCGATGGTCGCCTGATCCGCAAGCGGGTAGTCGGTATGATGGACACTCTCTTGCGCATCCGGATCGAGGTCGCGGACCAGACGCTGGTATAGCTCCTCGGAGATGAAGGGAAGCACGGGTGCGGCGACCTTGGCGAAGGTCACCAGGACCTGGTAGAGAGTTGCGAATGCGGCCAGCTTGTCCTCGTCGTCGTCGACGCCGCGTTGTGACCAGAAGCGCCTCCGGGAGCGACGGATGTACCAGTTGGTGAGATCGTCGATGAACCCGAGGATCGGTGGGATGACGTTGTAGAGCCGGTAGTCCTCCATCTCCCGATTCACCCTGGCGATGAGGCTCTGCAGCACCGACAGGATCCACCGGTCGATCTCCGCTGCGCTCTGCGATCGGCGTCGGCGGCCTCGAGATCGGCGAGCGTGATGCCGTCCGCCTCGGCGTAGGTGGTGAAGAACGAATAGGCGTTCCAGAACGGCAGCAGCACCGTTCGCACCACCTCACGTCACTCCGCTCTCGGCGAATCGCAGCGGATCGGCACGCACCACGGGGGAGTTGATCAGGTAGGCGCGGAGGGCGTCGGCGCCGAACTCGTCGAGCACGTGACTTGGATCCGGGTAGTTCTTGAGGCTCTTGGACATCTTGCGTCCGTCCTCGGCGAGGATCATCCCGGTGACGACGCAGTTCTGGAAGGGCGCCTCGTCGAAGAGCGCCGTTCCCAGCACGACCAGCGTGTAGAACCAACCCCGGGTCTGGTCGAGGCCCTCGGCGATGAAGTTCGGCCGGGTAGCGCCGATGCGAACCGCTCCTCGTTCTCGAACGGGTAGTGGATCTGGGCGTACGGCATCGAGCCCGACTCGAACCAGCAGTCGAGCACCTCGGGGATCCGCACGCATCGTTCCCTCGCAGTTGCGGGCAGGGGAAGGTGACCTCGTCGACGAAGTGCTTGTGCAGGTCCTCGACCCAGACTCCCGACAGGTCCTCGAGCTCCTTGCGCGAGCCGACACAGATCCTGCTCGCTCGCAACTCTCGCACTCCCAGACAGGGATGCAGCTGCCCCAGTAGCGATTGCGGCTGATCGCCCAATCTCGGGCACCCTCGAGCCAGTTGCCGAATCGCTTGTCGCCGACGGCCTCGGGCACCCAGTGGATGTTCTCGTTCACCGTCGACCATCCGATCCCGGAAAGATTCCACGTTGACGAACCAGGTCGGGATCGCCTTGTAGATCAGCGGAGTTCCGGTACGCCAGCAGAACGGGTACGAGTGTCTGATCTGCTCGTGACGCACGATCAGCTGCTCTGTCCTTGAGGATGCGGATGAGGGTGGCGTCGGCTTCCTTGACGTTCTTGCCTGCGACCTCGGGTACCTCGTCGGTGAAGCGCGCCTCGGCGTCTACCGGGTCGACCATGATGTCGAGGCCGGCGTCGCTCAGCGCGAAGAAGTCGGCTTCCCCGTATGCGGGCGCCATGTGCACGAGACCGGTGCCCTCATCAACGGTGACGTCGCTGCTCTCGATAACACGGAACGCTCCGTGATCACGTTCCTCGCCGAAGTAGTCGAAGGGGGGCTGGTAGCCGACGCCGACCAGCTCACTGCCCGGGATCCGGTCGAGTACCTCGCGCTCGTCACCGAAGTACTTGTCGACGAGATCGGTTGCGAGCCAGTAGGTGCCCGGCGAGACCTCCGATCGAGCCGGCGACCCGGGTGTACTCGATCTCGGCACCGACAGCCACGGCGAGATTGCCCGGCAACGTCCACGGTGTCGTCGTCCAGATGAGCAGATAGTCGCCGTCTGGAGCCGCTCCACGGCCTGCGACGATCTGGAAGCGTGCGGTGATGGCAGGGTCATCGACGTCCCGGTAGTCCAGGTTCGCCTCGAAGTTGGACAGCGGGGTGGTCGCCCCGAACGAGTAGGGCAGCACCTTGAAGTCCTTGTAGATGAGACCCTTGTCCCACAGCGCCTTGAATACCCACCAGACGCTCTCCATGAAATCGACGTCCATGGTCTTGTAGTCATTCTCGAAATCGACCCAGCGCCCGATCCGGTTGGTGATGACCTCCCACTCGTCTGTGGTTGCCTCCACCATGGCGCGGCAGGCCTCGTTGAAGGCGGCGACCCCGTACTCGAGGATCTGCCGTGGTCCGGATATCCCAAGTTGCTTCTCGACCTCCATCTCGACGGGGAGACCGTGGACGTCCCAGCCGAAGCGCCGCTCGACACGATGCCCACGCATGGTCCAGTAGCGGGGACGATGTCCTTGACGACGCCCTGGAGGATGTGGCCGTAGTGGGGGCTCCCCGTGGCGAAAGGTGGGCCGTCGTAGAAGGTGTATTCGGCGTCGGCGGGCCGAAGTGCAACCGACTTCTGGAATGCGTCGGTCTGCTCCCAGTACTCGAGGATGCGGGCGTCGAGCGTAGGGAGGTCGAGTTGCGCCGTCACGGCTGCTGGTGTAATTCGCCTTCTTTGCCCGGTTCGCTGTGTGGCTGTGAGCTCATCCTCCGGTCCTTTGGTGAAGATATCGCTTGTCCTTCACCGGGACGGGTATTCCCCGCGGTACCACCCGGTTTGCCGGATCACCCCGGCCACTCACTTGCCCCGTGCGGCGGGGTGACCGGCGAGTTCTACCTCCGGGATGATCCCGGTCTCTTCTCGCAGCTCGGAGGTGATGGCCCGGTGTGGAGCGGTACCGGGCTCACACCGTCCCCGGCTCGCTGGTCCGCCGTTTCCAGCCGGGCGTCCTCGTCTGTCGCTTGTGTCGTAGGGATAGTACACGCCCTGCACCTTCAGGAGAACCACGGCCCGGATGCATCTGGCTTAATTCACGTCGAAGCCCGCCGACAAATGAGAGAAGCGAAACCAACGGCGGACAGGTGTGCGATGACTCACGTTCTTTTTGTTGACGATGATGAGCGGGTTCTGCGCGGGATCCGCCGAACGATGCGGACGACCCATCCCGATTGGGAGATGTCGTTTGCTGGGGACAGCGAGGAGGCGCTCCAGCAACTCGAGGAGAGCGGCGCCGATGTGATCGTGAGCGACGCTCAGATGCCAGGCGTCGATGGTCTGGCGCTGCTCCAACTGGTTCGAATGCGCTACCCGGAGACGGCGCGGATCATGCTCACCGGCCAGGTGAAGAAGGAGCAGACCTACGAGGCCGTCGGCCTCGTGCATCAGTTCCTGGCAAAGCCGGTGCCGCCGACAGAGCTGCAGGCAGCGATTGATCGTGCCCTGCATCTCCGAGGCCTGCTAGACGACCACACGCTGCGAAGTGTTGTTTCCCGGATGCGCGCCCTGCCCAGTCAACCGGATGTGTATACCCGACTGATGCGCGCAGTACGATCCGAGGACGTCGGGCTGGACGAGATCGCAGGCATCGTCGAAGAGAACCCGAGCGTGGCCGCCCGTGTCCTCCAACTCGTCAACTCTGCTTTCTTCGGTCTACCCAGACCAACTGCCAGTATCAAGGAGGCGGTTGTCTTCATCGGCACCAAGACTCTGCGGACGCTGGTGCTGAGCGTCGAGGCTTTCCGCGACCTGGAGCTTGGCTCCGCAGCAAACGGGCTCGACCCCGACGCTCTCCAGGAGCACGCGGTCACCACAGCCAGGATTGCCGCCGAAATCGTCAGTGCCGACGACAAAGAGGTTGCCTACTCGGCAGGCCTGCTCCACAGCATCGGCGTTCTCGTGCTCGCTTCGCAACTGTCGGACGAATGGGGGAGGATCGTCGCAGAGGCCGCGGAGAGCCAGCGCAGCCTGCTCGAAGTCGAAAGGCTCGTTCTCGGTGTTGACCACGGCCAGATCGCCGCTGCATCTGCTCAGCCTCTGGGGCCTTCCCCACGATGTGATCGAGGCCGTAGCGCAACATCTCAATCCTGCACCCGTGACCGGATTTGGCGGCAAGCTGGTCGGTGTCACTCACGTCGCATCACGTCTCGCCGACGAGATCTGCGCCGCCATTCCTGCCCGGTGTCGTCGGCACCCCGATCGATCGTGACTACCTGATGCGCAGACGGCTCCGATGCATCTCTGGATGACTGGCGTTACCTCGCCGAGCAGATTGGCGAAGAGAGCACCCGGTGAAACCCCGGGTCATCTGCGTCGACGACGAGCTGCGGGTCCTCAAGGGGCTGCGGCGCCGATCTCGGGCGTGACTTCGATCTGACCCTTGCAGAGAGTGGTGCAGAGGCTCTGGAGATCATGCGATGCTTCGGATCCGTTCGACGTGATCGTCTCCGACATGCGGATGCCGGCGATGAACGGGGCGCAGCTGCTGGCCGCGGTGCGGGAGGAGTTCCCTGATTCAGTGCGGGTGCTTCTAACCGGCCAGTCGGATCTCAATGACGCAATCGCTGCCGTGAACGATGGTCGAATCTTCCGGTTCTTGAGCAAGCCATGCCCTCCCGAGATCCTCGGTCCCGCGCTCGAGGAAGCGGTCGAGCACAACCGCCTGATCAAGTCAGAGCGTCAGCTGCTCGACGAGACGATTCAAGGCAGCGTTGCTCTGCTCACCGAGATCGTGGCCATTCGTGATCCGGCTGCCGCCAACCGGGGCACCCGGCTGATGAGGCATGTTGGTTCCGTCGCACGCGGTCTCGGCATCACCCATCCGTGGGACATCGAGGTTGCGGCAACACTTTCCGAGATCGGCTATGCGTTGCTCCCGAGCGAGGTAGTCGATCGATGGCGTGTTGGGCATGAACCTGACTGAGAAGGAACGTCAACTCATCGACCGGCAACCGTCGATCGTCCGAGAGCTGATTGGGAAGATCCCGCGTCTCGAGACGGTCGCTGAGATTGTTGGAGGTATGGCTCCCGGTGCCCCGCTCCCGCCTGATCGCCACATTCGCATTGGTGTCAATCTGGTCCGGGCGGCCACCGCTTACGATGAATACTTGACGAGTGGGCTGAAGGAGGGTGCAGCGGCACAGAAGCTGAGGGCGAACCACGGGGACATCCCGGACGACATTCTCGAGGGCTTTGAGCAGCTCGCCGTGGCCGCGGGCGGATATGTAGTGCGGGGGATATGGGCCGCAGACATTGTTTCCGGCTTGCGACTCGCCGAGGATTTGTACACGAACGACGGGCGATTGCTGTTGACAGCCGGTGCCGAGATCACCCACACCGCACGCACCAGGATTGCACAGTACGCCGATCACGTTGGGATCAGGGAGCCCATCCAGGTTCGCATCGCCAGATAGCCGGCTGCGAAAGCTCTTATCAAAAGACCCGCCGGGCCGACCGGGTGATGGTCGCAGCGAGCGGACAAGACCATGACTGCGCCTTATCCCAACGTATATAGAACCAACAGAGAGGCACGCTTCGAGTTGGAGCAAGCCCCTGTTCCCACATGGTGGGAGGACTGGAGCGCGGTGGCGCGCCGCTGCGAAGAGCTCGACCTCGGTGGCGATGAGCTACGGGACCGACTTCTGGCAGACGATGAGCTGGTACGGGCACTCGTCGGTGAGATGGTCATCCTCGGTGCCAACGAGAAGGCAGTTGGGCTTGCCGGGGCATGCGACGCGTCCGAGGTGCTCGGGGAAGTGTCCGCTACCCGCCTCCTAGATACCGCTTTGCTCGGTGGCTTCATCGACCAGATCGTGGCCATCGCCGAACACAGGAGGGAGGTTATTTGCGACGCAAGCGGATCGACCCTCGACGGATCCGGGTTCGACTGTCGCCTCCACTGGGCCGCCCCCTTGTCCGGGGATACTCCGGACTACTCCAATGTCATTGTGATGATGCTCGACACGCGGGCGCACAAGGTCGCGGAACGCGAGGTGTTCAGACTGATGGGCGAGATGGAGGCGCACCTCGATGCCCGGGCGCGTATCCATGAGCACGTTGGTCGACTGGAGTCGCTGATCGACATGGGCAGGAGCCTCACTTCCACCTTCGATAAGAAGAAACAGCTCGAGCTCGTCGTTTCCATTGCCCAGGAGGTGATCGGGGCTCAAGAGGCGGTCATCCACCTGTTCGATCAGGATGTCGAGGAGGTGGTATCAGTCGCCGGGACCGGGTTGCCCAGGGGTGTCCTGGCAACCTGCCCGTACCGCGGTGTCATGGACGGGCTGTGCGGATGGCTGACGCGGACGGGTCTGGCAACGACAGTCTCCGACATGGCGAGTGATGATCGGTTCGGTCTCGGGCACGAGTGTGTCGGCCTCAATCGCTCCGGGACGGCTGCCGCCGGTGCGCCGATCATTGTCGAAGGTGAGGTGGTGGGAACCCTCGTCTTGGTAAATCCGAGCGGCTCAGAGTTCACCGAGATGGATCTCTCGCTAGTTCGTATGACGGCGGCACAGACTGCTGTCGGGCTGCACAACACGGATCTCTACGACAAGGTGCGCAGGAGCAGGGACGAGGCGCAGCAGGCCCACAGGGAGCTGAAGGACGCGCAGATACAGCTGCTGCAGGCACAGAAGCTGGAGGCGATCGGGTCGCTTGCCGCCGGCATCGCACACGAGATAAACACGCCGATCCAGTTCATTGTCGACAACGTCTCCTTTCTCGAGGAGGCGGTGTCCCCGCTCACCGAATCCATGCAGGCCTGCGCTGAGCTCGTCTCATCCCTGAAGGGCCGCCCCGATGTTCGTGAGCATGTTGCCTCGATCGAAACCCTCTGGGAGGAGAAGGATTGCTGGTACCTCCTCGAAGAGATGCCCGGTGCCGTGACCGAGACTATGGAAGGTGCGAGACGGGTCGCCGAGATCGTGAGGGCGATGAAGGACTTCGCCCATCCCGGATCAGATGAGAAGCATCTGGTGGATGTCAATCGCGTTGTGGAGACGACGGTCGAGGTGTCGCGCAACGAGTGGAAGTACGTAGCGGATATGACACTCGATCTCGAACCCGAGCTCCCTGAGATCATGGGCCATGCGGGACCGCTCGGGCAGGCGCTGCTGATAATGATCGTCAACAGTGCCCAGGCGTTGGAGGATGGTGGAGCCTGCGGTGACGAGAAGGGAACGATCCGCATCTCGACGACACTGGTCGATGGGCTCGTCGAAATCCGGATCGCAGACAACGGACCCGGGATCTCGCCCGACATCAGGGATCGAGTCTTCGATCCGTTCTTCACCACCAAGGAGGTGGGCAAAGGGACAGGACAGGGGCTTTCGATCGCCCATTCGGTTGCCGTTGACAAGCACGGCGGGGAAATCGACGTTGAGGCGGGAGAGCCTGGAGCCGTGTTTGTCATGCGGATACCCACCGGTGGAGGGGCCCCGGGCTAGCCTTGCCGCATGTCGGCCGAAGCAATGGTTACGAGCTACCCGGGCGGGTCCATGCTGACCGTCTGGGTGGTACCGGGTGCCAGGAAGAACGAGATCGTTGGTTTCTACGCAGGAGCTCTCCGAGTCAGGGTCACGGCGGCCCCCGAAAAGGGCAAGGCCAACAAGGCGGTGATCGCACTTCTCAACGACGCACTGGACTGTCGTCTCCGCCTGGCAGGCGGTGCGGGCTCTCGAAGAAAGCGGTTTGTGGCAGATGGGATCAGCCCGGAAGATCTGGTCGGGAGGATCGAAAACATCGGGAATTGACCACGAAGTGCCGGTTCCTGTTATCGTCCCGGTTCGCAAAGGAGGTCTTCTTGTCGCGAGATCTAGCCAAATCCACGCTGGAACGGCTGCGGAGCAAGCTCGACGAGGAGGAGACGCGTCTACTCGAGATCATCGATGAGTACGACAAAGTCTTCTCCGAAGCGAACCTGGGATCCAATAGCGCCGAGCACAGCGCCGACCCGCTGAGTGCCGACGGTGGCTCTCTTGCGTTCGAATTGGAGATGGATCTCTCCGTGTTGGAGAACGCCAAGGCGCTGCTCGAGAAGGTACACGCCGCCCAGATGCGGATGGAGAAGGGAACCTACGGCATCTGCCTCGTCAGCGGGAAGTCGATTCCGGTCGAGCGTCTCGAGGCGCTCCCATACGCCACAACCTGTGTGGAGTACGCCGACCAGGCGTGAGCGCCTGCCGGGTCGGCTATGTCCTTCTTCACCCAGAAGCTGGCGCAGCAGAGTGCGTATCGGCTCGCCCTGCTAACGGCAGGGATCGTTGTCATTGTCGATCAACTGAGCAAGAACTGGGCGCGTGAATTGTTTTCCGGCGGGTATACGAGGATCATCGGTGACTGGCTGAGATTCACGTATACCAAGAACCCGGGTGCTGCTTTCTCCAGCTTCACCGACTCGGGTCAGATCATCGGGATCATCGGGATCGGTATCGTCGCGTTCCTCCTCTACGTGCTCGGCAAGTCGAGCCGGAGGATCGAGGTCATTGCGATCGGCCTCATCCTCGGTGGAGCGCTCGGTAACCTGTCCGACCGGATCTTCCGTGGGCCGGGTCTGCTCGATGGCGGCGTGGTCGATTGGATCGACTGGTGGTTCATCCCGACGTTCAACATCGCAGATGCAGCACTCAACGTCGGCGTTGCCTTGCTGCTGCTCACCTTGCTGTTCGCCGGAGCCTCTCATGAGTGAGCGGGCGACGGTAACGGTCACCGACGAGTTCGATGGTGTGCGCCTCGATCGTACCCTTGCGGTTCTCGCCGGGATCAGTCGATCCGCCGCGAGCATGCCATTGCCTCCGGCACCGTGAGGGTGGCGGAGTCTGCCCGCCGATAGGAGCACCGTTCCACACATCGGCGACGAGATCGAGTATCCGATCCCGGATGCCACGGAGGAGTTCGTTCCCGAGCCGGTCGACTTCGACGTCGCTCTCGAGCTCGATGACGTGCTCGTCATCGACAAGCCTGCCGGTCTGGTCGTTCACCCGGGATCAGGCAACAAGCGGGGGACGCTGGCACACGGGCTCGCCTACCGCTTCCCCGACCTCGCCGCCCTTGGGGAGAGCCATCGTTGGGGGTTGGTGCACCGGCTGGACAGGGACACTTCAGGATTGCTGCTCGTTGCCAGGACTGCCGAGATGCACGAATACCTCCAGGCGGAGCTAAGGCGGCGTCACATCGGGCGCACCTATCGAGCTCTGATCAGCGGCCAGCTCAACGCCGCCACCGGGACCATCGAGGCGCCCATCGGGCGTGACCCGCTGCGTCCCACCAGAATGACGGTCGTTCCTGATGGGAGACCGGCGCGCACCCACTACCGGCGGCTGGCGGCGTGGGATCACTGCACGCTGGTTGAAGTCGAGCTCGATACGGGCCGCACCCATCAGATCCGCGTCCACTTCGCCTCGATCGGCCACAGTCTCATCGGGGATCCGACGTACGGCTCAGGGGAGACCGTGGTCGGTGATCCCGGTCGGGTGTGGCTCCATGCCATCAGACTGCGTTTCACATTGCCAGACGGATGGCCCCATGTGGTCGAGTCGCAGCTGCCGGCAGACCTGAATGATTCGCTGGCTTCGCTCGACGTCGCATCAAGCGAATAGCACCACTCCCGGTCGACACGTTCCGGGCATCGCCGGGTAGTCTTGGCCTGTCCCCGAGTCTTTGGGATAGGTTGCGATGCCCGGACATTATGAGCGGCTGTCTTATCTCGACAGCTCGTTTCTCGCACTCGAGTCGCGTGCGACGCACATGCACGTCGGCGGGATCGCGGTGTTCGAGGCGGCACCATTGCGAACCAACGATGGCGGAATCGACAAGGACCGGATCAGGCAGCTCATCGAGTCGAAACTCGATCTCATTCCCCGTTACAGGCAACGGCTTGCCCGGGTACCCGTGGAGGATCACCCGGTCTGGGTCGACGATGAGCACTTCAACCTCGACTACCACGTCCGCCACTACTGTCTCCCGCGCCCGGGCTCCATGCAGGAATTGAAGGATCTAGCAGGAATCATCGTTTCCCAACAGCTCGACCGGTCAAACCCTTGTGGGAATTCAACATCGTCGAAGGTCTCGACAACGATCGGTTTGCCCTCATCTCGAAGATCCATCACTGCATGATCGACGGCATTGCCGGCGTCGATCTCATGGCAGTCCTGCTGAATCTGTCACCGGTCGGGGAGATCAGAGAGCCAAGGCCCTTTGTCCCTCGGCCGGTTCCATCCGGGACCGAGTTCTCATCCGGGAGACGGCACGCCGCACCGGGCGGGCCTGGAAGGCCGCACGATCGCTCCGCCAGTTCAGCGACGATGCGCCGCAGATCGCAGGGGAGGGACTGCATCGGATCAGGGCTGCCGGCTACTCGCTCGCCTCGGGGTGGCTGACCAAAGCTTCCGATACCCCGCTCAACGGGGATGTCGGCCCGAGCCGGCTATTCGGAACGCTGGCAACTCCGCTCGATCGGGTCAAAGAAATGAAGAATCTCGCCGGGGGAAGTGTCAACGACGTGATCCTGGCGACAGTTGCCGGTGGCGTGCGTCGATTCCTCATCGAAGAGCGAGATTATGAGTTCGACGAGCTCGATTTCCGCGCGATGGCGCCGGTTTCGGTGCGCGGTCAGAATGAACGGGCACTCTGGGCAATCAGGTAGCGATGTGGCTGGTGAACCTGCCGGTGCCGATCCGGACCCGCTGTCACGGCTCGAGGCGGTGAAACAGGCAACCAGCGTCTCAAAGAGACCAATCAGGCGTTGGGGGCAGCCACGCTGGTCCGTCTGTCCGCAGGCGCCCCAGCGACTCTGGTCTCGATGGCCAGCCGCCTTGCCGCCGGCGTCCGCCCCTTCAACATGACCGTGACCAACGTTCCCGGTCCCCAATTTCCCCTCTACCTCCTCGAGGCCGAGATGCTGGAGTCGTACGCCCTCGTCCCGCTCTGGTACGGGCACGGCGTCGGGGTGGCGCTGTTCTCATATGCGGGGCAGGTGTATTGGGGATTCAACGCCGACTACGAGATAGTCCCGGACGTAGACGCATTCGCGGCGGCAATGGAGGCTTCGTTCGATGAGCTCTACGACGCCGTGAAATCGGTGGGCAAGGCCCCCAAGCGTCGTCCCCGCAAACGGCCGCTCCTCGGAGGCGTTGGGGTCGAATAGGCCTTACTCGAAGAACGTAGCCGCCGTGTCGAACAGATCGTCCGGCACGCCCCGGATTGTCGAGCATGCCTCCTCCATAGGCACGGCGACGATGTCGAGCCCTCGCACGGCCACCATGACGCCGCTCTCACCTGCGGCGGCGAGATCGGCCGCATGCACCCCAAACCGGGTTGCCAGCACCCGGTCGAACGCCGAGGGCGTGCCTCCGCGCTGGATATGCCCGAGCACCGAAACCCGAGTCTCGAATCCGGTCATCTCCTCGAGGGCGTCTGCGACCAGATAGCTGACCCCTCCGAGCCGTTCGAAGCCGAAGGCGTCCTTGCGGACCTTCTGAGCGCCTTTGTGGACGGCGGAGGCTCGATACCCTCAGCGACGACGACGATCGTGTACCGCTGCCCGTGACGGTGCCGTCTCCGGATTATCTCGGCGATCTCGTCGAGGTCGTAGGGGAACTCGGGGATGAGGATGGCGTCGGCTCCGCCTGCGATCCCGGAATAGGTGGCGATCCATCCCTTGGTGCGACCCATGACCTCGACGACGATGACCCGGTTGTGCGACTCGGCGGTGCTAACGAGCCGATCGATGGCATCCGATGCCACCTGGACGGCGGTGCTGAATCCGAACGTCGTGTCGGTGCCGTTGATGTCATTGTCGATCGTCTTGGGCACACCGACGATCGGCAATCCCTCTTGCGAGAGTTGCAGCGCCGAGCGGAGGGTGCCGTCCCCACCGACGACGATGAGGCTGTCGATGCCGTTCTGCTCGATGGTCTTGGCGCAGCTGGCATAGCCGTCGCCATGCACGTACGGGTCCATCCGCGACGAGCCGAGAATGGTGCCGCCCCGCACCAGGATGCCTCGCACCGCATCCCGGTCCAGTTGCATGGTGTGGCCCTCCATCAGACCTTCCCAACCATTCGCGGATCCCGATGACCTCGGCATCGTGTCGCTTGATGGCACGGACGGTCACGCCACGAATGACGGCGTTGAGACCGGGGCAGTCTCCCCCGGCGGTGAGGACTCCGATAACCGACATGTGCAACTCCTGATCGAACAGTTGTCAACCTAGTCGCCCGTCGTTCCCCGGCATGGGGCAAGACGGTAAATAACTGGTTCCTGCCGCCGAATGGCGGTATTTTGTGAGTATTGAGATATGGAGGCGTCATGGATGTGCCCGAATGGGACGTGCGGAATGTGGTTGTAGGCGTCGATGGATCCGATCAGTCACGCCATGCAGCGAGAGTCGGTGCTGATATCGCGAGGAAGAACGGTGCGACTCTCCACATGGTCACCATCGTCAGACCTCCCGAGGGATGGTGGGGGATCGTCGGCTCGCCCCCGACCCCTTCGGCGCTGAGCCGATCGCTCACTGAGGCGCAGCGTGAGATCCTCGACTCGGTCGTTGCCGACCTCGATCTGAGCGATCTCGAAGTCGTCCAGATCGAGGACGTGGGAGATCCGGCGCGTATGCTGCTCGACTATGCCGAGCAGGTCGATGCCGACGTGATGATCATCGGCAGACGAGGAGCCGGGCTCATCGAGCGGATCATGCTCGGCTCGGTGGCCAACCGCCTCGTCCATGATGCCCCGTGCCCGGTGATGCTGGTCCCCTGATTGAGGTGAAAAGGGAAGCGGCCGCCCATCCGGGCGGCCGCTTCGTCGTTTCGCGTGCTTCTCTAGTACAGGAACATGGGCTTGCCGGTGACGTGGCGGACCTTCGGCCGGTAACCCTCGAGGTCATATAGCTCATCGACATCGACTCGCTTGACGCCTTCGCCGGTGACGCTGATCGGCACGCTGGTGTATGTGCCACCGCGCAGCGCGACCATACGTCCGCTCGCTCCCTCCATGGCGAGATCCGCGGCCATCACCGCATAGTTGAGGGCAACCATCAGGTCGAGCGAGTCGGGGGCGCCTGACCGCATCAGATACGCAACCTGCTGGAAGATGATGCCCTCGCCGGTTCTCTCCTTGAGGAGCTCTCCGGTGAGCGCCCCGATACCACCGAGCTTGCGATGACCGAAGGCGTCTTCCCTGCCGCTCAACACCATGTCGCCACCCTCGAGCCGCGCACCCTCCGAGATGGTCACCATCGCGTAGTTGGATGGATTCTCGGACTTGTCGGCGATGAGCAGGTCGGCGAGGTGGTCCACGTTGAAGGGAACCTCGGAGATGATGGCCCGCTTCACCCCTGCCAGGTAGGCAGTCATCAAGGCCGTCTCGCCGCTGTACCGGCCGAACAGCTCGACGACGGCGATTCGCTCGTGCGAGCCGGTGGCAGTCCGCAGATTGTGGATGAACTGAACCCCACGGCTGACCGCGGTCGAGAAACCGATGCAGTAGTCGGTCCCGTGAACGTCGTTGTCCATCGTCTTGGGGATGCCAATGACCGGAACCCCTTCTTGGTGGAGGCGTAGACCGTAGGAGAGAGTGTCGTCGCCCCCGATCGGGATCAGCACGTCGATGCCCAGCTTGTCGACCACTCTGAGGGCGTGGTCGGTGAAGTCGAACGGTCCATCACCTTCGGCACGGTGGGCGAGGAAATCGGGCACATCGACCGGGCTTCACCTTGCCGGGATTGGTCCGCGAGGTGTGCAGGAAGGTGCCACCGGTCCTGTCGACCGTCCGCACCGTCTGCGAGGTCAACTCGAGCATGTGCTCGTTCCAGCTCTCAGGGTCGTCCGGGTTGGCGTTGAGGAGGCCACCCCAGCCACGGCGGATGCCGACCACGGAATGGCCAGCTTCGCTGACACGGTTGACGACGGCCTTGATTGTCGGGTTGAGACCCGGTACATCGCCACCGCCGGTGAGAATCCCAATGCGCATCGTTCGCCTCCGATATTGTCGTGTCGGCCGTTGGGCACCGAGATAGTAGCCAAGGCCGCTCCAAGCGGTGAATTGCAGTTTTTTTCGCGGTGTAGCGAGAGCGCCTTGACCGTGCTTACATGGGTGTAGTTCTGAATTGGAGACCGGGTGTCGACGGATCAGTTTGCCCATTTGCATGTCCACACCGAGTTCTCGATGCTCGATGGGGCGGCGCGGGTCAAAGACCTGGTCAAGGCAGTGGCCGCAGACAATCAGCCTGCGGTTGCGATCACAGACCACGGCGTCCTCTACGGAGTCGTCGATTTCACCAGGGCTGCCCAGGCTGCAGGGGTGAAACCGATAATCGGCATCGAGGCCTACGTCACCCCGGGCTCCCGGTTCGATCGACCGCCACGCCGTGATGATATTCGCTACCACATGACCCTGCTCGCCATCAATGACACGGGTTACCGGAACCTGATGCAACTGGCGTCTCGAGCCTATCTCGAGGGTTTCTACTACAAGCCGAGAATGGACGTTGAGTTGCTGAACGAGCATCACGAGGGCATCGTCGCCCTCTCCGGGTGCCTCGGTGGTCACGTTCCCCAGATGCTCGCCCCCGATGCGTCGAACGAGGAGGGGAACGTCGGTCAAGTCCGCGACTACGACGCCGCTGTGGCCGCCGCGGCGATGTACCAGGACATCTTCGGCAAGGACAACTGGTTCATCGAGATTCAGGATCACGGCATTCCCGCACAAAAGAAGGTGCTCGGAGACCTGAGGCAGATCGCTGCGGACATCGGGGCCCCGCTGATCGCTGCCAACGACAGCCACTACACATACGCTCACGAAGCGAACGCACACGATGTGCTGCTGTGTATCCAGACCGGGGCGAATCAGGCGGACGAGGATCGCTTCAGATTCCACGGTTCTGAGTTCTACATAAAGAGTGCCGCCGAGATGAATGCCCTCTTCCCGGACGATGAGTTCCCGGGGGCGTGCCGGAACACGCTGCTCGTCGCCGAGCGGGTAGACCACGAAATCGAGTTCGGCCAGATCCTGCTACCTCAATTCCCGGTTCCCGATGGCGAAACCGAGAAGAGCTATCTCGAAGATCTGGTACTCGCAGGCGCCAAGGCCCGCTACGGGGATCCCTTGCCGGAAGAGGCGAGAGAGCGCATCGAGTATGAGCTGCGAGTCATCGAGGACATGGGTTTCTCGGCATACTTCCTGATCGTGTGGGACCTCATCCGGTACGCCACCGAGCACGGCATACGCACCGGGCCGGGCCGGGGGAGCGCAGCAGGGTCGATCGTGGCGTACTGCCTGGGCATCACCAAGCTCGACCCGCTCGAATATGGTCTGATCTTCGAGCGGTTCCTCAACCCGGGCCGCCACGAGATGCCCGACATCGATATGGATTTCGACGAGCGGTACCGGGGCGACATGATCAAGTACTGCTCCGATCGATATGGATCGGACCACGTTGCACAGATCATCACGTTCTCAACCATCAAGGGACGTCAGGCGATCCGTGACGCGGCGCGGGTGCTCGGTTTCCCATACGGCCTGGGTGACAAGGCGGCAAAGCTGATGCCACCTGCGATCCTCGGCAAAGAGGCGACTCTCGCCCAATGTCTCGAGGAGCCACCCGCAGACGCATCTTCGACCGTGAAGGACTGGTACACAGGAGCGCACGGGCTTCGAGAGCTGTATGCCCAGGATGGCGAGGTCAAGCGAGTGATTGACACCGCCCGCGGCCTGGAGGGGCTACGTCGCCAGGATTCGATCCACGCTGCAGCCGTTGTCATCGCACCAACACCGCTCATCGAGATCGTCCCGCTGCAGCAGAAGGGTGAGGGAGCCGAGGTAGTCACCCAGTTCGAGATGCACGGGGTCGAGGCGCTCGGTTTGCTCAAGATGGACTTCCTCGGTTTGCGCAACCTCGCAACGATCGAGCGAGCGCTGGAACTGATCGAGACGAACACCGGGTCGCGGCCAGACATCGATCTGATCCCGCTCGACGATCCTGCCGTCTACGACATGCTGCGCGCCGGCGACTCGATGGGTGTGTTCCAATTCGAGGGTGGCCCGATGCGGGCATTGATGCGCAACCTCCAGCCGGACCGCTTCGAGCATCTGACTGCGCTGAATGCCCTCTACCGGCCGGGCCCGCTCGGTGCGGGCATGCACACCGAGTACGCGGACCGCAAGAACGGCCGGTCCGAGGTCACCTTCCCCCATCCGGACCTCGAGGAGATCCTCGCCGACACGTACGGGATCATGGTGTTTCAGGAGCAGGTCATGCAGACCGCTCAGAAGGTCGCCGGGTTCACGATGGCCGAGGCGGATCGACTGCGGAAGGCGATGGGAAAGAAGATCGCTTCGGTGATGGCCGCCGAGGAACAGAAGTTCATCGAGGGCGCCGTCGCCAACGGGACGGCAGAGGCGCACGCCAAGGAACTGTTCGGGTTCATCGAGCACTTCGCCGGCTACGGGTTCAACAAGTCGCACTCGGCGGCATACGCCCTCGTCGCCTACCAGACGGCATGGCTGAAGGCCCACTACCCGGCCGAGTACATGGCTGCTCTGCTCACCGCCGTCAAACGAGACAAGGACAGGACCGCCCTCTACCTGCATGAGTGCAGGCAAATGGGGCTCAAGGTGCTCGTTCCGGACGTCAACCGATCCGATGTCGACTTCTCGGCCGTCGACGGGAACATCACTTTTGGCATGTCGGCCGTGCGCAACGTCGGCGAGGCGGTCGTCGAGTTGATGATCGAGGAACGGAAGCGAGATGGTCGTTTCACCTCGTTTGGCGATTTCATCAACCGGGTCGACCTCTCCGTGCTGAACAAGCGGACCATCGAGTCGCTGATCAAGGCGGGAGCATTCGATTCCCTGGGCCACAGCAGGCGGGGCCTGTTCGAGGTGTACCCGGACATCCTCGATGCAACGATCGCCCGCCGGCGAGCAGAGGAGATGGGCCAGTACAGCCTGTTTGGCGGTGGCGACGTCGAGATCGAGCAGGTCGAGATCGACGTTCCCGGACATGATTGGTCCAAGAAGGTACAGCTCGGTTTCGAGAAGGAGATGCTGGGCCTGTACGTCTCCGATCATCCGCTACTCGGGATCGAGAAGGCGATGCAGGCGATATGCACGTGCACGATTCCCGGTCTATGGGATCGTGCCGACAAGGACAAGGTGAGCATCGGGGGCGTGGTCGGCTCTATCACCCGGCGCTACACCAAGGGGGGTGATCCGATGTTGTTCTTCACGCTGGAGGATCTCCAGGGCAGCACCGAGGTGGTCGCCTTTCCCCGGGTGGTCGCTGAGTTCGGCCCCCTGGTGCGGGAGGACGCCATTCTGGTCGTCACCGGTCGTGTCGACCATCGGGGTGACGACGTCAAGTTCATCGCCCAGGAGCTGCGGGAACCACAGCTGAACGAGGAGGACATGGTCCGGCTCCGGGTGCCTGCGTCGCGCCTGTCCAAGAACATGGTCGATCGACTCCGTGGCGCTCTCCAGAATCATCCTGGTGCCGCCGCCGTCTACCTGCACATGACATCCGAGAGCGGTGAGAAGGTGATCCGGCTTGGTGAAGATCATCGGGTCGAGCCACGCTCGGCCTTGTTTGCCGAGTTGCGGGAGTTGCTCGGGCCCTCCGCGGTGATGTGATCTAGCCTGCGTATGCGGCGAGAGCCGGTGATCTCTCGAGTAATTCGGCGAGGGCATCGACGGACGTGGGGGCCTCGGTCGACCACGGCACGCTGACGAGATCCAAGCCGTAGCGGGCGGCGAACTCGTGTTTGATGTCAGATTGGAGCCTGACCTCGCTCGCCCACCGTCTTCAGATTCTCGCGAGCCGCGCTGCGCACGGCCGCCGAGATTCCCGGGCTTCGCAGATTGGTCGAGCGGGTCCAGCTCTCCGGCAGTTGTTTGTTGAAAACGACCGTCCCCGGCTTTCCTGTCGCCGTCTCCAGCTCCTCGAAGAACCGGCGTGCCTCCCGAAGTGGTGTCGGCTCGGCAGTCGTGACGACGATCGACTCTGCGGCTCGTAGATGGTTCTCGATGGCGTGTGCCCGCTGCGAGAGACCGTCGTACAGGGAACGGAGGTCCATGAGAAACTCGGCGATTGCCTCGAGCAGCGGTCCGCCGAGCACGGTGTCGGCGATCTTCAGCGCCGGGCGAGCAGTGATCCGGAACAGAGCCCTTCGACCCGGGAGGCTTGCCCCGGTGAGCCAGCGCAACAGCCTGCCACCGACCACCTCTCGCACCTGCTGCGGCGCCGTGTAGAAATCGAGGCCACCGCCGGCGGGTGGGGTGTCTACAACGAGGAGATCCCAGCGGTGGGACTCGATGTGCTCGGCCATCTGTTCCCCGGCGGCGTAAGCCTGTGCCGCAGGGAATCGGTCTGCCAGCGCTCGAAAGAACGGGTTGGCGAGCAATCGAGCGGCAACCTCGGGATCGGCGTGGCGGTGCACCATGGCCTCCCATGCGGCGGTGACGTCGAGCATCGCTGCGGACAATCCCGGCTGTGCTGCCACCGGTCCGGGGTGGTTGGTCAACGAGGCGATGCCGAGTGCGTCGGCAAGGCGTTGCGCCGGATCGACAGTGATCACGCACGCCCGGAGCCCGTTGCGCGCTGCGGTGACTGCGAGAGCGGCCGAGAGCGTTGTCTTGCCGACACCTCCTGCTCCTGTGACGACGAGGACGCGAGTGCTCACGATTGCTCTCCCCACAGATCAGCAAGAGTCTCCGCGACCTCACCGGCGGTATGAATCCCGAACAAATAGGGGAACCGAGGGCCAGCGGGAAGCTCGGCCAACCAGCGCTGCTGCTGGTTGCGGGCCAGCAGATGGTGCTCGGCGGCGGCACGATGCGCGCCATCCGGTAGCGCAGCGACATCATGATCGGTCAATGCCAATTCGGGGAGCACCCGGTTGGAGATCAGACCGCTGAGGCGGAGTAATGGCTCATCCTCGAGCTGGTCGAGGGCCTCGATCGTCTCCAGCACCGGTAACTCGTCAGGTGTGGTGACCAGGATCAGCGCGGCCAGTTCTGGATTGCCGAGTGCGGCCCCCATCCGCTCAGCCTGGGCACGGATCGGCCCTGCGGGTACCAGATCGGCGATCGTGGACGGGGCGCGTAGGTATGAGAACAGCTGTCCGAGCGGGGGAGCGTCGATCAGGACGACGTCATAGTCGTCGCGCCACATTTCATAGATCGGCTTTCCGATGGTGACGATCTCCCTCACTCCGGGTGCCGTCTCGGCGAGGACGCTGAGCGCCCGGGTGAGCACCTTGGTGGGGGCCACCTTGGGGACCCGGAGCTGCAGACGCAGGTACTCATCGAGCGCATCACTCCGGTTGACGGCGAGTGCGGCGATCCCGGAGCGGATCCGGCGTGGCTCGTAGCTGAGAGGCTCGGTGGCGAGGTGGGCGGCGATCCCGATGCCTTCCACCATGCCGATGACGAGTACTCGCCTGCCGTGTCTGGCTTCACGCAGCGCAAGAGATGCGGTGATCGCCGATTTGCCGACGCCACCCTTCCCGGAGACGAAAGTCATCTTGCAGTCGATCATTTCTCGCGAGCGTAGCGGCCCGTTCCCGGCGACTAGCCTGAAGCGACGATTCGCCAGGAGGATGGTTGTGGCTCAACTAGATGTCGAAGAATTCCTAGAGCGCTATCGAGATCGCGCCAAAGCAGTCAAAGAGCGGGGGATTCCGCCGCTCGAGGGCGAAGCCCGGCAGCGGTTCATCAGACAGGCCGAGAAGGATTATCTCGACTACTCGCTGGTAGGCAGTGCCACCTGGGCCCTGGAGGACAAGCACTTGGTGCTCCGCATCCCCCTGGCCGAGTAGACGCATAACCTCAGAAGCCGGGGCTCAATCCTCGGGCTCGCTGATACCGGCTGCGGCGCGTTTGGCTGCCGATCTTCGCTCCCCTTCGAGCCTGGCGAGGTCGTAGTCGGCATGGTCGACGAACCTCATCGCGGCGGCTAGTTGCCGGTGCCCGGCCTGGTCGGCGATGAGGCGATGCATCTCCTGAGCGACCCGGCGGTAGCCGGGGTGGCCTCCGGACACGGTGCGTAGCTCCAGTAGATGAAACGCCTCACGGACGTTGAGTTGGAAGAAGAATCGGATCCGGTAGGCGAACGGGACCACATACTGGGCAACCTCGGCCCCCAGGTCTGCCGCAATGTCTTCGTAGAGGGATCGGGCTCGTTCCATGGCCTCGTCCCAAACTGCGGTAGCCGAGATGTCGTCGATCGACTCCGGGGTGATATACCCGTGGGTGGGGGAGAGTCGTTGCCAGTCGATAGAGAGCATGCGATGGCGCTGCAGATCCCGGAAGATCCCGTAGTCGCAGAGAATGTCGAAGCGATAGGCGGTTCGCTCCATGGCTCGGCCCGGCTTGTGACGTCGATTGCGCCGATCACCGACGTAGGCGTCGATCAGCCCTGCTCTTTCCTGTGGTGACATCGCTTCCACCAGACGAACGATCTGATCGTCTGGCAAGTTGGTGTACGGGTACAGCGCGGCGGCGGCAGTCTTCATCTCGGCGTCGGGATCCCACTCGATCAGTCGAACCTCGGGGCGTGGCTCCGGGGCTGCGTCGATCGCAACGGCGAGCTCGTTCATCTGCGCTGCGATCTCCCCGAGGTAATTGCTCCAATCACCACCTCTGTCGGGGACATCGACTCTCCGCATGAACGAGGGGATCACCTTCCTCAGCTCGGTCAGCATCAAGTCGGCGTACGTGCGCACCTCGGCGAGTGGGTGGGCGCGCATCCGGACCAGCATCATCTCGTAGGCCTGGCCCGAGGCGAAGATGCCGACGCTCGATCGGGTTGCTGCCGGGAGCAGGCCGCGGATGTCGTCGCACGCCTTTGCCCGGATCGTGGAGCGCCATACGAAGTTGGAGTCGCCCTCTTGCTTGGGGTAGAGCGTCTCGTAGTAGGGCACCATCTGTTGCACCAGCTCGCCGTACGTGTCGAAGAGCCAATCCATGGTCTCCACGTACCGGTCGTGGTGGCGTGATGCGGCGATCTCGGGTGGGACGGCATAGCGGTAGCGGTCGCCGAGCTTTGCGTCGTAGAAGATGTAGCGGGTGCTCTGCTCGAGGTAGGCGGCGAGCCTTCCCCATTCGAGGACCTTGGTCAATACGTTGGAGGCCTGCTCACAAGCAAGATGAGCGCCACCGAGTTGTGCGACGGAATCGTCGCCGTACTCGGAGAAGACACGGTCATACAGGGCTTGGGCGCTCTGCAACTTGACCATCGGATCGTCATCCTCTAGCTCCGCAGCGATATGTCTGACACCGACCTCGGGTTGGTTGTAGAACTCGTCGAGGAACAGACGGCGCACCGATTTGAATGATCGGCTGTAGCGGGCGAAGAGGGCACCTTTGACCACCTCGGGCAGGTTGATGATGGCAAACACGGGAAGATCGAGATTGGTGAAGAAACGGGAGAGAACCGCCTCCTCCTCCCGCGTGAACTCCTCCGTGTAGAACTCCATGATCCCTCTCTCCGTGGCCCGTCAGCAGTCTAGGAGATTGCAGGCTCACCACTACTCGATGGCAAGCGTTCTTTTCCATCCGCGGTAAGCTCCGCGCATGATCGCACTCCGAGCCATCATCGTCGCTCTCATTGGTGCCGCCATCGCCGTGGCGCTGATTCCGCTCATGGTGCTGCTCGACCTCCATCGCGGTGGCACCGGCTGGGGCCTCTGCGGCGACGGTCTCACCGACTGCCGGAACAGCTACTTCGCCGGGTTCGAGTTGATCGGCTGGATCTTCGGAGCCCTGTTCATCATTCTGGGCCTGATCGCCCTCTGTGTCCGCATCCTGCGATACCTGGAGTCGCACTGCCAGAGACAATCAATCGGTGCAGGTCCGGTGACGGGGAGCAATCCTCTCGAGGGCGAGGTCCTTCCTCTTCGGGATCGAATGCCCGATTACCTGGCTACCTTCGGTATTGGCTGGGCAGTGATTCTCACGCTCGGCATCGGCGTCGGGGTGTTCTCGTCGGCATCGCTGATCGAGGGCATCGCATATGTGGCGATGGCCGCCGGGGTCATCCTGCTGCTTGCCGGCGGTGCGACCGGCGGTGGCTACACGAGCATGGGTCTCGGAGCGGCGGGAGCTCTCTTCGGTTCCCGCAACGTCCGGACGATGACTTTGACGATCCAGATGTGCGACGTGGCGTGCTGAGACGGGTCAATGCTGAGGAGCGGCTGCGCAAGGGGCTTCGCCCTGAGGCAAACCCGCGGGCCTTTTGGCAGGTGGTCGCGGGATTCGTCAACCTGGCGGTCGCCTTCGGCTTGTTGATGACCTTTCGGGGGTTAGCCGCCCACGCTCGGTCCAGTGTCGGGAGGTCGCTCCCGCGCACGAGGAACACTGCCGTCGCTTCGGCCACGACCGTGTCGCCGTCCAGCATGTCGCCGGCGAGTTTGAGACGGCGACCTCTGCGCTCTTCGAGAGTGCCCACAGACTCGAATTCGGCGCCGGCACGTGCCGGTCTTCCGATAGCGGAGCTCCATGGTCCCGGTGACGACGAGTACACCTTCAACCAGCATCGCCGTCCACGCCATCACCTCGTCGAGGGCGGTGGCGACAATGCCACCATGGAGGATACCGGTGAACCCGCGTTGGTCGGGTGCGGTCGGAACTCCACCCTGACCTGATTGCCGTTGCGCTCGAATCCATCGAGCCGGAGCCCGCTCGGGTTTGAAGTCCCGCAGCCGAAGCAGTGGTCGTAGCGGTCCCGTATCAACTGCGATCCGCTGCTCGCTGATCACACGATCACCCGGTCACTTGATGACGACCGAGGATCCCTCGATGCTGACGAGCTCCACTACCGAGTGCACCTTCCATCCGTGACGCTCGAGCCGCTCCCGGCCTCCCTGCCATTGCTTCTCGATGGCGAAGCCGAAGCCGAGCACCTCGCACCCTGCCTCGGCGACGATCTCGCCCAGGGCCTCGGCGGTACGTCCTCTGGCGAGGAAGTCGTCGATGATGACCACTCGCAGCCCGGGAGGAAGCACCCGTCTCGCCACCTCGACCCGGTACTCGACGCCTTTGGTGGGGGAAGTCACTTCCCGCGCAAAGGAATATCGGTCACCGGTGCCGAGATACTTCTTGGCGTAGACCATGGGTATCCCCATCTCATGAGAGCAAGCCATGGCAGGCGGTATCCCGGATGCCTCGGCAGTGAGGATCAGATCGGGATCGAAGTCGGCGAACGCGGTTGCGAGGTCGGCACCGACGGAGGCAATCACCTCCGGCTCAACTCGATGGTTGAGGAACTCGTCCACCAACACGAGGTTTCCCTCGACGCGGGCCCGTTCTGCGACGGCGGTATGCAAATCCACGGAGGTGATCGTAGCCGGGCGGAGACCTGCATCAGGAAATCGGGAGGAGCACCCGTTCCCCTACACTCCACCGCCATGGCAGCGACCAATCCTCTCGACGAGCCGCTGGAGCAACGACGCCGTGCGGCGCGGATCATTCTCAAACGACTCGTTGCGCTCTATCCGCAGACGGGGACGGCTCTGGAGTATGCGAGCCCATGGCAGCTGCTGGTGAGCACAGTGCTCTCCGCACAGACAACGGATGAGAACGTGAACCGGGTCACCCCGGTGCTCTTCGAACGTTGGCCGACTCCCGAGGACCTGGCAGTGGCCAACCCCGACGAGGTCGAGAAGGTGGTCTACTCGACGGGCTTCTATCGGCAGAAGACGAAGTCGATCCTGACTATGGCTGCCGATGTCGTCGAGAAGTTCGGCGGTGAGGTGCCGAGAGACCTGGATGCCATGGTGACACTACGTGGGGTCGGGAGAAAGACGGCGAGTGTCGTGCTCGCCGAAGTATGGGGAGACCCGGCGATCGCTGTGGACACACATGTGAAACGCGTGAGCAGACGGCTCGGTCTCACCGGCAACACTGAGCCCGAGAAGATCGAGGCAGATCTCAAGGAGCTCTACCTGAAGAAGACTTGGGCTGGGATATCGATGCGTTTCATCCAGTTCGGTCGTGATGTCTGCGATGCCAGGGCTCCCCGCTGTTGGGAGTGCCCGCTGCGGGACCGGTGCCCGTACGAGCCGAAGTCGCGGCAGCCGAAGCGGTGAACGGGCGCCGGCTGGACCGGGAGATATTCCGTCTGGCAGTACCGGCGCTCGGCACGCTCGCCGCCGATCCGCTCGTCTCGCTGATCGATACCGCATTCGTCGGCCGCCTCGGTCGGGTGCCTCTCGGTGCGCTTGGGGTATCCGTGGCGATCTTCTCCCTGGCGTTCTTCCTGTTCAACTTCCTCGCTTACGGCACGACTCCGTTGATCGCCGGCGCGGTCGCCAAAGGCGATGAGGAACGTGCCGGCAGGCTGACCACGGGGGCTCTGTTGCTCGCTCTCGGTATCGGCGTCGCCACGGTGGTGACTCTCGAAGTGCTCGCCGATCCCGTATTGCGGATCATGGGAGCCCGCGCAGACCTGCTCGCAGACGCGGCCGTCTATCTGCGAATCAGGGTCCTTGGAATACCGGCTGTTCTGCTGGCAACAGTGGCGCATGGTGTGTTCCGCGGGTACCAGGACACCAGGACGCCCATGTGGGTGGTCGGATCGATCTCCCTGTTCAACCTCGTGCTGGACCCGATTCTCATCTTTGGTCTCGGCTGGGGTCTCGCCGGTGCCGCCTGGGCGACGATGCTCGCACAGTGGGTCGGTGCTCTCGTCTTCATCGAGATCTTCAGAAGAAAGCGGGACACATTCAGGCTGAGGCTCACCTGGCCCGGACTCGAGGCCGTCCGCCCGCTGGTCGGCGCCGGGCGTGCCCTCGTCATTCGCAGTGGATCGTTGCTCGGTGCGCTGACTCTGGCCACCGCGGTCGCAACCCGTCAGGGTGACGAGGTTGTCGCTGCGCACCAGGTCGCAATCCAGCTCTGGTTGTTCCTGGCCCTTGTGGTCGATGCACTAGCGATCGCCGCCCAGGCATTGGTCGGTCTCCACTTTGATCGCGACCGGCAGCTGGCACGGCGCTATGCGAACCGCCTGCTCGGATGGGGCCTCGGTGTTGGGGTGCTGCTCGGCGTCCTGATGGCAGCAGGGCGGGGGCTCTTGCCCGAGTGGTTCAGCAATGATCCGGTGGTGATTGCCCAGATCTCGAGTGTCTACGGTTTCATCGTCGCGATGCAGCCGCTCAACGCAGTTGTGTTCGTGTGGGACGGCATCGCCATTGGAGCGTCCCGATTCGTCTATCTGGCCGGTTCTACCGTGCTGGCGGCGGGGATCACTGCTGTCGGGCTTGGCTTGGTGCAGTCCCGGGGCTGGGGTCTACGCGGCGTGTGGTGGGCGTTGACGGTGATGATGTTGGTTCGCTTTGCGACTCTGGCGTGGTGGCACGTTTTCGGCCCGCTCGGGTCCGGACGAGATCCATCCCTCGTGTCTCAGGCAGCCGGGTGACGAGCAGCGCTGCGATCAGCAGACCACCACCGAGGGCGGTGATGGTCGTTGAGAGGCCGATGCGGTCGACGACCAGTCCGCCGATAGTGAAGCCGGCGATGCTGCCACCTATGGCGACGTTGGTGATCCAGCCGGCCGCGGTGGCACGGACCCGGGTGGGGAACAGCTCGGAGCGATGCGCACCCAAGGAGGGTGTGAGCATCCCGAGACCCATCGTGGCGAGGAAGATGGCCGGGGCGAGCACCCAGCCGCTGTCCTGGGTGTAGAAACCAACACCTCCGACCAATCCGACCATCAATGAGATGATCGTCGTCCGCTTGCGACCGATCTGGTCGGCGAGCCTGCCTCCGATCAGCACACCGACTGTGCCGAGCCCGCTGAACACCATGAGCAGGAACCGTGCGGGTGCGGTCTCCCATGCGAGGTTGTCCACCAACCGCTCCATGACGAACGATGTCGCAGGAGACGAGAACATGGCGATGAGGAATGAGATGGCTGCCATGGGCCAGAAGTGGCGGCTCAAGCCAGCTTTCAGTGCCGTGCGGAACGTGACCTTGCGCTCGTAGGAAACGAACGCCCGACTCTCACCGAGAAAGCGGACCAGCAGCGGGACCGCCAGCAAGCCGATGCCCGTGATGGCAAACAGGATACGAAATGAGCTGTCGCTGGCATCGGCGATCGGGAGGAGGGTGAGCCCCAAGCCGGATCCTGCCGCGCCGGCGAGGGCGTAGAGGCCGAGCCCGAGTGCGCGAATTCGCGGGGTGAGCTCTTCGGCGAGGATCACGATTGCCAGTCCGGCAACAGCGATGACGGCAACGCGGGTGAGGCTCTGGGCGAGAGTGAAGGTGACCGGATCAGGGGCGATCGACGTCAGCAAGTTGCCGACCGGCAGCAACACGAATGCGATGAGGAAAGGCATCCGTCTGCCGCGGCGATCTGCGATGACCATGAAGGCAAGCCCCAGGAACGAGGCGACACGGGTGGCCGCAAACACCCAGTTCATTGTTCCCTCGCTCAGATCGAGCGCGTGCCTGGCGAACGGCAGGGTGTGGCTCAGCTGGCTGCCGCCGTATCCGGCGACTAGCGCGACGAAGAGCATCAATGTGAGTATGCGCCTGTCCCGTATGGTGAGGTCGGAGATCACCGGCATGCGGTTGTCAGCCCGTCTTGATTTTGCATCAGCGGCAGGAGGTTACCCTGCACGAGCGGTGATGGTCTTCATAACGGTCCGATCGGGAACAAACGGGAGCCGTACCGCGTTGTCGTCGAGCGAGGTCCCGCACAGGAGTCAGCAGTGAGCCACATAGCCATCTTGGCCGAGGTCGACACCTCTCTGGTCGCGGCAGTGCTCGCCGGAGCGGCCTCGTTTCTGTCACCGTGCGTGCTACCGCTTCTCCCCGGATATCTGAGCCTCATGTCCGGGTACTCGACACGTGACATCGCAGAAGGCCGGGCATCGATGTGGAAGGTGACCAGGGCGACGCTGCTCTTCGTTGCAGGCTTCACGCTTGTGTTCGTCGTACTCTTCGGTGGTGCCGCTTCTTCGCTGGGTCGGCTGTTGCGGGAGAGCGTGTTCACCACCGTGGCCGGCTGGGTGATCATCGTGATGGGTCTCTTCATCGCGTTCACGGCGATCTGGCAACCGGATTTCCTGTTGCCGGTGATGAAGGACCGTCGCAAGGAGGTCCGTCCCAGCAAACTCGGTGTCTTCGCCCCGCCGGTGATGGGTATGGCGTTCGCCTTCGGTTGGACGCCGTGTATCGGCCCGTTCCTCGGCGCCGCAATCACGTTGGGGCTCAATGCCGAGACCACGGGGGAAACGGGGCACGCCATGCTCGTGCTCGGTTTCTACTCGCTCGGTCTCGGCGTCCCGTTCCTCATCTCAGCGTTGCTGCTGGCAAAGACCTTCTCCGTGGTCAACGGGATCAAACGATACCTGACCCCGATCAGTGTCGTGTCCGGCTTGTTGCTTGCCGGCTTCGGGGTGCTGATGGTCACAGGCAACATCAATGCTCTCTCCTCCTTCTTCGACAACCTGCTGCGGTGGATGGGGCTCGAGAGCCTGACCACGGTGTGAACCGGGACCGTGTAGCGCGGTCTAACCTCGCCGCATGACACCGGACCTTTCTCGCAGCCAATTCGTCGAGCTTGCCGCCCGCTTCGCAGTTGTTCCCATCTCCGTCGAGGTGCTGGGCGACAGGGAGACGGCGATCTCGGTATTCGAGAAGCTGATCGGCGACGAGCCCGGCTTCCTCCTCGAGTCCGTCGAGGGTGGTGAGCGATGGGCTCGATGGTCGTTTGTCGGGGGCAGACCCGAGTTCACCCTTTCGGCGCGCGACGGCGAATGCTCCGTTTCCGGTCGAGCGATCGAGCTGCCTCCCGGTGATCCACTCAGTGTGCTCGAGCAGGTGATCGCGACGCATTCGGTACCGACCCCGGCGGAGCTCGGTTATGGCGATGACTTCCCGCCGCTGCACACGGGTGCCGTCGGGTACCTGGCCTATGACGCGGTTCGTCACATCGAGCACCTCCCCAACCGGCCCCCGGATGACCGCGGTCTGCCCGAGATGGTGTGGCAGTTTTTCGGGCTGCTCGCCGCGGTCGACCGGTTTCGGGAGACGGTGTATCTCGTCCGCAACGTCTTTGCGGGAGACGACCCCGGAGCCGATTACGACCTGGCGGTGGCGGAGCTGTCTGAGGCGGCTGATCTGCTGGCGGCATCGTCCCGGTACGAGGCAAGGCCGCGACCCACTTTTGCGGCATCGCCCGATGCGATGGCGAACATGAGCCAGGAGCAGTTCGAGAGTGCGGTGCTCGTGGCCAAGGAGCACATCAGGAACGGAGATGCTTTTCAGATCGTGCCTTCGATCCGGCTGGAGGTTGATCTCGACGCCGACCCGTTCCTCGTCTACAGGGCACTCCGATTGGTGAACCCGTCGCCGTTCATGTTCTTTGTCCGCAGTAACGGAGTTGCCATTGTCGGCTCTTCGCCTGAGCTCATGGTGCGGGCACGCAACGGTGTCGCCACCAGCAGGCCGATCGCAGGGACCCGTCCCCGTGGCAAGACTCGTGAGGAAGACGAGCGGCTGGAAAAGGAGTTGCTCGCGGACCCCAAGGAGCGCGCTGAGCACGTGATGCTCATCGATCTTGCCCGCAATGACCTCGGTCGGGTCTGTGAGTTCGGGAGCGTCCAGGTCGACGATCTGATGGTGATCGAGCGGTACTCCCACGTGATGCACATAGTCTCGGGTGTCTCGGGTCGTCTTCGCCCCGACATCGGCCCTGTGGATGTGCTCCGTGCCACTTTCCCGCACGGCACCGTCTCGGGCGCGCCAAAGGTGCGTGCCATGGAGATCATCGACGATCTGGAGCCCACCGCCCGCGGGCCATACGCAGGTGCCGTGGGGTATCTCGACTTCTCCGGCAATCTCGACACCGCGATCGCCCTCCGCACGATGGTGGCGGCAAACGGCAAGGCGTGGGTGCAAGCCGGGGCGGGTGTGGTGGCCGACAGTGACCCGACCGCGGAGTACCAGGAGTGCATGAACAAGGCGGCGGCCGTCCTCGCCGCGGTGGAGGCCGCGGGCGATGTCTGAGCGCCCGCTGCTGGCGCAAGGGCGATCGGAGATAGTGTGGGTTAGCGGTGCCGACCATGTCTCCTTCCTCGACGGTTTGCTCAGCCAGAGCATCGGCAACATTCCGGTGGGAGGGACCGCCCGCTCACTGCTACTGGCGCCGAATGGAAAGCTGCGTGCCACGTTGTTCGTCCTGCGGGGCGCCGACCGGGTTGGGTTGGTATGCGACGCCGGGAGGGCGGAGGTGGTTGCCGGTGACCTGCGCCGTTTCAAGATTCGTGTCGATGTCGATCTGACCGTCGACGAACGCCCCGTGTGGGAGATGTGGGGTCGGGACTTGGGAATGGTGACGGACGCGGCGCCGCCCGCCGGGGAATGGTCAGGGGATGGAGAGGTGATCAGATTCCGCATGCCGTGGCGGCACGGCTTGGGGGAGCGGATGGTCGTCGTCGGTGCCAGGCCGGATGGTGTCGAGTCCGCACCCGAGCGATTGGAGGCCTATCGCATCGCGGCGGGTGAGCCCGTCATGGGAGTCGACCTCGACGAGAATACGATTCCGCAGGAGGGAGTCGACGTCACCATGGATGTCGATTTCGCCAAGGGGTGTTATCTCGGACAGGAACTGGTTGCCAGAATCGACTCGAGAGGTCATGTCAACAAGCGGCTGGTTGGTGTCTCGGTCGACGGCGGAATGCTCCCGGAGCGAGGGTGCGAGATCCTGATGGGCGGCAAGCCCGTCGGGACGATCACCTCAGCGGCTACGTCACCAGACGAAGGCCGCGTGATCGCCCTCGCCATGATCAGGACAGAGGCGGGGCACGGGACCGTAGTCACAGTTGGTGGTGCAGACGGTGAGGTTGTGAGCCTCCCGTTCCCGTAGGTTGTCCAACGGGCTTGTCCGACCAACTGTTGGCGATTCCCTTACAGTCCTCGAACAAATCGCACCGATACTCGCTGGTGGAGGTTCTTGTGACTGCGAGCGGGACCATTCTGCTGATAGAGGACGAAGATGACATAGCCGATCTGCTCAGGCTCTACTTCGAGCGGGAGGGCTTCCGTTTCGTGCATACCCCGACGGGGGAACAGGGCCTCGAGCGCACCGGACGGGGGGACGTGAGGGTCGTCCTCCTCGACGTAGGCCTGCCGGGGATCGACGGCATCGAGGTATGTCGACGATTGCGGGCGAAATCGGACGTCCCCATCTTGATGCTCACCGCACGGGACTCGGAGATCGACAAGATCGTCGGTCTCGAGATAGGGGCCGACGATTACGTCACAAAGCCCTTCTCGCCGCGGGAACTGGTCGCCCGAGTCAAGGCTGTGCTTCGCCGCAGCGAGGAACGGCCGGCACAGGTGCAAACCAAGGAGGTTGCAGGGTTCGCCATCGACAGCGGGCGGAGACAGGTGACGCTCCCCGGCGGCGAGGTCATCCGCCCGACCGCCCGGGAATTCGATCTTCTCTGGTATCTGGCGGACAACGAGGGATTGGTGCTTTCGCGACGGCAGTTGCTCGAGGCAGTGTGGGGATACGACTACATAGGGGAGACCAGGACCGTCGACGTGCACATCAGGCAGTTGCGTAAGAAGCTTCCCGATGTCCCCATAGAGACTGTCTGGGGCGTCGGCTATCGGATGGGGGATTGAGTGCGGCGGCAGATCCTCTGGAGCGCCCTTGCGGTTGCAGCCGTGACCCTGATTGCTGGTCTCGTGGCGGGTGCCGTGATCAATCATCGCCTGGCGGCGGAAAGCGAGGCAGAGCTGACGAGGCAGGCGGACGCCACTGCCACTCTGATCGCGGCGTCCCTTCGCGAGAATGTCTCCACAGACGATGCCGGTGCCGCCGCCACCGTGGCCAGGACCCTGGAGGTCGCCCGGGCCGTAGGCGGTCACGACTACGTGGAGGCAAGACTGGTCGGTGGCTCCGAGGCGTTGCGTCGTTTTCAGGGGCTGTTTCCGGTGCAGCGGCCGCTGTTCGACAGTCTCGGGGCGAACCCCACCCTGAATCAGGTCGTCAAAACGGAGGTGAGCGGCGAGCCGGTGCTCGCCTACGTCAGAAGTGTCCCCATCACACTGCGCACCGACGGTGTCCGGCTGCTGATCGCCATCGGGCGTTACGAGCCACTCCTGGAAACCAATCTGCTGGTCGGTCCGCTTGTCTTGTCCCTAGGCATCGGTGCGGTATTGGCGGTGATACTCGCTACGTGGATCGCAGGCCACGTCGGCCGCCGTCTCGACCGCCTCGCCGCGGCAGCGCAGGCGATTGCGGCTGGGGATTTCTCGATCAGGGCTCCTGAGCATGGAGATGACGACGTAGGCCGTGTCGGTGCCGCGTTCAACGAGATGGCGCATCGGCTCGAGGAAGGTCGGCGACGCGAGCACGACTTCCTGATGAGCGTTGGGCACGATCTACGTACACCGCTGACGACGATGCGGGGCTATGCCGAGGCGCTCGATGCCGGCGAGGTCGATGCTGCGGACCTGGAGCGCGGTCGGACGGGTGATGCACAACCAGACTGATCGGCTCAGCAGGCTCATCGAAGATCTGATGATGCTTGCCCGTCTCGAGGCTCGCGAGTTCTCGTGGCGGCCGGAAGATGTGGATCTGGCCGCGCATCTCCGCGAGATCGCACATGCACAGCAGACACGAGCGACTGCGATGAGGGTGGGGCTCACCACCGAGATCGAAGACGTCGGCATCGTGCAAGTGGACCCCGATAGGGTCAGTCAGATCGCCGGGAATCTGATCGACAATGCCCTTCGTTACACACCGGAGGGCGGGACGGTCGGTCTCGGGCTCCATCGCAACGCCGAGTGGGTGGCACTTTCGGTATCGGACACGGGGCCGGGCATCGACAAGGAGGACGTAGAGCATGTAT
>CAWJPT010000008.1:125000-292146 GCA_963844835.1 uncultured bacterium | reverse complement strand
CATGGAGAAAGACTGAAGCACGCCGTCACCGCCCCCATATGGCGCATGGCCATATCGAAGGAAACGCGCATGCGTAAGCTGGGTTTCTGAAAGATCATGCCCAGCACTTCGCCTGCCTTGAAAAGCAGCAGATCTCCACTGGCAAAATATTCCTTTTTGAGCCGGATGGCGAGGTCGAGAATGTCCTGAATTTCAGCGGGGGATGAATCGGACACATCGAGGAAGTGTTTCATACGGTCAATCTCCTTATGGGAATGAGAGGGTTTTGCCTCGAGCCCGCGCAGTCGAGAGGCTATTTAGATGTCTATGCAGATTTTATCATAGGCAAAAGAATCAATTTGCCATGCGAAATTTTTTCCAATAGCGTTGTAACCCGCAGCTGACATGCCAACCGGGTTAGCCAGTTCGTATACCTTGGTGACTTCTTTACTCAAGCCAGACGCCAGTGCTTGTTCATCCATCCAAGTAGAAAATTTCTGTCGAAGTTCCTCGATGGGCGGATTGGCGGGCATCACCTCATCCAGCCAGTACGAGACAGCGTCCAGTATCTTTTTCCAGTTCGTTCAATTGCCAGTCGGGATTATCGAAGATGCCGAAGTGTGTCGGAGCAATATGGTTGAACTTTTGCTGCCTTAGACGCTTGACACTATCACGCCACTTCTCCAAATGCAGCTCAGGCGGCGGCATGGGCAGGCGCATATACGGGAAGCCGGGAATGCGTACGCCGCCAATGTCACCGCTAAAACAAGTATCTTCGAACAGATAAGCATAATGATGTTCAGCATGGCCGGGCGTGTTGAGCGGCAGAAAACGAAAATTCCCAATGGCAATCTCCTGCACGTCATCCGGGGCACTGCAGCCTGTCTTCCGGAACCGAAAGGAATTCGCCCCACAACATGTCCATTTTGTCGCCGTAAATTCGGGTAGCGCTGGCCAGCAATTTCTCCGGGTTCAACATGTGCGGCGCGCCCACCGGGTGGACATACACTTCCGTGCCCTGACGCGCCAGCCAACCAGCCGCGCCAGCATGATCCAGATGAATGTGGGTCAGTAGCAAGTGAGTCACGTCACGGGGGGTATAGCCATTTTCAGCGAGGGCAGCTTGAAGCGCGGGAAGAGTTGAGCCGGGTCTCGCACTCGATGAGTACCACGCCAGTGGAATGGGGAATCAAATAGGAAGCAATCGCCTGTTTTCGTCCCTGAAAGTTTAAGTCAAGTGTGATAATGGGGGTCTTTGCCATGAGGCATCCTGTGAAGTCATATTCGATGAGAAACTGGAAAGTTCCAGGGCAAGATTTGCACCGCAGTAAATACGACAGGTCGGTATGTTGCGAGCGATCAACATGGAATAATTTTTTTCTCCACCCTGCGCGCCACCAAAGGAATCGGCAATGAGCAACACAACCACCGGACGCAGATTTAACCGCTGAAGTTCGTCCACAGTTGCAAGTAGTTCCGGTTGCACCGTAGGCGTTACCAGGATGGCGCTGCTACCCTGGGGGAGTTGATTGGCCTGCGCGGCGACCAGCCCGGCAACAGACAGGTTGCTTTCGGCTTCGATAAAGGCCAGGGTCCCCAAAATTTTGCTTTCCTGGCGCTCGCTGCGTTCCGCAGGAATAACCCTGAACTGGTGACTGGTCGTCACTAACCCCACTGCTCGACGCTGCCGAAGATAGTAGTGCGCCAGAGAAGCCGTTGCGCTAATCGCATACTCTAAGGTAGAGGTCGGCAACTCATACTCCTGGTGGCGACCAAACATCCAGCGATCGTCAAATGTATCAGGGGTCTCATAAGGTTTTTCGGCATGTGCCGCTTGCTGCGCATCCAGGAACAACCAGACTTCGGCTTGAGGGTCCTGCTCGAATTCCTTAACAATGATTTGTCCGCGCCGGGCGGTTGTTGGCCAATGGATACGCTTCATTGGATCGCCGGGCACATATTCCGAACCCCCAGGCATGTGGAGTAATATCCATTGCCTTGCGGCGGATAACCTGCCCGCCGGGGAGCAAGCCGGGAGGCGAAATGAACGAACCAATTTCGTAGATCATAGGAAATATAATCAGCGAATGCTCTGCCGGAACACCCTTTCCGTGGAAAGACAGATGGAATTCAAGTCAGTCGCCGGTATCGGTGAGTTTGATCTGCCCTGGATGACGGTAATCGCCGGTGTGAACGGTGCTGGGAAGACCCGTCTGTTGCAAGCGATTGTCAGAAGGGGCCATCCACGCGCATGTCGACGATGAGTTATTGGATACCTCGAAGATTGCCCCTGTACGACTGGACGGACTTCGAAAATGAGCGTGCAAGCGAAGCATCAGCATCCAGATCCGTCAGGCAGCAGAGGGCTATTGGCGGTACATCATCGACACAAAGAACACGGTACGGTGGTCAACATCCTGAATACCCACCGCTCTCAGATCGGCATCAAGGCGACTGACCGGGGGCTGCCTCAGCGAACCGATCCAGTCCGTGACGACTGACACGGCAGCGCAAGGACAACTCGAAACCCTTCGTAGGGAGTACCGGCAGGCCGTTCGACAGGCTCAACGATGATCTTTCATCGGAAGATCATCCAGGCCGAGACGACCACGGGGAAGCTCATAAGTGAGATCTCGCAGGCGGAATTCCAAGAAGCAGTCCTTCTAGAGTCACAATCGGTCGGACTCCTCCAACAGCAGATCTCCACTCTCTTCGTCGCGTACAACTCCCTCCTATACGACAATCGCGCCCGTTACACACTCTGCAGAGACGAGTGGCGACGTGTTTCCTCATCGGAGCGATGCCGGAGTTCGTCAAGACCTTCGGGCCACCTCCTTGGCATGTGCTCAATGACCTACTGGCCGACCAGGGCCTCGACTTCGAGGTCGAGGGTCCTCAGCCTCACCCGACACGACTCACATTGTTCGGCTGATTCAACGAACATCGGGAATTGAAGTTCCCTTTGAAGATCTGTCGTCTGGGGAGAAAGTGCTGATGGCGCTAGCGGTATCGCTGTACGGGTGATCGAGGAGCGACATCGAATCGTCCTTCCAGAGCTTCATGCTGCTCGATGAGGTCGACACGCCCCTTCATCCTGCGATGGTGCGTACGTACCTTCGGACCGTAGACAGGGTCCTCGTCAGCAATGGCGTGCCAGCGATCCTGACAACGCACAGTCCTGTTACGGTTGCGCTTTGTGACGAGGGTTCAGTGTGGCGTATGACCAAGACAGGCACCACGGTTGACAGCACGTATGCATCGAGAGACTGGTCGATCTGACCTGGGCGTGCCCGCCCTTGCGATCCGGTTCCAAGAGAGGCGGCAGGTCTTCGTTGAATCCAGGCACGATGCCGACATCTCGCAGACATCCTTGATTGCGTTCGGCCCCGTCTCGAATCGGAGATTGGCGTTCAGTTTCTGCCTGCGAGTCAGAGCAAGAACCAGGGCGGATCGGCCCTCGTCATAAAGGCTGTCGAGAGCGTCCGCAAGGCTGGAGTGGACGCCCTATGGGATTGTCGATTCAGACCACGCAGAACGAGGCTAGTGCCGACGGCAGCATTCTCGTGCTGGGACCGCAGCGGCGATACACAATCGAGAACTACGTACTGAGACCCGCTCTTGATTGCCGCCTGATTGCCGCAAGAAGCGCGTGGAGCTAATACCCGGTCTCGACGACGTGCTCAGCGATGCTGGAACCTGGAGAGGCATCGACCGGGCTGGATCGGCCGACTCCGAAAGTTCGCCGGACCGGACCCTCGGGCTGCTCGCGTCGCCTCGGGACTCTGACTACCTCGTGTCCGTTCGTATCCGGTGAGTGGGACGACTGCCGACATGGTTTTGTCACGCCAGGGGTCACGAACTCCACGGCAAATGGATATTCGGCAATCCCCTACCTCCAGGCGTATCAGACCGAATCTGGCCTCAGAGCGATCGTCAGAGGGTGATTGCTAGACGTGCCACAAGTACTCTGTCGGATCTCTGAGCTGCTCTTCCAGCTGACCGCACCGGCGGCGTCCGGTGCGGGAGGGCCTCGCTCGGAAGGCTGCACGCGACGAATCGTCGCTCAGGGCTCGATTCGGCACACGCCAGGTGTCGACGACCTGTGGTCTGCTGACGTACGTCTTGCGTGCTCGACCAGTGCGGCCGCGTGGCTATCAACTCACTGCACCCGCAAGGCGCCGGGGAGTTCCGCGAGAAGTCCGCGAGAGGATGAAAAACGACGAAAACTGATGCAAGCTAATGCACAATGAACGCCCAGGTCAGGGGCACTTTTTGCACATTTCCCCAGTACCCATAGACCCCCCTTTTGCCTCTGGGGGTCAAGAGGTCACTGGACTCCGAAGGAACGTGACGAGCAGAGATTGTACCCATGGCCGTCAGGCGGGCCGTCGCCAGACGGGCGCTCGTCGCGATCTCGCCGCCGTTCAATGTCCGTGCGAGCCGTACTCACCGAGACTCGACACGAAGCCAGGATCAGTTGGAGCGACGGAAGGGGCAATCATCAAGTCCTCGAGCTGTCTGGTCGATATCAAGACTGCGGACAAGCTACTCGAGCGACCCTGGGGGGACAGAACTATGAATCCATTGCACTCCGCAACGTCGAGAAGACTATCGCACCGTGCGGCTTGGCTCGCTCTGGCATTAGCCCTGCTCACCGTTGTCCTTGCGGGTTGTGGCGACGACAACACCACCGCCTCGACGACGCTGGCCGCAGTGGCCACGACTCCCACCACGACAGCTGCGACGACCACGGCGCCAAGCACTACTACAGCGGCTCCTACGACGACGACCACCACAACGACCACCACGCGCGCTCCCAGCACGACGGTAGCCACGACGACGACGTCGACAACGAGCACCACAACGACTGCGGTCCCCGAGCCTGAGTTCACTCGGTCCGAGGAGAACGCCATTCGATCCGCCGAGTCGTATCTGAGCTTCTCAGCATTCTCGCGTTCGGGCCTAATTGATCAGCTGGAGTATGAGGGTTTTACCACCGACGAGGCAACCTTGGCTGTCGACTACCTCGACGTGGACTGGAACCAGCAGGCAATGCTCTCGGCGGAGTCGTATCTGGGCTTCTCGGCCTTCTCCGAATCGGGCCTCATTGACCAGCTTGAGTATGAGGGGTTCACCTCAGACCAGGCCACATATGGTGTCGATCACATCACCGTTGACTGGAATGAGCAGGCGTGGAAGTCAGCCGAAGCGTATCTGGACTACTCCAGCTTCTCGCGTTCGGGTTTGATTGACCAGTTGATATTTGAGGGATTTACTCAGAGTCAAGCCACCTACGGTGTGGACAAGGCAGGCCTATAGGTCTGCGGAACGTCAACAGATACGTAACAGGATGGCCCGGTGAGCCTCACGACCGGGTGGCGAGGACAGGGGAGTTACCGCGTGCACGGCATCGGCATTCTGGCTGCACTCGCGGAACGCGGAATCGGCCGTTGAGCACCACGGATGACAAGATGTGGGTTAGGAGCTACCCCGCATCGCCGATATGAAGATAGGCCTGACGCGAACGTGCCGAGGTCCGATTCGACCCAGGCAATCGAGTGTCTGGAGGGAGGCGACACCCAACGAGCCGAGGTCCATACCACAATCATGGCCGATAAGGCTTGGTTCTTTTTCCAGTGCTGGTAGAGCGAACGCAGATCGGTCGAGGCGCTCCTCACAGATCCGGATGCCTCAGGTGTTGAAGGTACCGGGGCTAGCGCCGTCCGAACGGCGCCATCCGGCCGGGTCGGTCGTGGCCGACGGCGGAACGCAGTCGGACCGATTGGAGTCGTGATCGTACGGGCACGAGCTGGGTCGCTCGGCGATTGTGTCTAGGGGGTACAAACGGTCAGTCGCATGCCAGTGTCGGGTGATAACTCCAGAATGCCTCGTATTCATCTCGCGACGCGTTGACTGTCCCGTCCAGCGCTCCGGTTTCGTCTGTCTGTGAAATGACGCGGTCAGGTGTGCCGAGAGATAGCAGCACACATGCGGCAACGATGAGCCCATTGCGGACCTGCTGCTCCAACAGCAGTACTTCCAGCAACGGCTGGGGCTTGGCGATGGCGGCGAGACCGGAGCCGACAACGACATGGTGCGCAGAACCTTCGAGCGCACCGGTGTCAGCATCATGGGCAAGCGGATGCCCGAACTGATTGCGGCCCGTTGGTTGCTCGGGCAAGCGTCTCGTTGGTGCGCCATGGGAGGACACGCCACGAAACATCCGGGTAGCCTCCGAGATGAAACCTGTCGAGCACAAACAGCTATTGCCGTGAAGCAATCAGGGGTGAGTGTTGCCGCGTCGTATCTCGCTCGAGTCGGCCATTGATGAGTGGCTGGAGGCGCTTCGTCTGACCAAGCCGAGGCCGCACGGGTGGCAGAGTGACTTCGATGCCACCGGCTGGGGTGACACGGAGTTGCCCGAACTGCTACGTGCTCGGCGCAACGACGACCTCCAGGGTCCGACGGTAAACGAGAGCCATCGGCGCGAGTGCATGAGGCTGTGGACGACAGCCATTCTGAGCGAGCAACGAGAATCGGGCGCTCGGCGCAAACAGCTGGACATCACAGACCTGGGCTCAGAAGCTCTGCTCAACGCCACACAAGCTTTGTGCCGGCGATTGACCGGTTCCGACTATGACGATCTCGCCGGTCGACACGGGATGATCGTGATCGGGGGCGAATCCATCGCCGATCCGGCTCCTCCCGAGAGCGTGAGGAAGTTTGCCGAGCACCTGGTGGTCATGGACGAGTTTTGCCGGTGGGCTACCTGGCGCGGCTACTTCCGCTTCGACCCGTTTGCGGAATCGCGACCCTCGACTGCCGCTGTGAAGACATACCATGGTGGCCCCGCCCTCGACAGCTCGTATTTCATTGATGTGGCACTGTCGGGCGGCGGTCACCGAGCCGCGCTCTGATGGGCTCGGTGCGTTGATGGCGGTCCATGACACTGCGCGGACGCCGCGGCGGATCTCGTCGGTCTCCGGCGGGTCCATCACCAACGCCTACCTCGGCGGCCACTACTGGTCCCACCCGGAGAGCGAATCGGAGGAACGCTGGGAGGCCGTCACCAAGGGATTCCTGGACATGATTGTCGACCACGGCCTCCTCACCTCGGGTTGGCTCAACGCACTCCGTTTCCTCCTTCTCTTCCCTCCGATGGCTCTGCTTGCAGCAGCGCTCGGTCGGTGGCTGCCGGGATTGGTCGTCCTGTTGTTGACCGGGGTGTGGTTCACCGCGCTGCTGTTCCGAGGGCTCCTCGTGGAATGGCTGATCGGTCGCCGAGTCATCGGCCGCGACGATACGACGCTCTGGTCGCTGCACGGCGACGTCGAGCACGTCATCTGCTGTACGGACCTTGCCGCTGGTGCCCCGTTCTACGCATCAAGCGAGGGTTGGCTGGCCCTCGGTGGAGCATCGCAACCGATCGTCTATCGCGGCGCCCTCGACCTCTCGATTGCGAGAATAGTGCGAGCCTCGGCCGGATTTCCGGGCATCCCGCCCCGGCGCCTATCGGTCAAGTCCTACACCGCCGCTCAGATAGAGCCGGGCGAGGGGCCCTCGATCGTCTTCTTGTCGGATGGGGGCATCTGGAACAACCTCGCCACGCAGCCATTCGAGGACGGGTTGCTTCCGAATGCCTACACGATTCTCGTGGCCGACGCCTCCGCCCCGATCTCACGAGTCGGATATCGCAGGTTCCAGATTCCCGCGGTGGCCGAGATCGCCGCACTGGTCCGGCAAGGCATCATCCAGAATACGAACACCGTCGACCCTCGACGAGACAGGTACCGGGACCGCATCCGACTCGAGACCATCTTGCCGGGGGACGCCCGTTTCAAGGCCGAGAGGCTGTGTGTGGTCTCGGCGTGCGTCGACACACCACGTGATGTGGTGGCGCGGTTCAGGGCGTACTCGCAGGATCGGTACAAGGATGCTGTCGGTCCACCGACGCGCGAGGGCCGCGACGGCGTGGAAGAGCGAATCGAACAGTTGCTCACAGATCCGAGGCTCCAACAGCTCCAGCAACTTGCGTTGCCTGCGGGGGAGAGCTGGGGCGATGAAGAGCCCGTGGCGACGTTCGGTACTACGCTGGGCAAGGTGCCCCGCGACATTGCCGTTGCGCTGGTTGGCAGGGGCTACGCCAACACAGCGGTCACGCTCTACTTGAGCCGGCTGGTGGACGAGCTGGCGATGCCATCAGGCTGGTTGGCGGAGCACGCCGCCGCCCCCTGGTAAATGGGCACCCGGGTTAGCCGGGCGTCCGTATTGTCAACTAGATCTGGACGAAGTCCACCTGCGGTCAACAGCAATGTGGCACGAAGCGCCAGGTTCGTTGCCGGTACTCCTCATCGAGGTGGCCGAACTGCCGAAACAGAGCAGCCCTTCCACCTGGATCCTGCGCAGGAGAGCTATGAGCGGGAGAACGGCGCAGAGCAGAGACGGTCGGCCCGACCGAGTCAGAGCGAGGGGCAGAGTTGCCGTCGGATCGCCCAACGTGACCAGCGACTCGCGATCGCTCGCCGCCAGGCGCAGGGCCAGCAGCTCCCCTCGTGTCGTGGTTGCCGAACGCGGCGACGGCGGCGTTGTGTAGGGCGTGCAGCTGGGTCGCTTGGCGGTGCAGCTCATCAAGAGCGAGTCCGATCGGCAGCGGCTGATACAGGCGCCTATACAGGGCTTGTCGCGTTGATGTTGTCAGTATCTGCCCCGTTGTGGCGCTACGCAGCGTCCAGTCGAAGGTTGGCTCCACGTGTCCCACAAATGCACGCAGCGGCTGAGGCGCCCCCAGCAGCGCCTTGGGAAGTGGAGCCGTGACGTCGCCGGCGAGGGTGAGGCCTTGCAGCAGTTCGTCGATCGCGCTGCCCGGCTCCAGCACCCCTTCGTACGCCGACTTGGCGGAGGTGCCCGCCGAACAGCACGCGTGGGCATACCAGATCGCCCCACCAGGCTGCCATGCTGCCAGCAACTCGTCGATATTGAGCAGTGCACCGTCGTTGTCGACAAGCTTGCCCAGGTCGTTGCGCAGCACCTCGGCGTTGTCGAGAGGTCCGGTGCTGCCGTGGCTCGTGGTTACCACCAGGCCGGGATGCTTCTCGCCCAGAGCGCTCTGCAGCGTGTCATGCGTGGCATCGGCGACCGAACCGTTGATACAGAGCGCACCATCGGGGCCGATGTCGTCGTCTTCGCGTAGGTCCTCGTAGACCTTGCTGGCTATCGATCCCAACATGAGCGCAGTGATGTCACTCCCACCGTGGAACGTCGCCCAGACGACCGCCTTGCTGGGCTGCGCCGTCGCGCCATCCCAATCGTTGCACAGCGCGGTGACGTAGTTCTCGAGGGCGGCGCCCGTGAGGTCGATCCTCCCGGTGAAGGCAATGTGCCCGAGCGCGTACTGCAGCTGCCACGGCACCTCTTTCGGCGTTCCGTAGATCAGCAGGTAGCGGGGCAGCTTTCCCCCTGCCAACGCCTCGGGCCGACCCGACGAGGTCGGGATCTTGAGAGCCGTCTTTGTAGTAGCGCCGTAGTGCCGCGATCACCGAGCCCTTTGCGGGGTCGTAGCGCAGGACAGGTGCCCTGCCCCGTTCCTCCCACAGATGCTGGATGGGCGACGGACAGTCCTTGGGGGTCGCCCGCTCCGCCGCAGAGAGCTGGTCGTTCTCGCGGCAGTACGAGTCCCCAGCCGACGTCGCCATGTCTCCAGTCCGACAGCGGGGCCAGCTCGCCGGGCTTCAGCGGGGCCAGGCCAGTTGGGATCTTCTCGGCTAGGTAGCCTGGTGCGATGTCGAGCTTCGACGCACCCACCGGCGTCCCTTCGACCCAGGCGTTTGCCAGGAGCTCTTCGGGGAGCGTCATGATCGCCTTCTACCCACCGAGCTGGGCACGCAGCTCGGCGATGCGGCCTTCGACCAGCGTCCGGAACTCGTTGCTCGCATCATCCGGAATGACCGTGCTCTCCAGCTCGCGCAGTTGGGCGGCGAGCTCGCGAGCCCGCCCGGGGTCCAAGGCCGCCGCGGGCGTCGTCTTCCACAAGACGTACCTGCCGGATCGCAGGTACAGCACCGGGAGTGTCCATTCCTTGTTGGCGCGGGCGATTTCGTCCTTGGGTCCGTAAGGCAGCATGCGGTTTCTTGCCATGCGCACGACCTCCGCCCAGTGCAGCTCTGTGGGTCCTCCATCGGCGAGGCTATGCGAGATGTGGTCCAGCGCCTCGGCGTAGAAGGCGGCAGTGAACTCATGGGCGTCCGTTGCGTCGATCTCGTGCCGCATGCCGATAGATGCCGGCGTGCCGTCATTGGTGATCGCAAAGGCGAGCGAACGTCCATTCGCCGTAGGCTGGGCTCCCTCACAGGCGTTGAGGACGGTGAGCCAGGTCTTGCTCGAGGCCTCGGCGAGGCTCCTAGCGTCCAGGTAGACGAGGGCGGCGGCATCCCCGAGCCCGACCGCTTGCGGTGTGGCGATCTCGAGGAACCCGCCCTCAGCCTTGGCATGGCTGAAGACGTGGAGAAGATGGGGCTGGGCTTTGGAGATCGCGCGCACCAGCCGCTCCGGGTCGTTGGGGACGAGCTCCACGGTGACTCGGGCGTCGGCCGCAGCTTCGACCACTTCTTTCAGGGCCTGCTCGCTACATAGCAACGCTATTTCGAAGTCGAGACCGGAGTTGGCGGCAGCTTCATAGATAGCTTGCCATTCCGGCAGTGCATTGCGCTCCAGTGCTGCCAGCACTGCCACGATCCGGACCGGCCCCGACAGTGGCACAAACTCGGACTCGGGCCCGGCATGTCCGGCCATACGAGCCATCGGTGATCGTGCATCCAGTCCAACGAATAGATTCTCGTCGGGGAGGTAAAGCGCCTCCCAGGGGAGATCATCGGCCGGGTTTGCAGGAGAGACGCGAAACACGAGCTCGAGCGCTTCGCCCGGCGCGATTCCGGCGATCTTGCCCAACGCCTCATGAACTGCTGCGTTCTGTGTGATCCGCTGGTAGATCAGCTCCCCCGCACCACGCACCGGCTCATCGCCTGCAAGTGCCTCGAGGGCGGCAAAGACCGGGTCTTCGCTGCTCAGATCGAGCGCGCTGGAGCCCAGGTCGGCCAGCTCGAGTGGCTCTTCGACGCGGAGTGTGACGATCTTGTTGTCGTCCTCATTGTGGGTGCCGACTTCGATGACAACGCGATTCATCATGTCACCCCGCGTCCTCAGTCGACTGCAGTGCCCGCTTCAAGAACTCGAGCGCCTCGGCTTCGCCGCGCTCCTCGGGGGTCTCGATTCCCTGCGACGCCAGCTTGGCGAACGACTGCTCCACGTCGAGCCGCACAGTAGCTTGCCAACGGCTCTCGTCGCGGGCGGGCCGTCCGGTGCGGCCCGCCTTCTTGAAGATGGGGGCGAAATCCTTCGCTGGGGCGGACTGCAGCTCGAACGCATACGCGCTCTGGGCTATGGAAGAGATGGCGATGTCGGGTTCGTCGGTGAAGACGCCCAGCCGTTTGGGGTGGGCGTAGATGGCCGTGGCCGGCGTAGTCACCGCCTCGTTGATCGGGGGGCCGAATAGGAACTGGTACGCAGAGCGCAACCCTTCGAGTCGGTCGGAGTTGGGGTCGGCCCTGAAGTGCTCGTGGACGACGATCGGCTCGGGGCGATGACGTGCGAGCTGTTCGGCGAAGACGTGCACGCCGACGCTCCACGGGTCGCGGTACCGGGATGGTGCATCCCGCTGCCCAGGCACCAACGGCGTTGAGGAATGTATTGATCTCTGCGGCCGACACCATGTGTGCCTGGCGGCGGTGTTGGTCACCGAGCGGGGAGTGGGCCAGGGCCAAACCGCCGAGGTCCGTCGTGAAGTAGCCGGGGCTGACGAAATGCACTAGGTCCGTCCGCCGCTCACCCAGGTCCTGTTTCATCCACAGCAACCAGGGGCTGGCGATGCCGCCGGATCGCTCCTGCAGCCTCGTGCCTCCGAGACCGAAGTCGGCGGCGTCGGCCGGGTTATGCACCTCGACCTTGATCGCACCGTCGTCCCGGGCAAGTCCTGCGATATCCTCGTAGACGAAGGAGTCGGCGAAGACGTGCACCCGTGCGTTGGGTGCGAGGCCCGAGAACATCTGCACGAGATCCTCGATGATGTATACCGACTCGTAAGAGATCTTGGCGCGGGGGCTGCTGGCGCACAGGGCAACTTCTAGGTCCTCGACGAGGAAGTGCGGATCGATCAGGAAATTGGGGATCCGAAAGACGGGGAGCTTCGGATCGACGAGAGCCCGCAGCACCGCCTCCCACGGGACGACCGAGAGATACGTCGAACCGTGTGATACTTGCAGCCACAGCGGCTCCTCCGGCGACCGCTCCTGGACGAGAGCGTGCAGGGGATCGACGAGACTACTCATCCCGAGCTCGTCTCCCACCAGCTGGCCCGGGAAGAGGTAGCCGATCCTGTCGACAACGTTGGTGTAGGTCATGGACGGCGGGATCCCGAAGTGTTCGGCTGGGACGCGGATCGGGTCTCGCAGCTGATTCCGACCCCGGTAGAAGTCGAAAATCACGAGCGATTCATCTCGGCCCGGGGCCAGGCGGATGCGCAAAGTGAGTAACTCGTTCTCATTGCGAATCATGCCGGACACGTCGACCCCCTCACGTTGCTGCGATCGAGTCGTATAGCGCCCACCACGTGTGCGTGTTACTGATGTCGCCGTGTCCCTTGATCGCATCATGAGCCTCGAGCGCGATCACCTCCTCGCTGCGGGCGTCGAGGTCATAGGATTCGCCGATCGGCTTGATCACGACGCGAAACATACTCATGATCCTCCAGCCCTCCGGGTCCGACCCGCCTAGGGCGGCGTACTTGCTGATGTCGCCGCCCGCGACCCGAATCTCGCCGACATCAGATCCTCGCCGAGCCGCCAGGTGAAAGAACTTCGAGAGCGGGGCGTCGCGTCGGCTGAACGTCGACATTATCGGGAGTCGCGTTCGCTCGAGTGCCCCCCGGAATCCGCCCGGCCTTCCATGCCCGGCATCCGCTGCGAAGCAGAACCGAGAGACGGCCGGCTGGAGTAGCAGCGCAGACGTCACCGGACGCGGCACAGCGCCGTGGCTCAATGCCGACAGCACGACTTTGGCGCCGTAGGAGTGTCCGAGGAGATGTACTCGCGAGCTACAAGCACCGAGGATGTCGCGGAGAAGCGGCGACACGCCGTGTATCCCTACCACGCCGGCCCGATCCTTCATTTGCAATACCGTGGCCAAACGAATCACCTTGCGCGGGTCGATGCGGTCGAAAAAGCCGGCTGCGTGCGGACCGGGTGCCGCAGCATCCACTGTGCCGAACTCGGTGTCGTCGAACAAGGCTTCCTCGGCCGCCCGTGTCGGATATGCCACCTGGGCCTCGCTCCACGCCGCGTACGAGATCCGCGGCAGCCGGGCGTGCCGCCATCAGGTAGCACTTCGTCGCTCCCGAACTCGAGCAGCATCTCAGCCAGTTCCAGGGCATCGGACCGGTCGAGTCCCTCGTCCTGGTCCATTAGCTCGTAGAAGCGAGGTACAGCGTCGTCGGGTAGTTCATCCGCGATCTCGTCGATCATGCGCTGGGCGTCGCCGGACCGGTCGTCCGTGGGCTCGTGCACCGGCGCTCCGCCTGCGAATCTCGGAGCCGCTTCCCAAGGCATCACGAGAGCAGTGCCCGGCCAGATGATCCCTACCAGCAGTGGCTTGTACCCGGGCCTGACGTCGAGGGCGTGCTCCGTCCGCATAGTGGTGAAGCCATCCATGAAGTCTCGATAGCGGTCGGTTGCGGTGTCCCAGTCGTTGTTCCAACCGTGGGAAAAGAGGAATACGTCGCTGAACTGCCCTGAAGAAATCGTGTCGATGAGGTGACCGCGTGTTCGAGGTGCCCGGCAACGCCCATGCTTGTCGAATGGCATCACGTACCAAGGAGCGTGCTCGCCCCCTGCGGTCGCGACATATCGGTAAGGGCCGACGCCTGGATCGGGCATCAGATACCTCGCAGTCTTCTCAACGATATCAAAGTCCTTCCCACGTTGTGTCTGTCGGACGGAAGCTCAGGGTGAGTCGTGATCCAAGCCGGGGATCACGGTGCAGGAACCTTGGCTCCCGCGAGATCCACGGTGCCTGGCTCCTCCTCGGAGTCCGGCCTAACCGTCTCTCAGGTCGCGACCACGCCGTCCTCAGTTGCCCACCCTCAGGGTTGGACCACTTTCACAACAACCACGTTCGAGCTGGCTTGGGCGGCGTTTGGCGAGTTGATCGTGTGCGCCTGCACCCGGTAGGTCCCCCAGACCGGGAAGTGGCCCGGATGGCCCGGCGGAAGCTGAGCCGGATCCTCGTTGACGAGGTCCTCGTTGGCCTGCTGTGCCTCACCCAATGAGTAGAACAGGTCGAAGACTCCGTTCTGCTCGGTGGTGACTTCGGCAACCTGCACGTAGCCGTACGAGTCGGCGAAATCGACACGGACACGCTCGTCTTCGAGCGGAGGATCCAGGACGCCGCGGACAAAGATTCCGTCGCCTTCCGGTCCTGCCTCGATATCGAGTGAGGCGCGGAGCTTGGGGGTGACACTCATCGTCACGCCGCCAATGGGAAACGCCCACGAGGCCGGCCCGGTGAGACCCGTCTGCTGTGCATATGTGCGAGGCAAGTCACCACGGAGGCTGATGTCCGTGGTCATCCCCTCTTCCTTGAACTCGCGATACCACCCGTAGTCCTCGGTGGGGATGACGGTCATCGCAAAGCTGCGTTCGGCTTTTGCGTCGAGCCAGACCCAGCGATGGGGGAAATGCACCGCATAGCCTGCCGGCACCCTCGAGGGGCGAAGATGTACGAGCACGCGGCGGTCGAGGGGATTGCGCACTGCGACGGGCATGGTCACTGCCTCGGGCACGCTGGCCGCCGGTGCTTCGAAGTCGAAGACGTTCTCCTGCACGTTGTTGTTACCGCCGGAGATCTCGCCGAGCTGTTGCTGGGCGAACACCTTGAGACACGTGTGGCGGTCGACCACCGGTGTCCAGTTCGTGTAGATGTCCTCCGAGCCGCCTGCGGCGATAGTCCCGATGGTTTCCGTCTGCAGCGGCGCCCAGTTCCCGTTGTCACCCACCCCTGGTGGTTCGACGACGTAGAAGGTCACCTTCACGTTGCTTGCCGCATCCGTTCCGTCGTTGTGCACCCGGGTGTAGAAGCGATTGATCTCGCCCGGTCGGGGTTTGTCGCCGTTGCCTTTGGGGCGTCCGGCGGAGTCCTTCGCCTTGTCGAACGTTCCGTAGGTCTTGCGATCCACCCAGATGTCGGGGGTCTGCCAGTTGCTGTCCCACGGATCGAAGCGCAGATCGAACTTGCCGTTGGGATCCGCCGTGATCGCATGCGCCCACTCGACCTTCACCTCGCACACCAGCGGGCGGTTGACGAGCCCGTCGTCTTGCACGGTGATGGTCAGGTCCCGTGCCTGGTCGATGGCGGTCTCTCCGTTCTTGAGGACGACCTCATCGTGCAGCAGCGTAATGAAACGTGTCTGCTGGTTGAGATTCACGACGTCGGTCAGCACCCGGGTGACCACGATCCCACCGTCGTGCGGGGCGGTGCCCACTGGGATCGAATCGTCGAAGACCTGGGCGGTAGTACCGGGGCGCTGTCTTGTCTCTATGTAGTAATACAGTCCGTTGGCGACCTTGATCTTCACCAGATGGCATCGATCCGCCAGCGTGTTCTTGCTCAATCCGTGGGCGGCGATCTTGAACGTGTTCGTCGTCGGATTGCGATCCCACGTCAGTTGCCGGATCTGCTTCTGGTCCGACTTGTCGTAGTAGCCCAGCTGGTCCATGAAGTATCCCGAGAACAGGGGATGGCTGTCATGGTCACCCATCATCTCGAACTCTTCGGCGGTCGCTTCGCTCGGGTCGATGAGGTCGCTGTCGTAGACGTCCTCTCCGAGCGTCATCGCCCCGATCGCGTCCGTGATCGAGGCGCCGGAGGCGTCGACGAGGTTGTGACCGAACTCATGGGCACAGCGACCCCAATCAGCGTCCTCGCCGACCACGAGCTGAGGCAACGGGTTGTTCAGTGTGATGTTGATGTCGAGGCCGGCGCTCGTGTTCTTGTACTTGAAGTTCTGCCGGCTGAAACCACCCCAGGCCCGGATGAACGTGCCGTTGAGGTTCACGACTGTCGCCATCATGTCGTAGCTGTTCAGGTTGAACCCGTCGTCCTTGGCTGCCTGCGCCGCTTCGGCGAGCAGCCGGTCGATGACTCCCCAGTCGATGTTGGGGTACCCGGGATCACTGTTGAATTTCACGTAGTCACTCTCGGTACCGGAGAGCTGGTGCCAGGCGGTCATGGTGTCGACGTTGACAGTCAGGGTGTTGAAGCTCGCCTGGTCGTAGAACGTGGTCACATCGCTCCAGATATCGACGATGTCCTGACGCAGGTTGGCGGGATTGGTGGGCGTTCGATCGCTCGGGTGCACCAGAGCCACGAGGATCTTTGCGGTTCCGGTCGGCGGCACTCCACCGGCCGCACCGCCCGGTGAGCCGGTACCGGCGAAGTAGATGGGTGGGCCATCCTCGCCTGCGCCCGCAAGCGGGTACTCCAAGATCGTGAAATCCGGGCCCGTTGCGACATGCCCGGCGACCTCCACCGTGACGGCACCCGTGTCAGTGCCGGCCTCGACGATCGCGGTGATCTCGTCCGAGACGGCCGCGACCACCCGGGCTGGGGTTCCGTCGAACGAAACGAGGTTGTCCTCACGAGTTGTCGCAAAGCGCGCCCCGCGAATCGTGACCATGGTCCCGGCATAGCCCTCGACGGGGTCGATGCTCGAGATCATCGGACCTACCGGAGTGGGCGGACGCGACGCGACTGAGAAGGCCAGCCAGCCATCTGGCGATGGAGCGTGCGGTGCGCTGCAGCCAGCGTACCGAGCGAGAGACGAGTGCTTTCCAGTCGAACATGTCGACTCCTTCCACCGCACGCGCATTTTCGAGACTACACAACGATTGGCCCGCCCGGGCGAGTGCGTTCTCGGCTCGCTCTCATCCGGTGCGGGAAACGGGAGGTTGTTCCTGCCGACCTTGGATAGCGATACAGGGATCAGACGCGAGCGGGGCGTTTGAGGGCCAATACGGCGCCGGCGATGAGTGCCAACCAAGGGCCGATGGCGAACTCGGCTCCGAAGAGATCGATCGTGGATTCGGCGAAGTCGGCGTTCCAGGCGTCGATGTAGCGGAACGTCTGAATGATCCACAGCGCAGGAATCACGAAGGCAATCCACTCGGCGGCATCGACTCGGACCGTGTCGCCATCGAGAAACGAGCACTCGCCCCTGGTCACCCACCTGCGCTACCACGCCCGTCGCAAGGATTGAGGTAGACGGCGCGCTCGTTCACCCCCCGTTGAGTAGACCCGCTGCCCACACCTTGATCGCTTCGTAGTCTCGGATATCGCGGCGCTCGCGTTTCTTTGGCGGATCGACACCGCCGAACACGGTCACCGCGACCGGGCGGAGCCATGAGCGCTTCGCCAGGGCACGATCCAGCTGGGCTCGCGACGTCTGCCAAGCCTCTTCGACGTCAAGGCGCGGTCCCATGCCGAAGACGGCAACCGCCCGACCCTCCAATCGATGGCGGTGCTTGCGCAGGAAGCGGTGAGCACCGGAGTGCCACCGCCCCGAATACAGAGCACCGCCGAGAACCACCAAATCGAATCCGTCGACGGGGTCCTTGAAACGAGCGGCAGGCGTTGTGGTCACATTGTGGCCCTGCTGTCGTAGCGCCTCGGCGATAGCGTCGGCGACCTCGGCAGTGGAGCCATGGCGTGTGGCATATGCCACGAGCACGTCGGCCATGAGTTCCTCCATGCGGATCTTGGGCGATCTCGACGCAAGTCTATGGCTTCCACTTCCAGGCCGCCTCTGTAGACGGAAACCGCCCGAAGGAGGGGACACAGGCGTGGCGCAGTAGCATGCCCACGGAGCGCTGGTCGAGGAGGCCGTTGAGGCAACGTCCTATATGGGCGTCCATCCCTCTCGTCACCAGCAACGATCGGAGTCGACGATGACCGACGCAGCCACCTTCATCAACGGGATCCCCAAGGCCGAGTTGCACCTTCACATCGAAGGGACGCTCGAACCCGAGCTCAAGTTTGATCTAGCGCGGCGGAACAACATCGCCTTGCCGTACCAGGACGTCGAAGAGATGCGGGCCGCATACGACTTTGATGACCTGTCGTCGTTCCTCGAGCAGTACTACGAGGGGATGGCGGTGTTGCGTGTCGAGGATGACTTCTACGACCTCGCCATGGCGTACTTCACGCGGGTGGCTGCCCAGAACCTCGTGTATGTGGAGATGTTCTTCGACCCGCAGGCACACACCTCGCGCGGCGTCGAGTTCGGCACAGTCATCGACGGTCTCAGTCGAGCGCAGGCGAATGCTGAGAGCGAGTACGGGATCCGATCACAGCTGATCATGTGCTTCCTGCGGGACATGTCGAGCGAATCCGCCCTCGAGACACTTCAGCAGGCATCGGCCTACCGCGACCGAATTCTCGGTGTTGGCCTCGACTCGGACGAGCGCGGCAACCCTCCGGTGAAGTTCCGTGACGTGTTCGCCGAGGCGAGAGCCCAGGGCTACAGGCTCACGATGCACTGCGACGTCGACCAGCAGGACAGCGTGGCGCACATCTGGCAGTGCCTCGACGAGATCGGAGTCGAGAGGATCGACCACGGTGTCAATGCCATTGAGGACGAGCGCCTCATCGAGGAGATCAAGCGTCGCGGTCTTGGGCTGACGGTATGTCCGATATCCAACTCGTTCGTGACCGACGGCACGAAAGGCGACTTGATCAGACAGCTAATGGATCAGGGCGTCCTAGTGACGATCAACAGCGACGACCCCGCCTACTTCCCCGGCTACATCGCCGAGAACCTGTCGGTGATCCAGAAGGAACTGGGGCTGACCAACGAAGAGATCAGCACACTGGTATCCAACGCCTTCACGATCTCGTGGCTCAGCGAGAGCGAACGCGGCGAATACCTGAGCCGGGTCGAGGCGTTTGCCCAAGAGCACGCGTAGGGGCGGTTGCTCGCAAGGACAGCCAAAGCTGTCCGGGGCTTGGTGAGGGATCGAGCATCAGTTGGTCTATGAAAGGTTCATCCAGAGTCAAGCCAAATGCGGCGTGGGCAAGGCTGGCCTCTAGGGCAATCTCGAGTGCTCGAAGTTGTGATCCGGATCGTCGCCGACGAAAGGTTTGCTACCCAGGGACGGTTCCGTCGGGAGTCGCGCTCCCGAGCAAGTGCTCCGAGTCAGTATCACCTAGCGGGTCTCCCTCCTCATCGCTCTTTCCCACGATGTAGACGTACTGAGTATCGGGGTTTGTGATGCCTAGCCACACAACAGCGAGTACTGCCAACAGCAGCAGCGCAGGAATCCGATCATCGCGAACAGCTAGCCCTGATGCTGACTCAGCCGCGTTCTGGTCGCCGAGGGCACCGACCGCATCAAGGAGATCCAGGTTCTGATAGGCGAGGATGGTGAGGATGTCTCGGGTGACCCAGCCGTTGACCACCTGCTGCTTGGGAGCAGAGTCGGCGAGGGCGTTGTTGGCGTCATAGTCGTCAAGGGCGGTCCTGACGAGGTTCGAGTAGTCCTTGCTCGTTGGATCGAAGTTGTCGACCGTATCGGCGGTTGCCGGCGCCATCAGAAACCAGACGATTACAGCTGCGATGGCGAGCAAGCTGAGTCCAACCCTACGAATAGTGAGCATATCGACCCCCTTAGTAGAACACGGCCAATGGCGGCCTTACCCGACCATAGCCATGCGGTGCTGCATCGTGCACAGCCGACGGACTGCTCAGCTTCTGCAGCCATGAGGTCGCTCCGGGTGCGGGAATCTAGATCCCATATCAGGCACATCCCCGGATGTTGGCCGTCCAGTTTCCCCGATTGGTGTCGTGACGAAGGTGCATTTGCTCCGCACGGCCGAACAAGCCCTCCGGGCCATCCGGGGCCTACTGCCAGCGACGGACGTAGTAGTCCTGGTCCCGATAGGTGACCTGCTTGAGCTCACCCGCATTCACGAGTTCGTCGACAGTTGCCCAATCTGCATCACAGCGCTCGAGCAGGTCTACGACAGCCGACGCCCTCATCGGGTGCACCGAGGTGATGGCCAGCAGATCGGTGGCCGGGTCTCCCGTCGCGGAAAACTCATCTCCTTCGTACCCGCTCAGCAAGCAGACACGGAGCACGTACCGTGACAGGATCTGATACCCACGGTTGACGATGTCCTCGTCGGGGGCGGTGATGTTCGGATAGGGAGTGGGCCGGGTGGGGATCGCCAGATATGCCGTGTCCGGCCTGATGCTGCGCAGAACCGCCCCGATAGCGTCGAGCGAGGCGACGTGGTCGTTGATCCCGCTGATGAGCATGGTCTCGGACACCAGGTCCCCGGTGAATTCCTCGGCGAACCTCCGGATGCCGTTCTGCACCGTGGTGAGGTCTACGTCGGGGTGGGGGCGGTTCAGCTTCTGCCAGATCGATCCGGTGGCCGCGTCGACCTTCACCGAGACCCAATCCGCCGTGTCGAGGGCGCGACGAACGTCGTCCCGCCACAACAGCGATCCGTTGGTCATCACCGCGATGTCGATGCCGAGCGGTCGCAGGAGATGGATTGTCTCGGCGAGGCCGGCATCGAGGGTGGGCTCCCCGTCTGGTACGAAGCTGAGGTAGTCGATGGGCTCGCCGCGAGCTCGCACCTCGGTCACCCGGGCAGCCACCTCCTCGACGATCTGGGCTGGCGGGTAGAAGTCACGGGGTTCGAACACACGGTCGGTGGTCGGGCCAACCTGGCAGTAGAGGCACGAGTACGAGCAGATCTTGGGCGGGATGTTGTTGATGCCGAGGCTGCGCCCCAGCCGGCGCGATGGGATCGGCCCGAAGGCGATGGGCGGGAGATCGAGGGAGGCGAACTCGAGACCGGCGTCCAGCAGGCCCGCGCTACGGGCTGGCGAAGAGTGAGAATCCCGTTGCATACGATCCCGTTCGCTGCTGGGGTTGCTCTCGCATCGAGGACACTGCTCCTGCCAGAGCACCCGTGCCGGCTCGCCACCTTCGATCCTACGTCGAGTTACCGGACACGACTAGTGGTATCGGCTGCGCCGGTGTCCCTCGGCCCATCCCGTCCTCCCGGCGGATAGGCTCGAATCTCATGGATACGGCAATTCACATACAGACCAAGGTGCTCCCCGGGGCAGTAACCACTGATCTCTGGATCAAAGACGGAAGGTTCGTGGAGGGGCCGTTGGAGAGCGACACGCTGCACAGCGGCGGCTATGCGGTGCCAGGCCTGGTCGACGCCCATGCCCACCTCGCCCTGGCAAGCCCTCGACCCGACGGCAGCGAAGAGGAGAAGATCCAGGCGTCTGCCCGCGCTCATGCAGAGGCCGGTGTGCTCTCGGTGCGTGAGCCGGGCAGCCCCAAACCACGCGTCGGTACTCATCTCCCCAGCGGACGGTTTCCCCACCGTCATCACCGCCGGTCGATTCCTGGCTCCACCCGGGCGCTACCTACCCGGCCTGGCCAGGGAGATCGCCGACGACATGCTCCCTGCGGCGGCGCTCGAGGAACTGGCGCACTCCGGGGCGTGGGTGAAGGTGATCGGCGACTATTTCGATGAATCCGGCCGATTCTCCCCGAACTACTCGCTAGAGACGCTTGCGGAGACCGCGAGAGTGGTACATGACGCCGGAGGGCGCATCACCATGCACGCCATCATCCCGGACTCGGTGAACCAGGCCATCGAGGCAGGATTCGACGGCATCGAGCACGGGTCGATCGTCGAGGCCGGCCAGATCGAGGCCATGGCAGCGGCCGGGATCACCTGGACTCCCACCGCCCTCATCGACGACATCCTCCGGGACACCGCCGCCGACATGGTGGGGCGTGAGGGGGGAGCGGCGCTGGTCGCAGGGATGGCAACGCACGGGGAGGCGATCCGTCGTGCCTACGAGCTCGGAGTGAGGATCCTGGCAGGCACGGATGCAGGGATGAACCCGCATGGGGTGGTCGCCGGCGAGATTCGCCTACTCCACTCGTTCGGCTTGCCGGCCGCGGCCGCACTCGGGGCCGGTTCCTGGGACGCCAGGGCATACCTCGGCCTCCCGGGAATCGAGATCGGCGCCCCGGCAGACCTGGTCGTGTTTCCCGACGACCCCCGGGAGGACTTGACCGTGTTGGACCACCCACAAGTCATCCTCATCCACGGCCAACCGGTAGCGCCCCGGTCAGGGTGATGACGACGAACTGCGATGGCCTGTGCATCGTCCCAACATCCCGGAGCGTCTGTGTCGTCCGACAGGGAGGTGGGCGACCAGTGGCGGGTGGATTGCCACTGCGGTCTGGATCCAGATTCGATCGCTGTCGAGCAGCTGAGTGAGATCCTCAGGCGGCCATCCCTCCACCTCGGCAACCACCATTGTTGCCGTTGACTTGGTGCCGCCGCCCGCTACTCCTTGGTGATCGGCATCCGGATCTCGGTCACCGGGGGGCCGGGATCTTCGGGGTCCGACATGTAGATCTCCTGGGTGGGGCCTGCGACCCGGTACCCGTGCTCGCCAATCCACGCTGCCAGCGCTTGATACGGGGTGGCGAGTTCCTCATAGCTGCCGACGAACACCGTTGTTGCGACCTCGGCCGCTTCCAGCGTTCGCGGCATCAATTTGCGTCCACCCGGTGTCTCCAGAGGAGTGCCGCCGAATTCAGCCACCGGGCAGAACACCTCGACATCGACGCTGTCGGGGGTGAATTCCAGGTCGTGATAGATGGCGACGGGGGCACCGGCAAGTTGAAGCCCGTTGGCGAAGATACCTCCGATGGTGTCGCCGATGACATCGCCGATTCCGGGGGCTGCGGGCACCGTCTCACGCACCGATAGCCCGGACGCCGGTTCCAGTGTCTTGATGGTCATTTCGGTGTCGGGCATGGTGCCCTCCTTCTCGATCAGAGACAGCCGGACTGCAACTCGTTGCAGCCTCTCCTGCTCCTCGTCAATGTGATGGCGGATCTCCGCTTGCTTGAGTCGCAACATGCCTCGCAGCTCCGGCCCGCTCAACTCGTCGGCCAAAACGGGTGGAATCTCCTCGAGAGCCAGTCCGAGATCCTTGAGGGCGATGATGCGATTCAGGTCACGCAACTGGCTGGCCCGGTACAGGCGATAGCCATTGACCGGATCGACCACATCCGGCCTCAGCAAACCGATCTTGTCGTAGTAGCGCAGCGACGACACCGACACCATGCCCAGCTTCGAGAACTCACCGACCTTCAGCACCGATCCGCCTCCCGGCTATCCGCTCACCTACTGGCAGTATGAACCCTCGACCTGCTCGAAGGTCAAGAGGGTTTCTCCGGCGAAGAGCATCGGCCGGTGCTGCGTTTGTATGGGCCTGCCTCCGGGTAGGCACACATCGCAAGCTCGAGATGTCCGAGTGAATTGACCGCGGATGAACGGAGCACAAGTGCCGGTACACAGAAGCAAAGACGGGGACGGGCCCTATTACCAATGGGGCGACTCCGGCAAGAAGTACCACTACGAGGTCGGCAACCCCGAAAGTCGCAACGAGGCGAAGGAGAAGGCGAAGCGCCAAGGACGAGCGGCCCGGGCGGCAGGCTACGAAGGTTGACCTGCGATAGAAGACATCTCGGGGCATTCGCCCCAGCACGACGACCCCAGAGACAACTGGAGTGATCAGATCGGATGCAGCATCGAGACAAGCCTTACCTAGGGGGAAGACACGCCGACGACGGCAGGCCCCGCACCGCACACCGTTGAGGAGGGACGTGTTTGTGTCGCCGAGTCCTGCGGCACCCGTCTCAGCCAATACAACCAGCAGGACCTCTGTTTCCGACATCAGCCACGTCGGATGCCCCGAATACGTCGTTGAGCGCTGAGCAGAACCGGGGTTGGGCCGCAGTTAGTCGGTCATCGAGATCGACCGCAACCTGGGCCGTCGCCAGCAGACTTCCAAGACAGATCCACATGGAAAGGCGCGAATCATGACGGAAGACACCAAGCTGCGCGGACCCGACCTGGGCAAGGAGGGTTTCCCCGTAGAGGCGCTCGATGACATGACCCCCAGCGTCGGCCACTTCGAGGGGAAGCCTGTAGTGCTGGTGAGGAACGGCAACGGGTTACATGCAGTGGGCGGCAAATGCACCCACTATGGAGGGCCACTCGGCGACGGGCTGTGTGCCGGCGGCGAGATCCATTGTCCCTGGCATCACGCGTCATTCGATATCGTCTCCGGCGCTGCTGTAGGGGCACCGGCGCTCGACCCCATACCGAGCTATGACATCACCGTTCGAGACGGCCGGCTGTATGTCCTGGGGCAGGCCACAAGGGTGGCGAGCCCGAAACTCGCCGTATCCGGCGTACCCGAGTCGGTCGTGATCGTCGGCGCAGGGGCCGCAGGCGCTGCGGCCGCTGAGAGGTTGCGGAGCGAAGGCTATGAAGGTCCGATCCACCTCGTCGGGGAGGAGGCGCCGGTCGATCGACCCAACCTCTCCAAGGACTACCTCGCCGGGACCGCACCTGAGGAATGGATGCCGTTGCGCACCCCTGAGTTCTATGCAGGCACCGGGATCAACTTGAGCTCAGCACGGGTGGAGGCGGTGGATCCCGAGAGCCGCAAGGTGCGTATGGCCGACGGCGATGAGCTCTCTTACGGAGCCCTGGTACTCGCCACCGGAGCCGAACCGCGCCGGCTGCCGGTGCCCGGTGCCGAGCTTTCCCACGTCCACTACCTGCGTTCCCTGGCTGACAGCCGCGCCATCATCTCAGCCCTCGGCAAGGCACGGAACGCAGTTGTGATCGGGGCCGGTTTTATTGGTTTAGAGGTGGCTGCGTCGCTGCGGCAGCGAGACGTGAGCGTCACCGTTGTCGCTCCGGAGGAGATGCCCCTCGCTCACCTCATCGGTGAGACCTTGGGTCGTTTTGTCACCGACCTGCACCGACAGCACGGGGTCGACTTCGAGCTCGGGTCCGGCGTCAAGGGCATCACTTCCGAGCACGTTGAGCTCGACAATGGAAGGGTGTTGCCCGCCGACCTGGTTGTCGTGGGGATCGGTGTCTTGCCTCGCACGCAACTGGCTGAGGACGCAGGCCTCACTGTGGACAACGGTATCGTTGTGAACGACCACCTCCGCACCAGCGACCCGAACATTTGGGCCGCCGGAGACATCGCTCGCTACCCGGGGCCGGATGGCAACTCGGTACGTGTCGAACACTGGGCCCCCGCCCAGCGTCAAGGCCAGACGGTGGCAGGCAATATCCTCGGCCGCGATGTCGCGTTCATCGAGCCACCATTCTTTTGGAGCCAGCACTACGACGTTCCGATCAACGTCGCCGGTCATCTGGACGGCTGGGACCAAGAGATGCCGGTAGGCGATCCAGAGAAACGCGACGTGCTCGTTGGTTTCTGGAAAGCAGGACGAATCGCGGCTATCGCCTCGATTTACCGGGACGGGGACAGCTTGCGCGCCGAGCGTGCACTCGCTCTCGACGATCAGGGCGCTCTGGTCGAGCTGCTCGGAGGCTGACCCGGGGTCGGGCTACTCGTCCGTCAGCAGGCCGAGGCCTTCGCCTTTGACGAACCACGCTGCTCCGAAGGCCCAAAGGGCAATGGACTCGAGCCAGAACACGGGCTTGATGTCGGCGAGAGCAGTGTCGCGGAAGAACAAGCCGTTGATGGCGATCAGCGCGATGCACCCCAGGATGGTCCAGCCCGATACCCGATAGACAAGATTGCGCTGCATCTTCCGCGGAGTCGGATCACCTCCGCTCTTGGTGAACAGCACCAGTGAGAAGTAGGCCAGGGTCAGAAACATGGCCGTGGCCGCCACGACGTGGACTCCCCGCACAAATGCGACCCCACTGTTGGTCGGGAAGAGCGCGACGCCGAGCGCGAATACGCAAGCGAGATTCCCGGCCAGGTTGTCCGACATGAACTCGAGGGGCTTCCGGTCGTCGTCGGGCTCGTAGCCCTCGTAGTAATAGAGGAACACACCGATGGCGAACAAGATCCCGACGAAGACACCTCGCATGATGGTGCCGATGTAGTCGCTGATGGTGGCCTGCCATCCCTGGTCCGAGTCGAGAACGAGAACGCCGACAGGCAATACGATCGGGAGCCCGATGCCGAGATAGCCGATCGCCGATCTCAGCTTCAGATATGACTTGACGAGTGTGTTGCTGTCGGTCATGACGTCTCCCTCCTCCAGACATCCAACAGTACCGGTGCATCGGGACAGATGGTCGATGCCCGTGGTGTGCTGCAGGGCCAGCGAATCCGTGCTCACCCAGTGGGCCGCTCGGAAGGAGCTTCTTCGGGCCCGGCTCACCCGTCCGGTAGTGTTCGGACCGCCGGTGTGCGAGGCAAGGGCAACGTGACAATGACCGACGCTCCATACGGGTTCTACCGACCTGAGAATCCCGACTTCACGATCGTTGACAGCGCGCTGGACTCGGTGCGTTTCCTGCGTGCTGTGAGCGAGTCGGACGAAGACGGGAACCTCGTTTGCCGATCGATCGATGCGACACCCGACGGGATAGTGCCCTGGAGAGGGCAGTGGCTGGAGGGGGTCGGATACTGCGCAGATTCCGTGTTCGGGGCGCACTGGTTGGTTCGGCTCGGTCGTGTGGTAGGTCGCCCCGAACTGGAGAGCATGGGATGGTCGTACCTCGATCACGCGCTTGCCGGGGAGTTCTTCGACGATCCTCGGGTGCCGGTCCGTCTCTATCGAGACACATCGACGGGCCGCTTTCTGGACAACCTCGAGGGGGATGGCGAGGAGTACGTCGAGCTCGGGCATGTCGCTCGAGTTGGGCATCAGATGCTGTTGCTATCCGACCTCGACCGGCATGAGGAGCGGGCGCAGCGATCACGGGAGGTCGTGGCGAGGATCGCCGCATGGGTCGACAAATCGGAGCGCTGCTCCAACGGCTGGTTCCCACGCCGCACCACTCACGACGGGTCCGCCTTTCTGTATTCGGTCGATCCGCCTGGATCGGCCAACCTTCCCGGTGCCGTCCGCCCCGACCCCATCGCCGATCGCAGTGGGGCGGGCTCGATGGCCCTACAGCTCCTGGTCGCGGCGACGCAGGCGGGAATACACGATGGATCCACCTCGGTGCGTGCCGCTGCGGACGCCTTCGTGGGCGCCGGTGGTCACTTCGGAAGCGTCAACGGAGACACCGAGGACCTCGCAGAGAACGTCGGCTACGCCCTCGGGTTCGGTGCGCTGCTCGCGGCGTCGGATCTTCTCGACGACGATGGGCTGGCGGATTTCGCCTACGAGCGGTGCCTCAGGCCCCTGACAGGCTTCGAGCTGGATCAGGACATGAACGGCTGCGCCACCAAGGGTCTGCTGTACATGGAGAGCTCGTGGAATGCGGCTTGTACCTGGGAGGTCGCCGCCTGTGCGACGGCATATCTCGAGGCTCACATGAGGCGCCCGTCGCTCCGGCACGTCCTGAAGGCTCTGACGATGCTGCGAGCTCTTTCGGTCCACCATCACGGGGACCTCGGTTTCCTCACCGAGGCGGTCGATTGGGACGGGCACTCGGCTGCGAGCAGGCATTTCGGGGGAGCCGTCCGGGGCGACATCCGAACCACCCATCCATTCCTCAACAACCTGTATCTGTTGGAGCCGACGGTGATGTTCCTGGAGGAGATCGCCGTCGCAGGCGAGGATCCCGACCGGGGTTTGGGGCTCCACGATGTCGAAGGCAAACCGGCTGTGCGATCTGCCCGTGCCGTTCGCCGATTGGATGTCGGTCTAGAGAACCTTGGACATGAACGCCCTGGTGCGTTCGTGCTGTGGATTCGAGAGGACGTCGTTGGGGAGCCCGGACTCGATGATGACGCCTTCGTCCATGAACATCAGCGAGTCGGCTGCCTCACGGGCAAAACCCAACTCGTGGGTGACGACGATCATCGTCATTCCCTCGCTGGCGAGCCGTTTCATCACCTCGAGCACCTCTCCGACGAGCTCGGCGTCGAGGGCAGACGTCGGTTCGTCGAACAGCATCAGGCGCGGCTCCATGGCCAGCGCCCGGGCTATGGCGACTCGCTGCTGCTCCCCGCCCGATAGCTGTGCCGGATATGCGTTTATCTTGTCGGCGAGACCTACGCCGTTGAGGAGCTCCTCGCCCTTGGCGATGGCTTCAGGAGCCGGCACTTTCCTGACCTTGATGGGTGCAACCGTGACGTTCTCGAGCGCCGTCCGGTGGGGGAACAGGTTGAACCGCTGGAACACCATCCCGACTTCGGTCCGCTGCCGTGCTGCGTCCCGCGGGTGCATCTCGTAGAGACGTCCGTTTCGCTCGTGGTACCCGATGAGGTCACCATCGACGTACAGACGGCCGGAGTCGACCCGCTCGAGATGGTTGATACACCTCAGGAACGTGGATTTGCCCGATCCCGACGGCCCGATGATGCAGGCAACCTCGCCACGTTCCACGGTGAGGTTGATGCCGCGTAGCACTTCGAGGGCACCAAATCGCTTGCCGACGTCCTGGGCGAGGACCATCGGGGGTGGAGCCGGTGCCGGTGAGGCCGTCATCGAGTTTCGCCTTTCCGTGCGGTGGCTTCGGCGAGGGCCTGGAGCTGTCGGGTCGTCATCGTTCTCGTCGCCCCCTTGGCGAAGTACCGCTCCAGGTATGACTGGCCGATCATCAGCACCGAGGTGAACGCCAGATACCACGTGGACGCGATCAAGAGCATGGGGATGGGGTTGAACGTCTCTACCGCCAGGTCGCGCGCTCGGCTGTAGAGATCGAGCGTGTAGGGGACTGCGGTCACCAGCGACGTCGTCTTGAGCATCGAGATGACCTCGTTGCCCGCCGGGGGAATGATCACCCGCATCGCCTGGGGCATGACAATTTGGGTCATCGTCTGGGACCACGACATCCCCAACGCGGTGGCCGCCTCGGTCTGGCCTTCGTCGACGCTGGTGACGCCGGCGCGAATGATCTCCGCCATGTATGCGGCCTCGTTGAGGCCCAGTCCAACGACCGCGATCCAGAAGACAGCATGGCCAACGGCGGTCATGTCGATGTGTATGAAGCTATGGACGAACGGTATGCCGAAGTCGACATGCCGGTAGATGGTGGCGATGAGCCCCCAGAAGACCAGCTGGACGTAAACCGGCGTTCCCCGGAATATCCACAGCACTCCCCAGCTGACGGAGCGGAGCACGGGGTTTGGCGACAGCCGCATCGACGCGAACGTCAGGCCCAGGATGAGCCCCATGACCATCGCCAGGAACGTGAGTGCCAGCGTTATCCACGCCGCATGAATGATCCTCTTGTCGAACAGATAATGCGCATAGGTCGACCAGTCGTAGGCGCTGTTTGTCGCCGCCCCGTAAATGAACAGCCCGAGCAGGATGAGGATTACGGCGGCCGAGACGATACGTCCCGGCCGCCGCAGTGGTACAGCCTTGATGGGTTCCCGTCCGGCAGCAGCGGAACCGTTCTCCGGATCCGTATTCAGATTGCTTCTGTGCTGCCGCCGGGCACCGAACATGTCAGCTCGTTCCGCCGTTGATTACCACGCTGTCGACCGCGCCGGACTCGACGCCCCACTTCTGGAGGATCTCCATGTAGGTGCCGTCATCGATCAGGGACTGGAGCGCTGCCGCAATCGCGTCCTTGAGCGTCCCGGCGTCCTTGTTGATGGCGGCTCCAAACGGAGCGGCGTCGAATATCTCCCCAGCGAGCGCAAGCTTACCGTCGGTCTGTGAGACGGCGTATTGAGTCACCGGCGAGTCTGCAGTCATCGCATCCGCCCGCCCGAGGACGACGGCTGTGGTGATGTCTCCCTGAGTGTCCAGCTTGAGCTTGTTGATCGGCTCCTTGCCCTCGGCAACACACGCCTCGCTCCGAGCGGGAATCTCGTCTGTCTCCTGGTATGTGCCGGTGCCGACCGCAACCGTCAGCCCGCACGCGTTGTTGGGATCGACCGGGTTGCCCGTCTGTGACGCCCACTGGCCGCCTGCCGTGTAGTAGTCGACGAAGTCAACCGAGTTCTGTCGTTCCTTGGTGTCGGTGAATGAGGCCCAACCGACGTCGTACGTGCCTCCCTTGACGCTCGGAATGATGTTGTCGAACTGGGATTCACGGAAGTTTGGGGTTAGACCGAGCTTCTCTGCGATCGCGGTCACCAGCTCGACACCCCAGCCGGTTGGGTTGCCTTCGGGGTCTTTGTATTCGTCGGGCGGGTAGCTGAGCTCGATGCCGATCTCGAGGACACCGGAATCCTTGATGTCTGCCGGTAGCAGTGCCACGGCAGCCGGGTCGGGAGCAATGGCGCCCGATGCGGAGCCCACGGTCGTAGTGGTGTCATTCGAGTCAGAGTTCGAGCAACCGGCGATGACGGTCATCATCAACATGATGCTGATAACCGCGGCGACGAGTCGGTTACGGGTCATTCGTTGTCCTCCTGCTTGGTTGGTGGGTCGGGTTTTGTCGGGTCTTCGTTGGCCAATGCCGCGGCGAGCGAGAGAACCTCGTCTTCCGGGTACTGCCCGTGGAGTTGAATGAATTCCATGACTTCGGCGACGGTGGATATGCCGGAGCGGGCACCGATAATCGTGACTGCTCTGGCGGATGCCGCGGTGGCGAACCGCGCCGAGAGGCCGGCATCGCCGGTACGGCCAAGCGCATGGAGGAACGCCGCGCCGAAGGTGTCGCCCGCTCCTGTGACGTCCACCGTATCCACCAGCACCCCGGGGATCTCCTCTACGCCGTTCTCGGTGTATAGGCGGCATCCGGATTCGGCAAGGGTCACCACGAGGGTGTTGAGACGCCCCGAGAGCAGTTCGGCTGCTACGTCGGGCTCGCCGCGGTCCCCGGCCAGCGTCTCCATGCCTTTGCGGTTCACGAGGAGGATATCCACCTCGGCGAGCAGCGCCGCATCTCCGGCCTGGAGGTTTGCGACATCGAGATCCAGCACCAGTTGAACGCCTCCCGTCCTGATCTCGGGCATGAACCCGGTCACGTTGCGGTCTTGGTGTCTGAGCATCCGCAGGTCGCCGATGGCGGTGTAGACGTATGCGGCGCCTGCCATCATCTCGAGAGCGTGATCGCTCAGTTCGATGCGGCTCATGCCCATCCGCGGTGTCATCACCGTGTGCTCGTCCCCGCTGAGGATGATGATGTTGCGTGAGTCGCCGAGTGTCTCATCGCGGGTGACCAGGTGGGTGTCAACGCCCATATTGGCCAGTTCGGTGAGGAGATAGTCGGAGGTAGCGCTGTTGCTGATCGTCCAGCAGAAGTAGGTCTCGTGCCCATAGCCGGCGTAGACGGCGGCAGCGTTGGCGATCATGCCGCCAGGAAACGCTCCCATCGGGTCGATGTCGACCTTCGTCCCGTGACTCGGCCAGCTGTCGATGCGGTAGTACTCGTCAAGAGCAACGTCACCGACGAAGATGCTGTACCCGTCCTTCATGGTGCACCCAATCTGGGAGCGACCATGAAGGACGGATCAGCGGCTGCCGAATCCTGTACCCGGCCGGGCGGTTTGGTGATGAGCATCGTGTCGATGTCAGCCTCCCGTATCCGGAGTGTCAGGTTCGGCAGCCGCGCGTATGCGGCGAACGACGGTCATCAGCGCTTCGACATGGTCTGCGCTCACCTCGCCCTCCGCAGCAAATGTGTCCTTGAGGTAGCTCCCGATGATCATGCCGTCGGTCTCGGCCAACTGTTCGACGCAGTTGGCGACGGTCACTCCTGCACCGGTGATGAGCGGGAAATCCGGGCCGAGGATCTCTCGAAAGCTTGCGATCTTGGTGGGATTCGTCTCCATGCCGGTGGCGTCGCCGGTGACGACGATGGCATCGCAGCGCTCGGTCGCCAGACAGCAGGTCGGTCTCGAGACTGTTGCCCGATAGAACGGGCTGATACTTGAAGCGGACACCGCCGAGGACCAGGGCAGGTACTGAGGCTCGTTGCTCGGAGAGCCATGCCGCAAACACGGCGTCGTCATCCGGTGCGAGATGCCCGGCGACCGAGTCGAGCTGGATGAAGGATGCTCCGTACCGCCGTGCGATCTCGAACGTCCTGGCATCGTCGTCGAGCACGTTGACTCCGTAGGCGATGCGCTCGTCGCGCTTGGTCAGGTGCTCGAATACGTGCTCGACGTCGTCGGCGTCTCCGAAGTAGTTCTCGACGATTACTCCGTCGACCCCGCCGTCGGAGAACATCTGGATCTCGCGGAGTGCCCGCTGTAGACGATCATGTGCCGAGTCACCCATCAAGTGCACCATGGCAAGGACGGGCTTGCTCTCGAAAGCGTTGCTGAAGCGGGTGGTGGTGTCTGGTGTGGTCACTTCTGGCCCTCGGAATCCTCGGCGATGGCGGCCGTCAGATTGAACTCGACCCGGGAGGCGAAGAGGATCCGGATCTGCTCCACCTCGACGTCGTCCTCATCGAAGGCGCTCCCTTCGGCCTTGATCAGCGCCGGACCGTCGGCGGGCTCCCGAAGGAGACGACGGACCTCGGCCGATGGGATCTCGGTGGAGAGTGTTATCTGGTTGCGTCGGGGATACGTGTGATAGCGCTCTCGCAGCAGCTGGTAGAGCGACCGATTGTTGAAGTCGTATTCGTCGATACCGGGGAAGCGCTCGAGATCGATTCGCGAGGTGTCCAGGGAGAGATAGGTGGTTCTCTCCGGGGTCTCGATGCCACGCAGGCGCACCAGGTTGAAGTAGCGGTGACCGTCTATCTCTTCCGTCGTCTTCTCGATGACGAGGGAGACGGCAGACTCCGCCCTTCCTCTCAGGGAGTCGGTGAGGCTCCCGAAGTTCAGGATGCTGTGGTGGATGGGTTGGAGCTCTACGAAGCAGCCCTTGCCGTGTACCCGCCGGACCAGCTTCTCGCTCTCGAGCACGTCGATGGCCTTGCGCACCGTGCCCCTCGAGGCACGGAATGCGGCCATCATCTCAGACTCCGACGGGATGACATCTCCTGTCGAGTACTTGCCGTCCATGATCTGTGCGCGGATCTGCCGGCTGATGTGAACGTATCGGGGAGTGAAGTCGTGTTCCGCCAATGGTCGCCAATCTCCCGCAAGACAACTCGTATAGACGTCTATACGAGAAGGATAGCGGTCGACTGGGCTCAGTCAAAGTGATTGTGCGGCGTCGCGTATTCCAACTACCCGGCGGGTGGACGCTGTTTCTCGATCAACTGGGATTGGGTGACCCGGCCGAATGGGCCGACGGTGTCGAACAGCAGCGTGTCGGCTAGACCGATGCCTGTTGTGTGCTGGAGAGCGAGCGAATCCATCCCGATCCAGTCGTCTGTGGGAAGGCGGTGGACGTGCAGGGTGATGTCCGGGTTGATGTAGAGGTAGGCGGAGGGATCGAGTGTCATGGAATTGCCGTTGCCCAGATCAGATAGCGCCGCCACCTTCACCAGCGGAGAATTCGGGATGTCGGCAACAACCGGGTAGCGGAGGCGAACCCACGAGAGACCCCTGCCCATCTGCAGGAAGCTCGCTGCCTGCGAGCGGACCTCGATGGCGTCGACGTAGTAGCGGGCAAGCGGCGGATCCTCTTGGTGCCAGTGCGAGAGATCGAGGATTTCCAACTCCTCAGGTGGGGGAGCACCGGTCCAGTCACCGCGGGGCGGCTCGGGGAGGTCAACGTCGCCGACACGAATCCGCAGCGCTCGTGCGAGCGCTACCTCGACGCCGTCCGCCTCCATGACAGCGGCGACCAGCTGGATCCGCCGCCCGTGCCTGAGAATCTGGGTGGAGACGGTGACGGGGGCCATCGGGATCTCGCGGATCAGATCGACGGTGAGTCGAACCGTCTGCATGGGACGATCGGTGGGCACGGATTCGATGACATGAGCCAGCAACCCGCCCGGCGGACCCCCGTGCTGGGCGTCGTCGCTCCACCCACCGTGGGCCAGCCCGGTAGGCACGTAAGTGTCTCCGTCGGGGAGGAAGATCGCGTCGTCGGCCATGGCGGCGATGGTAGCTCGCACGCTACGGACGAATCGGTGAGGGGTTGGGATCGGCCGCCTGGTTCTCTTGCCGGCCTCATACCGGGGGAAGGGAGGGTGGCGTCAGGGGACGAAGCGGTAGCCGGCGCCGCGCATGGTCTGGAGGCGTTGCGGACGGCTCGAGTCGGACTCGATCTTGCGTCGCAGCCGGTGTATGTGCTCGCTCACCGTTGCAGGCGTCTGCCATTCCCGTGACGAGTTCCATACCCGATCGAGCAGCGTATGGCGAGAGAACACCTGCCTCGGAAAGCTGGCCAGGAAGGCGAGTAGGTCGAACTCGAGCGTGGTGAGCTCGATGACCTCACCGTCGACAAGCAGATCTCGACATGTCAGGTCCATCCGGAATCCGTCGTATTCGAGCGTCTCGCAGGGGCAGATGTGCTCGGTGCGGCGGAGAACAGCATGCGCCCTGGCGAGCAGCTCCCGGGGGGAGAACGGCTTGGGCAGGTAATCATCGGCACCCATCTCGAGACCGACTATGCGATCGGTTTCGGAGGCTTTGGTGCTGACGACGATGACGGGCACACGGCCGTCGGCGTGCAATCGTCGCAGAGTCTCCGTGCCGCGGATATCGGGCAGCTGTGGCTCGACGATGACGAGGTCGGGACGCTGGCCTCGAAGCAGGTTGAAGAGGGCCGCACCGTCCTCGAGGGAGGTCACGCGGAAACCGTCCTCCTGGAGGAGATCGGCCACCTCTCGTCGCGTGGCGCTGTCGTCATCGACGATGACGACATGGCTTCTTCTCGTGATCAGATTCGTCAATTCGGTCACGCCCGGAGTTGATGGATAGTTGATGATAGGGCAAGGCTCCGGTGATCTCGGCAGGGCAATATCGACCTACAGGCGTGTTCAAACGCGGATGCGAAAGGAATCAACAGTGAAACTCGACGTAGCCATCATCGGCGGCGGGCCTGCCGGCGTCATCACAGCATTGACCACTAAGACGGTCCACCCGGACAAGAGGGTCTGTGTCATCAAGGAAATCGGAGACGGCGTCATCCCGTGTGCAATTCCGTACATGATGAACACGCTGGCAGAGCCATCCCAGAATGCCATGGGCAACATGCCGCTCGAGAACGCCGGCGTTGAGATCATTGTGGGCCGGGTCGAGGCGATCGACACTTCTGCCGGAGAAATCACGATGGAAGACGGCACCACGCACTCGTACGAGAAGCTCGTGCTGGCCACCGGCACAGACCCCGTGATGCCACGAATCCCCGGTATCGAGGTCGACGGTGTCTACACCATCCGCAAGAGCATGAGCGACATGACCTTCTTGCGTGAGAAGCTTCGGGAATGCCGAGACATCGTGATCATCGGCGGAGGGTTCATCGGTGCGGAGTTTGCAGACGAACTGGCCGCGATGGAGGGTGTCACCGTGCATCTCATCGAGGTGCTGCCACAGGTCCTTGCCGGCGCATTCGACGAGGAGTTCAGCGAAGACGTACGTGGCGGGCTAGAGAAGCGTGGCATCCGGGTGCGCACCGGCACCCGGGTGGTGGCAATCGGCGGCGTCGGTCACGTCAGCAAGGTGACCCTCGACGACGGTGAGGTCATCGCAGCCGACGCCGTCCTGGTGTCGGTAGGCGCCAGGCCCGCCACCGGTGTTGCCGAAGGCACGGATCTGCGCATCACCGAGCACGGGTCGCTGTGGGTGGACGACTACATGCGAACCAATGTCCCCGGCGTATTTGCCGTCGGCGACTGCGCGGAGAAGCGCGACTTCTTCACCCGCAAAGCGGTCCCCGTATGGCTGGCATCAACGGCAACGGCGGAAGCTCGGGTCGCGGGCTCGAATCTCTACGGCATAAGGGTGCTACGTCAGATCCAGGGCACCATTGCCGCGTTCTCGACACAGATCGCTGGGGTGGCTTACGCCAGCGCAGGCATGACCTGCAACACATGTGCCGCAGAAGGGTTCAGCTGCGTCACAGCGACGGCGGAGGCGCCGGATCGGCATCCTGGCTTCCTCCCGGGAGCCGCACCGATGAAGGTGAAGCTGATCTTCTCCGACCCGTCGGGTGTATTGCTAGGTGGCCAGGTGTCCGGCGGGCCTTCGGTCGGTGAGTTGATCAACGTGATCGCTCTTGCCATCCAGAAGCGCGCAACGGTTCGGGAGCTGGATATGTTGCAGATCGCGACGCACCCATTGTTGAGTGCGGCACCGACGGTACATCCGCTGATCAATGCGGCGCACAGGGCGCTGATCGAGTTGGGTGACCATTTGGCATCGCCAGCCCGTTGATCCCTGAACGTAGCGAGACGCGCCCCTACCGGTGACGGTTGGCGAGAATCCGTTGGGCTCTGTTGTCCAGCCACTGGTTAGAGAAGACGGACCGGGGTCACCAAGTCTGCAACCCTGCGGAGAACAGCATGTTCTGCCCGAGCGACTATGTGACGAGGGGGCAGATGGCGGCCTTCCTCCACCGAGCACTCGGGTAGCCAAATGCCCCCAAGCACCTACCGGTGACGATTGGCCAAGATTCGCTCGGTTCTGTTGTCCACCCACTGGTTCGAGAACACCGGGAAGACGATGGTGAGGATGTGGATCAGGAGCCCGACACCCCAGCCGATCATGGCCCAGTAGAACCACCATCCGCCGTCACCTCCCGTGCTCACCCAGTTGATCGCAAACAAACAGGCGTTGACGACGATGTAGACGAGGATGTGGATGTAGAGACCCTGCAGTGCTTCGGCCCGCTCCCGCGCCTGCTGATACGCAGCGTCGCGTTCGGGCATGTCCGGACTTGTCGACATGATGCAACCTCCGCACCCAGTATCTCGCGGTTCGGCGGAAGCGGCTAGGGGTCTTCGGCGGTCGACAAGAGTCCCAGCGGGAACCGCTCCTGAGGTCTGCGACATCGCCTTCCGGGGCTGGCAAACCGGAAACATTAGAAATTCTGCATTTCTTAGGCAAAACTCAGAAATTCCCGGATATGGTTGGCAAAGTAGCTCCCGGTGCGGGTTCCGGGAGCATCATCAGGACAAGGAGCTGCGATGGCTGTCGAATCGTCTGGGAGGAGCGTCGGCAACCCCCGCTTCTATGAGCTGATCGAGGACTCACCCAAGGAGGGCGACAGCCCGACGATCTGGGCGTGGCCGCAGATCACCGAGTACCTGAAGGTCGCAGCTCAACCGGTGCAAGGGCCATGGCCACCACATCAGAACCCCCGTCCCGACCCGGACGCAGATTCGATGCCGGTGGCGGTGCCTGACCCGCAGGGCGTCTCGACTCCACCCCGCACGACGCCACGTTACGACGCATCCCCCGAGGAGGACTGATCGATGTACCCGTCGCGGTTCCGCTACGAATCACCGAAGACGGTGGAGGAGGCGATCCGCCTCCTGTCAGAAGCAGGGGGTGAGGCGAAGATCCTGGCGGGCGGCCAGAGCCTGATCCCCATGATGAAGCTTCGCTTTGCCTCTCCGCAAACCCTCATCGACATCAACGGAATCACCGCTCTCGACCACCTGGACTTCGCAGACGACGGTTCGATCCGGATGGGGGCGCTGTGCCGGCACGCCACTCTGGAGCGGTCTACCGAGCTCGAGGTACGCCAGCCGACCATGGCGGCCGCGTCGAAACTGGTGGCGGACCCCATCGTTCGCAACCGGGGCACCCTCGTCGGCTCGCTGTGCCACGCCGACCCGCAGGGCGACTGGGCGGCGGTGATGGTGGCCCTCAACGGTCAACTGGTCGCACAGGGCCCATCAGGGCGACGCACCATTCCGGTCACCAACCTGGTCCGCGGCCCGTTCCAGACCACACTCACCTCAGACGAGATCGGGGTCGAGGCAATCGTGCCCGCACCCTCCGGCGTTCCCATGGGCGGTTACCTGAAACTGGAGCGGCGCATCGGGGACTTCGCCACAGTGGCCGTAGCGGTGTCCGTCGATATGCAGGGCAGCTCGGTTGCTCGGGCAGGGATCGGGCTCGCCGCGGTCGGCTCGAGAACGATCAACGCAACCGAAGCTGCCGCCGCCCTCGAAGGCGGCAGGCTCACCCCGGATCGCATTGCCGCAGCCGGTGAAGCCGCCGCTGCGGTAGCGAAGCCTCGGTCGGATCATCGTGGCAGCGCCGACTACAAGCGGCAGATGGTGCGAACGTTCGTTGTGCGGATACTCACCAGAGTCGCCGCATCGATGGAGAAGGTGGCCTGAGATGACGAGCCTTTTCGAGGAAATCACCCCAACCTCCAGGCGACGTCCCCATCAAGCGGATCACGCTGACGCTCAACGGGCAATCACGCACCGCGGACGTCGAGCCCCGGCTCTTGCTCGCCCACCTGATCCGCCAGGGCTTCAAGCTCACCGGCACCCACACCGGCTGCGACACCACCAACTGCGGCGCCTGCACGGTGCTGGTCGACGGCACCCCGGTCAAGAGCTGCACGATGCTGGCCGTCCAGGCAGACGGGCACGACGTGATGACCGTCGAGGGTCTGGCAGGGCCCAGCGAGCTGCACCCGATCCAGGAGGGCTTCAAGGACGAGCACGGCCTGCAGTGCGGGTTCTGTACGCCCGGCATGATGATGACGGCCAAGGCGTTGCTGGACCGCAACCCCGACCCGACCGAGGACGAGGTGCGCTGGGCGCTCTCGGGGAACCTGTGCCGGTGCACCGGCTACCAGAACATCGTCAAAGCGGTGCTGTGGGCGGCGGACAAGATGCGTGATGAAGCCGATGGAGGTGAGAGCTGATGGTGCTCGACGAGATCAAGATCGGTGGATTGGGCGCCAGTCGCCGGCGCGTCGAAGACAACAGGTTCATCAGGGGTAAAGGCAATTACGTCGACGACATCGTGCTGCCCGGCATGCTCCACATGGAGATCCTGCGCAGCCCGGTGGCTCACGCCCGGATCAAGTCCATCGACACATCCAAGGCCTGGGACATTCCCGGGGTGAGGCTTGTGCTGACCGGTGAGATGCTTGCCGCCAGGAACCTGGCGTGGATGCCGACGCTCTCCTACGACACCCAGGCGGTGCTCGCCACCGACAAGGTGCGGTTCCAGGGCCAGGAAGTCGCTGCGGTCATCGCAGACGACCCCTACATCGCCAAAGACGGCTGTGAGGCGATCGTCGTCGAGTACGAGCCGCTGCCTGTGATCGTCAACCCGGACCAGGCAAAGGCTCCCGACGCTCCAGTGATCCGCGACGACAAGGCGGATCAGAACGACAACATCGTGTTCAACTGGGAAGTGGGGGACAAGACAGGCACCGACGCCGCCTTTGCCCGTGCCGACCACATCTCCAAGATCGAGATGCACTACCCGCGGTCGCATCCATCTCCGATCGAAGCGTGTGGATCGATCGCCGACTTCAACCGGGCAACGTCGAAGCTCACCGTCTACATGACGTCGCAAGCGCCCCATATCATCCGGGCGGCAGTGGCGCTCGTCGCCGAGCTGCCCGAGCACATGATCCGGATCGTCTCGCCCGATCTCGGCGGCGGTTTCGGCAACAAGGTGCCGGTGTACCCGGGATACGTGGTGTCGATCCTGGCCTCGATCCTGCTGGAGAAGCCGGTGAAGTGGATCGAGGACAAGTCAGGCAACCTCATCTCAACGGGGTTCGCCAGGGATATATACCTGAAGGGGGAGCTGGCGCTCCGCAACGACGGGAAGATCCTCGGGGTGCGCATGCACACCGACTCCGACCACGGTGCCTTCTTCTCCGACGCACAGCCGAGCAAGTTCAAGATCGGCCTGCTGCACGCGGCGTTCGCCTGCTACGACATCCCGGTGGCGCACCTCACCGCCCAGGGGGTGTACACCAACAAGGCGCCCGGCGGGGTCGCTTACCGATGCTCGTTCCGGATCACCGAGGCGATGTTCTTCCAGGAGCGGATGGTGCAGGCAGCTGCCTACGAGCTCGGCATCGATCCGGCGGAGCTGCGTCGCAGGAACTTCGTCCGGACGACGACTTCCCGCACCGCACCGCATTCGGGTTCCTCACAGACTCGGGGCAATACACCAAGTGTCTCGACGTCGGGCTCGAAGCGATCGGCTACGAGGACTTCTTGAAAGAGAAGGAGGAGGCGAAGAAGCAAGGGCGTCTGCTCGGCATCGGGATCTCGACGATGACCGAGCCGCTCGGTGCCGGCAACAGCCGCGAGTACGACATCCTGGGCATCAAGATGTTCGACTCGGCAGAGCTGCGGGTTCACATGACCGGCAAGGCGTTGCTGCGGACGGGCGCCAAGACCCAGGGGCAGGGCCACGAGACGACATGGGCGCAGATCGTCGCCCACGAGCTCGGTATCCCCGCCGAGGACGTCGTCATCGAGGAGGGCGACACCGACACCGCCCCCTTCGGTATGGGCACATACGCTTCCAGGAGCACACCGGTGGCGGGAGCCGCGGTCGCCATGGCGGCGCGGAAGATCCGCGCCAAGAGCCCGCAAGCTGGCGGCCCACCTACTCGAAGCGTCCGAAGAGGACATCGAGTGGGAGCTGGGCCGGTTCTATCTGCGCGGCGCCCCGGAGCGTGGGGTCACCATCCAGGAATGCGCCATGGCCGCATACTCCAACATGCCCGACGGGATGGAGCCGGGCCTCGAGAACATGGCCTACTACGACCCGCCCAATCTCACCTGGCCGTTCGGCTGCTACATCGTCACCGTCGAAGTGGACCCGGAGACCGGGGTCTGGGACGTGCTGCGGGTGGTCGCCGTCGACGACTGCGGCGTCCGGATCAACCCGATGATCGTCGAGGGCCAGATCATGGGCGGTCTCACCGAGGCCTACGCCATGGCGAACATGCAGTTCATCACCTTCGACGAGGAGGGCAACTGCATCGGCGGCAACTACACCGACTACCTGCTGCCATCGGCGTGGGAGACCCCAGGCTATGAGCTCCACGAAGTGGTGACGCCCTGTCCCCACCATCCCATCGGGGCCAAGGGGATCGGTGAGTGCGCCACCGTCGGCGGGCCCGCCGCATACGTCAACGCCGTGATGGACGCGCTGCAGGACTTCGGCGTTCGCAACGTCGATATGCCGCTGCTGCCCGACCGTGTGTACAAGGCGATCACGGAGCGCACCGACGTTTCCGGTGCCCCGCCGGTGAGGATGGAGTGATGAGAGGTAGCTCATACGATGGCTGGGCCGTCCTCGACCACGCCCGCGAGCTGACGGAGCGCAACGAGGCGTTCGTGCTCGGCACCGTGGTCTGGAGACAGGCGCCGTCGTCAGGGAAAGAGGGGTCGCGGATCATCGTGCACAGCGACGGTTCGACGTTCGGATGGATCGGCGGCGCCTGTGCAGAGCCGATCCTCATCCGAGAGGCGCTCGCTTCCCTGGCAGACGGCAAGTCGAAGCTGCTGTTTATCGGCGGAGACGACCTCGATGCCGCAGCGAGGGAAGGAATGGTGTCTGTGCCGATGACATGCCAAAGCAACGGCGCCCTGGAACTCCACATCGAGCCGATGATCCCCGACCCGACCGTTGTGGTGCTGGGCCGTTCCCCGATGGCGCACACCCTTGCGGATCTGGTTTCGGCCCTGGGCTGGAACGCCATCCTGGCGGACCGCACCTTTCCCGCCGATGTTCCCAAGGGCGCCGCGGTTGTGGTCGCCACCCAGGGAGACGGGGACGAGGACCTGCTGGCGGCTGCCCTGCAAGCGGAGCCCTGCCTATGTCGGGCTCGTCGCCTCAGCCCTGCGGGGCGACGCCGTGCGCGACTATCTGCGGAGCTCCGGTGTGCCCGAGGAAGCCGTCGCCGCGCTCCGGGCACCGGTTGGTATCGATCTTGGTAAGACGACGCACACCGAGATGGCGGTGTCGATCCTCGCCGATCTGGTGGCGGCGCGCGCGCGCGGCGAACTGACCGGTGGCGGCAGCGGGGAGCCGGCAGCGCGTGCCGGCAACAGCGATAGATCCCGTCTGCGGGATGGAGGTCACCGCCGATGAGTCGGGCCGCCCATTCGAGTACGAGGGAACCACGTATTACTTCTGCTGTCCCGCCTGCAGGAAGTCATTCTCCACAAACCCGGAAGAGTATCTGAGGAGCGTTGATGCAGATCAAGAGTGAGTTCGAAGTCGCCCAGACACCCGAGAAGGTATGGGAGTTCTTCAACGACATCCCGGCCGTCGCATCGTGCCTGCCCGGTGCCGACATATCCGAGAAGATCGACGACAACAGCTACGCAGGCACCGTCGTCATCGGCATGGGGCCGGTGAAGCTCAACTTCACCGGGCGAGCCAACATCCGGGAACGGGACGAGGCGAACAAACGGATCGTGGTCGACGCCTCCGGCTCCGAGGTGAAAGGCAGGGGAGAGGCGGCCCTGCTGCTGAACGCGGCATTGGCTCCGAGTGGCGACGGCACCCGGGTCGCCATCGAGCAATCGCTGCAGCTCTCCGGAGCGGCGGCGCAATACGGCAGGGGCATGGTGCAGGACGTCACCGCCATCCTCATCGACGAGTTCTCCGCCAACATGACGGCGAAGCTCACGGCACTCGAGCAGGGCATCGACTACGTGCCGGGCGAGACGCGGGCTGCCAGCGGCTTTGCGATCGGCCTGCGGGCGTTGTGGATGGCACTCAAGAGAGTCGCCGGGCGCTTCTTCCTTCCCTATCGCTCGGCCCCGGAATAGGAGGTACGGATCATGTGGACATTGGGAAATATCCTGCTCCTGGTGGTGGTCGTGCCGGTGCTGATCGCACTGCTCAACCGTGTCCTGGCGGCGCTGGAGCGTATCAGGGGAGCCGCGGATCGTGCCCTCGCCGGCGGAGTTGCGGTGATCGGTGAGGTGGACGGCGTGCCCGACCGGCTCGCCGTCACCGGCGACACGATCGCTGAGGTCGCCAACGGGGCGGTTCGTTATGCCGGGTCTGTCGGAAAGCTATTGGGCTAGGAGGAGCATATGGGTACAGCTGCAATAGTGACACTGGTGCTGGCGGGGCTGATCATCGCCGCGGCGGCACTCGGGCTGATCCGCGTGATTCTCCACCTCCGGGCGGTCGCCAAGACCCTCGATGCCCTCATCGGCGGGGTGAATGTGATCGTCGAGAAGACAGCACCCGTTCCGGATGCGGTGGCTTCGGTGAACGGCAACCTGGCGCCGGTCCGCGATTTCGCCGAGAGCATCTGAGGAGGCGCCGATGTTGATACTTGCATCGAACACCGGGTGGGCGATCGGCTACACGATCGGGATCGTGGTCGTCCTGGTGGTGGTCGCACTGGTGGTGCCGATCCTGCTGCTGGCGGCACGGATCGGGAACCAGGCGGAGGCAGTGAACAGCGGGCTGCAAAAGGCCGTCGTCAACACGGCGGCGCTTGCCGACCTGGGGACGACCGTCGAGTCGGCAGAAGCCATCGTCGCCGGGCTGAAGCGCGGACGTCAGCGACTGGGAGGTTGAGATGATTCTCGCTATCACAAGTGACCAGTTCTGGCAGCTGGCGAACATCCTCGGCCTCGTGGTCGTCATCGCAGTGGCGGCGCTGCTGACGATTCTGGTCGTCCTGGTCCGCAGGATCGAGGAGAGGGTCGGCATGGTCCGCGAGACCTTGAAGGCGGCGGTGGCGAATACCGCGCGACGCCCGGCTCATCGGAGAGACCGCGAAACGGGTAGACGCAGTGCTCAATGAAGGGCTGCAACACCATCTGTTCCTGGGCCGGGTCCTAGACAAGGTGCGTGCCTGATGGTGGTCTTCACAGTCATCGACATCGTCCTCCTGATCGCAGGTCTGGCGATCTATCTCTACATCGTGGGAAACCAGTTGACCCGGGTTGCCGGCGTTCTCGAGGAGTGCGCCGATCTCGTCTGGGACGTCAAAGCAAACGCCGAGGTCATCGACGGCGGTCTGGGGAGCATCAACAGCACCGGCCGTGTCGTCGCCGGGGCGCTCCCGCTTCTGTACGGAATGGCCGAGGGCATCGTCGCAGGAGCTACCTTCGACCACGATGCGGCAGTCGACCGAGGGCCGGCCAAACCGGCCATGGGCATTCGCCGCACCCGCCAATTGGATGGCGTCGCCTACAGCGCCGACTAACGGCACCGCAGACTCCACGGCGCGACGAGGTGCAGGCTCGGGGTGGTTGACCACGTTGGTTGTTCTCCCTCCCCGGTCGGATCTTGCGATCCGTCCGACCCTCCCGCTGGGAGGGTGAAGAAGAGCAGCTCTCCCGTTCGTCCTCCCTTTCAGGGAGGACGCGGAGCGACGCGACGCAGATGCGGGCCATGGGGTGGTTGACCACGTTGGTTGTTCTCCCTCCCCGGTCGGATCTGGCGATCCGTCCGACCCTCCCGCTGGGAGGGTGAAGAAGAGGCAGGTCTCCCTTTTCGTCCTCCCTTTCAGGGAGGACGCGGAGCGAAGCGACGCAGGAGGGTAGAGGCCATGATGTGGTTGACCGCGGTGGTTGTTCTCCCTCCCCGGTCGGATCTGGCGATCCGTCCGACCCTCCCGCTGGGAGGGTGAAGAAGAGGGTCCAGGCTCTAGTTGGCGGGGGCGTCGCGGCCTGTGGTCAGTGGCTTGGTCGTCGGTGCCTCCCCGTATGAGCCGATCCACTCGTCTTTCCAGGCACGGTCGAACTGGTCCGGGTTGCAACTCGGGTGATAGGTAGCGATCAGCTCTTCGGTGATGCGCTCCCGATGAGAGCGCAGGCCCCCTGGGATCTCATAGAAGGCAATCCACAAGCTCCACTTCCCACCGGCCCGATCGATCCAGCGGTCGGCGAGCGGGTGATCGAAGGGGAGGCCGGCTGCCGCGAGGTCGTCGGCGTGGCCGACGAAGATGACCTCAAAGCGTTGTGACTCCGGGTCGGGGCGGGCCAGGATGGCGAAGATGCCGGGTGCATGAGGAGGATGCCAACCCCCGAGGACGCGTGGACCCTCGAACGGGTAGCCCCCCAGCGATCCCAGGCGGATCACGAGAAATCCTCGAGCTCGCTGTCCTCGGCTATCGAGTCCGTCCATACGGTGGGCCACGCCGGGAGACCGGCCTTGGCCGCAGCTTCCTCGAAGATCGCCTGTGCGCGGGCGAGGGCTTCCTCGGAGTCGGACGCCTCAACCACGATCTGGACTGCATAGCTGGCCGTGCCCATCCCGCTTGCGATTCCCTCATGGGCCGCCACCGCATCGGCGAGCTCGACGACCTCCTCCAGCTCGACGAGGCGGTCGCCTTCGGCTCTCAGCGAAATGCTCCAGCGCAAGGTGTCCCCTATCTGATCCTGGGTAGCGTGGCTGCGAACTCTTCCAGACTCTCCAGGTTGTGGCCAGACCATAGGACGTCGATGTGGGGCAGCGCCACCGACATCCCCAGGCTGGGGGAGGAGAGCTCACCCGAGCCCTTCATCGGGTTCATCCAGATGATGCGGTGGGAGAGACGGTGGAGGCGTCGCAGTGCATCGTCGAGCAGGGCGGGGTCGCCGCGGTCGAGACCGTCTGAGCAGATGATGACGAAGGCCCCACGGGCCATCCCCCTCCTGGCGTAGCGCCGGACGAACTCGTCGAGTGAGGCGCCGATGCGGGTACCACCCGACCAGTCGACGACCTCCTCACCTGCCAGGGCAAGGGCCTCGTCCAGCTTGCGGCGCCGCAGCGAGGGAGTGATACGAGTGAGATGCGTGCCGAAGCAGAATGCCTCGACCCGGCTGCTGGCGGTTCGTGTCGAGTGAGCGAACTGGAGGAGATTGCGCGAGTAGTCGGCCATCGAGCCGGAGATGTCCAGGATGAGCACGAGCGGTCTGGGGCGTTGCCTGCGCTGCCTCCACCACAGCTCTCCCGGCTCGCCGTGGGAGCGCATCGTCTCTCGGGCCATTCGGCGGAGATCCATGCGTCTCCCCGAGTTTGCGCCCCGATGGCGGCGGGTGCGGCGCAGCGGAGGGGTGGCGCGCAACGTTGCGATGATTCGTCGCAAAGCGTCGAGCTCCTCTTCGGTGCATTCGGCAAAGGCTTTCGAGTGGTTCACGATCACCGCTGAGGCCTGGGCACCGAGGCGGGTCTCGTTCTGGTCATCGCCTTCTTCGGGTGGTTCTCCTGACGGGACGTCGAACACGGCTTCGACACCCCGTGCCGAGAGCTGGGGAGGGGTTGGCTTGTCGCTTTCGGAGTTACCGCCGAGGAAGTACTCGGTGAAACATTCGTTGTAGACCGCGATCTGGTTTCGGCCGTGAACCAGTGTCACCCGGCCGGACCAGTACACATCTTCGAGTCGGGTGGGGTCGAGCAGCGCCGCCGCGGTGGCGAAGGTCATGGCGTCGTCCGTTCCGACGGGAAGGTCGTGTTGCCGGGCGAACGCACAAAACCCGAGGAGTGTGCCGAGCGCCCCGACATCATCCTCCATCTACGATGCTCCCGGCCCGTCGCTCGGCGACCTCCAGATCGTCTCGATCCTTGATCACCGAGCCAAGCGAGACCATGAACGTATCGACGTCGAGGCTGCCCGCGCCCAGGGCTTGCAGTGCTTCGACCCAGTCGATGGTCTCGGCAACGCCTGGTGGTTTGGCCAGATCGAGCCCGCGCAACCGGTTCACGGCGGCGACCGCCTTGGCGGCAAGGGTCTCGGAGACGCCGGGGAGCCGGCTCAGCACGATCTCCTCTTCACGCTCGGCGGTCGGGTAGTCGATCCAGTGATACAGACACCGCCGCTTCAATGCGTCGTGAAGCTCCCGGGTTCGGTTGGAGGTGAGGACGACGAGGGGGCGCGACTTTGCCTTGATGGTGCCGACCTCCGGGATGGTCACCTGGAAGTCGGAGAGCAGCTCGAGCAGAAACGCCTCGAATTCGTCGTCGGCACGGTCGATCTCGTCGATGAGGAGCACACACTGATCGCCTGCGCGCACCGCCTCCAACAATGGCCGCTCGAGGAGGAACTTCTCCCCGAAGAGAGCGTCGACGGAGTCGGCGTCGGTGAGGTCGTGCTCGGAGAGTGCCCGGATCTGGAGCATCTGGCGTGCGTAGTCCCACTCGTAGAGGGCCTGGTTGGTGTCGATTCCCTCGTAACACTGCAGCCGGATGAGACGGCGGTTGAAGACGGTGGCGAGCGTCTTCGCCAACTCCGTCTTGCCAACTCCCACCTCGCCTTCCAGCAACAGGGGTCGGCCGAGGGTTATGGCGACGAACGCAGCAGTGCTGAGACCGCGGTCCGGCAGGTAGCCGTCGCTACGGAGCAAGGCAGCGAGCTCGGAAACGCCTTCCGGTATCGGGGTGTTCACTCGGCGAGCCTGCTGTGCCGACTCAAGCTTCGGGTTTGCCGAGTACGAGCTCCCGCAGGCTGGAGCTGTCACCGGAGAGCTTGCCCTCCCGTTCCAGCGTCTCACGCCAGGCGGTGCGCAGGTCCGTGCCAGGGGCGGCGAAGCCGTCGAAGGTGACACCGACCATGTTCCGGCACGTCTTGGTGGGGCTGCAGTCGGCGTCCAACAGGACCTGATCTTCCGCTGGTGATGACCACATCGCGGTGGCTTCCTCTTGCTTAGATAACTGGTCCATAGTTACTCCTTGCACTCCAAATGTAGCAGCGGGCAGAAGGGGCTCAGAGACGTTCTTGGTCGATATCGCGGACGGAGAGTGCCTCGGCCACGATCGAGACTGCGATCTCTGGCGGGCTGGACGCACCGATGGGCAATCCGGCAGGTCCGCGGACCCGGTCGTCCCATGCGACGCCGCGGTAGGCGAGCCATTGGTTGCGCAATTCCTGCATGCGCGGGGATCCGATCGAGCCGATGTACCCGACGTTTGACTCGAGAGCGCCCTGAAGGGCGCGGCCGGCGGTCTCGACGTCGTGGCCCATCACAACGACGGCATCGATGGGCGATAGCGTCGCCATCAACCCTGTTGCCTCCCCTACGTTGGAGAGAACCGAAGCCTCCCAGCCCACGAAGGTGAAGGCATCGGCGAGCGCATTGGCCACGGGCCCTCCTCCGGAGATGACGACCCGAGGCACCGGGACGAGCGAGGTCACGAGCCGATCGGCCGACAGCTCGATACCCGGATCTGCAGGTTCGAGCTGCTCCGCTTTGGTGAGATTGCTGCCGTCGACGGTCAACGCAAAGCGGGTCGGCTTGCGGGCCGTCAGTTGCTCCCAGATATCGATGGGCAGTACGTTCCCGGCGATCACTGCCAGAGTCAGGGCGGTGCCTTCGGGTTGCCCGCTGATGAGGGCTTCCACCGGTCCGAGCGAGACCTCGACGAGCTTGCCGTCCTCGAGCCCGTGAATCGCCTCTGTGATGGCATCGTCGAGCGCCCCTCCCAGCAAGCTGCCCATCCGGCCCCCTCCGGGGGTGATCGCCACCGCCTCTCCGGGTTTGTCCGAGGTGGGAGAGACCACCCAGGCCACGTGGACGTCCGTACCGGCCCGTAGACACGAGAGCACGCTCAGTGCGACGTCATACAAGATGCCTCCATGGTCGGGGCATCCAGTATGACAGGGTCGAAACTCCCTTGGAGGCGAGGTTCCCGGGGCACCCGTTCGACAGGAGGGTAGAGTCGACCGAACCGTCGCCAGGCGGGTTTCCCGCAAAGGAGCGCAGGTATGGGCCTCGGCAACGAGATTTTCAAATTGATGAATCAGGGCCATGTTTGGCTCTACCGGACCACCAAAGGAAAGCTCGGCAGCATGCGGGGCACGGTGCTGCTCCTCACCACTACCGGGGCCAAGTCGGGCAAGCAGCGCACCCGTCCGCTCATGGGTCTTGCGCACGGAGAGGGGTGGCTGGTGGCGGCATCCGCCGGTGGCGCACCTCGACATCCCGCCTGGTACCACAACGTGGTGGCCAACCCCGAAGTGATCGTGGAGAAGGGGGCGAAGCAGACCCCGATGACGGCACGAGTGGCAGGGCCGGATGAGCGTCCTGCTCTGTGGGCCGAGATCGTTGCCGCCAACAAAGGCTTCGCCAAGTACGAAGAGAAGACGACTCGAGAGATCCCGGTCGTCATTCTCGAACCGAAGACCTAGGGCCGGTCGCTTCAGAACGATCTGGGATCGCCGCCGAGGAACGATTTCGAAGACGCGGGCGTCTATATAGAGATGAAGCAGACGCTGATCGCCCTTCTGGTAGGAGTGTTCTTGACCGGTTGCTCCGCAGCCGGAGGCACAACGACTACGACTCCGCTCGCCGGCACCACGAGTACAACGGGGGCCGAGCTACGGACCACGCTGCCGCCGGCGACGACTACAAGCCATCCCTCATCGACGACCACGACGATCGAACCGACCTTCGGGCTAGGGAAGCAACCCGAGTTCACCAGTGAGGTCGTCAGCCCGGACTGGGTAACCGACGATTGGGAGGACATGGGCGAGTTGATCGAGGCCGCCGCTGCAGGGGAACCGATCGATGTCTCGCCCGAGATGACTGCTGCAGTCATCGACAATCTGAGTGCTGCCGGGCCACGTCCCTACCTCTACCGTGCCACGCTCGCCGGTGATCTGGTCGCAGGCGAGACGCTTGCGGTTCAGCTGACGAGCGGCGACGCGGTGACCGTCGTGTGGTGGTACGTGTGGGCGGACACACCACCGTGTGACATATGCGAGGCCAACCAGGTGCGATGGGACAACGGATGGGACGTGTGGACCGACCCCGAGCCGGATCGGGGGATCGTGGTGTTCTACGCACACCATCCCGAGCTACCGCTGCAGGTGCGTGTTGCGTTTGCTCCGAACCCCGTCGAGTGGCCCGAGGCCGACCCCGTCGACCATCCAGTGCTCGACACGAGTGAGACGGATGCCGCGGCAATGACCGCTGCCATCCTCGATACGTTTGCAAAGACGATCCCGGTCCCCTCCACATAGGATTCATGCGTCGGGGCGGTTCGAATCCCTACATCACTCGCCTGGTTGGGGATCGGGTGCTGAGGCGGCGAGCTCGTTCCATTCGTCCACCGAGACTGGCCTCACCGACCTGGCGACCGCCGCCAGCTGCTCGGGATTGAGGTCGCTGCTGTCGACCATCGCCAACGACTGATCATCGATTGGCCATGCGATCATCCAATTGGCGTCGGACTGCCACACCAGCCCGGTGGTGCCATTGATGTCAATCTCGGTGAAGTCGGGCACCTCCATGCGCACGGCATCCATGCCGTGCGGCCAATCACGAAAGAGTCCAACTGAGAAGCCTCCACGTGGGCTCGTGTAGAAGAGCTGCGTCAATTCCGTGCCGGCCGGGTACAGCCACTGGGAACCTTGATAGACGAGCTTGAAATTGTCGAGGTCTGCGCTGATCGGGGAGCCGGAGACGAGCAAGTCCGTGACTCGGGTGACGGCGGCATCGTCGAAACCAATGGCGACTCGCCACCGATCTCCGGCCATCCAGCTCCTTCCCACCCATCCCATGTCCGGGACGTGGAAGGCGACCACGTCGCCTTTGCTCGGAGCTGTGAGTGCCGAGCCGTTCTCATCGGGGCCCCACCAGGTGCTGAGATCATCGCCGGGCGTCGCCTCGAGCACGACAACCGACGACCCGCCATCGGCTGTGGCCGTCCATTGCCACATTTCCATACCACGGATGTCGTCACCGTTTTCGAGCTGGGGAGAGGACGAGTTGATGATGGTCGCCTCACCGCCGAGCACGTCTGGTGCTCCGACGAGGGCGACGCGGGTGACGGGTGACTGGGACGCGGTCGGATCGCCGGCGGGATGCAGCAGTGCGACGGCTCCGACCGCAAGAAGCACCATGACCGTGGACGCCGCAGCAACCTGCCAGCCACGAAAGCGCGGCCCGGCGACCGTAGTCACCCCGACCACCGGGACTTCGTCGGCAGGAAGAGAGACGTGATCCACCACTGCGCCATAAGTGGCGCGAAAGGCCTCGGCGACCTCATCGACGTGAGTACTCATGCAACACTCCTTTCAGCGTCCGCCTGGCTAGGAACAGGTAACGCTTGACCGTCCCTTCACCGACGTCCATCAGTCGAGCAGTCTCCGCGATAGGGAGGTCTACCCAATAGGTGAGGTAGGTTGCCGCCCGTTGCCTGACTGGCAGCCGAAACACAGCCTCGAGGACGTCGGGGCGAGGCTCGTCCGGGGCGGGAACGGCGAGATCAATCGACAACGGGACCTGGCGCTTTCGGCCCACCCTGTTGCGGCACTCGTTGAGCACCGCGCGAAAGAGATATGCCCTCGCCTCGTCGAGATCGCTGAGTGCTCGGCGGCGCAGCACGCGGACCACGACGGTGGAAACCACGTCTTCGGCTTCGCTTGGGCCTGCCAGAACGCCCGCATAGCGCGCCAGGTCATCCTTGCATTCGAGCCAGATCTCGCTGTCATTCACACCAATACCACCCGACAGGCAGTTGTTGGGTTGCACGGTATTCGCTGCTGGAGCGCAAGCAGCAACCTCGAAGGCTCTTGGAACTACAGCATCGTGGTGTACGTTTCTGTTGTGAAACCCGGAGGCCTATAGGGAGGTACCGGCGAAATGGGTGGTGAGAGTCGAGCGGCCCGGACCCTGACCTTGGCCGCTGCGATGGTGATCCTCGCCGGGTGCACGGGCAACGCCGCTCCGCCGACAAGCAGGGGCGAGACCACGACGAGCGTGGGTGTCGAGACCACGAGCGCCACTACCACTAAGCTCCGAGGACGACCGCCACCCCGCCTACCAGCACGACGACGACCACTCTCGCCCCGATTCCGGACGCCTTGCCGATCGTTGACGACGGCTGGGATTGGGTCGAACTGCTTCCAGTCAAGTATGCGAGCCAAGTTCGCTATGACGGCACCTACCTCGCATACGAGGACGCGGACGACAGAGCAGTGGTGGTGATGACGGGCGGGCGAACCATCTTCGAACACACCCCATTGGACGATCGAGAGTGGATCGTTCAGGACGTCGAGTTGGGAGACCACTGGCTCGGAGTCGTGGCAAGCACTGAGCAGAGCGTATGGACGGCTCAGGCGGTCGTTTATGACCTGGAGACCGGCGAGGTCGTGTTTGAAGAGACGACGGGTGGCGACGACCAGCCTTTCGGTTTGCCCAGCATCGCCATCAGCGGACGCAACCTTGCCATGAGCAACGGCCTACCAGGTTCGGGCTGCGTGGACATCTACCTGCTCGGCACCGTGAATGCTGAAGGTGAACCGGTGCGTATTGGGCGGATCTGTCAGGACGACCCGATATGGGGCGTCGAAATCGACGGCGGCGACGTCGCCTTCGGGAGGCTCTCTCGACGGTTGCAGCACCGCCTGGACGGCCGATGTGTATGGAGGCGGGCCGAGCCACGGCCTCGCCCCCCACAGCAATCGTGCCTGCTGGAGCAACTCACCTGCGACGAGTGGTCCGATCACCGTGTGGTTCGAGAGCAACCCGGCCGGCAGCAGTGGCAACGATATCCTGCTCGGGGAGAACCGTGCCGGTGGGACGGTCGGCCTCGGCCGTGGTCTGCGTGGCACGGCGGAGGCATGCTGGGCTCATGCGGTGTGGATAGGCGCCAACAGGGACATCGAGTTCTGGGACGGCGGAGACACGGTGACGACGGTGTTCTCGGCGGGCGACGCGTACGGTGTCGGTTGTGTCGGACCGTGGGTAACGGTCGCAACTGCCGATGGGATCTACGCCTCGAACATGCTGACCGGCTCAGCGGTCGATGCGTGTTCGACTGTGGAGTACGCCGATGAAGGCGAGGCGGCCGATCTCGAGAGGACGCTCCTGGATTGGGTCCACACGAACTACACCGAGGTCCCGAGCGATGTGACCACGTCTGTTTCCGCGATAGGTCTGGATGGGTGGTGGATCGGCGGCGGATCCTTCTCCGACTACCTGGAGGCCGCGATATTCGTCTGGTATCCCAGCGGCAATATCGGTGTTGCGTGGGCCGGGAGCGCCGACTCGGTGAACGACATCCGCCAGTACATGTTCTCCGTGCTTCCTGAGGCGCCAACAGCATTGCTCGGATGCGTCAACGTATCGGGGTTTGCGGAGCCATGAGATACCCTTTGATTGGATCGGTCGCAGTGGTGGTCGTTCTAGCCGCGCTGGCCAGCGGATGTGACTCGAGTGTGTCTCCGGCAGCTAGCTCGTCGACAGATGTCCCAGCGCCACCCGTGGCGTCGACAACCACAACCACGGCGCCAGCGAGCACTACGTCTCCGCAAGGAACCACCACGTCGATTCCCAGGGTGCCGTGTGGAGATGAGCCGCTGACGCAGCCACCGGGCACCGTGCTGGCGTTCTACGCCCAATGTGACGCAGGCTTCGATCTCTACCCCGTATACCGATCGGCGGATCGCCCGCCGACGCTGGAAGAGTCGGTGGCGCTGCTCGTCGCCGGCACGACGCCCGCAGAGCAGGCATTCGGCCTACGAACCGGTTTCGACGACGTGGAGGAGAGGGATCAGATCGAAGTCCGGGTGACCGTCACCGCGGTGGGAATCGCCCGCATCGACTTCAGTATCGACGGTGCAGCGTGGCAGCCCGGACCGATGGCATCGACGTCTCATCAGCTCAGCTCATTCCTCGAACCGCTGGAAGCGACCGTGTTTCAGCATGGTGCGGTCTCGGGCATCGACCCGGCGACCATCGCGTGGGGCGAATCGGGGCTCAGCGAGACGGTGCTGAGACAGGACTGGGAGGCGATGCTGTTTCTGAATGACGACATCCCGGGTGGAACGGGTTGCACGCCCGAACTGGCCATGTGGTATCCCGATGACTGCACGCTGGATGGAATCGTCGCTCGGGGCACCGTTCGCGTCCCGGTCACTGGTGTCGCCACAGACGACGTACTGAACGTACGTGCCGGCCCTGCTGCCGACTATCCCGTCGTTGCAGAGTTGGCACCCATCGCCACGGTCGCTGCGACCAGCGAGACGCGAGTCGCCTCTGACGGCGGCACGTGGCGGCTCACCGATCAAGGCTGGGTCAACGAGGCATACATCGCCGCACCCGATCCTTGCGATCCTGGTGAGATCGCAGCGATCGCATCGCAAGCACTGGAAGCGGCAAGATTGCCCGTCGCCGATACCGAGTGGATTGCATCAGCTGATGGCGGCCAGTTCGGCGCACGCACCACGGATCCGGACCTGCTGGCCCAGACCCAAGGTTTCAATTGCTCCTGGCAGGCGCTCCAACATGTCGGTGACGACGAACGACTGCTAGTCGCAGCATGGACGGGGGACCGGGTGAGCATGGTTCTCCAGGCGACCGATGGGCCTACCGATCCGTACTCTCCGGACCGGACCGTCGACATCTTGCTTGAGGCGCCGCGAGGAGAGCTAGTGGCCCCCGATACGTGGGCAGTAACGCTCGAGAGTGGCAACACCGTGATCCTCCTGGCGAGAAACCACGGCGGTCTCGGTTGGCTGGCCAAGTCCTGGTTGGCAGATTACGTCTTCGTCCCGGGCGACGGGGACAGCGATCCTGAACTCACGGTCACCGAGCAGATGGCGCTACCCATGCTTAGGTCCGCCGGTGGAAGAGGGGTGTCGGTTGCGGAGCCTTCGCATGGATCTCCGGTGACCTCGATATCTCTTGTGTCGCCCAGTGGCGACCGTCTCTTTGCGACGGTAGGCCCATCCGACCGCTTCGACACATCCGAGATGATCAGCCGCGGCATACGGTTCGATACGGAATTCGGCACCACCGCGGTGCGTCTCGTCGACCCGTTCGCCGATTACCCGGCAACTGTGGCCGACTTCGCCTGCAATGGATACAACTGGGTGATCGAGGCGGACGACGGAGGTGTTATCGAGACATTCGGATTCGTCGCGGCCCTTGTCAGCACCCTCGGCTGCGAGTAGGCGAACGAGGCTCGGGTCGCTCAGGGCCGGGAGACGGGAGCCACCCCTGCGGCGCCGTATGCCTGGATGGTGGCCACCGTCCTGCGCCACGATGCCCGCAGTGTGGCCTCGAGTGTCCCGGCACCGGCAGCGATGGTCTCCGCGGCAGGGAGGATGCGATAAGTGCCGCCCACCACCCACGTGGGGACATAGCGAAGCTGCTTGGTCACCCATTCACCGTTGCGGAGAGTCAGATCCGCCAGCACGATCACACCATCGGTGGTCTCAGGTAGGCGCCGCTGCCCGGATAGGAAGTTGCCGAGGCCATAGACGATGAACTCGTCGTTGCGACGCTCGATGGGCTGCACCACATGGGCGTGATGCCCGATGACCAGGTCGATCGCATCCGAGTCGATGAGGCGGCGGTCGGTGGCGCGCTGGGACTCGGTGGGCATCGACTGGTACTCGGTGCAGCAATGGACGCTGACGACGACGAAGTCGGCGCCTGCTGCCTTGGCTGCCTCGGCTTTGGCGATGAGATCGGCGACATCGAGGTCTTGAACCAGCCACGGCTTGTCGGCAGGCTCCCGCAACCCGTTGAGCCACCACGTTGCCGCCAGATGGGCGATGGTGACACCATTGACCTCATACATCGTGGCGGCTGTCCCGGCCTGCGACGAAGCGGTGCCGGCGTGAGCAAGCCCGGCCTTCTCCAGGATGTCGATCGTTGCCAGCAACCCGGTCACGCCCTGATCTATGGCGTGATTGGAGGCCGTCGAGCATCCGTCGAAGCCCGCCTGGGCGAGGCCGTCTGCGACATCCCTCGGTGCATTGAACAGCGGGTAGCTCGACAGATTCGTGTTGGTGGGCGAGAGGGGGACTTCGAGGTGGCAGAGCGCGAGGTCCGCTCCCGAGATAATGGTGGCCACGGATTTGAGCATGGGATAGAAGTCGTAGGGACGACCGGAGACGTCGCCGTTTATGGCGGCGGCTGTTCTGACCGGCGTGTGGATGAGCGTGTCCCCGGTGAATGCCAGAGTCAGCGAAGGCCGCGGCGGCACCTCGATCGGTCGCAAGCCGAGCGCTCTTGCCAGGAAGGAGGCCATTTGGTCTCGTCTCACAGGCTCATGCGGGCAGAAGGTGTCTTCGCCGCATCCCCGGGTGATCCCGGCGGCCGCCAGGGCCTGGATGGCGTCCTCGAAGATCAAGCCATCGTCATCGACGAACACGTCGTCGGAGGACGGCGGAAGATCCAGGGCCCGTACCATGAAGGCGGCAAGCTCTCCCCGGAGCAGCGGCCGCTCGGGACAGAAACTGTCCTCGCCGCATCCCCGGGTGACCCCCGCGGCGGCCAGGGCCTGGATATCGCTCTCGAACACTGAGGCGTCGTCGTCGGCGAAGACATCCTCGGACGACGGCGGAAGGTGGAACGCACGCACCAGGAAGGCCGCCATCTGCCCTCGGGTCACGGGCGCATCGGGGCAGTAGAGATCGCCACCGCAGCCACGGGTGATGTCGAGAGCCGCGATCGCTTCGATGGCGCCTTCGTGGATGTTGCCGTCGTCGTCGAAGAACGTGCCGCCGGGCGGAAGCTCCTCGGCTTGCACCGGCCCCGGAACCACGGCGGTGAGTAGCAAGATCACCATCGATAGAAAAGCCAACCGGTGGACATTCATCTGATTCATCCGACGATTCGGCATGCAGCAGAGCATAGATCCCCCAACTCCTGGGAGCAGGTCATCGGGTGGGGTGATGTCGGGCATGAGACCAGCAGGTTGCTATCTACTCGTGTAGGTTCCTTAGAGCGCGACTAAGGATTACAGAGGGGTTGAGGGGTAGATGACTGACGGTCGGATGCGGCGCGCATTGCTGTGGTTTGGGATTCCGATTGGGGCGGTCGTCCTCGTCGCGGCCGGGATCGCGCTCGCTACGAGAGGCGAAACCGCGGCAGTGGCCGATACCATCGCAGCCGGTGGGCAGACAACCGCGGTGCCGACGACAATGGACAATCCCGTGTGGGCCTGACAACGCCGAGGGATGTGCGGTCGATCTGGGCGATGACCTGGTGATCACCACGTCCGAAGGTACGACCGTCACAGACAACGGCGACGGAACCGCCAGGGTCGAGGGTGATCTCGAGATCGAAACGGGGGCCGGGGGCATCACCATCGGCGACGCAGACTTGATCATCACCCAACCCGAAGAAGGGGGCCCCGCCGAGATCGTCGGCGGAACCGGTGACGTCCCATTCCCACAGATCGGCTTCTTGGAGCAGGCCGAGATCGTCGGCAAATCGACGGGCCTGTTCGGCACCGATTATGGGCGTGACATCGAGGGCCTAGGCGCATTCGTCAACCCGGACACGAAGTACCTGTGGGTTACCTTCTCCGACGGTTTGAACATCGATACGGGCTTCGCCGAGATGTTCCCCGGGATCGACACATCTTCGCTTCCTGAGAGCATCAATGTGCCCACCGGGGTATCGGGAACGATGGTGATCGACCCGCTGGACCCGTACATCTACATCGGCGGCGCATGTCCTGAGTTCAAGACCAAGGACAAGAGCGAGGACACCGACAGCTCGACGACGACCTCCACGTCCACGACGACCTCAACTACGACAACCACACTGCCCGAGGACGATGAAGCTGAGATCACCGTCGGGCCTGCCGACGACGGCGGTGAAGACTGTGGCGTCGGCTTCTCGTTGCACGGCAGCATCCCATTCACCCCGCCTGATGTCGAGGGCCTCCCGGAATCGGTGACCGCGTATTCGGGGCACATCGTCATCCACGGAGAGGTGCCGATGGGGGAGACCGGGCTTGCCATTGACGGCGTGACCATCCTGAGGCTCGACGACACGGGATATCGCCTCGATGGTTCCGGTGACGTGCTCGCGACCGTGCCATTCATCAAGGGCCTCATCGACCTCGAGATCCCCATGGGAGACGCCGCAGCCGGGATGGAAGTCGAACGCCATGGCGAGCAGTGCCTACGCCGCGGGGCACTTCGGAGGTAGCCAGGAACCGCTGGTGCTCCCGCTTCCGATACCCATTGAGATCCCAAACGAGCAGTCGTCCGAGACCACGATCTCGGCCGCCATCGGGGGTGCGGTCGGGTCTGACGGGGTCTTCCGCCTCGACGGCGACTCGATGCTCGAGATCGATGGTAGCCAGGGAATCGGTGCCTCGGCCTTCGCCGATCTACTCGATATCGACGTAGAAGACTTCCAGACGACAAAAGGACGTCTCGTGCTCGACCGGCACGGTGCTCTTCTCGAGGCCTCAACCAACTTCGGGATTCATCCCTCGATAGATCTCGGTGCAGGCGCCAAGGTGACCGTCAGCATCGACGCCGATAGTCTCGCCGACTCGTACATCGAGGCCGCCGGGGTGATGAAGTTCTCAGGTGTCTCCCTCGACGGTGAATCGGCGATCCGGCTAGACCGGGACGGCCTGCGGGCGCACGGAGTCCTCGACACGGCGATCGGGGGTGTGGCGCTGGATGGCTATGTCGGACCAGCCGGGATCGATCTGCATGGTCGCGCAGAGCTCTCGTTCCCAACCGGGGCCGTCTCCCAGTTCGCCTCCAACGCCGACGCATCGCTGCAGGCGGCAATCGATGAGGTCAACAGGATCGACGACGAGATCGCACAGATAAGTGACGAGATCCGCTCCGATCGCCGCCAACGTTCCTCTGACTTCCAGGCAGCGAAGAACGCGGTTGACGATGCCCAGGCCGAGGTGGACAAGCTGAACGGGCAGATCGACGACAACAACAGGCGCATCAACGTGCTGAAGGGCTACATCGACGACGTCTGCGCCGGCAAGAGTGGCCTGGACCTGACCGGCTGTCAGATTGCCAACGCCGGCAAGATCGCAGGCTGGCAGGCGGAGATCACCGCGCTCCAGGTGGCCAACGGCGGGCTGTTCACAGCCAGAACTGTGGCAACCGGGACGCTCAGTGCGGCAAGAGCCGTGCTGGAGGGTATCGAAGCCACGTTGGATGCAATCCCGGTCGAGACAGACCCGCGGATCATCGCTCTCGGCGCTTCCCGGGACACCGCCCTGGCCGTGTTGGAGACAACACGGGCTCTGGCCAAGGCGGTAGCTGACGGGGGGACACTCAGCGGCCACGTCGACATCCAGTTGGGCACCGCCGGCCTCGGCGGGGAGGCTGTGATCGAGTGGTGCGACGATGACGGGTGTGACGCTCTTGCGGGTGCCAAACTCCGGTTCATCCCTGACTTCGAGGCGTGCATCATCGTCCCGGGGATCCCGGACATCTGCGCAAAGTTCTAGGGAGACCAGGAGCCGGCGGTCGGGCTCAGCCGTCCAGTATGGCCCCCGCCGACATCATGTCGCCCTTCCAGCGATCGACGATCTCGCGCCGCTGGTACGGGCTCTTGTCGAGCCATTGCTGCACATCCAGCGACGGGAACCGCTCCTTGATCTTCTCGGCGGTTGCCCGGGCGCGCCGCTCCAGACCGAGCTCCACCTGGGCGGCTGCCAGCACCAGAAGGGCCTCGAGGTTGTTGGGCTGATAGTCGAGGACCCCTTCCGCCAGAGAGGCTGCCTCTTCGAGACGAGCACCGACGAAGAGCGAAGACGCCTTCACCGTTGGATACCACGGCTTGTTGATCCCGGTGAGCCTCATGGCAACGTCGAGAAGCTCGACTGCCTGCTCCCACTGGCCCAGGTAGCGGCGAATGCTGCCCTCCAGCCCGTAGGTGATGTCACACGTGGGACGGAGTATCTCGAGGTTGTCGAGCTTGGCGAGAGCCTCGTCGACCTGGCCCCGTGACATGAGCACCGCTGCCTCGACTGCCTGAGCCATGCCCGTGGGATCTCCCTGCTCACCACCGCGACGAGCGAGCTCTAGGGCTTTCTCGAGAGCGGCGGCGCCGTCGGTGGCCCAACCGTTGGCAGCACCCAGCCACCAGGCGAACCCCGATAGGACGAAGCCGTAGGGATGATCGGGCTGCGACCTGGCGACATCGCCAAACATCTCCAGCGCCCGCTGCCACCCTTCCTTGTTGTCGTTGCGTAGGTAGTACCAGCCGAGATACACCTTCTCGATGGCGGCGGGATCGTCGAGCTCGGCATAGAACCGGGCCGGTTCGCCGACGACCAATTCCACTTCGACGGAGTGCGCCACCTCCTCTGCGAGACGGTCGGACAGGTTGAAGAGGTCGGCAACGGTCGTCATCCACTTGTGGGACTTGACGACGTTCATCGTGTCCATGTCATAGAGGACAGCGAAGACCCTCAGATTGTCACCGTACTGGTGAATGCCGGTCTCGAGCATGTAGCGCGCTGTCGATTCAGTGTCCTTGCCCGGCTCGGCGGGAGCATCAACGACGTTCAGGTCCGGGATCGTGGAGAGACGATGCACCAGGTCGTGCCGAATCATTCCGGCCATCGCGCCCACCTGGTCGTTGACCATTTCCGTGTGGATAGGGAGGATCGCCAGCGTCGGTGACTCGAGGTCCAAGGAAACGTGGGCCACTCGATGCGAGGTGTCGGTGGGCAGATCGGCAAACTGGTAGACGTCGATCTCCTCGGGGATGTTCTTGAGTCGTTGCCGTCCGAGAGCCCGGAAACGCAGGGCAGGCTCGTCGAGAGCCTGATAAACCCGGCCGGACACCGAGATGCCCCCAGGCGGGGCGATGGCCTGGATACGGGCTGCGATGTTGAGCGCATCACCCAGGTAGTCATCCGCGACACGGGTGACTGGGCCTTGATCCATCCCCATGCGAAACCGAAAGCGACCCGAAATCGGAAGGCCAGCATTGCGCTGTTCGGCGATGGTCGCGATCGCGATGGCTGTCCGCAAGGCCGCAGTGGCGTCGTCGAAGACAGCCATGAAGTTGTCGCCAACGAAGTTCACCAGAGTGCCGCCGTTCGCGGGGACACGCACCGCTACCTCGCGGTGGTAATCGGCCAGCGTGGCTGTGGTTGTCTCCACGTCGTCTGCTACCAGCGCGCTGTAGCCGACCACGTCGGCATTGAGCGCGACCAACTCGCGTTCCTCATCCTGAATCAACGGCTCTCCCTCACATCCGACCTCTCGACTCTAGCGATCGAGTTACCAGATCGGTGGGGTTGGTTGCGGTTAGAGGGCGTGGCGGGCGTGGAGGCGGCGAGCGGTGACCGCCCCGGGGATGAGTGGGATCCAGAAGGTGGCGGCGCGGAAGGCGAGGACACCGGCCACTGCTCCCGGAACAGGGAGACCGAGGCCGGTGAGGGCGGCGACCAGGGCGGCTTCGGTGCCACCAAGACCACCGGGGGTCGGGGTCACGGAGCCGACGATCGCGCCGATGAGGTAAGCCACCGTGGCTTGCACCAAAGAGGCGGAGGTTCCCACTGCTCGCAGTGAGAGGAAGAGCGCCGCGATGTAGGCGAGGTTGACCGTGGTGGTGCCCGCAAACAGCGTCACGGCACGTCTGGGTTGACGAAGCACGGAGTGCAACGCCCTGAGGCCGCTCAAGAACGAGCTCCAGATGCGGCGTCGCCTCGGGGCGAAGACAATTGCGCCGATGATGAGCGCGACAACCGCGACGGCAAGGACGATGGGCCAGCTCGATGGCAGCGCCGGAAGCGATCCGACGAGCGAGCCGACCCAGAAGGAGGCTGCGGCGAGAAATACAAAGTGGGTCACAACACCTGCGACCATTTGAGCGCCAACCGCAGCTAATGCTGCGTCTCGCTTGACGCCGCATCGCGTCAAGTATCGGGCGGATGCGGAGAACCCTGCGATCCCGCCGGGGGCGAAGATGTTCAGGAACTGATTGGCCAGTTGCACCCGCGTCAATTCTCCCAGGCGCACCGGCGCGTCCACTGCCGCCGATAAGCCCCAGGCGGTGGCGACATACGTAGCACCCGAGGCGATCAGGGCCGCAGCGAGCAGCCAGAGGTCCACGGTGGCGAGAGCCGAGAGCGACTTCTTGAGCTCACCCACCTGGGGGAGCAGAGCATGGACGGCGATGCCCAGTGCAATCAAGTAGACGATCACTCTGAGGCGGACACGCGCCATGGGCGCGAGCGGAGCGGGATCGTCACCACCGAGTTGGCGGCGAAGAGTGTCCATCAACTCTGGCTGGTCACGCACCGCCGAGCGGGTGGCAGACGCCAGCGCCAGGGGTTGGAGGTATCCGGCAGCGGCCGTGAGGCGCTCCTCAGGAACGTGTGGTCTCGCTTGTTGCACGGCATCGGCTGGGCCAACCAGGACCGCGGTATTGACGAGCAACTCGGCTACATCCATCGCGATGCGGTCATCACTGGCAGACGTCTCCGCAAAGCCGAAATCGAGCAAGGCGGCGGAACCGTCGTGAACCATCACGTTTGCAGAACGCAGGTCACGGTGGGCGATGCGAGCATCGTGCATTCGCGTCACGGTGGGCCACAGGTCGGCCGGTATCTCTCCTGCCGAGGCGAGAGGGCTGCCAGCTTCCCACTCGGTGAGCAGGAAGGCTGTGTGCGAGTCGACGGCGCCTGCCGCGACGATGTCGGGGACCGTCACCCGGCGCGCCGAGCCAGAAGGCTCACATAGGCTTCGTGCTCGACCTGCTGTTTGACGCTCAGGAACGGTGTCTCGTCTTCGACGCCACGCCGCAACGTTGCCCGGCGCCAGACCTTGAACAGCCAGTCGGCGTCGCGGTGGACGTCCATCAGGACCTTGGCGAAGTAGTCGCCGCTTGCCGTCTCGATTCTCAAGGGGATGGAGCTGCGCGCATCCACCGAGAGGACGTGCCACGCCGTGGGGTGGATGCCGAGCACGCTGAGGCTTCGCTGCAATCCCTCGAACGGCACTCTTGGCTGAGGGGATCCGACGATGAGGTGGCCGATCGAGCCAACCGCCCACCCGAGCGCGACTCCTGCGACGATGTCGGACGGGAGGTGCGCTCCTACGGCGACCCGGCCAAGCGCCACCATCCACACCAGCGACCAGGCAACCCGCCGCCAGGCTTTGGGGAGATAAGGGGAGATTGCGGTGGCGAGGGCGGCAGCGACGGCAGAGTGGCCGCTGGGATAGCCGAGGCCCGTGGCAAGTGTCCCGCTTCCTACCACTCCGGTGAGCAGCTCTGCCGGACGGCCACGCCCGACGGCTGCCTTGACGACCTTGGCGACGATCCAGGCTGCACTGCCGCTCATCACAGTCAGCACCGCCAGGCGCCAGCGGCGGGCCACGGCGAGCACGAGGAGGCCGATGACAAACGTGACGGCGATGTTGCCGAGAAGTTGCACGATCCCGAGAACGTCAGCGATCGGCCTCGGGAGTCGGTTGATGAGCCGGAACAGGTTCGTCTCGAACTCGGTGAGGGTTGCGATGCGGATCAGGGCGGCGCCCAGGATGACGATGAGGAAGCCAACCGTCACGCGGAGAATGTCACCTGGATGGCGCACCCGGACCCGCGACACGGGCATGTCGATCGGCACCGTCGCTGGAGTGGCGGCTACCGACACGTGTGGCGAAGCATTAGCGCTGCGGCGCCAGCGGAGGGGAAAGCTAACTGACATTGTGGCATTGACTCAGTGGTTGTTGTGGTGGTGACGTCCGCTGTAGAGCGCACCGTGAGGGTGGAAAGCCTCGACCATCCGGGTAACGAACCTGCGGTGGTGTGAGCCCGACAAATCGAGATGTCGGTAGGTCGCTACCTTGACTCTGTCTGCGACGAACATCCATAGGATGCAATATGCCCAGATGATGCCGATCTCAACCCAAGAGATTGGGGTAACCAGGCCGAAACCGAACGCAACCACGATGGTCGCCAGGATCTTGGTTGCCACCGCGGACCACACCATCAACGGTGCCGGGTAGGGATGGGAGAAGAACGGGCGCCTGGTTCTGGTGATGAACAGTGTGAGGTGACCGGCCACCGCGAGTTTGAGGAAGATCAGCGTTTGGATCTCAGCGTCGTCCAGCTTCAGCCAATTCCTGGCGACGAGCAGGATTAGAAATGTCTGGATGACACCGAAAAGGCCGAGCACGGTAGAGACGGTCAGTACCCGGCGCATCTCCCATCGAACTGGCTTCGGGTCGAGCCACGTCCTGTCATATGCAATCGCCATGATGGGGACGTCGTTGAGGAACGCCAACAGGATGATCATGATCGCCGTGATGGGATAGAAGTCGAACGTGATCATCGCCAGCACAACGAAGACCATGATCCTGATTGTCTCGGTGATCCGGTAGATGGCATAGCTGTTCATGCGCTCGAAGATTCGGCGCGCTTCTTCCACGGCGGTGACGATGACGGACAGGCCGGGAGAGGTGAGGACGAGATCGGCCGCGGCGCGGGCCGCGTCTGTAGCGCGACTCACCGCAACGCCGGTATCGGCCTGCTTGAGGGCCGGAGCATCGTTGACCCCGTCCCCGGTCATGCCGACGATGTGGCCCCGCGATTGCAGTGCCTTCACGATCCCGAACTTGTGCTCCGGGAACACCTCCGCAAATCCGTCGGCATGCTCGATTGCTTCTGCCTGCGTCGACGAGACCGACTGGTCGTCGGTGAAGAAGGCGCCCGCCGGCTGGATGTTGGTGCCGAGCCCGAGGGTGCCTGCGATCTGACTCGCAATCGCCGTGTTGTCGCCGGTGACCATTTTGACGTCGATGCCGTGGGCGATGGCCCGCTCGATCGTCTCGGCGGAGTCGCTGCGCGGAGGATCGAAAAGCGGGATCACTCCGAGGAAGCTCCAGGCGTCATCTCCATCGGAGCGGGCCACCCCGAGGGTGCGGTAGCCCTTGGCGGCAAAGTCATCGACTGTGGAAGCCACGGTGGCTGCATCCTGGCCCTGCAGGCCGCAGAGTGTCGCGATCACCTGTGGAGCGCCTTTGGTGGCACGAAAGCCGTTCCCTGCGGCGTCCTCGACGACCGACTCCGTCCTCTTGTGGACGGGATCGAATGGAAGGAAGCGGGTGCGCTGGTAAGACGTCTTGACTGCCGTTTCTCCGGCACGCGCCAGAATCGCCTGGTCGATGGCGTCATCGCTGTTGTCGGGGTTGGAGGCCAGGGCGGCGGCTAGTAGGAGATCGTCCTGGGATGCAGCTCCGAATGCCACCGGTTCCCCTACCGTAAGCTGATTCTCGGTGAGAGTTCCGGTCTTGTCCGAGCAGAGGATGTCCATGCCTGCCATTTCCTCGATCGACTCGAGCCTGGCGACAATGGCCTTCATCTTGGCGAGCGACCGGGCGCCGACGGCCATGGTCACGGAAAGCACTGCCGGCATGGCAACCGGGATCGCGGCAACCACGAGAATCAGGGTGAATTGGATGAGGGACAGCACCGAGGCGCCGCGCAGCAGCTGCACCAGCAGCAGCGCCGCGGCGAGCCCAACGCTGATGTAGATGAGATAGTCGCCGATCCGGAGTACTGCCGCCTGGAAGTGTGAGGCCGGCTTGGCGGTGTCAACGAGCGCTGCGGTGTGCCCGAAGAACGTATCGGTGCCCGTTGCGGTGACTACCGCAACCATCTCGCCTTCACGAGCTATGGACCCCGAGTACGCCGTGTCACCGTTGCCCTTCGACACCGGCAGGGACTCGCCGGTGAGCGCAGACTGATCGACACTCAGGTAGTCGCCCTCGATGAGGGTGACGTCAGCAGGGATGATGTCACCGAGCCTCAACCTGACGATGTCTCCCGGGACGAGACCCACAGCATCGATCGTCTGCCACGTTCCGGCACGCATGACCTGGGCGTCCAGGGCAAGCTGCTCTTTGAGGGCGTCGACGGCGTTCGCCGCCTCATGTTCCTGCCAGAAGCCAACCGCGGCGTTGAAGACGAGCATCACGAGGATGATTATGAAATCGGGCCAGTGCTTGACGATGGCTGAGAGCACCGCGGCAATCTCGATCATCCAGGGAATCGGGCCCCAGAAATACCCGAGGAACTCGAGCAGAGGACTGGTGTGGTGCTCGGCGAGAGCGTTCGGTCCGTACGAGGCGAGTCGCTTGGCTGCCTCTTCATCGCTCAAGCCTTGGCGGCTCGATCCGAGTTGGGAAAGGAGATCATCGATCCCGACGGCCGGTGCACCGCCCTCCAACGTGGTTCCGTCCGCGGTCTTGCTTGGTGTTGCCATCGGTCGCTCCTAGGCGAGCTTCTCCCCGACACCGGCTCACGGAGGTGCTGCACTGGAGAATCCGGCCGAGATCGGGCTCTTGTCACATGTAGTGGTGTCCGATAGCTTTCCCCGAGACGAGGAGGGTTAAACATGTGGATGGAATGCTTTGCGGGTGATGCCCACATCGAAGCGAGGACTGCGGAGGCGATTGCGGACCGGTTCGTTGCCCATGCAGATGAAGCGCACGACTGGCCGTATCCCGAGCAAGCGCTCCGCAACTATGCGGTCAACTACGCCGAGGCTAACGAGCGTCTGACCGGGCCGACGGAACGGCTCACCGAGATCGGCGAAGTCACGGTGCATCCCGTATCGGAGGATCGAATCGACGATTGGTTGCGCTTCTTTGACCACAATGCATTTGCCGGCAACCCCGATTGGGCTTCGTGTTACTGCCTCGAGCCTCATGTGCCCGGCACGGACGAGGAGCCCGAGCGTCCTTGGCGTGACGTGCGGGCGGCAATGGTTGAACGGCTGAGCAATGGTGGCACGTTTGGCTATCTGGCATACGTAGACGGCTCGCCTGCCGGGTGGGTCAATGCATCTCCTCGGTCGACATACGGCCAACTCAGCACAGTGGATCCCGACGGCCCGGATCCGGCGACCGTCGTAGGCGTGTCATGCTTCGTCATCGCCCCGCCCTACCGGCGCCACGGTGTTGCCTCGATGCTTCTGAACAGCGTTGTTGCCGAGGCGGCCGGCCGGGGTGCGGATTGGGTGGAGGGCTATCCCCGCAATGATCCTGGTGATTCGGACGGAGGGCTCTTCCGTGGGCCTCGAGGGATGTTCGACGGGCGTGGCTTCACGCCCGTCAAGGCACGCGAGCGCGACACCGTCGTCCGACTGAAGGTCACAGGCGAGTGATACGGGATCACTCCCAGCGGAAGTAACGAGCGGCGAGCAACGCTGCGCCGATGCCCCAGACGGCAACGACGGCGAGATGCACCCACAGAAAGCCTGCTCCGGTGGTTTCGGGGAGGAATGGCGCCATGAACGCCTCGTTGAAGTGCTTGAGCGGGAAGATGTCGGCCAGGCGGGAGAGCCATGCCGGCAGCTGCGCCGAAACGAAGAAGTTGCCCGAGAAGAACGCCAGCGGTAGCAACGTTGCCTGGGCCACCGCCGTGGCCGACTCGCCTGACGACGTGAGCGCGGCGAGCAGCATCCCGAGAGCGGCGAACGCGGCGGCGCCAATCAGGAAGGCTACGAGCGCTGCGGGCACTCTCGAGATGGGGATGCGCACGTCGTAGAAGATGAACCCGATCGCAAGCAGTGTGAAGGTAGCGATGGCGCCAACCAGGACTGCAACCAGGACCTTCCCCGTCACGTAGATCCAGGTCGGCAGGGGAGTGCCGTGCACCCGCTTCAGGATCCCGAAGTCACGTTGATAGGCGGTGTTGATGGCAAGGTTGGTGTACGCAGCCATGGCAGTCGCAAACGCTGCTATCGACGGTGCGAAGTACTGGGGGCCCGTCATGTCCATGCCCGATAGCTTCTGGTTGCCGAAGACGAGGGCGAACACGACGTAGAGGAATAGCGGGAAGATGAGAGAGAAGAATGCCGAGATGGGTGTTCTCCAGAACACCAGGTTCTGATAGCGGAACTGGCTGCGAAGCAGTTTGCCTGCGGACGGATGGATGGCTTCAGTTGTCATTGCCGTCTCCTGCGGTGAGGGCGAGGTAGACATCTTCGAGTGATGGGCGAGTTACGGTGAGCGAGGTGAGGTCTACGTTCTCGTTGATCGACCACTCCGTCAGGCGATGGAGATCGTGTATCGGCTCGTCACTGCTGATCTCGTACATCTCACCGGACCGGGTGCCAGCAATAGGAGGTTGTCCGCCGTTGCGCAGGGCGAACCTGATCGTCGACTTGGCTGCAAAGTTGGAGCGAAGCGTCTCGGGAGTGCCCTCGGCGACGATTTTGCCCCGCGAAATGACGATGACACGATCGGCAAGGTGTTGGGCCTCGTCCATGTAGTGAGTGGTCAACAGCACGGTCTTTCCGAGCGATCGCAGATTTGCGATCACATCCCACGCCTGCCGGCGTGCGGAAGGGTCGAATCCTGTAGTCGGCTCGTCGAGGAAGATCAGCTCAGGGTCACCAACGAGGCCGAGTCCCAGTTGCACACGCCGTTTCTGACCACCGCTCAGCCCCTTGATCCGGGTATCAGCCTTGTCCTTGATATCGACGATGTCGAGAACCTGACCGGTGTCGAGTCGCTTCGGGAACGATGCCCCGTAGATATCGAGCAGCTCTCTTGGAGTGAGCTGATCTTCGAGACGTGTCTCCTGGAGAACGATCCCGATTCGCTCGCGGAAGCTGCGATCGTTGTGGCCCGGATCGAGACCAAGCACTCTGACGTTGCCAGAGTCCCGTCTGCGGTAACCCTCGAGGATCTCAACCGTTGTCGTCTTGCCCGCACCGTTGGGCCCCAACAAGGCCAGCACCTCGCCGGATTCCACGTTGAAATCGATTCCCGCTACCGCGGTGAGGTTGCCGTAGCGTTTGACCAGGCCGGTGACCTCAATTCCTTGCATGATTTACCTACTGTCCGACGCAAGACAATGACTTTACGCCTCCTCACGGTCAGCGATGACGCCGTCGTGTCGTGCTGTGAGTGACTCGGTGTCGCTCGCTCAGACCAACCGTCTCATATCCGGACTTGCGCCGTCCGGGGCGCAACCCGAGCCGCTATGTTTGACCTGTGCGGTGCACGCCTAGTGTGAGGATCAACTCCATGCAACATAATCGCAGCTATGTCTGCGGGGGGACTCGTCATGAGTAAGCCGGCGATCGTGGCCGTAGACGACGATCCGCAAGTGCTGGCTGCGGTTTCCCGGGACCTGCGCCGCCAATATGGTGAGGACTATCGCATTTTTCGCGCGGAGTCAGGCTCGGAGGCGCTTGGCATCCTGACCGAGCTCACCGGGCGTGGCGATGTGGTCGCGTTGTTCGTTGTAGACCAGAGGATGCCCGGAATGTCGGGCACCGAGTTCCTTGCCCAGGTCATCGGAGACCACCCTGATGCGAAGAAGATCCTGCTGACGGCATACGCCGACACTGATGCAGCAATCGCGGCCATCAACGAGGTCGGGCTCGACCACTATCTGATGAAGCCTTGGGACCCACCCGAGGATCTCCTCTATCCGATCGTCGATGAGCTGCTCGAAGACTGGCGGGCGACCGTCCCCGTGCCATACGAGGGAATCAAGCTGGTCGGTGCCCGCTGGTCACCCGATAGCTATGACGTGAAGGATTTCCTGTCGCGTAACCAACTTCCGTACCGGTTCCTCGATGTCGAGACCGACCCGGAGGCAAGGGCCATATCGGAAGCGGGCGACCACGTTGCACACTTGCCTCTCGTGATCTTCCCCGATGGCACACGGCTGGAGCGGCCAGACCACCGGGTCCTTGCCGATCACGCCGGCCTGCAGACCGAAGCCCTGGAGAAGCACTACGACCTCGTCATCATCGGAGCGGGCCCCGCAGGCCTTGGAGCGGGGGTTTACGGGGCCTCAGAGGGCCTACGCACCGCGGTGATCGAGCGACACGCCACCGGTGGCCAGGCCGGTCAGTCGTCGCGGATCGAGAACTACCTCGGTTTTCCCAAGGGCATCAGCGGTGGCGATCTCGCCCGGCGGGCTACCGCACAGGCGAAGCGTCTCGGGGCAGAGATCCTCACGGCAGTCGAGGCGACCGGAGTGAGAGTCGAGGATCCGACGAAGATCGTGGCCCTCAACGACGGCTCAGAACTGAGCTGCCGGGCGCTTCTGATCGCAAGCGGAATGACGATCCGCAAGCTCGAAGTGCCCGGTGCAGAACCGTTGATCGGGTCCGGGATCTGGTACGGCGCTGCAGTCGCCGAAGCAGTGACCTATCGGGGTGAGGACGTGTTCGTCGTTGGTGGCGCCAACTCCGCGGGCCAAGCATCGATGATGCTGTCCCGATTCGCCGGCACCGTGACGCTCGTGGTCCGGGGGGAGTCCCTGGAGGCGAGGATGTCGCAATACCTGGTGGATCAGATCCGAGCTACGCCCAATATCAACGTGAGATTGAGCACCGAGGTAGCGGACGTCGCCGGTGAGGGACATCTCCAGCAGGTCACGCTCCGGGATCGGAGGGACAACTCGGAGGAGACATTCGAAGCCGGTGGCCTCTTCATCTTCATCGGGGCCAGACCGCACTCGGAGTTGGTGGCAGATGTCGTGATGCGGGACAAGCGCGGCTTCGTGCTGACAGGCACAGACCTGCGGATCAACGGAGAATGGCCGCGCGGCTGGACATTGGACCGTGACCCGCTACTGCTCGAGACGAGCGTCCCCGGCATATTCGCTGCAGGTGACGTCCGGGCCAACGTTATTCGACGAGTGGCATCAGCAGTGGGCCAGGGGGCAGTGGCCGTGAGCCTCATCCACAAGTATCTCGAAACCGTATGACGCTCGCAGAGCGACTGCGGAACGTGTCGCTCTTCTCGGAGCTCCCTGAGAATGATTTGGAGCTGCTGAGCCGCGGCACGGAAGAGGTTCATCTCCCTGCTGGTGAGCTGCTCTTCTCGGAAGGGGACGAGGGCGATCGCGGATTCGTTGTGCTCGGCGGCGAGATCGAGATATTGAAAGAGTCGCCCGGTGGTGAAGTACTGCTGGCAGTGCAGCGGGAGGGCGTTGTCGGGGAGATGGCACTGCTGGAGAACGCCCCGCGCAACGCGTCGGTTCGGGCACGATCTGACACGACGCTGCTGGCGATACCCAAGGCGCGTCTCGACGAGCTCCTCGACTCGAGTCCGTCGGCGTCGCGTGCGTTCTTCCAGGTGATGCTGACCCGCTGGCGCAACACCAGGTCTTCGTTGCAGCACACAGAGCGCATGGCCCAACTAGGCACGTTGACCGCAGGGCTCGCCCACGAGCTCAACAATCCGGCGGCGGCGGTGAACCGCAGCGCCGGACAGTTGATGGACGCCATGACCCGCTACGGAGACGCGCGAGCCACCGTTGCCGCCAATCTCGATGCTGCGGCACAAGCCTCGGTCGATGGGGTGCTCGATGATGTCTATGCCCGCAGGGGTGCTGGGCTCTCGATGTCGGCCCTGGGGCGGGCGGACCTCGAAGACGGGGTCGAGGATTGGCTGGGCGATCACGGTGTCGACCGCGGGTGGGAGCTGGCACCGGGCCTGGTAGACGCAGGCATGACGACCAAGGCACTAGCAACCCTCGAGACGGAGATTGGGCGGGAGGCGCTGGGCGATGTGATCGAGCTGATCGATGCTGCTCAGGACCAGCTCTCGATGCTGCACCAGATCGAAGAGGGGACGCGGCGTCTCTCCGCGATTGTGAAAGCGCTGAAGTCGTATTCCTACCTGGACCAGGCTCCTGTGCAGGACGTCGATGTGACAGCCGGCATCGAGGACACTCTGTTGATCCTGGCGCACAAGGCGAAAGGTGTGGAAGTAGTCCGCGAATACCGCGATGACTTGCCGAGAATCGAGGCCCTGGGGAGTGAGCTCAACCAGGTTTGGACCAATCTGATCGACAATGCCCTATACGCATTGACCGAATCGGGCGTCGCCAGCCCCAGGCTCATCATTCGAACGATGACCGTGGAGCGCGGGATCGCGGTCGAGATCGAGGACAATGGCCCCGGGATTCCGGAGGAGATCCGCACCCGGGTATTCGACTCATTCTTCACCACGAAGCCGCCGGGATCGGGGACCGGTCTCGGCCTCGATATCAGCCAGAACATCGTCATCCATCATCACGGCGGCAAGCTGGACGTGGAGAGCCGGCCGGGGAGAACGGTTTTCCGAGTGGAGCTGCCGCTCCGGCTGGCCGGATCGGCTACCTCGGGCGGCACCGCATCGACCGACCCCGAGTCTACGCCAACGCCGGCATGACCGGCCGGAACCGCCGCTCCCTCCTCCTTCAACGGAGCGTGAACGAGCCTCTCAAGATGAATAGCTTGTCGTGTCCGGCGATCTCGACTTCTGCGGTGACCCTCACCGTCCCGGTCGCGGCGGGGGCGCAGGAATAGGCGATCGCGATCTGGTCGCTGAAAACGACCGGTGCTGCAGGATCGAAGGCACACGACGTGTCCATCATGACCCAGTTCTTCCCTTGCTTCTTCTCGAGTGTGACCCCAAGCGTGGTGATCTGCACGTCGAACCGGTTCCCGGAACCGTCTTCACTCTCATCGGTGATGGTGAATGTCCCCACCAGGTTGCCCAAGTCATCAATGGCAGCGTCGATGGTCTGGATCTTGATGCTGCGCCCATTGACACAGTCGACTGTGATGGTCACTGTCGCCAGGTTGCTGCTGGCGGTACCGTCCCATGCAACGTATGTGAAGCTGTCGGTGCCGCAGAATCGGGAGTCAGGCACGTAGCTGAAAGCCCCGGTTTCGGCGAGGTCGAGCGAACCGTAGGCAGGTGCAGCGACGAGCAGCGCCGTGAGGCCGTCTCCGTCCACATCGACGTCGTTGGCAAGCACCCCTGGCGCCGAGACGACGAGGTCCGTCCGTTCGGACGTGCTGTAGGCATCATCAATCGCAACGGCCGGATCGTCGACCGGGTTGACGACGATGCTCGCCGTCGCGACGTTGGAATCGAGGTCACCATCGCTCGCTACGTAGCTGAATGAGTCCGTGCCGTACCAATCGGCCGCCGGAGCGTATGCAAAGCTGCCATCCGGGTTGAGGGTTAGCGATCCGTGCTGCGGGTCAGCAACTAGACGAGTCACGAGCGTGGCACCTTCCGCGTCTGAGTCGTTGCTGAGCACATTGCCCGTGACCGGTACGTCCTCATCGGTCACAAAGCTGTCGTCGCCTGCGATCGGCGGATCGTTGACCGGTGTGATGGTGAAGGTGACGGTGGCGGGAGCGCTGCATAGATCCTGGTAGCAGGCGACGTACTGGAAGGAGTCCACCGTCGTTTCGGAGCCGTCGTGGACATAAGTGAATGAGCCATCAGCGCCGAGAGCGAACGACGCCGCGTGCTGCGGATCGGAGCCGGGCACCGGACGGGCCTGCAACGCCCCCGCCGGGTAGTCGTTGGCGAGCACGCCAGGAGCGGCGACCGATCGAGTGCCGCCCTCGGCGACGGTGTACTGATCCGAGGCGCCCCCGGCGGGATCATCGCCTGCGGCGGGCACGACGGTGTAGCTCGCAGAGACGGGCGTTCCGCCGGAGCCCGGGTTGGTGTTTCCGAGCAGGTCGGCTGCATGTAGCTCGAGGCTGAACACGCCGAGCCGGCCGGTGGGGACCGTCCCGAGTTGCTGATTGCCACTTGCCTCAGTCTGGATGGCTTCACCTTCTAACGTCGCATAACACGCCAGAACACCGACGCCGCTGCCGTCGTCGCATGAGAAGGAGAAGGCGACGCTCGAGCCATACGGGAATGGCCCGGTTGCGGGGTCGAAGAGCGGCCCTGTGACAGTCGGTGCGGTCTGGTCCAAGTTGATCACCGCGGTGGATTGTGAGCCATCGGGAGCGGTGGCGACCACGGTATACGTGCCGTCCGGATCGCCGCTGCCCTGGGCACCGATGACGGTGGGCAGAGGAACAGACGTCGGGGTGCCTGCGCCGTATCCAACGGTCGCGGTGGTTCCCACAGGTGCTGCTTGGGCGAGGTCTATTGAGACGGGCCCGACACACCAGCCGGTGCACGATGGGTCGAGCAGGTATCCGGCGACCGGGTAGGCGCGGTGGAAGCTTCCCTTGTTTGCACTGAACCCGACGTTGCTGGCCGCGTCTCGCGCTTGAACGAAGAATTCCAGCTCGCCAGAGCCCAGATTGGGAATGGTGACCGTCTTCGTCCAGGTGCCGTTGCCGGAGCCGGTGAGATTGACAGGAGTCCATTGTTGTGCGGTGACGTCCTTGTACATGACCAGGACTTCCACAACGGAGCCGGCTTCGTCGCTGGTCTCAACGGTGAAGGTGACGTCAGAGCCGGCATAGGTGGCACGGGTTACTGCGATGGCTGGTGGTGTGAAGTCGCCGGAGCTCGAGTAGCCGACGTCGAGGCCGATGGCGTCGAATCGGCGCATCACGGAATCGCCACCATCCGTGCGGAACACCTGACCCGGGAGCAACACGAGGTTCTGCCGGTTGCCGGTGGGTGACATCTCGTCGGTCACCGAAGTGAACAGGACCGGGAATGGATTGATGTGCCCGCCCGGCTCACGTTCCCGGCTTGCCTGATCGACCATCATGCGGGCGATCACGGGATCCCATCCGATGGTGTCGGAGGTCGTCAGCTCCCTGATCATCGCACCATGAGCGGTGAGCCCCGAGGCGGGGTCGGCGGTGACATCAGCGACGAGTTTGGGCACGATGGGGCGGTTGAACGTCACCTGAGGCGGATTGAACGAGCCCAGAGGAGTGACCTCACCGTCAATCGAGATGAAGCCGCCGTCAACAGTGAGGTAGCTGCCGCGTCCGGCGGGTAGACCGGAAGGGTGCTCCTCGCCTGCGGCCGTGTAGTTGATCTCAGCGAACGTTGGGGCCACCTGGACGGCGACCGTTCCGTCCGTGCCGGGCTGGATACCGGAGGAAGCTGTGGGAGCACTGAGCGCGGATTCCAGGGAGAAGACGTCACCGGCCGGTGCCATGGACGGGCCTCCGAGACGGTTCCACGGTATCCCGTAGAGCGTCGTCTCCATGAGGACCTTGTAGTCGTATGGCCCATAGACACCGAGCTGGGCGAAGTAGCGCTGCTTTGCGTACCAGTTGGCCTCACCCGTTGTCATGCCATCTGCCAGGTTCTCAGCAAAGTACAGGTTGATCAGCTCAGTGAGGCCAACGGTCGTTTTGTGGCCGATGCCGAACCCGGTGTTGCCCATCCAAGCCGCCGCCCCCGCTTCCGCAAAGACCTGCGACCAGTCGAGAGCAGTGTCGCTCGAAGGACCAACGACATTGTCCGCGACGGAGAGAGCGGCATTGCAGCCAACGCTGAAGATCACACGATCCCGATAGTCGGGCAGTCCCGTCCCTGAGGCACCCGACTGGAAGTCTGAGGTGAGGTAGACCGACTGCAAATCGGGTGCTACCAGCTCATTGGGACTGAAGTGGGCGTTGAGGGACACGAGGTCGGGCGGGGATGCGCCCGCGATGAGTCCGGCAAGCGTTTCGGTGTTCCAAGTGTCGCTGATGAGCTGATCGGAGCGATTCGGGGCGACGACCTCGTCGAGTGGGCCGGTGACGGCGAGGGCGCCGTCGGCGAGGAAGTCGTATCCGGTCGACAGCGCCGTGCTCGGGTCGAGCTGACCGTTGTTGTCGATGGAGCTGTTGATGAGCCCGATCACCTCGCCGGGGGTCTCGACCAGCCGGCCGACACCGATCTCGGGAACGTAGAGCTCGTCGTTCAGCCACGGCACCGGGTCGGCGTCGCCGTAGACGTCGTCGGTGAGGAAGTGCTCGGTGGCAAAGCTGCCATTCAATGCCGAGCCCACCGGATAGTCATCTGCGATCACCGACTGATTAGCGTCTGCCAGCAAGTCGGCCTTCCTCCCGAAGGGAAGGATCTCGTCCCCGCCGACAATCAGCACGTATTGAATGTCGTTGCCGGCGCGGTACCCGTCCACCAGGACGCTGACGGCTCCGACGTAGCCGTTGGCCTTTTCGGGGGAGCAGGGCTCGAGATCCCATTGGTCCGCGGCGGCGCGAACAGCCGGGTCGTCATCCACCCTGACGATCTCGAGGTTCACGGGCAGGCCGGGATCGGCGGCGAGCTCGTCGAGTGCGGCCGAGACCTGGTCTGCTGCAGCGGTTCCGTAGCTCATCGCCCACCGCTCGTAGTTGAAGAGAGCGACCGCATTTGTTGCAGGGGCGAGATTGGCGAGAGCCCCGTGCGATGCGGGGCGAGCGGCAGGTTGGGGGAACCGGGCGGCCAACGCCGCGGCGAGATCGTCGTCACCCGTGCCGAACTGCCCATCCGGGCCGGGATAGCCACAACTGGGTAGCGGGCCGGGTGACGAGGTGGTGACCCTGAGCACAAAAGGATCGACGCTGAAATTCCCGTTGTAGCTGCTGACTGCGATGGTGTAGGGATTGGGGACGTCGAAGTCCTTCGGGTCGCTGGTCACGGTGAGCTCGTCGTCGGCGTTGCCCGGATTTGCCGACACACCACCCACGGCACGTCCGGGTAGATCGAGCAGTTCGGAGTCTGAGATCACGGCCGGGTTCTGCACCGTGTCTACGGCATCTCTGCCCGGGTCGAGCAGCGGCAGGCTCGACAGTGGCCGGGGGGCGGCGGCGTCGCTGCCGTTGACCTGCTCGTCCTGTACAGGCCGGTAGAAGGCAACGTCCTGATCTCCGGGGTTCTTCAGGAACACGGCGATTCGTGTGTTGTCGGGAAGCGAACCGGGGTCGAGGTCGAGAACGAATGGGTCGCTGTCGGTGGGGGTGCCGATGTGCGAAATGATCAACTCGGACGTGCTGATCGACGGAGTGGTGCCGTCTTCGAACGACTGCGTCACTGTGATTGTGTCGTCATCGGTCCCGGGGTTCTCGGGATCGCTCGCAAGTGTCACGGTGGCGGTGGCGGTGAACTGTCCCAGTTCGACCCAGGGTCGGGTGCGCATAGCGAGCCGGTACGTCTCTCCCGGCGTTACATCATCGATCTGTACCGTCAGGGTCGCGACGGCCGGTCCTCCTTCGACCGGGGCCAGCTCACCCTCGGTGACGGAAGTGATGGTGCCGGAGCCTGCGATGAGCGCGGCATGTGGACCACCATCGAAGGGAGGCAGGGTGCTGCTGCTGCCGGGCCGATAGTCGGGCAGGAACTCGGGTGGGAGCTGGAGAACGACGGTGGCGTTGGTGGGTGCCCCCGATGCGCTGACGGTGAAGTCCGCGACGTAGTCGAAGGACGAGCCGGCCGGGTCAAGCTCCTGGAGGCGGGGAGCGTCCAGGATCGCTTCCTCGAACGGGTATTTCGCCTGCTCGAGCATGGCCAGCAAGGCGGTTCCGAAGGTGAGGCCCTGGCGGAGGAGAGTGGTTGAGTTGGCGAGGTCGAACAGCGCCACGTCGGTGAGGGTGTTAGCGACTCCGTTGCCGTCCACGTCCCCGACGTCGAAGTTGCAGGCACCATCGGTGCAGATGGCCTGCTTGCCTGCTGCCGAGAAGGAGCCGACCTCGATGAAGTCGATGGCGGACGTCGCACCGAGATCGTTGGCGATGAAGTCGATCGCAGAGATGAAGTCGATCGCCGAGATGAAATCGATAGCTGAAGTGACTTGGACGTCCGAGATGAAGTCGATGGCGCTGATGAAATCGATCGCCGAGATGGAGGCCAGGGATGCCCCCTGGATCTCCAATGAGGCAAGCGAGGAGTTGTCGGTGACGACGATGTTGCCCGGGTTGTCGGCGGTGTCAAGCGGTCCCAACGGTATCTGGTTGTCGCCCGTCGTCGTGTAGTCGCCATCCGGGCCAAATCCGTCGACGCAGTTGTAGCCGTTGGTGGCCAGGAGGTTGCACCATTCCTGGAGCGCAGTTGGCTCGTCGCCTGTGTTGGACACACCGTCCGGCCCCGGGTCGTTGGGGTCGAGTTGGAGCTGGTCGATGTGCCATGGGCCCAGCAGCAGGGAGGCGAGGCTGAGGTTGCCAAGCGGGGTGCCCGAGAAGTCGACCTGACCGAAGTTGATCGACCCGAGAAGACTGTTCGGCAGATCCTGAAGCGTGATGCTCTGGAGCGGGAGATCTCGTAGCGGGTCACCGGCCGGAAGCGTGTCGAGCAATGCAGGCCATCCACCCGGGTACGTGGTCGGGAGCGTGTCGAGGGTGATGAAATCGATCGCCGAGATGAAATCGATCGCTGAGATGAAGTCGATAGCAGATATGAAGTCGATCGCTGAGATGAAATCGATGGCAGATATGAAGTCGATGGCGCTGATGAAGTCGATCGCCGAGATATTGCCCAGGGGCCCACCGATGAAGTCGATGGCGCTGATGAAGTCGATCGCTGAGATGTCCTGGAGGCTGGTGCCCGCGGCTGCTCCGCTCAGTCCGGGAAGAGCGCTACCGACGGGGATCTGCAGGAATGGGATACGGGATGCCCCGGCTTGCACGGAAGCGATCGGCGTGTCGTACGGGCCTCCTGCCGCATACGAGGTGAGGGAGACCGGGCCGTCAAGAGATGCAGGGATGTCGGCTTCGTAGGCGCCTATGTCGCAGGCGTCACCGACCGGGCGCGGCTGAAAGCGCTGATCGACATCCGGCTCGCACGTAGCGTTGTCGCCCGCATCGATCGCCGGGCTGCCGGATTCCAGCGCATGGGTGAGCGTCGGGCCGCCGTTGTCGGCGAGAGGTGACAGACCGGGATCACCGGTGATGATGTTCGATCCGGCAGGCAACCCGGGGACGGTCGCGCCGTCTATCTGACCGGTGCCATTCCCGGCAATGATCGAATTGGTGACGGATACATCTCCACTATCGACGTAGAGACCGCCTCCCGCATCGGCAGAGGAGTTCGCCGTGACCGTGACGTTGTTGGCAAGCAGCGTGCTCCGGCTACGCCCCAGGATCGCGATGCCACCGCCTGAGGCATCCGATGTGTTGCCTGAGACTGTGCTGTTGCGGATGTCGAGGACGGCACCATTGGCAACTGCGATGCCGGCTCCGTAGCCATCGGCAGCACCACCCGACTCCCCGCCGACATTGCCGACGATGGTCGAGTTGCGCACATCGAGACGGGCGCCGGCCCCGCTGAGATGGGCGCCGCCACCGTCGTCGCCGGACGTGTTGTTGGTGACGGTGGTGTAGTTCAACACGACGACGGAGTCGGGGTCCTGATGAATCCCGCCGCCATCCCTTATCGAGGTGTTGTTGGAGATGACGACACCGTTGGCCGTGAGGCTGCTGTTGTTGGCGACGTGAACGGCGCCACCATTGCGTGCAGAGTTGTGATCGACGACTACATCCCACAGAACGAGGGAGGCACCCGAAGAGACCTTGATGCCGCCCCCGTCATCGTGCGGGTTGTCACCGTCGGCGATCTCGATGTTGGCAATTGTCGCGCTCGCCCCGCCGGTCACCTGGACGATCGTGGAGCCGGTGCTGCCCGAGACGGTGACATCTGCAGGAGCGTCGCCGAGGCCCCAGATCTCGCGGTCCTGGGAGATGCCGAAGTCCTCGACGTACCGTCCGGGGTACACGCCGATAGCGTCACCGGCAGAGGTCCCGTTTATCGACGCGGTGATCGTTGTGTAGTCACACGGCGCTTGCGGAGAGGTATCTTGACACACGAACGCGGCAAACGTGGGCGCCGGGGGAGTCTCGCTCTGCGCGGGAGCAGGCGCCACGCTCATGAATTGCGAGAAGGCCAGCAGGATGACCGTGACACGGGCGAGCATGCTCCGCCAACGGTCGGTGAACGAACGGCCCATCTGCATGCCCTCTCCCAATTGACCCCCTGCGGACCGAAAACCCCTCAGATCCTTAGTGAGATACTACGGGATTACATGCGGGAGCGTGCACACTTATCCAGAAATCCGTCAACCGGTGACGGCTAGCCTGAAACGCGAGGGAGTTGATGACCACGATGCCGTCCGGCCCATACGAGCCATATGTCCCGCGTCTCCTGCTCGACTGGTCGGATTCCATCCGCCACCGGCAGGTCGAAGGGTCGTTGGTTCACGTCGACATTTCCGGGTTCACCGCATTGTCGGAACGCCTCGCCCGAAGGGGACGGATCGGCGCCGAAGAGGTCTCGGCGATCCTGAACAGCGTGTTCACCGACTTGTTGACGATCGCGGCCGAGCAGGGCGGCGATCTCCTCAAGTTCGGTGGGGATGCCCTGCTCCTGTTGTTCACGGATCAGGGGCACGCACTGCGAGCCGTCAGAGCAGCAGCGTTGATGCGGTCTCGGCTGCGATCCATAGGAAAGGTCCAGACGCCGGCAGGACGTGTTGTCTTGAGAATGACGGTAGGGGTGCATTCGGGCACGCACGACGCCTTCCTCGTCGGCTCGACACACCGCGAGTTGCTGATCCTCGGGCCTGGAGCGACCAAGACGGTCGAGGTCGAAGAAGCCGCAGACGCCGGGGACATCCTGCTCAGCCAGGCGACCGCAGCACAGGTACCCCAGGGCCTGCTCGGTGAGGAGAGGGCAGCGGGCGTGCTGCTGAAACGGACTCCGCCTCCCGTCGAGTACGAGCCGCCGCTCGTGATGTGTCAAGAGGAGTGCAGCGCCTTCATCCCTACCGCGTTGCGTCCCGTGGTGGCGGCACCCATCGAGGGCGAGCACAGACGGACGACGGTCGGGTTCATCAAGTTCGTGGGTACTGATCGAATGCTGGCTGAGCACGGCCCGGAGTGGCTCGCCGATCACCTCGAGGAGATGGTCACGGTCGTCCAGCGCGCGGCGAGTGAATTCGGGGTCACGTTCCTGTCCTCGGATCTCGATGCCGACGGGGGCAAGATCATCCTCGCCGGCGGAGTGCCGACGGCGACGGGAGCGGATGAGGAGCGCGTGCTGCGGGCGTTGCGACGCATTACCGACGACTACCACGAGATCGCTCTGAGGATAGGGGTGAATCACGGGGCTGCCTTTGCCGGCGACATCGGGGCACCGTCACGGCGCACCTACACCATCATCGGAGACGCGGTCAACCTGGCCGCCCGGGTGATGGGCAAGGCAAACAAGGGAGAGATACTGGCAACCGAAAGCGTCCTCGAACGGTCGGCGACCCGATTCGCCCTCGAGGAGATAGCCCCGTTTGCGGTCAAGGGAAAGACGGATCTGATCACGGCCTGGAAGGTGGGGGCGATCGAAGGGCGCAAGCCTGTTGAGGCAGATCGGGACGCTCCGTTGTTTGGCAGGGATGTGGAGCTGGCATTCATCGAGCCCTACCTGCACGGCGAGCACTCCGTCGGTCTCATCGACGTCAGCGGGCCACCGGGAATCGGGAAGTCACGCTTGGTGCGCGAACTGCGGGCCCGCAATCCGCACTATGTCTGGCATTTCGGCGACTGCGACCAATACGAGGCCACCACGCCGTACTACGTGTTCCGCCGGTTGCTGCGCGAGGTGGCAGGTGTCGGGCGTGATGCCTCACCGGCGAAGGCCGCCCGGCGGGTCCGCGTCAACGTGGCAGCGTGGGTTCCGGAGCTGCTCCCGTGGCTCCCACTGCTGGCAACGGCGATGGGCCTGCCGGCCGAGGAGACACCCGAGTCGGCTCAGCTCGACCCCGATTTTCGGCAGGCGAGGATCCAACAGAGCGTCGCGCAATTCCTCGATGCCATGAGCAACCAGAGAAGCGCGCTGATCATCGAAGATGCACAGTGGATCGACCAGGAGTCACGCGATCTGATGCTCTACCTCGCCGGGCGGGCGCGGGGACATGATTGGGGGTTGATCGCGGTGCACCGGCCGCTCGACGAGCAGTTCGCCGAGGATGACCTCGTTCGACTGGATCTCATGCCACTCGACGACGAAGGAGCGAGGGCGCTTGCCGAGCACCTCCTCGGCGACACTCCCGTCCTGGAATACCAACTCGAAGACCTCATCGAACGGGCTGATGGGAATCCTCTGTTCCTGGCCGAGCTGGTCTCAGCGGCACGCAAGGGAGAGGTGCTGCCCGACAACGTCGAGGCCCTGGTGCAAGCGAGAATCGACCGGCTCGACCGGGAGAAACGACAGCTGCTGCGCTATAGCTCCGTCGCCGGCATGAGGTTCGCTCCGGGCCTGTTGGTCGAGGCGTTGCGAGAGGACATCCCGACAGTGGCGAGCGAGCATGCCTGGGCGGGGCTGGATGAGTTCCTGGTTGCGCAACAATCGGGAGATCTCCGTTTCCGGCAGACGCTGTTTCACGATGTCGCATACAGCGGCATCAGTTTCCGAGTGCGTCGCCGGTTGCATGGGGAGATCGGACGGGTCCTGGAACGCACCACAGAGAGACCCGGCGAGCTCGCCGAGGTGATGAGCCTTCATTTCTTGCTTGCCGGTGAATACGCCAAGGCATGGAAATACTCCCTGAGTGCCGGATCACAGGCGCGGGAAAAGCACTCGAACGTTGCCGCAACACGGTTTTATGAGCGAGCGCTGGAGGCGGCCCGCAATGTCGATCTCGAGTCAATCGAGATCGCCCGTGTGGCAGAGGCGCTTGGCGACGTCGCTGAGCCAGCCGGCCTCCAGGAAGAGGCCGATAGAGCGTTGCGGAGGGCAGCGCGGCTCCGGGGCGATGATGCCGCCGGCAGGGCGCGCATCTATCGGAAACTCGGACTGCTCAGGGAACGGGGCGGTAAGTACCCGCAGGCTCTGCGATGGTTCACGCGGGGATTGCATCTCATCGAGAGGGCGCATACGGATCGGGCCAGGTTGCAGCGTGCCGAGCTGCAACTCGCCTATGCAGGTGTGCGCTTCCGACAGGCCAAGTACCGGGACGCCGCCGCCTGGGCCGAGCGAGCTATCGAGCTTGCCGAGAGGATCGATGAACCGCAAGCAGCTGCACACGGCTATTACCTGACTGCGCTCGCCAGGATGCGCTCCGGGGAGACACAGCGACAGGGCCACACCGAGCGGGCTCTTGCGATCTATCAGGAGCTCGGGAATCTCGTCGGGCAATCGAATGTCTTGAACAAGCTGGGAGTGGATGCTTACCACGACGGGGACTGGATCGCAGCCCGTGAGTACTACCGAAAGAGCAGGGAGAGCCGACAGAAGGCGGGTGATTCGGTGCGGGCCGCCATGATCACTCAGAATGAAGCTCTGGTGCTCTCCGATCAGGGTCATCTGGATGAGGCCGAGCATCTCTTTCGGCAGGCGCTGCGGGAGTTCCAGGCCGCAGACGACCATATGGCGATCGGTGTCGTCACCAGCAATCTTGGCCGGATCCTGACACGGCGCAAGCAATTCGCGGAGGGACGCGAGCTTCTCGAAGATGCGCTTTCGGAACTGCGAGCGATCGGGGCCGAGCAGTTTGTGATCGACGCGGAGATCAGGATTGCCGAGAACCTGGTGCTGTCGGGCGATATCGACCGGGGCGAGGAGATCATGGAGGACGTCGCCACCCGGCTCCGCTCGGCTACGGACGAGCGGCACTGCCTCTTGCACCGCTGTCCGGGCATATGCCCGGCTCGCCAGGCGCCACACCGATGAGGCCATCGAACAGCTCGAGAAGGGGATCGGTGAGGCTCGTAGCCGCGGCAATCGCTACGAGCTCGCCCTGCAGCTGGATGCTCTCGCTACCGTGACGAGCGACCGCGACTCCAGGCAGCAGGCCGACGAGTTGTTGGGCCAACTCGGCATAGCATCGGTACCTGATCTGCCGGGGCGGGTGATGGCGGGTTGATACCCGGCGCCGTGGCGTCCGCTAGAGCGCTATCTGCATGCCCTCGAACGCGGCACTGGTCTCGGGAAAGATGCTTCTGGCGCTGGCAACGAACTCATCGATGTCATCGTCGGTGCGTTCCGGGTCGTGGCTGACTAACAGGAGTTGTCCGACGCCGGCTTCGCGAGCTGCCTCGGTGGCATGTGCCCATGTGCTGTGCCCCCAACCGGAGTAGCGGGTCTCATACTCTTCCGGGCTGTATTGGGCATCGTGGGCGAGCACATCTGCGCCGTCGGCGAGCGATCGGAGAGTGGCATCGGCGACGGGATCGCCTCGTTCGCAGTCTGTGGCGACGACCAGGGAGCGGGTGGGGCCGGTGATCCGATACGCGGTGACGCCCTGGGGGTGGCGAAGAGGGGCTGCCAGAATCCTCAGGCCAGCGATATCGAACTCGCCTGCTCCAACCGTCACGTATCGCTTCTGCGCCGCCGTCTCATGTATCGGCACCGGGAACCACGGTGGTCGCAACGCGTTTTCGAACGCATCCTGGACGCTCATGCCGTCCCACTCGTGACCGTAGAACGTGAAGGTGTTGGCCGGATCGAAAAGGGGTCGGAAGAAGGGGAAGCCCTGAATGTGGTCCCAGTGGTAATGGGTTAGCAAGACGTGGTACTCGGTAACACCCCTGCAGGAACCATCCTGGAAGAGATCTGTTACCCCGGTTCCACCGTCGATGAGGAGGCGAGAGTGGGCGTCGGCCACGATGTCGAGACACATAGTGTTACCGCCATATCGGATGGTGTGCAGCCCGGAGACGGGCATCGAGCCGCGGCACGCCCCGGAAGGTCAGTATCGGTGACTTCATCGGGACCGTTGCCTCTCGCTCGCAGGCTGCATTGTGATCCTCCGCCTGCGGTATCGACACGCGAGGCACGAGTGCAGCAGGCTCTCCATCGACATTACCTCGCCTCCCTCTCGTGAGCACGCTACCCGCGCGAGTCGGGTTCTGTCTCATGAGCTTTTCAATTGCCACCCTCATCGGACCTGCTCGCCGGGTAGGCTCGCCATCGCTTGCGGTGGGAGGTGAGATGAAACGTACGATGCTGCGGCCGCCGTGCCTGCGCACCGTGACAACTGAGGCGGAAGAGCGCAAGGTCACCTGGACCGAGCTGTTCTACGATCTCGTTTTCGTGGTCGCAGTTGCCGGACTGGGGCAGCGCTTGCTGCACGATGCGACGTTGCGTGGCATCCTGTCGTTCGGTGGGCTCTTTGTGCCGTTGTGGTGGGCATGGGCAGGCTTCACGTTCTACGCCGATCGGTATGACACGGACGACTTGGGACAGCGCTTGCTCGCTGTCGCCCAGATGGTCGCGGTTGCGCTGATGGCGGCCAGTATCTCTGGTTCTGCAGCAGACTCCATGATCGGTTATGCGCTCTCCTACGTCGCGGCCAGGGTGGTGCTGATCGTCATGTACGTCAGGGCGCGGCGGCATGTTGCCGCAACCCGTGACCTGGTCACGGGTTACATCATCGGGATGTCTATCGCCGTCGGGCTCTGGCTGATCTCCGTCGTTGTCCCGGAACCATGGCGATACGTCCTGTGGACGGTCGGCCTCCTCGTGGACTTGGCCACCCCATATCGGCTCCGCCGCGTTCAAGCGACGGTTCCGCTCGATGTGGCTCATCTGCCGGAGAGGTTCGGCCTATTCACGATCCTGGTCCTCGGTGAGTCGATCGCCGCGGTCGTGGCAGGCCTCGACTTCGAGGGGTGGACGACGGGGTCAACGCTCGTTTCGATCTTTGCCGTCATTATCACGACAGGGCTGTGGTGGGTGTATTTCGACAATCTCGATGGCACGGTAGTCAGGCGCCGGGCCGAACAACGCACTGCATGGAAGCCCACCGTCTGGATCTATGGCCACCTCCCGCTCGCCATCGCACTCGTTGTGACCGCTGTTGGCCTGGAGCATGCGATAACCGCGGTCGGCCATCACAACCTCACCGGGGCAGACCGCTGGTTCCTGATGGGCGGGGTCGCCTCGGTGCTGGCCGCGCTGGCGTTGCTGCATCTGGCAAGCGACACGGGAGAGCCCGGCTCGGGGCCGGCACGCCGCCAGAGCTGGATGATTCGACTTCGCATGTCCGGCGCCGGGGCAGTGGTGCTGATCGGTCTCATCGTGGGCGGCAACGTATGGGGCCTCGTCGCCGGCTTGTGTGTCATCTGCGGCATGCAGGTTGCCGGTGATGTTGTGATTTCTGATCGGGTACAAGTGTGATCACGCCATTCGGTGCCCGGCCCCGTGGCGGACGGTTCCTGAGGAGCAAGAGCGCATGACGAACAGACCCGAGGCAATCGATCCGAGAGATCAGGATGGGTACGACGCCCTCCAGGCGAAGCTGGTACCGCTGTGGTCATCGGTAGATCACCTCAATAGCGACGAACAAACGATTGTGGTTGTTCCGTCTGCCGACATAGACGTCGAGCTCACCGCGAGCCAGTTACAGGCGTACGAGGAGAGATTCCTGTTCCTGCTCTTCCTCCTTCGGCAACCCCGAGCACGGATGGTGTACGTGACCGGGCAGAAGATCGCGGCAGAGATCATCGACTACTACCTGGACTTGCTGCCGGGCGTGATCCAGTCGAACGCCAGGAAGCGGCTCTTCCTGGTCTCGCCAATGGAAGCGCGATTTCGCCCGCTGTCGCGCAAGCTGCTCGATCGACCCCACATTCTCGAGGAGATTCGGTCGCTCATCCCGGACAAGGACAGGGCGCACCTGGTGCCTTTCATGACCACCTGGGACGATCGCGAGCTGGCGATGAGGCTCGGGATACCGATGTATGGGGCAGACCCGGCGCACATCTCGTACGGGACCAAGAGTGAGGGCAGAGGACTCTTCGCCGAGGCGGGCGTGCCCTATCCGCGGGGTGCTGAGCATCTGCACAGTCGCACAGAGGTGGTCATTGCGCTGCACGCACTCACCCGTACCGTGCCCGACCTCCAACGTGCCATAGTGAAGCTCAACGAGGGTGTTTCCGGTTTTGGCAACGCGACCGTTGATCTCAGCAGGCTGGGGCCATCTCCAACACGAGAAGAAATTGACAACATCCTCGACGATCTCCCGATTCACGAGGCGATCGGAGGCGTCACCCAGTTCTTCGAGCATCTCGAAGCAGAGGGCGGCGTGGTGGAGGAGATGGTGCAGGGTGAGTCGGTGCGAAGCCCTTCAGTGCAGTTGCGGATCACACCGCACGGTGCCGTCGAGCTCCTGTCCACCCACGATCAGATCCTGGGAGGCGCCAGCGGTCAGGTGTTCATTGGCTCACGTTTCCCGGCAGATCCGGGATATGCCTGTCAGATATCCGCAAGCGCGCTGGAGGTGGGCAAGGCGCTGGCCGCCAAAGGGGTCATCGGTCGGTTCGCCATCGACTACATCGTGCTCAGAGGGAAAGACGGGGACTGGAACGACTACGCCATCGAACTCAACCTGCGCAAGGGTGGCACAACACACCCGTTCCTCACTCTGCAGTTCCTGACCGACGGCACTTACGATTCCGAGCAGGGAGTGTTTGTCGATCCAGCTGGTGTCGAGAAGCACTACGTTGCGTCTGACCACGTCGCGATACCGGGCCTCGAGGTGCTGAGACCTCAGGACCTGCTCGACCTGGCCGTCTTGCACGATCTCCACTTCGATCAGACCAGGCTCACCGGTGTCGTCTTCCACATGCTCAGTGCCATGCCAACACACGGGTTCGTAGGCCTCACGTGCATCGCCAACTCTGCGGATCAAGCTGCAGCCCTCTACGACCATGTGATCGACTTCCTCTCCGACCAAGCCCGGAAGCTGCAGCCTCCCTGGTAGCTGGCCGCGACTCCCGTTCGCCTTGTAGCCAGGTATGCCCTAGTCGTGCCAAGAAACGCACCCGCAACACCCGGGGCGGGGTAATCTCGAAGACAGGGACATTTGGAGGCATCGTTCAATGGGGAATGGCCAGGGCGTGATTGCTCGCGCCGGACGAATTGCTCTGATCGCGGTGACCCTTGCCGCCGCCATTTCCGTCGCAGGCGCCCAGGCCGATGCTGCATCATCAGACGAGGCCTACCCGCTCGTGTTCCCTGTCGCCGGGGAGAACAACTGGACCGACACCTGGGGTGCGCCGCGATCTGACGGCCGCACTCACGAAGGCACTGACATCTTCGCCGACAAGGGCACTCCTGTTGTTGCTGCGGCAGACGGGGTCATCAGCACAATCGGCTACGGCACTCGTGCCGGCCGGTATATCAAGATCACCCATGATGACGGGTGGTCGTCCTACTACATGCATCTGAACAACGACACTCCCGGAACCGATGACGGAGCCCTCGACGAGACGCTCGATGGCATTTGGGTCGGGGCTCGGGTTGCGGCGGGTGACGTCATCGATCTGGTCGGTGACAGCGGGAATGCGGAGGGGACACCGTCCCACCTGCACTTCGAGCTGCATCGGCCGGACGGCACGCCGATCAACCCGGCTCCGCACCTCCACTTCGCAGTCACCGGCAAGGCGATCGACATGCCGAAAGGCGCGGCAAGTGTCACGGCGGAGAAACCGGCATACGAAGCCGTCGGCACGGAGCTGATCGGCACCTTCGACCCTGGTGAGGGCTTCAACGCCGGTCTGAGTATCAACGAGGATGTCGTCTTCATGGGCACATGGGGGCGACAGACCACCTGTCCCAATACCGGCGTTCGCATCATCGATGTATCCGATCCCACCGCCCCGGAACTGATCGGGGCCGTTGCCGGTGCAGAGGAATTCCCCGGCACCAGCACGGATGGAGTGTGGGCCGGAACTATCGACACTCCCGCATTCGCCGGGGATGTCCTCGTGGTCGGAGTGCGGCTCTGTGATACCAGTGAGCTGGGGAGAATCCGCGCCGGTTTCAGAGGGATTGCCATCTACGACGTCACCGATCCGAGCTCCCCGCAGCTCCTGAGCACATTCGACAGCGGTGACCGTACCCAGGGAGTGAACGATGTCGTCGGGACGATACGCCCGGATGGCTCGATCGTGATCGGCGCCACGGTGATGCAGTCCTACCAGCACACAGACGGGGAACTGGGCGACTGGCGTCTCGTCGACATAACCGACCCCGCATCACCTACCCAGATCGCCGATTGGGACTACCGGGAGACTCTCCCCGCAGCCGACGTGGATATCCCCGACGTCGATATGCACGCCCACACATCGACGTTTGTAGACGAGGGCACTGCGGTGTGGGTGGCAGTGTGGGACGCCGGCATGGTGCTGCTCGACCTGAACGACCCGACACAGCCGGTTCCCGTGGCTCACGTGATGCCTGACGAAGGGGAGGAGGGCAACGCACACAGCATCGCCTACGACCCCGAATCCGGTCTTCTCATCCGCAACGACGAGGATCTCGAGTGGGCGGCCGAAGAAGATACCGCGCCCGCTTGGGGCGGGCAGACCATCTACGACGCCTCCGACCTGGGTGCTATCGAGACCATCGGCACCTTCGCAACCGAGCGGTCTGACATGAGTGAAGGGGAGCCGTCCGGAGCCGGCTACTTCAGCGCCCATGAGGTGGTTCTCGACGGATCGACCGCGTACCTCTCCTGGTACTCCGACGGCTTGCGAGTCGTAGATCTGTCGGATCCGACGGCTCCCGTGGAGATCGCCTCATTCGTTCCCGCTCCCGCGGTCGACCCGCAACATCACTTCCAGGGGCAGGGCCGTGGATCTAGCTTTGCGATGGTGTGGGCGGTGCGGGTTGTCGGCGATCTCATCTTCCTCAGCGACCTGAACACCGGGCTGTGGATCGTGCAGATGGAGCAGCACGGTTATGGGGGCGGCAGCTCGGCGCTGTAGCCGGCAGCCCGTCACGGGAGGATGCCCTTGGGTATTCTTCGGCGATGAACGTCACCGAATGGCTGCTCGACGGCGATCCTGCGATCCGCTGGCAGGTGCTTCGTGACCTCGAGGGTGCATCTGCAGAATTGATCGCCGCAGAGCGAGCGTGTGTTGAACGCGAGGGTTGGGGAGCGGCATTGCTCGCGTTGGTTGATGCCGATGGGCTCTGGGCCGGTGGCGCTTGTTTCCCCGCTGACTACCGGGGAGAAGAACCGGGGCAGCCGTGGACCGCAACGATGCATACGTTGCAAACACTGCAGATCCTGGGTCTGGACGCGTCGTCGCAATCGGCACAGGAGATGATTGCACGCGTTGCCGAGAACGGGCGCTGGGAGCACGAGGGCCAACGGTACTTCGACGGTGAGGTCGAGCCATGCATCAACGGGCGGACAGTCGAGACGGGTGCGTATTTCGGAGTCGATGTGGAGCCGATCGTGGAGCGGCTGCTCGATGAGCTTCTCGACGATGGGGGCTGGAACTGTGAGGCCGAGTTCGGTTCGGTGCGATCGTCGTTCGCCACGACCATCAATGTGCTCGACGGCCTGCTCGAGTACCAGCGTGGCACCGACGGCTCGGCCGCGGTGGAGGAAGCCAGGCGCTCCGGAGAGGAGTACCTCCTGGAAAGGGCTCTGTTCCGTCGCAAGACGACCGGCGAGGTCGTCGATCCAGGGTATCTGCAGTTCGCCTTCCCGTACTATTGGCGCTACGACCTGCTGCGGGCCCTCGATTACTTCCGGCGCAGCAATACGGATCCGGACCCACGGATGGCCGAGGCGGTCGAAGTGGTTCGATCAAAGCAGCAAGCCGACGGCAGGTGGCTGCTGGACCGGATCCATCCCGGTCGCGTTCACTTCGACATCGAGGCTCCGGTCGGTACGCCGAGCCGATGGAACACGCTGCGGGCGCTCCGGGTACTCGCCTGGTGGGACCGAGCACACTGACGGGGTTATCCGGGGGCGAGCCGAAGGCGATGCAACGTTACGACCCTGATCGGCATTGAACGGGGGAAGATGAGCAGCGTGGGGTCTAGCGACAGTGAGATCTACGAAGCCGTCGCACCGGCGTTGGTGCGCTTCGCTACGGCTTTGATCGGGCCGACGGACGCACCCGACGTCGTCTCGGCGGTTGTGGTCCGCGTCCTCGGCAAGCGCTCGCTCGCATCGATCGAGAAACCACAGGCATATCTGATGCAGGCAGTGATGAACGAAGTACGCCAGCGCCACAGGGGCCGTGTCCGGCAACGAGCCGCCATGGTCCGGGTCGGACCGGGTAACCAGGCCCGCGACACCGCGGACATAGCCCGCACCGATCTCACCGAGGCTGTGATGGCGTTGCCGCCACAGCAACGAGCCGCCGCCTATCTCGTCTACTGGTGCGAGTACACATCCACCGAGGCGGCCGAGCTGATGGGATGGAGCGACGGCACGGTGCGGCGATACCTGCATCTGGTTCGAGAGAAGCTGAGGAGGTTCATCGATGAGTGAAGAACGCGACACGGGCGCGGTCTTCAACGAAGGGCTGCAACCGATAATGGACGAGACCCCGGAACCCGCCGATTGGGAGTCCGTGCAGTTCGAGATGGGGTCGACACCCCAGGGACGGGGACGCGGCTGGCTGATCGCAGCGGCGGCGGCTGTCGTTGTGCTGGTTGGTGTCGGGTCGGTGGCACTGCTTGGTCGGGTGGGTGGGACCGACGATGCCACAGTGGGGGATACTGCCACAACCTCCGCGGCACATGACACAGCATTCTCAATAGTGGGGCAGTGGGTGTTCGAGTCGTGGCAGGAGGGTGATGAGCAGATCGCCGTCGAGGTCGGCGTCAACGCGGCCGGGGGAGCCGTGGCTCGAATTCGGAGCCGACGGTGCGTTCACGGGATCGACGGGATGCAACTCGATCAGCCCGACGGATTACGAGTTCTCGGCTGGCTTCCTCACCCATGGCGAGGTGATAGCGACCGAGCGAGGCTGTGATCCCAACACTGCGGAGGATGTGCTCCTGGCCATGTTGCGGAACACGTCGGACGGCATCGAGGTGATCGCGGACGGCGATCGGATGGAGTGGTACGGCAGCAACCTCGAGGGCATGACCAGGCCCATCACCTTCAAGCGGGAGGGAGCGCCGCCCGCGGAAACGACTACGACGATTGTGCCGACGGTGTCCTTCGGGGTCTATGACGTCGACGGAGTAGAGGTGGTGACCCCAACCCAGCTGGATGAACTACCCGAGCAGGCTACCCGGGTTCGGTTCGTCACGACCATCATCGACTCCGGTAGCGGTCCGGAGCTGTGCCTCGGCGGTGTGATGGAATCTCTGCCACCGCAATGCTCCGGGCCGGTGGCGGAGGGGCTCGACATGGAGGGGTGGTCCGAAGAGGCGAGTGGAGTGCGATGGGGGGAGCAGTCCGTCGTCGTCACGTGGCCCCCTGTGGATGGCGCGGTGCAGGTGCTCAGCCAATCCGAAGCTCTCGCTTCTCCGGATCTCGTGTACCCGCCCGGGGAGCTTCCCGCCGAGTGCGAAGGCATCGACACCGATGCCGGTGCCGGGACGATCAACGCATATGCCAACTCGCTGGGTGCTGCCAACGGCGGGGTCTATGTGGCCAACGACGGGACGCTCGTGCTCCAGGTGGTTGGGGACCCCGAACCCCACCGTGAAGCACTCGCCGGTCGAGGGAGGAGCGTGTGTTATCGAGGTCGCCGCGAAGTCGAGGCAGAGCAACAGCAATCCAGGATTCCCTTGCCCCGCTGCTCGGCGATTTCCCGAGTTCGCCCATGCCAATTACGCGCTCAGCACCGGGCCGGGCGGACGGGTAGAGGTCTACATTCCGGTGGCGGACGACGCCGCGGCACGGATGATCGCCAGCCTCGTGGACGATCCGAAGCGATCAGACTGGTCGGCAGGGGCATCCTGTACCCTGAGTACATCACATCTCGTCGAACGGCGTGCCACGACGGCCGCACCGAACGTCCAGGTCAGCGCAGTATGGGCATCGCTGGCAGCTGGTGGGATTGGCGGGCGGGCATGGGTATCGGCCAGGAATTAGGCACTTAGCGCCACAGCGCCGCCGGCCGCCTCCGGCTAGCCGTCGGGCGGATCATGAGCCGGCGCGGTGGCTCTGAGGAAGCGTCGGGCATCGTGGGTGGCGATTCGGGATCGATACGCAATCCCATTCCATGAACAACGACGTGATGATGGAACCAGCAGAGGGTTACGAGGTTGTCGGGGTCGTTGGTGCCGCCATCGGCCCTGTGTCTGATGTGGTGTGGCTGGAGCCGGTAGCGGCTGTTACAACCGCCGATGACACATCCACCGTCCCGCCAGGCGACGAAGTTGCGTATAGCCGGCGGGATCGACCGCTGAGCATCTGAGTGGCTGACGGGCTTGCCGTCCAGGAGACCGACGATCTGGACCTGCCCGACACAGAGGATTCTCTCCAACGTGAGCGGCCCGACCCGGTGGCCGTATGCGATCTCCGCACCGGTTTCACCACGGCTATGTCCCGCTTCGGCCAGGTCTACCAGCACGGTGGCCAACGGATCCGACCGCGGTAGACGGCTCCTCGACCTCGTACCCGTCGAGGGAATCCTGAGCAATGGAAACAGCGGCATCCGCCAGACGTTGTGTCTTGGTGATTGCAGGGCCCGGCATGTCGTTGAACATGTCGGCGCGCTGCTCGAGGGCCTTGGTGAAGATGCGATGCTCGAAGCCGGGGAGGTCGAGGAGGGTACGGCCCCGGGTACCGTCGAAGCTGTCCTGGATGTACACCATGCGGTTGGCGAACACGTCGGCCTCGTCCTGGCGGGTCATGCGACGTCTGCGATGCCGGAGCCGGGCCACACCGTTGAGGTCGTATCGGAACGAGTGCTCTCACGGTTTCCTCGTCGGCACCCGAGGCGACAAGACGGGATGTGGCGACGACACGATCAAACGACGCCTCACCGTTCTCCGCCAACTCAGCGATGCCAGGCTGCTCCGGTAGGTGTCTGGCGGCGTGCACGAGATCACGGGCAGCCTGCTCGGAGGCATCAAGACGTGCCCGCACCCACTCTTGCAGCGACCTCGCCCCATCCATGTGGGCGACCTGGTAGACGTCGAGCATCGCAAGGCTCCTGGCCTGGCGGGCGCGCAGCTTGGTGATCATCCGGTCACAGGCAACGAGGTCCTGCTCCAGCTGATCAACTGAGGCTTGCGAATCGACTGTTTCCATAGCCACAAGGTATCAACCGTTTGTGACAGAAAAGGACACAAGATGTCAGAGCGACCTACGCAATTGAGTTGCCCGGGTGACGCTGGGCAATCAGCGATAATCAGAGGATGGGTGAGGAGCGCTTCACTATCGAGCTGAGCTTGGTCGAGCTGCGGGCAGTCACTGGATACGCCGTGGCCTGTGCCGAGCCCGCCTTGGTGATCTTCGAGCGTGATTGCCCGAATGATTCCCGGCCGCGCCAGGCTCTCGAAGAGGCGCGCAGGTTCGCCGCCGGGGGCAATCGGACACAGGCGCTCCGAGTCACCGCGTTGGCGGCCCACCGGGCAGGAGGAGAAGTTCGAGACATGCAATGTCTCGCCGCGGCGGCCGCGGCGAAAGCGGCTGGTCATGCGGCGGCATCCGCATACCTGCATCCCCTGGCGAAATCCCACCAGGTCATGCACATCCTGGGAGCAGCGGTGTACACGGCACGAGCGATCGAGCTGGATGCCGGCGACGATGGCACCGCAGCCGCCCGGTACTTAGAGACTGCGACCGATCTGGCAAGTCCGATTGTCCTGAGTGTTTTGAGCCGCTATCCACGTACCACGAGTACGGGCGGTCGGCCTGTAGTGCTTCTCGGGGAACTGGAAGCGTCGCTGCGTGGGAGCCCCACCAACCCCTGAACGACCACCCCAAAACCCCGTTCTGGCGTCCAAACGGGCGATATTTCGCCCGTTTGGACGCCAGAAGCGGCTTGATCAGCGCGCCAGTCCGAGTTCCAGGCGTTGATTGGCGATGTCCAGGTGGGCAGCGGTTGAGCGGCGGAGGTAGGTGAGGCGTTCCTCGGGCAGCACCGAGCACATCCAATCCCAATGGAGGGCAACATGATCGCCCGGCTTCACCTCGCCGACGAGTCGAATCGGGCCCTTGGCGACGACGACGGTCTCTTCACGCCGGGGCCCGAGGGTGAGCAACTGGGTGTCCCACTCGATCGCCGAAGACAGTACGGTCGCGGCGTCCCCATCGATTGCGACCACCTCACCCCACCGGATGCGGCAACGATCGAGCACCATGCGCGGCTGGTCGCTGAGGTTCCGCGGCAATAGGCCCAGCCAGGGGTAGATGGCAAAGACGTGGAAGTTGTGGTCGGGGGTCATGCCCGGCAAGCAGATCGTCAGTGCCGTGTGCCCAGGTACCACCGGCTCTAGCGAGCGCTTCGAGTAGACCGGCCCCGTCATCCCGGACGTCGATCGCGTCAGTCAGGGGACCACCGATCCAGTAATCCTCGACAACTCGCTCATCGAGAGGATGGAGACCGTGGCGGCCTGCGATCAGCTCGAAGTACGGCCAGGTACCTTCGAAGCATCGTGCGGTCGTCTCCAAGCCGTCGAGCCCACAGCTGAGCACCTCTCCGCTGTCGGCTGGGCCGCAGTAGCCGAGCTCGTTTGGGGGATAGGCGTACCTGGCGAAGGTGTCGGCGGCCGTCATCAGTTGCCGAGAAGTGCGGTCGACGAAGTGCTCCGAGAGCACGCCGGGTGTCTCGAGAGATCGTTCCCGATAGACAGCTTCGAGACGGTCTTGGAGACCATCGACGTCACCCGAGGCGGCCGCCTGGATCGCTTCCAGGCCGTCGGGCGGGAGAATGGTGAAGTCACCGGAGAAGTTCACCTCTGCGATGGCGCCGTCGACTCGATGAGCGGTCGCTCGGATCAGCCCGCCGGGCGACTTGAACACCCCACCGATCACGGAAACGCCCTCGTGGATCTTGACACCCTGGCGGGGGAGCACGGTCTTTGCGTTGAGCCACTCGTCACTGACCAGCAACTCATCCAGCTCAGCGGCGATCTCGAGCTCGCGCTCGGTCGGTTCGCCGGGCACCAGCTCGGCGTCGAGCGTCTCGGCACACTTCTCCAGGTACAGGGCGATCGTGGCATCTCGATCGGGAGGCTCCGGGAGGAGATCGGCCATCGTGACCATGTACTGCTCGAGGCCCGCAAATATCTTGTCACGCATCTTCTCGTCCGGCACCTTCAGCACCCTGGCCATGGTTGCCTTGTCGAAGTCGAACATGAGGCTACCGACCAGCACCCGAGCTTCCTCGATCTGGGCCGCCCCGGTGCCGCCGATCTTCTTGTTGTCAACGTGGATGTCGTTGACGGGACGGAGATAGGCGTTGATACCGATCGCCTGATAGGTATCAACCAGCGGCTTGATGTAAAGGGCGAACTGCTCGTTGAGGTCACTGGGCAGGCTGTCGTTGTGGAAGATCCATTGGGAGAACATCTGATTCCTGTCGAGGTACACAGCACCTCCACCAACCTCGCGCCGCACGATGGGGAGCCCGGCGCTCGCTGCAGTACTCGACATCCACCTCGCTGTGAGATCCTGGTGGAAGCCGATGCAGACATAAGGCTCCGCCCCCGTCACGAGAATGATCGTGTCCGGCGAATTCGGCATCGAGCGCACGCGCCACCGCGTGGTAGATGGACTGTGATCGGACGGAATCGACCGCGCCGAGATCGAGCACCCTGATCTGTCTCATTGACTGAGTCTCCTTCATTGGCGGCCGATGGGGATCGGTCAGCTCTCGGCGCTCGGCCGCGGGCTGAAGGCACCGGACCCGCTGGGAAGGCTATCGCGATCGAGCGACGATAGGTCGACCATTTGGCTGAGGGCGTCGAGCACGTCGCCTGCTTCTTCTTCGCTGATCACGCTGACCGCAAAGCCCATCTGGACCATGACGTAGTCGCCGATCTCGACGCCGGGGACATAATCCATGCGCGCCTGACGGACGGTGCCGCTTGCTTCGACCTCACCGATTGTCATCCCGAGGATGTTCTTCTCGACAGACACAACACGACTGGGGATCCCGAGACACATGCTCAATGCGACCTCGAGCATGGCCAGCGGGACCTCGAATCCCCAGTCGCGCAGCACTGCCAGCAGCCCGCGCGACGATGGTCGGGAAGGTGTCACGGATCTCAGTCCGAGATCTCGAGGCCAATGGCCAGATCAGCCGGCTGCGCACCTATCAGGTGCAGATAGGGCGGCAGCTTCTCTCGGATGAAGGCGAGCCCCAGCACCTCCTGGAAGGTGATCTGGTGCTCCGACATCTTCACACCGGTGAACAGCCTTATCTCGTCGCGATCCATCTCGACAAAGCTACCTGGATCGGCGCCAGCGTCAATGGCATCCAGAACGAGAAGGTGCTCGCAATCCTCGACAAGCGGCAGCAGCGATAGGCCCAACACACCGCCATCGACATACTCGACGTCGGCGAGAGGCCCGACCTGCTCCTCGAGCAGGTCGAGCGCTCTCACCCCCAGCCCTTCGTCACGGTTGAGGATGTTGCCGATTCCGAGCACTACGTGGCGCCGGCTCATGTCCAGCAGACGTTCATGCCCGTGGCGACCTCCGCAACCGATTCCCCCGTTGCGTCAACCATGTGGATGGCGCATGCCATACACGGATCGAATGAGTGGATCGTGCGCAGGATCTCGAGTGGCTGATCGGGAACGGCGAGCGTGGTGTTGACCAGCGAGGCCTCGTAAGGCCCTGCCTGTCCCTTACTGTCTCGCGGTGAGGCGTTCCACGTGGTCGGGACAACCATCTGATAGTTCTCGATCTTGCGGTTCTTGATCACGATCCAGTGGCCGAGTGCGCCACGTGGTGCCTCCATGAACCCGAAGCCGCGAGCTTCACCGGGCCATGAGTTCGGATCCCATCGATCCTCGTTGAATGTCCTGGTGTCCCCGGCCTTGATCGAGGCAATGAGATCGTTGTACGTCGGCCTCAACGTATCGGCGAACACCTTCGTCTCGATCGCCACGCGCTGCGGTTCTCCCCAAAGTGGAGAAGACTGCAGACAGCGGGGCATCGAGAGTCTTCAAGGTGTGGTCGACCAGATCGACGGTCTGCTCATTCCCGGTCGCATACAAGGCAAGGACCCGGGCGAGTGGCCCCACCTCGACCGGCATGCCGTTCCAGCGCGGTGACTTCAGCCAGGAGTATTTGTCTTCAACGTTCAGCTCCTCATACGGAGGTTGGGGACCTGTGTAGTTGAACTTCGTCTCACCGTCCCATGGATGCAGCCCGACGTTGTCGCCTTCTGCATACTCGTACCAGGAATGAGTGACGAACTCCTTCATCTTCTCGAAGTCACGCGGGTCCGGCTCGGTGAGCGTCGACAGATCACGATTGACGATCAGAGACCGGGGAACCAGGAAGTCCGAAGTATCGCGGGGGTCGTCGCCCGGAAACTCTCCCCAGGTGAGGAAATTGCCGATTCCCTCTCCGATGGATGCGTACTCCAAGTAGTACGGCGCGATCGCAAGCAGATCGGGGATGTACACCTGATCGACGAATTCGACGATCTTGTCAATCGAATCCGAGATGATGGACAGCCGCTCGGAATTGAGTGCCGTGTCGCTGTTCAGATCGATTGGCATCGGAACGCCGCCAACGACGAAGTTCGGGTGCGGGTTCTTGCCACCGAAGATCGTGTGGATCTTGGTGACGTGCGACTGCCAGTCGAGGGCCTCGAGATAGTGCGCGACCGCCAGCAGATTCACTGCGGGCGGGAGCTTGTAGCGCCGGATGGCCCCAGTAGCCGTTGGTGAAGATCGATAGCTGGCCACTGTCGACGATCGACTGCACTTTCTTCTGCACTTCGGCGAAGTACCCGGCCGACGAGTTCGGCCAGCCCGAGATGCTCTGCTGAATTGCCGACGTCTCCGCAGGATCGGCTTGGAGTGCATTGACGATGTCAACCCAGTCCAGGGCGTGCAGGTGATAGAAGTGCATGACGTGGTCGTGCACGTACTGCTGGGCGATCATCAGGTTCCGGATCAGGTTCGCCGCATGCGGAATCCTGGATGTCGAGGGCGTCCTCCACCGAGCGGATCGAGGCGAAGGAGTGCACGGTGGTGCACACCCCACAGGCGCGCTGGGCGAAGGCCCAGGCCTCGCCTGGGGTCACGGCCTTCGAGGATGATCTCGATGCCACGCACCATCGTGCCCGATGAATAAGCCGTGGTGATCGTGTTGTCTGCCGTCCAGCTCCGCTTCGATGCGAAGGTGCCCTTCGATCCGGGTAATCGGGTCTACAACGAGTCGATGTAGCCATGGGACCTCCTATTGCTCGCGAAGCCAGGCGAGCGCCTCGGCCTCGGTTTCGAATTGTCGTCACTTCATGGGTGTAGTAGCTCGCGGGAAATCGAGCACGTCCGGGGTCGAGCTCCGCACCGAAAATGGCCGCGGTGGGCATCATCGGAGCGAACTGATGGATGTGGCGGCCGCATTCCTCCCCGGTGATGCCGGTCAGGTCGATGAGCAGTTTCCCTCGATAGTCGTACAGGAACGATGCGAGGGTCTGCACTTCGTCGTGGCTGAGTGGGCCGGTGTGCCGGCAGCGCATGATGCCCTTCTCCACGGGGGTCAGATGTGAATGACGCCATTATCTAGTCCTCCTATCGGGGGTGGCGGTGGCGATGAGACTCCTTCCATCGCCTCCGCAACCATGTTCGACAGGCCCTTGATCTTCAGCTCGGAGCCGTAGTGCTGGATCCCGTCGAGGAACTGGAGACGGCAGTTGGAGCACGCCATCACCACCGTGTCCGCTCCGGCTACCTTTGCCTGATCGATCTTGAGACCGAAGACGGCAAAGCGGTACGGGTCGGCCTCCTTGATGGCAATGACGCCACCGCCGCCGCCGCAGCAGATGGCTCTGCTCCTTGTTGGGGATCAGCTCCCGGAACGAGTCCGGCGCCATGATGTTCAGCAATCGCCGCGGCTCTTCGATGTGACCGCCACGACGCTGGATCTTGCAGGCATCGTGGAATCCGATACCGCCGTCACCATCGAACGCACCCCTCTTGAGTGTGATCTTGCCTTCGCTGACGAACTTGTCCATCAACGCCACGATGTGGGTGATTTCGAGTTCCTTGGGAACATCGATCAGATTGGCCGCCGTCCAGCGGAGCGCGTCGTATGCGTGCCCACACTCGGTGACGACGATCTTCTTGACCTTCAGTTCCTCTGCCGCGTCGATCAACTTCTGCAGGAACAGCGCAGTGTGCTCGTGGCTTCCCTCGTAGAAGCCGAAGTTGACGACCTCGCGGCCCTTGGAGCTCAAGGTCCAGTTCTCGCCTGCCTTGTTCAGGATCCTGGCGATGTCTGCGAGGTTCTCGGGGAACTTCATAATCTCGATCGACGAGAAGACGACCATCGTGTCGGCGCCTTCCTTGTCGATCGGGATGTCGACGTCCCAATCATCCTGGACCCAGTCCAAGCGATCCTCGAACACATCATCGGTCACACCGAGCGGGCTGCCCTCGTCCAGTTGCTTCTGGACGGCTGCTGCCAGATCCTCGGGAACAAGACCTGCGGCGGCGAGGCCGGTGCGCACGTTGTGGATCAGCGGACCGAGGTCGATGCCCATCGGGCACGCCATCGAGCACTTGTTACAGACTGTGCACGCCTCGTAGACGACCTTGCTGCAATCCAGCAGGTCAGTGTCGCTGACCTTCTTCTCGATGCCCAGAGCGGTCTTGAGCTTGCCACCGAGGGTCATGCGCTGCTCGTATGCCTTGCGGAGAACCTCGATCTTCCATACCGGTGCGAACTCGGGGTTACCCGTTGCTTGATAGAAGTGACACGCCTCGGCGCAGATACCACAGCGGGTACACGCCTCGAGTTGAGAAGCAACCCAACCACCGGTTTCCTCTACGAACGTGTCGAGGGCTGTTTGTGTAGTCATGGCCACCTCCTACGGCGTTACGGCTCGTTTGCCGAACTGGGCGCCGTGGATCGTTCGTGAGAAGAAATAGAACGCAAAGTGCGACAACCGGCTGAACGGGATCCAGATCAGAATCGCGTCCACGGTCAACATGTGCAGGCTGAACAGCGCCTCATACCGGAAGAACATGTGATGGGTCATGATGTACCCGGTCACCATCGGCAGGAATACCAGCGTCCAGTTCATCATCTCGGCGGGACCGGACAGTTTGCGCACGACCGGATGTGTGAATCGGTTGATCAGCAGAGCCACCATGGAGATGATGGCTGCGGCCGCGAGCCAGTCGATGATCGGCAGCGACAAGGTCGGCCATCCGAAGCCGAGCAGACTCTTCCAGGCCAGCATATGGGCCGTGCCGAAGATGATCACCAGGTATCAGCCCGACGTGGAACACCGCTCCGGCCAAGAACGTGACCGCGTTGCCGTTGAAGGTCTGCTTCACCCAGGGGATGAATGGGAAGATGCCAATGCCTTTGACGTACGTTGTCGCCACTCCCTTGACCTTGCTGCCCGCGGAGAGGACGTTGTCCTTCGGCCAGCCAAGCGCCACTACCCGGATCAGGCGATATGCCAGACCGGCGATGAACACGAGGAACGCAATCCGAAACATTGGTCCCCTGAGGAACTCGAGGACATCAGTCCAGGTCATGACGTCTCCTCTCCGCCAGCCACGTCAATGGCGGCGAGCTTCTTCTTGGCCGAACGATTGGCGACTGCGAAACCCGGCTCCGGCAGCGGCACCCACCACGGCGGCGGCACCGACCACGGTGACGCCCGGGCCGTTCCAGTGGAGCAGACTGACCCTGGTAGAAACCGCCTCCGTCCCAGAAATTCGGCTGCGAGCACCCGAGGCAGGGGTGGCCCGACTGAATCGGGAACGAGAGACCGGCGTCCCACTTCATCGTGGCACATGCGTTGTACGTAGTCGGGCCCTTGCAGCCGAGCTTGTAGAGGCACCAGCCCTGCCGGGCCCCGTCGTCGTCGAAGCTGTCTGGCGAATTTCCCTGCCTCGTAGAAGGGGCGACGCAAGCAACGATCGTGGATCGTGGTCCCGTAGAACGTCTTGGGCCGGCCCAGGTCGTCGAGCTCGGGTAGCTCTCCGAAGATCAGGAAGTTCGCAAGGGTCCCTGTGAACGACTCCGGGATTGCGGGGCAACCGGGGATGTTCACGACGGCCTTGTCGGTGATGAGGTCCATCACACCCTTGGCATCCGTTGGGTTTGGCTTTGCCTTCGGGATTCCGCCGTAGGCGGCGCAGTTGCCGGTTGCGATGATGGCCGCGGCACCTGCAGCCGTCTCGGCAAGGATGTCAACGGCAGTCCGGCCACCGATGGTGCAATAGACGCCGTCATTGCCGACGGGGATGCTGCCTTCGACAACGAGCACATACTGCCCGTTGTACTTGCTCCATGGCTGCCTTGCGGTTCTGCTCCGCCTGGAACCCGGCCGCGGCGAACAATGTCTCGTGGTAGTCGATCGAGATCTTGTTCAACACGAGGTCGACGAGGGTCGGCGAGTGCGACCGAGTCAGCGCCTCAGTGCAGCCCGCACAGTCCTGGAACTCCAGCCAGATGACAGGGAGCCGAGGTTTGGTCTGCAGTGCGTGAGCTGACCATCGAGGTCAGGTCGATGCTCGGTGCTTCTGCCAGCTTGTCTGGTAGCCCGCTGGCGCTGATAGGGGCCAGTTGGTTGAATCCGAGGCCGCCGGCGATGACCCCGCAGTATGTGAGGAAGTCTCGACGGCTGACCCCTTCCTTCTTCAGATGCTCGTATATCGATTCTTCGCCCATAGTTCCCTCCTCCGGTTCGGCTTGATAGGGGCGTGGTCTGCTGTCGTCTGGCACCCTCCTATCCGCAGGAGACCCCTTCTGCCTCCAGCCATGCCTGGTAGGCGGCAACGCCATCGGCGCCGGTGAGCAGCGCCCGCTCTCGCCGTCCCAGTCGCTCGGCGTCACCTCGGCGATCCATCCTTCGCCGTAGGGATCTCGATACGCCAGATTCGGCTCGTTGGCGAGCCGGTCGTTGCCACGCAGCAAGGTGCCGGAGACCGGTGTTGGCACCGGGCCGACGTACTTGCTGCTCTCAACAGTGGCGACGCTCTTGCCTGCACCGATCTCCTTGCCGACCTTGCGGGCGGAGACGGTGACCGCGGCGAGTGTGCCACCAGCCAGCTTGCCGGCAACGGAGGTCATTCCGAGCCGGACCGTGCCATCCTCGAGCAACCGCGCCCAGGTGTGCTTCTCCAGGTTGTAGAAGACATCCTCGGGCAGGTCGCAACCGTTGACTGTTGCCATCTTCTCCTCCTCAGAAACTCAGTACGGTGCCGGCTTCGGTAGCCATGGCCATCATGGTGGCGCCACCGGCCATCTCGATCCCGTCGATCAGGTCGTCTTCGGTGAGATCGTGCAGCTCGGTAGCCGCAGTGCAGGCCATGAACTTGACGCCCGGCTTCGATGCAGTCATCACGGAACTCGGCGACCGACTTGCCGCCTGCCTTGGGGTAGAGGTCCTCGGCGACGCCCTTCTCGACGAGCTTGATGCCGTCGATGGTGAAGAACATCGTTACTTCCTGGTCCATGACAGCGGCCAGGTGGCCATGAAGAACGGGGTGGCACAGCGGCGCGGTGTGTCCGGGCCGCTGGTCATCACGATCAATACCTTGTCTTCATCCATTTGCTAATACGCTCCTATGAAGTGTCGTAGGGGATTCCAGTTCCGAGTCGCGACCGTGGGGAGGGGCCAGCTTCAACTGGGTATGGCTCCCCTTCACGGCGATTCATCAGCAGACTCCGCTAGAAGGCAGAGGCTGACTGCGTCCTCACCGATGTAGGCGAGGAAGGTGGCGGCGCCGCCGATCTCGACGCCATCCATGAGATCCTCCTTCTTGATCCCCATGACATCCATGGTCATCTGGCAGGCAATGAGGCGGACGTCGGCCATTTGTGCCATTTCGAGCAGGTCGCTCAACTTGGCGACGTTTGCCTTCTCCATCCAGCTGTTCATCATCCTGGTGGCCATCGCGGTCATGCCCGGGAGCATGCCGACGATGTTCGGCACCGGCACCGGCATCGCCGGATTCCCGATCGGGGCCACCTGGAGCTTGTCTGCCTGACCCTTCTTGATGATCTCGAGACCGTAGAAGGTGAAGAAGATGGCCGCCTCCATGTCGAGAGCAGCCGCCGATGTCGCGATGATCAGCGGCGGGTAGGCGCCGTCGAGAGTGCCGTGGCCCGCGATGATCCCGATCCGCTTGGTTGTGCCCATTTCAGGCCTTCTTCTGAATGTAGAAGACGTACTGGCCACCCGACACCTCGGATTCGACGAGGACGTGGCCGGTGCGGTTGGTCCATGCGTCCATGTCGCTCTCCGAGCCCGGGTCGGTAGCGATCATCTTCAAGATCTGGCCGGGCTCAAGCGCATCAACAGCCTTCTTCGTCTTCAAAATCGGCATCGGGCAGGCGAGGCCACTGCAGTCGAGGACCTCATCTGGTGTTACTGACACTGGTACCTCCTCAGTACTACACAGGACGCGCTCCACCGAGTGGAGCGTGTTAACGAGAGGGAGGGCGACGTGTAGCGAATCCGTGACCGGAGGGATGCCTCCGCTGATACCGATGCGTTTTCGCCCGTAAACGACATAGGCCCTATTCACTGCTTCGCATATAGCTCAAAGCTAATACGTTGTGCTATCCGACATATAGGGCCGAACGTCCCAAAACCGATTCTCGCAAGTCCCGGAAACGGCTGGGCGGCCGGCGGTAAGGGGTAGTGTCCCAGCACGATGAAGCACCTATCGGACACTCAGAGGACAGCCGCCATCGGCGACATCGTTGTGCTGCTCGTGCTCACCGTCATCGGGTTTGCCACACATCTCGCCTTGAACGCGTTGGGGCGGTTTGCGGTGACCGCGGCCGGGTCGGTACTGGCATGGATGGCAGTCGCACCGTTCATCGGGGTGTACGAGGAGCAGACGATCGTCACACCTGCCCAGATCTGGCGCGTTGCCCTGGCCGCGGCCCTTTCGGCCCCACTTGCGGCCTTCCTGCGAGGCATGGCCCTCAACCGCGACATCCCGTGGGTATTCATCCTGGTGACCATGCTGACCAGCGCCTTCGGCCTACTCGTGTGGCGTATCGGATATGGGTGGGCGCTCAGCCGGCGGGGGCGTCTGGCTCGAGATCTATGACGAGGCCGCGGTGGTCGGCCCCGACAAGGCGCAGCAGGCGCGTGCCGTGCAGCGAACCGGTCCCTGCAAGAAGACGTGGTCGATACGGAGCATCCGCGGTGAGCCGGGATAGTACCCCCAGGTGCGTGCCGCCGTACCCGCCTGCAGAGCACCGTCGACCGCAAGCCTCGCCACCCTTCGGTACAACGGCCACGCCGGTGAAGAGTTGAAGTCGCCGACCATGACCCTGACGGTGCCATCGTCATGCTCGGCGAGCAGGGTTTCGAGCGCCGCAGCCTCCTGCTGACGCAAGCGACGGGAATTGCGCAGCGGGGTAGCAATCGGGTTGGTGATATGGACGTTGACCAACTCGATTGTCGGAAGGCCCCAAACCGAACCGTCAAAGCGACCGATGATTGGATCCCTATTGGGAAATGGCAGGCGACGGAACTCCCCGGGGACACTCGCAGCAATGCCCGTGCCTCTGGTGTCGTCACGAGGGTCGAGCATTCCGGTAACCGACCATGCGGAGAGGACGTCGGCGCCGTTGCGCGCCAGTTCCTGGACCGCGACCACATCCGGCCTGAGCTCTTCGAGCGCGGCCGCCAGAGAGGCGGCGTCCGCCGCGCCGTTGTATAGGTTCATGGTGAGGATCCGCAGCGTCATCGCGCGGCAGGATACGATTGATGCGACGGAGTGATGACGACTCCGACCAAGTCTGGGTCGACCAAGGATTGGTTGAGTCCCTTGCGAAATCGACCGATATACCGCGTGGCCCGGGAGGGTTGTGATCAATCACAGTGAGGACCTCACCAAGGGGTGAGGCTGGGTCTGGCCTAGTCAGACCCAACCGTAGCCTTGGCGCTGTGGGACTCACTATTGAGGCCTCAACTGAGTTGAGGAGCTCGAATTGCTCACCACGCTCCTAGAGGTGACCCGCCGGGGACGGTTATTGTGTCCCTGCCAAACACGAACGAGGAGACAACGGTGCGATTGACCACGGCAATGCTTGCCGATGCAGCACAGGTACAGGGCGGGAAGCTGTTTGTGCTCGGCGGCGGCTTCGATACGATCAGCGCACGGAAGCTCCCGGTCATCCATCGCAGCCTGACGGTTGCGCTGGTCGCGGAGATCGAGCCAGACGAGCGCCATCGCGATCTGGAGATCGCGCTCCGCCTCATCGATGAAGACGGCATCGACATGGGAGTCGAGGCAAAGGGAAAGCTTCGGGTGGGCGCACCACCGAACCTGCCTCCCGGATCGTCCAGCATCGTCCCGATCGTGAGCCCTTTCCACGGCATCGAATTCCCGGACGCCAAGGGGTACGCATTCGTGGTCACCTTCGAAGGCCACGAGCTGGAGCGCATCCGTTTCCGGGTGGTGAGAGTCGGCTGATAGCGTAGGGGCGTGTTGAAGGATAAGCGTTCATGCGCGTTGGCCCGCTCCGCGGCGCCTACCCCCCGAGGCATTGCGGGCGCTCACGGTGAGTAGTCAACCCCAGTCCAGGGGCGTGCTCACGATCCCGAATGCGATCTCGGCCATCAGGCTCGCATTGATCCCGCTCTTCGTATGGCTGCTGGCAGGCCCCGACGACCCGGTGTGGGCGGGCATCGTCCTCGGTATCATCGGATCAACCGACTGGGTCGACGGATACCTGGCACGGCGCCTGAACCAGGTGTCCGAGGTTGGCAAGATCCTCGACCCACTGGCAGACCGGATCGCTGTTGTCACCGGCGTCATCGCCGGATTGGTGACCGGGTACGTGCCGGCGTGGTTTGGGTGGTTGCTGATCGTGCGAGAAGCCGCGGTCGGCGTCGGCGCAATCGTCGTAGCCCTGCAGGGGCACACCAGCCTGGCAGTGCGCCGAATGGGCAAGCTCGCCACATTGCTGCTCTACACATCCGTCGCCTGGTTCTTCATAGGAGCAGGCTGGGAGCCTGCCCTGGCGGTCGCCTGGGTCTCCGGGGTTCCGGGGCTCATCCTCTACTACGTGGTAGCGGTCCAATACGCAGGAGATGCCGCTGCCGCAATCAGGGAGAGGCGTGCCACCGAGCACCCCTGACCGGGCGCTGTGTGGAAAAGCTATCCGAAACTGGAAACCGGGTAAGCTCGCGTTGGATCACACAACAGGAGACGCAGTGCAGATTCCAGAAGGCCTCCGGTATACCGAGAATCACGAGTGGGTTGCCCTTGCAGACGGCAAGGCCAAGGTGGGTATCACCGATTACGCCCAGGATGCTCTCGGTGATGTCGTGTTCGTAGACCTCCCCGACGTGGGCGCAGCGGTGACCGCGGGGGAGTCCTTCGCCGAGATCGAATCAACAAAATCAGTGGCGGACGTGTACGCCCCGATCAGCGGCACCGTAGTCGAGGTGAATGAGGCACTCGCCGACGCACCGGAGACGATCAACAGCGATCCCTACGAGGCTGCGTGGTTCATCGTCATCGAGGGCGATATTGCCCCCCTCGAAGAGTTGATGGACGCCGCGGCATACGCTGAGTTTTGCGACTGACCGCAGCCACGTGATCGACAATCAGGCCACCGCTCGGTTCACAACCGAGCGACCTGTTGGAAAAGCCTCAACCTGTTGTCGAGGCTTTCCGACTACCATTTCCATATGGCCGATCACACCGGGGTGCCCGAAGAGGCACCTGATGCCGAAAAGACAGTCTTTTACGACCCAAACGCGGGTGTTGCCGATGTCGGCGAGGTCATCGGCAGGATCGAGGGGGCATTCCGGTACGCGCTCGTCGTCGAACGCGGCCCGCGGGCCGGTCTGACCTATGTTCTCGGCGACGGGGACACCGTTGCCGGGCGTTCCGACGACGTTGACATCTTCCTCGGTGATGTAACGGTGTCCCGGGAGCATGCTCGCTTCACAGTCGACGACGACGGGCTAACGGTGGAGGACCTCCGCTCGACAAACGGCACATACGTGAACGCAGAGCGCCAAGATCGGGCGCAGCTGCAGCCGGGCGATGAGGTGATCATCGGCAAGTTTCATCTCGTAGTGGCCGTCGGTCATGGCTGACAGCGGCTCAGCGCCGGCCAACTTCTCCGACCGCAAAGAGCTCTCTATCGGCGAGGTCATCAACAGCCTCCGCGACGAATTCCCCGACCTCTCGGTATCGAAGGTGCGTTTCCTCGAGGCGCAGGGGCTGATCACCCCCGACCGGAGTGCCTCCGGGTACCGGATGTTCACCGATGACGACATCAACCGGCTCCGCTACGTGCTCAGCGAACAACGCGACCACTTCCTGCCTCTCAAGGTGATCAAATCCAAGCTCACCTCATGGGACCGTGGGGAGGATGGGGAGGCACCGGAAGACTCGGGTCCCGCCCCGGAAGCGTACTTTGGGGCCGTAGGGGTCTCCATGGCCGCCGACGAGTTGAGCCGGGCGAGCGGCCTCAGCAGAAATCAGATCGACGAGCTCATCGCCCAGCAGGTGCTGAACCCCATCGACCTCCCCGATGGGCGACAGATATTCCGTGACGAGGACCTGGCGATCGCGCGATCTGCGCATCGGTTGTATTCTCGCGGGTTCGAGGGCAGGCACATCCGCTCCCTCCGGCTCGCCGCCGACCGGGAAGTGGATCTGCTCTCACAACTAGTCACGCCACTGCTCCACCACCGAAACCCAAAGAACCGACGGCGTGCGGCCGAGGTGCTCGCCGACGGTGCGAGCGCAGGGGCCAAGCTGCAAGAGAACCTGGTACGCGCCAGATTGAGAAGACTCCTCGAGGGATGATGCACCGCAGGCTCACACCGATTGCATTGTTTGCTGCCCTGACCCTGTTGGGATCGCCGGTGCGCGCGCCTGCGCCCGCCCAGCCTCCAGAGATCACCGCCGAAGCATGGATCGCCGTAGACGTCGATTCCGGAATACCGGTCCTCGAGCACAACGCCGACGAGGAACGAGCAATGGCCTCTGTGACGAAGCTGATGACCGCGCTGGTCGTTCGGGACCATGTCGGCCTCGACGAGCGGGTACGGGTCAGTGAGGCGGCCGCCGACGTCGGCGAGTCTGAGATCGGCTTGGTCGCGGGGGAGGTGTGGAGTGTCCGAGATCTGCTCGCAGCCATGCTCGTCCGCTCCGGCAACGACGCCGCCTATGCCCTCGCCGAGTACGTGGGCGGCAGCATCGACGGTTTTGCCGCGTTGATGAATCAGAAGGCGGCGGCGCTGGGGCTGCAGCACTCTCATTTCATGAACCCCCATGGGCTCGACATGGAGGGCCACTACACCTCGGCACGCGATCTGGCGACGATCGGGGAGGCGGTGCTCGATGACCCTGTGCTCAGTCAACTCACACGCACCGGGATCATTCGCTTCAAGCCGGGGCCGGATGGCACCTCGCGTACTGCGTCGAACACCAACCACCTGCTCAACAGATATCCGGGTGTCATCGGTTTGAAGACGGGCTATACCTCTGAGGCGGGGAGGGTCCTCGTCACCGCATACGAGGTCGAAGATCAGACCTTTGTCGTCGTCGTCATGGGAAGCGAGGACCACTTTGCAGACACGGCAGCGATCCTCGATTACCTGAACCAGCGCCTTCGGGTAACTGATCGATTCTTGTTGCCTCTTGCCGAGGAACAAGGCGGCGGGGGAACGGTAGGTACCCTCGATTCCGGTCACCGAGAACTTCGTCAAAACGCGCAAACCCGAGAGCACCGGCCAACAGGCACTCACCGCGTGGGGCGACACCCCGGGCTCGCAGCGGGTGCTGGACATGATGCGTGACATGATCCCGATCGTTCTCGGTGGCACGAGGTGACCGATCACTTCTTGGAAGTGGTCGACGCCGAGGCGCTCCATCGCAGGATCGGTGAGTTGGGGGCGCGCCATCGCGCGCCGACTACGAAGGGCTGAATCCTGTTCTGGTCGGGGTGATGAACGGTGCGCTGCCCGTTCCTCGCCGACCTGATCAGGAGCCTCGACATCGACCACGAAGTCGACTTCCTGCTATTGACGCGATTTGGCGAGCGAGGCCGTGTCTCTCTTGCCGATGGACACGGCGATCTCGCTCGAGGACCGTCATGTCCTCATCGTCGAGGACATCGTCGACACCGGTCTGACGCTCAGCACGCTGCGTAGGAACCTGGAGGTGAGGCGCCCTGCGAGCCTGAAGACGGTTGCACTGCTCGACAAGGTGGCGCGCCGGATCGTCGACGTGCCCGTCGAATACCGGGGGTTCGAGATCGGTGACGAGTTCTTGCTCGGCTACGGCCTTGACTGGGAGGGGCGGTACCGGAATCTCGCCCGGATTGTGGGCGGTCATGGACATGGAGCGTCTCCAGGACCTGCACGAGACCTTCCCGAAGGTGGTCTTCGCCGCCCCAGACGTCTGATCTGGCGACAACGGCGACGGGGGAGAAGTGGTCCGGTGATAGGCTTGTCGCCATGGACCCGGTACCCATGGAGTTGGTTGGAATCAGGATCGAGTTGCCGTCGAACGTGCCGATTCTGTTGCTGCGAGAACGAGACGGCGGCCGCTACCTGCCCATCTGGATCGGCCCAAACGAGGCAACTGCTATCGCGCTTGCGCTGCAAGGAGTGGAACCGCAACGCCCAATGACCCATGATCTCCTCAAACAGGTGATCGAGGGCCTGGACGCCTCGGTCATCCGCGTCGACGTGACCGAGTTGGTCGCGGGTACCTTCTTCGCCAACCTGGTCATGGAGCGCAATGGCAACGAGGTGATCATCTCGGCACGGCCGTCGGACGCGGTAGCGATCGCAGCACGCACCGGCTCTCCAGTCTTTGCCGATCGAGATCTGCTCAGCGACGCCGGAGTGGAGATCGAGGAAGATGGGCAGGAGGACGAGATCGAGCGATTCCGCGAGTTCCTCGAAGACATCACTCCCGAGGACTTCGAGTCGGGGCACTCTTCCGATTCCTGAGCGGCCACGGCAGCAGCCCGGAATCTGGTTGGTTATCCACAGGGGTTGTTGACAAGTCGCGCGTCGTGGTCGTTAACTTCACTGAGCGTAGTTCGGCGGGCGGAATTACGTCGATGTAAGCTACAAGCCATGAGGAGGCTTGCCGTGAAGGAGCAGGACATCGGATATCGAGCCCCACAGGTGTGCAGCCTCGTGGGAATCACCTACCGCCAGCTCGACTACTGGGCACGCACCGGTCTGATCAGGCCGTCGGTGCAGATCAGCACAGGGGTCTGGCACCCAGCGTCGCTATGCGTTCACGGACATCGTCCAGCTGAAGGTAGTGAAGCGATTGCTCGATGCCGGGTATGAGCCTGAAGAAGATCCGCAGCGCGATGGCGATCCTGCGCGACCAGCTCGCAAGCAATAACCCGCTCAACGACGTGACCCTGCTCTCCGATGGCACCACCATCTTTGCGGCGCACAGCGCCGACGAGGTGGTTGATGTGTTCCAGAAGAGGACAGGGCGTGTTTGGGATCGCAGTTGGCCCGGTACAGCAGGAGCTCGAAGGCGAGATCCACCGACTCTTCCCGGAGGACCAACCAGCTGCTGTGGCGATCACGGAGGCGAAGGCCAACTGAGCAGCGAACACCTGGACGAAAGCCAACCAGCCGACCTCGTCGATTTTGCGCACGAGAGCGAGCGGCAGTTTGCGCGCCTCCTCGATTTCTACGAAGTCGAATGGGAGTACGAGCCGCGTGAGTTCGCCATCAAGTTCGATGACGACGGAGAGCCGACGAAGTTCTTCCGGCCCGATTTCTACCTTCCTGACGAAGACGTCTACATCGAGATCACAACGATGAGTCAGAAGCTGGTCACCAAGAAGAACAAGAAGTTGAGGTTGCTCCGCGAGCTGTACCCCGAGATCGAATGCAAGCTGTTCTACCAGCGTGACTACCTCAACCTGCTGGTGAAGTACGGTCTCGCCGATCTTCCGGACCAGGAGCTTGCCGGCGGCGCCGACCCGTTTGCCGGGTCCACCGCGGATCGAGGATCTCGGTGATGAAGGCGCGATCGCGGCCGGGTAGGCAATAGCTCAGTCATTCAGGTGCATTCGCATCGAGCAGTCACCGCACGCCGAGCGTAGGGTTGGTAGCAAATCGCCACTGCTGTCTCGGTTAGTGTGGCCGAAACACGATACGGAGGCTCACTGATATGCCCGCTACTCCATTGCGCGCCGCACATGAGGCGCTCGGAGCCCGCTTCACCGACTTCGGCGGATGGGAGATGCCGCTTCAATACGAGGGCGTCATTGCCGAGCATATGGCGGTACGTCGCCATGTCGGAGTATTCGACGTCACCCACCTCGGCAGGTTCCATCTCAGCGGGCCAAATGCGACCAAGGCCATTCGACACGAGCTATGCAACGACATCAACGACATCGAGCCGGGACAAGCGCAATACACGATGGCTCTCAACGAGAGCGGAGGCGTCGTCGACGACATCATCGTCTGGCGATTCGCCGAGAACGACTATTGGGTGATGCCAAACGGTGTCAATTACGACGAGTTGCTCGCTCGATTCACTGCCGTCAAGCACACCTCTGCGGCACCGGTCAGATCTGAGACTGTGTTGCTGGCGGTGCAGGGCCCGGAAAGCGCACGAGTGCTCAACGAGGTGATCGGCATCATCCCGCGCCGTTTCCGGGTGACGGCAGGGGAGTTTGACGGTGTACCGATGTGGGTGGCAGGCACCGGTTACACCGGCGAGAAGGGTGCCGAGATCGCGGTACCGGTGGAGAGCGGGGAGATCCTGCTCGAGGCTCTGCTCGCCGCTGGGGCAACGCCTTGTGGGCTAGGCGCTCGTGACACGCTGAGACTCGAGATGGGATATCCGCTGTGGGGCCAGGATCTCGATGAGAAGACCACACCGCTCGAGGCCGGGCTCGGCTGGGTAGTTGGATGGGATCACAAATTCGTCGGCAAGGAGGCGCTCCTGGCCGCAAGTGATTCGGGTTTGAAGAAGCAGCTAGTGGCATTTCGCACTCACGACCGGCGCCCTCCGCGACACGGATACGAGTTGAGGTCGGGCGACTCGATAGGTCAGGTGACCTCAGGCAATTTCAGTCCCGTCCTCGGAGTGGGAATCGGCATGGGCTACGTGAGCCCACCCATTGCGCGAAATGCGCCACTCGAGATGGACGTGCGAGGAACATGGGTATCGGTAGAGCACGTCGAGCCTGCCCTTCCTGAATCGCTGAGCCGGTTCGTGAGGAGCGAGATCCAATCGGAGAGGAGATCATGGAGGCGTTAGGAATCGATGTTGGCGGGAGCGGAGTCAAGGCTGCACCGGTAGATCTCGACACCGGGGAGCGGTTGGCCAAGCACCTCAGGATTCTGACCCCCCAGCCGTCAACCCCGGAAGCGGTCTTTCAGGTCTTCGATCAACTCGTTGCGCACTTTGCCTGGAAGGGACCGATCGGCTGTGCCGTACCGTCCGTCGTTCGATCAGGAGTGGTGTTCACTGCGGCCAACATCGACGATGGTTGGATCGGCCGCGACATCGCGTCGGAGCTCACGGAGCGTTTCGGCGTTCCCGTATCCCTGCTCAACGACGCCGACGCCGCCGGTATCGCCGAGCAGCGATTTGGTGCGGCCGCAGACTTGGAAGGCACGGTGTTGCTGCTGACTCTGGGAACAGGCATCGGGAGTGCCCTATTTCGCCACGGCGTGCTGGTGCCGAACACCGAGCTGGGACATATCGAGTTCAAGGGGATGGATGCCGAGCATTACGCCGCGGCGCGCCTCGTAGACGACGGAGGCCTGAAACGTCGCGAATGGGCGGTGCGCCTCAACGAGTACCTCAACTATGTCGAGGATGTGCTCTCACCCGATCACTTCCTGCTGGGCGGAGGCATCTCGAAGAAGTTCGATACCTACAAGGACCTGCTCGAAACCAGAGCGAGCGTGCGACCGGCCAGGTTCCGCAACCGCGCCGGCATCATCGGTGCCGCCCTCGCAACAGGAGAGGAATCACGATGAGCACCACAGGGCAACTCCTCGCAACTGATGGGCTCGGGCTGCTGGTACGGCGCTGGGAGTGCTCGGAGCCCAGGGCCCGCATGTTGCTGATTCACGGCCTGGGAGAGCATTCCGGTCGTTATGAGCACGTTGGCGATTTCTTTGCGACACGCGGCATCGACGTGACGGCCTTTGATTTGAGGGGCCACGGCGCTTCAGGAGGAGAGAGAATCGACATCGAGTCGTTCGAGCAATACCTCGACGACGTTTCCGCGGTCTTCGACCAGATTCCCGCGGATCTCCCACAGATCATGTACGGGCACTCGATGGGAGGGCTGATCGCCCTCTCGTATGGGGTCAGTGCCCGTCGCCAGCCCGACCTCTTCGTTCTCTCCGCGCCTGCGCTGTCGGCTCAGGTTCCCCTGGTGCTGCGGTGGGGCGTGAAGATCCTCACCAGGGTGAAGCCAGGCTTGCGAGTTGCGAATTCCATAAAGGGCGAGCAACTCTCGCGAGACCCTGCGGTCGGTGCCAAGTACTTCGCCGACCCGCTGGTCGAAACCAAGGGTACGGCACGCTTTGGCACCACCCTCTTTGCCCAGATGGATTCAGTGCGCGGCGAGTACGCCAAGTTGACCAAGCCGACGCTTGTGATCCACGGCGCAGACGACACCCTCGTGCCCCCGCAGGCATCGGCGCCGCTTGCTGCTCTGGACAATGTCGAGCGGAAGCTCTTTGCGGGTTTGCGGCACGAGACCCACAACGAGCCGGAGCAGCGACGAGGTGCTCGGGTTTGTGGCAGGGTGGCTGGATAGTCAGCTCGGGTAACCCGCCTCGATCCGTTCCTTCAGCTCGCGGCGGTCCGCGGCTTCGATGAAGGCGGCATCTGCCGCGGCAAGCGTCATTGTGCGTAGATCTGCCACCGTCATTCCCTGGTGGGCGAGGGCGAGCTGGAATTCGTCGGTGAGGGTGACCCGGCTCATCAGCCGGTTGTCGGTGTTGAGCGTCACATTGAACCCTGCCCGGTAGAGCCTGCCAAGCGGATGCTGCTCAGGGCCGATGCTCAGGGTGTGCAGATTCGATGTCGGGCAAATCTCCAGCGGGATACGCTCGTCTCGAACTCGCGAGGCGACAGGGCCCATCACACCATCAGGCCCTATGTCGTCGATGATGCGGATACCGTGACCGATTCGTTCCGCGTGGCACGCATCAAGTGCACCGGCGATGCTGGCCACACCGTCCGCTTCACCGGCATGGATGGTGATGTGAACGCCGTGCTCACGGGCAAACTGGCAAGCGGCGCTGTGATCCTCGGGAGGAAACCCGCGCTCCGGTCCCGCGATGTCGAACCCAACGACGCCTCGTCCCACAAAGCGAGCGGCCGCCCTGGCATCCTTCGTCGAATCGGGTAGATCTCGCAGAGCGTCAACGATGAGATTCACTCTGGTGCCGGTCTCCCGTTGCGCCCTAGCGAACCCTGCCAATGCTGCTTCGATCGAATCGTCCCTGGTGAGACCCCCACGGGTGGTCAGCACGGGGGCATATCGAATCTCTCCGTAGATGACGCCGTCTGTGGCGAGATCGACGCCGGCTTCGTAGGCAATACGCTCGATCGCTGTCTGGCTCTGCATGACGGCAACGGTGTGCTCAAATGCCGCCAAGTAGCGCTCCAGCGAGCCCGAATCGCCCTGATAGAACCACGCGGACAGCGACTCAGGCTCGTCGGCTGGTAGCCGATGACCTACGTCAGCAGCGAGCTCGAGCAGCGTCGCGACCCGGAGCCCGCCGTCCAGGTGGTTGTGCAACTCCATCTTGGGAAGCCTGCGCAAATCCTCAGAGTTCATAGGCCCCCCAGCCTAGGATTGCGATCCCGTGGTAGAGACTTCCTAGCCGATGAGTCGGGGATTCAACGTGTACGTGACGGTGATCGACGCGCGCTCGAGCACGTGACCGTCCAGGGCGCCGCGTAGATCGCCGCCCGTGAACTGGTCGGGGAGATCGAGCGTGGCGACGTCGAGCGCGTACACGGTGAAGATGTAGTGGTGCACCAGGCTGTCGTTCCATGGCGGGCAGGGCCGTCGTAGCCGAAGTAGTGGCCCTCCATGTCCGGATCGCCCGCAAACCAGCCCGTGTAGTCGTTGAGGCCGAGCCGACAGTCCACCGGTGCCGCAGACGACCCCTTGCCTCGAGGAACGACACCGTCGGCGAATGAGCCGGCCTCGATATTGCCGAGGTCGGCGGGAATGTCGGCGACCACCCAGTGAAAGAAATCGGTGCGGGGCAGGTCGGCCGGCACCTCCCGTCCCTCCTGGTTGACGTCGTCGGGACGGGTCGGCACATCGGGATCGTGACAGATGACTGCAAAGGATCGAGTGCTCTCGGCAGGCACACCTGCCCAGACGAGTTCCGGATTGCGGTTTGCGCCGAATGCGCATGTGCGTGTCGGCGTCGGGGACGCCAAAGGCGTACTCCCCGGGAATCGGAGATCCCCTCTGTGATGCTCGAGCTGGTCAGATCCATGTCGTACCTCCTCGACGGCAAGGATACCGGAACCTGCTCCGGGTAATGCAGTAGGGTCTTCGGGAACGGAGCAAATCGATGGCCGCATCATTCAAGGGCAAGCTGCTCGTGGCGAGCCCGCTGCTACAGGACCCGAACTTCTACAGAACGGTTGTATTCCTGTTCGAGCACGGCGAGGACGGCGCAGTCGGTACCGTGCTCAATCGGCCCACGAACCGAGCCGGCCGGAGAGCACCTGCCCGCGTTGGGCGAATCTGATCACCGAGCCCGCCGTTGTCTTCGTCGGTGGACCGGTGCGCAATGAGGTCGCGATCGGTGTCGCCGAGTTCGAGGACGACGAAGCCGACGGGGCGATCTTCGCCGGGATCGGATTCATCGATCTCAGCGAACCACCCGACTCCGGACACGCCACCGCTGCGGATTGCGGGTGTTCTCCGGCTACTCCGGATGGGACGGTGGCCAGCTGGAAGTCGAGCTCGCCGTCGACTCGTGGTTCATCGTCGAGGCGGTGGCCGACGATGTGTTCGGTGATCCCACCGATCTGTGGTCGCGGGTGTCTGAAGCGACAGCCACGGCCGGCTCAGCCTCTACGCACAGTACCCCGACGATCTCTCGCTGAATTGACATGGTCACCTCCGTCCCCAAGCTCCGCGCCGGTCTGCAGGGCAAATCACCATCGCTTCGCTACGAGCGCGAGCTGTGGGACGCGGGAAAAGATGTGGTGGTGGGCATGGACGAGGTTGGTCGGGGGGCGTGGGCAGGTCCGGTGAGCGTCGGCGCCGCGGTGATTCCCAAGAAGCAGACGAATCTACAAGATCCGGGACTCGAAGATGCTCACTGAGCCTGAGCGCGAGATGATGTTCGATCGGCTCGCGGAGTGGTGTGTCGCCTGGTCCGTTGGTCACGCTTCGCATCGGGAATGTGACGACCTGGGAATGTCGGCGGCACTCTCCCTTGCCGCTACGAGAGCGCTCGATCGGGCTGCGGCTCGAGTTCGACCATCTCCTCCTCGATGGGAACTGGGACTTTGCCCTCGGCGGAGAAGCTGATCTCCTCGTCAAGGGCGACGCCCGCTCACTCTCGATAGCAACCGCGTCCATCCTCGCCAAGGTGACCCGAGACCGCATCATGAAAGGTATGGCAGCCGAATTCCCCCCCTACCGCTTCGAAGGCAACAAGGGCTACCCGGGGCCAACCCACAAGGCGGCGCTCCATTGGTACGGGCCTTCGACCATACATCGGCGATCCTGGGTGTTCATGGACTCACTTCCCTGGAACGGCATCAAACGAGAGGTCAGACCGGACCCCCAACAGACACTGTTCGACTGAAGTCGTGGGCAAAGACGGCAAAGCCGCCACCCGTGTGCCAGAACACCACGTTGTCGTCCGGGCCGTACCGTCCCGCGGCGATCTCCTTGCGAAGACCGCTGAGTGCCTTTCCCGTGTAGGTCGGATCGAATATCAGACCCGTCAATGCGGTCGCCTCCGCCTGAACCCTGAGGTCCGCATCGTCGACTACCCCGTACCCGCCACCGATGTGTGCGTCGTTGTACTCGATGGCTGGCGCAGGCGGGGTCCCTCCCGTCTCCCGGGCCGCACGTGCCCAGATTTTGTCGACCTTGGCGGCGATCTCTTCAGCGGGTTCGCCAATCGAGCACGCAACAACCGGTGTTTGGAGACTGAGCCGGGCGACCGCCCAGCCGATCCCCGCCGTCGTCCCACCTGAGGAAGCAGCGTGCCAGATCACAGGTGCCGAGCCGTGGATCACGGCCATCTGCTCGGCGAGCTCGCGCATGGCTAGGACGAAGCCCCACATCCCGAGAGGATCAGAGGCGCCCTCCGGTATCACCCACGCCGAATGACCTGCTGCGGTCTGGGCGACGGCCTCCGCAGCCATCAGCTCGTCTCGATCAGCCCACTGCTCGGGAGTGATCAATCGCACTTCCGCCCCGGCCAGAGCATCGAGGAGAAGGTTTCCCTGCAGGGCAATCGGCACCCCCGGTTGATGACGTAGCAGGAGCACGGCGCGAAACCCGCTACGGGCAGCGGCAAGCGCGGTGGCCCGCGAGTGGTTCGACTGCAGGGCACCGCATGTGATCACCGTGTCTGCCCCAGCGGCTTCTGCCGCGGCGAAATGGAACTCCAGCTTGCGCACCTTGTTGCCGGAAAGGCCAAATCCGGTGAGGTCATCGCGCTTGATCCAGATGGTTGGACCACCCCAGGCGGCCGTCAATCTCGTGGCGCGTTCCAGCGGTGTCGGTGTCTGTGCGATACGCATCCTGGCTGGTAGGCGCTCCATGAGCTCGACGATACAGCCGGCTCGGCGAAAGAGCTACGCATGAGCGAAGAGTGCGTAGCATTGAGGGTCAATCTCGACGAAGAGGAGCAGCGATGAGTGCAGGAGCGGTAGGTCCGCGCAATCCCAATCCGAGGGACTTCCTCAACACGGATGCGCTCCTCGACGGTGAAGAGAGGCTACTGCGCGACACGGTTCGAGGATGGGTAGCGGATCGCATCCTGCCCTATGTCGCCGATTGGTTCGAGGAGGGCTACTTCCCACGAGACCTGGCCAAGGAGATGGGGTCGCTCGGATTGCTCGGCATGCATCTCGATGGGTACGAATGCGCCGGTACATCTGCGGTGCAATATGGCCTTGCGTGCACCGAGCTGGAGGCAGGCGATTCTGGAGCTCGTAGCTTCGTGTCTGTGCAGGGATCGCTCTCGATGTTCCCCATCTGGGCGTTCGGATCTGAGGAGCAAAAGCAGCAGTGGCTCCCTGCGATGGCCGCAGGCGAGGTCATCGGCTGTTTCGGCCTGACCGAGCCCGATGCAGGCAGCGACCCCGGAGGGATGAAGACGCACGCCAAGCGCGACGGTACCGACTGGGTGATCAACGGCACCAAGATGTGGATCACCAACGGCGGTTTCGCCGACGTTGCCATTGTGTGGGCGCAAACGGACGAAGGGATTCGCGGATTCATCGTCCCGAAGGAAACAAAGGGGTTCTCCACGAACGACGTGCACAAGAAGCTGTCGTTGCGGGCATCCGTGACCTCGGAGCTGGTGCTCGACGATGTTCGGTTGCCTGCCGATGCGGTGCTGCCGAATGTCTCAGGGCTGAAAGGCCCGCTGGCATGTCTCAACGAAGCTCGATTCGGGATCATGTTCGGCGCGGTGGGAGCCGCACGCGCCTGCTACGAGGCCGCTCTGGACTACGCCAAAGAGCGAAGGCAGTTCGGCAAGCCGATCGCATCCTTCCAACTCACCCAGCGCAAGCTCGTTGAGATGATGATCTCGGTCAACCGCGGCATGCTGGTTGCCCTCCATGTCGGTCGAATGAAGGATCAGGGCCGGGTTGGTGTCGAGGACATCTCGTTGGGCAAGATGGACAACGTTCGGATGGCGCTAGATGTCGCACGTGAAGCCCGATCGGTGCTCGGAGCAAATGGAATCACCCTCGAGTACCCGGTGATCCGGCACATGAACAATCTCGAATCGGTTTACACCTACGAGGGCACCAACGAGGTGCATACTCTGATCATGGGCCAGGCAATCACGGGGATCCCGGCATTCGGTCAACAGTGACGCCGGCCCGCCACCAAGGTCGGATCAGATGTCGTTGTTGAATGTGTCACATGCCGACGCGTCGCCGGTTTGATAGCCGACATTGAACCAGCGCACCCGCTGTTCCGAGGTGCCGTGGGTAAACGTCTCGGGGCTTATCCGGCCTGTCGTGATCTGCTGGATTCGGTCGTCTCCGACCGCACCCGCCGCGTTGAGCGCCTCCTCGACATCTCCCGGTTCCAGCACGTCTTCCCGCTGGTAGATGGAGTACGCCCAGACGCCTGCGAAACAGTCTGCCTGGAGCTCGAGCCGAACCGAGTAGTCGTTGGCGCTCTCGGGATGTGCCTGTTGTATGTCACGGACGTCATCCATCACACCCAACTCGTTCTGGACATGGTGGCCAATCTCATGTGCCATCACGTAGGCCTCGGCGAAGTCACCGCCGGTGGCGCCGAAACGTCGCCTCAGCTCGTCGTAGAAGCTGAGATCGATGTACACCGTCTTGTCGAGGGGGCAGTAGTGAGGTCCCGTCGCGGCACTGGCGCCACCGCATGCCGAATCAGTGGCTTGGGTGAAGAGGACCAGGCTGGCCGGGTTGTACGTGAGACCCGAGTTGGAGAAGACGTTTGTCCACAACGTCTCTGTCGTGCCCAGAACGGCTTGGACGAACGCTTCGTCGTCGTCGACACCCTGGAATTCGCCTGAGTCCTGGCTCTGCGCCTGGGTCGGGGATGTGTTGAGCTGGTTCAGGAGATCGCCGACACTGCCGCCACCACCGTTTCCCAGCAGCAGCGCAAGCAGCACTCCGATGATCCCGAGGCCACCAACGCCGCCCGCCACAGCCGCAGTGCGCCCCCGCCGGTCTTCGACGTTGCTGCTTCGTTCGAGATTACGCCAACGCATCTGCTCCCTTTGCTGCTAGCCCACGCTCAGACCCCTCGGGCCGGGTGGAAGTTCCGGCAATATCGTAGATATTCGATCCGCTAGCGTGACGTCGATGTTTGCAGAGCCCGGCCGCTTTCCCCTCGTTCTCGCCAGTGGATCACCGCGACGGCGTCTGCTGCTCAGCATGGCGGGATACGAGTTCCAGATCGTCTCGCCCGATATCGATGAAGAGCGGCGGCCCGCCGAGCCTCCCGAGGACTACGTTGTCCGCGTGGCAACGGAGAAGAGTCGTGCAGTCGTGGCCACGCAGGCCCCCGAAACGCGAGTGCTTGGATTCGACACAACCGTCGTTTTCGACGGCGAAGTGCTCGGCAAGCCATGTGATGAACAGGAGGCTGTGAGCATGCTCCTGTCCCTGGCGGGGCGCACTCACACCGTGTACACCGGCTACTGCCTCACCGTTGCGGACACGGGTCTCAACGAGAGTGGAATCGCTGCCTCCAGGGTGACTCTACGCCCGGTGTCACAGGCGGAGGCCGAGGAATACGCGGCAACGGGCGAGCCGCTCGACAAGGCCGGTGCGTATGCTCTGCAGGGGAGAGGCGGTGGTTTCGTCACCCACGTCGAAGGATTGCGCTCGACGGTGATCGGGCTGCCGCTCGAGCACATTGTCGACGTGCTGACCAGATTCGGGGTCATGCCGACGGGAGGGGAACCTGATGCGCTTTGAGCTGAGCGAAGAGCATGAGGCGTTTCGCAAGGTAGTCAGAGAGTTCGCCGAGCAAGAGGTGGCGCCGCTGGCATCCAATTGGGAGCATGATGCGCCTTTTCCCGTGGATCTCGTCAACAAGATGGGCGACCTCGGCCTCTTCGCTCTGCCCTTCCCTGAGGAAGTCGGGGGGATGGGCGGGGACTTCACGTCGCTGTGTGTCGCCATAGAAGAAGTAGGGCGAGTCGACCAATCAATGGGGATCACCCTCGAGGCGGGCGTCGGGCTTGGAATCAATCCCATCTACACCTATGGAACGACTGCTCAGCGGGAACGCTACCTACCCGATCTGCTCGCCGGGCGAGCGCTTGCCGCGTTTGGCCTCACCGAGGCAGAAGCAGGCTCCGACGCCGGGGCCACCCGCACCAGGGCAAGGCTCGAGCATGGCAAGTGGGCAATCGATGGCTCGAAGGCTTTCATCACCAATGCCGGTACGCCGATGACATCGCTGGTGACGATCACTGCCCGGACCGGGGAAAACGAGATCTCAACGATCATCGTCCCGTCAGGTGCCGAAGGACTCATCGTCGACCCGCCCTATAGGAAGCTCGGCTGGCACGGGTCCGACACGAGGGGATTGGTGTTCCACAACTGCCGGGTGCCGGAAGAGAACCTGCTCGGTGAACGCGGCAAAGGCTTCCAACAGTTCCTGGCGACGCTCGACGACGGCCGCATCGCCATCGCCGCGCTCGCTGTTGGCCTGGCCCAAGCGTGCCTCGAAGAATCCGTCGCATACGCCAAATCGAGGCACACATTCGGCAGACCGATCGGATCCAATCAGGGAATAGCGTTTCAATGTGCCGATTTGAAGGTGATGGTGGACGCAGCTCGTTCGTTGACCTACCGGGCGGCTGCGATGCGCGACGCCGGACGTGAGATCAGACAAGCCGCCGCCGTGGCCAAGCTGTATTCAAGTGAGGCTGCGGTGACGGCGACACGCATCGCGGTCCAGATCCACGGTGGTGCGGGTTTCATGGAGAGCTCTTCCGTTGCCAGGTTCTACCGGGACGCCAAGATCCTCGAGATTGGCGAGGGCACCTCGGAGATCCAGCGGCTCCTCATCAGCCGGAGCCTCGGCCTACCGATCTAGCTGGCGGCTGACCCAACCAGCGGTAGCCGGCTATCACGGTGGGCAAGTGTCATTACGGCATCGACCACCGTCGGGTCGAACTGCGACCCGGAGAACCGCTCCAGCTCGTTCAAGGCATACTCCAAGGGCAGGGCCGGCTGGTACGGCCGGTCGCTGGTGATCGCATCAATAGCGTCGGCCGCCTGGAGCACGCGGGCTTCGAGAGGAATCCGAGGCCCGGGGATGCCGTAGGGGTAGCCGGTGCCGTCGAATCGCTCGTGATGGGTGAGTACCACGTCTGCGACTATGGCGGGCACGTGCCCTTCCACGAGCTCGTAGCCGAGGCGAGGGTGCCTGCGCAGCTCCGCCCACTCGGCTTTGGTCAGAGGGCCGGGCTTGTCGAGGATGTCACGGGAGATAAAGACCTTCCCGATGTCATGCAGCTGAGAGGCCATCTCCAGAAGTGCGATGCGCTCGGCGCCGAGCTTCATGTGCCCGGCGATATCGGTCGCAAGTTTCCCAGCTCTCTTGCAGTGGTCGGCGAGGACGGGGTCGTTGGCCACCAGCAACCGATGAAAACGGGTCACGTGTTCCTTCCAGAGCGTATTGTCGAGTTTCGGTCGTTCGGGGCGATCCATGAATGGGCCGTGCGGATCAATTACAGGTGTGTAACTCGGAGGCGGCACCTATCCGGGCGTGGCGCCACCCCGGGCAAGCGAACGATCCGCCCGCCCGGCCGCCTCGATACGGCAAAACTCTCCAGTCCACTTATGATGCCGACGAGTGCCGAGCCCGAGGGGGATCTGTATGAGGCGTTTGCTGTTGTTGATCGCGGCAATGAGCCTGCTTGGTGTAGCTGCGGCAAGCGCGGCGAGCCCTGTGTACATGGACGAGGACTTCGAGAGCGGTGTTGACTTCCTCTCGGCAAGCGCGTGGGGAATGGTGCCGCTCGCCAATGGTCATGACGGCGCCGGTCTGAACACCATCATCCCTGCCGGTGAGCATTGGGGCGGCAGCGGGCACTGGTACTTCTCGGATCACGGGCTGCACGATCCTGAGGAGCTGTGGTGGCGTTACTGGGTGCAGTTCCCTGCAGACTTCTACATCGAGCCCCCCAATCGAGGGAAGTTGCCCGGCGTGGGTGGTCTGTACACGTACAACTGCCTCGGTGGCAAAGCTTCGACTCCGGAGGAGCCCTGCTTCTCGGCGAGGATGCTGTTCTCCCGCACATATCCGAGTTTCGGCGAGCCGGGTTACCCGGATGGGCCGGATGACAAGACCCTGATCGGGTTCTATGTGTACCACCTGGACAGCCCGGCGACACGCGGGGACATCTGGACCTGGGACCCGGACGTTGCCACTCTGGACAACGGGCAGTGGTATTGCGTTGAGGGTCACATCGACCTCAACACGCCCGGCCAGCACGACGGGCTCCTCGAAGGCTGGGTAGACGGTGCGGCAGCTTTCGCCAAGGACGATATCGCGTTCCGGCGAATCGGCGAGGATGACATCGATGTCAAGAGCTTCTGGTTCGATGTCTACTACGGGGGTGACGCCTCGCTGGTCGACAACGAGATCCATTTCGACTCGGTGGCGATCGGCAGCCAGCGGATCGGATGTGACGACGGCGGCGTCTACAGCCCGCCGTTCCGGGACGACGACGGATCGGTGTTCGAGTCCGACATCTCGTGGCTTGCCGACACCGGGATCACCAAGGGCTGCAACCCACCGGTCAACGACAGGTTCTGCCCGGACGAAGCAGTCACCAGAGGACAAATGGCTGCCTTCCTCACCAGGGCTCTCGATCTACCGGCAGTGGCAGGGGACACCTTCTCGCGACGACGATGGATCAGTGTTCGAAGCTGCTGTCGAATCACTCGCCGCCGCCGGGATCACCAAGGGCTGCAACCCACCGGTCAACGACAGCTTCTGCCCGGACGAACCCGTCACCAGAGGACAAATGGCTGCCTTCCTAGCCAGGGCGTATGCGTACCCTGCTGCATCAACCGATTCGTTCCGCGATGACGACGGCTCCGTGTTCGAGGCGGCGATCGAAGCGATCGCGACCGCCGGGGTGACACGAGGATGCAACCCGCCCGTCAACGATCAATTCTGCCCGGAGGCGTCTGTGACCCGCGGCCAGATGGCGGCATTCCTCCACAGAGCCGCAGGCTGATCGCGCTCAGGTCGCAGGGTGGCGTCTACGTCTGATCAACGTGATCATCAGAGTCACCAGAACGGCGGTCAGCAGGATGGCGACCGCAGCGAACATGTTCTCGAGCAAACCGGGTCTGATGACCAGAAGCAGGCCGAGGCCGAGCATCATCATCCCCGACATGAGCTTGAGGAACTGGCCTTCATTCTCAGACAGCTTGCGTGACCCGAGCGTCCATACGAAGACGCCGACGATAACGAGTAGAGGCACCACATAGACGACGTTGTATAGCGTCAGGTAGCCGTAGTAGGCGGAGGTGCCGAGATCGTTGAGCGTGAGCACTCTGGTGAAGACGAGGGGGAATCCTGCGGTGCACAGCAATTCGTAGCTGTTGGCAACTGCCGCGAGAGCCACGGTTCCCAACAGGACCGTCGGTAATGCATCGCCGGTGGTGAGCTTGCGCATCCGGGCGAACAACCCTGGTTTCGCCGAGTCGGGAATGGAGAGGCTTCCAGCCGTGTCGGGGAAGAAGTAATCCTTCATGCTGAACAACGCGATGGCAAGGGCGATCACACCCGCGGCCGTCGTGACCCAGCGAAGTTGGCCGGTGACCAGAAAGACATTCAGCCAGGCCGCCATGAACGCAAAGTACATAACTCCGGAGATGACGACGAAGACACCTCCAACGAGAGCCATACGCCAGCGGCTCCGCGCATGCACCAGCAAGCTGAGCAAGAACAGCAGTACGAAGAAGGCACATGGGTTGAAGGCATCCAGGCCGGCCACAGCGACCGTGAACAGCGGCAGGGACACAGTATTCGCATCGATGACCCCGAGCACCGGCACCCTGAGATCGTTGCCATCTGATTCGTCTGAGGCTGTCTGAGCTGAAGTGGTTGTGGTCTGCTGCGCCGCAGCGGCTGCGATATCTGCGGCCGTGCCGTCAAGCCGGTCGTAGCAGTTGGCCAGCGCGAGTTCGAGATCCGCACCTGTCGTCTCGGGAGCGTCGAAGCCGACCTCCAATCTCTCGCAGAAGAGGAATGCCGGCACGCCCGGGATATCCTGATCGAGCTCCTCGGTGAGGGTGAGGACGCGCTCGACTTGCTCGTCGTTTGCCAATTGCACGCTGACTTTCTCGACCTGCAGCCAATCGAATGTCTCGATCCAGTCGTCGACGACAGGCTCAGCCGCGGCGCAGTGGGGACAGGTCTCCGAATACACGAACAAGAGGGCGACTTCCGTTGCCCCGTTCGCATCCTTCGGGTACCAGACGTCGGCGTTGGGGCTCTCTGCTGCCGCCGCCGTGCCTCCGACCGCGAGCGAGAGAACCACCACACTGAGAGCGGCAACGAGCTTCTTCATGATGTACACCAGCGTCCCAGATCCCTGCCGTTCAGAGGAGAGGGCGAAGGTCCCGCAAACGGCGTCTGTGGAAGGGACCTGGAGACCCACGGGTCCCCGCTCACCGAGGGACCCTACCGATGCCCGGATGCAGCGAAACGGCGCCTCAGAGTCTCTCAGGGCGTATGAGCAACGCTCAGGTTCGGCCGGCAGGGAGCGCCTCGAGCTGTTCGGGGGTGCCGAGACCGTCACGAACTCCGAGCTGGGTGACACAGAACGCACCGGCCTGGTTGCCGATCTCGATCGCCTGTTCCACATCGAGACCTCGGCTCAGACCGACGACGAGCCCGGCGTTGAAGGCGTCGCCCGCGCCCGTCGTATCGACGGCCGTGACCGGCAATGGCTCATAGATCACGCTGGCGTCTCCTGTGATACGGACGGCGCCGCGATCACCAACCGTCGCCACAACCTCCCCAACGCCCATTTCGAGAAGGCGTCTCCCTGCTGCAATCACCTGGTCCATCGTGGCCGTTGCCGCCCCGGTCAAGATGGCCAGCTCCGTCTCATTGGGCGTTGCGATATCGACCAACTCGAGTAGGTCTGCCGGCAGGGGAGCTGCAGGGGCCGGATTGAGCACGACGGTGGCACCTGCGGCTCTGGCTCGTCGCGCGGCTTCCGTAACGGTGTCAACGGGGATCTCGAGCTGTGCGAGCAAGATATCCTCGCCGTCGAGCTGCAATGCAGCGAGGTCCGAGGGCGTGAAGTCCGCGCTCGCTCCTTGGGCTACTGCGATCGTGTTGTTCCCAGTCTCATTGACCGTTATAAGCGCTACCTGATTCGGCCGGTTCGACACGAGTATCGATGGTCCGAGCAGCCCCTCGCTCTCGAGAAATGACCGCGCCTGATTTCCGAGATCACCGCTGCCGATCTTGGTGTAGAAGGTCACAGCCGCTCCGAGACGGGCTGCCCCGGCAGCCTGGTTGAAACCCTTTCCCCCCGGCCCGACGTAGAGGTCCTCGGTGGCGAGAACCGTCTCGCCCTCGACGGGGGAGATGAGGAGTTACCGCAACAAAGTCGATGCCTGTGCTTCCGACCACGATGATTGACACGACGGTCAGGATAACGGACCGGTACCGACCTGATTCAGGTGACGGCCGACCGTTGTGCCGGGAAACGCTCGTGGCGTCCGGCGGCAACCAGCGATGCCATCCTGTGAACCGCGCTGTGCACTTGCGAGAATGTTGTGTACAGGGGAGCGAGGCCTAGGCGGATGTTGTCGGGGTCACGGAAATCGGGGATGACGCGAGCCTCCTCGATCATCGCCTGAGTTATCTGCCACGCCGATTCGTGGCGCAACGAGACATGGGAACCTCTGCGCTCGGCCTGTCGCGGTGACGCTAGAGCGAACCCAAGCGGGCCGAGGACTTCATCGGCCAGTTCCACGAGGTACGCGGTCACGCGCGATTGATTTTGCCCGGATCGTATCGATTCCCGCTTCCCGGATCATGGCAACGCCCGGTGCTATTCCTGCCAGCGACAAGATGGGCATCGTCCCGGTTTGGAAACGTGCGATCGATGCCGCGGGCACATAGTCCAGGTCGAAAGCGAACGGCTCGGCGTGACCCCACCACCCTGTGAGCGGGTTGGCGATCTGCAAATCGGGATTGACATAGATGAATGCCGGAGAGCCCGGGCCGCCGTTCAGATACTTGTAAGTGCAGCCAACGGCGAGGTCGACCAGGCTGAGGTCGATCGGGACGACTCCCGCGGAGTGGCTCAGGTCCCACAGCACGAGGGCACCGGCTTGATGTGCGACACGGGTGAGACGCTCCATGTCATAGAGGTATCCGCTCTTGAACGCGACATGCGAGAGGACGAGGAGAGCCGTCTCCTCGTCGAGCCTCGCGACAATCGCCTGTTCATCGGCGAGACCGTCGGCAGTGGCGGCGACGATCGTCAGCATGCGCTCGCCTGCGGCGGCTCCAGCGGCCGAGAGCACATAGGCGTCTGTAGGGAAGTTCAGGGAGTCGGTAACGATGTTGCCTCGGTCGGGTCGTAGTCGCAGCGCTCCCACCGCCAGCTTGTATAGGCACACAGAGGTCGAGTCGGCAACGACGACACTGTCGGCGGGAGCCCCGATCACCGCGGCGATCTCGTTGCCTATCTGGGTGGCCAGGTTCCACCAACCGTTGCCCCATGAGGCAATCAGGTCTCGTCCCCACTCGTTGCGAATGACGTTCTCGAGATGTGGGATCGTCGCCACCGGCAGTCGTCCCAGCGAGTTGCCGTCCAGATAGATGAGGTCGGGGTCATCGATTACGAAGCGATCCCGGTAACCACCCAGAGGGTCTGCTGCGTCGAGGCTGGAGGCTCGATCGAAACCGACACTATCCGGAAACGGCCCGAGATCGAGCATCAGATGATCCACAGCTGTTGCTGCCGGCCATCGAGAAACGTCATCGTCGCCCCGTCGAACGCGGCGTCCTCCTCCAGCATGATCCGTGCCGTCTGGCCGCCCCACTCGGCAACGTCGACCTCGACAGATAGCTCGATGGAATATGCGGTATCGGGGCGAACCGGGTAGTCGCCCGGACCGGGCACACCTTCCTGCTGGTCCCACAACCCGATCGTTGGGCCGGCGCCATGACCATGGAGCCCGATGGGATGGCTGTAGATCGGCGGAGCGAAGATGCTCGCCGAGAGCCTGGGCGCGGGCGGTGCGTAGGATCTCGTTGCCGGTTGTACCCGTGCGGAAGTGGCCCATGACAATGTCCTGGAGGCGGTTACCAGCGGAGATTCCCTCGAGCAAGCCGGCGGGAGCGTCGTGCTCCCCGGCGTGGAGAACGTATGCGTGCTGCTGCTGATCGGTGTGCAAGCCGAGATACTCGATGCCGAAATCGATATGCACGAGATCACCGTGGCGAATCGTCTCATCGTCCGTCGCTGACGATTCAGGCCCGAGCCACGCCGTTGCGTCGAGACCGAAGGATGGAACCACGTCTCGTACCCGGCACTCCGGGACTCCTCACGAAGCCACCACTCCACATCCCCGGTCGTCGTCTCTCCGGCTTTGACAACTTCGGATGACAGCGCCCGCCGCAGACAGACGGTGAGCACGTGCACAGACGTCGCGGAACGCCTCCATCTCCTGGCTGGTCCTCGTCTCCAGCCAACCGACGGCAAGAGACCGGTCGCTCGGAGACCACCAGAGCCCGGAGAGACACCGGCAACGAATCCGTGAACCGCTCCGTCTCCGTGGCCGTCATGCCATCGGCGAGCGGGAAGGTGTCTGGATCGGTTGATGGCAATTCGTTGCGGCGCGGCGTCTCACGAGATAGTCGGCCAGACATCGCCATTGGTCCGGCTCGGCGTTCGGATCCCATCCCGGCTGGGAAGAAAGACCCGACGCTGTACCGAGACACCGCCATCCTGGTGTGGCCGAAGTCGGTGAACACAAGGATTGTGCGACGGCGGGCGCCCTCCCAAGTGGCCGGCAGCATGGTTCTCAGCACCGGATCCTCGTTGTACTCCCTGCCAATGAGCACCCAGCAATCGATACCGGCCTCAGCCCATGACCTGCGGCACCACCGTTTCCAACCTTGTGCGCAGCCACTCGTCGCGCAGTGCTGCCCGGTCGCGGAGAGAGAGAACAGTCGATTCACGAGAAGATTCCATGTGCGGAGTATATGGGGCGGTAGCCGTTCGCAAGCGAGATGAGGCGCATGTAGCGATCGGCTCCGTATTACCCTCGCACGGCATGAGGAGACGAGCCCTGTTGGTCCTGACAGTCGCGCTGCTGATGAGCACGCTCAGTGCCGGGGCGAACGCCGCAGAGCTTCCTCCCGGTGGGACCTTTCTCGACGACGACTTCAGCGCACACGAACCTGCCATCGAGGCGATCGCCGCAGCGGGCATCACCAAGGGCTGCAACCCGCCGCTGAACAATCTCTTCTGCCCGAAGGATCCGGTGACCCGGGGCCAGATGGCCGCGTTCCTGGTGCGGGCACTCGACCTCCCGCCGGCAGCCAGCTCCCCGTTCCTCGACTCATCGGGGGTGTTCCAGGACGCCATCGATCGGCTGGCGGCCTTCGGGATCACCAAAGGCTGCAACCCACCTGCCAACGATCGCTTCTGCCCGGACGAGGCGGTCACCAGGGGACAGATGGCAGCGTTTCTCGCCAGGGCGCTCCACCTGACCGGCGGGCAGTGGTGATCCGTTCACAGATGACGACGGGTCCGTGTTCGAGGCCTCGATCGAGGCAATGGAGGCGGCAGGGATCACCAAGGGGTGCAACCCTCCCACAAATGACCGCTACTGCCCGGCGACCGTCGTGACCCGCGAGCAGATGGCCACCTTCTTGACGCGCGGGCTCGGCCTCACCCCGATAGACCCTCCTGAGCGCCCGGGACCTCCGGTGGGAAACCCTGAAGGAACTGCCGCGGTGCCTGCGGGTGCGGGCCTCGAAGATGTCCGCGAACCCGACGTGGTAGTTGGCAACGGGACCCCGGAGAGCTGCACGTCACAGGCGGTTGTCGACGCCGTCGCCCGAGGTGGAGTCATCGTGTTCGACTGCGGGCCGGACCCCGTGACAATTGAGATGCTCGAGCCTGCCAAAGTCTTCAATGATGCCAACCCCGACATCGTCATCGACGGCGGTGGTCTTGTGACGTTGAGCGGGCGCGGTCAGAATCGGATCCTGTACATGAACACGTGCGATCCCGACCTCGTCTGGACTACCTCCCACTGTCAGAACCAGGATCACCCCAGGCTCACCGTGCAGAACCTCACTTTTGTAGACGGCAACTCGAAGGGGGATGACCCGGACGGCGGCGGTGCCATCTGGGTACGCGGTGGGCGGTTCAAGATCGTGAATTCCCGCTTCTTCAACAATGTGTGCGACGATGTCGGTCCGGATGTCGGCGGTGCCGCCGTCCGGGTATTCAGCCAGTATCAGGGCTTGCCGGTATACGTCGTACAGTCAACGTTCGGTGGTGGCGAGGGCTACGGCAATGTCTGTTCCAACGGCGGTGGGCTGAGTAGCATCGGTGTCTCGTACACGGTCATCAATAGCCTCTTCAGCCACAACGACGCCGTCGGGTACGGGGCGAACTCCACCGCCGGGGTACCCGGTGGCGGAAACGGTGGTGCCATCTACAACGACGGCAACACATACACTCTCACCGTTATCGACACGGTCATCGAAGACAACCATGCCAACGAAGGCGGAGGTGCGATCTTCTTCGTCAGCAATGATCGAACGGGCACATTGCGCATCGAGGATTCCACGCTGCGCCGCAATCCGAGTGATGGGTTCGAGACCCGTGGTTATCCCGGCATCTTCTATCTCGGCAATGGCCCGATCCAGGTAGTGAACTCAATTATCGAGTAGGCCTGAGACGCGGCAGGAGCTGTGCGGCCAGGAGATCTATTGATTCCTGAAGCGGCCGATCGCGATCGACATAGAACACGGACGCTTCGGCGGACAGGGCATTGTGACGGCGCACCGGTTCGAGTTGCCGGGCTTCGGTCGCTGAGATGGGGCGCCGCTCGGGACCCGTGGCAAGGTCCTCCAAGGGATGCGCGGCGACGAGCAGATAAACGAGCACATGCCCGTCGCTTGCCATGGAGCGAAGGAGCACAGAGTCGTCGGCGATGCTCGCCGCGGCCGCGATCACGGCCGGTGCTACCGAGGCGAGCGCAGCGACACAGGCCATGCGCTCCAAACGGTGTAGTTCTGCGACTCCACGGTGTGCTGCAAGCTCCCGTCCTGTGGCGTGGTATTGCTGCTCGAGTTGCTCATCGCTGTCGAAGAATGGTCGGTGCCACCTTGCGGCAAGCGCCCTTCCCAGAGTGGTCTTACCCGACCCCATAGGTCCGGTGATCACAATGTGCCGAGGGGATTCATCCATTCCGCAAACTCGATCCTGAGGCGCTAGAGAGGTAACGATAGAGTACGTGGCGAGCTCTGCGGAGAGACCATGGACCAACGGGCCCATTTCGGCGTCGCCCAGCATCACGGATATCTCGGCCCTGTCATCGAGCTACGTGTCGAAGCTGCCGACCAGGACGTCTGCGACTCGATGGATCATGCGGCCATTGCGGAAATCGGGCATCTGGAGGGCATCTTCGATCTTTTCGACCCAACCTCCGGGATCGGCCGATGGCGACGCAGGAAACAGGAGCCCGGCCCGGCGGCGAGACCAGGCGAGTGTCGATCTCAACGGCAGCGCCAGAGGGCGGATCGTTGACAGAGAGGTTCCTAAAAACACCTCCTCCGAGTTTGCCGTGCTTTCTCAACGCCTCTCGGGAGGTAGTTCGGCGAGGTAGGGGAGCGTGCGGAAACGCTCGGCATAGTCGAGGCCGTAACCCACGACCCAGACATCGGGGATGGTAAAACCGAGATAGTCGATCGTCACCTCGCGCTCGCTTCGATCCGGCTTGTGCAGCAGTGAACACGTCCGAAGCGACGCAGGGTTGTGGGCCTGGAAGAGCCGCTTGAGATAGTCGAGTGTGTGACCGGTATCCACGATGTCCTCGACGATCAATACGTCGTCACCATCAATGGCGTGCCGGACGTCCATGATCAGCCTGACGGGATCTGCGTGCTCGCTTTCCTTGGCTCCGTAGCTGGTGACGGCGATGAACTCGACACGGTGTGGGACGGTGAGCCTGCGTGCAAGGTCAGACAGGAAGATGAAAGATCCCTTGAGCACCCCGATCAGTACGAGCAGCTCGGTGTCTGCGTAGGCCACGTCGATCTCTGCTGCGAGCTCGCGAACTCGGCGATCTATGTCTTCCTCGGAGATGAGCTCAGGCAACACGCGCACCACGGTAGATGAATTCACCCCGGGATGCGCGGTCTGCCGATCAAGGGCCATGGTCGACCGTCCGAAGTAGATCTGATGAAGAGACTGTTGCTGGTCATGCTCACGCTCTTGTTGGCCGTCGCATCCTGCGGTGGCGCCACGACAGCAGGATCATGTGCCGAGTACGCGGAAGAGGTCGAGGCGTTGCTGGACGGCGGCGCCGAGGCAGAGGAGATCCAGGCCTTCATCGATGACACGAACGAGCACGTGGCAGAGCTGATCATGGATGATCCCGACCATGCCCAGGCGTGCGCCGACGCTGTCTTCAACGCCATCTTCACGGCCGGCTTCGCCGGCCTGGACGAGGAGTGGCAAGCCGAGTTCGGGGACTAGGCGAGCCCACCCTGCATTGCCATGAGAAAGCCCCGCGCCCTCTCCGACAGCTCGTACCGGTTCACCAGATCCCAGAATTGGCTCGTGTGATTCGGCTCGACGAGGTGCGCCAGCTCGTGAACGATGACGTAGTCGAGCACCCAGGCAGGGAAATCTACGAGCTGACTCGAGATACGCACCGTCTGCTTGGTTGGTGAGCACGATCCCCATCGAGCGCGCTGGCGTGGCGTGAACGTTATCGCGGCAGGCTCGGGGAGCGCGTACTTGCGTGCCAGCGTCCGGGCGCGCACCGGCAGATCGATGTGGGTGGATCTCGTCTTGCGTTCGATTCGGCGCCGCATCTCACCCACCCAATGCTCCTCTTCCTCCCGGCTGAAGGACGCCGGGAGCATGACTCGCAACGTATCGCCCACAATGCGGGCTTCTACGGTCTTCTTGCGTCGTGCGCTTCGGATTATTTCTGTCTTGCTCGGAGTCATGTGGGGAATGAAGAGAGATCAGTCTGGCAATGATCTGCGGTCGGCGACGTTACCAGCAATGTGCTCCACATATTGCGCAATGCCGTGGTCGGAGAAGTTGTCCACCTTGCCTTCCTCGAGGCCAAGCCAGAAACCGCGCCGGCCATCCTTCATACGTTGACGTGGTGTCATGTGTCGCACTTTCCCGTACGTGTTGATGTAGTACCGCCGTCCGGTGTGGCGATAGCCCAGCCAGCGAGGGGGCATCCGCGGGCCAGTGTCGTTGTGGTTGACCCATCGGGTGAGATCGACATTGGCCAGTCTATGCAGCATTTGTCCCGACTCTGGGGGCTCCGAAGGTGCAGACGCTCTTGGGATCTGTCGGGATCCCGATGCCGGGATCCTAATGCCGGGGACCGGTTGCGGCGTGGTTGTTGGATCGTCAGCCATGACGGCGCGATCTTACCGGCGACGGCGAGACCGGGCTCCCATCTGCCGACCTGAGTGGTTACGGGCACGAACGAGGAAACCGTCTATCGTCGCGGCCAGACTCGAGGGTCAGGTCATGCCCGCCAAGATTGCATTCATCGGTTCTCACTCGGTCCGCAAGACGAACGCTGTCCACTCCTTCGCAGGAGCGGTGGGCAGGAGCGGTCGAAGTGTCGAAGTGGGACGCGAGGTCGTACGATTCAACCCCCTCGGTCTCAACGAGGGAGCGACCCCCGAGGCGCAGCTCTGGGTGATCATGGCTCAGGTTCAGCAGGAGCTCGAGCTGCGCAACCGCGCCGAGGTGCTGGTAACCGACCGCGCTATCGTCGACAACTTCGCATACTTCCTACGGGTGACAGGGGGCAAGGATCCATTTGGGATCAAGGCTCTCGTACGGCAGTGGTGTCTCACCTATGACCTCTTTGTCCGGTTGCTCCCCGATGTGCCGCTCCAAACCGATGGTGTGCGGAGCACAAACACGCGGTTTCGCGACGAGATCGAGCAGATCTTGAACACGATCATTCCGCTATATGTGCCCGAGGATCGACTCGTTACGTTGTTCGCCTCCGAGATCACCTCGAGCTTCGATTGGCATGTTCTCCTCGATCGCCTGCTTGGCGCACCTCAGGATGCCCCTGCAGATCCACAATCGGTCACCTTGTTCCCCACCTTGTGGGACTACGTCGAGGAGTGACCAGCCGGCGTGCAGATGCCTCGTCCCTTCAAATGTGCTAATTCGGCAGACGGGGCAGCGGTTCAAGAGATCGAGACGTGGTCAGATCTCTATTTGGAGACCAACCTCGAGGCACTGGTTGGGAGGGAGTTTGAAGTAGAGGGCCGCATTCGAGGCGTTGCGGCTCATCAGCGAAAAGAGGCGCTCCCGCCAGATTGCCATGCCGGGGGCGTCTGTGGCGAGGACCGTCTCACGCCCGAGCACATAGCTGGCCACATCCGGGTCGATACCGAATCCCTTGGTGACGATGTTGCGCAGTGCCTCGGGGATGTTCGGTTCCTCCATGTAGCCGTAGGAGAGGTTCACCCTGTGGAACCCGGCGCCGAGATCCTCGACCTCGGCACGCCGTGCGCCGGGGACTCGTGGGATGCTCTCAATGCGGACCGTGACCACAACCACGTCCTCATGAAGCGTCTCGTTGTGTCGGAAGTTGGCGAGGAGCGCCGGGGGAGCGCTGCCACCGATCCTCGACAGATAGACCGCCTCGCCGGGCACCCGAGGTGGGTTGGTCGTATTCACGTTCTCTACAAACCGCTCGAGTGAGAGTTGCCCGAGGTGGAGGCGGTAGCCCAGCAGCTCTCGGCCCCGTTTCCAGGTTGTCATCAGCACGAAGATCGAAAGCCCGATCACGATCGGGACCCAGCCGCCGTGTGGAATCTTGAACAGATTCGCACCGAAATACGCGAGGTCGATCAACAAGAGCAGCCCGGCCACTGTGCCGGCCTTGCCGAGACTCCAGCCCCAACGGTCCCGGGTAACGGTGAAGAACAGAATGGTGGTGATGACCATCGTCATCGCCACGGCAATCCCGTAGGCAGCGGCGAGCCCACTCGAGGATCTGAAGCCGGCGACCAGAGCCACACAGGCAACCATGAGCATCCAGTTGATCGACGGTATGTACACCTGACCCGACTCGGTCTCGGAGGTGTGCAGGATGCGGGTACGGGGCAGGTAGCCGAGTTGCACGGCCTGCATGGTCAGCGAGAAAGCACCGGAGATCAGAGCCTGAGAGGCGATCACCGTTGCGATTGTCGCCAGTATGAGAAGCGGCCACAGTGCCCAGGTCGGCGCCATGCGGTAGAAGGGGTTGTCGATGGCGGCCGGGTCGTCGATGAGTAGCGCACCCTGGCCGAAATAGTGAAGCGTGAGCGCAGGGAGAACCACAACGAACCAGCTCGTCTGGATGGGACGTTTGCCGAAGTGGCCCATATCGGCGTAGAGCGCCTCACTGCCGGTGACCACGAGAAAGATCGATCCGAGCGAGAGAAATCCACCGATGCCATTGTTCGAGAAATAGGTGATCGCGTGCGCCGGGTTGATGGCACCCAGGACTCTGGGCTCATCGAACAGATGCATGACGCCTAGTAGTGCGAGCGTCGTGAACCAGATGATCATGATGGGCCCGAACAGCGACCCGATAGTCCCGGTGCCGTGGCGCTGGATGGCAAACAGTGCAAGCAGGATGATGATGGCTACGGGCACGGCAAAGGGCTGTAGCGCCGGGGTGGCAACGTGGATTCCCTCCACGGCGGAGAGAACGGAGATCGCAGGTGTGATCATCCCGTCGCCGTAGAGGAGCGCGGTCCCGAAGAGACCGATCAGGATGAGTATCCAACGCGCCCGCTTTGCATGGTCTCCGTCGTCGTCACTTGCCGGGCGAATCAACGATGTCAGGGCGAGGATCCCGCCTTCACCGCTGTTATCGGCTCGCATGACGAAGACCACATACTTGACCGAGATAACGATCATCAGAGACCAGAAGATCAGCGAAAGCACCCCGAGTACGTTCTCTTGGACCACGGCGATGTTGTGACCCTCGAAGGACTCGCGCATTGCATACAGCGGGCTGGTACCGATGTCGCCGTACACGATGCCAAGGGCTCCGAGCGCCAGAGCCGCCCGTGCGGTCGTCGAGCGCGTCGAACCGCCCTCACCGTGTGCTGTCATCGATCTTCCTTCCGGATGTCAGACGCACACTAACCTCCGAGCCGGTGTGTTCTGGCAACAGGGGGATGAGCGATCGGCGCCTACGCGGGCATCCGCATCACGCCAGCACGATCACCGCGGTACCGACCTCTGCCCAATCGTACAACTCTGCAGCGTGCCCGATGCTCTGGCGGACACATCCGGCGCTGTGATATTCACCGAGCTGATCCTCGGACTCGAGTGGCCGGCCGTTCCCATCGTTCGGTATCGCATGGAAACCGATCGGCAGATTGTCTCCGTGTGCGAATCGGACCATATCCCTCATCGTGATGCCGTCGTGCCCGGCATAGGCCATGTCCGATTTCGAGTAGACCTCATACGTTCCCGGATCGGGCACACCTTCCTTTCCCGATACCAGATATGTGTCGAATACGGTGCCGTCTGCCTCGACGAGCCACACTCGCTGGCCGCTGTTCGAGTACACAATGCGGCGACCCGACCCGGAATTGTCGGGTACCGGTGGCTGGGGTTTTCCTGCCGCGTCCTCCTGCAGCCCCTGGGCGACGGTTCCGAACTCCTGAAACGGAGAGAGCAGCACGTGGCCCGCTATCTGCTCGATCGGCACTCCGACGCTCTTGTGCTCCGTCATCCCTTCCTGGCTGACTGTGCCCTCCACGTTCAGAATCGTCCTGCCTGCCTTGTCCATCGTGACCCCGTAGGTCACACTGTCCGCGGTAGCCCAGGCTCCCCAACCTTCGCTCATCTCCGACCCCATAGATGTGAACAGCTCCTTGGAGCGGATTGCGTCGCGTGACGACTGCGCCATCAGATCCCAGGCAAGGTCCGTGTCCGCGGCAGCCACGGCGTCAATCCACGCACCGAATGCCATTGCCGCTTCCTCTGTCACGCTCTCGGCGGGATCCCCAGAAGGCTGTGTCGTCGTCGTCGCAGGCACCTCCGCAGTCGACGACGTCGAGACGGCAACCGTGGTCGAGCTCGGGAGAGCGGTCGTCTCAGGGGCGGCGGTAGCACAGCTCGATAGGGTCAACGCCACCATCACGGCAACCACCATTCCGCCACGCTTGCTCATCATGTTCCTTCCTTCCGCGAGCCAATGCAGCCGGGACCCGGGGGTCTCCCGCATCGTTGCAGAGTCGTTGCCCGGTGCCACATCGTCCCGACCGCATGAACCGTCAACCATCGTCGTGGTCATCATTCACAGCAACCACCCTGCCCTGGCGAAGCAGCACCTTCCGATCCATCGCGTCGATGCCCTCATCACGGTGGGTGATCAGCAACACAGTCTTGCCGGCCGTGGCCACCATGAGATCGTTCATCACGGCTCTCGCCGTTGCCTCATCGAGGCCAGCGGTGGGCTCGTCCAGGATCAGGACCGCAAAGTCTGCGAGTAGCGCTCTTCCCAGAGCAAGCCGCCTGCGCTCCCCACCCGAGAGCATGGTCTCGGTGACCCAGGTGTCGAGGCCCGCCGGCAATCGGTAGAGCCACTCTCCAAGACCGGTGCGGCGACACACCTCGGTCAGAGCAGCGTCGTCCGCGGCCGGATCACCGATGAGCAAGTTGTCGCGAACCGTGCCGGTGAAGAGGAAGGAGCGATCGTCAACGAATCCGATCCGGCGACGAACACCCTCTCCCGGTATCTGTCGCGAGTCGATACCGCCGATCAGGTAGGTGCCGCTGTCGGGATCACGGAACCGCAGGAGAACATGGGCCAACGACGTCTTGCCCGCTCCGCTATCACCTACCAGGGCAGTACGAGTGCCCCAGGGAAGCTCGAGAGTGACACCCCGTAGCGCGGGATCGGTACGACTCGAGTACCGCAACACGAGGTCTTGAACCGCGAGATCCGGACTCGGAGGGGCAGCCTCGACACTCCCGCCCTCCTCAACGGGCATCGGTGTGTGCAAGACATGCTCGACTCGGATGATTGCCTCCAGGCTCGAACCCAGGCTCTGATAGGCACGGGGGAGGTCCTGGACGGCCTCGAATGAGACAAGCCCGAGCATGGCGACGACGGCCAACTGCACCCCGGCAAGCCTGCCATCCCCGACTGCGGGAATGGCCACCGCGAGGAGACCGATCTCGGTGAGCCCGACGATCAGCAGCATCGCGGCATCGTTGAGCCCCGTGATCCATGCGGTACGGAGGGCGGAAGCCGCCAGCCGACCCTCTACGGCGTCCACTTCGTCCAGGAAGCGCTCTTCCTGGCCGTAGGCGACGATCTCCGCTGCTCCGTCGATGATCTCTACAACGGCTTCTGTGAGCTGACGTCGATCTTCGAGAGTGGATCGTTCGCTCCAATGACCGAGACGGTTGGCGAGCCAGGGGAGTGGTATCCCCGCAACTATGAGGGCAGCCAGCAGAACGAGCGCAGCCGGAGGGAGGAGCATCCAGGCGAACAGGAAGACGACTGCCACAACGACCAAGGAGATCAGCGGCGGGATGACAACCCGCGTCACGATATGTTGCCAGGCGTCTGCGTCGGAGATTATCCGCATGAGAAGATCACCGCTGTGGGTGTCCTCGAGGCCGGCCGGGAGCAGGCGCGACAAGGCTGTCGCCATCCGCCCTCGCAGAGACGCCGATATGCGGAGACTCAGGTCGTGTGACGCAAGGCGCTCGGCGTATCGGAAGGCGCCCCGACTTATGCCAAAAAGGCGGACCCCCACAATGGCGACGGAGAGATCGAGAATGGGCGGGAGGAGCGCGGCGCTCGAGATGAGATACGCCGAGGTGGTGAGCAACCCGATGCTCGAGGCGATGGTGCCGAACCCGAGCAGCACGGCGAGTGCCAGACGACCAGGCTCGTGTGCAAGGAGCAATCTGATTCGCGTCATGCGGATCCGATCTCGATGCGGCGATCTGCCAGCCGGGCGAACTCGCGATCGTGCAGCACGGCAACAACGGTGCTGGTGCGGGCAATCCCCGCGAGAGCGTTGCCGAGGATCTCCTTCGTCTCGGCATCGACATTTGCCGTGGGCTCGTCGAGCAAGACAAGGGGCGAGCCCCTGAGCAGAGTGCGCGCCACGGCCAGACGACGTCGCTGTCCGGCGCTGAGCAGCTTGCCACGCTCGCCCACCGGTGAGTCGATCCCGGCGGGAAGGGTCTCGATGAACCCGGCGATCCCACTCCTCTCCAACGCATTCCACATGACCTCTTCGTTTGCTCCGGGATCGGCAAGACGCAGATTCGATCGCACGCTGCTTGCTAGGAAGAAAGGGTCCTGGGGGAGGTAGGACACCTGGTCGAGCCACGAACGAGAGTCGATGTCGCCCAAGTTGATCCCGGCGACGGTGATGCTGCCAGACGTGGGCACGGCGAAGCCCATGAGCAACCGGAGCAATGTGGTCTTGCCTGCCCCCGATGCGCCTGTAATGGCGACGAACTCTCCGGGATCGATACGGAGTGAGAGATCTGTCAGCAGAGCTCGTCCCCGTTTGTGAATTGAGACACGATCGAGCACGATCGATGCTGTGGCGGCGTCCGGAGCCGGCGTCTCTCCGTCCTGTCTGGCCGCTTCGATGAGCGTGAACGCCGCCTCTGAGGCCTTCACGCCCTCCATGGCTGCGTGATACTCCGCACCCACCCTCCGCAACGGCAGGTATATCTCCGGCGCCATTATCAGCACTGCGAGCGCCGGTTGGAACTCGATCTGGCCATAGACAACCCGGAGGCCGACGCCGACGGCGACGAGTGCGGTGCTGATGGTGGCTATCAGCTCGAGCGCCAACGCAGACAGGAAGGCTATGCGCAACGTAGCCATCGTCTCGCGCCTGAGGTCTTCTGAGCTCTCCTGCAGACGCGACAGCCAATCGCCGGTGCGATTGAAGATGCGCAGCACCGTCATACCATGCACCATTTCCTGGAACTTGCCGGCGAGGCCCTGCAGCCGGTTCCAGCGTTTCGCCGTCTGCTGATCCGCCAATCCACCAATCAGGATCATGAACACGGGAATCAGGGGGACGGTGATGATGAGGATGAATGCAGAGACCGGATCGATGGTGGCCACCCAGATCACGCCTACGAGGGGGACGAGGGCACCAAGCATCAGCTCGGGCAGGTATCGGGCGAAGTATGGGTCCAGGGCGTCGACTCCCTGGATCAGTTGCACAACCAGGGCTCCACCCTCATCACCACCTTCGGGAGTGCGGCGCAACACGGCGCTGAGCAGATCCCTGCGGAGACTGCGCTTCACGGCTACCGCGGCGCGAGCCGCAAAGACCTGGCGAGACCATGCCACGACGGCACGGGCGAGAAAGACGACACCGAGCCGGACCATGTCCCCGCCGACCGCACTCAGCGTCTCACGACCGATGAATACTCTGCTGATGATCGACGCGAGCAGCACTGCCTGAGCGAGGACCAGCATGGCGGTGAGGACACCGCCTGCGACGCCGGCAAGGAGCATAGGTGCCGCGCCTCGCCCGCGCTGGAGGAGGCGGGTATCGACAGCTCTGGAGGTCACGGCGTCATTTCAGCAGCAATCTGGCCTCGGCGGTGCACCCTACTCAAGTGGGGTGCACCGCCGGGTGGCCTCAGTGGCTGACAGGACTGAATTGTTCCCGGGTGATTCGCTTCCGGAACGTCCAATACGTCCAGCTCTGATACACGAGAACGACCGGTGTGAATATCACGGCAACCACCGTCATGACTTTGAGAGTCAGATTGGTCGATGCCGCGTTGTAGATGTCGAGGCTGAATGCAGGATTCACACTCGACGGCAGCACATTCGGATAGAGGGTGATGAACAGCGTTGCCACGATCAGGGCGATCGCCACCCCGTTGGTGATGAACGCCCATCCGATCCTCTTGCTGAGCGCCAGGAACGGGATCGCGACCAGACCGCCCACTGCCAGCAAGGGCAGCAGCCCGGGGATCAGTCCATCGCCGAGATCGATGTATGTCCACAACATGAACCCGAGAACCAGGATCACCGCGGGCCAGGCAAGACGCCTGATTAGGGCGTTCACCCGATCCTCCACGGGGCCCCTCGTCTTGAGAGACAAGAACAATGCTCCGTGCAGGAGGAACAGCGACAGCGAGGCAAGTCCGCCGAGCAGCGCATATGGGTTCAGCAGGTTGAAGAAGCCACCGGTGTACTCGAAGTGGCCGCCTATCTTCTCGATCGGAACGCCACGAAGAATGTTGGCGAACGCAACACCCCACAACAGCGCCGGCAGGAAGCTCCCGATGGTGATGGCCCAGTCCCAGGTGGCCCGCCACCTCGGATTGTCCTCTTTTCCACGGAACTCAAAGGCAACCCCGCGGATGATGAGCGCCACCAGGATCAAGAACAGCGGCAGGTAGAAGCCGCTGAAGAGCGTGGCGTACCACTCCGGGAAACGCGGCGAACGTGGCCCCTCCGGCGACCAGAAGCCATACCTCGTTCCCATCCCAGACGGGTCCAATCGTGTTGATGACGACACGCCGATCGAGATCGTCCTCGGAGACGACGGGTAGGAGCATGCCCACTCCAAAGTCGAATCCCTCGAGGAAGAAGTAGCCCGTCCAGAGAACGGCGATCAGGGCGAACCAGAGTGTGTTCAGGTTCCAGATATCCATTAGCGCGCCTCCTCAGTAGGCCATGGAGGCGCCGATCTGCGCCTCATCCATATCGGGGGAAGGACCGGCCTTGGCATACTTCGCCATCAGGTAGAAGTCGACGAAGGCAAGCACACCGTACAGAAGGGTGAAACCGATCAAGGTCGTCACCACCTCGCCGGAGCTAACGGCGACACTGGCGGCATCCTCGGTCTTGAGCAGACCGTAGACGACGAAAGGTTGCCTACCCATCTCGGTGAGGATCCACCCGGTAGCGTTTGCGATGAACGGGAGCGCCAGCGCCCACAGCGCTACCTTGTGATACCAGGCCATCTTCAGGAGCCGCTTCTTCCGGATCAGATAGAGCCCGTACAGAGCCAGGGCGATCATGGCGAATCCGGCCCCCACCATGATGCGGAAGGTCCAGTAGAGGAGGCCCACATTGGGGATGTAGTTCCCGGGCCCGTACTTCGCCTCCATCTCGGCCTGCAGCGGGTTGATCCCTTTCACCTCGGACGAGAGATTGTTGTCGGCAAGCAGGCTGAGCACACGTGGGATCTTGATGTTGATGTGATTGCGACCGTTCTCGATGTCACCAACGGCGAACAGTGAGAAGGAAGCAGGCTGTTCGGTCTCCCAGAGTGCTTCGGTCGAAGCCATCTTCATCGGCTGAATCTCTGTCATCACCTGACCCATGGTGTGCCCGGTGAAAGCAACGGCAAGCGCGCCGATGAGCAGGAACGTCATACCGAACCGTGCGGCAGAGGTGAAGAACTCCTCATCGTGATTGCGCAGTAGGTGCCAGGCGGAGACGGCGACGATGAGCGCCGCCGCACGTTGCCAGAGAAGCCGACAGTGTGTGCGGGAAGTGCGCCCACAGCGAGACGTTGCGTGAGGACATCGCCGAAGCTGCTCAACTCGGCCCGGCCCGTGGTCGTGTTGAGGGTGTAGCCGACAGGGTTCTGCATGAACGAGCTGGCGGCGAGGATCCAGAACGCCGAGATGCTGGTGCCGAGGGCAACCATCCAGATCGAGAACAGGTGGAGCTTTGGGCTCAGCCGGTCCCATCCGAAGATCCACAAGCCGATGAACACCGACTCGAGGAAGAAGGCGAGCAGACCTTCTATGGCCAGTGGGGCACCAAAGATATCACCGACGAAGCGAGAGTACGTAGACCAGTTCATCCCGAATTGGAACTCTTGGACGATGCCGGTCACAACACCAAGGGCGAAGTTGATCAGGAACAACTTGCCCCAGAACTTGGTCATCCTCCGATACAGAGGATTGCCTGTCCGGTAGTAGACCGTCTGCATGACCGCGAGCAGGAACGCCAATCCGATGGTAAGCGGGACGAACAAGAAGTGATAGATGGTGGTGATGCCGAACTGCCATCGGGCAAGCAACACCGAACTCATACACACCTCCCGGTTAGCGAATGCAATTCCGGGAATACTGGTTGGGGCGCCAGGGGTCAACTAGGGCCGAAAGTCCCGGCGAAGTCCGATGACTGCAGTGTCCGACAGGGCCAAACGGCCTGGGACAATTGGCCCTGGTCACCTAGGCCGGATGCCTCCATCAGGTATGACAAGAAAGACCGGGTAGCGAGCCGCGACCACCTGGAAATCAGCAGTTGGAGCGCCGACGGGCACGTGGATGTGAGGTCTGGCGCCCGGGACCTTCTCTACATAGCGTTGCAGTATCGGCCCTCGATCGTCGACCCTCACCTCCTCGAGCGTGCAGGAGAATCGGCGGCCACGATGGAGCACGACATGGCCGGCGGCGGCGCGGACGTTGCGGGTCCATGCGCACTCACCCAGCATCGAAACGAGGTACCAGCTGCCACCCACGTCCGCCATACCGAGTGGGAAACGTCTCAGCTCACCGCTGCGATGCCCCGGCACCTCGAGCACCACCCAGCGCTTCGGAAGCAGTCCCAGCGACATGACCCGCGCCCAGGCTCCGGCGAACCGGCGGGCGGTCTTGTTGCCTTTGCCGGAGGAGTACATCTCACGAGCGGCTTCGTCCGAGAAGAGACGCCAACGCATGTCCGGCAGGATAACTGCCTCGCTCCGGGGCCGTCGCGAGATCAACGGTGCCGATTGGGCAAGTGGAGCCCACGGACCGGCGAATCGATCACCGCCCCTGCGGAGATCCTTCCAGCATCTCCAGCAGCCTCATCGTGGTCCTCCAATTGCGGATGGTCAGGTTGGCATACTCTGGGGTTTAGGCTATCCGGCTCATCCGACTCTGTGTTCGCCTGGCGCTCAGTCGCTGGAAGTACACGAGCCCGGGGCCTGCCCAGGCACGATCGACGCCCTCCCTGAGCTCAACGACTTTCAGGAGCTGCCGTGGCGTCAGCGGCGCCTTCACGAAGACCGCATCCGAGTGATACCGATCAGGGTCATCACCAAAGCCGTCGGGCGCCCTGCGGGCGACATTGCGAAATTTGCGCGAGGGAGCGGACAACCACGATGACCGCAAGACCGAACTCACGGACAAGCATGTCCTCGATGCGAGGCTCGAGGCCGGCACCAATACCATCCGCATCGAAGATCACGTTTCCCGATTGGATGTAGGTGGCAACGTTCGCATATCCGTCACCTGTAAAGACCTGGCGCAGGTCCGCCATCCCCACCCGGTTGTTGCCGCCCACGTTGACTCCACGGGGCAGCGCCACAAATCTGCCTGTCGCGATGATGACACCGTACCAGGGGCGCGGATGCTCGTGAGCCACGCACCATTCTCTGAATCGTGACACGCCGCAACGCCTGCGGATCTCAGGACTCGGCCGGATCCCACAACTGCGGGGCCGACGCGCCCTTCTGGATCGTGGCAAAGCTGTTGGCGTCGATGTCGAGCCAGGGTCCCTGTTCGCCATCGGGCCACTGCACCCGGACGCGGGCCGAGCCGGCATCGCCGAGGCCAAAGTGGATCCACCCCAACTGCCCGCTGGCATGCCCACCGCCGACGGTCACCTCGCGCTGGATCGTCCGGCCTCCCGCCTCGACCTCGATCCAGGCGCCAACCGCGTCACGATTTGACCCCTGCTGATCGAGTTGGACGGCAATCCAATTGCCCATCCCGACGTTGCTCCCCGTGTTCCGCCATAGGGTCACGTTGACCCGGCGATTGACCTCGACGATGTCCAGCAGCCCATCGAGGTTGAAATCGGCGAGTGCGGCACCACGGGTGCGAGCAAGGTTGACCATCCCGGCCGTCGCTGCCGTCTCGGAGAAGGTTCCCTCGGGACTGCCGAGGAGAAGATCGTTGGGGTCGGCCTCGGCATATCCCGGCATAGCGTCGACGTTGCCTTTGGAAATGTAGAGGTCCATGTAACCGTCGTTGTTCACGTCTTCGAACTCGGGATGCCATGCGGTCGACGGCATGGTGACGTCGCCGATGAATGGCCTTGTGGCTGTCGCCCCTGCCTCCAAGGCTATGTCACTGTACGTGGGTTGGCCGGAACCGTCGCTGAGAGTCTGCAGTTTGTTGTCACCCTGACTGGTGAGGAAGATCTCCGGCAGACCGTCACCGTTCAAATCCTGACTGGCAATGCCCATGCCCCAGATGCGCATCTGCTGCCACCCCTCTTCGTGGGTGTAGGGCCGTGGGGTCGCGTCCGGGAGCATCTTCCACAGTTGCTCCTCGCCGTCCCGGTAGTAATGACGATCATTTGCCATTCTGAGATCAGCGGTGCCGGAGCGGTTCCAGTCGCTGAACAGCATCGAGAGCGTGCACCAACCGGGCGAGAGCGCAACAGGCGGGGCGTATCTAGAGTCGCTCGCCGGCCGAATGAAGGCATGGTCGTCACAGGACCCGGTTTGCTTGCCGTTTTCGTCGAGCACGAGATAGCTGCCGAAAGCCAGCGTCGGCAGGCTCTGCCCATTCTCCCAGGTCGCGCTGAACGCCGCCGTCCAGGATTCGCCGCCGTCGATTCCCCATGTCTCGTTGGCTCGCTCGAACTGGCAATCACCGAGACCGCGCAGGATCTCGTTCTCGCCAAACCTGAGCACGGCCAGGTCGATGATGCCATCTGAATCGATGTCGATCGGATACGCTCCGGTGACACCGACCAGGTCAGTGCTCTCCTGCGGCACGGGAGAGAAGCGCAGCTCGCCGCCGACCGCGCTCTCGTTACGGAACAGCGCAGCCGGATTACTGCCACCAGCCAGGTAGAGGTCTTCCTTACCATCGTCGTTACAGTCGAAGACGGCTGCGCCACCGCCCACGAAGAATGTGAACTCGCCGTCGTAGGTGTGGACCAGCCCGGCCGCCTCAGCCTCCTGGACGAAGTGAGGGGCGGGACCGGCAGTGGCAGGTGCCGGAACCAGAACATTCACAGCGAGTATGACGGCACCCACGGTGAATGCTGCCCCGGTGAGCGCACCCGCGCCGAGCCACCAGCCGCGGCCAGACGGGCTCCGCTCGACGCTCTCCGTGGTGTGCATAGATGTAGTCTCGCACATTGTGAAACCGATACGTGCGCTACCGTTGCCGATATGACTGCGGCACCCCGCTCAGTGAGGCTCGGGAGAACTCGCTACCCCGTTGTCTTCCCGAAGTGGAATGACCCTCGTCTCGCCGTGTCTGGAGTGGTGCTCTCGGTACTGATCGTTGGCGTCACTGCCCTCGATTTCGCGGTCTCGATCCCGCAGATCCTGTCGGCAATGGTCACTGCAATAGTCATCGACGGAGTCTGGACGTTTCGCCGCACTCGGGAAGCTGATGTGGCCTGCGAGCGGCCTCAACACTGCTACCGGCATTGCCCTCATCGTCCGCGTGGTCGGCACCGAGCCCGGCAACTACTGGTCTTGGCGCGGATGGTACGTCTACGTCTTGGTGACCGCCTTTGCCCTAGCCACCAAATACCTGATTCAGTACCGCGGCGCACACGTGTTCAATCCGTCGAACTTCGCCCTCGTACTGCTCTTCGTGCTGCTCGGCAGCACCCGGGTCGAGCCCCTGGACTTCTGGTGGGCACCCCTGGGAGGATGGATGGTGCTGGTCTACGCCATCATCATCACCGGCGGCACCATCACTCTCGCCCGCCTCAAGCTCCTCACAATCCCGGTCACGTTCTGGCTCGGTCTCGACGGCGGGCTCTGGGCTTGCTGTCTGCGTCGGGCCATTGCATCACGGCCCGATGGTCGGTTGCCCCGGTTTGCGGCCCGTCGTTCTGGTGGGTCGTCGTGACGTCACCCGAGCTGCTGTTCTTCGTCTTCTTCATGATCACCGATCCCAAGACCATCCCCGCGGGGCAGGTGGCGAGAATCGTCCATGCGCTCATCATCGCTGCCGTGGTCACGCTCCTCATCGCGCCGCAGACGCACCGAGTTCGGTGCCAAAGTCGGGTTGCTTGGCCGGTCTCGCGTTGTGAGCCCAGTTCGCTGGCTGCTCGATCGATGGTTCCCGACCGCGAGCATCGGAGGGGTCCCCGCTGGCGGAGCTCGTCGGCAGGCTCTCCCCGAGCCGGCGGTGTCGATCGGTGGGCCGGGCCGGACCTTCGGGCGTGGTGCGCTCGCGGGCGGCGGGTCGCTGTCAATCGCTCTGCTGGTGGTCACCCTCGGCACACCGGCCCGCCCGACCGCACGGTCGCCGGCACGGCACAACCGCCACGGTCAGCGGTCAAGGTCGATCCCGCCGACGCTGCCTGCGGTGACCGTTGATCCAGAAGTGCAGTCGCTGAACAGCGACATCGGAACCCCGCACCAGCTCGCAATCACGCTGGCGGAGAACCTCGACATCGAGGCAGAGGCGATGCGGCGTCACGAGGGGGAGATCTTGCTCAGCGCCGACTTCGGCACCAGGTCTGGAGGCGATGCAGCAGCGAATGGTGCAGTCGGTGGCGACGGGGGAGTGGACCGTGTCCAGCTACACGTTCGATTCGCTTCACCTCAAGACACAGGACGCCTTCGGTGGTCAGGGCACAGACCTCGCTTTCGAGACGACGGGCACCATCAATCACACCGTATACGACGCCGACGGTGCTGAACTGCGCACCGATGCCGTGCCGTGTGTTTCCACCTTCGTCCTTCGGCTCGCCCCGGGTGATCGGTGGCTCATCATGGACGAAGTGATCGAGACCTAGGGCATGCCCCGAGCCCAGTGCCCGCCACCGGATGGTTCGGTGCTCTCATCTCCGTCTCATCGACAACCAGGGAAACTGGAGGCATGCGCCGAGCCGACCAGGAGCGATAATGTCGGGAATGCCAGAGCTGAATGCCATTGTCACCCAACGCGACCTGTTGACGCCTCGCCTCATGATCCTGCGAGTGGAGCCGGATGGCTGGGAACTTCCACGTTTCGAGGCGGGCCAGTATGTCGTGCTCGGGCTGCCTCCTGATGCACCACGCACCGACCTGGCCAATACGGAGCAAAACCCCCCAAACCCGGACCGCCTGATCCGACGAGCGTATTCGATTGCGTCCTCCTCGCTGACGGGCGAGTACATGGACTTCTACATTCGCTTGGTCACAACAGGCGTGCTGACACCGCGGTTGTTCTGTCTGGACATCGGAGACCGCGTCTGGCTGTCCGATCACCCCGTCGGGATGTTCACGCTGGGTGACGTGCCGGACAGCCGCGACATCATCATGGTTGCGACCGGGACCGGCCTGGCTCCCTATATGAGCATGCTCGCCACCCACCTCGACTGTGGTGGGTCGAGACGGGTGATGGTGTTGCATGGAGCCGACCACTCTTGGGACCTCGGCTACCGCTCCGAGCTGGAGGCGCTTCAGCACGTCTGTCGGAACCTCACGTATGTGCCGACGCTGGCACGTCCCGACGAGGAGCCCACCATCTGGCATGGCCACAAGGGATGGGTGCAGCAGCTGTGGAAATCGGGGATCGTCGAGGAAGTCTGGGGGGATCAACCCGACCCTGAGCACACAGACGTGTTCCTCTGTGGGGTACGGGGGATGTTGGATGACATGCTCGAGATCCTGACCGCACAGGGCTTCACCGAGCAGACCCGCCATCAACCAGGTCAGATCCACGTCGAACGTTTCTGATCCATACTGATCGTCCGCGACAGGCAAGTCTCCTCTGGAGACATCTCTCCCCGCATCACACAGCCCCGACGGTAGTGTCAATTCCTGAAGGAACATCTCTGCAGAATGGGGGAGACGCGATGACTGGTATCCGGGTCCTCGTCGGCACGAAGAAGGGTGGATTCGTACTGACGGCTGATGCAGCGCGCTCGCCGTGGAAGCTGACCGGCCCTCACTTCCCGGGACGTGAGGTCTATCACATGAAAGGCTCACCGGCGGATCCCAATCGCATCTACGCCGCCCCGAGCGGGTGGTCGGGGCCATCTATGCAGCGTTCCGATGACGGTGGCGCAACGTGGCACGAGGTCAATAGCGAGTTCGCATACGATGGTGTGACCGGCACCCATCTCTGGTATGACGGCACGCCGCACCCATGGGAGTTTGCCAGAGTGTGGCACCTGGAGCCTTCACCGAGCGACCCAGACACCGTCTGGGCGGGTGTGGAGGACGCGGCCCTGTTTCGTACTGTGGACGGGGGGAGTAGCTGGCATGAGATCGCGTCTTTTCGCAGCCAGCCCTCCGCAGACAGGTGGAGCCCGGGTGCAGGAGGGATGTGTCTCCACACGATCCTCATCGACCCAGGAAACGAGAGTCGGATGTACACGGCGGTATCGGCTGCTGGCGTCTTCCGGACAGACGACGGGGGGACTCGTGGCGTCCCGCCAACAGCGGCCTCGTATCGCCGTGGGACCTTCCGGAGACGGAAGACAATGTCGGCCATTGTGTGCACAATCTCGCCATGCACCCTGACCGGCCGGACGTCCTGTTCATGCAGAAGCACTGGGACGTCAACCGATCTGACGACGCAGGCGACCACTGGCATGAAGTCAGCGGCAACCTGCCCAGCGACTTCGGGTTCGTTATCGACGTTCACCCGCACGAGCCGGAGACGGTGTACGTCATCCCCATCAAGAGCGACACTGAGCACTATCCGCCGGGAGGGAAGCTGAGGGTCTACCGCAGCCGCACAGCAGGTGACGAATGGGAGGCGCTCACCAACGGGTTGCCCCAGGAGGACTGCTATGTCGATGTCCTCCGTGACGCTATGGCCGTCGATCAACTGGAGCCGGGGGGAATCTACTTCGGCACAACGGGTGGCCAGGTGTACTGCTCACCCGACGGCGGTGACCACTGGGACGCCATCGCGCATCACCTCCCGGCGGTGCGTTCTGTCGAAGTACAGACGTTGGTCTAGCCGTCGCTGTGGCGCCCCTTGCCGCGCCGCCTGGGCTTCCGCGGCGTATCGCGCTACTCGCTCGATGAGACTCACCAGCAAACCGATGCCGACGAGCACGAGCACCACGGTGAATAGCTTGGTGCCCGGCTTCGAAGGGCTCAGGTCACCGTAGCCGATCGTGGTGAGGGTGATCACAGTGAAGTAGAGCGAATCGACCCACCCCCATCCCTCGGTGACGTGATAGACGAGGGTCCCCGAGCCAACCACAACAAACACGAGATAGAGCCGATCCGCGGACGGCTGCGCTGCCGCCTCGTTCAGGGGCCTTGCTCTTCTCCTCGACTGCCGTCGGGATCCGAAGCGCCGACGTTCAGCCGGCGTGCCGCCGCGAGCAAATGCGCAACGGCTTTCTCACGACTATGGAAGAGCGTGGTGTCGATTCCCTGGGTCTGGGCGTAGGCGACGACAAAGTCATGCGAACGATCGCCTGGATCTACGACGACAGCGAAGCACACACTCGGATCGTAAACCGAGGAATCCTCGCCCTCCGCAAAGTGCACGTTCTCCAGCGGTCGTGCGATGTTCCTCGCTTCGGTGGCGTCGATGAGAAAACAGTTGATCCCCAGCTCTCTTCCGAGATCGGCGCTGGCACGCCTGCTCTCCTCTCCCGCCTCACGTGTGAGATCGCCCGTCAAGGCGATGATGATGTATTGCCGATCTGAGGACACCTCGATCGCGTACCCCACAGGCACCCTCGATTCCGATTTGCGCCGACTCCCTCACAGAGCTGCGTACCCGATGAGCGCAGCCTCCGAGCGCTAAGTCTAAATAGTAGATCCATCATCAGGCTGGGTCTTGGACAGGTTGCTCGCATTCACGGCGATCACGCTCGCCGCCGATTGCCACCCGAAACGTCACAGCGTCGATGTGCTCTTTCTCTTCCCGAGTAGGTTCATCCGGGTGCGACGGATGACGGCTGGTTCGACGACCCGGCCGTCATCAAAGCGGAAGCGGAGCGCGTCGGTGGGGCACTGCACGATGCAAGCAGCGCAGAGGATGCAGTTCTCCGGCTTGGCGATCCGAACCTTGTGGGCGTGCCCGTCCATGACGAGCACCTCTCTCGGACAAACCAACACACACTCTGCCGTGCCGGTGCAACGATCGGAGATGAGCTCCACCTCGAAGTCACTCGGATTGACCGAGCTCGCCAGCAGTGGCGTCGACCCTGCTACGTCGATCGAGGCGATCGCGACGCCGACAACACAAGCGGCGGCAAGCCACAACATCGTGCCTACCTGCACGAGAGCGAAGAGCGCCAGCACCGCAGCGCCCAATCCGAACGTCACCACAGCGAGGACCGCATATACGGGAATTCCGCGCAGCCGCTGCAGCGGCAACCACGGGAACAGCGTATACAGCACCACAACGGCCACGGCAACGGCGCCGACATCGATCGTCGCAGCCCGCACGCCCGTGAATGGCCACCAGAGGAGCCACATGATGGGCACGAGCGGGCCAATCCACATTGCCGCCATTTCCAGACGATCAGCCACGGGGAAGCGGACGGCGCGCTCGCGCGTTGCTGTGTGCCCTCCGCGGTCGAGGAATGCCGGGATGTCGTCCGCAGAGGCTGGGCCCCAGGAGGCCGTCCAGCCAGTCGCCTCCTCGATACGGCTGCGCTCGACACCGGTAGCGCACAACTGCGGGAGAACGAGGTGCCGATGATCCACCCGGTCAATCACCCCTGACGTACGGATCGCCGAGATGACATCGTGGTGGGTCAGATGCCCGCCGCCGGAAGCACACCACACGTTGATGCCCCTGCTATCGGCAACCAGCAGCCACACGTCCCTGCCGGCCAATGCACGACGGACCCGCTGCACCGTCAGCGTGTAGTTGCCCGTCACCAGCACAGGGGATGACCGATTCGGTCGTCCGATCGCCACCACTCCGGTCTGCGCGCGGTGTGGCAGCACGCGCAGCAGCGTGTCAAACAGGGAAATCATGATGGCTTGACCGCTGAGACGATCAAGAACGATGGCCAGGGCCGCTCGCTCTCAATATGGGTGAAGCCGGCCGTCGCGATAGCAGGCGTGAGATCTTTGACCGGTCGGGTCCCGGTCTGGGTGAGCAGCCATGTGAGCACCGCCACCGGTGCCCTCCGCACCCGGTACCAAGCCCGCTGTCCTACGTGTTCCGGTGCCACTTCGTCTGCGACCACAAGCTTCCCTTCCGGTCTGAGACGGCTCAGGGACATCGACAATACATAGCGCTGCACCTGCGGAGACATCTCACTCAGCGCCAGGCACGACACCACGGCATCGAGCGATTCGGGACCAAAGTGGTCTTCGATTTCCGTCGCATCGACCTCGAGCCACTGAACCGCGGTCGATTTCGATGCTGCGACCTCCAGCATCCCTGCGTCCCGATCGACGCCGGTGACGTTGGCTCCCCGCGCCACGCAGGCAATCGATACGTTGCCGGTCCCGCAGCCGATGTCGAGCACATCGGCCCCAGGTCGAGCCACCAGCTCGGCGATCCTGTCGTATACCGATCCGATACGACCACCGCTCAGAAGCTCGATGCCGCGGTCGTATCTCGACGGCGTCGACTCGAGACGACGCATAAACGCGTAGGTCATACAGCGATGCTAGGCGATTCAGATACCGGTATGGCTTGCCACGAGATACGGCGCTCGCCAGGGACCTCGGGGTTCGGGACAGCGCCGCATCACGGGAGTGGCGGCTGAAGATCGCGTCTTCGATTGAGCAGAACTGCGGCCTTCTTGAGATGCTCGATCGCCTCGTCCCGGTCGTGAAACAGCGAGATGTTGATCCCCTGAGTCTGTGCGAACGCTACATGGAAGTCATGAGAGTGATCGGCTGGATCGACAAGTACCGCAAAACAAAGGTCCGGTGGCATTATGGGCGGAGCATCTTCTCGCGTGAAACGCGCGTTCTCGAGCAGGGGCTCTACGTTGCGTGAGTTTCTCAAGTCGATTAGGAAGCACCGGATGCCTAGCTCCATCCCCATTTCGTAAAGGGCACGGGTGCCCTCGGCTGCAATAGCTCGGGTCGTATCACCCTCGGCGACATTGATGATGTACATCCCGTCATCGGATGGTCGAAGCGAATAGGTCACGCTCAGCCCTCCCTGCCCGAAATCCTCATTTGAAACCACCCTGCGGTCAGCCCCCAACGCTCTCTACGGTAGCAATTGAACCCGCCGCAGAGAATCTCTCCACCCGGGTGGCAGCCCCAGTAGGTACAGGTCGTTTGAGACGAAGTGGCGTCGGGATTCGGTGCCGCTCATGGCTGGGGAACCATCAACGCTGCCGCCGTTCCGTAGATCGGCCTGATCACGACTCGGTCCGGCATCTTCGCTGCGATTCTGCCCAAACGGATAGTCGTATCAGTAGCTTTGGCTCGGGGTTCTTTCTCCAGGACGATCGGCAACTGCTCGGCAGGGCAAGACCCCGCATGGTGATGGAGGGACTCGATCGGGACTCGACTCCTTTTCTCTAGATGTGCCCGGTGTCATCCATCAGGCTCGTGTACCAGTCGGGCATCGAAAACTCCGCTGCTATGTAATCCGACTGATACCCCTTGATGTCGAGGATGGGGGTTCCATCGAAGACATCTAGTCCTGCCACTTTCAACGTCGTTCCCTCCCTTCCCAAGAGGTGCACCAATGTGAGTCCGATAGGGTTGGGCCGAGTAGGGGAGTCCAGGGCCAGGACGCCCAGTAGGGGAAGGTCCTCTAGTTTGAAGCCCCTTCGCGTCAGTCGACGGGGCTTGACTTGGAGGGGGCCTCTTTGGTCGGGCCTCAAGCGATGGAAGTAGCAGACGACAAAGAGATGCGAGTACCCGTCTACACCTCCCAGGGCAGGGGCATACTCTGGGAGAAGATCCAACTCGCCCTCGATGCCGCTCGGTTCGGCTCGAATGTCAGCGTCGGTTGCGCTGGTGTGCACCGTGCCGATTGGTGTCAAGTTGACTTGCATGAGTGTCTCCTCAGGTCAGGTGCCACGTGGTTGGCTCGCCGCTGCTCTCCTCCTCGTGGCCATTCTGTTTCATCGCGGCTCCGGTCTACCGCGGGTCAGACGGGACCCTGAAAGACTGATTCCGGTCGACCCTGTTTGTGAGGAGAGGCGAACCCGCCCATCGTCGCCCGGATATCGTGACCCAGCTGACCAATCAGAATCTGCAAATGCTCATAGAGCTGCGAATAGTCCTTTGCCACAGTCTTCTCCTGTGTTCGGTGTCGCACACCCATACGATGCCGCCGATTGTTCACTCGCCCCTCTCACAATCTTCAATGCCATATCAACGATTCGTGACCCGCGGTTATCCCTACGAACAGCTTCCGGAAAGTAAGTCGGCACCGCAGCTGGGCGCAGGCCGACTTGGTCGATGCTCGTGATCGGGCGATCGAATTTGTGCAGCTTCGGTTCCGAGTTGGGTTCGGTCGCCCGACTCGTGTCTCCGGACACACACGATAGACCCGGGGGACTGCTCAACCCTCAATCATGACTTTAACTATACATAACGTGGATTATCGGCACTCTAAACCAAGGAACGGGTTGTCTCCATCTCTGGTTCAGCCCCCACCCGGCGACTCTCCAGATATGCTTGAGGCATGGTCGAGTGGACGCAGCGCACGGGCACATGGTCAACCGACACGCTCGTGATACGGAGCTGCGGTCCGAGACGCTGGGAGCTGTCTGCCTTGGCCCAGGAACGGCCCGGCAACGTCCGGGTGTTGTCCGAGCCCATTGCAGTCACCGAGACACTGAGCGAGGCCAAACGGTTTGCCGAGTCCATCACGGCGGCGCATCAGACCAGATATCGCCGGATCACCTGGTCGGTCCATTTCGCCGCTGCTGTGGCTGCGCTCATCGTGGCGCTTGGCCTAGCCGAGCCCTGGAACATGTTCGTTTCGTTCGCCATGGCGGGTGCGGCGCTCCGGTCGCTGACCGCGCTGTTGCGGAGCTGGATCGAACCTCACGTCGCCTTCCTGGACGATCTTTTCTACCAGTAGCCACGTCCGGGCATCCTCCCCCCGCAGCATCTACAGGACCTGGATACGTCACTGTGACGTATTAGGTTTTCCCCAAGTGGTTGTATGCTTCGCTTTCACTCGACCCTCGGGGGGTGACGGAATGACAAGCTCAGAACAACCCATCCGGGTCGTCCCTGAAGTCGACCATGACACCGATAACGCCGAAGTCGCCGAATTGCGAGAGCGTGTCGAGGACCTGGAGCGCCGGCTGCAGAAGTCGGAGAAGAACCGACGGCGAGATCATGAGCTGCGGCCATACCAGGTCGAACTGATCAAGCTCCAGGATCATCTCGAGCGCGAGAACATCCGGATGATCGTCATCTTCGAGGGTCGCGATGCCGCGGGCAAAGGCGGCACGATCCGGCGTGTCACCCGTTTCATGAACGAGAAGCACTATCGCGTGGTTGCCCTGGGCAAGCCCACCGAGGAGCAACGCAATCAGTGGTACTTCCAGAGATATGTGAATCACTTCCCCACCGGCGGCGAGATAGTCCTCTTTGACAGATCCTGGTATAACAGAGCGATGGTGGAGCCCGTGTTCGGATTCTGTACGCCGGAGGAATACAAGACATTCCTGCGCGGTGTCGTCGGGTTCGAAAAGGACCTGGTCCGTCAGAACACCAATCTGGTAAAGCTCTACTTCAGCGTCTCGAAAGCGGAGCAGGCAAGTCGTTTCGAGCGCCGCCAATCCGATCCGCTGCGGCAGTGGAAGCTGTCCGAGGTCGACATGCAGGCTCAGGACAAATGGGATGAGTTCACCGAGATGAAATACGCGATGCTGAAGCGAACCTCCACCGTGGTGGCACCGTGGACGATCATCCGGTCAGGGAACAAGCATCCGGCCCGGCTCAATGCCATGAAGGTGATCCTCAACTCCGTCCCCTACGAGGACAGGAATCCGGACCTCGATTTTGCCCCCGATCCCGAGGTCGTCATCTCAGGAGCGCGCGAGCTCGAGCTGATGGAGGCGGAACGGCTGCGGCTCGGCAAGTTCAGCAAGTAGTCGATTGATCCTCGGGCGACTGCTGTGGCGAGGCTTCACCAGGCGCTGTCCCGTCTGCGGGCAGGGCCAGTTGTTCCATCGTTGGTTCACCATCGCAGAGCGTTGTCCCCGCTGCGGACTCAAGTTCGAGCGGATCGAGGGCCACAGTTCCGGTGCGCTCGGGGTCAACACGGTCATCAGCCTCATGGTGATCTTCTTTGCAGGCGTTGCCGGCCTGGTGGCCACGTTCCCCGAACTGCCGCTGCTGCCGCTCACGATCATGATCGTCACCGTGGCAGCGATCTTCCCGATCTTCTTCTACCCATTCTCCAAGACGGTGTGGACGGCAATCGATCTGCGAATGAGACCGCCCGAGGCTGAGGAGGTTTCCGCAGGCTTTGCGGATTGGATCGAGCCGTACGATCCCCGCTGAGGCCGGCTCAGTCTGCCAGGGCTATCGGCTCGACGGCGATCTCCTGCAGATCCCGCACGGCCGCCGTCAAGTGGCCGAGCGCAGAGACATACTCCGCACGAGTAGGCCGCCCCGACAACAGGTCCATGGCCACATCCTCCGAAGCCGCCTCGAGTCGATAAAGCGCGTCTCGCAACGCCTCCCAGGTGTGCCTCGCCAGGAGGACCTCGTCCGGACGTATCCCCCGATCGGACGCAAGCCGCCGCGCCTCATAGGCACGTTGGCGGTGGGATCTCCTGCAGTACCGAGGACGCCGGCCCGGCCCGGCCGGAACCGGGAACTCGACACCGCACCATTCGCATCGATCCGTCAGAGCATGTTTCGTCACTGTGACGTTACATTACTCGTTGATACTCTCTTGTCGAGGATCTGGGATTAGACGTCGAGGGTGAACCGGAAACGCCTGAAGCCACGACCCTTCGACTTCACCGTGCCGAGTGTGATCGAGCCGACCTCCCCCGTTGAATCGACGTGCGTTCCTCCGTCTGCTTGGCGATCCAGCCCGACGATGTCGATCACCCTCACCTCTCGCAATCCTGACGGCAGCAAGCTGACCTTGGTGCGGATGAGACTCGGATCCTGATCCGCTTCCTCGCGCGGCAGGAAGGAAACCTCGACCGGTAACCGAGAGGCAAGCTCGGCGTTCAACTCTGCCTCAACCTCAGGCTTGTGGTCCGGATCCCAATCATGGAGCTCGAAATCGAGTCTGCCCTCTCCGGCATCCATGTTCCCTCCGGTGACCGGCACCTGATAGCGACGCCAGATGACCCCGCACATCGCGTGCATCGCAGTGTGGGTTCGCATCAGTCTGTAGCGACGGTCCCAGTCCAATTCACCGCGCAACGCCGTGCCAACATCGGGCAGTCCGCCCTCGAGCCAATGCCAGACCCCATCACGATCCGAGGTCACCCGCACCACTTGCAGCTCGTCGTCTCCGATCCACAGGCTTCCCAGGTCGTGTGGTTGCCCGCCGCCGCCTGGATAGAACACGGTGCGGTCGAGCAACACCCGGTTGTCGTCGACGTCGGTTCGCACGACTTCCGCCGCCATCTTCTCTCGTATGCCTGCGTCGAGTAGATCTTCTCAGTCATGTACGCTCCGAATCTGGGTTGACGGGTGGATCAGCAGGATCGCTCGATTCGTCAATCAGAGCAAGTGCTCCACACGAACCACGTACCGCGCGGCGATGAGTTCACAGAGGAAGGAAGGTAGGTGACGATGCCGGCACCGAAGCAGCTCTATCTCACCAACGATCCCGAGGCCAACGAGTACATCGCCAGAGATCCGCTTGCCTTCCTCATCGGCATGGTATTGCACCAGCAGATCCCCACGGAGAAGGCGTTTCACAGCCCGCTGGTGCTCCGGGACCGGCTCGGCCGAGAGCTCGATGCGGCGGAGATCGCCGCCATGGACCCCGAGCAGCTGGAGGCAGCCTTCAAAGAGAAGCCGGCGCTGCACCGATTCCCCGGAGCGATGGCGAAGCGCGTACAGGGCGTATGCGAGCACCTGACCACGATCTACGGGGGTACGGTTCCTGCCCTCTGGGATGGGGTTGCCACCGGTGACGAGTTGATGGAACGGCTCCTCGCTATCCCCGGATTTGGAGAGTACAAGGCACGTATCTATCTCGGCGTCCTTGCGGAACGCTTCGGCATCACTCCCGATGGTTGGGAGCACCACGCGCCGACGTGGCCGTCGATCGCCGATGTCGGCTCACTCGACGATCTGACCGACTTGAAGGCACGCAAGAAGGCCTGGAAGGAATCTCAGAAGTGACGGCGACCGTCAGCCGAGCTTCACCACCTCGCCGGTGAGCGCACTCGCCCGTGCCGCGTCGAGCACTTCGAGGGTCGCCACCGTCTCCCAGGGATCGACCGGCAGTGGGGCCTCACCACGCACCGCTCGCGCCCAGCCTGAGTAGAACTCGCTCCAGGCGCCTCGCTCCGTGGGAATCCGCTCGGCAACACCGCCCCTGTAGATGGCACCCCACTTCTCCTCGGCAACCCTCCCCCACGCATCGCCTGCGGACCTCGCGGTTTCGCCATCGAGGATCCGCCTGCTGAGCCCGTCGTCGCCCTCGATGGCGAAGGTTCCCTCGGTACCGAGCACCCGGAATCGTGGCGAAGGGGCTCCCTGCAGCTCCCAGTTGGCAATGACATGCGAGGACACGCCGCTGCCATGTCGCAGGAGCGCAAAGAAGCGGTCGTCGAACCCATTCGTCCCAGGGACGACTCGCATCTCAGCGAACACCGAAGTCACCGGCCCGAACAAAGAAAGCGCTTGGTCGACGACATGAGCCCCGAAGTCGAGAAGCACACCGCCACCCGTATCGGTGGAGAACCCAGGACCGGGCGGGTACTCCTCCATGGTGGCCTGCAACGTGATGATCTCTCCGAGGGCACCAGACTCAATCACCTTGCGGGTGGTGAGCATGTCGGCATCCCACCGGCGGTTCTGATAGACGCTGAGCAGGGTCCCGGTCTCTTCAGCGGTACGCACCACCGACCGTGCCGTCGCCGCGTCAACCGCAAAGGGTTTGTCGCACACCACCGGAATGCCAAGCTCGATGGCTTCTAGCACCAGTGGCACGTGTGTTTCGAGCGGCGTCGAAACCGTCACCGCGTCGACTGTCCGTGACTCGACCATGGCCGCCAGGCTGTCGAACGCCCGGGCACCAGGATGTAGCCGCGCCAGCTCCGCTCGGCGCGCCGGGTTCCTGGTGACCGCAGCCGCGACCCGGGTCTCGGGCGATGCTTCAATCAGCGGGGCGTGGAAATAGCGGCCGCCTTTGCCAAACCCGACCAGGCCGATCGCAACCTCTCTCATGCTTCCACTCCCGTCGCGATGAGGACCTTCATGGTCGACTCAGGGTTCTTGAGCGCCTCGAACGCCCCGCTGAAGTTGTCCATCGGCGTCACGAGAGATGTGAGCGCTTCCGTCTCGATGGCTCCTCTCGCCAGAAGATCAAGCGCTATGGGGAACTCCTCGACGTAGATGAAGCCGCCCATGATGGTGAGTTCCTTGAACAGCACGTCCTGGCTACTGAAAGAGGGCGGCGTCGGCGACATCCCGATCATTCGAATCGTTCCACCTGCCGCGGTGATCGCAACAGCAGTTTGCACCGCCGTAGGGTGCCCGGAGCACTCCATGACGAGATCGACGTCCTCCCATTCTCCCGCATCGATCCGCTCCGTCAGCTCGGCGGGGGTGAGCGCGTCGTCGGCGCCGACCTCCGTGGCCAAGCCTCTGCGGAACGGCGACGGTTCAATAACGGTTATCGAGCCGGCGCCCGACCGGCGGGCTACCTGCAGCACCAATTGCCCTACCGGACCTCCCCCGATCACGGCAACCGAGTCGCCAACGCGGATCCCGGAGGTGCGCACGGCTCTCACGGCCACAGCAAGCGGCTCGCTCCACGCCGCGGTCTTGGTGTCCAGAGCATCAGGAATCTTGTTGAGATAGGGAGTCTTCAACGCGACAAGTTCGGCCATCCCGCCATCCTTGCCGACACCGAGCGGGTTCTCGACCGTGGCGACGGAGCACAGGTTGTAACGGCCGGACCTGCAGTACTTGCACTCTCCGCAAACGAGACCGTTCGGGTTGGCGACGATACGGTCACCGATCGACCACTCGCTCACCCCTGAGCCAACAGCGACGATCTCACCGGAGAACTCGTGGCCGATGATGACGCCGTCCCGGAAGATATCTAGCTCGGCCGCATGGAGATCGGTGCCGCAGATGCCGCAGTAGTGAGATCGCACCAGTACTTCCCCGGGCCCGGCGACGGGATCCTCCCTCTCGATCAGCTCCAGCTTGCGTTCCTCATTGAGACGCACTGCCTTCATGGGATGCTCCTCCGCTCCAGCGCCTTGGCCTATTTGTCACGACATTAATACCATCACACATAGTCCGACTACTTCGCAGTCGGACCACCTGTCTCGATTGAGCCTGCTGTGTGTCGGAGCAGTATCGGATACCCGACGATGACCACTGCGGTGAAGAGGAACCACTGCACTGCATAGCCGCGATGTGGACCCTCCGACGGCTGGGGCAGCGGCACGATCGCGGGATACTCATCCGGCTGCGGAGGATCTTGAGCAGTGAGCTCGACGTATACCGGGAGTAGCTCACTGGTCGTCTGCCGGCTCAACCGGGCAATGTCGACCCGAGCGATCTGATCGAGCCGACCCTCTGCAGGATCGGTGGGGCCGAACCGACCCCGCACTTCGGTCTTGCGCAGCACGCCATGGACGAGAACCTCACCTCCCGGCGGCGCGGAGGAGTCTTGGCCCGGCACGTTCATGTCGATAGGCACCCATCCCCTGTCGACGATCACAGCCCGGCCGTCACCCAGCTCGAGAGGCGTCAGCACGTGATGACCCGAGATACCGTCGTACGACCTCGCAAGCAGGATCACCTCCTCCCCGACGTTGTACTCGCCGGATGCAAAGACAGTGCGCAGCTCCAGCTCGTCCTGATCGGGACCGTACTCCGAGAGCGCCTGGTCGAGTGGCTGCTCAGCTGCTGTGGTACGGCTGGTGAGGATCTCATTGAACGCTTGTCGCTCGTGAAGGCGGCGGATCTGCCAGAATCCCATGTTCACGAATATCACGATCGCAAGCACCGCCACGAGGTGACCGATGATCCACCTTCGGCTCAACAGGAACCGGTAGTTGCGTGGGCGATCCGGCATGCCTAGCTGCTCTCCGGGCCCAGCAGGTAGATCATGCGCTTCCCGCTCCCGCAGCGAACCGGCCGCCGGTGCGCCAGTAGACGCCATCGGCCCGAGTGAGGAATCCCTCATCGACCAGGTATCGCCGCAGCGCCGCATAGTCGGGGTGGAAGAGTTGAAGGGTGAAGCTAACCGTGCTCTCGTCGTAGCGGAGGCCTGGCTCGAATTCCTGGGCGAGCCGCTCGAGAATCAGGTTGCGTTTTGCCCGGCTCGTTGGGATTTCCACAAGGCGGGTACCGCTGAAGAAGCGCCGCAGGACGTCCTGCTCCTCCTCATTCCACGGCCCCTCGGTTATAACCCCCGCGGCGTCGGGAGCCGTAGGCAGACCGGCGGCAGCCGAGCGCAGCACCTCCGGGACCAACTTCATCTCATCGTCGATGAGGCCGACCGCCCGCAGCTTTCCAATCGCCTCGACGACCTTCTTCTTGGGAAGACCAAATGTGGACGCGACCTCCTCGAGCGACATCCTCCCTTCGGCGGCTCGCCCCAGAATGCTGAGCCGGAGCGGGTCGGCAACGATTCGGATCAGATCCGCTGGGTCTTCAATCACCTGATATCAGCCTCCATGCGCCACCGCACCATCCCGCCGTGGATCGGCCATCTCGAAGAACCCGGCAAGCGGATCCCACAACGCGGCCTGCACCCCACCAAAGTACATGGAGATGTCGGGGAAGCGTCGCAAATCGAACCCCGTGACACCCGAGACGTCGATGCCCGGTTCGTAGGTAACGGTGCGCCGGTCGTTGAAGATCTCGGCGTGTAGCCGTGGATGCTCGATGGCTTCGCTGAGCGACATGCCAAGATGGATGAAGTTGACGAGCACACTACTGATTGCCGTTGTGATCCGCGACGCCCCGGGTGACCCGATGGCAAGGACGGAGCCGTTGCGGGAGCGGGCGACCGTCGGCGCCATGTTCGACACGAGCCGGACTCCGGGTTCCAGCGCGTGGAAACCGCCACTGTGCAGCTCCACTTCACCCAACGAGTTGTTGAGCCACATGCCGGTGCCGTCGACCATGGCGCCGGAGCCATATCCGGCGGACACGGTGATTGCACATCCGCACCCATCGGAATCGACGGCGGAGGTATGCGTTGTCGACGGTGCCTTCAGCATCTCCTTGGTGTCTCCGGCCGCTGCGAGTTCGAGCAGTCGGGCGATCTCCGCTCCCCGCTCGTGGAGCTCGTCGAGCCGGGTACGTCGAAACTCCCGCACCGCGTCCTGTACATCCACCAGTCTGGCGACACTGGCCGCGTCCCATTCGTCAAACCCATGCACGCCCATCAGCAGCAGCATGGCGGCCATGGTCGCTCCACCGATCGCCGGGGCGGCATTGGTGGCAATCTCCCAGTCGTCTACCTGGACCGTGATCGGCCTGCGGACAATGGCCTCGTACTCAGCGAAGTCCCGAAGCGTGAGGATCCCGTGCTCCTCATCGGATGCCGCAACGATGCGGGCTGCCAGCTCGCCCCCATAGAGCGGAGCGACTCCTTCGGTGGCGAGCAGGCGTAGCGAGTCAGCCAGATATGGGACGTTGACGATGTCACCGGCGGATAGGTGCCTGCCGTTGTCATGGTGTAGAGCTCGATGGCTCGGGGGATCCCAGCCGAACACGAGCTCATGGGAGTGACCCAAGTATTCGGCCGCGGCCCGCGATAGCGGAAAGCCCTCCTCCACGGCCGCGATCGCAGGGCCAAACAGGCTGCTCCACGAGGCCTCGCCGTAGCGCTCCCAGGCCAGGCGGAGCCCGGCGAATGCACCCGGCGTCGCTACCGAGCCGTAGCCGACGATGGTCGTCGTCTTGCCTCCGTAGGTGAGCTCCACCTCCCTGCCTCCAAGGCCAAATCGCTCGGCGGGCAGACCCCGACCGGGCATCTCGGCATAGCAGTCGATGACGACGGGGTCCTCTCCATCGGGCCAGACCGTGACGAACCCTCCGGCACCCGGAGCAATGATCCCGGGCTCTGTGACCATGGAGCAGATGGCGGAGCCAATCGCAGCATCAACGGCATTCCCTCCGAGATCGGCGATCGTGGCACCGGCATCCGCGGCCAATCGAGACGCCGAGGCAATGGAGACTCTTCGCATTCGTGGCACCCTACTCGACGCAGCGCTCCCACTGCGTCCCGGCGTCCTACCGCCTCGCTCACCCGTTGTCGCCATGGCTTCTGAGCTCTTCAGTTCGATGTGCATGTGCGACCAGCTCCAGACGACTCCGTCGTCCATCTTCTCCGCTCCAGAAACGGCGCTGTATCGACCCGACTACCCAGACACCCTTGCCGACCGGTGCGTCGATCAGCTCGTGATCCGAGGGCGGGTCCCATAGCGTGACCGGCAGCACGTCGACACGGCGGCGCGGTGCCTGGCTCCGCACCGTCACCAGCGAGCGGAGCAGACGACTGCCCGATTCGAACTCACGAAGCTCGGGAGGGGCCGCCAGCTTGCCCGCCACTACCACCAGATTCATGTCCATTACACATTCCCTTCAGGGGGAAGTGCCGGGATGATCTCAACGTATCTGGGCGGTCTGACAGGATTCAGGCGAGACTTCGATGAGACGGTCCAGCTCGTCGAGGCCGGGAAACGACGGGTCCTCGAGAAGATGGCGTCTGCCAGCGCTTTGGCCCGTCGAGCCGTCTCCCCGCAGGGCCGCCAGCGGTGCGGCAACATACCAGATTCGCATGTCCTCCGGCCAGGGATCGTCCATGACCTTCGGCCGGCCGATCACGTTGGCGGCACCGTCGAGGTCGCCCTCGTCGATGAGATACGAGGCGTACACGACGCGGGCTTCCTTCTTGACTGCGGGCGACCCGCCGTATTTGTCGAAGCTCACTCCCAGACCGCGGCGACGTCCTTGCCCCGCCCGAGAGCTCGCAGGACGTCCATCTCCACCGGCATGTGAGTTGTCTCCCCACTGAGCCGCCGGTAGGTGCGCAGCTCGCGCAGCGCCGTCTGCCAGTCCCCGATGCGATATGAGGCTAATGCCAGAATCTCTCTGATGGTCGCATCACGAGACGACAGGTCCTTGGCATGTCCTGCCTTCCGCGCCGCAACATGGAATTGCCCTTCGCTGAACGCTTCGGCGGCCTCAGCGAGGGCAGACAGCGCAGCAGACTGGCGGGCAGGGGGTGTGACCCGAATCAATGCCTCGACGACGTGCCGCGGGAGCCCGGACGCGGCCGCAGGCAGCTTCTTCTGCGCTGGAGCATCCCGATCCGTCTGCTGCCTGCCGCTCCCAGACCTCCGCACCGAGCCCGACTTGCTCCCCGTGCCGCTTCTGCGCGAGCCACCAGACCGCCCGCCCGTTCTGCTGGCATCGCTACCGGAACTTCTAGGATTGCCGCCCTTCCCGGTGCCGACGGTCCTTCTGGCATCCCCACGCTTGGCGGCACCACCCGCGCCCCTCGCCTCCCCACGCTTGGCGGCACCACCAGATCTCTTTCCACCCGATCCCTTGGCCCCGCCCCGGGCGCGCCCATCCCCGGCGGTCCTCTTCCTTGATGGCTTGTTGGGCTTGCCGTCGCGCGAACTCACATGTACTCCAAAGCTGCTGAAACGAGTGAAGCCGCCCCATGGGGCGGCTTCACTCTACATTACGTCGGCGGCGTCCTACTCTCCCGGGGGCCTTCGCCCCAAGTACCATCGGCGCTGACAGGCTTAACTTCCGTGTTCGGAATGGGAACGGGTGGGACACTGTCGCCATGGCCACCGAAACCTCTTGAGCGCTCTTTGAGCACTCCATAGCGAGCACAATCGTCGCGGTATTCAAAATCAAGCCCTCGGCCTATTAGTACCGGTCAGCTACATGCATCACTGCACTTCCACTTCCGGCCTATCAACCTGGTGTTCTGACCAGGGGCCTTACCCTTTTACGGTGGGAGATCTCATCTTGGAGGCGGCTTCGCGCTTAGATGCCTTCAGCGCTTATCCGTTCCGTACGTAGCAAACCAGCCGTGCTCTTGGCAGAACAACTGGCACACCAGCGGTACGTTCATCCCGGTCCTCTCGTACTAGGGACAACTCTCCTCAAATCTCCTGCGCCCGCGACGGATAGGGACCGAACTGTCTCACGACGTTCTAAACCCAGCTCGCGTGCCTCTTTAACGGGCGAACAGCCCGACCCTTGGGACCTGCTTCAGCCCCAGGATGAGACGAGCCGACATCGAGGTGCCAAACACCGCCGTCGATATGGACTCTTGGGCGGTATGAGCCTGTTATCCCCGGGGTACCTTTTATCCGTTGGCCTCGGCACATCCACATGCAGCCGAGGGATCACTAGCCCCTACTTTCGTACCTGCTTCACTTGTAGGTGTCGCAGTCAAGCTCCCTTGTGCGCTTGCACTCGCCGCCTGATTGCCGACCAGGCTGAGGGAACCTTTGGGCGCCTCCGTTACTCTTTAGGAGGCCACCACCCCAGTGAAACTGCCCGGCAGACACTGTCCCTGATCCGGATAACGGATCGAGGTTAGAGGCCTATCATGCGAAGGGTGGTATTTCAAGGTTGGCTCCACGACAGCTAGCGCCGCCGCTTCAAAGCCTCCCACCTATCCTACACATCACATGACAAACCCCAATGTCAACCTGCAGTAAAGGTCCCGGGGTCTTTCCGTCCTGTCGCGGGTAGTGAGCATCTTTACTCACATTGCAATTTCGCCGAGTCTTTGGTTGAGACAGTGCCCAAATCGTTACGCCATTCGTGCAGGTCGGAACTTACCCGACAAGGAATTTCGCTACCTTAGGCATTGTTGTTACTCCACTCCGGATGTCGATGCGCGGACGGTGCGCTCGGAGTGGGCCAGATCATTTCTGCCTGGCTCCCCATGTCGCCATGGGGATCGGACTATATCTTTCCCGCTATCCATGTAGCGGTATCGCGTGTAGTCTCTGAGGATTCCAGGATTCTTAGACCGGTGTTTGCGTTGCTTGCCATTCGCATTCAGTCGAGTAGGTGCGATGCACCACTTCCGTGAAGATATCCTTCTTGTCGAAGGCTTGCTCGTCGAATCGCCCATCATGTCGATGAACGGCGAAACAACTCGAAGTCAGCGTCGCTTTGCTGTAATGAGCTCGTTTTGTTCCGAAGAACGGGATGATCCGCTCGCGAAGGTCGTCCGCGCTGTCGCACTACGTAGACGTGCCAACGGTCAATGCTGATTGTCGTGCCGCTGTTCGCGCGGACGTAGCCACAACCGAAGAAGCTCGGCCAGCATCTCGAGTATGTCTTTGTGGTCGTGGCGTTGTGTCACCGGAAACTTGGCTGGATATGCCAACCGACCGTGCGCTGCGCTAGTCGTTGCGGCATATGGATACTGAGAAGCATCCTTCACCGTCGACGAAGCCGACCATCCACTGATCGAGTACCTGGTCCGTTTCCTGCTGATTGTCCGCACCGGATCGGATTTTCACTGCTCATGACCGGCAAGCGTACGAAGTACACTGTGACATGAACGAGTACCGTCGGATACTCGGATGTTTCCAGCATATAGCCAAGTTTACCTACGGCCTCACCGCTGCAGGGGGCAGTCACTCATGCACTCTGAGTGGTTCTACCTTAGGACCGTTATAGTTACGGCCGCCGTTTACTGGGGCTTAGGTTCACAGCTTCGCCGAAGCTAACCGATCCCCTTAACCTTCCAGCACCGGGCAGGCGTCAGAGCGTATACAGCGTCTTGCGACTTAGCACGCTCCTGTGTTTTTAGTAAACAGTCGTTAGGGCCTGGTTTCTGCAACCCCCTCGGGCTCCGGCCGCGAGGGCCTTCACCCTACCGGGGCGATCCTTCTCCCGAAGTTACGGATCCATTTTGCCGAATTCCTTAACCAAAGTTATCTCGCTCGCCTTAGTATTCTCTACCTGTCCACCTGTGTTGGTTTGGGGTACGGGCGCCATACGAACTCGCTAGAAGCTTTTCTTGGCAGCATGGGATCGGTGGCTTCGCCTCGTTCGGCTCGGTATCGTATCTCAGGCTTTATGAGGACCGGATTTACCTGGGCCT
>CAWJPT010000008.1:0-120000 GCA_963844835.1 uncultured bacterium | reverse complement strand
AGGGACCCGACGACGCCACCGGTGTTGAGGTCACCGACACGTTGCCTGCCGGACTCACCTATGTGTCCGACAATGCCGGTGGCGCCTACGACCCGGCAACCGGGGTCTGGACCATCGGCAACCTCGCCGTCGGCGAGACCGTCTCGATGGAGTTCGTTGTCACCGTTGACCAGGCGGGCACATTCACCAATGTCGCCGAGGTCACCGCAGCCAACGAAGCCGGACGTCGATTCGACTCCCGGTGACGGCCAGGGCGACGACTGGGACGACGCAGTCGTCACTGCAGTGGTCCCGCCTGCCATCATCGATCTCGAGCTGACCAAGGACGTCGCTCCTGCATCGGTCCAGGTTGGTGAGCAGACCACGTTCACCATCTCGGTGATCAACCAGGGACCCGACGACGCCACCGGTGTTGCAGGTCACCGACACGTTGCCTGCCGGACTCACCTATGTGTCCGACAACGCAGCCGGTGCCTACGACCCGGCAACCGGAGTCTGGACCATCGGCAACCTCGCCGTCGGCGAGACCGTCTCGATGGAGTTCGTCGTCACCGTCGACCAGGCGGGCACATTCACCAATGTCGCCGAGGTCACCGCAGCCAACGAAGAGGACATCGACTCTGTCCCCGGCGACGGCCAGGGCGACGACTGGGACGACGCAGTCGTCGCCGCAACGGTCGAGCCTCCTGCCATCATCGATCTGGAGCTCGACAAGTCCGCCGACCCATCCGAGGTTGCGGTTGGTGAGCAGACCACGTTCACCATCTCGGTGATCAACCAGGGACCCGACGACGCCACCGGTGTTGCGGTGACCGACACGTTGCCTGCCGGACTCACCTATGTGTCCGACAACGCAGCCGGTGCCTACAACCCGGCAACGGGAGTCTGGACCATCGGCAACCTCGCCGTCGGAGAGACCGTCTCCATGTCCTTCAACGCGACAGTTGATGACATCGGCGTGTTCACAAATGTCGCCGAGGTCACCGCAGCCAACGAAGAGGACATCGACTCTGTCCCCGGTGACGGTCAAGGCGACGACTGGGACGACGCAGTCGTGACTGCAGTCTCACAGGTCCGAGCATCCTCGACGATCGGCGACTACGTCTGGTATGACGACAACAAGGACAAGGTCCAGGATCCGGATGAGACCGGTGTCTCCGGCGTGACGATTCGTCTCACCAACCAGGCAACGGATGAGGTCCTCACGACGGTCACGGACAGCAACGGCAAGTACCTGTTCTCGGGTCTCGACGCCGGCACCTATGTCGTCGAGGTATTGAAGTCGACGCTGCCGGACAACTACGGCTTGACCACCGTCGGCTCGTACACAGTCACAGTCCTCGACGACCAGAGCTTCCTCGATGCCGACTACGGCATTGTCGCCATCCTGCCGGTCACCGGTATGGAGCTCGACACGATTGGATTGCTCGGTCTGCTGTTCCTCGCCCTCGGAGGTGTGTTCCTCGGTCTCGAGCACGGTCGCAAGCGGTTGGCGACCGGGCCGACGGCATAGCCAGCACCTGGCATGCCCAACATGCTGTGGCCCGCCCGTCCTGGGCGGGCCACAGTGCGTTTCAGGACCCTCTGATCTTTGCAGCGATCCGCAGCACCAGCCCGATGAAAAGGACGATGACAACGAGGGTCGCCGCCCATAGGAACATCCGGAAAATGCCACGCAGCAGCCAGAAGGCCACCACGATCACCAGCAACCCAACGATCACGTCGGCTAGGGCGTTACGAAACCGCTGCATCATTCCACCAATCGCACAAAACGACGTTTGCCCACCTGCAGCACCGATCCGACCAACTGGGGGCGGGGCATCGACTCCTCTGTCACCTGCTCACCGTCGATGCGCACCGCGTTCTGACGCAACATGCGACGTCCCTCGCCGTTGGAACTCACCAACCCGGATTCGTTGAGCAGCCCCGGCAACCAGACAGGGTCCTCCCTCCCGAGTGCATGCTCGGTTAGCTCATCAGGAATGCTGTGCTGTTTGAAGAGGAGATCGAAAGCGCTCTCTGCCTCGACTGCGGCGCCGGCTCCCCAATACCGGGTGACGATCGATCTCGCCAGCTCTCGTTTGGTCTCCCCCGGGTGACGGGCCCCACTCGCCATATCGGCGATGATCTGCGCTACCTCCGCTTCGGGCCGGTATGCGGCGAGACTGAACCACTGTCCCATGGCATCGTCCGGGATGCTCATCGTCTTGCCGAACATCTCAGCCGGCTCATCTTTGACCGATATGTAGTTGCCGAGTGACTGTGACATCTTCTTGACACCGTCCGTCCCCACCAGCAACGGGACCGTGAGCACCATCTGGCCCTGTTGCCCCCGCCGCTCCTGCAAGTCACGCCCTACCAGATTGTTGAACAGCTGGTCGCTGCCGCCGAGTTCGATGTCCGCTTGCACCGCGACCGAGTCCATCCCCTGGAGTAGCGGGTACATGAACTCGATCATCGAGATCGGCTCGTGTGCTTCCCAGCGCTTCGTGAAATCCTCACGATCCATGATCCGGGACACCGTGAACTGCGAGGTGAGATCGAGGACATCGTGCATGTCCATCGCACCGAGCCACTCCGAGTTGTGCCGAATCTCGAGATTCTCGGGCAGGAGGATCTCCTTGATCGTATCGATCACCCCGGAGACGTAGCCGCCGACCTCGTCAGCATCGAGGCGGCGCCGGGTCTCGCTCTTGCCGCTCGGGTCTCCCACCTGGGCGGTGAAATCACCGAGGATCAACACGGCGGTGTGGCCGCACTCCTGGAAGCGACGGAGCCGCTCGAAGACGACCGCCCATCCCAGAGTGACATCCGGTGCAGTCGGGTCGACACCCAGCTTGGCGCGCAGCGGGCGACCTCGGCGCAGCCGCTCCAGCAGCTCCCCCTCGGGAAGCACCGTATCCACGCCGTCGGTCAGGTATTTGTATTGATCTTCTGGCGTCATCATCGTCGCGGAGATTAGCCCAACAACGACGAAGCGCCAGAGTCGCTCGGTCGCTTTGGTGATGCCGATCCGCGGTGTCTTGCTGATCCGGCGGTCCCCGACGCCGGGTCCCGGGACCAGCCGGAGCGTCCCGGTGCGCAGGTCGACACCATCATGCTCACCGGTGACACCAAGCGCCTGGCCCAGCTTGCCCGGGCCGTCGGTGAGATGGTCACGGCGCCCCCGGCGGGCAACGATCGTGTCGTGGCCTTCGGTTATCTCGCCTCCGCGCAACAGGACGGCGTGAGCCTCTCCTGCACCGCCCACCACCACGTTCATGCACCAATGGATGCCGTATGACCGGTACACGTACAAGAGCCCGGGACGGCCGAACATCGTGGCATTCCGCGCCGTACGGCCCCGATACGCATGGCTCGCCGGATCGCTGCTTCCTGCGTATGCCTCGGTCTCTGTGATCGTCACTGCGGTCGCCGCTCCGCCCACCATCGACCGCAGTGTCCATCCCAGCAGGTCTCTGGCTACGTCGACCACGTTCCCGCTGAGCAAGGTGCTCAGGGTTGGCGCCGGCATGGTCAGCCGTTCAGATAGAGCAGGAGACCGCGGAACGAATGCATACGATTCTCTGCCTGGTCGAACACCCGAGACCGCTCATGCTCGATCACATCGTCCGTAGACTTCCTCGCCCCGATGAGCAGGGAGACAATGCATGAAAATCGCATCGGATGCCGCGCTCTCGAACAGCTCTCGTGTCACCTGAAAAGGCATCAGCATGCGGTTGCGCTCCTCCGCCTCCGCTTCCTGGCCCATCGACGTCCACACGTCCGTGTAGACGACATCGCTGCCCGCCACCGCATCGGCTGCGCTCGTGGTCACCGTGATCTTCCCTCCCGTATCACCGGCGAGCTTCTCGGCGAGCGCCACGATGTCCGGTGCCGGCTGGTAGCCCTCGGGGCCTGCCACCCGGACATCCATGCCCGACATCGCCCCGGCGAGCATAAGACTGTGGCACACGTTGTTGCCGTCACCGATATACGCCACCTTCGCCTCGGCGAGTGGCTTGTGCTCGGCGATCGTCTGCAGGTCAGCGAGCGCCTGACATGGGTGTGACCGGTCGGACAAGAGATTGATGATCGGCGCATCCGCCACTGGGGCCATCTTCTCGAGATTCTGATGGTCAAACACCCGGAATGCGAGCACGTCCAGATACCGGTCGAGAGTCCTGGCGACGTCCTCAACAGACTCACGTTTCCCCAGGCCGACCTCATCGGCCTTCAACACAACGGGGTGAGCACCGAGCTCGATCGTCGCCACCTCACAGGAAACCCGGGTCCTGGTTGACGGCTTCTCGAAGAAGAGCCCCACCTTCTGTCCCTGCAACCGCCCTGCGTAACCGCTCAGGTCACGTTTCGAGTCGACTGCCAGCCGCAGCGTCTCGGTGAGGCCGTCGCCACCGAGATCGGTCACCATCAAAAAGTCCGACATGTCTACTCCACTCCTCACGATCCGCCGCGTAGCTTGGCGCCTTTGGCAGCGGCTTCATCAATCATCTTCTGCCGTACTGCTGCAATCTCCTCGGCATCGAGGGTGCGATCGGCGGCTCGCAAGCGGTAGCTGATCGCTACGGCACGCTCCCCTCGCTCATTGCGGTAATCGTCGAAGATTCCCGCCGACTCAACCAGGTCCGATGCTACGGTCGTGACGGCAACCAAGTCTGCCGCCGCAGTGTCCAGTGCCACCTCGAATGAAAGGTCGAAATCGACGTACGGATAGTTGGATACCGCCTGCATCTGGACACTCGGCCTCGGCGCGATGACAGGGGTCGATGTCTAGCTCCAGAACGGCGACACGAGCATCCAGCTCGAAGAGTTCGGCAACTTCGGGATGCAGCTCTCCGGCGTATCCGATCGTGACCTCCCCCATCACCAGGTCGGCGGTCCTTGTTGGGTGCATGCCGCTCCGGGTCGCCTGACGCCGGGTGATGGTCACTCCGAGACCGTCGGCAAGCAGGTCGACGAGGGCAAGAGCCGTGCCTGCGTCGGATGTAGCCACCTGCCCTCCCAGTTGCGTTCGACCCAACGGGCCGATCAGGGCCGCCGCCAGCCGCACCGGCTGCTCCGGCACCCTTCCGTCGACACCCCACGGGTGCGCGTAGAAGACCCGTCCCAGACTCGAACAAGGCAACACCCTGCAACCCTCGGTTTCGGTTCTCTCTCAGATTTCGCAGCAGCCCCGGCAACAGGCTCTGACGCAGCTTCGATTGGTCATCACGAAGTGGGTTGCGGACACTGACGACATCGCGAACATGCCCGTCCTCGGCCACGTCATCGCTGAATGCCGCAAGCTCGGCAGGAGAAACGAAAGGAAGGTTGATCGCCTGGACCAGTCCTGCGCCGCGCAAGATGTTGTGCGCCAGCCGCATGCGTTGTTGCTCGGGCAGCAATCCCCCGGCAGGGCCGGTGGGGACGGTCGCGCCGAATGTGTCGTAGTCCGCCAGCCGTGCGATCTCCTCGACCAGGTCTGCAGGCCGGGTCAAATCCGGCCGGTAGGTCGGAATGGTCACAACCAGCGTTGCGCCCTCTTCGATTTCCAGACCGAGCCGCCGCAGCAGGCTTGCAGATCGCTTCAGATCGAACTCGGACCCGAGCAGCCGGGAGACATCCGGCTCGGCCAGCTCCACCCGCCACGGAGCAACAGGGTTCGGATTGACGTCGATCACAGTGTCCATGATGACCCCGCCTGCTATCTCCTCGAGCAGCTTGCATGCCCTGGCGTTGGCATCCGGAGCCAGGTTCGGGTCTACGCCTCGCTCGAAGCGTGCCGATGCCTCCGACCGCAGAGTCGTGACGGCGCGAGGTGTACATGACCGTAGGTGGGTGCCACGAGGCGGCCTCCACGATGACCCGATCCGTCGTGGCAACGACCTCGGACCTCGCCCCGCCCATCACTGCAGCCAGTGAGGTCGGCCCCTGATCGTCGACGATGACCAGATCCCGGCTGTCCAGCTTGCGTTCCACGCCGTCGAGCGTCTCGAGCGTCTCGCCCGATTTCGCCCAGCGCACCTCGAGCCGGTCGCCGATGATCGAGTCCGCATCGAATGTGTGCATGGGGTGGCCCATCTCCACCATCACGTAGTTGGAGACATCGACGATGTTCGATATTGCCCGGATGCCGGCCTTCCGCAACCTCTCCCTCATCCACACCGGTGACTGGCCGATCGTCACGTCGCGCATCTCCCGCGCTACGAACCGGTTGCAGCCGTCTGTTGCCGAGATGACGATCTCGAGCCTGGGCTCACCCGGTTCGGTCTCGAGCGTCACGTCGGGATAGCGATAATCGATATCGAACCACGCGGCCAGCTCCCGAGCCACGCCGACCATGCCCATGACATCCGGGCGATTGTTGGTGATCTCCAGATCGAACACGACGTCCGGGAGGGCGAGGAACGTCTCGAACGGCTGCCCGATGGGGGCATCGTCGTCGAGCACCATGATGCCCTCGTGCACGTCTCCGAGCCCGAGCTCGCGCTCGGAGCAGATCATCCCATGCGACTCCACCCCACGGATCGTGCGGTCGCCGATACGGAAATCTCCCGGCAACACCGATCCGGGAATCGCCACCGGAACCACCGCACCCGCTTCGAAGTTCCAGGCTCCGCAGATGATCTGGTGCTCTGCACCGTCGCCGAGATCGACATATGTGACCCGAACCGAGTCGGCGTTCGGATGGGGCTCGATGCGAAGCACCCTCCCGATATACACATCGGTCCAGCCCACCGAGATGGTCTCTACGTCTTCTACGGCGTGTCCGAGCATGTCGAACGCACGCGCCAGCTCCACCGGATCCTCGGTGGGCAGATCGATGTAGTCCTTGAGCCAGTTCAGTGATACTCGCATTGTCTATCCCGGGAATTGATTGAGGAATCGGACATCGTTGTCCACGAAGTGGCGAATCGAGTCGATGCCGTGGCGAACCATCGCAAGACGCTCGACGCCCATGCCGAAGGCGAATCCGGTGACGTCGCTCGGGTCGTAGCCGACTGCAGTGAACACGTTGGGGTCCACCATCCCGCAGCCAAGCATCTCGAGCCATCCCACCCCTTTGCACACCCGGCAAGATGACTCTCCCCCGTCACAGTTGAAGCAAGAGACATCGAGCTCGGCAGACGGCTCCGTGAACGGGAAGTAGTGCGGGCGCATCCTGACCTCGGTGCCCGGACCAAAGAACTGTCTTGCGAACTCCGCCAACGTTCCCTTGAGATCGGAGAAGGTGATGGAGTCATCCACCGCCAGGCCTTCGATCTGATGGAACACCGGCAGATGCGACGCATCGATGGTGTCGTTGCGATACGCACGTCCCGGAGCAACGATGTACACCGGTGGGTCGTTCTGCTCCATGTAGCGGGCTTGGATCGGCGAGGTGTGCGCTCTCAGCAGCATCTCGTCGGACGGGTCACCGTAATCAACGTACATGGTGTCCGATTCGAGCCGCCCCGGATGGTCCGGCGGTGTGTTGAGCGCGTCAAAGTTGTACCAGGCCAGCTCTGCTTCCGGGCCTTCGGCAATGTGATAACCGAGGCCGATGAAGATGTCGCACACCTCATCCATCACCTGTTGAATGACGTGCAACCTGCCCTTGGGGAGTGCCACGTAGTCAACCGTGACATCGATAGCCTCCGCCTTGATGGCAGCTGCTCTCTCCTGGTCGCGCAGTTGCTCGCGCCGTGTCTCGATCAGGAGCTCGAGCTCTTTGGCTACTTCGTTGATGAGCCGCCCCGCGTCTCGCCGCTCCTCTGCCGGCATCTTCCCGAGCCCGCGCCGCGCCGCGCCGATCGGCGACTCTCTGCCGACGGCTCCCGCCTCGACAACCGCCAGCGCATCGAGACTGTCCGCTCGCGTGACCGCGGCAGCCGTCTCTTCCTTCAGTTTCGCTAATGATTCCGGGAGATCCATAGGATCGCTCAGGTTACTCGTCATGGTTCCGTGTCCCGCTGGGTTGTCTTCAGGGCCAAAAGAAAAGCCCGGGTGGCTCCCGGGCGAATCAGGTCGGTACTGGATCAGGTCACGACGCGCATTTCGCCCGGGCCTCGGGCCCGGTAAAGCTGAAACGACGTCGCAGCGTGTTTGTCATCGCCGGAAACGCTATCGAGTGCTCTCTCATAATGCAAACACCGCCTCCCGATTGTCGTCTCAGCGGACGGAGCCGGCAGGATCCACATCGGGACGCCGCGACATTCGCAGGTACATGGCGATGCTCGCCGCCACTCCCGCGTTCAGACTCTCGGTGCCACCCGGCATGGGGAGCGCAACCGTCGTGACCCGTTTGTGCAAGCCGGAAGGAACGCCGTGCGCCTCATTGCCGACGATCAACGCAATCGGGTCAGGGTCCGATAGGTCCACCTTTGCCAGCGACACGCCGTCCGCAGCTAGAGCCAGCGGGACCAGCCCGACCCGTTCGAGCTGCTCCATGCTCTCCAAACCGCCCACCAGCCGGGTGCGAAAGTGCCCGCCCACGCCGGCGCGCAGCACCTTTGGCGACCAAAGGTCCACCGTCCCCGCGGTGGCCAGCACCTGAAAGCCGAACGCGGCCGCCGTCCGAATGATCGTTCCGGCATTTCCCGGGTCGCTGATCCCCCACATCACAATGGTGTCGGCCGCCATCAACTCCCCATCTGGTGGAACATCGATCACAGCTACAGGGCCCCGAGGGCTGACGCTCGAGGCGAGCCGGTCGAGCACCTCCTCAGAGACGTCGACGACATCGAGTTGGGCGCTCCGGCACAGCTCGATCGTCGCCTCGTCGCCGGCGAGCGCAAAGACCTCCCTGATCGCTATTCCGTTGCGCACCGCCTCCTGCAAGAGAAAGGGGCCATCGATCGTGGTCCGACCGGTGGCCCTTCTCTCTTTCGACCTCCGTAGTCGCCGCGCCGCGGCGACCTGGCGATTGCGGATGGATGTGATCATCCTCGGTCCCCCACTTGAAGCTCGTCCTACGCTTCGACCGATTGAGCTACCTCTACCAAACGGGCAAAGGCCTCGGGATCATTCACCGCCATTTCGGCGAGCATCTTCCGATCCACATCGACCTCGGCCGCCTTCAGGCCGGCGATCAGCTGTGAGTAGGTCGTGCCATTCTGCCTCGCCGCGGCATTGATCCGCTGGATCCACAGGCGCCGGAACTGCCCCTTGCGAGCACGTCGATCCCGGAAGGCGTATTGCCCCGAGTTCAGCGTCTGTTCTCTCGCGGTTCGGTACCGACGGCTTCTCGCCCCGGTGTACCCCGAGGCACGATCCATTACCTTGCGCCGCTTCTTCTGCGCGTTGACTGCGCGCTTGACTCTTGCCATTGTGGGTTGACCTCCTACCGACCAAGCAGCCGGGCGGCCCGCTTGGCGTCCTTGCCGGTCAGGGTGGCCTCACCGGCTACCCGACGCCAACGTGTCGCACTTTTCTTGTGACGGTTGTGCCCGTGCCAGGCTTTCACGTGCCGGATCTTTCCGGTACCGGTCACTTTGTAGCGCTTGGCTGCGCCTCTGTGGGTCTTTTGCTTGGGCACTTACTACTCCTCTTCGGCTTGGGTTTCCCCTTCGGCGTCCGGCTCGACCGCAGCCTTCTCGGCTCGCGATTTCGTGCCTTCACCTGTTCGCTGCTTTCGCAACGGCGCCAACACCATGGTCATCTGACGTCCATCAAGGCGCGGGGGCGTTTCCACCGTCCCGAAGTCCTCCATGGCGTCCTCGAGTCGCTTCAAGATGTCCCTCCCCAACTCTGGGTGGGTCACCTCCCGGCCCCTGAAACGCATGACGACCTTGACCTTGTCGCCACTCTCGAGAAACTTCTCGACACGTTTGCGCTTCACATCGAAATCTGAGGACGCGATCTTGGGACGAAACTGGACTTCCTTGATGACAGTCTTCGTCTGGTTCTTCCGGGCTTCCCGCGCTTTCACGGAAGCCTCGTACTTGAACTTTCCGTAGTCCATGAGGCGGACTACCGGGGGCCGGGCATCGGGGGCAACCTCCACCAGATCCAGACCGAGTTGGTCGGCCAACCATCTGGCTTCTTCGATTCCCTTGATCCCAACCTGACCGCCGCTGGGATCCACGAGGCGGACTTCCTTGGCTCGGATCCGCTCGTTCACCCTGGGTTCGTTGGCGATGGGCAAACCTCCTAGTCGCACTTACTGTCGTTCCCGACACAAAACAAAGGCAGCACAAACGGTGCTGCCTGGAAGTCGACCGCGGCTCACGCAATTTCGTGGCCGGGTGGGAGACAGGCGCCTCCGCTTGCATCGGTTGGTGCCCCACCTGGCGGCAGGACACCCGGGAGTATACGCGCCCGCCCGAGCCAGTCAATACTGGCCGGGTCAATCCGCGCGTCGCGACACCCCGTCAGTAGAAGCGCCGTCTCCACTGGCCGCTGCTGCCGCCTCCGACCCTTTGTTACCCGGCCCTGCTGCACTCCGGCTGAGCGCATGCTCCTCTTCCTGCACGGTCAATACGCCGAACGCGATCGGTACACCCGTGTCCAGCGATGCCCGCAACAGGCCCTCCGATGCGCAACCGGCCACGTAGACGTAGTGATCCGTTTCTCCGTTGATCACTGCTCCAAGCGCCACCACCGCATCGTATCCCGCACCAGCCAATCGCTTGCTGATCAGCGGCAGCTCGAACGACCCGGGCGACTCATAGACGTCGTAATCAGCACCGGCCGCGGACAAATACTCCTCTGCGCCTGCAAGCAAACCCGATGTGATGTGATCGTTGTACCGGGCTCGCACCACTGCGACCCGGAGGCCGGATGCGTCCACCACCTGCAACGGTTGGCTCTCCCCCATCTACTTGATCTCCTCATGTCCGACGAGATGCCCCAGCCGATCCGCCTTGGCAGCAAGGTACTTGCGATTGTGCCCGTTCACGCCTGCGACGAGCGGCTCCCGATCGACGACATCGATTCCCAGCTCTCGCAAGCCGTCGATCTTTGCTGGGTTGTTGGTCATCAATCGGATGCTGGAGACCTTCAAGTCGGACAGGATCTGGGCTTCGACCGCATAGTGGCGGGCGTCCGCCGGATATCCCAATTCGAGATTCGCATCGACGGTGTCCCGGCCCTCGTCCTGGAGCTTGTATGCCGCCAGCTTGGCGAGCAGACCTATGCCACGACCTTCGTGCTCCTCGTTGTAGGTGATGATGCCGCTGCCTTCCGCAGCGATCCGGGCCATTGCCTCGTGCAGCTGAGGCCCGCAGTCGCAACGTCTGCTCCCGAACACATCACCGGTGAGGCATCGCGAGTGAGCCCGGGTGAGCACTTCCTCGGCTCCTGCAACATCACCGAACACCAGCGCCACGTACTCGGAGCCATCCACCTGCGAGCGATAGCCGAGGACCCGGAAGGTCCCGTGCTCGGTGGGCAGCGTCGTCTCGATCTCTCGGGTGACAATCGCTTCGTTGCGCCAGCGGTATCGGATCAGCTGATCGATAGTGATGAGGGGGATCTCGTGCTCGGCGGCAAACGCTTCGAGATCGTCCCCGCGAGCCATGCCACCCTCATCGAGCACCACCTCGCACAACACACCCGCCGGATAGAGACCGGCGAGCCTGGCCAGGTCGACTGCCGCCTCGGTATGCCCGGGACGGACGAGCACTCCCCCTTTTCGGTACCGCAGGGGGAAGATGTGACCCGGGCGGGCGAAATCGCGAGGACCGGTGCTCGGATCGACAAAGGCCTTGATCGTGGCGGCGCGGTCGGCGGACGATATCCCGGTCGTCGTCTGGCCGACGGCATCGACCGAGACCGTGAAGGCCGTCTTGTGAGAGTCAGTGTTCTCCAACACCATGAGGGGCAGCCCCAGCTCGTCGAGCCGCTCGCCGGTGGTTGGGAGACAGATCAAGCCACTCGTATGGCGAATCATGAAGGCCAGCTTCTCGGGCGTCACCTTCTCCGCGGCGATGATCAAGTCACCCTCGTTCTCCCTGTGCTCATCGTCCACGACGAGAACGAACTCACCGGCCGCGACGGCTGCCAGGGCTTCTTCGATAGTTGCTGTGTTCACTTGACCATCAGCCTTTCCACGTACTTCGCAAGCACGTCCATTTCCAGATTGACGCGATCGCCCAACCCACGGTTACCGAGCACGGTGACCTCCAGGGTGTGTGGGATGAGGACGATCTCAAACCAAGGTTCGGTGCCGACGGCCGTAACGGTAAGGCTCACCCCGTCGACCGTGATCGACCCCTTCTCGACGACGTACTTCTCGAGCCTTGCGGGGATCTCAATCCGAACCCGCCTCGCCTCACCCTCTGGCTCGATGGCCACAATCGTGCCGACCCCGTCGACATGTCCCTGCACGATGTGGCCGTCGAAGCGCCCCGCAGCCGGCATCGGTCGCTCGAGATCCACGGAGCCGCCAACGACGAGGTCGCCGAGATTGCTGCGGTCGAGAGACTCCTGGACCACATCGACCGTTACGGCTCCGCCACCCACACCCACTGCGGTGAGACAGACACCATTGACGGCGACCGAGTCACCGAGCTCCATCTCGGAGAGCAAGTCGGCAGCGCTGATCTCGATCCGTCGCCCGGTGGCGGTCTCCGCGACGGAAGACACGGTTCCGATGGCTGCCACGATTCCGGTGAACATCAGTTCCCTACCTTTGCGTCGATTCTCAAATCACTCCCCAACCTGGTGACCGACTCGATGGCCACATCCAGCGCATCGTCGATGTTTGCGAACACCCCGGAGAACAGCGGGACGCCGGTCCCGAGCCCGAGCTTTCCTGCCAGGTAGATGACCAGCCGGTCTGCATGGCCCCCCCGGATCATCGATGCGGCGACGCCGGCTCCGCCCTCGACGAGCGCGCTCACGTACCCTCTCGCTCCGAGATCCGAGACCATCGCGGCGACGTCCACCCGGTCGTGACCCGGCTCCGGTATGTAGACCAGCGGATCGTGGCCCATGACTCGCGCCATCGACGGTATCGGTCGCTTTCCTGCGACCACGACCGGCCGTGGCTGCCTGCCCTCGTATTGGGACAGCCTGACGTCGAGCTGAGGGTCGTCCTCGATCACCGTGCCCGCCCCGACTATCACTACATCGGACTCTGCGCGAAGTCGATGAGCATCGCGTCGAGCTTCGTCTCCGGTTATCCATCGCGAGGTGTGGTCTGCTGCCGCGATTTGGCCGTCGAGTGTGCTGGCCAGCTTGAGGGTGATGAGAGGCTTCCCCGTGCGCCTGTGGTGGAAGTACCCGGGATCCAACTGCTCGATCTCATCCTCCAGTACTCCCGTGGTGACGTGGATGCCCGCCCGGCGCAGCTCCGCGATGCCCGAGCCGCTGACACGCTGGTCCGGATCGACGGCCCCGATCACGACGGTGCCCACACCGGCGTCGATCAAGGCCCGGCTACACGGTGGGGTCCTACCCTCATGAGAGCACGGTTCCAGCGTCACGTATACCGTCGCATTGCGTGCTCGCTCCCCCGCTTCCGCAAGGGCGAGCGCCTCGGCGTGCGGCTCACCGGCGCGTCTGTGTGCTGCTTCGCGCGATCACAGAGCCGTTCACATCGACAATGACGGCACCAACACGAGGGTTGGGATGTGGTTGCTGCGCTGCGGCAAGCGCGATGGCGCGCCTCATGTGGTCAACACCGATGGCGCCGGTAGCTACCGCCCGATCCGGACGGTCTAGGTTGTCGGACAATGCGCGTCTCGACACACGCCCTCCTTCTCCCATCCGGACTGTCACCGTCGGCCCCGGAGTTTCACCGGATCCACCCCTGATGCGGGGGTCGCGGGCTTTCACCGCCGGTCGGGAATTTCACCCTGCCCTGAAGGGGGCAATATCTTCTGTCTGAGAGTTTAACGCCGGAATCCGCGCCTCAATTCCATTGCGCGTGGTGAGTCACCGGGGTAGAGGCCGGCGTTACGCCCGGCGGTCGATCTGGTACGACGATCCCGGCTGCCGCTTGGCGTATTCCTTCATCTCGGAGGCGATCGCCGACGCCTCCCACTCCGACTTGACGGGGCGCTTGGTATTGGTGGCAACACCCATCGAGATGGATGAGATCGGAAAAGCGTGACGCTCTCCCTTGCGGTCGGTGACCTCGATGTATCCCTGGAGCGCGTCTGCCGTGTCGTAGAAGTCGAGGATTCCCTGGTCGAACGTAGTCACCACCGCCTTGCAGAACTCCTCGACGTAGGTCGGGTCGATCACGGCGACGAAGTCGTCACCGCCGACGTGGCCGACGAAGACCTCGGGATCGCCGCTTGCCTCAGAGGCCTCGACCAGGATCCGTGCCGTGTACTTGATCACCGAGTCCCCACGCATGAACCCGTAGTGATCGTTGAAGGACTTGAAGTTGTCGAGGTCGGCGTGAACGATGGCGAACTCCGAGCCACTGGAAACACGACTCTCCAGCTCGCGTGAGATACGGAAGTTGCCCGGCAGACCGGTGAGCGGTGAGAGGTCACGCATCTGCTGAGCCCGGCGAAGCACCGCCTTCACCCTCGCCAGCAGCTCCTCGATGTCGAACGGCTTGGTGATGTAGTCGTCCGCCCCCAGATCGAGCCCACGGACCCGGTCCTCGGCGAGAGCCTTTGCGGTCAGTAGCACGACCGGGATGCTCGCCGTTGCCGGGCTGGAGCGAAGCCGTCGCAGCACTGTGAGACCGTCGAGCTCCGGCATCATCACGTCGAGCAGGATGAGGTCCGGGGGACGCTCGCGCGCGACCTCGAGCGCGATCTTCCCACTCTCGGCGGTCTGGGTGTCGAACCCCTCCATGTCGAGATTCATCTCGACGAATTGAAGAATGTCCGGATCGTCATCAACGACCAGGATCCTGTCCTTCATGCGGTCTCTCGACTCTCGATCTCTCTGCGCAACTCTCGTACAGCTTCGACGGGATCTTCCTTCCGGAATACCGAGCTGCCGGCGACAAAGACGTTGGCGCCCGCATCCCGAGCCCGCCTGATGTTGGCGGCTCCGATCCCACCATCGACCTCTATATCGGTCGCCAATCCCTTTGACTCAATAGACTTCCTCGCGATTTCCATTTTTCGCAGAGAATCCTCGATGAAGCTCTGACCGCCGAAGCCCGGGATGCACCGACATGATGACGATCATGTCGCACAGTCTCGAGGAAGGGCTCCACCGCGGAGAAATCCGTTGGCGGGTTGAAAGCGATAGAGAACTCGAGCCCTTCGGCACCGTGCCGCCGCTGCGATGGGCCGCGGATCCGGGTACACCTCCAGATGCACCGAGACCAGGTCTCCCCCTGCCTCCCGCAGCTCGCGGAAAGTACCGATGGGCGTTGTGCATCATCAGGTGGCAATCGAACTTGAGGTCCGTGACCTTGCGCAGTGATGCGATCACCGGAATCCCCAGTGAGAGGTTTGGCACGAAGTGACCGTCCATCACATCGACATGCAACTGATCGACATACGGAGCGACCGTGTTGACTTCCTCGCCGAGCCGGGCAAAATCGGCGGCGAGAATCGAGGGGGCTATGAGATTGCGCACGGGTGGCAGCATAGGCCTCTAGACGTGCCAAGAGCGGTTATCCAGGGCTGCGGCCAATACGGACCGTTGCCGGATAGCTCGCTACGGTAGCCGGCGACAAGACTGCAGTGGAGGTCACGTGGACAGGTATCGGGTGGCGCCGGGTCAAGAGATCGATTTGAGCGAATGGGACCCTGCCGATCGCTCCGGCTTCGCAGGGGGCAAGCACGACGCCCGCACCCATCTCAAGAGGCTACGGCGGCGGCTCAGCGAGCTGCAGCGTCTCCTCTGGGCGGACGGGAAGCACAAGGTTCTCGTTGTGTTCCAGGCGATGGACACCGGCGGCAAGGATGGCACCATCCGCAACGTCTTCACCGGCGTGAACCCGCAAGGCATCGATGTCTACGGCTTCAAGAAGCCGACTCCCGAGGAGCTCGGGCACGACTACCTGTGGCGTGTCCACGAACACGCGCCCTCCGCCGGATCCCTTGCGGTGTTCAATCGCAGCCACTACGAGGACGTCCTGGTGGTGCGTGTCCTCGGGCTCGTCCCCGAGGAGCGTTGGCAACGACGCTTCGGGCATATCAACGATTTCGAGAGAATGCTCTCGGACGAGGGCACGACCATCCTGAAGTTCTATCTGCATATCTCACCCGATGAGCAGGCTGAGCGTCTCCGCGCCCGCCTCGACGACGACACGAAGAACTGGAAATTCAACAAAGATGATCTCGATGCCCGCAAGCTGTGGCCGAGCTACATGGAGGCATACGAGGCGATGTCTGAGCCGTACCAGCACCGAGGATGCCCCCTGGTACATCGTCCCTGCCAATCGCAAGTGGTATCGCAATATCGTCGTCGCGGAGACAATCGTCACCACGCTCGAGGGCTTGGGGATGCAGTGGCCGGAGGCCGAGGAGGATCTCGACGAAGTGGTCATCCCGGACGTCGGATGACAGAGACAAACATGCCATCCGTCCCCGTGAGGCTCGGGGCAAGCAGGATGCCACTCCCCCAAGGCTTCCCGGGTAGAGCCTCCGGTGCGGCCGCCGGATAGCCGGCGATGACATCGACCGTCTCCTCGGCGAACAGCGTGCACACGGAATAGACGATGCGGCCCCCCGGTCGAGTCACGCGCCAGGCCTCGGCCAGCAGCGCTGCCTGCTGTGCCGCCAGGCTCGTCATCCCTCTCGGCTTGAGTCGCATCGCGATCTCCGGCCTGCGTCGCAGTGTTCCTAGACCCGTACATGGGGCGTCGACTAGCACAGCATCGAACGTCCCGTCCCGGAATGGTGCGCGGGACCCGTCCCCCACTACCCAACGAGGATGAACCCCGAGCTCATCGAGGCGCTCCCGAGCACTGCCCAGACGCCTGGGATGCCGGTCCATGGCGATGAGATCGAGCCCGCCGCTCGCTGCGTCCCAGGTGGCACTCGTCTTCCCTCCCGGGGCCGCCGCCATGTCGAGGATGCGCTCTCCGGGTTGCGCTGCCAACGCTTGGGCCACTGCCGTCGAGGCAGCATCCGAGATGACCACGCCGACGTCAGCGCTCGGAGTCCCTTCAATCAGGAAGGCACCCGTCTATCCCTGCGACCGGGACCGCCCCCGACGGCACCGCGGCACCGGGCCGTACTCTTACCCCCGTGCCCGCCGGCGACTCCCGTAGTCCTTCGAGCAGCTCGCGTGCCATCTGTCTTCCGTGCTGAGCGGTCAGTTTCCCTAGCACCCATTCCGGTACAGAGAGCTCGCGGGCCCGATCCGGCGGCAACTCGGGCACTCCCTCTCGCACCAGGCGGCGCAGAACCCCGTTCACCAGTCCGGAAGCCTGCGGAAACCCGATCTGCTTGACCGCATTGACCGACTCGTTGACCGTGGCGTATACCGCATCATCCCGACCGTCGAGCAGTTCCCCAACGCCGACCTCCAATACGGCGCGGACTTCGGGATCCAGCTCGCCGACGTCCCGACCCGCCACAACGGCAATGACGGCATCGATGGTGCGAATCCTGCGCAGCGTGCCGGTCACCAGGCTGTAGATGAACGCTCTATCGGCGCCTCCCAAACCGCGGGTGCCTGTCGCAAGCACGACGTTGGAATACGCTCCGTGATCGGTGATCCGCAGCAGGATGGCAGCGGCCATCGCACGAGCATTCACCTACTCACTCCGCCGGATCCAACCGCAACCCGAACCCACGCCGTCCGTTGGCCCATTCTCGTCCGGAGAGCCTCGGCTTTCCCGCTTGCTGCACCTGCACCAATTCCACTGCGCCGTTTCCCAGCCCGAGGATGGGCCTGCCATCCACGATCCGGATCTCTCCTGCGGCAACATGCGGCGAGGCAGGCCCGACTTCGAAGATCTTGAGGCGTGTCCCTTCGCCCTCCGCCCATCCACCCGGCCGAGGATTGAAAGCACGCACCGCCCTGGTGAAATCGTCCATGCCCATCCGCCAATCGAGACGGGCCTCCGCTGTCGTCAATCTCGGAGCGGTGGTTGCCCCGGTTTGCATCTGGCGCGCCGGCAACAGCTTCTCGTGTATGTAGTCCTCCAGGTGATCGCGGAGAACGTCCGCACCCAACGCCGCCAACCTGTCCCGTCAGCTCCCCTGCGGTCTCGAACTCTGTGATCTCAGTCTCCACGGCGGCAAACACCGGGCCGGTGTCCAGGCCCTCGTCGAGCACCATCAGCGAGACCCCGCTGTACTCGTCGCCTGCGAGCACGGCACGCTCGACCGGGTGCGGCGCCTCGCCACCGCGGCAACAGCGAGAAATGCACGTTGACGAAACCGTGCTCCACCGATTCGAGCACGTCTCGCTTCAGGATCCGCCCGTAGGCGACCACCACGGCGACATCGACTCCGGAGCCTCTGAAAATCTGGCTGAGGTCGGCGCGGCTCATCCGGCTGTCGCACATCGCAGTCCCCACTCCGACGGCGGCGATCTTCACCGGCGATGCCTCCGAGTCTCTTGCCCCTGCCCCGGGGACGATCGGGTTGCGTGACAACGAAGTCAACCGCGGCGACCTCCATCAGCGCAGCCAGGGAAGGCATCGCCGCTGCGGGAGTACCGAGAAAGGCGGCTCGGATCACAGAGCGTCTGCCGATCCCAGTGATCTCTCCCTCAGGTCACGCAAGGCCTGACGGCGATCACGACGAGAGAGCCGTTCCAGCAGCAGCATCCCGCCGAGGTGATCGATCTCGTGTTGCAGGACTCTGCCCATCAACTCGTCACCCTCGAACTCGACCGGATTGCCGTAGATGTCCAATCCCTTCGCCCTCGCATAGCCGGCTCGTTTGATTGACCAGTAATAGCCAGGCACCGAGAGACAACCTTCATCGTTGGTCCATGATCCCGAGGTTTCAACGATCTCCGGGTTCACCATCACAAACGGCCCTTCGCCGATGTCTGCGACGAAGATGCGCTTCGAGATGCCTATCTGCGGTGCGGCAAGGCCGACACCCGGTGCCTGGTACATCGTCTCCAGCATGTCCTCGACCAGACGCTCCAGCGCCGGGGGTCGTCGGTGACATCTGCTGCCTCCATCCGCAGTACCGGATCTCCGAAGGTTCTGATTGGGTAGATGGCCATCGTCTCACCAGTGTTCGACAGTCGTCGAGCTTCGGGCAATTCGTGAGATGTTACCCGCTGCTCACAGATCGATCGGATCGGCGTCGATCCGCACCTTCAACCCGGCGTCACGCCATTGCTGCACGACGGTCCGCAGCTGCACCCGGGCGCGCTGGAGTCGAGTCCCCTGGAGAAACCACCGGGTCCGCCCCCCGCCCACCTCCGGCCCGTGGATTTGGACCTGGTCGTCACCGAGTGGCTCCAGATCGTGATGTCGATCCGTGGCATCTCCCGCAACCTCGACAGCCAGCAGCTCTGCCGCGGGGGGCAGATGATCGCGCTCCCGCTCGGCGCCAAGCGTGGAGAGGAACTCGAGTGGATGTCCGTGGCGGAGCGCGACGAACGCACGATGTCCCGGCTGGGCGGTCTGGATGAGGCATCGTTGCCCGCGGCCTCTGGCCACTGTCGACAGCCACCCGCACCAAAAGCCGAATTGCATCTTCCTCGGCCCGATAGTGCGGGGCGAGCAGCAGCGAATCGGCGTCCACGGCGACGGCCAGTGCGACCTCAGGCACCCAGGGCAGATCCCGTTCGGTGCCCACGATCGATTTGCCGATGGCGGTCCTCTCCTGCGACGTCAGCGCCAAATCTCTGCTGCAGTTGCTCAACGACCCTGCCCATGCCCGCTCCGAGCGGCTCGAACCTGCGGCCACCACATTCGACGCATGGCCCGAGCTCGTTGCCGCACCGGCGGCATCGGTCGCCCCGATCCGGACCGGCGCCACATTCGGGGCATCTCCGCAGTGTGCGACACCGCACGCAACGGAATGCCGGGGCATACCCACGCCGGGAAACGAACACAAATACCCGACCCGACCTCTTCACGGTCTGTGCGATCGCCTGGATCCCCCTCGTTGAGATCACACGACCGCCCGGCGGGTCCTCCCTCCGATCCAGTATCTCTACAAGCGGCCAGACCCTTCCCGCAGGCTCGCTCACGCCCGCACCCCTGGCCAGTGTCTCCAGTGCCGGCACCGCTCCCAAGAACACAGCTGTGCTCCGCTCCACCATCGCCCTCCGACGCACCAGGCTGCTCACCTGCAGAGTCGGCGTCTGCTTGGACTTCATCGCCCGTCTCGCTTCCTCCACGATGACCCAGAGCGCAGGAGGCCCGAGCGGCCAAAGCACGAGCTCAGGCGTGCCGACGACCACGTGCCCGCCGAAATTGTTGGCGGCAACCCACGCCTTCGTCGTCTGCTTCGCCGGGATGCTCGAAGACACGAGGATGACCCGGTCCCCGTACCAATCTTCGAGCGACCCGGCGAGGTCGAGCGCTTCCTCGTAGGTCGGGGCGACGACCGCAACGTTCCTGCCTGCCCTCACTGGAGCGCTCGCCAGGCCGGCAACGCGCTCGGCGTGAGCCCCGGACGCCACCAGGCACTGCGGGCGCACGTGCGCGCCCGCAGCAGCGGCGACACTCAACTCCCCCAACGGTGAAACCAGATCGGCGGGATCGTCACCCGGTGGGCTGCCCTTCCCCCTGGGAAGATTGGGTGGCGCCGCCCTGCCGAGCAGAACGGCAAGCGGCGCCACGTAGTGCAAAGCCGACCATCGCAGCGTCTGGAGCAGTTTCTCATCGAAAATCGGATAATCGCCTGATATGGAGACAACGGGTTTCAAGCCTGCAACGGGACCATGTCCGCGTCGATACCACATAGCCCCTGACCCGTCGTGATCCCAGCGGCACCCGCACCAGAGAGCCCACGACCAGCCTCTCCATCTCATCGGGGATCTGATAGGCAAAGCCGTCGTCGACGGCAAACGTCGCCAGGTCGGGGACAACCTGAGCGATCCGTCCGGACTGGTCAGCCACCCGCGTATGCTGCCTGGACTCGATCCCAGAGCCGTTCCGCGACCTCCGCCTTGCTCATGAGCGGCCACTGCTCGGCGTTCCCGTCCGGGGTGTACACGGTCACTTCATTCGTGTCTGTGGCAAATCCCGAGCCGGCGCTCGTGACATCATTGCCCACCAGCAGATCGACGCCTTTGGTCACAGCCTTGTCCCTGGCTCCGGCAAGCGACCCGGTCTCAGCAGCGAACCCGACGAGATACGGCCGATGCTCGCGAGATGCAATCCCGGCGAGGATGTCCGGTGTCGGCCCCAACTCGAGGTGCGGCGGCCCTTCCTGGCGTCGCATCTTGGCCCCCTTGGGGTCTTTAGGGGTGAAATCGGCCACCGCTGCAGCCATGACCGCAACGTCGACATCGTCGACACGAGACCCAGACGGCATCGGCCATTTCCTGTGCGGTGTCCACGGTGACCACCGAAATCGCCCGGTGACGCGGTGCCGGTGCCGAAGTCACGAGCACGACCTCGGCGCCACGCTTGGCGGCCGCCACTGCGATCGAGTTGCCCATCTTTCCCGACGATCGGTTCCCGATGTACCTGACCGGGTCGATCGGCTCTCGAGTTCCCCCCGCCGTGACGAGCACCTTCCATCCTTCGAGGTCGTGCCGCATAGCCGCGGCGACCGCAGCCACGATCTCCTCCGGCTCCACCATCCGGCCTGCGCCGACGTCACCGCCCGCGAGCGGTCCTTCGGCAGGCCCAACCACCAGGACCCCGTCGTCAATCAGCGTCGCCATGTTGCGCTTTGTCGATGGCTTCTCCCACATCTCCGTGTGCATCGCAGGTGCGACCACGAGCGGACAGTCGGTGGCCAGTGCCGTGGCGATGAGGACATTGTCGGACAGCCCCGAGGCAAGCTTGGCGAGCGTCGCCGCGGTCGCAGGGGCGATCACCATCGCCTCTGCCCATTGTCCCAGCGAGGTATGCGGGCTGACCTCGGCCTCGTCGAAGAACCCCATCACCGGATATTCGCCTGTGATGGCTGCAAGGGTCTGGGCTCCGAGGAACTCGGTTGCGGCGTCCGTCATGACGCACCGGACATCGGCGCCCGCCTCCGATGAGACGGCGTGCCAGGTACGCGGCCTTGTAGGCGGCGACTCCCCCGGACACCCCGAGGACTACCCGACGCCCGCTGAGCACTGCCTACTCCTCGGTTTCGATAACGACCTTGTCGTTGTCGATTTCCTCGAATGCGATCGAAAGTGGCTTGCGTGACATCGAATGCACCTGCGGCGGAACATATCCACCGAGACCTTCACCGAGTTGGTTGAAGTATGCATTGATCTGGCGCGCCCGGCGTGCCGACAGAACGACGAGAGCGAAGACGCGAGTTTGTCTTCTCGAGTACGCGACCGATAGGTGGTTGAATCATCCTGAGGGGTGCTCCTACGTGGTTGAACAGACCGTTCAGCGACGATCTGCATCAGACAGTATAGAGACGATCTCGTCCGCTACGGTGCCGACATCCTCGTTCACTACTCAGATGGTCGAAGGTGACACGCGCCTGCTCGATCTGGGCAACCGCTACCCCGAGGCGCCGCATGATGTCTTCCTCTGGCGGTGTCGCCCCGGGCGCGCAGCCGACGCTCCAACTCCTCGAGCGATGGCGGCAAGATGAACACGAGCAAAGCCTCGGGATAGGATCGCTTGACCTGGCTGGCACCGTCATTCTCGATGTCGAGAAGCACATTCTCACCGCGTTCGATGTGCTGCAGCACTGCAGCACGTGGCGTCCCGTACAACTGGCCTGAGTACTCGGCCCATTCCAGAAAGCCACCCTGCTCGATGCCGCGTTCGAATCGATCTCTCCCGACGAAGACATAGTCGATCCCGTCGACTTCGCCCGGGCGCCGCATCCGGGTGGTCCACGATACGGAGAAGTGAAACACCACCCGATCGGTGAGTGCCTTGATCACACTCGACTTGCCGACCCCGGAGGGACCGGATATGACCAGCAATGCGCCCGTCGCCGTATCACTCCGACCGGTCACGGGCGTTACTGAAAAGACGCCAGCAGCTTCTCCCGCTGGCGGGACCCGAGCGCTCGCAGCCGCTTGCTACCGTCGATCTCGAGATCCTCGAGCAGCCTTATCGCTTTGATCTTCCCCATGTGTGGCATCGACCTAACCACGGAACCGATCTTGATGCCGGCGACCAAGTCGTCTTCGTCGGCGCGGGCAAACACCTCCTCGATGGTGAGCGTGCCCGTCTTGAGTAGTTGCTTGATCTCGGCGCGTACCCGGCGCGCCTCGGCCGCCCGCTCCAGAGCGGCGGCACGCTGCTCGTCGGTCATCTTCGGTGCTGGCATTGCTGCTCCTCCGGTCTCGCCGCATTCGTCGAGTTGCGCCATCTTCTCGCCGATACCGAGGCGGCACGTCCGGTCACTCTATCAACCCGACCCGGTCTCTCCCGGTATCACCGTCTCGGCACCGATCGCAGCCGCGGCCGCAACCGGATCGTCGGCGGCCGTGATGGGCCTCCCGATCACCAGCCAGTCTGCACCTCGTGCGATAGCCTCGGCTGGTGTCATCACCCGTCGCTGGTCCCCCGCTTGCATCCCTTCCGGGCGGACTCCCGGAGTAACCCTGATCACCCCGGGCGCAACACTGCCGACAACGGTCAACTCCTGCGGCGAGCACACCACGCCCTCGCAACCGGCGCTCGCCGCCACCCGGGCCATTTTGGACACCAGCTTCCCCGGCGTGCTCGAGATGCCGAGGGCATTCAGATCCGGCGTGTCGAGGCTGGTGAGCACCGTAACGCCGAGCACCCCCGCATAGCCATCCGACGTCTCTCCCAAGCCCCTCCACGGCCGCCCTCAACATAGGCTCGCCACCAGAGACATGTGCGGTGACCCAGCGCGCCCCGAGCCTGCCGATCTGCCGGGCCGCCGCACCGACCTGGCTCGGTATGTCGTGGAGCTTGGCGTCTACGAATACCGGCTTGCCGATATCTACGAGAGCGGCGACGATGCCGGGCCCTGCGGCGTGCAGTAGGCCGAGGCCCACCTTGAACGCCCCAACGTGCGGCTCCAACTTGCGAGCCAGCCGCACCGCTTCCTCTGCCGAGCCGAGGTCAAGAGCAACGATCGTGCGATTCACCATGTTTCCACTGCTCCAATCAACTGGTCGAGGGACGCAACACCGTGCCGGGCCATGTAGCGCCGCAACTGCCTGACGATTCGGGTGGCGATGCGGGGACTGGCGAAGTGGGCGGTGCCAACGCCCACTGCAGACGCCCCTGCCAGCAGGAACTCGACAACGTCTTCCCCACTGCTCACCCCTCCTAGACCGAGAATGGGCACTCCCGGCAGCGCTCGAGATACCTCCCAGACGCAGCGGAGCGCGATCGGCTTGATCGGCGACCCCGAGTAACCGCCTACCACGCCGGAGAGAAGTGGCCGTCTCGTTTCGATGTCGAACCCCGCGCCCCATACTGTGTTGCCGAGGACCACCCAATCCGCTCCGGCTTCAGTCACCGCGGCGGCTACTGCAACGACGTCTTCCGAGTTGGGTGTCAGCTTCGCCCCGATCGGCAGGTCGGTTGCCGCGACGCACCGCTTCGACGACCTCACCAGAGGCAACCGGGTCGAGCGCGAAAATCCTGCCGCTCTCCAGGTTCGGACAGGACAGGTTCACTTCAATGGCAGTGACCGCCACGGCGCTCAATTGCTCAGCAACAAAAGCGAACTCGGCTGCATCCTTCCCGACGGCAGAGCCCCACACGTCGGTGGCGACACCGGACAGCTTTGGTCCGATCGTCTCAACCCAATGCCGCACGCCCGGGTTCTGAATCCCGATGCCGTTGAGCATCCCCGCACCGGTTGCGGCTACCCGTGGCTCCACCCGTCCCGCCCAGGGCGTCCCGCTCACCGATTTGGCCACCGCTGCCCCGTAGACGGAGAGATCGGCGACATCGGCAAAGTCGACAACGGACCCGACCGTGCCACCTGCCGCGACCAGGGGCGACCGGAGAGCGAGCTCTCCCAGTCGCGTTCCCAGGTCTACGTCTCTCACCCGGCGACTCCCACCGCACTTGTCAACACACCAGCTCGCACCGTGAAGTGACCCTGGTACATCGTGTGCACCACTCGGCCGGTCAGCTCCAGACCGAAATACGGCGAATTCGAGCTCCGTGACACTGTGGTTGTCGTGTCACACAGTGCCTGAGGATCGAAGACGACTAGGTTTGCGGCTGCGCCAACGACGAGCTCGCCGTGGCCCGCGATACCTGCAAGCCGGGCGGGAGCGGTGGATAGGACTCTGAAGAAGTCCTGTGGCTCCAGCACCGTGACGGTGTTGACCACCGCCGCGGCCCACTCGAGCCCGATCACGCCGAAGGGGGCCTCTTCCCACGCGTGATCCTTCTCATGATCGGCGTGGGGAGCATGATCAGTTGCCACCAAGTCGATGACACCGCTCTGCAACCCTTTCCGGAGTGCTGTGACGTCCTCCGGGGCTCGCAGCGGTGGCATCATCTTGTACCGCGGGTCTGCTCCTTCGACATAGCTGTGATCGAAGAAGAGATGGTGCGGAGTTGCTTCCCCGGTAACGGGCAGCCCCTCCGCCTTTGCCGCTGCGATGAGGGCAACGGCCCCCGCCGTGCTGACGTGTTGTGCGTGGTACCTCACCCCGGTCATCCGAACCAGGGCGATGTCACGCGAGATCACGATCTCTTCCGCCTCACTGGCGACGCCCGCCATGCCGAGCCGGGAGGAAACCTCACCCTCGTGCATTTGCCCCCCGGCGGCCAGACCGGCGTCTACACAATGCTGGACAACGACACCGTCCCTCTCGGCGAGATACTCCATCGCCCTACGCAGCAGCCCTGCGTCGGCAACCGTGTCGCCATCGTCGGTGAAGAGCCGCACTCCGGCGTCGCATAGCTCGTCGAGATGTGCCAGCTTCTGTCCAGCTCGCCCGGCCGTGATGCATCCGGCCGGGACAACCTCGACAAGGCCAACCTGGCGGCCCCGATCCGATACGTATCGCGCCAAGTGACCTGCGTCAATCGCCGGTTCTGTGTTTGGCATGGCAACGATCGCGGTGTATCCACCACGTGCGGCGGCGCCCGATCCGGTGGCGATGTCTTCTTTCCACTCCTGGCCCGGCTCACGCAGATGTGTGTGCACATCCACGAATCCAGGGCCGAGCCACTTACCCGTGCAGTCAACCACCTCGCCTCGAGCTTCCAGCCCGGGGCCGATCTCGACGATCCTCCCGTCACGGACCACCACGTCGGCTTCCTGAGCCGTCTCGCCGTTGCCGAGCACAACTAGCGCATTCTGGAATGTGATCTCACTCATCTTCTTTTGTCCCTCCCAGCAGCTGGAACAGAACGGCCATGCGAACCGCCACACCGTTCGTGACTTGTTCGAGCACCTTGCAGCGTGGGTCGTCGGCCGGCCCGCTGTCGATCTCGATACCCCGGATCATGGGGCCAGGGTGCAGCACAATCGTGTCGGGCTTGAGGCGATTGAACCGAGCATCCGTCATGCCGAAACGCTCCCGATACTCGGCGACCGAAGGGAAGACGGATGCCCCACCGCGCTCGGCCTGGACCCGAAGCAAGTAGATCGCATCGAACTGGTCGAGCACGGAATCAAACTCGCTGACGCTCTGTGCAGGCCATGTGCTCAGGTCCGGCGGTAGCAAGGTCGGCGGCGCGATCAGGGTCACCTCGGCACCGAGCGTCGAGAATGCCCACACATCCGACCGTGCGACCCGTGAATGACGGATGTCACCCACGATCGCGATACGCAGCCCGTCCAGGCTGCCGAAGTGCTGGCGCAGCGTCAACGAGTCGAGCAGGGCCTGGGTCGGGTGCTGGTGTGCACCGTCACCACCGTTGACCACGGGAAGGCCGGTCCACTCGGCGACCCGCCAGGGCGCTCCGGTCGAGGTGTGACGCACCACCATGAGGTCTGCGCCCATCGCCTTGACCGTCAGCACGGTGTCCTTGAGGCTCTCCCCCTTCTTCAGCGAGGAAGTCCCGGGCGAGAAGGACAGGATGTCGGCCGACAGCGCCTTGGCGGCACGTTCAAACGAGAGCTTGGTTCGGGTCGACGGCTCGAAGAACATCGTAGCCACGGTCTTTCCCCGCAGGGCAGGAACCTTCGGAATCGGCCGGTGCATGACGTCGTAGAACTCATCGGCGTCCCCCAGCAGGCTCTCCAGAGACTCTCGCCCGACTCCTTCCATTGTCAACAGACTCTTCATTCTGCGCTCTCCTGGCCTTCGATCCACACCCCGTCTTCACCGTCTATCTCCGCGACCTTCACCGTTACGTGCTCGCTACGGGAGGTCGGGAGGTTCTTCCCGACGAAGTCGGCGCGAATGGGCAGCTCCCGGTGCCCGCGATCGACGATCACCGCGAGTTGGATGACCGAGGCTCTGCCTATGTCGGCGAGCGTGTCGAGCGCGGCACGGATGGTGCGACCTGTGTAGAGCACGTCATCGACCAGCACGATGGTCTTCCCGTCGATGCTGCCTGGCAGCTCTGTGGGGCCGAGCTCGGTCCGGGGCCGCGTGTCGATGTCGTCGCGATACATGCCGATATCGACGATGCCGCTCGGCACCTCGGAATCCTCGATCTCTGCGAGAAGATCGACCAGGCGTTCGGCCAACGGCCCGCCCCTGGTCCTGATCCCGACGACGACGAGATTGTCAACGCCGCGGTTCTTCTCGATCACCTCATGGGCGATGCGGCGCAACGCCCGTGACATGTCCTCTCCGGACATCACCGATCGCATCGGCACCCCCCGTTCCTGGGGCCCCTGCTGAGGGCAAAAAAGAAAGCCGGCCCCGTTCCGGGCACGGCCAAGGACGATGTCTGATACATCGCTGCTCCTTCCTTCCCGGCCTCACAGGACCGGACTTAAAGGTTGGTGACTACCGGCACAGACCAGCGCAGTCGGTGCCGGCCGCGACCCTAGCACCATTCAAGGGCAGATCCACTATTCCGCCGCAGCGGGGGTCTCGGCTTCGAGGAGCTTGGCCAGCACGCCGTTGACGAACGCTCCACTCCGCTCCGTGGAGAAGGTTTTGGCGAGGTTCACGGCCTCCGACATCGCGACCCCGACCGGAGTCTGCCCCGATCGCAGCTCGTAGAGAGCGAGTCGAATGATATTCCTGTCTACGACCGGCATGCGCTCGACCCGCCATCCGGTGGCGGCGGATGCGATCGCAGCGTCCAGCTCTGCCCGGGATGCCCATGTCCCTTCGACGTAACGACGCGCCCTGCCGGAGAGATTCTCGGTCTCGGGCTCCCTTCCTGTGATGTCTGCGGCATAGAGGGCGCGCAGCGCCTGATCCCGCGCCGGTTGCCTACTCACGTGACCCGGGTGATGTACTCACCGGTCCTGGTATCTACCTTGATGATGTCTCCCTCGTCCACGAAAAGCGGGACTTGAACGACGAGCCCGGTGGCGAGGGTGACCGGCTTGGTGGCGCCGGAGACACGATCGCCCTTCACCCCCGGCTCGGCATAGGTGACCTCGAGCTCGACGGAGGCCTGGAGCTCGATCCCGATCGGATTGCCCTCGAATACCGGGAGTTGCACGGTCATTCCCTCGTTGAGATAGTTGGCCGCGTCGCCGATGATCTCCTCCTGCACCGCCATCTGCTCGTAGGTCTCACCGTCCATGAAGTGGAACCCCATGTCGTCGCGGTACAGGTATTGGAACTCACGACGATCGATCCTGGCGTCCTGGACGTTCTCCCCGGCACGGAAGGTACGTTCCACGAGGCTTCCCGTGTCGAGGTTGCGCAGCTTCATCTTGACGAAAGCCTTGCCCTTGCCCGGTTTGGTGTGTTGGTACTCGACGACTTGGAATAGCCCGTCATCGAGGTTCAGTGCCATCCCCGGTCGGACGTCGTTCGTTGAAATCATGCGTCTAGGCCCTTTGCTGAGTGAGTCAATACCTGGTGCCCGCCGTCGGCGGTGACGACCACCATGTCTTCGATTCTGATCCCGCCAAAGCCAGGAACGTACACGCCCGGCTCGACTGTGACAACATTGCCCGGCACCAGGACATCATCGGAGTTGCGGGCCAGCCGGGGCCCTTCGTGAATCTCGAGACCGACACCGTGTCCCGTGCTGTGCACAAACTGGTCCTCGTAGCCGTAATGGCGAAGAACTGCCCGGCACGCCTCGTCGACCTCGTGCCCGGTAACACCGGGCTTCACGGCCGCGATCCCGGCCTCCTGGGATTCGAGCACAGCCTGATGCATCCTCACGATCTCGGGATCGGGAGCTCCCTCCAGCCAGATGGTCCGTGACATGTCGCTGTGGTAGCCATCGACAGTGCACCCGTAGTCGAGCAGGAGCAGACCGCTGCCCACCGGGTCGCCAGCCGACAGGTGATGCGGCAACGCTGCGTTCGCCCCGGCGGCCGCAATCGGCGGCCATCCTGCTTGTTGGGCACCTGCATCACGCATCGTGTTGATCAGACTCCAACCGAGGTCGCCTTCACTTGATGCTGCCGAGGCCATTTGCCTGATGCCCTCGAAGGCGACATCGCCTGCGGTGGCCGCGGCCTGCAGCGATGCGACCTCGCTCGCGTCCTTGACCTCCCTGAGGCTCTCGACGACACCACGAGTGGCGACGAGATCAGCCTCGGTCTTCCCTTTCAGTCCATGGACGAACGACCAATTGACGTTCTGTGCCTCGAGCCCGATCTCGCTTTCTCCGGAGAACTGCTCGACCAGCACATCGTTGAGCCCCGACCGGTACTCCACCAGCTCGCCACCGTCGATGGCATCCATCAGGCGACCCCCGAGCTCCGCATACCTACCGTCGGTGATGAAGACGAACCGCTCTCGGGTCACAAGAACGAATGCGCTGCTCCCGGTGAACCCCGTCAGGTACCGGATGTTGGGGAGAAACGTCACCAGCAGGGGCAACTCGAGGCTCGTCCGGAGCCTTGCAATCCGCTCGTTGTACACAGTCGACCTCTCTAGGAATCTGCTCCCGCGACGATACACCACGACCCCCACCTTCCGGCTTTGCCGGCTCAGCCCGGTTTGATCCCGATCGCCTCGAGCCCGGCACCAATCACCTCGTCGCTCGCAGGGACGACGATTGGCTTGCCGAAGTCCTCCAACACCACCATGCGCATGCCGCCGGCATCCCGTTTCTTGTCCCTGCCCATCAGGGTCGAGACGGTGGCGGCATCCACCGGGGGCGCCGCCACCGGCAGCCCGATGTGCTCGATGATCTACGCTGGCGGTGCCTCGTGGGCAAACCCGGTGACCAGAGCCGAGACCCGGCCTGCAGCCACCATGCCGATGGCGACCGCTTCACCGTGGCTGATGCCCTGCGGCCATCTCGACAGCGTGCCCGATCGTATGGCCGTAATTCAGGATGGCTCTCCTGCCCCGCCTCGCGAAAGTCTTCACCAACGGTCTCTACCTTCACCGCGATCGCGGCGGGGACGACGACATCGAGCGCCGCGGCCACTCCATTGCTCTCGTACTCCGCCATGATCGCCGGGTCGGCGATGAAGCCGGCCTTGACGGTCTCGGCGGCGCCCTCTCGCAGCAACTCGACGGGCAATTGTGCGAGGACGTCGAGATCGACGACGACCCGAGCGGGATGCCGGAACACACCTGCCAGGTTCTTGCCTCCGACGTTCACGCCCGTCTTGCCCCCGATCGAGGCATCCACCGCGGCGAGCAGCGTTGTCGGTAGATAGGTGACCTCGATCCCCCGCATGTAGGTGGCCGCGACGAATCCGGTCACATCGGTGATTGCGCCACCCCCGACCGCAATGGCCATATCGGCACGGGTGAAACCGAGCGTGTTGAGCCACTCGAATACGGATTCCACCGTTGTCAGGGTCTTGGCCTCCTCCCGGTCGGGCAGGATGCGCACGGCAGCGCTCAGCCCGGCACGCTCGATACCCTCGGCGATACCAGCCGCCAACCGGGACACAGAAGGTTGGGCCAGAACTGCGGCCCGTCGCGGGCCTTCCACCAACAGGTTCGCAGCATCGGCGAGGTTGCGCCCTACGACGATCTCGCTGGTGCGCCCGCCTTCGTCGGCAAGCGTGAACCGGGCGATCGCCACGTCAGAACTCCGACTCGTGCTTGCGATATGTCGCAACGGATGCCGCCCACTCGGCCACCGTGTCGCCACCGAATTTTCGCTGCATCTCCACGGCGAGCGTGAACGCCACCATGTGCTCGCCGACCACTGCAGCAGCAGGCACGGCGCACACATCGCTGCGCTCCCGGAACGCCTTGTCCGCCTTCTTGGTCACGACATTGACGGTGTCGAGGGGCCGCATCACCGTTGATATCGGCTTCATGGCGCCGCGCACTCTGAGGACATCACCAATCGTCATACCTCCCTCGAGACCCCCCGCCCTGTTGGTGTTGCGGTAGAAGCGACCATCACCGCGAAAGATCTCATCGTGTGCCTCGCTGCCCGGTGTGGCCGCCACCTGGTACGCGTCACCGATCTCGACACCCTTGATGGCCTGGATGGACATGACCGCTCGCGCCAGCGCGGCATCGAGCCGTCGATCCCAATGCACGTGCGAGCCGATGCCCGCCGGCAGCCCGTACGCAAGCACCTCGAACACACCGCCCAGCGTGTTGCGATCCTCCTTGGCCGCCTCGATGGCGGCCACCATTGCCGCCTCGCCGGCGGCATCGAAGCTACGCACCGGCGAATCGTCGATCTTCTCCTGGTCTTCGGGCCGCGGGATCGGCGCCGTCGCCCGACCGCCGCATCACCGATCGCAACAACGTGGCTGACAATGCCGATCCCCGACCGTCGCCAGTAGTTCCTTGGCGACGTAGCCGACGACCGTCCTGGCCGCCGTCTCCCTAGCAGAGGCTCTCTCCAGGATGTCTCGGGCGTCGTGGGTGTCGTATTTGATCATCCCCGCCAGGTCCGCATGACCCGGCCGCGGCGTCTCCAGCGGACGCCGGCTCTGCCCACCTGGGTCGACGGCCATCTCTTCCTGCCACTTCGGCCATTCTGTGTTGCGAATGATGACGGCGAGCGGGCTGCCGAGGGTCCTGCCGAACCGGACCCCGCCCATGATCTCAAGCTCGTCCTTCTCCAGGGTCATCCGCCGGCCCCGCCCGTAGCCCAGGCGACGCCGTGCCAGTTCGGCCGCGAGCCCTTCCGCGGTGACCGAGAGGCCGGCGGGCAAGCCTTCGACGATGGTCACGAGGCCCGGTCCGTGTGATTCGCCAGCTGTCAAGAAACGCAACATGGTGAGGGATAGTAGGCACGGTGGCAGTAACGCACAGGTCGTCGTCACCAAACAAGCGGAGGGCCCGTAGGCCCTCCGCCTGGAAAGGGCATGGGACACAGCTTCGCTTGTGAGCCCTTGCGAGCCCACCGTCCTGCTCCCGATGACTGTTTCCCCCACACACCCACAGTCACGCCCCGTGTGCATCCGCACCTGAGTGCGGATGAGGACAGAATAGGACTGTCGGCCGAAAGGCCCAAGAATGCTGCCCTACGCTCCGCTACCCAGATACCAATCAAAGATCTGGGGACCCCAAAACAGGCCGATCCACGCACCTGCCACCAGATACGGACCGTAAGCGAAACGGGACCGCCTCCCCTTCCTGGTGAATATCATGACAAGCACCGACGCTACCCCACCGAGCAGGATCGAGAGGGTGAATCCCACCCCGAGGGAGCCCCATCCCACAAAACCGAGAAAGATCCCCAGCAGAAGAGCCAGCTTCACATCGCCCATGCCGAAGCCGCCCCGCGCCACTAGAGCGACTATCAGCAACCCCGAGAAGTACACGAGCCCGGCAATTGCGGCGCGGATCAGATCGTCTGAATCACCAACGATGGCGGCCCCGATTACGAGCAACCCCGCCGCAACCCCCAATCCCGGGAACAGGATCCGGTTTGGTATCAGTTGATGGTCGATGTCGGTGAGTGTCACGGCGAGAGTCGTGCCGCCGAACGCGAGGTAGGCGGGGAGCAGCGCCCATCCGCCGGTGTCCCCCGCTAGCCATCCGAACCCAGCCGCAATGACGACTGCCGTCGCCCACCACAGTGCCGGTCGTTGCCTGCTCTCACGCTCCATCAGCGACGGCACGCGTTGTGCCAGGGCAACTGCGACGACACCGATGACGACTCCTCCGACCATCCCCGCGATCCGCACCGCAACTCCGGCCGCGACAATCATGCCTCGTCCCGCCTTCGAGCCAATTCAGCACGAGCCGCGTCTCGCATCACACCTCGAGAAACGCTCACCCCGGTCCAGATCCGGAAGCTCGCGGCCGCTTGCCCGACAAGCATGTCGAGCCCATCTGCCACAGGCAACCCTCTGTCTCTCATGATTCGCACGCTAGGCGTATCGGCGTTTCCGTATGCCATATCGAGCAATCCGTGAGCGGTGGAGAGGATTCGGTCGTCGAGGCATTCACCCCTCATCCCAATCGGCGTGGCGTTGACCACGATGACATGCTGCGGCGGGTCGTCCCATGGCAAGACGCCCGCCACTACCCCGGTACGGTCGATGATCGCCTGTGCCGCTTCGCGTCGACGCGCCACCACCTGGATCTGCATGCCATCGAGTGCCAACAACGCGGCCGCGGCCGCTCCCCCAGCGCCGAGCACCGCCACTCGCCCACCGGCGGGCATCCCAGATCCTTGCCACGCCTCTCGGATCCCGGTGATGTCTGTGTTGTCGCCTGCCACGCGACCTTCGTCGTGGAATAGCGTGTTCACCGCTCCCGCTCGCGCCGCATCCGGTGAATGGATCTCACAGGCCTGGTAGGCGCGGGTCTTGTGAGGCATGGTGACATTGATGCCGTCGAGCTGCCCCGACCGCAGCTCCTCGATGCCGCGCCTGAAGCCCTCGGCGTCAACGTCACGAGCCACGTAGTCGCCTTCGATCCCTGCTGCGGCCAGCGCGGCCCGGTGCATCGCCGGTGACAGCGAATGTGCCACCGGCGAGCCGAAGAGGGCGAACCTCACGGGGTCAGGACCCCGTTGTCCTTGGCTTCCTGCTTCTTCTGGTTGTGCTCCTCGAGCGTCTCCGAGAACCCGTGGGTCCCGTCCTTGTTGATGAGCACGTAGTACAGATAGTTCGTGTCCGCGGGATGGGCAGCCGCTTCGATCGAAGCGACCCGCACTCCGCCGATTGGTGTCGGGGGCAAGCCACCGTTCCGGTAGGTGTTGTACGGGCTGTCTACCTGGAGGTCGGCTGTGGTCACCTCGCCCTTGTTCTCGCCAAGGGCGTAGATGATCGTGGCATCGATCTGCAGCGGCATCTTGTCCTCGAGACGGTTCACGATCACAGAGGCGATGGTGGCACGCTCATCGTCCAGCTTCGCCTCTTTCTCGATGAGCGACGCGATGATCAAGCCGTCGTATGCGTTCAGCCCCAGACCCTCGAGCTCGCTCCAATCCATCTCGGAGACCCGCTGCTCCAGTGTCCGCGCCAGCCGACCGACGATATCCGCGGGGCTGGCATCCTCACGGAACTCGTAGGTATCGGGGGCGAGCAGGCCTTCCCACCTCGTCAGCTCCGAGTAGCCGTCTGGGGCCTTGTCCGGCAGATAGTCCGAGTCGATCGTTCCGTTGAGCAAAGGCGCCGATAGCTGCGTCTCTGTGTAGCCCGTCTGTGCGGCCAATGAGGCAATGGTTTCTTCGATCGTCAATCCTTCGATCACCGTCACGCTGTACACGGCGACAGGATCCGGCCCTGCGACCAGGATCGACACGAGACCTGCATAGTCCGATCCACTGACCAGGGTGTAGTCGCCCGCTTTGAGGCTGTTGCCGGCATCGGCGTCGCTGACTGCGACCTCGAAATCCCTGGCGTTTGTGATGATCCCTGCGTCAACGAGATCGGCGGCGATCGACTTGGCAGTCGACCCCGGCTCCACGGTGAACTCGATCTGCACGCCTTCTTCGATGGTGACGGTCCCGCTCGCCTCGTTGCTGATGCCCGAAGCGAGATTGCTCGCCAGTGAAGTGATCGCAAAGAACCCGATCACGACGAGGATCACAACGACGAACACCTGGATCATCCGAACTTGCCAGGAGCTGTTGGGCGGATACTCAGGCGTCATCAGCTGATCTCGCATCCAGGATAGCCCTGCAGCATCACTGCGGCGGCCACCTTGTCGATCGTCTCCCGCCGCTGGCGGCGACGCATTCCGCCCTCCAGGAGGGCCGCTTCGGCTTGCACGGTCGTGAACCTCTCGTCGTAGAACTCAATAACGCAATCCGTCGCGCTCTTCCACTGCAGCCCCCAGCTCCCTGGCCTTGGCTGCGGCAGGGCCCTCCTCTCCCCGCAAGGAGCGAGGCAGGCCGATGACCACGGTTTGCACGTCATATTCCGCACACAGATCCCTGATGACCGCAATCGCATCACTCGTACGTCTGTCGATAACCAGGTGTGGTTGCGCGATGATACCGAGAGTGTCGGTTAACGCGACTCCAATCCGTCTCTCCCCGGGATCGAGCCCGAGTATCCGGCCGGAAGTCATATTGCCTGCAGCGCCGCCCTGGCTGCATCACGGGCCGCTTCCAGCGCCGCATCGGACTTCTTCGCCGCGAGGGCCACCGGCCTGGGAAAGCTCCGGATCGCGGCTACCCCCACCTCCGACGACCCTGCGCCGCAACTGCGGTTATCTCCCCTGCAGACACTCCTGCCTGCACCAGGTCGCCGGTCGCAAAGGTCAGCAACGCTGCCTTGCCCGCCGAAATCGGATCCCGAGCACGCCGATGCCCGAGCCGATCCGGTCGCGCAGCTGGAACGCAAGCGCTCTCAATTCATCCGGGCTGAGCGCCGTCCTGATTCACCACGATCAGCTTGTGACCGTTGTATGTCTCTGCATCGTCCAACACCTTGCCGGCGGTCTCGGTTCGCGCCTTCTCCTCGAACTCTGCGATGCGCTCCTCCTGGTCCTTGATCCTGAGAGTGAGCGCCTTGGCGGCGTCAACCACCCCGGACTCCTGGGCTCGCAGCAGTGACGCGGCGTCCCTCAGCTGCTGACGGATATCGAGTAGATGCTCGTAGCCGGCGACTCCGGTCAGCGCCTCGACCCGGCGCGTGTTGGCGGCCACCGACCCCTCCGATACCAGGACCAGAGGACCGATCTGCCCGGTCGAGGGAACATGCGTCCCCCCGCAGAACTCCGTCGAGTAGCTCCCGGCTCTCACCACACGCACCCGGTCGCCGTATTTGTCTCCGAAGAACGCAAGCGCCCCCATCTCCTCCGCCTCGTCTTTCGAAGTCTCGACGGTGGTCACCCGCGAGTTCTCGACGATCCGCTCATTTACCGCATGCTCGATCCCGAGCAACTCATCAGGCTCAACGGCCTTGAAGTGGCTGAAGTCGAAGCGAAGCCGATTCTCTGCCACCAGGGAGCCCTCCTGGTGCACGTGATCGCCGAGAACGTCCCGCAACGCCCAATGCAGCAGGTGTGTTCCGGTGTGGTTCTTGCGGATCCGCTCGCGCCGCTGAGTCTCGATCGATGTCTCCGCGTCCTGCCCCACCTGGATGTAGCCTGCCTTGATCACACCACGGTGGCCGTGCACGCCCTGCACCGCCAACTGGGTGTCGCCGACCTCGAGGATCCCGGTCTCGGTCTTGATCGTCCCCGTGTCGCCGACCTGGCCACCGGACTCGGCGTAGAACGGGGTGCGGTCAAGGAACAGCTCCACGTACTGCCCTTCCTCGGCGCGGGTCACCGGCTCACCTTCGGAAACCATCGAGAGGACACGGGCGATCCCGGCTTCCTTGTCGTAACCGATGAAGTCGGTGCGGTCGAGACCGCGCACCAATGCCCGGTACTCGTCGCTCACTTCCTTGCCACTGCGCGCCCTGAAGTTGGCCTTCGCCTGCTCCTTCTGTGCGTCCATCATCCGCTCGAACTCTGCGAGGTCGAGCCGGAAGCCGCGCTCGGTGAGTATCTCTTCGGTGAGCTCGCGCGGGAAACCGTGGGTGTCGTGGAGCTTGAATGCCACCTCGCCGGACAATGTGTCGCCGGCGTCCAGCGGCTCGAGCGCTTCCTCGAGCAGCTTGTGACCGGATTCCAGCGTGCGCCGGAACCGGCCCTCTTCGCGTTCGGCCATGTCCAGGATGCGGTCCCGCTGCTCGACCAGGTCCGGATAGGCAACCCCCATCGCATCGATGGTGGCGTTGACCAGCACCGGCATGACTGTGTCCTTCGATCCGAGCAACACGGCGTGACGCACCGCTCTTCGCAGTAACCGTCGCAGGATGTAGCCACGCCCCTCATTCGAAGGCACGACCTTGTCTGCGATCAGGAAGGTCACGGCGCGTCCGTGGTCACCGAGAATGCGCAAGCTGACGTCGGTGCGCTCGCTCTCCTCGAGCCGGGTCCCCGTGGCCTCCTCGGCAGCCCGAATGACTCTGCGCAGCTCATCGGTCTCGAAGACACTGTCCACGCCTTGCAGAGCGAGAGCGACCCGCTCGAGACCGGCCCCGGTGTCGATGTTTCTCGCAGGCAGGTCGCCGACGACGTGGTACGGCTCGTCCTGGACGTTCTGCATGAACACCAGGTTCCAGATCTCGATGAACCGCTCGTCGTCGACTGCGGGGCCGCCATCCTGCCCGTACGCAGGTCCCTTGTCGAAGAAGATCTCGGACGATGGACCACAAGGCCCGGGAACACCCATCTGCCAGAAGTTGTCCCGATCCATGCGCTGCAGACGGCCGGGATCGACGCCGACCCCGTCGATCCAGATCTCCGCCGCCTCATCGTCGGTGATAGTGCACCGTGAACCAGAGACGTTCCGGGTCGAGACCGAAACCTTCGGTCACCAGCTCGTACGCCCACGGGATTGCCTTCTCTTTGAAGTAATCCCCAAAGGAGAAGTTGCCGAGCATCTCGAAGAAGGTCAGATGCCGCGCCGTGGTTCCCACGATGTCGATGTCTGCCGTCCTGCCGCATTTCTGCACACTCACAGCCCGGGGATACGGCGGCTTCTCTTCGCCCAGGAGGTAGGGCTTGAAGGGAACCATGCCGGCCACGGTCAGCAAGAGCGTCGGATCGATGGGGATCAACGACGCGCTCGGCACGACCGTGTGAGCCGCGCTCAGCGAAGAACGATATGAATGTGTCCCGTATCTCTTGGCTCTTCATCGTGCGGCAGGTTAGCGCCGCCGATCAGCCCCGAGTGGCCCCGAGCAGCCGCCTGCAGTTGTTGCCGAGATCGACGAGCGGCACCTCGACCGATTCGCCCGAGTCGAGCACCTTCACCTGTGCAGATCCTGTCTCCCACTCGGTGTCTCCGATGATCACGGCGAGCCGGTGACCACGCCGATCGGCGTATTTCATCTGGGCGCCCAGTTTCCTGGCGTCCGGGTAAAGCTCGACCGACAGCCCCTGGCGACGCAGCTCTTCTGCGACCCTCAGATAGTCGCTCGATACGGTCGGCAGAGAACAGTGCGAGGAAGATCTCTGCGGTGGCAGCCCTTTCGTCCACACGGCCCAACTCTTCCATGGCTGCGATCAGCCGGTCGACACCGAGCGAGCCCCCGATGCCGGGAAGGCGCTGCTTGGTGTACAGAGAGGCCAGGTCGTCGTATCGCCCGCCCGAGCAGACGCTACCGATGTCGGATAGTTCGTCGAGGAATGTCTCGAAGACGGTACCGGTGTAGTACGGCGAGGCCTCGCGGGCGATGCTGACATCGATGCGAACCCGGGATTCGGCGACACCCGAGGCACGTCACCCCTTCGAGCACGGTTCGCAAGGCAGTCACGCCGTGCTCGGCCGCTTCCGACGATCCGACGATCCCTGGCAGCGCGGCCAGGATCTCGTCGTTGTCCCCTTCCGAGACCGGCGAGAGCCAGTATCTCGTCGGCCTGCGCCCCGGTTGCGCCCGATACCTCGACCAGCTCGCTGCGGACGCCTTCGGCGCCGATCTTGGGCAGTTTGTCGAGAGAGCGCAGCACCGCCGGCGGCTTCGCTGCCGAGCCCGAGGCGGTCCAGCAGACCGTTGAGCAGCTCACGGTTGTTGAATCGTATGGTGAATTCGGAGACGTCGAGCGTGGCGAAGAGATCGTGGACCACGACCAGGTCTCGATGTCGGCGACCAGGCTCTCGGTGCCGATCGTGTCGAAGTCGAACTGGATGAACTCCCGGTACCGGCCCCGCTGCGTGTTCTCCCCCCGCCACACCGGACCGACGGCATAGCGCTTGAACGGCGTGCCCAGGGTCCCGACGTGCTGGGCGATGAACCGAGCCAGCGGCACCGTGAGGTCGAAGCGCATGGCGACGTCCCGCCCCCCGTTGTCCTCGAAGCGGTACATCTGCCGATCGGTCTCGTCGCTGCCTTTGCCGAAGAGGATCTCGCTGTACTCCAGGGCGGGAGTGTCGATCGGGGTGAATCCGAACAGGCGGTACACCTGCCTGGCGGTCTCGATGACCTGCTCTCGGGCAGTCATCGTCACAGGCAGATAGTCGCGGAACCCCTTGAGGGTACGCGGCTGGATGATGCTCATCGCCCCTCCCCGTCTGCGGCAACCGCGTCTGCGGCCGAGTCGAGCAGATCGGCGACACCCCGCATCCCGCTTCTGGCGAGATTGCGCGGCGGTGACGCGCTCGTGTACCCGTCGCACCTGCTTGATCAGGTAAGCGACGACGCCTACGCGATGTGACGGCGCCCAGAACGAACCAACGGACTCTCAACAGCATCGTTCTAGCCTACCTTCGCTTCGGCTTGCCGCAGCCGCTTGTCGATTCGAGCAAGCCGCTCGGCGAGATCTGCCTCGACACCGTGGGTGCCGGGGACATAGACGATGGCGTCGACGGCCTCATCCGGCAGATACTGCTGGGCGAGGATCCCGTCAGGATGCTCGTGCGGGTACAGGTACCCCACACCGTCGCCCATGGCACGCTGGCCCTCGGCAGCGGCGCTGCGCAATGGCGGCGGCACCGTTGCCCCCGGGGTGCGCTCCACGAGCTCGTGCGCCCGGCCGATTGCGGTCTTGATCGTGTTGGACTTCGGGGCGAGTGCGAGGTAGATCGTCGCGTGCGATAGTGCGTAAGCCGCCTCAGGAAGACCGATCAGCTCCACGGCGCGGAATGCATCCGTGGCAATCCCCAGCCCGTCACTGTCGGCGAGGCCGACGTCTTCGGAGGCGAGGATCACGAGCCGACGTGCAATGAACTTCGGGTCTTCGCCTGCCTCGATCATCGTGTGCAGCCAATACATGGCGGCATCGACATCGGACCCACGCACGCTCTTGATGAACGCCGAGATGACGTCGTAGTGGCGGTCGCCGCCTTTGTCGTATCGGATGATCCTGCGCTGCAGCGCCTCGCTTATCTCCGTCTCGTCGACGGTGTCCCTTCCGGAGCCGCGCACGATGGCGGCGGCGACATCGAGGGTGTTGAGCGCAAGGCGGGCATCCCCTCCCACCCGCTCTGCCACTGCAGCAACCGCACCATCGGTCACATGGAGGTCGTCCCCGATCCCTCGCATCTTGTCCTGCGATCGCAGCTCGAGCACCGCGCGGATGTCGTCGGGATCAAGCGCTTCGGTGCGAAACACGGTGCACCGTGAGATGAGCGGCGAGTTCACCTCGAAGAACGGGTTCTCGGTGGTGGCACCGACCAGAATCACCGTCCCGTCCTCGACTCCCGGTAGCAGGGCGTCCTGCTGCGATTTGTTGAATCGATGGATCTCGTCGATGAACAGCACGGTTCGACCTGTGCCGTCCTCGAGACGCTGCCTGGCCGCCTGCCAGCACCGCCCGCACGTCCTTGACCCCGGCCGAGGTGGCAGACAACTCGATGAAACGTGCCTCTGCCGCCCTGGCGGTGAGCCGGGCCAGTGTCGTCTTTCCCGTCCCCGCCGGCCCCCACAGGATCAACGACGAAGGCCGCCCCGACTCGAGGAGCGCTCGGAAGGCCGTGCCCGGGAGCCACGAGATGTCGCTGCCCAGCCACCTCGTCGAGGGTACGGGGACGCATCCTGGCGGCCAGCGGCGCATTCTGGAAGCGGCGGTCCGCCCGCTCCTCGGCGAAGAGATCGTCCTGGCCGGTCAACTGCTGCTCGGACCAGGCTGCGCGCACCTCGGGCCGCACGTCGATGCCAAGCTCCTCGAGTTGGGCTTCGGCTCGACCCTGCCCGGGGCGCCGGTCAGCGGGTCCGCCCCGGTTTGTGTCTTCGGGAACGGCATTACCTCACGGATGTTCTGCTCGTTCTGCAGGATCGGACACCAACCGGTCGACACCGATGGCGAACCCGGCATGCGGCGGCGTGCCGTAACGGAGCGCCTGCAGGAACCAGCCGAAGCGCGTCTCCGCCTCCTCCGGGGAGATGCCGAGCACGTCGAACACCTGCGACTGCAGCGCAGGGTCGTGGATCCTGACACTGCCCGATCCGAGCTCGGCGCCGTTGAGCACCATGTCGTATGACCGCGAGATGGCCGTCTCCGGTGAGTTGCGCATCTCCTCGACGCTCTGCGGTGCGGTGAACGGGTGGTGGGCGGGGGCCAGATTCCCCTCCTCGGTCTTCTCGAATACCGGGAAGTCGACGACGAACAGGAACTGCCAGCTCGTCATGATTCTCGGGTTGGCCGAGCCGTAGCCGGAGCTGGCCCAGCACCGCTGGAGACCACTTTGACGGTGTCGGCGACGATCAGCAACACGTCGCCGGGTTGACCGCGCCAGAGCCGTGCCCACCCCGGAGAGCTCCTCCTCACTGAGGAACTTGGCAACGGGCGAGCGCAGGCTGCCGTCTTCCTCCGCCACCATCCAGATGAGGCCCTTGGCGCCGAGATCCTGAGCATCGGCGACCAGCTTGTCGAGACCGGCACGGGACAGGCCCTGATCTCCCGACGTTGATCCCCCGCACCGCACCGCCGGCAGCCAAGCGCCCCGGCGAATGCCCGGAACTCGGAGTCCGCGAACACTCGCCGAGGTCGACGATCTCCATCCCGAAGCGGATGTCGGGCTTGTCGCTCCCGTAGCGGGCCATCGCCTCGGCGTAGGTGATCCTGGGAATGGGGCGCACGATCTCGGCTCCGCTGACCTCGCTCGACCACCCGGGCGACGATCGCCTCCAGCGTGTCGAGGACGTCGTCCTGGTCCCAGAAGGAGCCCTCGAGGTCGAGCTGGGTGAACTCGACCTGGCGGTCCGCCCGGAAGTCCTCATCGCGGTAGCACCGGGCTATCTGGTAGTAGCGCTCCACGCCCGCGACCATCAGCAGCTGCTTGAACAGCTGCGGCGACTGCGGAAGTGCGTAGAAGTGACCGGGGCGGAGCCGGCTCGGCACCAGCATGTCCCTGGCGCCTTCCGGCGTGGAGACCACGAGTGTCGGTGTCTCCACCTCGAGGAAGTCGAGGTCGTCGAGAACATGTCGCATCGCTCGGATCACCGTCGACCGTGCCTTGAGGTTTGCGGCCATCCTGGGACGGCGAAGATCGAGATACCGGTAGCGCAGCCGCCTGGCCTCGTCCGCATCGAACCGCTCGTCGATCTGGAACGGCATCACGTCGGCGGTGGACAACACCTCCAACTTGGTGACGCCGACCTCGATGTCGCCGGTCGCCATGTCCGGATTGGTCTTGCCGGGCTCACGTTCGCGCACCACACCGGTGACCATGATGCAGTACTCGCTGCGCAGCCCACGCAGCGTCTCGCCCGGTGCCGGGTTGTTCTCGGGATTCAGCACGACCTGCACGATCCCCGAGGCGTCTCTCAGATCGATGAAGATGACGCCACCGTGATCGCGCCTTCTCGCCACCCAGCCGGCAAGCCGAACCTCGGTGCCGATGTCATCGGAGCCCAGCGTACCGCCGTGCGTCGTCCTGTACTTGGTCATGTTTTCCTCGCTGTCGAGCCTCTCGGCGTGCGCTGAACAACCTTGCCAGGTTGGGGCGACCCATCACGGCGATCATCCAGCACGCTCCCACCCCAAGCTAGAGATCGGTCAAGAAGGGGTTGGTGCGGCGTTCGCCGCGAAATCGTAGTCGCAGGTCCGTGCCCGGGAAGAACCCTGGTGTCGTCGTCAAGGGACAATACCCGCTCCCGCATGGATTGCATCAGGGCCTGGTAGTCACCGCCGGGAAGGTCGGTCCTACCGATGGAACCTGCGAAGAGTTGGTCGCCTGCAAAGAGCACGCCTTCATCCTCCAAGTGGAAACAGCAGTGCCCGGGGGTGTGCCCCGGGGTGTGGATCACCCCAATATCGAGAGAGGCGAGGGTGAGGTGCTGACCATGGGCGAGTGGCTCCCATTTCCCGGGTGGAGCGAATCCTTCCTCTACCCAGCCGGGCAACACGCCACCGAATAGAGACCGGAGCTGGGACATCGGATCGGCGGCGAGCCACTCGTCGTCGGGATGGAGATAGGCGCTGATCGACCACTTGTCGACGACGGGAGCTGCACCACCCGCGTGGTCTATGTGTGCGTGGGTCACCAGCAGCGCCTCAGGGTACAAATCGTTGTCGGCGAGTAGCTCGGCGATGCCCTCGAGTTCGTCGGGAGCGTCGATGATCACGCACGGCCCACCCCGTTCCTCGGCAACCACGTAGCAGTTGGTCTCTGCCAGCCACAACGTGCGGCCGTCGATGAGCAGCGTCATTGCGGCTTCCCCTGGGGAACGAGACGGTATGCGTCGAAGACCCCGTCGACCCGACTCGCCTCTGCGACCACCCGGTCGAGCTGCTGGGGGTCGGAGAACTGCACTTCGAATCGGAGGATGGCAACGCGGTCGCTGCCCGTTGCAGTTGATGCTGCCTCGATATTGCCCCCGTGGTCTGAGATCACCTCCGTGACGTCGCGCAACAATCGAGCCCGGTCCAGGGCTTCGATCTGGATCCAGGCGAAGAATGACCCGGAGAAGTCGACGTCCCATGCGACGTCGATCATCCGTTCCTGTTGATCTCCCAGCGCCCCGATGTTGGTGCAGTCGACGCGGTGGACCGAAACGCCCCGCCCGACCGTCACAAACCCGATGATCTCGTCACCAGGAACGGGAGCGCAGCAACGGGCGACCCGCACCAACATGTCCTCCATGCCGTCGACGATGATGGCGCTGGTCGGTCTGCGTGATCGTGATCGTGTGGGTGGGCTGAGTAGATCGTCGTCTTCCGATCCGAGACCGTGCAGCCGCTCCAGCCGGGAGATCACGGTGAGCGGGCTCAATCTCCCATCGCCCACTGCAACGTAGAGGCCGTCGACATCGTGATACCCGCAATCCTCGGCGACCGGTAGCAGCGCCTCGTCACGCTTGAAGCGCTCCATCGGCAACGGCGATTTGCGAAGGGCCCTGACGATGGCTTCCTTGCCGTCCTGGAGCGCGGTCTCCCGACGGGCCCTGGTGTACCACTGGCGGATCTTGGTGCTGGCGCGCGATGACTTGACGAACTCAAGCCAATCCCGGCTCGGCCTTGCGTCGGCAGCGTTTGTGGTGATGATCTCGACTATGTCACCCGAGTGCAGCTCCGAGCTGAGTGGGGCGAGCTTCCCATTCACCTTGGCACCGACACACCGATGCCCGACATCGGTGTGGATCTTGTATGCGAAGTCGACCGGTGTTGCGCCGGTCGGCAGAACGTGGACATCGCCCTTCGGGGTGAGCACGAAGACCTCATCGAGATATAGATCCAACTTGAGGTGCTCGAGAAACTCTCGCGGGTCGGTCGACTCTTCCTGGAGGAAGCGGAGATCAGCAATGAACTCGGGGTCCGTTGATTTGTCACCGTCTTTGTACCGCCAGTGGGCGGCGATGCCGTATTCCGCCCGGGTGTGCATCTCGTGGGTGCGGATCTGCACTTCGAGTGGTTTCCCGTCGGGCCCGAGGACGGTCGTGTGCAAGCTCTGATAGAGATTGAACTTGGGCATGGCGATGTAGTCCTTGAACCGGCCCTGGATCGGTGCCCACAACGTGTGGATCAGGCCGAGCACGGCATAGCAGTCCCGAACCTCGTTCACCAGGATGCGGACCCCCATCAGATCGTAGATCTGCTCGAACTCGAGACCACTGGCCATCATCTTGCGGTAGATCGAGTAAAGGTGCTTTGGTCTCCCGGTTACCGTCGCCTCTATCCCCTGTACCGCGAGCTCGTCGCGAATGCTGCTCCTTGACCCGCTCCAAGTCCGCTTCGCGCTGCGGCGCCCGCCTGCTGATCAGCTCCTCGAGCTCGAGCATCCGCTTCGGGTAGAGCTCGCCGAAAGCAACGATCCTCCATCTCGTGCTTGATCTCTTGCACCCCGAGCCGGTGTGCCAGCGGCGCGTAGACCTCGATTGTCTCGAGACGCGATCCGATGCCGCTTCTCCTCAGGCAGAAAGTCCAGGGTCCTGATGTTGTGGAGGCGGTCGGCGAGCTTGATGAGCGAGAACCCGGATGTCCTTGGCCATGGCTATCGCCATCTTGCGGATGGTGGCCGCCTGTTGCTCCTCGCGAGACGAGAAACGGATCCGGTCCAGTTTGGTCACGCCGTCGATCAGCGCCGCCACCTCGTCGCCGAACATCTCGGCGGTCTGCTCGAGCGAGATATCGGTGTCCTCCACCGTGTCGTGCAAGATCGCCGCGATCAGCGTCGCTTCGTCCATTCCGTAGCCGGCGAGGATCTCGGCCACGATGAGAGGGTGAGTGATATAGGGGTGGCCGGATCGGCGCATCTGGCCTGCATGCGCCTCGGCAGCCACCTTGTAGGCGCGATCGATGTTGCTGAGATCAGTCGGCCCCATAGTGCGCGGTGTACTCGATCCCTGATTCGGGCTAGATGGAGCTCCGGCTCCGATTCGATGATCTCAGGAAGCGCCATATCTCACCACGGCATGGACATCGACCCCGTCCAGACGTTCCCTGCCCTCCAAGAAAGGCTAGTTCGGCAAGGACCGTGAACCCGACGACATGGGCGCCGAGGGCACGGATGAGATCTGTTGTCGCCCGGCCTGTTCCCCCGGTTGCCAGCACATCGTCGACAACGAGCACGTTGTCATCGGGTGTGGCCGCATCCTGGTGGATCTCGATCCGGTCTGTGCCGTATTCGAGATCGTAGACCTGGTGGTGTACGTCGTAGGGCAACTTCCCCGGCTTGCGCACAGGGATGAAACCCGCCTCCATACGAACCGCGATCGGAGCCGCGAAGATGAACCCGCGGGCCTCTACGCCCACGACCTTGGTCACCTCACGGTCCCGGAACGGTTCGATCATCGCTTCGATTGCTTCATCGAAGGCTGCATAGTTGCCCAACAGCGGAGTGATGTCCTTGAAGATCACGCCCGGCTCGGGGAAGTCCGGGACATCACGGATGAATGAGCGCATTCTCGTTTCGATCACGAGCGCAGTCTACCGGCGCTTTGCACGTCGTTTGGGAGCCTTGGGTGTTGCCCCGGTTGCGCGCTGCTCTTCTGACGCCGCGGCGCTGGCAACCTGAGCGTCCGTGAGCTGCACTCCCTTGGTGCGACGGGTCGAGCGACGCTGCATCCGCTGCCACTGCGGCTCCATCTCTTTCCACTCGGTCAGCAGCGGGGTCGCCACGAAGATCGAGGAATACGTGCCCGCGGCGATACCGATGAACAGAGCCAGCGCGAACTCGCGCAGAGTCGCTGCTCCCAGCAGGTAGGAGCCGACGAACAGCAAGCTCCCGATCGGCAACAGCGAAGTCAACGACGTGTTGAGCGAGCGCATCAGCACCTGGTTCATCGAGAGATTGGCTATCTCGGTGAAGGTGTGCCTGCTGCCCAACTCGTGCACGTTCTCTGTGATCTTGTCGAACACGACGACGGTGTCATAGAGCGAGTACCCGAGAATCGTCAGGATGGCGATGACGGTCGCAGGGGTCACCTGAAAGCCCACGATCGAATACACACCGGCGGTGATGATCAGATCGTGGAACAAGGCAGTCAGCGCCGCGGCAGACATCTTCCACTCGAACCGCCACGTGATGAACAGGGCGACGACCAGCAGGAAGATGACAAGAGCCTCGATGGCCCGCCTCGTGATCTCAGATCCGAATGTCGGCCCGGTGGCCTCGATGGAGAGGTCGTTCGGGTTGTCCCCTGAGATCTCGGCGATCTTGTCGACGAGCTGGTTGCGATGCTCCACGTCGAGAGCTGCGGTCTGGACGACGACGGTCTGGGACCCGTCCGGCTCGGTTCGGATCTGGACCCGGGCGCCTTCCTGGCCGATCGTGGCGAGGTTGTCGCGGTACTCGGCGACGCTGGCACCGGATTGGTTGGGAGCCTCGACGATGGCTCCACCGGTGAAGTCGATGCTCCCGTCAAGCCAGCGGTGAAACAGCGAGAACAGCGAGACCAGGATGACAGTATGCCGGAGATGAGGAAGAAGCGACGCCGATTCCGCACGAAGTCGAATTCCGTCTCGCCCCGGTAGAGGTCAGTCCATACGCTCATGCGGTCACCTCGGCTGATGTTCTTCCCATTGCTCCGCGAATCGACATGGCGCCACCCTCACCGAGCCTGGCCCGCACCATCAATTCGGCGAACGGGCGGGTGAAGTAGTACGCGACGATGACGTCTACCGACGTGGCGATGCCCAGGGTGAGGGCGAATCCCTTCACGGGCCCGATGGCGAGCAGCCACAGCAGAGCCGAACCGGCGAGCGTCACCGTGTCTGCGGTGATGATCGTGTGGAACGCTCTCTTGAATCCGTAGTCCACTGCCGGCTTGAGGGCACGGCCCTTGCGGTGTTCCTCCTTCACACGTTCGAAGAACACGATGTAGGAATCGGCCGTGATACCGACGGACACGATGATGCCCGTCACCCCCGATAACGTCAGGGTGGTTCCTTGGGTCTGGCCGAGCAGGATGATCGTGCCGATGAGCAGCGATCCGAACACGGTGAACCCGATCACTGCGATCAGGCCCAGTATGCGGTAGTAGGCCACGAGCGCAAGCGCCACGAGGATCAGCCCTGCGATACCGGCGATGAGGCCTGCACGCAGCGAGTCGGAGCCGAGGCTTGCGGATACCGAGCCCTCACTCTCCCGCTCGAACGTGGTCGGTAGAGCACCGTATCTGAGCACGGTGGCCAGATCCTCGGCCTGCTGCTGAGCGTTGTCACTCGAGCCCATCGTGATGATGACCGTGTCTGCGGGGAGAGACTCTCCGGAAGGCACATCCTGGGCGATAGAAGGCGCCGAGATGACCTTGCCGTCGAGCACGATCGCCATTTGCCGGCGCGGATCGCCGTAAGGGTATTGCGACAGCTGAGCTGTGGCCGCTTCGAACTTGGCGCCACCCTCAGCAGTGAAGGAGGGATCGACGCTCCAGCCCCCCGAACCCCCGATTCCGACGCCACCGTACGACGGTTCGGCCCCGGTGAGATCAGCGCCCGTCAGGAACGCCGGTCCCAGCGAGTAGATGTACCCATCGTCGCCAGGCAGGTAGACGGGCTTGGTCGGATCGTCAACGGTACTGATCCCGGTCTGCGGGTCGATGCCCTCCGGAATCACCGGAGGCTGTGTGGTCGTGGTAGTCGAGGTCGTCGTGGTGGCGTCACCTGCGGCGGTCGTAGTCGTGGCATCCCCGCCCGTTGTGGTCGTGGTTTCACCGGCAACCGTCGTGGTAGTCGTGTCACCGGCGGCCGTCGTCGTTGTCGTTTCGCCGGGGACGGTCGTCGTGGTCTCGCCTGCAGGGGGCGCCGTCGTCGTTGTCGTCAGGGCATCGGGCAACGGCAGCGTTCCGTCGAGGAATGCGGGACTGATCGTCTGGTAGTCGTAGACGGGTCGGAACGTCAGCTGGCCGGTGGTACCGACCGCGGCAAGGGCCCGTTCCCGGTCCTCGACGCCGGGAAGCTGTACCAGGATGCGTCGGTCGCCCTGCACCGAGATCTCAGGCTCTTGAACGGCACCGAGGCTCTCGATACGACTCCGCATGGTCTCGACGGCTTGGTCGAGCACGGCACGATCGGTGCCGGGAGGCGCCGCCAGCACCACGGAGAACCCGCCTTGGAGGTCGAGGCCGAGCTTCGGGCTCCACCCGGCTGCGAGCATTGCGCCCAGCGAGCCCCAGGCAATGACAATGATGAGGATGAGAGATATCCAAAGGGGTCGACGGTTCACTCTGACTTCTCTCCGAGACTCTCGGCGATGGCCCTGACCGTCACGGTCAGCTTGGTTCCCCCGCCAACGTCGATAACTGCTTCGCCGTCTTCCAGCTTGGTGACCCGACCGAGGATCCCCCCGATGGTGCGAATCTCGTCACCGACTTCGATCGAGTCGCGCAACTGCTGCATGTTCTTCTGACGTTTCCGCTGCGGCAGTATCAGGGCTACGTAGAACAGCCCACCGAAGATGACGAGCGGGAGCAGTAGACCCAACCACGAGCCTGTCGACTCGGTGGCTCCCGCATCGGTCGCAAACAGCAACCGGGCAAGGATCGCGTTGTATGGCACTAGAGCCTCCATGGAATTAACACCGACACGTATCAGCCAGTGCCGGGCCGGCATAGGTTAGTGCCCTCATTTACAAAGCGTGAAAGCTACTACTTGCGCCGCGCAGTGACCTCATCGTAGAACGCCGTGAAGCGTCCATTGGTGATGGACTCCCTGATGCGCCTCATCAGGTCCAGCGTATAGGTCAGATTGTGAATGGATAGCAGCCGCAACCCCAGTAGCTCCTTGGTGTTGAACAAGTGCCTGACATACCCCCGGCTGTACCGTCTGCATGTGACACACCCACACCCTGCGGCAATTGGTGAGTCGTTCTCTGCCCACTCCGCCCGCTTGATCGAGTAGTCACCGTCCTGAGTCAGTACCTTTCCGTGCCTGGCCAACCGGGTGGGTAGGACGCAGTCGAACAGATCCACCCCGCGGGCAACGCAATCGAGCAGTCCCTCGGTGTCTCCGAGCCCCATCACATAGCGCGGGGCCGCTTCCGGCAGTTCCGGCACAACGGCCTCGACCGCGAGATTCCTCACGTCCGGGGGCTCACCTACCGAGAGGCCCCCGATCCCGAAGCCGGGGAACCCGAGCGCCGCCGTTGCCGCCGCCGAACGCGTGCGCAGCTCGGGATCGCCACCGCCCTGAACGATCCCCCATAGCGATCGATCCTCTCTCGTCCTGGCGTTGCGGGCACGTGCCGCCCAGCGCAGCGTTCTCTCCATGGCGGCCTCGGTCTCGGCCCGGGAGGCAGGCAGGCCGATAAGGACGTCGAGCATCATGGCGATGTCTGAGCCGAGCTGCTCTTGCACTGCTACCGCACCCTCCGGTGTCAGCTCAACCCGGTCGCCGTCATAGGTCGAGCGAAAGGCAACACCCTCCTCGGAGATCTCTGGGTCGAGGCTGAACACCTGGAAGCCGCCCGAGTCGGTCAGGATCGGCCCCTCCCAAGCCATGAACCCGTGAAGCTCACCCAGCGCCGCAACAGTCGCCGCCCCCGGACGCAGCATCAGGTGATAGGTGTTGGCGAGGACCATCTGCGCCCCCATCTCCTCCAGATCCTCGGTGTCGACCGTCTTGACCGTCCCTCGCGTGCCCACCGGCATGAATCCGGGCGTCTCGACCACACCGTGGGGAGTGTGCAGCCGACCGCAGCGGGCGGTCCCGTCCCTCCCGGCAAGTTCCCAATACACGCTCATCGGTGATTGACCGGCCTTTCGATCAGCATGGCATCGCCAAACGACAGGAAACGGTAGCCATGCCGCAGCGCGTGCTCATAGATCTCACGCCAGCGATCGCCGAGCAACGTTGCGATCATCACGATCAGGGTCGTGCGGGGGGCGTGAAAGTTGGTGAGGACGACGTCGACCACCTGCATCCGATATCCAGGTCTGATGAACAGGTCGGTGGCTCCGGTGCCGGCGTCCACGAGGCCGTCACCCGCGGCAGCGCTCTCCAGAGTCCGCACCACAGTCGTGCCTGCTGCAACCACCCGCCCTCCCCGCTGCCTCGTCTCTGCGATGGCATGGGCGGCCGCCTCCGGGACCTCCCATTTCTCCGTGTGCATCCGGTGGCCCGAGACATCGTCGGTTGCGATCGGGCGAAAGGTGTCGAGCCCCACCTCCAGCTCCACCTCACTCACACCGACACCACGACGTGCCAGGTCGGTCATCACGTTGTCTGTGAAATGCAGCGACGCGGTCGGCGCTGCAGCGGATCCCACCGCCCTGGCGAAGATCGTCTGGTAGCGCTCCGCATCCGTGAGTGTCTCATGGATGTATGGCGGCAGCGGAACCTCGCCGGCGGATGCGATCGCCGCTTCGATGTCACCGCTCCCGGAAGACAGCATGACCATGACCCGGCCCCGGTCGGGATCACTGAGCACGGTGGCCTGGATCCCGTCGAAGGACAGTTCCATGCCGGCCCTGATCCGTCGCGCCGGGCGAACCAGTGCCTCCCACCGGCCAGGGTCAACGCGTCGCAACAGCAGCAGTTCGACGGCGCCACCGGTTGCCACCTTGTGCCCCCGGAGACGGGCCGCCCGCACCCGGGTCCGGTTGACGACGAGCAGATCCCCGGGCTCCAACAGGGCCGGCAGCTCGTGGAATCGGCGATCCTCCAGCGGATCACATCGCAACAACCGGGAGGCGTCCCTGGGCTCGAGCGGGTGCTGGGCAATTGCCGATTCCGGCAACTCATAGTCAAAGAGGTTCGTATCCAAGGGAGCAGAGGCTAGTTCCCCGCTCACGGCTCGCGACCCCCGGGTGGACGGGAGCACAGCGCACCCACATCCGTTAGCCTGGCCGCCCGTGACAGATTCTCCAGGCACCCAAATGCGATTTCGGCGCGGCGAGAGCCTCGCCGCTGCCATCGACCGGGTCACCGCAGAGCAGTTCGACATCGCCTTGGATCTCGCCACCGCCGATCCCGGGGATCAGGCAGCGGCGGTTCACTCCACCAGAAAGGCGATCAAACGTTTGCGGTCGATGCTGCGCCTTGTTCGTGGAGCCATCGCACGGGAGTGCTACGAGCCCGACAACCAGATGATGAAGCTCATCGCAGCCGAGTTGAGCAGCGCCCGGGATGCATGGGTGATGGCACAGACCCTCGATGGGCTCATCACCACGAGCCCCGAGGCGGCTCGATCGCTGGCGCCGATCGCCGACCGGGTGCAGGCCCGGTTCCATGCAGAGTCCCGGGCGGTGCTCGGCAACGAAGCACAGATGGCATCGATCATCGAGCAGCTCGAGAACGTCAGGAAACGCAGCCCGCGCTGGACCAGGAAGCCGGCTGGGGAAGAGCCGCTCCCCCATACGTTCGACACCATCGCCCCCGGGCTCGAACGTGTCTACCGCCGCGGCAAACGTGGCATGGAGAACGCCATCGACTCTCCTACCGACACCCTGCTCCACAACTGGCGCAAGCGGGCCAAGTACCTACGCCACCAGGTGGAAGCGCTGAACATCCTCGATCCCGGCGAGATGGGCCATTGCGAGGCGAATCTCGAGACCCTCACAGACCTGCTCGGCGACGACCACGACCTCGCAGTGCTGGCACACCGCCTCGGTGACGATCGGTTCCTCAGCGCGGGCATGGATATGACCCTGGTCGCCCACATAATCTCCGATCGGCGCCACGACCTCCAGAAGCGGTCGATAGCCGTGGGAGCCCTGATCTATGTGGCAACGCCTCGAGAGTTCGTGGCGCAGCTGGCGGCGAAATGGCCGGAGGGGCCATCCTTCTGACTAGAGAAGGGTCCCCTGCGGACCGTCATCGGGGGGTTGCACTCCCAGGTGACTGTAGGCCCGGGGGGTAGCGATTCGGCCCCGCGACGTCCGCTGGATGAAGCCCTCCTGGAGCAGGTACGGTTCGTAGGCGTCTTCAACCGTCTCGGGATCCTCACCGACGGCGATGGCCAGTGTCGACAACCCAACCGGCCCACCGTTGAACTTCCCGATAATCGCTTCCAGGATCGATCGGTCGACCTTGTCGAGGCCGGCGTCATCGACCTCGAACACGTGCAGCGCTTTCGAGCGCGGTGTCGCCATCCACCACCCCGTTGGAGCGGACCGACGCAAAGTCTCGGACACGACGCAGTAGTCGATTGGCGATACGCGGCGTGCCGCGCGACCGGAAGGAAACTGTGTCGGCTCCATCTGGGGTGACCTGCACCCCGAGGATGTCGGCGGATCGCTTGACGATCCGCGCCAGGTCGGCGGAGTTGTAGTAGTCGAGCCTGGCGACATACCCGAAGCGATCACGCAGAGGTGGAGCGACCCGCCCAACTCTGGTTGTTGCCCCTACGAGCGTGAACGGGGGAAGGTCGAGCCGGATCGAGCGAGCTGCAGGTCCCTTGCCCACGACGATGTCGAGCTGGAAATCCTCCATCGCCGGGTACAGCACCTCCTCCACCTGCCGGGGCAGCCGGTGGATTTCGTCGATGAAGAGCACGTCACCTCGCTCGAGGTTGGTGATGACCGCCGCCAAGTCGCCCGGGCGCTCGAGCGCAGGCCCGCTGGTCGCCTGGAAGTGGGCTCCCATCTCGAAAGCGAGGATCCCCGCCAGTGATGTCTTGCCAAGCCCCGGCGGGCCTGAGAACAGCACATGGTCCACCGACTCGCCACGCTGCTTCGCCGCCTCTATGAGAATTGCCAGCCGCTCCTTCAGGTCGGCCTGGCCGATGAACTCATCCATATGGCGAGGGCGGAGTGTGAGCTCCTCACGCTCGTCTTCGGGAAGCGGATCTCTCGCCAGTAGGCCCTCGTCACGCATTGTCGCTCACCGCCGCTTCCCCAGCTCCTGGAGAGCCAGCCGCAGCGAGTCCTCGACCGAACCGTCCCGCGGCAGGTCTCGCAGCACATCTCTGATCTCGGCCGATTGGTAGCCGAGGCTCTCGAGCGCCTCCCGGACCTCGGCAACCGCGGTGCCCGCCTGCAGCGGCGAGTCGGGCAGGTCGAGCTTTGGGCGCAGCTCGAGGATGAGTTTCTGTGCGCTTCGCTGTCCGATCCCGGGAACGGCAGTCAGCGCGGCTGCATCTTCGGCCACTACCACATGGCGCAGTTGATCCGGGGCAAGCGTTGCGAGCACGGCCATTGCCAACTTCGGCCCCACCCCGGCGACTCCGATGAGCACCTTGAAGATATCGCGCTCATCCCCCGTGGCGAATCCGAACAACGCCATGGCATCTTCACGTACATGCAAGTGGGTGTGCAGGACCGCGAGCTGGCCAACACCCGGCAGCGCGGCCACCGTCGCCGGTGTCACCGCAACCTCGTAGCCGACCCCACCGACATCGATGAGCACCCGGTCTGAGGACTTCTCCGCGATCTCGCCACGCAGTCGACCGATCACGACACACCGCCGGCGAGCCGCCTGAACGAAGCCCCCTGTAGATGGCACAACGCAATCGCCAATGCATCGGCGGCGTCGGCAGGGCTCGGCAGATCGCGCAACCCGAGCCGCATGGCGATCACCTTCTTCATCTGCGTCTTGTCTGCGTTCCCATAACCGGTGAGGGCTCGTTTCACCGCAGACGGCGTGTACTCCGCCACCGGCACGCCGTGTTGCGCGAGCACGAGCAGCACCACCCCGGAAGCTCGGCCGACCGACGTCGCCGTCTGCAGATTCCTGTTGACGAAGACCTGTTCGATTGCCGCTCCGTCCGGCTTGTGCTCCGTGAGCAGACCGTCGAGGTCCCGGTGCAACTCGACAAGCCGCTCTCCGATCTCCAATGCCGGATCGGTTCTGATCACGCCTGCTGCCACGGCGCGCAGCTGGTGGCCGCGCGCCTCGAGCAAGCCGTAGCCCAGAGTGGAGAGGCCGGGATCGATGCCGAGAACGAACATATGTTCTCTAGCGTAGGGTGGGATGGCGGCGCTGCCAAGCACCCCGTCGGACCGGCTACCGGCGAGCAGGCTCTCAGCCAAGCGAGGCGAGGATCTCGTCGGGTATGTCGAAGTTCCCGTACACCGACTGGACGTCCTCGAGATCTTCGAGCGCATCGACCAGTCGCAGCACCTTGTTTGCTCCTGCCTCGTCAACGGCTACCGATACCGAAGGCAGCTGAGTGACCTCAGCCTGCTCGATGACAACGCCTGCGTCTTCCAGCGCGGCCCTCACTGCCTGCAGGTCTCCGGGTGGACAGACGATCTCCCAGCTCTCGTCGCTGGCCGTGACGTCATCTGCTCCGCCTTCCAGCGCAGCCATCATCACAACGTCCTCCTCGCCTGCGGCGAGCACATATCCCTTTTGCTCGAACAGGTAGCCGACAGAGCCGGGCTCACCGAGGCTGCCCCCGTTCCTGTTGAATGCGGCGCGGACGTCCGATGCGGCTCGATTGCGATTGTCTGTGAGCACCTGCACGTACAGGGCGACGCCACCTGGGGCATATCCCTCGTACCAGACCTCGTCGTAGACGACGCCTTCCTCTTCGCCGGCGCCCCGTGCGATCGCCCTGTCGATGTTGTCCTTGGGGACGGAGTTGTCCTTCGCCTTCTGCACCGCAGTCGCCAGAGTCGGGTTGGACGTTATGTCACTTCCGCCTTGACGGGCCGCAGCTTCGATGGCACGGATCAGTTTTGCAAAGAGCTTGCCGCGTCTTGCGTCCTGGCGCCCCTTGCGGTGCTTGATGTTCGCCCACTTGGAATGCCCTGACATTCAGCCCTCCTCCATGCAGCATCTCGTGAATCCTCGTGTCGTCGGTCAACTCGGGATGAAATGAGGTCGCCAGGATACGCCCCTGCCGCACGAAGACCGGGTGGGGATCACCCGAATCGGTATCGGGCACGCTGGCAAGCACCTCTACTTCGGAGCCTACCTTGTGGATCCACGGCGCCCGGATGAACACCGCGTGGACCGGGTTCCGTCAGCCCGGTCACATCCAGGTCGGCCTCAAACGAGTCGACCTGCCTGCCAAACGCGTTGCGTTCGACGACGACGTCGAGCACTCCCAGCTGTGGCTGATCGTGTTTCATGGTGGCCGCCGCCAGGAAGATCATCCCGGCGCACGTCCCCAGCACGGGCATCCCGGCGGTGATCCGCTCCTGCAGCGGCTCGATGAGACCGTAGATGCGCGCCAGCCTGCCGATCGCAGTCGACTCACCGCCGGGGATGATCAGGGCGTCAACGCGATCCAGCTCCTCTGTGGTCCTCACCTCGACACCCTCGACACCGAGACGACGCACCACCGCCAGGTGCTCGCGGAAATCCCCCTGGAGCGCGAGCGCCCCGATCGTCTTCTTCGGCCCGGCCACTAGAGGCCGCGGTCCTGCATCCGCTCCTCAGCAGAGAGCGTGTCGATGTTGATCCCGACCATCGCCTCCCCCAGATTCCGGGATACCTTGGCGATCTTCCCCGGATCGCTGTAGAACGTCGTCGCCTCGACGATCGCCCGCGCCCGTACGGCCGGGTCGCCCGACTTGAAGATCCCCGACCCGACGAAGACACCGTCACAGCCGAGCTGCATCATCAGCGCTGCATCCGAGGGGGTTGCGATCCCGCCCGCGGCGAAGTTGACCACAGGCAGCTTCCCGGTCTCGGCGATCTCCTTGACCAGCGTGATACGGAGCGCGCAGCTCCTTTGCGGCGGCCATCAGCTCGTTCTCATCCAGGACCGTGAGCTGCCGGATCTGCTTGTTCATCAGCCTCATGTGCCTGACGGCCTCGACCACGTTGCCGGTGCCGGGCTCACCCTTGGTCCTGATCATGGCGGCACCTTCGCCGATGCGACGTAGCGCCTCACCGAGATCCTTGGCACCGCAGACGAACGGAACCGTGAAGTTCCACTTGTCGATGTGGTTCTCGTCGACCGGGGTCAGTACCTCGGACTCGTCGATGTAGTCCACGCCGAGCGCCTCGAGCACCTGTGCCTCGACGAAATGCCCGATCCGAGACTTGGCCATCACCGGGATCGAAACCGCCTCGATGATCTCCTCGACCTTGGTCGGATCGGCCATGCGAGCAACCCCGCCGACGGCGCGGATGTCCGCAGGGACACGCTCGAGCGCCATCACTGCCACCGCACCGGCTTCCTCGGCGATCCGGGCCTGCTCGGCGTTGACGACGTCCATGATGACGCCGCCTTTCAGCATCTCGGCCAGGCCTCTCTTGACGAGATCGGTGCCTCTATGTGACTCGGACGTGTTCATTTCGGACTCCTCTGTTTTCAAACCTGAAGTCTACCGGTGCCGTCGACCTGCTGACTCGGCCATTCCGGGTTGCGCTTCTCGAGAAACGCCCTCATCCCCTCCTGGGCGTCAACGTGCTGCGCATTCTGGCTCATGATGGGCTCGACGATCTCATATGCCGCTTCGTCGGCGGCGTTCACCTGAGCGTAGAAGGCTTGTTTGCCGATCCCGACCACCTCACCACTGAACTGCATGATCTGGCCCGCCAGGGCGTCTGTAGCTGCATCCAACTCGTCTGCGGCCACGGTGTCGTTGATCAACCCCCACTCCCTGGCGGTCTCCGCGTCTATGAAATCTCCCGTGAGCAGCATCTGCATGGCCCGTTTGCGACCGATCGCTCGTGACACGGGAACCATGGGCGTCGAGCAGAACAGACCGATGTGCACCCCGGGTGTTGCGAAGCGCGCATCGCTGCTCGCCACCGCAAGGTCACATGCCGCCACCAGCTGGCAGCCTGCAGCCGTAGCCACACCGTGAACCTTGGCGATGACCGGCTGCGGGATCTTCTGCACCTCGAGCATCACGTTCGTGCATGTCCGAAAGAGCAGGTCGTAGAAGTCTGCCGGTTGGTCGAGCATCTCGGCCAGATCGTGACCCGCCGAGAAGACGGGGCCTGCACCATCGATCACGATTACGCGTGTCTCGGGCTTGTCCGCTGCCATCTGCAGCGCATTCCTTAGCTCGTCGAGCATCCCGAGGCTGAGGGCGTTGCGACGTTCTGGACGATTCAGCGTCACTCGGGTGATCCCCGCTCCGCTGTTGACTAGCAGGTGGTTGAACTCCATCGTTCGATCGTAACGGCGAGCGAGGCGATGGGGGCCGATTCACCGCTTTGGCGCGATGGCATCCTCGTAGGCTCGGGTGTAGGCGGCAGCGACGGTGCTGCCGTCGTATCTCACCACGGCGTCTCTGGCGGCCTCGCCGAGCGCGGCAACCCTGCCCGGGTCGTCGAGGAGCGCTCCGATCGCCGTAGCCAACCCGACGGCGTCCCCGGGCGCAACCAGGATTCCCGCCTCCCCCAGCACCCGTACGAACGCCGGGATGGCGCTGGCAATCACGGCGCAACCGGCCGCCATACCTTCGGCAACGACGATGCCGAAACTCTCCCCTCCGAGATTGGGGGCGCAGTAGATGGACGCTGCGGAGAGGATCGCCCGCTTCTCGCCATCCTCGACCCGACCTGCGAAGACTACCCCGGGCGGCTTGGGCCCTGGTCGATCCGAACCAACGACTGTGAGCGTCGCCTCGGGCTGTTGCCGGTGCACCTCGTCCCATGCGGAGAGAAGGATGTCGAGGCCCTTCCGTGGATCATCCCTGCCCAGGAAGACCACAGAACCCGGATCCTTCGTCTCCGAACCGTAGGCTGCGACGTCGATCCCGTTGGGGATGATGCGCACCCGGCCGGTGAAGTCGACGGCACGTCCCGCGATCGGGCTCACCGCGGTGATCACATCGAGCCGATCGAGCCATCTCCTCGTAATCGGTCGAGCCACCGTGTAGGCAAGCCCTGCTGTTCGGGAGACGTCTGCGTGGAATGTGCCCACAAGGGGATTGTCGGCGAGTCGGGTTGCCGACAACGAAACCTGAGGCATCAGAGGCTCGTGGATGTGCACAACGTCGAACTGCCGCAGTGCTGCAACAACTCGCGGTGACACCCCCGGCGCAAGTGCGACCGGGGTGGCGGCCCCGTTGGCAGGGATCACAGTTGCCTTCCCCGCAGAGACAAAGCCGTCGTCATCGCTCTCGCCTGGCGCAACTATCCCGACAGTGTGGCCTTCGCTCCGTAGCCAACCTGCGATCCGCATCACCTGGTCCTGCACCCCGCCGGGTCGGCCCATGTCGTAGGGACAAACCAGGCCAACCTTCATGTGGCGTCTCGATCGGACGGCCAGTTCGGGACGAAGAGGTGCCAGTCTTCCGGTCGGCGGCGAATCCGCTGCTCCAGAGCATCGGCGAGCAACTGTGCCCCCGCCGCCACGCGATCCTCCTTGCTCCCCTCCTCGGGAAGAGGCAGCGGGTCGGAGACGACGTAGCGGTGGCCGGGGCCGTCCTCGAAGTATGAGCCGACAACGAGGATGGGAGCTCCGGTCTTCACTGCAAGTGCGATCGGCCCGGCCGGCATCGTGGTCTCCTCGCCGAAGAACTCGACGGGTATGCCGCGACCGGTCACATCGCGATCGGCGAGCAACGCTACCGTCTCTCCTTCCTGGAGGCGCTGCATCAATGCACCGGTTGCCCTGCCCCGCGCCCGGTGAGCACGATGTCGATGCCGGCCATCTCCCTGACTTCGAGGAACCACTTCGTGATGAGCGGATTGGGTAGGTTCTCGGCCGCAGACAGCACCGGCATGCCCAGGTCCCTGGAGACGGCACCGGCCACCTCCCAGTTGCCCATATGGGGAAGGATCAGCAACAGCCCCTTGCCCCTGGCGAATGCGGCGCGCATTCCCGCGACATTCTCGACGGTCGACTTGGCAACGAGCGAAGGGATCCGGTTGGGACGCAACCAGAAGACCTCTGCCCAGTAGCGCCCGTAGCTGGCGAACATTGCCTTCGATCGCGCCTCGACGTCGGCGTCGGGGCCGAGGATCCGCCGCAGGTGCCGCTGCACCAATCGGCGCCGCCCGGGAGCCAGGTACCAGGCCGCACGACCAAGCCCGCTCCCGACGGTTCTCATGACGGGCTCAGGCAGCAACCCGAGGATTCCCACAAAGGCGCGATAAGCGAAATAGGCGAGACGATCCTTCACAGCCCGCCCGCTACCCGTCTTCCTCGACGAGCTGCTGCCAGGTGCGGACGCTGCGTTGCGCGACGGTGAAACCGGAGAGCACAACGAAGATCCACAGCATCGGGTACAGCACTCGCAAGCCCCAGCCATAGAGCACGAGGCCGACCAGCATCAAGATCATTCGCTCGCCGCGGCCCATCCAGCCACCACGCCCCTCTGCTCCCCAGCTCTCGGCTTTGGACCGAACGTATGGGGTGAGCAGCGAGAAGGCCAACGCCAGCACGCAGAGCATCAGCGCGGTCTCGTCCGTCCTGAGGCTGAAGGTCAACGCCGCCCACAGACCGACTTCGCCGACCCGATCGGACATCGTGTCGACGAAGGCACCTCTGATCGATGCGGTGCCCTGGTATCGGGCGAGAGGGCCGTCCAGCGCATCGAGAGTCGATCCCACGCCTGCGATGAACGCCCCCCACGCATAGCGACCCACTCCGATCAGGGTCGCACCGCCAAGTGTCACCAACAAACCGAGGATCGTGACCACGGTGGGCGTGAACTTCAGCTTCGAAAGAACAGCGGCTATCGGGTCGAGTATCGGGGCCAGCCGACTTCTAGCCCTCAGATCGAGCAATTCGGTCTCCTTCCAACTTCAACCGGCAACCGTGGACACAACGCGCACTCTAGGTGCTGCGCCGGACCGTAGATTGGAGGTTGACCCAGGAAAGCTACCACGCAGAACCGCCGATTCCTCACTCGGGAGGAGGTTATCGGTCAGCATGAAAGAGACAGCCATTTGCGGCAGGCAGATCCAACCGACCTGTCGCTAGCTAGAATTCCCCGCCACTCGGCTGACATATAGAAAGGCAAAGACCTGAAAATGGATGAGGCAGGTGCAACGCTACAAATCGGAGACAAGACGCTCGAGCTCGAAAGGCTCAACGCAAACGTTGGCAATACTGGATACAGCATCAAGGACCTGAGGTCCGCGACAGGCAGCGTCGTGTACGACCCCGGGTTCGCAAACACCGCCTCGTCACGATCGGCCATCACCTACATCGACGGTGGCGCCGGCAAGCTGACCCATCGCGGCTACGCCATCGAGGATCTCGCCAACAGCTGTTCGTTCCTCGAGGTCGCTTTCCTCCTGCTCTTCGGCCATCTTCCCAACAAATCAGAGCTGGCCGAGTGGGAAGAGTCCATGAAACGGCACAGCCTCCTCAATGAGGAGCTCAAGCGCTTCTTCGACGCTTTCCCGACCAACGCCCACCCGATGGCGATTCTGTCGTCGGCGACCAACGCCATCTCGAGCTTCTACGAGGAGTACCACAACCCCAAGGACGAAGCCTCCGTCATCGAGAGCGCCCAGCGCCTGATCGCCAAGATGCCTACGGTCGCAGCATGGGCATACAAGAAGTCATCTGGATTTCCCTACATCTACCCGCGCAACGATCTGCGCTACGTGGAGAACTTCCTGCACATGATGTTCGCCCTTCCCACCGCCGAGTACCACGTCGATCCCGTCATCGCCAAGGCGCTCAACGTGCTGCTCATCCTTCACGCCGATCACGGTCAGAACTGCTCGACGGCCACGGTCCGGTTCGTCGGCTCCAGCCAGGCAAACTTGTTCGCCTCGGTCGCTGCAGGGATGAATGCGCTGTGGGGCCCTCTGCACGGCGGCGCCAACCAGGCGGTTGTCGAGATGCTCTCCGAGATCGCCAACGACCCCAAGGCCACGGTACCGAGGCCTACATCGCAAGGGCCAAGGACAAGGACGACCCGTTCCGGCTGATGGGCTTCGGTCACCGTGTCTACAAGAACTATGACCCGCGTGCTCGCATCCTGAAGAAGTTTGCGGACGACGTCCTCGACCGACTCCGCGGCGACGACCCGCTGCTCAAGGTCGCAGAGGAGTTGGAGCAGGTCGCCCTCAACGATGAGTATTTCCAGGAGCGGAATCTCTACCCGAACGTCGACTTCTACTCGGGGATCATCTTCCGGGCGCTGGGCTTCCCCACTCGCATGTTCACCGTTCTGTTCGCCATCGGGCGTCTCCCCGGCTGGATCGCCAACTGGAAAGAGATGACCGAGGACCCCGATACGCGGATTGCGCGCCCCCGTCAGATCTACGTGGGTGAAACGGCGAGGAGCTTCCTGCCGTTGCACCAACGCTGATCAGGCGACGTCACTCCCCCTATAGGTCTTCTTCCGCGCCGGAGGCGGGTTCGACAGCTTCGGTGTAGGTCTCGACAATTCGGCCAGAACGACCATCGACACGGACGAGCCCCCGCTGTGACGGGGGCTCGTCTGCTGAGAACACGAGCACGTTCCAGATCGGTCGAGCCAGCAGACCATCGAAGCCGAGCACCGCGGACGCGTGACCGACCGGGAAACCAACGGCGCCCGTTGCCAGCGTCAGGGCTTTGGTGTCGGCAACTTCGAGGTGAGCTCCCGCGGCGGTGTGGTAGGCGGCAATGGCAGCGAACACACCGACGATGATCCACATCCCGGTGGGTAAGCCGAACAGGATCCCACCGATCGTGATCACGGCAGCGACTACGTAGACCAGCCCGGCGCGGCGGCGGCGGGCCGGATCGGGTACCTGGTAGGGCCCGAGCACGTTTGCATCGAGATCCTCCGGCATCCCCGCGGCGGCGGCTGCAGCAGGGTCTACCTCGATCTTCGGCAACTCGGGGCGTCTATCAGTCATAGCCCTTCGTGAGACCTCTCGTATGCGGCTTCGTCAACTACGGACTCGCCGCGGCGGATATGCCAACGATCCCATAGAACCAGCATCGACGGCAGCACCAGGACGCTGCCAATGAGCGCAAACGTGATCGCCCAGAACGTCACCTCCCCAAACTGCTGGAAAGGCTTGAGCGTGGACGTCACGAGTATCCCGAAACCGGCTGCCGTGGTGAAAGCCGAGCCCGCGAGCGCACCTCCGGTGTGGGTCGTCGTGGATCGAATCGCCTCCTCCGGACTGTCGTAGCGTCTCCGATCCTCCTGGTAACGGTGTGTGATATGGATCGTGTACGGGACACCGATCCCGATCGCCAGGTTGGCGATGGTGGCGGTCACCGGATTGAATGAGATGCCTCGTGCCGCCATGATCCCGAACACCCACAACACGACCAACGCCACAGGAAGAATGGTGATCACGCCCAAGAACGGACGTCTGGACTCGATCCAGAAGGTAACGACCAGCAACAGCATCGCTGCCAGGATCGTGATCGTCAGAGATGACCTCTGGCTGTTCTGCAGCGCCACCACGACGCCAGCGCTGATGATGTTCTGATTCGTCGGCACCGCGGTAGCGCCTGCGTCGATCACCGGAGCGAAGTCTGCCTTGAGCGCATCCGACAGATCACGAGCACGTTGCTCGCCGGCCTGGGTGGTCACCAATACATCCTCGTAGCGGTACACCCCATCTGCCTTGGCAATCACCCGGGCCATGCCCTCAGGGTTGGCGACCGCGGCCTGCTCGTAGAGAGCAGCCACGTCAGTGTCCGCCCCAACCGTGAGGTCCGGCTGGATCCCCGCTCCGGCCGCATAGGCGGCGAAATCCTGGTTGAACGTGTCCGAGTCCGGGTTGAGCAGTTGCGCAATGACCGAAACGGGAGACTCGGCGGCCGCCACCGAGCCAAATTGCACCACGTCCGGGGTATCACTCATGTTTCCCCACGCGGTCACCAGCGCATTGTGCACGTTTGGTGTGGCGACATCACCCTCGATGATCACATCCGTCTGCTCACCGAATCCGCCACCGAACTCGGCGGTAATCGTGTCGTAGGTCTTCAGGAGCTCGATTCCCCTTGGGCAAGAAGTCGGTGAAGCTGAACGTGGTACTGAGTTGAGTCAGCCCGATGAAGCCGATCGCGCCCAGAAGCAGTGCGGCAATCAGGGTCGTGATGGCGTACCTCTCTGCGAGCACCGCGGTCGACCCCATCATCTTGGGCAAGACCCGCTCGCTCTGATGACCCAGCGCCTGGCCTGGGCAGGTGACCGGCTGCTTTCGGCCCGTCTGTCGAGCAAGCACCCGTGCTGCGGGCACGACCGTCAACATCAGAATGAACGCCGAGGTGATTCCCACCGCTGCCAGGATCCCGAAATCTCGCAGTGCGGACACCGGGTTGACCACGTTGGTGAGGAACCCGACAGATGTTGTCACCGTCGCGAGGATGAGAGCGATCCCTACCGTCCTCGTGGCGTTCACGGCTGATTGCGCCACCGGGACTCCTGCACCCAATTCCTCGCGGTATCGACTCGTGAGGTGAATGGCGTAATCGACACCGAGGCCAATGAGCAGGATCGGCAGGATCTGCAGTATCTCGTTGAACTTGCCTATGACATTCAGATACTTGGGTCCGAGCAGAACGCCGATCCCGTTCATCCACACGATCGACATGAGGATCACGAGCATGGTCAGAGCCATGTCTGCGGCGGCACGACGCCACCTCGCGAATCTCGCCCAGGTCACTGAGAACACGGTGAGGACCACGAAAGCCACAACGGGTAACAGCCACCAGAGAGTCGGTTTGACTGTGTGCCAGAAGCTGATCACGCCGAGAAGCGCCAGGGCGACAACAGCGGCCGCTGCACCCACAATGAGCCCAATACGGATGGACTCGCTCCACGCGCCCACCCAGCCATAGCGACCAGAAGCGTGACGGCTCATCCAGAAGACGAAGAGCAGGATCAACACGATGATGAGGAAGGCCTCACCGAACAGCCGGCCGATCTCCGACTGGAATTGATCACTATTGGCGAACAGAAGCGCAAAGCTGAAGGCAACCGGGTCAGACGCTTTCGTGTCTAGCTGTCTGAGTGCATCCGCCATGTTGACTTCTATGGCCTGCAGCTGCGTGTTGCTCGGGTCGTTGAGATCAGACACGTTTAGGTAGACGACCATGAGTGCAATGCTTGCTCTCGGAACGGATAGGTCCGAGTTCTTGCCGTACAGGCCGTCGACAAGGGCTCGGCTGTCGGCCGGGATGCTCGCATAGGCTTGGAGAAAGGCCTGCTTGACCTGTTCATCGGTCACTTGCGCAACCACTTGGTCGAGCGTCACTCCCATCTGGTCGGCCCGCATCTGCAGAGCCTGCAACACCGGATCGAAGTAACCGAGGATGTCTCCACCCGGCCGATCCTTCAGCAACGCACCGGCCTCACTCGATGTAATGGCATTCTCGATTGCTAGATAGTCGCGCAGCCCATCGGCAGTCAGCAGGTCTCCGCCATCCTTGGCCGTCACAACAATCTGCACCGGCTGCTCGGAGTTGTTGGAGAAGTACTGGCTGATCACATCCTGAGCGAGGAACTCAGGGGTGTCGGGTGAGAAACCCTCATTGCCCGACGCCGTCTCCTGTTGCGTCATGAAAACGAGGAGCACGACCGTAATCACCAGCGTGGCGGCGATGATCCACCCACGGCGATCGCTTCACGGCACCGGCAAGAACCCTGACAAACCACTTCACTCGCTGTTCCCTTCATCAGATTGCGACGACACTCGCCCGCGTGGAATTTACCTCGACCTGTTTCGGAGGCAGCCTAGGTCCCAGATGTGCCCAATCAAGTAGCCGCTTCGAATCTATCGTCGGCGCCTTGCATGAGCGCGACCAGTTCGGCGACCACGTCCTCCACGGGAACGCCCCGCTTCTCCTCGTCCTCGTGGCGGAGGCGGACACCGACCGTCTGGTTTTCGACGTCCTGATCCCCCACGACCAGTACGGCAGGATGTTTGTGCGTGATTGCCTGGCGTGATCTTCTCCCCGACCGTCTCGTCTGCGTCGTTGACCTCGACACGCAGCCCCTCGCTACCGAGTCGACGTGCCAGACTTCGTGCGCATAGTCCATGGTGACGATCGGCCACGGGCACGATGGTCGCCTGCACCGGAGATAGCCAGCCGGGAAGCGCCCCGGCATAGTGCTCGATGAGAATCCCGACGAAGCGCTCCACCGACCCCATCAAGGCCCGGTGAATCATCACCGGCCGTTCCCGGGTGTTGTGGTCGGTTGCGTACAAGAGCTCGAAGTTCTCGGGCTGACCGAAGTCCACCTGCAACGTGGACAACTGCCAGCGTCGACCAAGCGCGTCGCGGACGTGCACATCGATCTTCGGGCCGTAGAACGCTCCCTCCCCCTCTGCGATGTCGTATGACAGTCCTGCAGTCTTGCAGCGCCTGTTCCAACGCCGCCTCTGCCTTGTCCCACATCTCGTCGGATCCGATGTACTTCCCGGGGTTCCGGGTCGAGAGGTCCGCTTCGAACTCTTCGAAACCGAAGTCGCGCAGCACCATGAGTGTGAAGTCGAGCAGGTTCTGCAGCTCGGCGCCGATGTCCTTCTCCTCGATGAAGATGTGACTGTCGTCCTGGGTGAACCCGCGCGCCCGCATCAGGCCATGGACCACCCCGGACCGCTCGTAGCGGTATACGGTTCCCAGCTCGAAGAGGCGCATCGGCATCTCGCGATAGCTCCGCCCTCTGCTGTTGAAGATGAGGATGTGGAACGGGCAGTTCATCGGCTTGATCCGATACTCAGTCGACTCGTCGAGAATCATCCCCGGATACATGCTGTCTGCGTAGAAATCGAGATGTTTCGAGGTCTGCCACAGGTCTGCCTTGGCCACATGTGGGCTCGAGACGAGCTGATAGCCGTGGGCCAAGTGGGTTCTTCTCGAGTAGTCCTCGATGACGGTGCGCAGCAAACCACCCTTGGGATGCCACACGGCAAGGCCACTGCCTAGCTCAGGGGGGAAGGAATATAACTCGAGCTCCTGGCCCAGCTTCCTGTGATCGCGTCGCTCCGCCTCTTCCAGACGTTCCAGGTAAGCGTCGAGCTCCTTCTGCGACTCCCACGCGGTCCCGTAGATTCTCTGGAGCTGCGGCTTGTGCTCGTCCCCGCGCCAATATGCGCCCGCCGACCGCATCAGCTTGACGGCCTTGAGGCGCCTGGTCGACGGCACATGTGGCCCCCGGCACAGGTCGACGAAAGACAGGTTGCGATACACCGACACCTGGGTGCCCTCGGCCCCTTCTTCCTCGTCGACTGTGTTGATGATCTCGCTCTTGAACGGCTGGTCGGCGAATATCTCGAGAGCTTCGGCGCTCGATAGCTCCTCGCGCTCGAACGGCTGATCCTCCTCGATGATCTCTGCCATCCGTGTCTCGATACGCTCCAGGTCTTCCGGGGTGAACGGCTCGTCGACCTGGAAGTCGTAGTAGAAGCCATCGGTGATCGGAGGCCCGATGGCGAACTTAGCTCCGGGATAGAGGTCGAGCACGGCTTGTGCCATCACGTGAGCGGCCGAGTGTCGCATCACATGCCTGCCGTCTTCCGAGCTATCGGTGACCACCTCGACAGTGCCACTCTTCGTGATCGGGCGGGAGAGATCGATCGCCTTGCCGTCGAGCTTCACGGCCACCGCAGCCTTGGCGAGTCGTGGCCCGATGCTGGCCGCAATATCGGCTCCGGTGACGCCCTCGTCATACTCGCGTGTGGATCCGTCTGGGAAAGTGATTGTCAATGCCATGGTTTACCTCGGAGCAGCTGGCTGGTAAGAGTAACCCAAAGCGATGCAGGGTCGGTCCTCGCGTGAGACAATAGGGCACCCCCATTCGAAGGACGTGTGGTGAGACCAATCGAAGTAGCACAGAAGCTCGCAGACGGCGGGCGGGTTCACGAGCTGACCGGTATGGAGCGTGGTCAGTCGGCAAACCGGGTGTTCCGCATCTGGCTCGGCGACGGCACACGGATCGTGAAGATCTACGGGACTCAGGCGCGCGAGCGCAGGGAGTTCCACGCGCTCGAAGCTCTATCTGCTCTCGCAGGAACTCCCGAGCTGATCGATCGTGGCCTCGAAGACGATCTCCATTGGGCGATCTTCGAGGACGCCGGGCGCTGGAACCTGGGAACGCTGCCCGAGAATCCCGGGCTGGCGAGGAAAGCCGGGTCGATCCTGCGCGCCGTCCACGACACCAATTCCGAGCGCCTCACCAATCTGAGCCGCGGCATGGACCAGGAATGGGTGGCCGTCGACTTCCTCTCGACTCTGAAACGTCTCGATCGCTATCGGCGCCGCCTCGAGCTACCGAGCGAGATCCTCAACGATGCCCGCGAGGTCAGGCCTCCGTTCGCCTCGGATCCCAAGAGCGCCCACACGAACCCGGCTCCCGACAACTTCGTCGTTGATGACAATGGGAAGGTCACGCTGATCACGTGGGAGTGGGCGACGGTCGCCCCGCCGGAGTGGGATCTCTCCAAGGCCACCTGGCTCCTCGGCATGAGCGCAGGGGCGCAGGCGGCCTCTGCGTTCCAGGACGGCTACGGGAAGTCTCTCGACCAGTATCAGCTCGATCGGTGGATCGTCTATCACGCTGCCATGGAGCTGGTGTTCCGGGTCGAGCGCTCGATGGATGCAGCCATCGGGGCAAACGATCTCTATCTCTCGGAGTTCAAGCGCGCCGTTGCGGCTTCGACGCTCAATGCAGACGCCGCTGAGTGACACTCCCGATCATCGATCTCTCCGATATGCGACGATCCGCTCCGAGACTTCGAAACCAAGGCGCTCATAGAGGTGGATAGCCCGTTTATTGCTGGCCTCCGTGTACAGCATGCCCTGAGCTGCGCCACGGGCGCGGCTCAGATAGTCGAGACCGAGGCACACCAGGGCCCTGCCCAATCCCCGGCCCTCGTATCCGGGCACAACTCCGATGATGTAGATCTCCCCTACGCCACCGTCGTGCAGCTTCGTCCAGCAGCTGCCTGCGATTGAGCCGCCGTCCCAGACGATGAGGAAGCCGTCCGGGTCGAACCAGCTCTGCGCTTGCCGTCTCTCCAGATCATCCGTCGTCAGCGCCCCGTTCTCCGGGTGCCCTCGGAAAGCGAGATTGTTGGCAACCAACCAGGAAGCTTCGTCGACGCCGGGACGGAAGGACGCAACTCTCAGCCCTGCCGGTATCTCGTGAGGGCACTTCATTGGGAGCGCCCGCATCATCTTCAACAGCACCCGCTCCGGGACCCAGCCATCACGCTCGGCAGCAGCTACGACGTAGCCGTCATGCGCCCACAAAGTCACGGTGCCGTCCCGGAGCTCGCGGGTCACCGCGGCCACCAGATCGTGGACGGCCGACCCATCCCGGTGGCCGGGGGCAACTGCCACCTCTATCTCCCATTGTCCGTCCGATCCGGCTACAGGTCCGTGCCACGCCGCCTGTGCATAGCCGACGATGTTCCCATCGTTCGCTACCGCGACGCGTTCAACTGCACCTTGCCCGTCACCGGTTCGGAATTGCTTGTACTCCGTTAGAGGCGGTTTGCCGTCGATGACCTCGAGGTCCTCGATGAAGGCTTGGAGCCCCGACCGGTTACTCGGGGAGACCTCGGAGAGAGAGTGCATCGTCCGTCCTATTCGCTGGTCGTGATTCGGCGCGTCCGGCGATACCGGCAAGCCGAGTCGTATCCTATGCCGATGACAAGAGTCGGTCTCGTCCTCGGTGGCGGCGGCATCACCGGTGCCGCATTCCAATTCGGCACCCTCTTGTCGCTTCAGCTCGCTACCGGGTGGAATCCGGACTCAGCTGAGGTCCTCATCGGGACGTCGTGTGGGGCGCTCACCGGGGCGATGGTACGTGGCAACCAGCTGAACCTGGAGACATTTGTCGGCTCGGCGGTCACCCGTGCCGACGTTGCCGCGACCCTCCGCTCCCGCGTCTTCACCCGAGATCGCCCAACAGGTCTACTCCGCTGGATTCGACGCGGGGTGCTCCCCGGCCTGCGGCGTCCCGACCTCAGGCTGATTCTTGGTAGCCCGGCGATCTACTCGACCATCGGTCTCGCCAGGTGGCTCGATGATGCCCTCGGACCGATGGCCAGTAGCTGGCCCGAAAAGCCGACGGTCATCGTCACATACGATGTCGCCGCCCGAAAACGCGCCCCATTTGGCACTGAGGACGCTCCTCCCGCCCAACTGCGCAACGCCGTCGCCGCGTCCGCCGCGGTTCCGGGGATATTCCAGCCGGTGATGATCCGGGATCGGTGGTATGCGGACGGCGGCCTCGCCAGCGGGACATCGCTCGATCTCGTGCTGGGATATGAGCAACCACTCGACCTGGTGATCGTGATCGCCCCTCTCGCCGCGGCAGCACGGCGCCCGGGTGCGCATTTCTATGAGGACATCTTCGACCACTTTGGAAGAACCGCGCTCAAGGCCGAGATGGCCGCCGTTCACCAGCAATGGCCGCGTACTGAGCTGCTGGTGCTACGCCCGGATCAACGTGTCCTCGAGGCGGCGCGGGTCAATCCCATGTCTACCGAAGCCGCGATGCCCGTGTTCCTGAGAACCCTGCGCTCCATGAAGAGGGAACTCGCCACCAAGGCAACGTGGGATATTCTCTCGCGCCATCTGGTGACCGGTCGAGTTGCCTGAGTACGGCCTCAGGTAACCTCACGCAGCTCCTCGAGCAGACGATCGACTTTGTCACTGATATCGGCGCTCGTCTCGGCGTGTGCTTGTTCGCCCTGTTCTCCCTGGGACGAATCCCCGACGTCGGCAGTGGCCGCAGCGGTTGCCGACTCGGCTTCGCCCATCGGCTGATTGCCGGGCATGGCCGATTGCTCGTCGGGGTTGTCCTCGACAGTCTGATCCTCGGAAGACGGAGTCTGGTCGGCCGCTTCCTGCTGAAATCGGGCGTCTTCGCCTGGGAGCCCTTGCTCAGGGAACGATGGCTGATCAGCTGGAGCCGGCTCGTCAACCTCATCCTGCTGCGCCACATGGCTGGCAGCCGCGGCTAGCAATTCCGGATTCTGCGCGCTCGCTCGTGCTGCCTCGAGCGCCCTGTCCAAACCCTGGCGAGCTTCGACGAGACGGGGGCTCGCCTCAGATTGCAGGTCCCGCAGAGCTCCCTCGGCCGCTTCAACCTGGGAGCGAAGCTGCTCTATGCGCACAACCAGCAGTTCACTCTCGGAGAGCGCCGCCTGTGCGACCTCACGAGCCCGTTCACGAGAGCCCTCGGTCATCGCCGTCGCCCTGGCGTTGGCCTCGTCCGTCACCTTCTGGGCAGAAGCCTCTGCTTCTGCGAGGACCCGTTCTGCTTTCTCAGCGGCTTCGCGCTCCAAGACTGCTGCCTGATCACGGGCCCCGGCAAGCAGCTCCTCCTTGGCATGAGCCGCAGCCTTCAGCGTTAGCCGCAGCGCCTCCTCAGACTCGTCCGCGTCCTGGACCTTGGCTTCGAGCTCTGCGATCTGTTGCCGCAACTCGGCGATGCTACGGTCTTTATCGGCAACCTCGGCGTCTCGCTCCGCTACGGCTGCGGCCACCTCACGTAGGTGCTCGTCGACTGCATCGGGATCGTATCCACGCCGGTTCAGGTCGAACTGATGGCCTGTGATGCTCTGATGTGATAGATCCACGAGATCCCTCTCGTTCCGCTTTTGCCCGATTGTACGACTCAGGGTCGTTAGCTGCTGGCGTCTTTGGAATAGGTCGCTCGACCCCTAGACGCTTCGGCAGATTCGTTGTTTAGTTGAGAGGAACTACTCACCGTAGTCGGAAAACAACTCACAGCGACCAGAGGGCGACACCGAAATGAGCGTGTATATCGGCATCAAGAACCTGCTCGCCAGGTACCTGGGTGAAGAGCGAGGGGCGAGCATCGTCGAATACGCCCTTCTCGTGTCTCTCATCGCGCTCGTCGCACTGGTTGCAGTTGCCACATTCGGAACTTCTCTGAGCAGCTCATATTCGGATATCTCCAGCCAGTTGCCCTGAATCATCCCGCTAATCCGGGTCGTTAAAATGCCTCCTCCGGAGGCATTTTTCATGTTGCGCAAACTAGCGCCACCCATTGCGGTCTTCGTCGCCGCGCTCTTGCTGGGAGCATTCTCTGCTCCCGACTCGACAGCATCGCCGAATACAGCGGCCTCAGCCGCTACCTCCACGAGCCGTCCCCGCGAGAGCGACTTCATCGCCTCAGGAGAGACTTACCTCGGCCCAGCCGTCCTTGTCGCTGAGAGCCCCGCCCTGGCGGACGGAGAGGTGACCATCCCGTTCGAGTTGGTCGGGCTTGCTCCGACCGGCGACGCCGCCGGCATCCTGCAGCTGCTCTACTTCGGCAACTCTCGGACCATTCCCCCTGACGAGATCGACACGGTCTATCCCGATCAATGGCAGCTCGAGGTAGGTGCCGATCGGATCCCCGGTACCGTGGCCAGCCCAAATGCTCGCACCGCACGTTTCCAGGTCGGCGAGGACTTCGATGCCGACCAGATCGACAAGGTCACCATCACCTCATACCGCCTACTTGTCCCCATCAGCGCCGAGGTGTCTTTTGGAAGTGGCGTCGACAACATCCCGGTGGCACCAGGTATCACCGCACGGCTCATTGCGGTCACCGAACAGGCGAACACAATCATCCAGATCGAATTGACTTCCGAGGCCGACATCGAGCTCGACCATATACGAGTGACCGGGACGGGCCCAGGATGGCTGGCATCGGTGCCCGAGGCCGAGGGACGCCCGAGATGGAATCTCACATACGATTCCCCTAGCGCGCCTGAATCGATCAGCATCCTCGTTGAGGGAGCAATCTGGATATCGGTTCCCGGCGATTACGAGGTAGAGCCTGGGGGATTCTCGTGACCGACACTCTTTGGGAGGAGCTGCTCAGGTCGCCCCTCGATCCCGATCGGGAGCCGGGCCGGCGCACACCACGAACCGCCCAGCTTGCCACACTCTTCATACTCGCCATCGTCGGGTTCATGGCAGGGCGCCTGGTATTCGCCGGCCGGGACGAGAACGCGTCCAGCGCGCTCGACGACTCGAGCCTGACAACGTCGGTTACGTCACCGCCTGCCACCGCTGGCCCGATCCTCCCTCCCGGGTTCACGGAGATCGACGGCGTTGGCATAGCGCCCATCGCCACCTACAGCCGAAGTGGGAACCTGTACGTGATCATTGCCCAGGCAGTGCGGAGCGATGAGAGCGCGCCCGAAACAGACGCGTTCCACGCAGGGAGCTGGTCACTCTCCGGACCGGGCGGCCAGGTTGCCGCCACCCGCTCGATCGAGACATCCCTCGCTCCCGGGATCCAGACACTCGAGTTCCCTGGGATCACAACCATGCCTGCCGATGCCCGGTTGAATGTGCGCCCCGGCACCGAGATGGTCGTACCGCCGGATTGCCAGGACTGTGGTGTCGCATCTGTCAACGAGATCAGCGGCGATGTGCCTCTCGAAGGGACGCAACTCCCCTATGACCTCGCATCTCCTCTTCTCATCGATGCCGGCTCTGGGATCACAGTTTCGATAGACCAGCTCGAGTTCACCGGCGACTGGGGCACGGCCGCGTGGCACGTCGTCGCCGATGGCGAGGTCGGAGTGCGCTTGGATCTCGTGGTTACCTTCGTCGGCACCGCAACCGACGATGAGGAAACGGACACGAGCCTGATCTCTACACGCCTGACACCGGTGAATCCGCAGAACCCGACGGTCGCGAATACACAGCCGTTCTCCCGTGCCGGGGCGACTACCTTCGATCGAATCGGGGGTCTCATCTCAGGAGAGAATCCCCCGACGGAGCTGCTGCTCCATTGGGACGTGCAATGGGAGGCCCCCGTCGGCGCTTCGGTCGCGGTGCCAGCAGCGGGCATCCTCGACCTCGGAGCCGTCGACTGATTCCTGCCTGATAGGTTCTCACTGATTGCCCACGGTTTCCTCATTTGTTTCTCATGCTGAAGGCGCAATCTTGTCGCTGAGATGAATGAGACACCCACCCCCAGCACCAATCCAGTCGAGCCGGAATCCGGCTCAGACGACATGGGCGCAGGGTCGAGCGTGACCCAAGCCCCGCAACCTCCCACAACCAAGAGACAGGGACCACGATATTGGAGGTGGTACCTGGCAGCCTTCGTCCTGCTGGCAGCCGTGGCGGCCGGTGCCATTGCGGCAACGTCCAACGACAGCCCTTCACAGACGTCGGCTGCGACTCAGCCGACCACGACGGCCGCCAAGGCCATCAACAACTCAACAACCTCGCAGTCCGACACCACCAGCCTGCTCTCTCCCTCGCAGCATCTCGATGCACGCGCGGTCGGGCAGAAGGTGATCCCGTCGGTCGTCACTGTGCAGATCAGAGGCACGACGATCAACGGTCAGGACACTCCAGTAGGCAGCGGTTCGGGGGTGATCTACGACACCCAGGGCCACATCGTCACTAACAATCACGTCGCCGAGGCCGGTTCGAGCTATGAGGTAGTGCTCTCCGACGGGCGGATCTATCCCGCCGAAGTCGTTGGCACCGACCCGACAACCGACCTCGCTGTCTTGAAGGTAACCGCCGAGAACCTGCAACCAATCGGGATCGGAAGCACCAGAGATCTCACCGTTGGAGATCCGGCGGTTGCCGTAGGCAGCCCTCTAGGCCTCGAAGGCGGGCCGTCGCTGACTGTCGGTGTCCTCTCGGCATTTGATCGAACGGTCCAGACCGACAGCACGACCGAGCTCCTCGGCATGGTGCAGACCGATGCCCCCATCACCCAGGGCTCGAGCGGTGGCGCACTCGTCGACGAGAACGGCAACCTCATCGGGATCACCACGGCCATCGGCGTCAGCCCGGTTGGCGTCGAAGGCATTGGCTTTGCCACCCCGGTCGAGATCATGACACGGGTCGTGGATGAGATCATCGCAACCGGATCGGCCTCCAACCCCTACCTCGGGGTGACTCTCAGGCCGGACATGCAGGACACCGCCGATGGTGGCAGTGCCCCGGTCGGTATGGCTGTTGAGACGGTCGTCCCCGGGTCGGCCGCCGACAATGCCGGGCTCAAGGTCGGTGATGTCATAACCAAGATCGAAGGAAGAACCGTCTACACATTCAGCAAGCTCGTCGGGGAGCTTCGTCGCTATTCCTCAGGCGCTGAGATCCAACTCACTCTCAAGGATGGGCACACCATCAATGTGACCCTCGGCGAGAGACCCGCCAACTCCTAGCGCACTCCACTCAGGCAAGGCTCCCCATTGGCCGGCGCCCTGTCCCCCTCCCGGGACAGGGCGCCGGCCTCTAGCGTGTCCGGCCCTCCGGGTACCCTGACGCCATGACCAGACCATTCCGAGTAGGTATTCAACTCCCCGAGGTCGAACGTCTCGTGCCATGGCCGGAGCTGCGTGGGATGGCCACGGCCGCTGAGGACGTCGGATTCGATTCCTTGTGGGTGGGTGACCATCTGCTCTATCACCTCCCGGATGGGCCGCGCGGGCCCTGGGAGGCATGGTCGCTCCTGGCCGCCCTTGCCGCGGTGACCGAGCGGGTTCAGCTCGGTCCTCTCGTTGCCTCCACTTCGTTCCACAACCCCGCCATGCTTGCCAAGAAGGCCGCAACCGTCGACGAGATCGCGGGAGGCCGCCTCATCGTCGGGCTCGGTGCAGGATGGAACCGCACCGAATACGACGCATACGGCATCCCGTTCGATCATCGCGTCAGTCGCTTCGGCGAAGCGTTCTCCATCATCAGGTCACTGCTTCGTGACGGGCATGTCGACTTCACCGGCGACTATTACGAGGCAAGAGACTGTGATCTGGTACCACGCCCGCGCCCGGGAGGGCCACCACTGATGGTCGGCTCCACCGGTGCCAGGATGCTGGAACTGACCCTTCCCCACGTCGACATGTGGAACGCCTGGCACGCATGGTTCGGGAACAATCCTCGAGGTCTCGCCGAGCTCATCAGCTCTGTGGATACGGCAACGGAGGCAGTGGGACGCCACCCCGCCGAGGTGGCCAAGACCGCCGCCGTCCTGGTGCAGGCACCCGGAGGCAAGGGCAGGGTCTACGGGGACGACGAGCATGCCGCAAGCATTCCCATCACCGGCGATCAGGATTCCCTCGCCGATCAGCTCGCCGCATTTGCCACCACCGGTGTCGCCCATCTGCAGCTGGTCGTCGACCCGATCACGATCGAATCGATCGAGTGGCTCGGCCCTGTGCTCGACCGGCTGGATCACTTCCACTCCGGGCGAAGGCCCCCATTAGACTGACGCCCGTAGTGAAGACATACGGACAAATTGTCCGGAACGGGCCGGTTCCATGAGCACTCGCGACGCTTACGATGCAGCCACAGAGGCGCTCCGCTTCGGTGACCGCAAAGAGAAGGGGCTGTGGCGGAGGTTCCGCTCCTTCCTACAGGATCACCCGACCCCACTGGTGCTGGTGTGGAAAGCCGCGGCAGCGGTGCTGGAGCACCTGGGCGGGATCTTTCGCCGGGTGGGTGTCACCCGGGCGTCTCGATGGGTCAAACCTGTGGAGGAGCTGGTCAAGAAGCCGCTCTTCGACTGCCAGATGTGCGGACAGTGCATTCTGCACTCGACCGGGATGACGTGTCCGATGACGTGCCCCAAACAGCTTCGCAACGGGCCGTGCGGCGGGGTACGCATGAACGGCAAATGCGAGGTCAAACCCGAGATGGATTGTGTGTGGACGAAGGCCGTCTTGCGGGCGGAGCACACCTCGTACCGGAACGAGATAGGCAAGATCAATCCACCGGTGGACTGGCAGCTCTACAAATCTGCATCGTGGGTGACGTTCGCCGTCGGCCGTGACCAGGTGACCAGTGGCAGCGGAACGGGCCCTCATCACGCATCTGAGGTGATCTCGAAGTGAGCCATCTCGCCACAGTCCTCGAGGCAGGCCACTTCGCGGTGACCCTCGAGATCTCTCCCCCGGTCGGACCCAACCCGGATGCGATAAAGCGGCAGATCGATCTACTCGATGGCTACGCCGACGCGTTCAATGTCACCGACAACCAATCGGCCCGGGTGCATACGTCGAGCTTTGCAACGAGTGTCCTGGTCAAGCAGGCGGGTCTCGATCCAATCCTGCAGATGACGAGCAGGGACCGCAACCGGCTGGCCATGCAATCAGATCTGCTGGGTGCTTCCGTCTTCGGTATCGAGAACGTGCTCGCACTGAGCGGCGACGCCCCCGTCTGGGGCGATCACCCTCACGCAAAGGGAGTCTTCGAGATCGACTCGATAAACATGGTGAGGATGATGCGGATGATGCGCGACGACGGTGTCTTCGAGAACGGGAAGCCCATTCCCAAGATCACACCCAGCTTCTTCATCGGCGCTGCCTCGAATCCTTTCGCCCCACCACACGACTTTCGCCCGATTCGGCTTGCCAAGAAGATTGCCGCAGGCGCCGACTTCATCCAGACCCAGCTCATTTACAACCTGCCCCGTTTCCGGGAATTCATGAGGCGCGTGGTCGACATGGGCCTGCACGAGAAGACGGCGATCCTCGCCGGGATCGGTCCGGTTCGCTCCGTGCGCGCCGCCGAGTACATGCGTGACGAAATCGCAGGCATGGATGTTCCCGAGGACGTCGTCAAACGCCTCAGTGGGCTCGACAAGGAGAAGGCTGCCGAAGAAGGTGTCAACCTCTGTATCGAGATCGGTGAGGAGGTCCGTCAGATCGAAGGGGTACGCGGCGTGCACATCATGGCGGTCGCGTGGCACAGCGTCTTGCCCGACATCGTCTCCCGCCTCGGCCTGTACCCGCGCCCCACCGTCGCCACGTCTGCAGACAGTGCCGCGACGGAAGCCGATTGAGGCATCGTGTCGAAAGAGGCCGCCGCAACTCACACCGTGCTCTTCCAGCCATCCGGTTTGCGCGGTGCGGTGGAAGCGGGGATGAGCATCCGTCAAGCCGCCGCCCGGCTCGGAGTGGACATCGAGAGCATCTGCGCTGAGAAGGCAACATGCGGCAAGTGCCGGGTGCTGATCGAGGAAGGCGCACGCGCCAGCATCGAATCCGCCCTTGATCATGCATCGCCGATGCGGGAGACCGAACGTGAGTGGATCTCGAGGCGCGCCGATTCCTTCCGAGCCAGGGGCATAGATCCCGATCGGCTCCGGCTGTCGTGCCAGGCAACTGTCACCGGGGACCTCGCCGTCTTCGTTCCGGAGTCCAGCAGGGCAAGCAAACAGATCATTCGCAAGGCAGCCACCGACCGCCATATCGCAATCGACCCCATCATCCGCCGCTACTACGTAGAGCTGCCTCCACCAACCCTGGCAGATCCCCGAGGTGACACGGAGCGGATCGCATGCGCTCTGATCGGCGCCATGGAGCGCGTGCACCGCGCTGAGCCCGGCTGGATGGCACCGCGGCCAAGCGACGTCAGGTTCGATATCGAAGCGATCCGCAGGATGGGCAAGGCGCTGCGCAACGGAGACTGGAGAGTTTCGCTCACTGTTTGGCAGGATCGCGAGGTCATCGATGTCACACCCGGCTACCACGAGCACCTCTATGGCATCGCCATCGACATCGGTAGCACCTCCATAGCCGTCTACGTCTGCGATCTGCTCACGGGTGCCGTGATCGGCGCCGACTCGATCATGAACCCACAGACTGCGTATGGCGACGACATCATGTCGCGAATGGCCTATGAGCGCGAGCACGACGACGGCCTCGCCACTCTCCGCGATGCCGTCGTCTCCGGTATCAATCGGGTCATCGGGCGAGTGTTGCGAACACACCGCATCGACCCCGTTGACGTCCACGAGATGACGGTGGTCGGGAACACGACGATGCACCACATCCTGCTCGGCGTGTCAACCAGGAATCTGAGCCAGGTCCCATTTGTGCCGGCCGTTCACCGTGCGCTCGACTTGAAGGCCCGTGACCTCGGCCTCCCGGCGAGCCCGGGCGCCTACGTCCATGTTCTCCCCATCGCCGCCAGCTTTGTCGGTGCCGACGCCGTGGCGGTCACCATCGCCGAGGAGCCGCACAAGCAGGACGAGACTCTGCTGATCATCGACATCGGCACCAATGCCGAGCTGATCGCAGGAAATCGGGAGCGGTTGATCTGTACCTCCACGCCAACCGGACCTGCCTTCGAGGGCGCCCACATCGAATTCGGGATGAGAGCCGCAGAAGGTGCCATCGAGAGGATCGCTATCGACCCTGCCACCCTGGAGGCTCGCTACAGCGTCATCGGCTCTGACGAGTGGCGCACGACAAATCCCGACGAGAACGGTACGGGCCCGGTGCGCGGGCTCGCAGGATCGGCAATCATCGACGGGGTCGCTGAGATGTTCCGGGTTGGGATTCTCACCCGGCGCGGGCACTTCACTCCAGGGTTGGATCACCCGAGGGTGCGGCAATCCGGGCTCGGTTGGGAGTACGTGGTGTGCTGGGCCAACGACACGACGATCGGACGCGACATCACGATCACGCTCCACGACGTGCGTCAGATCCAACTGGCGAAGGCAGCGCTGTACACAGCCGCACACATCCTGCTGAAGGAGCTCGGCATCACTACGCCCGACAAGATCATCCTGGCCGGGGCTTTCGGATCTCATGTGGACAAGACCAAGGCCATGATCCTCGGCATGATCCCCGATTGTCCCCTAGAGCGGGTTTACTCGGTAGGCAACGCGGCAGGTGATGGGGCGCGGGTTGCGCTTCTCAATCGAGCGAAGCGTCTCGAAGCGCAGCAGATCGCGAGGACCATTGAGCGGATCGAGCTACCGGTCGATCCCGATTTCCAGAACGAGTACATGGCCGCGATGAACTTTCCGCACATGGATCACGAGTTCGGGGCACTCAAGGGTCTGATACCCGAGCAGGGCCCCGACCCGCTTGCCGCAAGGCTGCGCCAGCCCTGATCGAAAGAGCCACGTGGCTCGACGACGTCAGAACAAACCGACGACCTCGCCCTTCTCATCGATGTCAACACTCATGTATGCCGGCTTGGTGCCGAGCCCCGGCATGGTCCGCATCGTTCCTGTGATCGGGTAGATGAACCCGGCGCCGACAGAGGCCCTCACCTCACGAACCGGCATCACGAAGCCCTTGGGGGCACCCTTGAGCTTCGGGTCGTGGCTCATGCTGAGATGCGTCTTCGCCATACAGATCGGGAGATAGCCGAATCCGTTGTCCTCATACGATGCGACCTGGGCCTTGGCCTCCGGGGTCAACTCGATCCGCGACGCTCCGTAGATCTCGGTGGCGATCTTCTCGATCTTGGCTTCGATGCCCTGGTTCAACTCGTAGAGGAACTGGAAGTTGGATGGCTCCTCGCAAGCGGCGACAACCGCCTCAGCCAGCTCGGTGCATCCGGGACCCCCTGCTGCCCACGGGTCGGCCTCCACCGCGGCGTATGCGCCGGCGTCGAGGGCCGACTTCTTCACCAGCTCTATCTCTGCCGGATCGTCTGTGGCGAAGCGATTGACCGCAACCACGACCGGCACGCCGAACTTCTTGGCATTCACGATATGGGCTTCGAGATTCGGCATTCCGGCACGGAGCAGGTTGAGGTTCTTCTCCCGATATGCCTTGTGCAGAGGCTTGCCCGGCACCACTCTCGGCCCGCCACCGTGGGTCTTCAGCGCCCGAATCGTCGCCACCAGCACCACAGCATCAGGACGAAGGCCTGAAATCCGACACTTGATGTCAAAGAACTTCTCCATGCCGATGTCGGCGCCAAAACCTGACTCGGTGACGACATAGTCGCCGAGCCTGAGGGCGACCCGATCGGCGAGGATCGAAGAGTTACCGTGTGCAATGTTGGCGAATGGGCCTGCGTGAACAAACGCTGCCTGGCCCTCGAGCGTCTGCATCAGATTGGGATGCAGCGCGTCCTTCATGAGCACCGTAACCGCACCTGCCACCTGGAGATCTTCGAGGGTGACCGGTTTCCCGCGTCGGTTGGGGCCAATGACGATGTTGCCGGTCCGCTCACGCAAGTTGCGCAACGCCGACTGATAGGACTCCCCGTCGGCAAGCGCCAGGATGGCCATGAGCTCACTGGCGACTGCGATGTCGTAGCCGGTCTCGCGGGGACGCCCGTCGAGCTTCCCGCCGAGACCGATGATCACGTTGCGCAAAGAGCGATCGTTGACATCGACTACCCGGCGCCACGTGCCTTCGAATAGGTCTATGTCGAGCTTCTCGAGACCGAGGTCGGCGAACTGCTGATCCGAGAGCCTGCGCTCGTGATAGCGACGGGCATCGATGGCTGCAGCCACCAGGTTGTGGGCAATAGAGACGGCGTGGATGTCACCGGTCAGATGAAGGTTGAACTCCTCCATGGGGATCACCTGGCTGTAGCCGCCACCTGCCGCTCCGCCCTTGATTCCGAATGTGGGCCCCATCGAAGGCTGGCGAATGGCTGCAATCGCATTGTGGCCCAGCCGGCCGAGGCCCTGGGTGAGCCCGACGGTCACAGTGGTCTTGCCCTCACCGAGCGGGGTCGGCGTGATGGCAGTCACGTCCACGTACTTGCCCAGGGGGCGGGTCTTCAGCTTCTGCAGGATGTCGAGGTGCACCTTCGCCTTGGTGAATCCGTATGGGATCAGAAACTCGGGGTCGACGCCGATCTTCTCGGCGATCTCGGTGATGGGCTTGACGGTGGCGGCCTTGGCAATTTCCAGGTCCGACGGGACATTTGCGCTGTGTGACATGAGATCCTCGGTTTCTCGGCTGGCCGCGATGTGCCCGCGGTGTGCGAGCGGACAGTCCGCCCAAGCTAGAACCCCTCGCGAGAGAATGTCAACATGACGTGACATGAGTGGCCGTGCTCGCTCGGGCGCCCCTATCCGTAACTGCAACTCCGTTGCCAGTACCCGCTGTCGGCACTCTTCAAACCGATTGGCGCGGCACAGGCGTCACCAGCGTGCCCGTCTCCGCGGTACCTTCTGTGGGCGATCCTGGAGGTGAATGATGAGCGCTCAATCAGTGAGCCAGTTGCGGCTGGTCGTCGCGGTCGACGACTTCGATGAGGCAATCGCCTTCTATCGAGATGTCCTTGGAATGCCTGAGGAGTTCTACGTTGAAAGCGACGGCGGGGCAAGAGTGATGGCTCTCCAGGCCGGTCGAGCAACCCTCGAGATCATCAACGCCGCACAGCAGCAACTCATTGATAAGCTCGAAGTCGGCCGCCGGGTGAGCGGCAAATACCGCATCGCCTTCGAGGTCGACGACGCCGCCCGCATGACAGAAGATCTCGTGGCTGCCGGCGCCGAGCTGATTGCCCCGCCAACCGAGACTCCATGGCGGTCACTGAATTCCAGGGTCGATGCCCCTGGTGGGCTCCAGTTGACACTCTTCGAGGAACTGGGCTGAGGCGCCCGCTTGGGCGGTATGTCCCCCCTCTATGATGAGGCCGCCATGGTGAATCCGCCGGCCGTGCCCGGTATGACTCGAGAGACTCCCGGCCTCCCGGCCGGCGCGCCGGGATCGGCCCTGCCATTTGATACGACTGAGGTCCGTTGGTTTGGCGAAGGCAGCATGCCGGCCGAGGTCGTCGATTGGTTCACGGAGTCGGGCGCTCACGGCTACCTCGAAATACGCCAGGATGCGTATCTTCCTGCCACATCTCCCAGCGTAGGACGTAAACGCCGCAACTTCGGTCCCTTCGAGGTCAAGACCCGCAGCGGCACCGGGACCACGTTCCAGCTCACCGAGGGGCTCTTGGGACGGATCGAGGAGTGGCGGAAGATCGTCTCGACCATGACGCACCATCGTCTCCCCACAATGCGCTGGTGGCGAGTCCACAAGGTGGTCATCACGCGGACGTTCCATCATCTCGGTTCCGGTGAGACGCACGAGGTGCCCTACGGCGACACCTCCGTTCCCGGCTGTGACATCGAGCTCGCCGAGGTCACCATCGATGACGTTGAAGCATGGACGTTTGCCTTCGAGGCGTGGGGCATACTCGAGCAGCGACGGATTCTCCTCGAAGCCGCCGCGATGGCACTGCTGGCTTCGACCGGCGTTCCATGCCCGACCCTCTACACGCTCGATGCGTCCATGGGCTATCCCGAGTGGCTCGCCTACAACGACTCCCGCATCCGGCATCAATCCAATCCGGTGCCGCACCGCTAGATCGCTGCACCATCGAGGTCGCCATAGTGCGACTACCGGAACCGGCACACGACTCGGCCCGTCAGCTCGCGGGGTGGTGGGGTATACCATGGCGGGTCCTGCCCGGCGGAAGACCCGAATGACCCAACCACCCGATTCAGAAGACAACGCCCCATCCCGAAGCGACAGTCGATACCCGTGGATCGCGATGATCGTCGTGCTCACTGGCACGTTCATGGTCATTCTCGACTCGACGATCGTGAACGTCGCCCTCCCATCGATCGGAAGGGAACTGAAGGGATCAGCGGGCATCGAGTGGGTGGTGACCGCGTATCTGCTTGCGGTCGGTGTTGCCCAGTTGGGAACCGGGTGGATCAGCGATCGCTTTGGCAAGAAGCAGACCTACACATGGAGCCTCTTTCTCTTCGGCCTCGGATCTCTCCTCGCCGCCCTCTCCCCCAATCTCCCCACCCTGATCGGTTTCCGGGTACTGCAAGGGCTCGGCGGCGGAGCCATGATGCCGGTGGGGCTGGCGATGCTCTACGAGCTCTTCCCGCCCAACCGCAGAGGCACCGCGCTGGGGATATGGGGTATCGCGGCCATGGCGGCGCCCGCAGTCGGCCCGGTGATCGGTGGCTGGATAGCCAGCAGCGTCTCCTGGCGATGGATCTTCGCCGTGAATGTCCCGGTCGGAGTCATCGGCGTCATCCTGGCCATTCGACTGCTTCGTGACGTGGGATATCGGGAGCATCGCCCTCTCGCCTGGCAGGCCTGGTTGCTGGCGGCCATCGGGCTCGTCGCGTTTCTGGTTGCATTCGACTGGGCGCCGGAAAGCGGCTGGGTATCGGCCAAGTTCATCATCCCCCTGCTCTTAGGGGTGATCCTGCTCGGGACCTTTGTACGCTCCGAGCTCGGTGCCGACCACCCGCTGCTCGAGATGCGGATGTTTGCGATCCCTACATTCTCCCTGACGATGGCCATCGTATGGCTCATCACGGTCGCACAGTTCGCTCGACTCGTATTCATACCGATCGAGCTGCAGACGGTTCACCAGATGACCGCGTTCCAGGCAGGGCTGCTGCTGGCGCCCGCGGCAGCCGGGACTGCGTTGACCATGCCATTTGGCGGTCGTATCGCAGACCGGTTGGGTGCTCGGCTCCCGGTGACGGTTGGCTTGGCCATGATCTCTCTCGCAGTGTGGTTCCTCGGATCGCTCACACCCGGGACTTCGTCTTCCCGCATCCTCACCTACCTGCTGATTCAAGGCGCCGGCACCGGTTTGGCTCTCATCCCGAATACCGTTGCTGCCATGAACTCGCTCCCCAATCGGTGGGTCGCCAGAGGCTCGGCAGTCCGCTCACTCAACCGGCAGATTGCAGGCGCCATCGGAGTCGCCGTCTTGTCGAGCCTCGTCGTCTCCCGCGTCGGGACCATCACGGGCTCCCCGGGTACGAACGTGGACCAGCTGCAAGCGGCCTACAACATGGTGTTTCACGTCGCCCTGGTGAGTGCGCTGGCGGGGATCATCCTCGCGCTTCTTCCTTCCCGGTCGCCGACAAACACGAGAAATGCAGCGACGTCGCAACGACGAGTACCAGAGCCTCGAGATCGATTGACCTCCCTTCGTCGGTTCAGCGACTCCTCCCATCCCGGCTAAACCATCGATGACATTCTTCGCTCACGAAACCGCGCTCGTGGCCGAAACATATGTGGAGCATCACAGGCGACCATCGATACATGAGCAGCAATTCACCCCGATTTCACAGCGACACGCCAGCCACACGGCCCAGGCTGATGCCTCCGCCTGCGAGCGTCGGCCAGTCTGACATGGCGACCGGGTATATCCGGTCCCGGGTCTTCACTGCGGCAGCTCTCAGCTTTTGCGCCTCGGCGCTCGCCGTCGTCTGGGACTGGAACAGGGGCTGGCTGATTGCGGCTGCCGCCGCGGTCGTCATCCTCGATGGCGTCCGCCGGCTCAGAGTTCGCACCAAGCAGTCGTTGCTCTGGCCCCTCTTCATCGACATGACCGCCATCGGGATCGCAGTGTTGTTCACCGGTCTGCCCCCGATGGTCGTTGTCGCCCCACTCTTCTACACCCTGGTCTCAGCCGTGTTCACGCTGTCGCGCAGGTGGTCGGTCGCGGTGAGTCTCTATGCGGCCATGTGGGCCCTCGCCGTTGTCCGTTACAACCCCATCGTGGCGGATAGCACTCTGACCACGGTCCAGAACGACATCTGTGTCGCCGTTGCGATCGTCATCTATCTGGGGGCCATCTACATCTCCACAAGCACCGCCGCAGATGCAGTGCAAAGGCGCCAGTCGCTCAACAACGATCTGAGCGAGAAGATATCGCGACTTCAAGCGGTCGTCGACAGCACTCCCATCGTGCTCTACGCAATCGACAACGACGGGTACTTCACACTCTCGGAAGGCCCCGGTCTGCGAGCGATCGGTTTGGAGCCGGGCGAGGTGGTCGGGTTCCACGTATCCGACGTATACGGCGACAATCCGGAGATCCTCGCCATGGTGGAGGACGCCCTCGTCGCCGACTCCGAGACTGTTCAAGAGGTCGAGGTTGCGGGCATCTCATTCGCCGTCCGACACCGACCACAGCTCGATTCATCAGGGGCGAGAAAGGGAACGGTCGGAGTCGCCATGGATGTCACCGCCGAGGCGCGGTATCGAGAAGAGCTCGAGCAACAGATCCGATCCAAGGACCAGTTCGTCGCCTCGGTGTCACACGAGCTCAGGACCCCTCTCACGGTTGTCTACGGGCTCGGCGAAGAGCTTCGCGCCAACGCATCCGGGCTCGAAACCGAGGAGATTGCCGAGCTGCACACGCTCCTCTCCCAGCAGGCAGGCGAGGTAGTCGCCATAGTCGAAGACCTGCTCGTAGCAGCTCGAGCGGACATTGACCGACTGGTTGTGATGAGCGAGACCGTCGACGTCGGGGCCCAGGTATCTGCGGTGCTGCAAGTCATCGAGCACGACGTGGAGCTGGACGCGCCCGCAGAGCCCGTGTTGGCGTGGTGTGACAGCGCCCGCGCCAGGCAGATCCTGCGCAATCTCGTTGTCAATGCCACCCGTCACGGCGGGCAGCGCATCAGGCTCCGCTTCCGCTGTGAAGGCGATGCCGCCATCATCGAGGTGGAGGACGATGGATCGGGTGTCCCGCCCGGCGAGGAGACATTGATATTCGATGCCTATCACAGCTCGAAAGCCAGCTCCGGGAACCCTGCCTCGATAGGGCTCGGCCTGACTGTGGCCCGGAAGCTCGCCCGCCTCATGGGCGGTGATCTCGTCTATGAGCGCCGTGGCAAGTGGAGCGCATTCGTGCTGACGCTTCCAACCGTAACGTCGTCCGCAGAACAGGGCGCTACAGCTACTGTCTAGTCCACGATGAGAGACGGCATGCATGTCTGCGCTATCTGACGCTCCGTTCGTTCATGCAGATGACCTCTCCACCTGGCACACCTGGCTCGACCAGAACCACGCCGCCTCCTCCGGATGCTGGCTGGTGACGTGGAAGGCGTCGACGGGCCGTCCGACACTCGGCTATGAGGCTGCCATTGAGGAAGCCACTTGCTACGGATGGGTCGACAGCACCGCGGGCAAATTCGACGAGGAACGTGGCAAGCTCTACTTCGCACCGCGCAAACCGCGCAGCCCGTGGGCTGCGAGCAACAAGGCACGCGTGGCCAAGCTCACCGCTGAGGGTCGCATGATGCCCGCCGGGATCGCCGCGGTTGAAGCAGCGAAAGCGAGCGGATACTGGGAGATCCTCGATTCTGCAGAGCGGCTGGAGGTGCCCGACGATCTCAGAGACGCCCTCGACCGTCAGACCACCCGCCGCAGACAACTTCGGTGCGTTTCCGCCGTCGGTCCGTAAGCGTCAGCTCTCGTGGATCGCGCTGGCTCGTCGACCCGAGACCCGGGCAGCCAGAATCGAGAAGATCGCGGTGGCCGCACAAGACAACCAGCGGGCCTTCAGCTGACAGCTACCGACCGGTCCGGGCGACACCGTGAGTCGCCGGAGATACCCGACTACGCGACCGCACCCATCGAGGCGCGATTGTCCCATTCTTCGATCACGGTGACGTCATATACGAGAATGGATTCTGTACCGGCCCGGTGACGGAGCAGGATGGCCCGGTCCCCGTGGAGCGTTTCCATACCGAGGTACTCACCGGCGACGGATCCATCGTGCGTGGTCACGCAGAAGCCCGAGCCGGGACGGAGGAGATTGAGGTTTGGCGTTGTGTATTCATGTGAGGTTCGTGGTGCCTTCATCGGCACTCCTTTGCTATTGCCTGTGTGGCATTGATTCGTTGTTGGGGCGAGAGCGCGCCCCGATTCAGGCTCCCTGGCGTCTGGGACGGGCCAGGCGGACGGTCAGGTCACGGCCGCTGAACGGCGCCTCGTGAAGAGCGGCGACGGCGGAGCGGGCAGCCGAAGGAGGCATGTCGACAAAGCCGAACCCTCTCGAGCGGCCGGTGCGACGGTCCGTGACGATGGTTGTCTGGTGAACCTCACCGTGCCGGCCGAAGAGATTCTCCAGATCGGTCTCGGTCGTTGCCCACGGTAGGTTCGCCACGTAGATGCTTTGCTGCTCAGCTCGCTCTTGGCTCGAAGGCCGCTTTGCTCGCTTTGCCGGGCGGCCGTCGTCCCGATTCTGTTGCGGGCGCTGTTGCCGGTCCTGAACGGGACGTCTCTCGCCATGACGGATCGAATCGAGCTGTGGTGGCTCGATCGGTGCGCGGAGATCGAGGTCGTGCTGCATACGTCGCACATCCCTCATCTGATCCCGGCTGACCAGGCTGACAACGGTTCCCGTTGCCCCCGGCACGTGCGGTGCGCCCTGACCGATGCAGATAGGCTTTTGCATCCTCGGGTGGATCGAAATGGATCACCGAGGCAACCTCGTCGATATGGATACCTCGTGCCGCGACATCGGTGGCGACGAGCACCTGTGCCCGACCTGATGCGAATGCAGCGAGTGCCCTGGTGCGCTGGCTCTGGCTACGTCCGCCATGGAGTGAAACGGCCTCGACCCCGAGGCCCATGATCTGCTTGGCCACCCGATCCGCACGATGGCGGGTGCGGGTGAACACGATGGAGCTACCGGCCGTCTCAACGAGATCGACAACATGTTGAATACGGTCGTTGTGCTGCACGAGCCAGAAGTAGTGGTTCGCCTCGCTCGTCGTGGGTGTCAACGGCTCCGCCTCGTGACGGACGGGATCTCGCTGGTAGTCGCGGCTGAGCACCTTGATGTCACCGTCGAGAGTTGCGGAGAACAGCAGCGTTTGCCTCTTCCGTGAAGTGCGATCGAGGATGCGCCGGACTGCGGGGAGAAAGCCCATGTCGGCCATACGATCAGCCTCGTCGACAACCACGATGTCCACCTGGCTCAGCTTGACGACCTTCTGATCGATGAGATCCTCCAGCCGTCCCGGCGTCGCAACGAGAACGTCCACCCCTCGGCGGAGGGCGCTCTTCTGCGGTCCGTAGCCAACACCGCCATACACGGCGAGGACCTGACGGTGCATCGCTTTGGCCAGCGGGACTAGCTCTCGCTTGATCTGTTCTGCCAACTCCCGGGTTGGTGCGAGCACCAGCGACCGCGGCTCGAATGGGCTCGCCTTGCCGACCATGGCGAGGAGGGGCAGCCCAAAGGCGAGTGTCTTGCCGGACCCGGTGGGAGCCTTGCCGCATACGTCGCGTCGGGCAAGGGCGTCGGGGATGGTGACGGCTTGGACGGGGAATGGTTCCACTACGTTGCGGTCTACAAGGGCGCGCACGAGCGGATCAGGGAGCCCGAGACGGGCAAAAGTATTAGTCATTGTTGTTCCTGGCCGCAGCCGGCCGGTAGACGAATGTGCCGATTTCTCACTCGATCGTCGGTCTGTACCTTGCGGATCGAGCATCGGCCGAAGAGGCGGTCCAACCGGGGCGAGAGTTTGTGCCGTGTGATCACCGGAGAAGCGTCGTTGCGCTGGCCTCCACCCGGTGCGGCTGCGGCAACGCTAGCAGGTATTGTCGCTCAACGGAACGAAACGGTCATTTCCCCATCCGTCGGTGTGCGCGTCCCGACCAGCGGCAAGTGAGACAAAGCAGCTTCCATGATGCACGTGACCTGGTAGGCTGCTGGCAGCTGCTTCGGCGGCGACTCACTCTCTCCTCGTTCACGGACCGGACTGCAGCAGGGTCGGTACCGGACATCTATATGGCTCAGAGGAGCAGAAGAGAAGCTCCTCGCTATGAGAGGCAAGTCGCCATGAACATCTATATCGGCAATCTCCCGTTTGACGCGACCGACGCGGATCTCCGCGATCTATTCGCCGACTACGGGGCTATCACATCGGCGTCAGTGATCACCGACCGTGACACCGGCCGCTCCCGCGGGTTCGGTTTCGTCGAGCTCGCTGACGAGGCTCTTGCCAGCAAGGCAGTCAGCCAGCTGGACGGCCACGACTGGAATGGCCGGCGCCTCACAGTCAACGCCGCCCGTCCCCGCCAGCCCAGGCGCTGATGACCTCAGACCAGGAGCGTGAGAGAACGGTCCAAAGTTCTCCTCACGCTCCGGTTCTGGCCTGGTGTCCCCGCTGCTCGATGCAGCTGCGGCAGGACGAGATGGACATCCACCTCGCTCACTCCCACAACATCGGCCCGGCCGCTAAGAAGGAAAAGGGCAAGGACGGTCGCAATCGGGGACGTTCGTCACACAGCGACTGATCGAGTCTGACCAGGCCCCGGCCAGCGGACCCTGACAGTGGCCCGGAGGCGGTCGCAGACCAAAAGAGAAATCGACCAACGAGTGCGACACCGCAGAAACGCGTTAGCTGCACCTTATCGGCCCGCGTCGATTCACGCGGGAGTGCATCGAGGCGGACAGCTCCGTCGTGGGGAACAGCCGACATACGTGCACCAGAGCCCACCGGCTGTAGGAATGAGGCTTCAGAGTGAACACGAGTTCCAGGCCAATCGATGGCGGACGACAACGATGCGTTGACTGCGGACATCCCCGCCGCGAACACCGGCTGGAGGACACCGGGTGCTCCGTCCCGAAGTGCGAATGCGTTGAATACAAGCTGCCGTCGGAACAAGATCAGGCCGGCCACAGACGCAGTTGACCTTCGACGTCAATTGCAATACCCCGCTGGCCCCATTGTCCCGCGAGCCGGCGTACGCTTGGCGGGCGCCGACCGGAGGGCCGACGCCCTTAAGGAGGCCCCATGGCGAGGTTGGTCAAGGCGTTCGTGGTGCCCGACGGCGAGGGTGATGTTGTCAGAGGTCCCGCAGGTGGACCTGCGACCATAAAGGCACGCACGGAAACGACCAACGGGAGCCTCTCTCTCCTCGAGGTGACCATCGGGCCGATGGAAGGCCCCCCGGCCCACGTTCACCACCGGGAGGATGAAGCCTGGTATCTACTCGACGGCCGGTTCCGATTCATCGCCAGTGATCAACTGCTCGAAGCGACCCCGGGGTCGTTCGTGTTCGTACCCCGAGGGACGATCCACTGTTTCCAGAACCTCGAGAATCGCCCAAGTCGCATCCTGGTCCTGTTCACCCCTTCGGGCATGGAGCGCTTCTTCGAAGAGCACGCCAAGCTGCCGCACGGACCGGTCGACCCGGCCAGGTACAAGGAGATTGCAGCACGGTCCTGGATGGAGGTCTCGGGACCGTCACTGGGCCAGTCGCACCCGCGGTGACCCAGCTGCCCGTCGACTAGATCCTGCCGAAGGAAAGCCGACTTGTGTGTCCACGATGGCCTGTCTCGCCGTTGAAACACCGGTACCCAGCCCGTACACGTTGGCCACCCCGACCTAGTACCATGCCCTTTGTCGGCGCGTACGTCGCCGATTCACTTCTTCTCGCGGAGCCTCCGATTGGCACCCGGTCTCACCTACTAGGCGAGTGATCATCCCGTTCCGCCCCCGGCGGGCATTATGCCTGGAGGTTACTTTGGGATTCGCAGCGCACTCTCCATCTATCGCGTTCGTGAGTACGTATCCGCCTACGGTGTGCGGTCTGGCCAGCTTCACAGCTTCCCTGGTCGACGCAGTTGCACGCAACCGCAATTCCCGGGCGAATCTCGGTGTCGTCGACCTTCACGATGGGGCGACAGGATTCACGAGGCCCGGTGTCGCATACCACCACAGAATCGGGGACCATTCTTCGCTGCAACGCGCAATCGACGTCTTGAATTCATACGACACGGTGTCGATTCAACATGAGTTCGGAATCTTTGGTGGCGCCGACGGCGAGGAGGTCGTCGAGCTCATCTCCAAACTCACCGTTCCGACAGCCGTCACTTTGCACACGGTCTTGGACCGCCCCACCCCACATCAACGGGCAATTGTCCTCAGCCTCGCCAAACACGCAGATCGCATGGTCGTCATGAGTGAGACTGGATCGCAGCGACTCGTGCGGGGCTACGAGATCTCTCCGAGCCACATCGAAGTGATCCCTCACGGCGCCGACGCGCTGTTCGCAGGCCCTTCCCTGGTGACCGGGGACCGCCGACTGGTGCTGACGTGGGGCTTGATCGGACCGGGCAAAGGCCTGGAGATGGCGATCGAGGCATTTGCCCCGTTGCTCGACCTGGATCCACCGCCCCGCTACATGATTGCCGGCGCCACCCATCCCAATGTCGTCGCAAACGCAGGCGAGTCCTACCGGGATTCTCTCGTGTCTCTCGTCCACAGATCCGGGTTGGATGACCTGGTTGAGTTCGATGATCGCTATCTCGACCGTAACGCGCTCGCCCGCCTGGTTCGCAGTGCAGACCTCGTCGTACTCCCCTATGCATCGGTCGAACAGGTCACCTCGGGTGTCCTCGTGGAAGCAATTGCGGCAGGCAAACCAGTTGTCGCCACCCAATTCCCTCATGCCGTTGAGCTGCTCTCGGATGGCGCAGGCATCACTGTCCCGCATGGCGACGCCGACGCCCTCAGTGAGGCGCTGAGGCTTGTGCTGACTGATCAACGCTTGCGGTCGCAGATGAGCCACAATGCACAGTTGCTCGCCGACGGATGGTATTGGCCGACGATCGGTCGCCGATTCGAAACCATGATGTCGGAGTTGGGGCGCGGCACCCGGTTCTCGAACCAGCGTCGCGCACCGGAGGTGACTCGTGTCGCCGGATGATCGCATTGCGTCCTCGGGGCATCCCTCCATGGCACCGCCGACCGCCCGCTGGGAACCGCTGCCGAGGCCGGGATTCCATCACCTCAGGAATCTCACCGATCCCAAGGGTATTTGGGAGCACGCACTGTACTCAACACCTCGAATCGAGCATGGGTTCTGTACTGATGACAACGCCCGAGCACTGGTCGTTGTTGCCCGGCAGGCATCGGTCGCCTCCGATCTGACTGACCTGGCCACGATTTACCTCAGATTCGTGCTTGACGCCCGTACCGAGTCGGGCAAGTTCCACAACAGGCGCGATGCCGACGGAACCTGGACCGACGATATCGGCAGCGACGACAGCCAGGGCCGAGCCTGGTGGGGTCTTGGCACTGTGGCACGATTCGGCCCGACCGCGTGGATGCGGCAAGCCGGAGCGGAGGCGTTCGATACATGCGCCTCGTTCGAGTCCCCCCACCTGCGTGCCAACGCCTATGCGGCGCTGGGTGCCGTCGAGATGCTCGAGGCCAATCCAGGCCATGTCGGCGCCGGCGATCTTCTCGAACGCAGCGTCCCTAGTCATATCGCCGGGCGGCGCTTGGGAAGATCCCATGGCCAGAATCCCGTCTCACCTACGACAACGCCAGGCTCCCCGAGGCACTGATTGCTGCGGGGACGACACTGGTTCGCCGTCAACTGACCATGGTCGGCCTCCGGCTGCTGGAATGGCTGGTACGAGTCGAGACCAACGGCGATCACTTCAGCTTCACCCCGCACGGTGGATGGGCACATGGTGAGCCGCGACCCGGATTCGACCAGCAACCGATCGAGGCGTGGGCGATGGCCGACGCTGACAAACCGGGCATGGTCGATTACTGGTGACGGACTGTGGAGAGTACGTGCGCTGCGGGCAAATCGCTGGCTGACAGGTCACAACGACGCCGGATTGGCGCTCTACGACGCTGCCACGGGAGGAACCGCGACGGGCTCATGGCGGACTCGGTCAACCAGAATCGCGGCGCCGAATCCACACTCGCCGGAATCGGAGCTCTGCAGGTCGCCGACGCGCAGGCCGAGGGCGATGACGGGTTGCTGGTGCGCTGATGACATCCGTCGCGATTCGCCGCCTTTCCGTCGAGCTGCGCCCGGATCAGCGACGAATCATCACGAAGCCCTTCCTCTCTGTCAACGAGCGTCAGGTCGAAGCACAGACCCGTGTTCGAGTCGTTGATCTACCGCGTGCTGGGGTTAGAGCCACGCGATGTCAGGCAGGCCCTCGGTGAGCTCGAAAGGAGCTACAGCGAACGCCATCTCGACCTCAACGACGTATTCATGCAAGGGTTCTGCGACAGTCGCTCACCTGGTACCGGACGTCAATGGACTCTCCGGTGACATGCGGCGCCTCATCGGCGCCTATTTCATGCACGAGTACTCGCTCGAAGGCGCCGCGCTCACCAATCCCTCGATTGTGGCGGCACCGGACCAGACCGGCGTGCCAGAGGGAACGCTCCGTGTCGTCGTCAGCGTGCGAGCGATCGGAGAGGGTCACATCTCTTCGATCGAGTTCCGCAGCGGCCTAGTCGACGAGGAGGGGAGGATCGCCCTCGATTCTCCCAGCCGGCCGGTTACCGGTGACCGCCGCTCACCCTGGTTCGAGAAGACGCTCTTTGCGGTGAAACTCGACGAGATGGGCGCCACAGACGACCTCGTTCGTCGGACGCTGGGCCGCCTCGACGATCGGTTCACGATGGGAGATCTGCGAGGATGCACTCACCACACTCGACGGAGAGGAGCCTCGGCCGAGCCCTGCGGACCGTGTCATCGAGACGATGCACTGGCTGGCGTCGTCCAACTACGAGCTGACGTTCTCGGAGGAGACCGGACATTTCGCAGCGGGTGCTGTTCCCGAGCGGACCGGCCGAGAGCCGCGGCATGGAAGACGCCCGGTTCGTTCGCTTCAGTGAACCAGACGGAGCTGTCGTCTACTACGCCACCTACACCGCATTCGATGGTTTCAGCATCCTCCCCCAGCTCATTGAGACCACGGACTTTCGCACGTTCCGGATCGCCACTCTGAACGGGCGGGCCGCCAGAAACAAGGGCATCGCCATCTTCCCTCGCCTGGTCGGCGGACGCTATGCAGCTCTGGCTAGATGCGACGGGGAGAGCAACTACCTCATGCTGTCGGACATCTCCGGTTCTGGCACGATGCAGAACAGATCCAGATGCCGACCCGACCCTGGGAGCTGATGCAGATCGGCAACGCCGGTTCGCCGATCGAGACCGAAGCTGGATGGCTGGTCGTGACCCACGGGGTCGGCCCGATGCGTCGCTACGTCCTTGGCGCCATCCTGCTCGACATCGACGATCCCGGGCCGTGATCGGCCATCTCGAGGAGCCACTCCTAGCGCCAGACGAGTCCGAACGAGAAGGGTACGTGCCAAACGTCGTCTACTCCTGCGGATCGATCCTCCATGGCGGCCAACTCGTGATTGCCTACGGTGCATCCGACACGTCAACGAGGTTCGCCACGCTGGAGGTCGATGCGCTTCTCAGTGAGCGTTGACCGGCACTGAGCCTCACAGCACGTCCATCGACCGACGACACGGTGGTAGAGAGCGAGATAGTCGTCGACCATCCTGGCTACATCGAATCTGTCCCTCGATCGAGTCGACGAACTCCCTGCGCGGTTGAGATGCGAGCCTCTCCAGTCGCATCGACGATCGCTCCGTCTGGTCCGCAACCAGGTATCCGTTCACGCCCGGCTGAATTATCTCGCGGCATCGAGCCTCGCCGGATGAGCCATAACCGGCGTCCCACATGCCATCGCCTCCACGACGCTGAAGCCGAACGGCTCATCGAATTCGATCAAATGAAGCAGCGCCGCGCGCTGCCCAGGACCTCCTGCCGCGCGCCGGCCCAACCGGCCCCAGGTAGATCACGCGGTCCCCGTCGATATGTGGCCCGATCGAACGTTTCGAAGTACTCCGCATCCTGGATGATCCCCGCGATCACAAGGCGAAGCCCCGCCCTGGCGGCAACTTCGATGGCGGCAGCCGTCCCTTTGTCGGGATGGATCCGCCCGAAGAAGACCACCGCCTCACCACCCGGTCCGACGTCGAATGTCTCGAGGTCGATGCCGTGGTGGATGGTCGCCGCGTACGGGAGAGCGGGATGACGGTCGGCATCGCTGATCGCAACGTAGTGAACACGATCGGCAGTACTGCAGGTAGACGGGAAGTGTTGCGTCCGAGCCAAACCCGTGAATCGTGGTCACGATCGGGCGTGTTCACCAGTCTTGTGTAGGTGAGCGGAAGGAAGTCGAAGCTGTTGTGGATGATGTCGAATTCCGAGGCACGCTCGAATACGGCGGCGATGTGAAGGGCCTCCCAGACCTTGGCGTCGAGGGACGGATCCTCCGAGTACCCGGTCGGAGCCACCCCCACGAGTCGGGCTGAAGTCACCGAGTCTGCGGTAGCGAACAACGTCGTGTCGACGCCCCGAGCCACGAGGCCTTCGGTCAGCAGTGAGGCAAACAGCTCCCACGGCCCGTAGTGGCGCGGCGGGACTCTCCATGAAATCGGAGCGAGCACTGCCACCCGCAACGGATCTGAGGGAACGTAGGCGCTACTTCCCGCCCTCACGTCACGCCGAACCGTGCTGCCATGGCGGCCTCCCGGTCAGCGACGGAAGGTGTTGTCCATGGATTGGTTGGAAGTCTTCTCGTGTGCCGCCCGTTTTGCCCGCTTGTCGAGGCGCTTTTCCTTCAGGCCCTTTGCGGCCGCCTTCTTGCTGCTCCTGCCGCCCTTGTCTTTGGTACCCATGAGTGCCTCCCGGCCGGCCACCATGCTGGCGGCCATATGTCATTGTCCCACACGTGGGTGGGGAGGGTGCCGACCCCGCCTGTCATCCGGCCGGGGCCCAGCCGCAGGGCGAATTGACCGAGCAACCGCGAGGTCCTCATCGGTCCCACCCACCGATACGCTTGTGAGTTGTAGACGTGAAATGGTGGCGACATTTACGAGCGTTACACGGGCAGGTGGAGCCGGCGCATTGGCAGCGACAATCGCTGCTGTCGCCGCACCGGCAGGATTAGCCGGTGTCGATCCGTCCCCCGAATCGGAGATACTCGTGAAGACCCCTCCGGGGCCGGGTCAATCGGCAATCTCGACGTAGATCTCACCCCAGGCGACCCACGATGGGCTCTCGACGGTTTCGACGCGAATCATGTCGACCTCAGGCCACGAGCCGTCGTTGGTGACAGCCAGGCGTTCCCCATCACGGGTATCACCCGATAGGACGGCGAGCTCGACGAATTCTGCCGAGTCGGCCGGAGAGCCGAGAACATGGTGGACGGTGGGTCCGTCGGGGTATTGGCCAACGATGAGGTCGATCTCGTTGACTGTGACCGGATCTCCGAGGTCGATCTCGATCCACTGCGGGGCAAAGTCACCCGCCGACCAGCTCGTGCCGGGATCGGCGTCAACGGCCATGCCGGGTGTCTTCCCCGGTTCGGTGCGGGACGCCGTGACGGGTTTCCCGAACGCGGCGTTGCCTCCGTCCCCTTGGAACCCGAGCAAGGACCTGTCCTCGTAGTAGGCGTCGATGAACCATGTGAACGTGTACGGCTCCGTTTCGGGAAGCACATGATCGGGATGATCTACCCAGGATTGGAAGAGCACGTGATGCGGGTGCACCCCGGTCTCTTCCTCGAGGCGCAGCACCCGGGCTCCCATGACGGAGATGTCCACCTCATCGCTGGGATCGGCGGCGTTGCCGATGTAGATCATCCCCACAGGCACGCCATAGCTATCGCCGAAGTCCACGATGGCGCGAACCATCTCCGGCCAATCGGCACGTGACCAATCGACGTCGAGATGGAGGAAGCCCAGGTCGAAGCCGTTCACCGCCCGGAACGTCTCCAGCCAGTCCGTGTACGTGTCTACCTGGACCGGATCGGGCGTCGGTTCGGTGTCGCCGACGACCACGTTGGGGAACTGGTGCCTCATCAACGCGATGTAGTCACCGACTTCCCGGGCGACCTTCTCGGCCGTCCAGTGACACGCACCGGGACCGTCGTAGATGGAAGCGAAGTAGTAGGGCTCGTCGAGCGCAACGAGGTCCAGCACTCCCCCGGCCTTGCGGATCCGGTCGGCAATGAGGACACCTTCCTCAGAACCGGGGAAGCCTTCGATACCCGACCCGCACCCCTCGTCTGGATCGAGTGGGCCGGCTTCGACAGCCAGCAGGAGACCTCGCCGGCGGATCTCAGCAACCGTGGCCGCCAGCTCCTGGTCCGTGGCCGCATACGCAACCCACTCGCCGTAGAGCTTGAACACCTGGAGGTGGGACGCGGCGGTGTCCCACTGCGCATCTGCGCGGAACAGATCCATGAAGTCGTCTGAGCCTATGAAGGGTCGGCCTGGGTCGGTGGGCAGCGGAGGCAGCGGTGCGAACCAGGCCAGCTCGCCGGCGACGTCGGGCAGCGGCGGCAGGGCCACCGTCGCCTCGGTGGTGGACGGTGGAGGCTGGGCAGAAGTAGTTGAGGCTGATTCGATCTCAACGGTAGGGACCGATGACGAACTCGTCGTAGCAGGGACGGCACTCGTAGACGGAGCGGTATTTGCCGTCGAACACGCCGCCAGCAGCAGTGAGAGCGCCACACACAAGTGCCGCATCCGACGTCCGCAGCTCCTGGTCGATGACTCCATCACAAAGTATTCCTCACAGCTGTTTCGTGGCGATGGGACGCTCAACAGTATTCCATCGACCGGCGCGGTGCCATGCACCGACACCACGATGAGTAGACACGGCGCAACTATTGCGGCACGCAGGTTTGCGAGGCGTGTGAACAACCCGAGCTGGGCGGAAGAGCCGAGCGCTATCCGCCCACGGAGCGCAAAGAGCTTCCCCGTTTCGCCGGACACGCTGATGTTCCCCGGCTTTCCCGACTTGGGATGTTCGAATCTCGTGTATTTGCGACCCACGAAGGAAGGGCTCGCAAGCACTCATATGCGGTTTCTTTCGACCGAGATCGGTGGCCGAAATGCGGGTACGTCGCCGAGACCGACGAGCAGGGTCCGGAGGAGATCCGCCAGTTCACTGCGCTCGCCCGGCGACAGGCTTGCGATGCTGTTGGCTTGGGCCTCTAGGAGTGTCAGGAGCGCATGCTCGACCAGATCAATTCCGGTCTGCGTGAGGCGGACGAGGACGCCCCGACCGTCGCGCGGGTTGGGGCTACGACTGACCAGTCCGGCATCCTGGAGGCGATGAAGGCGAACCGTCATCCCTCCGGCGGTGAGCAGTAGAGCGTCGGCGAGTTCAGTGGGCGTGAGCCCACGATCGTGGTTCGAGCGATAGATGTCGGTGAGAACATCGAGATCGCCCTGGTGGCTCAAACCGTATGCGGCTGCGATGTCGTCGAGCATCGTCTGGAGATGGTGCGAGGCCCGGAGCAGTCGGGACACGACCGTGAAGCTCGAGAGGTCGAGATCTGGCCGTCGCTGGTGCCATTCCTGGTTGATTCTGTCGACATGATCGGCCATGTCTGCCTCTCTGTGGAACGCAGGATTACTGTCCCAGTATAGTTAGATCTCAAGTAAGATCGTAAGTAGGTTTACCAGTAAAAGAGGAACAGTATGGAAGGTTCAAGAAAGAAGTGGCTGGGGATGGCAGCCGTCGGGGCCGCAATCGCCACGTTCGTTGCGAGGATATCTCGGCGGGGCGACCGCGAGGCGGCGCCACAAGCCAACGTGGCTCCTCCTGAAGCCGATTCCTGATGGCGCGCCGCGGCGAATGCGGATCAAGAGAGGATTTCCCATGACCGACCATAACGCGGATCTCGACCAAGAAGCCGGGCCCACCTCCGCCGGGCCGATCCCCGAGAGCGAATCCACACCAACGGTCACCGGCCGGCGCGAGTTCGTCGGAACCGGGCTGTTCTGGGGCCTTGTCGTGGGCATTCTGCTCGCAATCGCCGTGGTGATACTGGCCGCTCAGAACACCGGCAGCACAACCATCGCCTTTCTCGGCTGGAAGTTCTCAACGCCGGTGATCGTCCTGATTCTCTGGACGCTGATCGTCGGGGTGGTCTTCGATGAGCTGTTTGGCCTGGTGTACCGGGCCCGCAGGCGGAGAATCTTGCGCGACCGTGATCAACTCAAACAACTGGAACGATCCAACCCACAGTAGCTTCGACCGGCGCTCGCTCGATGCGAGCGCCACGGACAAGACGATCACAGCAACGAGCTGAACACACGACGGCAGTTGTTGACATCGATGTGGGCGCGTATGAGCTGGGCTGGCATGACACCGAGGCCGACTATGTGTTCAAGCCCAAGAAGGGCTTGAACGAAGAGATCATCCGCGAGATGTCGCTCATGAAGCACGAGCCCGATTGGATGCTCCAGTTCCGCCTCAATGCCTACAAACGCTTCCTCGCCAAGCCGACTCCCACGTGGGGCGGTGGTGGCGCGCTCGATGACATCGATTTCGATGACATCTACTACTACGTCAAACCTACCGCGGGCCAGGCCAAGGAATAGGACATGGTTCCGGAGGCGATCAAAGAGACCTATGAGAAACTGGGCATACCGCAAGCGGAACGGGAATACCTTGCCGGCGTAAACGTGGACCAGCCTCTCCAGGCCTACTTCCGGATCAACGCAGAGAACATGGGGCAATTCGAACGCACGCTGATCATCGTCGACGAGGGTGCTTTTGTGCATTATGTGGAAGGCTGCTCTGCGCCGGTGTGGACCTCCGACTCTTTGCATTGCGCCGTGGTCGAGATCGCGGTGAAGGAAGGAGGGCGCTGCCGGTACACGACCATCCAGAACTGGTCCAACAACGTCTACAACCTCGTCACCAAGCGCGCAGCGGCGTACCGAAACGCGACGATGGAGTGGGTTGATGGCAACTTGGGCTCGAAGCTGACCATGAGTACCCGGCGGTCTGGCTGATAGAGGAAGGGGCTCATGGTGAGGTGCTCTCGATCGCGTTTGCTGGTGACGGTCAGCAGTTGGACGCCGGCGCCAAGATGGTGCACGTCGCGCCCAACACCACCTCGCTCATCACCTCGAAGTCGATCAGCAAAGGCGGCGGCCGTGCCGGATATCGGGGATTGGTGCGAATCGAACCGGGTGCCGAGGGCTCGAAAGCGTTCGTCCGATGTGACGCGCTGATACTCGACGAACGTTCTCGTTCTGACACCTACCCCTCCATGGAGATCGACGAATCGAACTCCCAGGTCGGGTATGAGGCCAGCGCCTCGAAGGTGGGAGACGACCAGCTGTTCTACTTGATGAGCCGTGGGCTAACCGAAGAACAGGCCACGGCGATGATCGTGGCCGGCTTCATCGAGCCCATCGTCAAGGAACTCCCGATGGAATACGCCGTCGAGATGAACCGGCTCATCGAGATCAACATGGCCAAGTCCGGCGCCGTCGGGTAAGGGTGTTGCCGCCACGACCTCTCGGAGGCCTTCCGCTAGGCCGGCGTGCCTACAAGCGCAGCCGTCTGGGTCACGAGAGCAGTTGGCAGGGCAACGGAAGTGAGCCAGATCCCCTGCTCATTGATTCCCGCGCTGTAGCGGAACCGGCGGCCATTTTGCCCGTGCATCTCGCCGCGTTCTCTCAGAGCCAGAACCTGAGTCTCGATCAGGGGCCCCGCGGCGGTAACCGGCGGTCGTTCATAGTCCTCATGTGGTCGCGTTCGTCTCCGGGGGCCTTAAACCTTCAAGCAACCGCGGTCGTCCCGAGACTCGCGGCATGGCGAGCGGAGATGTGGTCGGCGGCCCTTGCGGCATCGCGACCAACGCCGTGGATCGTGTGGGAGGACACCGCATGTAGATACGGCAGTCCGACGAAGTACAAGCCGGGTTGCTCGTCGACGATCCCGTCGTGGTGGCGCGGGTACCCGTCTTCAAAGATATCCAGGTCGATCCAGGAGAACCCGGGCGTGTACCCGCATGCCCATACGATCACGTCGGGGTCGATGGCCGAGCCGTCTGCGGTGACGGGCCGTCTGTTGTTCACGCTTTCGATGCGTCCCACGGTCCTCACCCCGGCGGTCGCGATGTCCCCGGGCTTGGTCCGCACCAGCGGCATGCCCTTGCCGTAGTGCTTGGCAATGAACTTGCGCCCAACCGGATTGCTCCTCGTCAGCACCCGATGGAAGAGGAATCCGACGAGTCGCGTCCCGATGTTCCTGCCGAACCAGGCGTCCACATCGAACGGGATGTGGCCGGGATGGTCGCCCGCCAGCCACACTGTCCGGCCGGCGCGGGCCAGGTCGAGGGCGATCTCGGCGCCCGAGTTGGCGGCTCCAACGACGAGCACGTCACCTCCCGGGAGCTGTGAGGGGCGTCGGTAGTCCACTGAGTGGATCTGGGCGATGGCCGGATCGAGGTCCGTGGCGAAATCCGGGATCCGCCCCTTCTGCCACCCCGACATCGCCACCACGACGTTCTCTGCCTCGATGATGTGATCTCCGCTGGCCACCATGTACAGGCCGTCGCGGGCAGACAGGCGGTCGACCCGTGTGCCGAGCCGCACCGGCAGAGAGAAGCGTTCCACGTAGGCCTCGAGGTAGTCAGCCATCTCGTCCTTCGTTGGGGCGTAAGTCGCAGGCGCCGGAAACCGCATGCCGTCCAACCCGTCGGCACGCGCCGGTGTGAATAGGCGGAGCGAATCCCAGCGATTACGCCATGCGTCCCCGACCCGCTCCCCGGCGTCGAGTATGACGAACGGAACCTGGCGTTGCGCCAGGTGATAGCCGACCGACAGCCCGCTCTGGCCACCCCCGATCACCACGGTGTTGGTGCGCTCGTGTTCAAGATTGGTCATAGGCCCTCCAGTCGTCGGCTCATGCCCACCGTATGACGCGATGACTTCGCTGACTTCGGGGACAACCCGCTTTCGCACGGCGCGGTGATGAGGGTTTCTACCCAGTGTCCGCTCTAGACAAGGCCGTGCTCGTAGGCGTAGGCGGTAGCCGCCGTCCTCGATGACACGTCCAACTTCATGAGGATGTTCCCCACGTGGCGCTCGACGGTCTTGACGGCAAGGTAGAGCTCGTCGGCGATCTGCTGGTTCGTCATGCCGGTCGCCACGAGGGAGAGCACCTCGAGCTCTCGAGGCGACAACGCGTGTTCCGGCTGTGTCTCCCCGCCGCCGGCTGGCGCCGCCGCCCCGAGCCGGTGAAACGTCTCGGCAGCTGCACGATCCTCGAGATCGGCTGTCTCTTCGTCGTCAAGTGCGCGGCATGCTCGGGCGATGAGGGCCCGGGTGCGTGCCTCCTCATAGGGGAAGCGCAGCGCTCGCCACGACGAGGCCGCTTTGCGGAGCGCCGGTAGCGCCGCCTCCGGATCGTCGCGGGCGAGATCCACGGCGGCCCGCGCATAGTGTGATCTGCCGCGGAGCGCCTCGGTTTCGTAGGTGGAAGCGAGCTGTGCGAGCTGGTCCGCCGCGGCGGCAGCCTCGTCGACCGCGCCCGCGGCGAGCATGATGTCGACGTGGGCAGGGAGGAGACGAATGAGGTCCATCGACTGCTCTGCCTCGGCGAGGCGCCGGCGCATAGCCGCAGCAGCGCCGTCGACGTTTCCCTCCGCAAGCCGGAGAAGGGCAAGTCCCGGCTGGGGGTCGTGACCCCAGGCAGCCGCCTCGCGATACAGAGCCTCGGCAGCGGCCGTGCCACCACGCAACCGGTGGATCTCCGCCTGCTCGTAGAGGGCCCGCCCGGTGGCCGGTTCGTCGGCCGCTCCCGCAAACGCTTGCCGCGCCTGCTCGGCCTCCAGCGCTGCCTCGTCCCATTTGCCTTGAGACCGCAGGATCGTGGCGCGGTGAGTGAGACACTGGCCGTTGAACGTCAGCATCCCGTGCTGATCGTGGCACCATCCCGACAAAGTCTCGGTCCACTCCTGGGCCCGCTGCATCTCAGCGATCTCCTCACAGGCCTCGATCATCGAGCAGTACACGGTGCCGGCGACGATTGGTGACAGAGATCCGGAGACCAACTCGACCATTGCCTCATCGAGCCGCCGCATGCCTTCTTCGACACGCCCGGCGCGGACCAGGGCGCGACCATCGATGTTCAGCCCGAGTGCCAGCAGATCCTGGTCGTGGGATCGGCGGGCGCGAGCAACGACGTCACTTGCGGCTCCGTGGCCGACCGCGTAGTCATGGTCCATCGCGACCGCCCGGAACGCCTCGAAACAGCGCAGGTAGCCGTGCTGAGGAGCGTCTTGCGGCAACTCCTCGAGGATCGCCGAGCATCGGGCAATCCAGCCGGACGCTTGGGCCACCGCCCCGCGCAGCATGAGCACGAACACCGCCCACAGCCCAGCTTGCGCAGCTCTTCCGAGGTCCTCCGCGTCGATCGCTCGCTGGTACTTTCGTCCCAGCGCGTCGACCGCAGCGGCAACATCACCGACCAGGTACGCGGACGTCCAGTACGCATCCAGGTCATCCGGGTCGAGCGGAATCTCGCGGGCGGCGGCGCTCAGGGTATCGAACGCCTCTTGCCACTCGTGATGCTCGGCGGCATGCCGTCCTTGCGCGGCACGCCCGTCCGCTGTGCTGGATTCGGACATCCTCGAACTCTACCAACGGCTCGTCAGCTGCTCCGGGGCTGGACAGCCGGACTGCACGGCACCGTCTTACGCGGATGTCCTCGGTGTCCGTAGACTCGGTTTCGAGTCGTAGCGACGCGGTCACGAGGCGGAAACCGACGCTCGAACGACCAATTGCGCAAGGTAGGGTGGCGGCCGACATGGAACCGAACCACCAAACCTGGGCTACGTCAGAGAGATTCATACCAAAGGCCTTCATAAGGCCGCTCCTCCGGTTCGGCCAGATCGAGGCCTCTTCGGGCATCGTGCTGCTGGCCGCGGCCGTCGTTGCGCTGGTTTGGGCCAACAGCGCAGGCTCGGACACCTACCGTGCGATTCTCGACGCCCACCTGGTCGTCGAACTCGGGTCATTTCATCTCGACGAGTCGGTTCTCCATCTGATCAACGACGGCCTGATGGCGGTCTTCTTTTTCGTCGTCGGTCTGGAGATCAAGCGCGAGTTGGTAGTCGGCGATCTCCAGGACCCGAAAGCAGCGGTCCTGCCGGTCACCGCCGCCATCGGAGGAATGCTCGTCCCCGCTGTGATCTATGCATTGATCACGGCGGGCCAAGGTGCCGAGGTCGCCCGTGGATGGGGAATCCCGATGGCGACCGACATCGCGTTCGCCGTAGGAATCGTGGCACTCCTTGGCCCCCGCATCCCCTCCGGAGCGAAGCTGTTCCTACTGTCAGTCGCCGTCGCCGACGACATCGGAGTCATCGCCGTCATCGCCATCTTCTACACGTCGGATCTGAACGCCGGCTACCTGGCGGCGGCCGTGGGCGGGCTGATTGTGGTATGGGTGGCCGGCAAGGTAGGAGTGCGAGCGTTGTGGTTCTACGTTCCACTGGCATTCGTGATCTGGTACTTCACGCTCGAGTCGGGTGTCCACGCCACCCTGGCAGGGGTGGCGTTGGGTCTGCTCACGCCGGCCCGGCCGTACTACAACCGACAGGAGTTCGAGAAGCGAGCTCGAGCGATTATGGAACGCCTCTCCACCGACGTACCCGACGAGCATCCCCGGGAGCACGTCGATCACCTGACGCTGTTGATGTCGAAGATCGCCGGAGAGTCGGTGGCTCCGCTCAGCCGGACGGAACACGCGCTGGCGGCGTGGAGCTCGTTCGTGATCATCCCCCTGTTCGCCCTCGCCAATGCAGGCGTCGACTTCCGCGGGGTCGACATGGTCGAGGCGATCACATCACCGCTGTCGTTGGGTGTAGGCGGTGGCTTGGTGCTCGGCAAACTGCTGGGGATCTCCGCCGCCTCCTTCGCCGCGGTACGGTTCGGACTTGGGAAGTTGCCGCCGGGAACTACCTGGCGACATGTCGTGGGTTTGGCGGCGGTCGCCGGGATCGGCTTCACCGTATCGATATTTGTCACCGGGCTCGCCTTCACCGACCCCGCTCTCGGCGATCTCGCCAAGGTGGGTATCTTCGGCGGATCGCTCATCGCGGGCATTATCGGAGCCATTGTGCTGAGAGGGGCTCGGCCGGCCGTGGAGGGCTGAACGAACGATCCGACTAGCTGTGCTCTTCGGGGAGGTTGTCCTGGATGATGCTCATTGGGGTTGCCCATTTGAGTGATCCGTGGGATCGGTGGTGATTGTAGAAGTGGATGAACCCGTGGTAGGCGTGGTGACGTTCGTCCTCTGAGTGCCAGGGACAGATGTATGCCCATTCCTCGAGGAGGATGCGGTGGAATCGTTCGATCTTGCCGTTGGTTTGCGGCCGCCGGGGTCGGGTCTTCTTGACGGTAGTGCCGGTGGTTTTGCAGGCTCGATGCCAGAGCCCAGAGCGGTAGCAGCTGCCGTTGTCGGTGATGACTCGTTGGCATTGGATCCCGATAGATCCGAACCAAGCTGCTGCTCTTTCCCAGAAGTCGGCTGCCGTCTTGGCTTGTTCATCTGAGAGGATCTCCGAATAGACGATCCGGGTGCGGTCATCCATAGCGGAGTGGATGTAGCGGTAACCGGCACCGGAGTGCCCGTGATAGCCATCGTTACCGCGGCCATGGCTCTGCCATCCGCCCCCGTCGGGTATAGCAGCGATCTTCTTGACATCGACATGAATCAACTCACCCGGGTTGTCTCGCACATAGCGGCGAGGTTTCTCCTTGGTGGCCCGATCCCCGCGATCTGAGACGTCCCTCCCCGGCCCGGTTCAGAATCGATTGCACGGTCGAAGTCGCCAACCCGACCTCATATGCGATGTGATCGGCACCCCAGCGTCGTTTCCGCCGCAACCGAAGAATGCGACGACCGTCGACCGCTGAGTCCGGTTCGGTGAACGCTTCGGACGACACGACCGATCCCGCAACCCATCTTCACCATCAGCCAAGAACCGATCCCGCCACTTCCGCACCGTCTTGGCGTCAACCTGGAAACGCTCCGCAGTCGCCTCGATCGTCCAACCCTGCTCGACAACACAAGCCACCATACGGCGCCGCCCCTCCGGAGTAAGAGGCGCGTTCGGATGCTGCGATCTAGCGTAAGTCATGAGCCCTCCTTGGGAGCTGCGAGTTCGTCAACCCACAGTCTCGCTCGGAGGGCTCCCCCTTTCACACCACCCGACCAGGAACAACGTCCCCGGTTGTCACAACTAGCCGATGACGACCACGGCAGTTGCCTAAAGCCCTGTGCCCCGGCGAATCGGCCGAGTCATAACCGGCACATGTCACAAGCTTGAGGTTCTGTTGTCTAGATCTGCTTGTTGTCTGGGCCAGACAACACTATGATATAGACAACATGTCTGATCTGTCCCCTACCCGAACTGCCGAGGCTAGATCGTACCGTCGTGTCATCGAGCAGGCGGTCGCAGTCCTCCGCGAACAGCTCCCGACGTCGTGGTCCGTCGCCCTCGAACTCGAGCCAGGGTTCGACAAGGAATGGCGACCCGACGCGGTGATCACAGTCAAGGGGTCAGGCGCCCGGAAGTCGATACGATTGCTTGTCGAGTACAAGAACGACGTGACCCCGCGAGTGGCTTCAAACGCTGCAGCCCAGCTGAAGACCTTCCTCGCTCGAGAGCCGGATGCAACAGGCGTTCTCATCGCCCCGTGGGGAAGCCAGCGCACTCGTGAGATCCTCAGGCAGTCGGGGATCGGTTTCATCGACCCCACAGGGAACATCGACCTGGTCGTCGAGAATCCCGGCCTCGTAGTGCGTGTCGATGGCGCCGGCGACAATCCGCTGGGAAAGCCGGCAGCGTCTCCGAATCTCCGCGGGCCCAAGGCGTGGTCGCTGATGAAAACCATGATCGAGGTGAAGCCACCGTACGGGGTCCGTGAGCTCGCAGCCGCAGTCGACACCGATCCCGGCTACACGTCCCGTGTCATCCAGGCGCTCGAGGAAGAACGGCTTCTGTCTCGCCAGCGACGAGGACCAATCACGGACGTCGACTGGCGAGCCATGCTGACCCAGCTCACATCCACATACAGCCTGCTGGACGCCAACACCACATCGACGTGGATTGCCCGCAGCGCGGTCCGTAGCCTCCCGGAGAAGCTGGCGGGATCTCGCCTACAGACGAGGTGGGCCATCACTGGTTCGCTCGGTGCCTACCTCATCGCGCCGGTTGCCGTTGGCGGCGGAGCCTTCATCTACGCCGACGATCCCGCCGAGGTAGCTGAAACCCTCGACCTGCTACCGGCCGACTCCGGGATCAATGTCATCGTCGCTAGACCGTATGGTGACGCCGCGTACGTTCGCAACTGGCTCGCCGACGGAGTTGACTACGTCTCGCTCGCCCAACTGGCCGCCGATTGTCTGACCGGCACCGGTCGCATGCCATCCGAGGGCGAGGCACTGGTCGAATGGATGGCCGCCAACGAAGACCGCTGGCGAGGATCCAGCTTCGACGACTCACCAAACCCGCTCGACCGCTCATGAACCATCACGATCCCAACTACGTAGCGGCACGAACGGTGCTCCTCAACGCGCTCGATGCGCTCGTAGACCACCGCAAGGCACTCATCCTGGTCGGTGCCCAGGCTGTATACCTACGCACCGAACCTCTCGATGGTTACCAAGACTTCACCACCGACGGTGACCTAGCCCTGGACCCCGGGCTTCTTGGCGATCGGCCGGGCCTCGAGGAAGTAATGCGGAACGCCGGGTTTCGGCTACTCAACGAGGACATCGGCAAGCCGGAACCGGGGATCCGGGAAGCTCGGGTGCCGGCCCCGGATCGGACTGAAGACTTCATCATTCCAGTCGACCTGATCGTGCCTGAAGCGGTCGCCCCGCCGGGCGGGCGACGAGGGGCAGCGGCCAGCATGGAAAACGGGCTGCTCGCCGAGCAATCGGGCTTGAAGGCGCCCTCGTCGATTACTCGCCTGTCGAGATCCGTGCACTCGCCGCAGGCGACACGCGAAGCACTGTCATCAAAGTGGCCGGAGAAGCCGCGCTGATCGTGTCAAAGGTTCACAAGATCGGAGACCGAACCGCCCGGCCCAACCGACTCAAAGACAAGGACGCAGCCGACACCGTGCGCCTCTTCATGTCATCGAAGGCTGACCAGATTGCCGATCGTTTCGCTCTGCTCCTCAACGACGAACGATCGGCCGCGGTCACAAGGCAAGCAATCGATCGTCTCGACCCGCTCTTCGGCACGCCCCGGAGCCTTGGCACCGAGATGGCCGTCCGCGCCCTCCAAGGGGCACTTCCTCGCGATACTGTCGCTGCGGTCTGTTTGTCTTTCGTCACCGACCTCAGACGCCGCCTGAAGGACGCTGGCCTCATCTGAGTGCCAATCGATTTGCTTCGCCGCTGCGGAGAGCAAAGGCTTTCAGAGTGGGCGCTACTGGGATCGAACCAGTGACCTCTGCCGTGTGAAAGCTCTTGGGGATGTTTCGGCGCGCCCCGGTGAACAGGCGATTTGGCAAGAATCGCCCGGTCAGGGCCGCTTTTTGACGCTCGTCGTCTTTCGCTATCTCGCGCCGTTTTTCACCGTCTTGTGCACGCGATGTGCACGCGACCGTAGTCAAGGGGATTGACCGAACCCTCATTCAGACTATAATTATGGTCATGTCAAGAACACTCCCGCTCTCCGAGGTCAAGGCCAAACTGTCAGAGGTCGTCGACGAAGTCGTCACCACCCAAGAACGTGTCACAGTCACACGAAACGGACGTCCGGTCGCCGTTGTGCTCAGCACAGACGATCTGGAGGCAATCGAAGAGACACTGGCCATCCTCTCGGATCCGGCGGCCATGCGCGAGATCAAGCAAGGGCGGGCTGCCATCGCCAGTGGCGATGTTGCCACCATGGACGAGATCGAGACGCTGCGTACCCAACTCCGCTCCAGGACGGCATGACAAAACCGCCTTGGGACCTGGTCGTCGCCGGGCCAGCCCGAAGAGCCATTGATCGACTCCCCGAAAAGATTGCCCTCGCAGTCCTGGACTACCTCGTTGGTCCACTACTCGAAAACCCGCAACGGGTAGGCAAACCATTGCGAGGCGACCTAGCCGGACTTCACTCGGCAAGAGTTGGGGCCTACCGCATCGTCTACGAGATCGACCGGGCCGACCGGACGGTCCGGGTCATCTACATCGACCACCGGGCAGACATCTACCGACCCCGATAGCTCGCTCGGGAATGAGAATATGAGGGTCATCCGCCCGACCACTAGCGAAGGTCAGTAACTGAGAGTGCTCGGCTCGCCGAGCGCAGTCGTGAGGATATGGGGGTAATCCGTCGCTGGTTTGGTGGACGGTGGGTGGTTGCTATGGGACGCTGGGTGGTGGTCCCGTCGGGGCCGGAAATGGATGTTCACATGTCTTGGTCCCCGCTGCTGGTTCGCTCTGAGATGTCTGATGATCGGGTGCGGGTTCGTCTCGGCCACAAGGTCGTTGATGACTATCTCGAGTTCTTGGCGGCTCGGTGTCGACCGAACACGGTTTTGGCGGCTGGCTTCGATCTCAAAGTCTTCTTCACCCTGATCCCGGAGGATCCGGTGGAGGTGACGACGGCGGATGTGTTGGCGTTTATCACGGCGCAGCGATCAGCTGGCGACCCGAAAGTGGTCCGATTCTCTGATGGCGAGTCGGGGTTGTCGTCCAGGACGATCCAACGCCGACTGTCGTCTTTGTCATCGCTGTTTTCGTATTTGTTGGTGCGGGGTGACGTGACCCGCAACCCGGTGCCACAAGGACTATCGACACGTCGTTCTCGTCGTCGTGGCGGGCGGGGTGTCCCGTTGATCCGCACCCCCAGGACGCTGCCACGCATCGTCGACCCGTCCGAGGTCGACTTGTTGTTGGCGGCATGTCGCACCTTGCGAGATCGGGGCATGTTCGAAGCCATGGTGCTCGGCGGGCTGCGTCGCTGCGAAGTCCTCGGTCTGCGTCTTGGCGATCTTGACGCCGCCCACCGGCAGATCTTTATTGTTGAGGGCAAGGGCGGCCATCAACGCCAGATCCCGATCTCGACACGATGGTTCTCGACCGTTGGTGACTATCTCCGGATCGAGCGACCCGTCGAGGGGATCACAGATCGGGTATTTGTGGTGTTGAAGGGACAACGCCGCGGACGACCACTCTCGGATGAGGGCCTCAAACAAGTCTTTGTGTCCGCCCGGCAACGGGCCGGACTGAGACGGATCACTTGCCACGAGCTACGACATACCTGTTTTACCCGACTGCGCGAAGCTGGCATGGAGTTGGAGGCGTTGCAGGCGTTGGCGGGGCACCGTTCGATCGAAACGACCCGTCTCTATGTTCACCTAGCCAACGAATGGCTTGCAGAGGAGTATCACCAAGCCGCCGCCATCATCGACGCTGACATGTTTCTGGCCGCCGGCGACCGGGCCGGGAAATGAGCGCCCTACCAGTTCCCATCCCCCTCCCCGTCACTGCCACCGTCGAATATCAGGGACCGGGTCGGCCAGCGTCACGCGAGATCGATTGGCCCCAAATCGCACAAACAGCACCGGTATTAGCTGCAACCTGTCAGCGTTACCTTGATCAGCTCTCTTTGTCGTTGCGGCCTGCCAGTGTTGTCTCTGCTGATGGGATCTTGCGCCGTTTCGCCGGGTTCCTCACCAGCAATCATCCCGAAATCAACGGCCTAGTCGATGTGAAACGCGTCCATATCGAAGGGTTCAAACGTTATCTACCCACCCGACCGGGCAAGAACGGTCGGGCGCCACTGTCGGAGCAAACAATCCGGATGGCGCTCGGCACCCTACGCACCTTCTTTGAACGGGTCTCCGAATGGGACTACCCCGACGCACCGAGACGGGTGTTGATCTTTAACGGGGATCTCCCCACCCCCGACGACCCACTACCCAAGTTCCTGTCTGATGTTGACGCAGCCAAACTGATGCAAGCCGCCGCCGATGCCGACCCGGTGCGTCGCTTGGTGATCGAGATGCTGGCCCGCACCGGACTTAGAGTCGGCGAGTTTTGTGCCCTCACCGCCGACGCTGTGGTGTTGATCAAAGGCCGCCATTGGTTGCGGGTCCCGCTGGGGAAACTCCACAACGACCGCTACGTCCCCCTCCACCCCGGGCTGGTTGAACTCCTCAACGACTACCGAGCAACCCGCGATGACGACATTGACCGGTTGATTATCTGGAACGGTGGCCCAATGAGCCGGCACCAAATCACCCGCATCCTCAACCGGATAGCCAAGATCGCTGGGATCGGCCATGTCCACCCCCACCAGCTACGACACACGTTGGCTACCCAAGCGATCAACCGTGGGATGAGCCTCGAAGCTATCGCTGCGATGTTGGGCCACAAGACACTACGGATGACCCTGGTATATGCCCGAGTCGCTGACCAAACCGTCGCCGACGCCTACGACAAAGTGAGTGACCAGGTCGATGCCCTCTACACCAAACCCAACGGGCTCAGAGCCAACGGGAACGGCTCCGTCGGCATGGCCAGCCTCGGCGACCAATACCACCACACCATGCTGGGAAACGGCTGGTGCAACCGGCCACCACAAATCGACTGCCAATTCGAATCGATCTGCGAATCGTGCGCCTACTACAACACCGACCAGTCATTCGAACCGATCTTGGAAGCTCAGCGGAACCACGCCGCCGAACAAGACCAACACCACCGAGTCGACCTCTTCGAAATGCTCATCGACCGCAACCACAAGGCCGCAACATGACCCTCGATTACCCCCATATCCCGAAATCGTTTGACACGATTACCCACATATGTGCCGTTACCGGGCGGTCGGGAAACGGAGCGTTCTTGCTCGGATAATGCTGATCTGGGGCGGCCAGCTTCTGATGGTACGGCATGCGTCAGTCGGGCTAGATGCCTGCCGGTCGCCACGCTGGATGCCGACGCGCACCTGCCTGAGATTGGCCGCTAGTCGATGAGCGGAACGAGGAATAGGGCGATGATCTTGCCTGTCTGACAGTTGACAGTGCCTTGGCCTGAGATGCTGTCGCCGTCCTCGTTGCGCACGTCAACGCCGAAGTTGGCCTGGCGGTCACCTGTCCCACCGTAGAAGGTTCGGCTCACCAGATGGAACTCAGCGCCCGTAGCTGCGCGAGTCTGGAAGTACTCCAAGAGGCTGTTGCGGTCGCGGGCGTCGTCGTCTGTCCTGTGCGGAACCTCTGTGTATCCGTCGAAATCGTCGGTTTCGAAGAATGTTTCGGCTTCGGCTGCATCCCCGTTTGCCATTGCGGCGAAGAACCCGACCGCGGCCTGCTCTGCTGCGTTCTCGCACGTCGACGAGTTTGATCCCGCAGCCGGTCCTGTTGGTGCGGTGACCACCCGGACCGGGCCAAGCGTTGTCGATGTTGAAGGAATAACCGAGGTTCCAGTCGAGGGAGCCTGAGTCGTGGAAACCTGAGTAGCCGGCGTCGATGCAGTCGAGTCTGCTGCCGTGAACGGTCCGGCATCAACACCAGCAATCCAAACGGTCACCGCAGCCAACACCGCCAGAACGACAACAAAGACAGGTAACAGGCGACCGCCGAAACGCTCCCCCTTGTCGGAGGAGTCGGAATCGAGACTCACATCGCCCTTCTTAACAACCATCACAACCTATTGTGCCCCACTCTCTCGACAACACCCGACGCGCGCTGCCATGGAGAACAAAAGACGGCCAACCCGGAGAAGACAAGGAGGGAATGTCACGCCCAGTCCCTTCGAGCCTTCCGGCGTCACCGGCCCTCACCCGCACATGCCGCCCCTTCGGTTAGTCATAGCTCCGAGCACACCGTCGCCTTCAAGAATGCCGCCAACCGCCCCGACGCGTCGACCCCCAACCCGCCCACGAGATCGGGAATAGGCGGGTGACCCGATCTCGACCCAGGGAAACCGCGCAGGCACCCTGTCACGGTGCGTGTTCGAGCCATGCCCGCATCAGTGCCGGTATGCGTGGTTGAGCCGAAGGTGCGATATCGCGCCATATCAAGTGATCGGCGCTAGCGATTGGTGGGTGTCGGGTTCTGTTTGTCACTGGCATAGGTGATGCCATGACTGAGCCGCGTCGAGAGCGCTTCGAACTTGCCGTCATTGGCTACGTCCTGGGTGCAATCCGCAGTTCCCCCGATGTAGCTCCAAGAGAAGTCGATCTCGGTTGCCACACACCAAGCGCGGTCGTCGGGCCACCACAGATTGGCTGACTGAAAGAACGGCGGATACTCCACAGACTCGGCAATCGCTGCGACGGGTCCCTCGAACAGGTAGTAGTCACGGCCCGGTAAACGAACCGTCGGCGCCGCTGGAACCTGGCGACGCTGGAATCGGCTCCCTGGGCGCCACAACCGGGGCCACCTCCGGGGCTTCGACGTCAGAACCTGGGGTTTCTGGCCGTGGACCGTGAGCGCTCCCCAACCATCCCATGCACAGAACCAGACCCGTTCAGGTGTAGAGGTGTGAGACGCAAGTATCTCAGCCAACCGAAGTGCGTGCCCTCGAGGGAGAGATCCAACCTCGGGCTCTCGGTCCCAAAGACCAGGTTGTGGCGAGTCGCTGTGCTCGAAGACACCCGAAATGTTGGGCCACTGCATCTCGGGATGAACCGTCCGACCAGAGGCCGTAGCAATCTCAGACCAACGAACCGGATCCTCATGATCCCCTCGAGTGCGACCCGCTGGATGGAAGACCCGCAGGTAGTCAGCAAACCCCTCAGGAATCACTGACCCGACATCTTCACCAAAGCCATGGATCCGATCGACGATCCACTCCGCTGGCGACACGTCCTGACACAATCGCATAGCAACAGACACACATCGAGCGTAACCACCAACACTCACCGGCCACAACCGCACCCTCAGTGCCATCGGCAAGCACATCAGTGCCGTTCCAGCGCACGTCCGCATCGGGGCGTTATGGCGACATATTGATTGTTCTAGCTCGGGTGGGTGTGATCGTTAGCGTCGGGCCTTGTCTCGGCATCGTCGGAAAGCAGATCGCGTTGAGAATCCTTAGCGGCCCTTCTCTTCCTAGCGATGACGATGACCCATCCGATAAGCCCTCCAAGTCCTACCGAGATGAGCGTGTCCCACCGCAGCGCGTCGTACCGGCCCGCCGCCACCAGAGCACCAATGTCCAGGTTCAGAAGGAGCCACACAACCACAACGCCTCGCTATGAATCAGGCTTCGTGGAGGCCGAGACCTCGCTCGGAGTCGCTCGACCACCGAGAACCCTCGACTGCTCGAACTCAGAAACAGTGACCACAACCAGACTGATACCGATCGCGACGCCCAACGTCCACCAGGCCGCCCCGAGATCCACAAATAGCCAGCCCAAGACCATGATGCTAACAACCCACGCCCCGACAAGCTTCCTTACACTCGTCGCGACATCCGGTTCCGCGAAGTGTGGTCGCCTCGACGCCACGAAAAACCACAACACCCCAGCCATAAGCGGCGGCACGACCACCGCTACCACCGTCAGCCACGCGCGACCTGCAACGTCTCCGGGCAACCACACAAACAGCAGCCCACCCAGAGCCAGCGGCCACGACACAGCCCGCACCGACCCCCAATCCGGATACCCACCAGCAATACCAAGCCCCGCACGCCTCGATCCCCAAAACATGGCACCAACCGCGAATACGATCAGTATCGTCCCCGCTCCCCAAGCCCAGGCGTCAGAGTCATACCCTCCAACCGAGGCAGCGGCGATCGTAGCGACAGTGGCATTGACCCCCAACAGCAGGATGCCCCAAGACCACCTCGAATCGAAGCGGGCCCATCGTCGCTCCACCCAGACAACGATCAGCCACCACACGCTCAAACCCAACAACACCGCACCGATCCGATCTGCAACCATCATCCCGCTGCACCCACCTTCAGAACCGATCCATCTGCACACCAGAGAGTACTTCCTTGAACTGGCTCGCCAGATGACACACCCATGTGGTGTCTGACGAGAAGCGGTTCTTGCTTCCCTCACAAACTCGGCCAATAGTTCTCGATGACTCCAGACCCGTGCCCACCACTGGTCGACCTCCCTGAGACAACAGCACCGTCGCTCGATGTGATGCACGATTCAGACGTTGGGCTATTCTCGGCTGCCCATGAGGCCGCGCATCATGTACATCGAGCTCAAGACAGGCCACAACCACAATGGGCCGGCATGGGTAGGTCGCGTCAAGTTCTCGAAGACCGGCAACACGATCTACTACCGCGACCTGACGCTGCGCAAGAGCAGAGGCGTCTCCGGAAACTACGTTGATGTGGCCACAGGTGACGAGTACTGGGTTTCAGGCGTCAAAAAGAATGGTCAGGACCGCCACTGGGCGGGATCAGGACCAGTGGAGATCGACCCCGACGTCCGGGACGAGTACAGCCAGATGGTCAAGTAGCTAAGCCGTCCAGCTCTGTGCGCTGCCATCAGGCTCAAGGCCCGACCCCCCAACACTCGGCATAAGCGAAACATGCCTAATCCCGGGTTGTTCGTCGTCGCCACCGCTGCATTCAACCAGCCGGGATTCAAGCCAACCTTAGAGGCCCCCGCTCTCGCAGAACACGCCTCGCAGCCACTACACAACTGACAGATAGAGCCAGACTGACAAGCGGTCTCCTCACAATGGGTGTTCGAGACCCCGCACGGCGAGGTGCCGATCTGCTCGGTTGCCGTACTCGTGCGTTACCGCCCGGTATCTGTGATCTGGTGCTGGTTGGAGGTCTCCTGTTGGGTTTTGGTGCAGGTGGTGGGCAGGTCAATCCTCGATGACGTCGAGTCCTTGCTCGCGGAGGCGGGCTATGCCGTCAAGCATTTCTTGGATGGTCTCGGGGCTGTGGCCTTCCCAGGTGTGGAGTTCTTCGACGACTCGGAGTGGGTGGCGGGTTCGGTAGGACTGGGTGACATTGCCGGGGAACCTTTTGTTGGTGACGTTGGGGTCGTCCTCGAACGGGCCTGTGGGCTGGACCATGTAGATGTGCCCTCGCTCGTTGGATCCCGCGAGCGCGTTCGCCAGCTCGGCTCCCCATATGGCTGGCTCGAGCATGGCTGCGAAGTAGATGTGGTTCGAGGCGCGGCCCTCGTGATAGTTCGACAGGTGGCCCGGCACGAGCAGTTCGCCCTCGTTGAACACAGTCTTCGTGCCGTGGTAGAAGGGCCCGGTGATGTGATCGCAGTTGCCGTAGGTCACCGGAACGTACTCGGTTTGGGCGGCACCTTCTCTGGTTGTGTTCGCACCATCAGGGTCCATAAGTGGAGGATTATACTCCGTTTCATGACAGATGAGAACCTGGTCGTCGACGACCGACCAATGCGGTCCGACGCTCGTCGAAACCGGCGACGGCTCCTCGATGCGGCGACGGAACTGATCCTCGAGATCGGCGCCGAGCCCGTCACGCGACGCCGTCGCGAAGGCCGCCGGAGTCGGCATTGCCACCCTGTATCGACACTTCCCCAACCAGCACGACCTTCTGCGCGGCGTTGCGCTCGACGTACTCAGATCGGACCATCGCCGCCGGCGAAGCCGCTCTCGATGAGGCTGATGGTGGAGCTGCGTTGCGCCGCTCCAACACTCAGCGATCGATATCGGAATCGGCGTGGTCACATTGTTCATTCGCTACTCGACAACGTCGATTGGCCCGAGCAGCGCACTGCCGCCCAAACCGTTCTCGACCGGCTAGTCGACACCGTCTTGCACCGCCACAAAGCGATTCCAATGGCTTTCACCGCGACCGACATCACGCTCGCCACAATCCGGTTCTGCCGACCCCTCGCGATTGGCCTTGACACAGCCAAGGAGCAGGCGCAATTGCACACCGACAGCTCGACAGCTACCTCGACGGACTGGCCATCACGACCAGTATCGGCAGCGCATAACGCTCGTCGCTGACGCCCGAAATCGGCCAAACACGAGTCCGCTAACCGGCACTCGGCGCTAGCGACCCGTTATCTGGAAACCACGTTGGGTGGCCGACCGGTCAAGCCGTGGCAGTACTTGTACTTCAGCCCTGATCCGCACGGACACCGGTCATTGCGGCCGACCTTCGGGCCGTCGTCCCGACGCCGTGCGGCCAGCTTCGACGCCAACTCGACGCGCTGTGCCAGTGTCTGAAGCTCGGCTTCCCAACGCCGGAGGTGCTCGCTTCTACTGCGAAGCCTCTCCTCAGCTGACGCCATTGCCCGTTCTCGACCCACAATCTCAGCCTCTCGGTTGGCCAGTTGCTCACGTGCTCGCTGCGCCAACACCAGGGAATCGCTACCAGGGGCATCAGCCGCGCTTGCCAGCTCCCGGTCGATCAGAGTGACGATGGCCCGGCCCATCGAGATCCCGGCTGCACCGCAGTACCGCTTCCACGTCGACCACTTCGCCGGCGACACCGGTACCCGCACCATCTGAAACCGCTCATCCCGGTCGGGCTCGGCCAGCAGCCTCCGATCGAGATTCGCCAAGGCGCCGCGATGGAGATCCATCATGCCCACCGGTGTCTACATGTATACATCCGCAACTGTGTTGCAGGTGCGTGTGGTGTTGAGACAGGTACGGCGCGAATCGCGATCGCGATCTCGGAGGCGCTGTTGGCAAGAATGCGGGCCTTCCGTCGCTCTGTCATGGCGTTCCTCCTCCACTGATTGGTCGATCGAGTTCATCGTGATGGCATACCCTCTCAGTGGAGTCTCACTCGGTGAGGGAACCCGCATTCTCGCTTCCTGGCGCCGCGCTAACCGGGAGGCGGCCGCAATCGTTGTGCAGACTCTCCTTGCGGATACCGCCCTGCTCCCACCAGGACTCCCCGTGTACCGGGCTGGGCGGCTGTCGCGGCACAGGCCACCGTCGACTTCTCGTCCAAGGCTCACCGCTGGCCGGGCGCCGAAACACCGCCCTGAGACTTTGGTCAGAGGGTTGGTGAGACTCTGATCGAAGGGTCATCCGGCACGATCGGGCCAGAGCAGATGAACGGGAGCGCGTGTTGTGGCGTCAATTCACAAGGTGATCCACAGATCCGGGCGCACGTCGTGGCAGGCTCGCTGGCGTGACCCGACCGGCGCTCAGCGCGCCAAGAACTTCGACCGGAGGGTCGACGCCGAACGGCATCTGACCACCATCGAGGCCCGCAAGCTTGCCGGCACCTACGTCGACCCCAGAGCCGGCCGGCTCAAGCTGGGCGAGTTCACCGAACAAACCACGGTCGGTTGGTTGAATCGGCGCGACTCCACCAAGGCCCGCGATGACTCGTACCTCAACAGCCTGATCCTCCCCGCCTTCGCCAACGCGTCCCTGGGAGCGATCCACCCAGCTGACGTTCAGCAATGGGTCGCTCAACTCAACTCGGCCGGCTACGCCCCTGCCACCATCCGCAAAGCGTTCCAACTCCTCGGCCGCATCTTCTCCGACGCCGTCCAGGCCGGACTCATCGTCCGCTCCCCCTGCCACAACATCACCCTGCCACGAGTCGAAGCCTCGGAAATGCGGTTCCTCTCGCCCGACGAAATCGGCCACCTCGCCGATGCCATCGACTCTCGCTATCGGGCCATGGTTCTGACAGCGGCGTACACCGGTTGCCGCTTCGGTGAGATCGCTGCCCTCGACATCGACCACTACGACCCGGACCGTCGGACTCATCCGGATCGAACGGTCGCTGAGCGAAGTCCGCGGCCACCTCCGCATCTCCGAACCAAAGACCCCAGCCGCACGCCGAGCCATCACCATCCCACCTGGCTCCCCCAGCTCCTCGACGATCACCTCACCACGCTATCCAGCCGGCCCCGACGGGTTGATCTTCACCGCACCCGAAGGCGGACCCATCCGCCGCAATACCTTCCGCAGCCGCTTCTGGCTCCCCGCCGTCGCTACTCGGTCGGCCCACCCATGCGATTCCACGACCTCCGCCACAGCCACGTCGCCCTTCTCATCGAGCAAGGCACACACCCAGCCGTGGTCGCATCGCGCCTCGGGTCACACCAGCGTCGAACCGTGCTCGACGTCTACGGCCACCTCTACGAGGGCCTCGATCGGGACGCCGCAGACGCCCTCGTGTCACCCTGGACCGATTCGGATGTGGCACGCGATGTGGCGCGCGGACTTCCACGGACCAATCGAGGGGACTCTGAAAGAGCCGGAAACCCCCGTCTACCAGGGGTTTCTCGCTGTGGGCGATACTGGGATCGAACCAGTGACCTCTGCCGTGTGAAGGCAGTTGTCGGGGGTTTCGCTGACCTGGCCGAATGGCCGAATCGCCCGGATTCATCGAAGATTCATTGCTTGCTGGCTTTCGTCAGTTTGCGTCGCTTTTAGCCAATCGCGTCCTGACCGCGTCCTAGAGCAGAGATCACTGGCGGCGGGTGCGTCGCAGAAGCGCACCCAGCGAGCGGTATTCTGACTGCACATGGCTGGACTCGCCTTCGGGATTGATAGTGCTGAGAGCTTCTTCGAGAAGCTCGAGGCGGAACAGGCGGACATCTATCGCACCCGCCCACGAACGCGAGGCATTCGATCAATGCCGCGTTGACCGCATATCACATGATCGAGTGGATCTGGGCAAGGTCGATGAAGCTGCTGTCCGTGCCAGAACGGAAGCTGGTGACCGGCGAGCTCATACGCAACAAGCGCGAGTTCGTGTCGTGGGCAGTGCGAGAGTGCGACGACATCGAACTGATGCGCGCCATCAGCAACGGATCAAAACACCTCAAACCACACGAGTCGGTCACCGACACGAGTGCGTCGAGTGCCGATTGGTCCGGCAACGGGGACTGGAGCCACGAGGACTTCACTGTCTCAACGCTTCTCCTGGTGATGGAGGACGGGACGGAGGTTCCGTTCGAGGACGCTCTCAATCGCGTCGTGGATTGGTGCCGTTCCCTCCTCGCTCGAATCCAAGCCCTGACTCCCCTAAACCGACATCCCGCCGACGGAAGGGACAGGCATCAACTGCCGATGCCGCATTCCCCATCGCGGGAATCCGAGCTGCTCACCCATCTTGGCAAACTGCGCAACGAGCAGCGCACGGCAGACCTAGCCGAGGACCGATACGCAACGAGATCAGGCGTGTTTATGGCATCCTGGAGCGGCTGCTACGCGTCAAGGGTTGCACAGAATCCGAGATGAAACGCAAGCAGCCGGCGACGGCTGTTAGCCCAGCAACCGGATATTGTTCATGGCCTAGGCAAGCAACGCGTCGCAGTAGGCAGCCAGTCAGGGTTCGAACGATCCCACAAACCTCGTGTTGTGATTCATCGGTACGCTTTCCCGACGCAGGAGTCAAGTTGGAAAGCACGCACTTGAAGTCGCGGGCACACCCTTCGTCGAATGTCCGACATGGCGTCCATAATGGACCACATGAAGGTATTCGTAAGTTCTCTCATCACTGGCTATGGAA
>CAWJPT010000007.1:0-733035 GCA_963844835.1 uncultured bacterium | reverse complement strand
CCCCCGGTTTCGTGGAGTCAGCTTGCTTGAGTTTGGAGTGTCGGGGTTGGGTTGTTGTGGTGGATTCTCTCGTACTCGATCGGGGTTTGCATCTCAAGTGATGAGTGGCGTCGTTGCCGATTGTGCCAGATCTCGATGTAGTCGAAGATGGCGTTGGCGAGCTCGATCCGGGTCCGCCATCTTTGCCGGTTGAGTAGCTCGACTTGCATCCGTGCCCAGAATGACTCGACAACAGCGTTATCGAAGCAATCACCGACAGTGCCCATGGACGGCACGAGCCCCGACTGTCGGGCCCGGTGGGTGAAGGCCCATGACGTGAATTGGGTGCCATGATCGGAATGTATCACCGTTCCGTCCGGGTCCCGGTTGTTGATTGCCATCCCCAGCGCGGACGTAACCAGGCTCGAGGTCGGTGACGAATCGATCGACCAGCCCACTACCCGGCGACTGAACACGTCGAGAACGACAGCGCAATACACCTTGCCTTCTCTGGTTCGGTGCTCGGTGATGTCGGTTACCCACAGTTGATCTGGGCCGGTGCGAGTGAACTGGCGGTCGACCAGGTCATCAGCAGTGTCACCTGGGATGATGCGGCGGCGGGGTCGTCGACTGCCGGGGACGCCTTGCAGGCCGGCTCTGCGCATCAGCATCTCCACTGCGTTGTGTCCGACCTTGATCCCGTAGCCCATGGTGAGTTCGGCGTGGACCCTAGGTGCCCCGTAGGTGCCACGAGACGCCGTGTGGACCTGACGGATCATGTCGGTCAACCACACATGCCGGATCGACCGTGCCGACGGCGGCCGGTGTCGCCATTCGTAGAACCCGGACTCGGACACCTCAAGTACCCGTGCCGCAGTCTGGATCGGCAAACCTTCAGACGCGATCACCGCCATCGTTTCGAATCGTCTTTTGGGGACACCACCTTCGCCTTCAACAACTCATTGGCGCGGCGGGTCACGGCAAGTTCGGTCTCCAACTCGGCAATCCGGCGCTTGGCCGCCTTCAACTCGGCTTGTTCGGTCGAGGACAGCCCCGGAGCCAATCCGCGATCTATGGCGTCTTGTCTCCGCCAGTTGTAGATCGTCTGTGCTGACACTCCAAGATCAGCAGACAGCGCAGCTACCGATCTCCCGGCAGCCAACAGATCAAGCACCTTACGGCGAAATTCAGGCGGATACGGCTTCGGCATGTCAGACCCTCCTTCAAAGGTCGCAACACACCAAATTCAAACATCCCAACTCCGGAAAACCCGGGGAACATCAACGTGTCCGGAGAAACGGGGGAAGCTCATATGACGAGCGTAACCGGTTGGTGTCGGGACCTGACGGTGACTACGCCTACACCCCAAGGGGCACCCTGTCGGCAATAGACGACGGGGCAACCACCATCACCTACGGCTTCGACCCGCTCGGTCGTCTCGTCGACTACAACAGCCAAGTCGCTTACAGCTACGACGGGCTCGACCGGATCGCAGTCAGAGGCACCGACACGTTCAACTACATCGGCTCCATCGCGCGTCGATCGCGGGGAGGATGGGATAGAACGGGAAATGACGCGAAATAACGAGAACCGAAAGCCCCCGTCCCCATTAGTGTTTCGCGGGAATCGCCCGGTCAGCGAACACCCCAGACTCGGGCTCATAACCCGAAGGTCGTAGGTTCAAATCCTACCCCCGCTACGAAATGCCCCGGTCAGCGTATTGCTGACCGGGGCTTCTACCGTCTCGCGATGTTCTTCTACCGGTGTTTCTACCGGATCTTCTACCGGTTTCCGGTGATTAGTTGTTCGAAGGTGCGGGCGGCTTCGGCTTGCATGCCGGGGAGGACGTGTTGGTAGGTGTCGATGGTGAATGCCGGGTTGCCATGCCCGAGACGCTCGGACACGACTTTGACGGGGACGCCGGCTTTGATGAGCAGGGTGCCGTGGGTGTGGCGAACGTCGTGGAGCCGGATTCTGCGGACCCCGGCCCGGTTGGTGATCCGTTCGAAGGTTTGGGAGATCGAGTCGGGGTGGATCGGGTTGCCGTCGACATCGGCGAATACCCACCCGGTCGGTTCGATCCCCACCGATCCACGCTCCGCTGCTTGCCATGTCTTCCAGGCGGACAGGACGCTGACGGTGGTGGGGTCGAGGTCGATCGAGCGCCGCGAGTTGGGGGTTTTGCCTCGTGATTCGTGGAGTTCGTAGCCGACCGAGACGAGTCCCCGGTTGATCGACAGGGTGGCGTGGTCGAGGTCGATGTCGTCCCATTGCAGTCCGAGGAGTTCGCTGCGTCGCAGCCCGGTGTTGGCGAGCAGCCAGAAGGCTGCGAACAGCCGGTGGCCGGCAGCTTCACGGAGAAACAGCCGTAGTTCGGGGGCGGTCCATGCCTGTTGTTCGACCTTGGGGATCGACCGCAGTTTGGGGGCGTGTGCCACCTGGGCGACGTTTCGGGTGACGATGCCGCGACGGACGGCGTCGTTGAGTGCACCCCGGATGATGAGATGAACCTCCAGGACGGTCTTGGGTGCCAGCGGACGCTTACCGTTCTTGGGGTGGAGCTTCTGGTCGTAGAGTCGTTCCAGGTGGTCGGGTCGGAGGCGACGGATCGGAATCTTCCCGAGTGTGGGGATGATGTGGAGGTCGATCTTGCGGCGGTACCCGTCCCAGGTGGAGTGTGCCACCTCCAGTTTCTTGCCCGGCAACCACCGGGTCAGCAGGTAGGCGCCGAAGGTGAGCGACCGGGCCTGGTCGTTGCGACCGTTCACCTTGGCGGCAAGAGCAGCGGCGAGCCGCACGGCGTCCTCCCGGCTGGTCCCGGCGGGATGCCAGCGGCGTCGTTCCTTGCCGGTGACCGGGTCGAGTCCTTCGTAGATGACCGCATACCAACGGTCACCCTTACGTGCCACATATCCGTCCATGATCCTGTCCTTTCCGGGTATCCGACGGTCGGAACCCGGTAGAAGGATCGGTAGAAGCGTCTGGAGCATGGACCGCCAGATTGAGTGTCAGCGACCGGGCGTCTCAGATCGGTGCCGAGGCCACCCGCTCGAGGATCTGCTCCCAGCTGGGCAACGGTCCGGAACCGAAGTACAGCTCCGGCATGGTGGCCTCGTACGAGTCACGGAGGCGTGCTTGTGCTGGTGATGTCGGGTCGAATGCCGGGCTTGTCGGAAGCCACCTGCCGGTACGGGTTCGATGTCTTCGTCTGGTTTGGCGAAGTACTGGCGGGTGACGGCCGCGATCTCGTCCAGGACACGAGCCACCTCGACGCGGTCTTCGAGGAGGTCCATCGTGTCGGTGTCGTCGAGGAGCTGGTAGATGTCGTAGAAGTGTCGACCGATTCTCGGGTCGGGTGTCCGCTTGTTGTCGTGGGATAGCCGTTGGGCTTCCAGGTGGACGGTCGCCAGTTTCTCCAGAAGTGTCCGACCCGGATGCAGCACCCACAACTCGATGTCGGCCAGGTCGGCGTAGGGTGAGATGTCGACGTCGGCTCGTGTAAGGGCGTCGCCCACGAGCGTACCCATCGATACCTTCTGCTTGGGATGGTCGCCGCCGCGGACACCCATCTCCAAGAGCACCCGAGGTTGGATGAGTTCGGTCGCCGGTCTGCGGATGGGGTAGGGGATCTCGTAGGCGCGATGCCGCCCACGTTCCGCGCCGCCATACGACGTGGGAGTCCCTCCGGTAGATGCGGCCGCGCGTTGGCCATCTGTCTTCATCAGTGTGTCCGTCGCCCCGCTGCCGCGGCCGCCCGGAACGATGAGGATGTCGATGTCTTCGGAGAACCGTTCGATCAGTCCGAAGCCCTTGGACAGGCTTGTGCCTCCCTTGAAGACGAAGTCATCGACGAAACCGTCCGCAAGGGCGCGTAGGACCTGGGTGACCCAGTAGTCCTTCTCGACGGCGGTCGGGCCGATCCCCATCTTCTCGGCCGCCGCGTCGAGGGTTGGGCTGAACTCGTCGGTGTCTCGGAACAGGTCGGGCATGTCAGGAGGCCAGCGACAGGTCCGCTGTGTGGCTGCTGCGTGCGGGAGCGACCCGCTCAGCGTCACCGGGTCTGTCCAAAGCGCGCAACAGAGCTGCGGAGCCGTTCGCGCACACTGGCAGGCTCGGTCGACGAGGCACGCACCACCCGTTCGAGCCTGATGGCTCCAGCGTCGCTGAAGTTCCCGATCGCGGTCGACAGCCACCGCCGGCGACGCTTCGACCGTGCGATCCCAGTCACGGAGCACCTCCAGCAGCGCGACCTCGACCGCGTTGAGACGCTCGTCGCGTCGCCGCGTGGAACCGGCGCGACTGACAAACCGAACACCGGACGTTGGGCGTGGGGCACGCCTCGGCACCGCGATCGTCTCGACTCGGGGCACCTGCGTAGAGAGACCCAGGCTTCAATGCGGCGCTCAACCCGGCCGGACCCGTGCCCGCCTCGCCGACAATCGCATCCGCGAGTCTGCTCGCCCTCGGAGGAGCCATCCCCAGCTTCGTCGAGCGACCCGCGCCAATACAGACCCCGCCGGATCCGTCTCAGCTCACCCGACTCTGACAGACGGGACAGTGCCTTGGCGACAGCCTCCGGCGAACCATCGAAATCCTCCGGCCTCCAGAAACGATCATGGGAGCGACGCACCCGGGACCGCACATTCGAAGCAACACTCGTCTTACCCATAGCCGACATCATACACGTTCTGTCGGCAAAGTGATACGCGAACTTGACATTTCGTCGAGAGTCGTCCAGCGGTGGTGAGCAACTGGGCCGACAATTGCCGGGGTGGCAGCTGCCTGCGTGTATGCGAAGTATATGTCGGTGTCCATGGCCGGGTCAGAGGCTTCGGGTCGTGGGCTCGCAAGGACGGTATCGAAGCGGATCAACAGTTCGGCGAGTGGCTCGAAGAGTGCGAATACGGAGAAATGTACTGCGTCGCGGCATCCTATTTGCTGTACTTCGGGCCAGATATCAGTGCTGCGGAAGCACTGCTGAGCAGCCAGTCGCAGCCGGGTGAGACTATCTCGATCGCTATCCGACAATGGCTCCGCAGCCGCAATGGGCGACGACGGAGACCTCCCAGTAGACCCGGTCGGCGATTTCCTCATCGACACGTTGGCCATTTACGGTGTCGCCAAATTGGCTGGTGTCGTGCGGGCCGGTAGCGGCATAGCGGCGACAACGGAGAGTTCAGGAACACTCAACTCGACCGAATGGACGCTAACGTGGGCGGACGATGCCACAAACAGTCCATGGAACCTGGGATGGAGCAGCAGGGGGCTGGCCATTGAGGAGACTCTCGGTGGGAATCTGCCGCGGAGCTTTCCAACCATTGACGCGTTCACCAAAGGGACAGTTACGCGCATCAAATCAATTGATCTCACGGCAGCTACATATCAGAAGGCATCCAGGCTAGCAGCAGACTTCACGCGTTACGTGGATAGCGTGGCGGGTTTCAACGCTTCGAGCTTCACCAGCCAAACGGTCGCCGTGTCCGACATCTTGGCCCGCGAGCTGGGCTGGCAACATCGAACCAGGCGTAGCGAGTTCGATGCAGTCTGGTGTGCTAGCTGATATCGTCCAGTACGGAGCAAGCCAAGGCGTCAGTGTCAGGGTGGTGACGGCGCCACGGAGCGACGAACCCTGGTATATCGCCGCAGAGGAAGGTGGCTGATCTCGACTCAGGCGAGGACTGTTGACGGCTTCTGGATCTCAACTGCACCTTTCGTAGACATGGGCGAGGGCACTGACAATCAAATGCTTGGCCGAATCGTCTCATGCCTGATCGAGATGTCGACGGAGGCGCGGAGACACCCGGTCCTGACGAGAATCTCGTCGAGCCCGTTCTACGTTGGGCTGGTGTCAAAACCTACGGCTCGTTCATCAGTGGAACTCAGTGTGTGGATGTGACCGAGGAGTGGGGCCAGTTCTCTGTTACACCGATGAAGAACGCCGAAAGCCGTAGTGGCTTCGAGTACCTGGACGAGTTTCGCCAGACCCTCGATGCACCCTCCAACGAGGATCTCGGTCGGCCGTGCGTTCTGCGTTCGAGTCGGCCGGGTAGCTGGTACGGGATCATGAACACGCTGCACGCGCGTGTCGCTGTGCTGGCGCTGTTCATGGTCCTGGTGCCTCCGGGCGGAGGGCTCGGCACGATTGGCCCCACGGTTCATGTCAAGGCGTCGGAGATTCCAGGCTGACACCCGATCAGCGTGCGACTACGACAGACCGACGCCTGATCATGGCGCACCGTCACGGACCCTGCCCGCGGCCCGGCGGATCGGACCGTTTGCGATCCGGGTGTGGACACGGGATATGTCTACGACTCCCCCCGGTACCGATCTGCCACAAACGGAGAAACGTCGCTGTATAGAGCCGTCTCGTCGGCCGAGCGGGCCGACATCGAGTCATTTGGCGGGTTCCGGGCAGGCCCTGAGTCTCGCAGCGGAAGGCAAGCTCTTCGCGACATCTGCTGAGGACGCTGCGCTATACGGTCGAGTCAACGATGCTTTGACGCCGGGAGGAGATCCGTTCCACATTGTCGAGACCCGGGTTCCCACGTCGCTCGCGGAATTCTTTCGAGTCCTTGACGGCCGATGGAATGCAGGCGATCCATGTTGCTGCGGTGCAGTTGGGCGGTCAATAGCATGAATCGGTACAGAGCATTTGGACTCACTTCCATGGGTTGGCAAGTCAGGAGGTTTCTAGTGTCGGAGGTACCGTTCGCCGCGTGCACATCTGTCCTGAGCTTCGTCTCGCACCGACTCACGAGGGTCGCCGTAGAGGCCCGATCGCTCGGGGTATCGCAGCATCTGCTGGATCGGCATCACGGACGAGTAGCCACAACCTATCTACAACAACGCTGTCGTCTATCTCAAGAGCGGGTGTTGCCTCAACCCCGTTGAGTGTGCGCTTGTTCGACTCCAACCAGCGTTTCCTGACCTATGGGTACAAGCGACGTTGGGTCCGTTGTCGAGGTTTGCGAGCGTCACCTGTTGTCGGGGAAGGCACCCTGACGGCTCTATTCCCCCCTTCATGATTTCTACCGGATTTCAAGAAACGATAGGGGTCTGTCGCCATGTAGGCTTTCGCGGTCAGTGAGCACGTCGATCGGTCTGCACGCGTGTCCAAGTCGTAGTCCGGTTGTCGTGCCTCGTCTTTCCCGTGGCTCTCTATGCGTTGATTCTGCCCGTGGGTCCGGTTGTGTATGGTACGACTGGCAATCCGCAAGTACTCCGTCGCACAAATTCGTTGCAGACGTACTGGCGGTTAGCGAGTCACCAGCGGAGGCCAGTGTCGAGTCTGCTCGAGCAGTCACGATCGTCTGGCCGTTCGTCGCCCTACTCATATGCCACAAACACAGCACTTCTCGCGCGGACATTGCAGTTGCTCCTTCGTCGCCTCAACGATTGCTGTGCATCGTCCGGTTGGGGTGAGTCCGACGCAGAATGAGTTCGTTCAGAATCGGATCGCGGCGCTGCAGGGGGAGGCGCGACCCGTTCGCGTGTACCAGCGCGTCGATATCGACGATGAGCGAGGAGATCAATCGCCGGGTCTTCATTTGACGCTCAACGCCAGCGTTTCTACGGAGAGTTCGACACCCTGCTGTCGAATCGGGGCCTAGGGCACGCTACGCGGATCGGAGCGAACGATCCCTTTGGGATAATCAATCTGTTCACAGTGAACTGAGAGGCGTCTCTGCGAACCCTGATTGACAGGGACAACCGGGCCGATCACCTCGTCGATTGGGTTTCTCGAGGCTCCGATTGATGAGGTCGCTCGGGAGCTTCAGACCTGGCGCGAGTCGTTCTACCTGGCAATCACAGCGGCGCGCCGAGCGAGGGCTTCCCAGATGTGCTATCCAGGCTTTAGCCGCTGCCGGGATTGTCCTCGCGAGTGCTCGAGGCGGCCAGCCGGTACCACCTACTTCGATAGCTCGCTGCTGGGACCGATGCTGAGCGCCGTCGGCCTCGACGTGGACTCGGCACTGCCAACGTACCTGTCATGACGTGCCCCATTCCACGGCGCCACTGGGTTCGGGAGGGCCGGATGGGCGTGTTCACTTTGAGCTGTTCCCCGCTCGACACGGAGTTGCTGAACTTCGTGAGGACACGCGGTCGCCTCGACCAGCGATTGCCGTCATCGCCACTTGAACCGAGCAGGCTCCCGGAGGTGGACGCCTACGGGGCTCTGCGCACGCCACCGGTTCACCTCTGCGATGTTGAGCCTATTGCAGGCCTTGAGCATCTACTCTTCGAAGCCGACGGCCTCGGTGCCTGCTGCGGTGCTGGTCGAGAGCAGCGTGCCGATAGCCCCTCATGGCAAGGTGATGAGCCGGCAACAGGTTCAGGCCTGGCTCGAGATCGTGCCGGTCAGAGCTCGTCACGGTCGTCGGTGATCTCGACCGGTCCAGCCAGGGCCTCGTGGCGGCTACCTGCGCGGCTGTCGGTTGCCGTTCTGGTTGCAGCGCTGCCTCGTTGATAGCCGCGCCTTCGGTAGGGTTGAGACTCCAGCCCGAGCTGGGGTCACCGGGTTTGTTCAAGCACCAACAGCTGCTAACCGTTCTCGACAATTGCTGGCTCAGTCGATGACCGGGTAGACACTGGTGGCTTTGACCGTCCGCATCACTTCCAGCAGCCCTTTCGTTCCAAGATGTCGCCGATTCCTAGGCTCCATCGCGCGTTCATTGTGCTGGAGAATGGGATAGGACGGGAAATGACGCGAAATGACGAGCACCAATAGCGCCCGTGTTTATTGGCGTTTCGCCGGGATCGCCCGGTCAGCGAATACCCAGACTCGGGCTCATAACCCGAAGGTCGTAGGTTCAAATCCTACCCCCGCTACTAAATCGAAAGCCCGGGTTCTGCCCGGGCTTTTCGACGTCCTCAGGTCCGAAATGGCCTGAGGGCTCTAGGTCTTGTGGGGTCTGGCCTCTAGTCTTGTGGGTCTCTGGTCCATGTCTTCTCAACGAGGTTGCGGTTTGACATGGTTTGACGCGAGATGGTGATTTCGTTTCGAAATGGGCACCGACAAACCTTCTGCTGGTCTTTCGCGATGTCACGGGTGTGCGACAATGGAATGGAATGGCTAGGAGAGGAGTCCTGTGACAACCGGACAGGCCACGGACATACCTCGACTGGAAGCCCTTGTCGCTAGGCGAGGCGAGATCATCGAGGTGGCCGCCAGACACGGCGCGTCAAACGTACGCGTGTTTGGGTCTGTGGCGCGTGGCGAAGCGGGTCCTGGAAGTGACATTGACCTTCTCGTCGATATGGAGGAGGGCAGGAGCCTTCTCGACTTGGCGGCTATTCATCTCGAGCTCGAGGATCTGCTTGGCTTCCCCGTTGAGATCGGCACCGACGTGAAGCCTCGGCTTCGAGAGCGGGTTGCTGCCGAGGTTGTTGCCCTGTGAACCGAGACCGCGACTTCCTCCTCGACATTGTGGAGATGATCGAAGCGATTCATCGCCATCAACCCGTCGATGAGGCTGCGTTTGTCGGTGATGAGGTTCTGTTTACGGCCGTGGTGCATTGGATTCAGACGATCGGTGAGGCCGCCAGCGGAGTGAGCGAGGAGCTGCGTGAACGTCATCCGCAGGTGCCGTGGCGCCAAATCGTGGACATGAGGAACCTCTTGGCTCACGGGTATCGCCATGTCGACCCTTCAATCGTTTGGCAAGTCGTCGTCCGCGATCTACCCCCGCTAGATGCCGAGATTCGCAAGATCATCGATTCGCTCGATTAACGCCCGTGTCCCACGGGTGCCAAACGAACTGTGCCGTACGGGATCGGCTTGTGCTGAACTGCGCAGTATGGGCCGGCCGTGGCGGGCGAACTGGAAACATCGATGGCGGACCAAATGGCATCGTTGCGAACTGCCGGACGTAACTCATAACCCGAAGGTCGTAGGTTCAAATCCTACCCCCGCTACGAACGAAACCCCTTGTACCGCAAGGGGTTTCGGTTTGTTGAACCTGTTTGTCGTCTCGCCGTCTGAGGCCTCCATCGCGAGGCGCGAGCTAGTCCTTGGGTGTCCTGTTCGATGTCCTGTTTCGGTTCATGATGGACATTGTGGCTCCGGTTGGTGTGTTCCAGGTTTGGGACGCGGTTCCGGTTGTTGGGCGACGTGGTCCCCGCTGTTCGCCCGAAGCTTTGGTACCCGGAGATGACCCACCGCACAAACGTTATGCCAGTCGATCGTTTCGCCGGTAGCCAGGTCGACTCGGCCAGGGTGTTGCCCCGTCTGACGACAGCAGCGATACTCGTCGGATGGCACACCCGCGGATGTACGACCCGGAGGACCCGCTCCTGAGCCGGGTGCGTGAGGTCGCACTCGCCTTTCCCGGGTCCGGGGAGAAGGAGTCGCATGGCCGCCCCGCATTCTTCACCCGCAAGGTGTTCGTCTACTACGGCGGCTCGATGAGGGTCGGAAACGAGTGGGTCGGGCATGACCGCGCGGTCGTGTTCCTCCCTGACCCGGAGGAGCGGCCGGCACTCGAGACGGACACACGCTTCTGGGTACCGGCCTATCTCGGCCCATCCGGTTGGCTCGGCCTCGATCTCGAATCCGACTCCGACTTCGACGAGGTCGCTGAGCTGATCGAAGAGTCTTACCGGCTCACGGCACCTCGGCGGCTGATCGCCGAACTCGACGAGATAGTGAGATAGACCGCGATTCCGGGGACATGGGACGGTCGAGAACGCGAAATGACGCGAACCGAAAGTGCACTCTGTACAGGCGTTTCGTGGATTTCGCCTGGTCAGCGAAACCATGACCCCAGGTCTCATGACCCGAAGGTCGTAGGTTCTCCTCCGAAGCCGGGTGCTTTCCGTGGGGCGAGCGGTTGGCAAGTCGGGCCGGTTGCCTGCGCGTCCGGCGCCTCTGTTGGTCATCCGTTGACGGTTGAGGTGATCACTGCGAGGAGCGACTCGTCACCGGTCGCGTCCGATGTGAGCTGCCAGATCATCACACCGCCTGCCTGCCGGAGAGCCATCTCGGTCTTGGCGCGAATCGTGTCGGGGCCGTTGTAGTAGATGGCGTTTGCGGCTGTACCGATCTGGTCGTGTGCGGCTGCGTCCGGGTACTCGGCGAGGATTTCGGCATAGGAGTACTCGGGCTTGGATGCGTAGCTACCGAACCCGTAGCCGTAGAACGGCACGCCGACGCCGGCCTTTTCGGCCGGGAGGCCGTAGCCGATCCACGTCTCCAGGTCGGAGACGGCCATCTCGAACGACGAGTGTGGTCCGGGCCGGTCGGGATCCCATGGGCCGGTGGCGTCGTATGACATGATGTTGACGTGGTCGAAGTCGGCGAACGTCGACGGCGGGATCTGGTCGATGAACCAGGTGGCGACAGCCGCCGTCACCGTCTTGTCGTAGGCATGGAGACGATCGGCCAGGGCGGCGACGAACGGGGCGTATTGGTCGCCGATGATGTCTCCCTCCAGATCGATGTCGATGCCGTCGAGATCGTGCTCGATCGCATATGCCACGATCCGGTCGGAGAACTCGTCGACCTTCGAAGGTGCCGTGAGCTGCCGCCACGCGTCCTCCGAGCCCCCGAGGTCGGCGCCACCGAGGGAGAGGACGACGTCAGGTCCGGCCGCATGGATGGCCGACACGGCTTCGTCGAGTCCTTCGATAGGACCGAGATCGCCTTGGTCGTCGGGATTGGCGAAGGCGATGTTGATCTGGGTGAGCGCCGACAAATCGATGTCCCCGATGCTCTCGGGAAATCGATCCCACGTGTTGATGTACCCGACAACACGAAACTCCGACCGTGCCGCCACGGTGTCGGGTGTCGCCTCCACGGTGGACGGTGGCGTCGATGTCGGGACCGATGCCGATGTTGTGGTCGTGGACACGGTGGTAGATCCCACGACCCCCGGGTCCGAGGAGGCGCAACCGGTGAGGAAGAGAAAGGCGAGGAGGGTCACCATCGATAGGCGAGTACGAGACTGCATGGGTTCGAGCAGGGTACCGTCCTCCAACAAGGTGAGCGCGCACCGTCGGCCCACACGATCTCGCCCGGTGAGCCGGCATTTCAAGGCTGGTGCTCGAGTTATCTTCTCGGCACTGGCCGTGTCGGGGGCTCTGTCATTGTGTCCCCTGATGGACTGGCAAGTGCCCGTTCCAGTGAGGTGAAGAGCTCGAGGACTTGGCGTGCTTCGAAGATTCGGTAGCGCTGTTTGCCGATGTTGCGCTGGGTGAGTATCTCTGCCTCGGTGAGACGGTTGACGGCGGCGCCCGCGGCTACGTTGGAGCGGCCGATCAGCCGGGCAACGGAGTCGACGGTCAAGAGTGGCGTGCCGGGAAGGATGTCGAGGAGGAGGTCGAGCGCTGATCCTTTGCGGACGGTACCGAGGACGCTGCGCCATTGGTTGACGAGGCTGTCGATCCGTGTGGCGTAGGTCTGGGCGTCGTGGCATGCCCTGAGGGTGGCGCCGGCGAAGGTGCGGATCCACGTCTGTGCTGCGGCCGATCGCTCGGGGCTGTCGGCTGGCGTCAGATGTCGGAAGGTGGTGAGGCCCGTGATGTAGTCGTGGGACCAGGTAGCGAGAACGAGGCTGATTGGCGGGACGAACGCAGGGGCGAGGCCTCGTCGCCGCAAGATGACGTGGATAAGAGCGCGGCCGGTACGCCCGTTGCCGTCGGCGAAGGGGTGGATGGTCTCGAATTGGGCGTGGGCAACCGCAGCCTGAATGAGTGCGGGGTGTTCGTCGCCGTTGATGTATGTGGTGAGGTCGGCGAGTAGTTGCGGGACGTGGTCGGCAGGTGGCGGCACGTACGATGCGCTGCACGGGTTGTATGAGCTACCTCCTATCCAGTTCTGTCCGGTGCGGACTACGCCGCCGAGGGCAGGTCTTGGGGAGCGTTCCATGAGGATCCGATGGATTTCGAGGACGTCGGCGAGGGTGATCTCGTTCGCGTCGTTTGCTAGTGCGACCGCTGCTTCCATCGAGGCGATGTTGCCGAGGACTTCGACTGCGACCCGGTCGGCCGCTTCGCCGCCCTCGGCGAGCTGGGCTTCGGCTTCGACTAGGCGCCGGGCCCCGGCGTCGAGACCCTCGATCTTCGACGAGGCGACCGACTCGGCCCTGAGGAGGAAACGTGCCAACCCTTCGAGACTCACATGCGTGGTCCCGGCCAGGTTGAGAGTCCTGATCGCAGTCTCGGCGTCGGCGACGTCGGCAGCCAGGTCGCCCGGCAGGCTGAGGTCCCAGCCGGCAAGCGGGTCCGGTAGGTAGGCGTCGTAGTTGCAGCCTTGCCGATCTCGGCGGGTCATCCCTTGGAAGTGGGGTTCCCAGCGTTTGCGGAGGAGTTGAGCCATCCTTCGATTCCAGTCCGTGTAAGCAAAGGTTACAACAAAAGCTTAGCTTAGATTCGGGCTAAGTGAAGGAAACTGGAATAGAGTTGCGCCGGGTCGTGACGGGTTCACTCCTAGGTAGTTGATGCGGAGCAGTGCCCTAGCTCCAAGGCTCCGCAGAGGCAGCGTCATAGAAATGGATGGTGAGAGATGGGTCACCTTGACGCTGTTCGCTCAGACCGACTGCACGTGCCACCAGTTCCTGATTGGTGGCCGACTCAGGATCGCCATGAATGCTCACATACAAGTGGCTGACCTTCCCATCGATCACGCGGCCGAAGATGTGGTGGACATGCCGCCTATGTATTATGACGCTCTGGAGCGTCTCGAGGCCGGGTGTTACCAGCTGACGTTCATGGTGAGTGAGGCGGGCCAGATGTCGAGGTCGCCGTCGAATGACAAGCTGAGCTGTGTGGCACCCTCATCAAACACGTCGCGCGGTAGGAGCACTTCGCCGTTCTCATCTGTGGTGAACACACCGAGGTCGACGGGCGTGGGGAGGTGGCGGACGTTCATCCGCTCAGATCCGCCCAGGAAGATGAGGGTGGTCAGAGAATTGCCGCCGGCCTCTTGTGCCACGGAGTAGGTGACGGTGTATTCGAATTCTTGGCCGGCGACGACTGCGAACTGGTCTCCGTCGACCCAGATGTCTTGATCGGGTGAAGCCTCGAGGATCATGCGCGATTCACCGCTGTTGGATGTGGTGACTCGACCCGGATTGTCACCGTACGCCCCCCAGCTCGTCAGACCCGAGGTGAAGGTGGGGTTGGGCACCTTGTTCTCGTCGGATCCGCCTTCCCGGTAGATCACTTCGAAGACCTGTGCGTCAACCACGCCGACCCCGGCGTCTTCCACGTTGCCTCTCATTGCGACAAGTGCCGTGTCCACACCATCGGGGACGATGCCCGTGATGGTCTCCGTCCGTCTCGAGTAGCCACTCGTCAGCGCCGTCGCCGTCAGTGGGATACCCGCAACTCCGTTGCCGTCGCCGTCGACCAGAGTCGCCGCCACACCGTCTTCAACCTGTTCAGCGGAGAGCCGGACACGTTGGCCGAAGTAGCGGACGATGCTCGAGGTGAGCGCCCCCGGATCGGTTTCGGGAAGTGCATGATCCGGCCAGTTCACCCACGACTGGAACGAGACATGCTGAGGGGTTGCGCCGTGTTCGATCTCGAACGTGGCGACGTTCTCCATCATGAACTGCATCCACGCCACGTTGTCCGGCTCGATGCCGCCGTTGTAGAGGATTCCGAACGGAACACCCCGCTCGTCGGCGACTGCCTCGATTCCCACGGCGACGTCTGCCCAATCGGGTCGGTACCAATCGGGATCGACGTGGAGGAATGCGAACTCCTCACCGGACAGTTCTGCGAATGAATCGAGCCAGAACGCCAAGTCGTCGGGGGTGGTGCGTGGGCTCTGCCAGATTGGCTCGATCGTCCCCACCGGGATCGGCCCGAAGAGACTGCGGAGGTTGTCCACGTGGTCCATGACTTCGTCGACGATCCTCTCGATTGAGTACTGGCATGCACCGGGTGTGTCGAGCTTGTACGCGAAGTGGAATGGCTCCTCGATGGCTATGGCATCGACCTGCCCACCCAACTCTTTGATCCGCTGCGCCATTTCGAGATCCGGCCCCGCCTCGTACGATTCGGTGTGGTCGCACTCCTCCGGGTCTGGTACCCGCAGCGGTTCGGTTTCGAGCATGAGTGGTATCTGGTGCTCCTCCAGGAAATCGAAGAGGGTGAGCAACTGGTCATCGCTCAGGTAATGACGCACCTGGAAAGCGTGGAGTCTGTAGACATCCACGTTTGCCAAGGCCTCCTGCCAAGGTGCGTCGGCCGTCCACAGTTGATGAAAGTCGAGCTGGCCGGGCGGCAATGCATATGTGATGTCTTCGGGTTTCGGGGGAAACGCGTTGAAGATGACGAGGTCGTCGCGGGCCAGCAGTTCCTCCATGCTCGGGGGTGGAGGAGTCGTGGTGGTTGTCTCAACGACGGGCGGCTGAGTCGTGGCGACCGTGGTCGATGTCGCCGTGGTAGGTGGCATCGCCGACTCGGTGCATGCCGCACCCGCCGCGGCGACGACGAGCGCGGCGGCGAGCCATTTCTTGGGCTTGGTCATGGCTGAAGGATATCGATCGATCCACCTCAACGGCGATCGACCTGATGGCCCGTCGTTCGGCGACCGCGTCCGGATTCTCCGCATGCAGCATTGTGCGGGTCAGCCGGTCCAGCGTTGCAGAACCGGAGGTTCGGGCAGTGGGCGGTCATGTACGCGGCCGGTACTGAGCCCGTTCAGGTAGATGTCGAGGTGTCGGTGAGCGAGGGCGCGCTCGTCCTCACGAGAAAGACCGACGCCGAGGCAGCGGCTGAACGCGGCTAGACCTCTTCAACCAGCTCCATGTTGGTGATCCGATATCGGAAGAACTCGCCTTCACTCCACCGATCGGTGCCGTAGTGCCACCCGACGCGTCCTTCGGTTGGGATGGTGACGCCGTTGAATGCGGCGTGGGCAGTGAAGTCTCCGCCGAAGGTGTGCAGTCCGAACTCGCCGGTCCCGTCGGGATCACCCCACCGGTCGAAGCTGAACGCTCGGATCAGTCCCGCGTTCGTCGTGGCGAGGTCAACCCGTACGGGGTACGTGCCGATCTGATAGCAGGCTGTGATGCGGTCATCTCCTTCTGCCGACCAGTTGACGCCGAAGCGGGGGAGCAGTGAGGTCGGTACCCATGCGGCTTCTGCCGCGGCCCGCTCGGCGGCGCTCCGCGCAACATCTGGCCCGTCTGCGTGCATGACGGGAATCAACCCGAGCAGCTTCCAGTTCATTTCGCCGTGGCCGTCGATGAACCGATCCGATCCGGTGACGACCCCGGCCGCTCTCGCGGCCCACACGAATCCATCGTGCGGTGTGAGTACCTCACGCGCTGTGAATGGAACCCAGCGACCGATCTTGATCCGACCTCGCATCCGTATCCGGGCCGACAGCGCCAACGGAGTGCCTTCGGCGACCGCAGCACGCAGATACGAGGCAACCGGACCGGGCAACCCCTCGAGGTCCGTGGAGCTGAACACCCCCTGGGAGTCCCGTAGCAATCTCTCTTCATACTGCCGGATGCTTGCCCCTGTCATCGCACACTCCGCACGGACGTTGGACCTAACCTAGACGAGCCCTCGCCCGGCGCTGCTGTCGAATGTCCGGTATCCGGCGATGTCTGGGCGCTGGCCGATGCTGGTGCCTGTCCCGTGTCAAGAATCTGAGACAGATTCGGGATCGGGATGGTTTGGTTTCGGGGCTTGTCGGTAGCGGTCGATGGGGCGGCCCATGGCGAGTGTCTCCAGAACGTCGTCGACGAGCTCGGTGGCTACCAGATCCGACCCGAAATCCGCGCGAGCGGGAATTCCTCATCGACCTACTCCACCGTCAGGCGCAGAGCAAGGACCCGGTGGGCATCCTCAACACCATCCAGTCTCTCGCTTCCTATCTGACCATCGACGATCAGCTCTCGCTCACCGATGCGGCTGCCTCGGCTGGGGACTCTCGCAGCGCTTCGGTCGAGACGGACGAGATCCCGGTCACAGGCAAGATGGTCGCGGGAGGCGCCGACGTTCTAGTACCCACCGTCGACATCGCCAGCATCTCCTGAGAGTATCTCGCCACGAGCGGGTGGCCCACAGTTGCCTGCCGACCACCCGCTCCTGGCATCTAGCATCTCAGTACTCAACGACCTCGAGCTCTTCGAACAGCTCGAAACGAGGAACGCTAGCCACGCCCGCCTCGGCCATTGCCTCCTTGAGCACCGGGCTGTTGATGAACGCCTGGGCCGTATCGACGGTGTCGAAGCCGTGGATGATCGTGAGGTTGTTGGGGTTCTCGACATTGCGATTGACTCGGCCGAACCGGGCGCCGAGCGCACCCTGGTCGATCGCGTCGTACACGGCCTTCCACCTCGGGTAATCCTCCACGTCGTGGTTGGCGGCAAGCATATACATGAGCCTTCCTTTCTAGGTGCAGAAGGACCGGCATCTCCGATCCGACGCTGCCAAGCATGGACCGCAAGCGTTTGCGCAGCGTTTGCCCGAGAATCGACCGCCCTGCCGACGCAGGACGAACCGCTAGCCGGCACGCACCGCATAGGCCAGCAGTCGCTGCCGCCTGATCGTTGGTGCGCCCTCGAGGGGATCAGTCTTCGTTGATCGCCCGTTTGGGAGGGCCGGCGAAGCGTCGTAGGTAGAACGTCTCGTTCCGGTAGGTGGTTTCGATGAGGCCGCCGTCGGCGATGAGATCCTCGACGACGTCCCATCCGGCACCGGCGCCGGCGAGCAGTTCATGCACGGCTGAGGAGCGCATCGGATGCACCGCTATCACGCTGAGGAGATCCGCCCGAGGGTCGCCGCTGGAAGCGAACTCGTCTCCCTCGTATCCGACGAGATACTCGACGTGTGGTACGTGCTCGGCGAGCACGTGATAGGCGCGGTTCACCGTCTGCTCATCCGGTGCGGTGATTGCCGCAAACGGGGTGGGGCGCGTCGGGATTGAGAGGTAGGCCCTGGTGAAGCCGGTGCTGTAAAGGAACTCGGCGACGGATTTCACCGACTCGACATCGTCGTTGATCCCGGCGACAAGCATGGTTTCTGAGACGAGGTCACCGTTGAACGGACGCGACGAACCGGGCGATCCCCTCACGAACAGTGCCAAAGTCGAGATCCGGGTGCGGCCGATTCACATGCCGCCAGACCGCGTTTTCGGCAGCGTCGACCTTGACGGAGACCCAGTCGGCGTCGTCGAGGCCTTCCCTGACGTCATCTCGCCACAGCAACGAGCCGTTGGTGATGACGGCGATGTCGATTCCAAGGGGGCGGAGCAGCCGGATGGTCTCCCCGAGGCCGAAATCGAGGGTCGGTTCGCCGTCTGGAACGAATGTGAGGAAGTCGATAGTCCTCACCGCGATTCCTGACCTGTGCGACGTGAGCCGCTACCTCGTCGGCGACGCGCTGCGGTTCGTAGAAGGATCGGATGTTGATGGCCCGATCGAGTGTGGGTCCTACCTGGCAGTAGACGCATGCAAACGAGCAGATCTTGGGTGGGATGTTGTTGATCCCGATACTGCGACCAAGACGGCGCGACGGCACCGGACCAAAGACCAGCGGTGGGGAGTCTGCTGCAGCGTGCGAGTTCATGCGACGCGACGGATCCACTCCGCGAGATCGTTGATGACCTCGTCCCGGTTCGTTTCGTTGAGGACTTCGTGGCGTCCACCCTCGTATAGGTGGACGGTGAGGTCATCGGTCGGCATGTCGCGAACAGCCTGAAGCGATCGCTCGTAGGGGACGAAGGGGTCGGCCGTGCCGTGGAGCAGCAGGACCGGGATCGTGAGCCGGTCGAGGTCCTGGGCGAAAGCATCGAGCGCCGCGACCTCGGCGACGAGTAGGGGCCTCTTGTACTGGCCGTGGTAGACCAGCGGGTCGGAGGCATAGGACGCACCGGTTTCGGGGTCTCGGGAGATGGCGTCGGGGTCGAACGGGACGTACGGCAGTTCGGGGGCGGCGAGCACGTCGCGAGCCCATTGCCAGTCGCCGACCACGGCCCCGCAGAACGCCACGCCGGCGACTTCGTCCGGCCAATGCTGAGCGTACCGCCCCGACAGGAGACCGCCCATCGAATGCCCGACGAGGACGAGCGGGAGATCCGGGTAGTCGCCGCGAGCGATACCAGAGAGGGTGTGGAGGTCTTCGACCGCGTTTTCGAAATCGTTGATTACGGCCCGCTCCCCGTCGGATCGCCCGTGGCCGATGTGGTCGTCGGCATATACGACAGCGCCGTCGCCGGTGAGGGCTGTCGCGACGTGTCCGTAGCGGCCGCCGTGTTCGGCGTACCCGTGGACGATCTGGACGATACGTTGCGGTTCACCCGTCGGGTTCCACCTTCGGTAGAAGACCCGGCCTTCGCTACCTGCGAACGTTGTCTCAATCACTGTTCCGCTCCTGTCGACGAATCCAGCATACGTGTGTCGGGTCCCAGCGAAACCGGCACGATTCAGGGAGATGTCGAGGTTCGGACTCTCATCTATGTGATTGGTCCGGGTTCAGCTGATGGCCGGCAAACCGCAACGACTTCACGCCGTCTGCGCCTCGGCCACCGTCGGCCGCATATCCCATCGCCGCACCGCCGGTGAACACCAGGTTCGCCAGCATCGGCCGCATCACCGGATGCCGCTGCGGCTGCCCCAGCTCCTCCGGGGTGAACTCGTCACCCCCGGATCGACGACGCCTCCAGCGACTGCCGCATCCGGGACCCCTGCCGCCGCAGCCGGGTCGCCTGATTCCGCAGCTTCACGACCTGCGGGTTCTGGCGCTGCTTCGCCGGCACCGACTTCAGCTTCTGGTTGCGCTCTGATACGTTGGAATGTGGGAGGCACCCATGGTGTCCTGGCTGAGAGTTGTGGTCGTGTGTTCCATCCTCGTGGGTGGGTGTTCATCCACTGCGGACCCTTCCACCGCTACCGGAGCGGCCACGAGCTTCACGACTACCGCCGTCCCGGCGCAGACTGCTCCAACCACCACCTCCACGCCGCCACAGGCCACCACCGCCCAGCAAGAGATCGCTCCGAAGGGCACGACGACTACTGCCACTACCGGGCCGGCCAGAGTCAGCGAAGCCGCAGTCAGCGCAGCGCTTGTCGAGTATCTGCCGGCCGAGCTAGCGAGCGTCAACTTCGGAGGGAAAGCATTCTGCGGCCATTACCTGCACGGCATCGAACAACAGGGCAACCGCGTCTCTGCCTACATCTCCGGGTGGTGTCACGAGTACTACATCGAAGCCGGGCTGATGGAGCTTGGCACCGCACAGGGAATCCACGCCCGGATCGATCTGAAAGTCGGAGCTGACGGTCTGTCCGCATATGCGCATGAGCAGGCCGCAGAGAATGAGGAAGATGACTCTGGCCTGTTCCCGGATTGGGTGCTTGACGCCATGCGCGGCCAGCAACCGCCAATCATCCCCGATCGGCCGCTGACGCAGGCGGTTGCGTATTTCGGTGCAACACCGGAACGCGTCCTTGCCTCGGGAGCCACGTGCGCCGAAGTCAGTAGTTTCAATCCGCTGTACGAGTACGGCGTGTTGTATTGGCTGCGGGATGGCCGACCTGCTGCTCTCGACCCCGATGGCGACGGCCGACCCTGCGAAGATGAGTACGCACCGCACCTGGTCGAGATGTATTGGGAACCGATGCGGTTTCCTCTCGAGGGCGGTCTGCTGTGCCGCGATCTCGATGCCATGGGCCTACCACTTGGCGATGCGGTGGCGTACTGGCTGCGCGAACAGCGACCGGATCGTATGGATGCCGATCGCAACGGTATCCCCTGTGAAACGGTGTACGGGCAGGAGGACTTCGACGGTTTCTACTCGGAAGTTGCGGACGAGGAACCCGGCCAGACGTGTTGTGACCTGGCTACCTCGGGCTACCGCTTCGACGACGCCCTCGCCTACTGGTTCATGGAGGGCACACCCGACCGTATGGATGCGGATGGCAACGGGGTTCCCTGCGAGACCGTGTATGACCCAATGGAGGTGTCTTCGCACCTGTGGTTCGTCGACCAGGAGTTGGAACCCGGCCTCTTTTGCCGTGATTTCACCGGCATGGGGGGCTTCGCCACGGCCGTCCGCTACTGGATGCACAACGGCATGCCCGATCGGATGGACGACGACGGCGACGGCATCCCCTGCGAGACGGTCTTTGATCAATTCGACATCGACACGTGGCTCGAGTTCGACCGGATCTGGCGGGTGGGCTAATGGGCGGCGTTGGGAAGGCTCCCGGATGTTGGCGAGGTCGGTTCAAGGCTCATCCGGAGAAATGCACCTCTTTCAACGGACCGGTTCGAGTTCGTCGTGGGGTGAGAGATATTGCAGGAGGCCACTATGGCTGCCGCCTGCAATCCATCGGAAGCGGCGATTTCGTGGCCGTCCTCGGGCGGCGGTATGACGTTCGATGTCCGGGAAGCAACGTATTCAGTATCTGAGAGCGGAACCTACGAATTCATACCAAATGCGGCGGCGTGCGAACCGGATGAGCAGGTGAATAGCGGCTGTATGTACTGGGATGCGATCGACTCTCATTTCTTGACCGGAGATCGCGTTCCCGGCGGGACCTGACGTGGCGGGCCGTCAGATCCTGGCCGCGGACGCTATCGGCCGTTCCGTTGCATCGGGGTATGACCTACGGCCTCAAAATCATGAGCCTCCACGACCAAGCGGAGTTGTGCGACGCCCGCGGTGTCCGAGCCGCTATCCATCACAGATCCTCGGCTTCAGTGCGTTCCCGGTCGAGGAGTAGCCGACGCAGGCCATCGGCCACCTGGTCCCGTCGACGTGTGGAGGGGATCGCGTTGCCAACGACTTCGTTCTCGTTCGCCGTGATCGCCGGAATTACCTGGTCTATCAGTTCGATGCCGGCGGGTGTGAGTCGGATCAGGACGCCTCGACGGTCGTTCGGGTCGGGCATGCGTTCGATCAGGCCGGCATGCTCGAGCCGGTCGATGCGCTTCGTGGTGCCGCCCGAGGACAGCATCATCGAACGCTGGAGCTCGCGGACGTTGATCGCAGCATTGCCGGCCGTTCGCCGCATCGTGGCCAGGACGTCGAAATCGGGGACGGTGAGCCCAAATTCCCCCAGCCATTGCTCTCGAAGCGCCTCCAGATAGCGGGCGAGCCGCATGACACGGCCGGTGATCGGCAGGCCGCTCACCTCGATTCCTGGATAGAGGTCGAAGACGTCGTCGACGATCCCGTCCACGACATCGTGTGTATCTGTTTCAGTGGCCATGTATTCATCTTACTAGGAAGTGTCTTGACAGGAAGCCTTTTTCAAAGCATACTCCTAAAGTAACTTCCTCGCAAGACACTTTGTAGGAAGAATCATCGGGCGACGAGAAGGAGAACGCCATGTTGACAGCCACCCGACAGCAAGACACCGAATACCCCGACCCATGTGCGGTCGATCAAGAAGCTGGCACGATTCGCCGGGATCCTGTACCTGGCGATCTTCGTGCTCTACCCCCTGTCGACCTCTGTGCGGTCAACGCTGGTCGTTCCCGGCGATGCAGCTACTACGGCGCAGAACGTCGCTGGTAGCGAGGCCCTGTTCCGCTGGGGCATGGCCGGAGAAGCCACGATCTTTGTTATCGAGATCGTGCTGGCAGCAATCCTGTACGTGATCCTGCGGCCTGTGAGCCGGTCGATGTCGTTCGGCGCATCGATCGCACGGGTCGCCGAGGGTGTCGTCATGGCCGCCGGGAACTTGTTCACGGCGATCCTCACGCTCATCGCCGTCGGCGGTGCCGGCTACCTGACAGCGTTCTCGCAGGAACAGCGTGACGGGCTCGCCCTGTTCTTTCAGGAGGCCAACGACTACGTCGTACTCGTCTGGGGCTTCTTCTTTGCGCTCTCGCTGGTACTCACGGGCTGGCTCGTATACCGATCCGGGTTCTTCCCCAAGACCATCGGTGCGCTGATCGGTCTCGCCGGCATCGGCTATTTCGCCCAGAGCTACGGCACCATCGTGGCCCCGGGCGCCGGAGACATGCTTTCGACCTTCGTGCTCATTGTGGCGGTGCCGGGCGAACTGATCTTCACCCTGTGGCTATTGATCAAGGGAATCGACGAGGACACATGGCACCGCCGTGCCGATGTGCCCGTCGAGGCGACGCTCTAGGAGGTTGTTGATTAGTCACGGCGAAGGCTCGCAATGCTCCGAGAGATCAACGTTGCCAACCAAGGTGTCGAGCCTGAACTCGGATTCTTCAACAACCTCCTAGGCCGCCTCCCGGAACGGATCGAAGGAAGTGATACAGATGATCCGCAGACTCACCTTCATCGCCATGGTGGTCGGCCTCGTGGTCGTGGGGTTGGTGGCGCAGGCAAGTGCCTACCTGCTGGCGCCCCCCGGCCCCGCCCACGGGGGTGGATCCGCCACCACTGACGCCTCCTCGCTTGCCGAGCCCGGTCCGCACCCAGTGGGTGTCCGCACCGTGACCGCCGACGAGGCACCGATGCCGTTCACGCTCTGGTATCCGACGGAGGGGCCCGACGAGGTCCACGACCTCACCTACTCCTACGGAATCAACATGCTTGGTGCCGAGAGCTCCGTAGCCCTCGCCACCTTCACCGGGCACGCCACACCCGGAGTCCCTGCGGACACGTCGGGCGGACCGTATCCGTTCGTGATCATGTCCCACGGGTTTGCGATCACACCCTCGAGTTACGCGTGGCTCGCGGAGCATCTCGCATCGCACGGCTTTGTCGTGGCCGCACCGAGTCACGGCGAGTCGCTCGACCCGAGAGGGCTGTGGAGAGCCACGGTCGACCGGCCCGCCGATGTCGTCGAGCTGCTCGCCCATCTCGGTCATGAGGTCCGGGCCGGCGGCGAGTTCGCCGGGCTCATCGACATCGAGTCGGTCGCCGTGGTCGGCCATTCATACGGCGGCTACACCGCCCTCGCAGCCGCAGGTGCCCGACTGGACATGGACGGCTTCAGAGACATTTGCGAACACGAGACCTCCTCGGGGGATCCTCTGGAGTTCCAATGCGATGCGCTGGTCGACCATGTCGACGACATGGCCGCCCTGGCTGGTCTTGACGCAACTCCGTCGGATCTGTGGCCCACCGCCGGCGACGATCGCATCGACGCCGTCGTCTCGGTGGCCGGCGACGCTGCCATGTTCGGCACATCGGGGCTCGCCGAGATCAGCGTGCCCGTCCTGACGATCGGCGGCACCGCTGATACCGATTCGCCGCTCGAGTGGGGCAACCGGCTCGCCTACGAGCACGTTTCGAGCGCTCGGAAGGCCGAGGTCGTACTCAACGGCGCCGACCACATGGTCTTCGCCGGGGGCTGTGAGCAGATGCGACGCATCGAAGTCGCTGGTGTCTCTCGGTTTCTGCACGAATCCCGGTTGGGACCGCAACGAGGTCCACGACGTCGTCAACCACTATGTGGTGGCGTTCTTGCTCGCCGAATTGAAAGCGGATCGCCGTGCCGCCGAGGCGCTCGAGCCCGCCCGCCAGAACATGCCGCGGACCACCTATCGATCGGTTGGATTCTGACCTGCCCAACGTTCTCGACTCACCACGCTTCCTCGAAAGGAGCACCACCATGCAGGCAATCACACTCAAGCGAGCCGGTTCGGCCGACCTTCTGACGTCATCGGAGGTTCCGAGGCCCGTCCCGAGCTCAACCGAATTGCTCATCCGCATCCACGCGGCGAGCGTCACCCGCGGCGATGTCGTGATGCGCAAGATGCCGAAGCTGATCGCACGTCTCTTCGGGGAGACCCCAAAGTCCGTGCCCGGCTATGAGTACGCAGGCGTCGTCGAGGAACTCGGTGCGGAAGCGACGGGGTTCTCCGTCGGTGATCGGGTATTCGGGACGACGAGCGGGCTGGCGCAGGGGTCCTATGCCGAGTACATCACGGTGCCGGCCGACGGCCTGGTGGTGACGATCCCCGACTCGCTCGGGTTCGAAGATGCGGCACCGGTGCCCGTCGGCGCGATGGCAGCCCTGGACTTCCTCCGCACCGGTGGCGTCAGGCAGGGCAGCAGGGTCCTCATCAATGGTGCGTCGGGCAGCGTCGGCACCTTTGCCGTGCAGATCGCCAAGTATCTCGGCGCCCACGTGACCGCGGTGACCGGACCATCCAACACCGACCTCGTCGTCTCCCTGGGCGCCGATACGGTGATCGACTACACCAAGGAGGACTTCACAGAATCGGGGCTCACCTTCGATGTCGTCTTCGACGCAGTCGGGAAGACGAAGCGCCGGAAGGTGCGTGGCATGTTGGCCATCGGCGGTGAGTTCGTTACCACGAAGGGACGCAGGAAGGAGACCCGCGAGGACCTCCTGACCGTTCGGGATCTTCTCGCGTCGGGGGCGATCACGGCGATCATCGATCGTATCTACCCGCTCGAAGAGGCCGCTGAGGCGCACGGATACGTGGAGCAAGGCCACAAGCGGGGCAACGTCGTCCTGCTGGTGGCTGCGAGCGCAGCATCGGAATCAGCGCAGCTGGGATCCGCCGAGTGACGGGCTGCTACGAGATCCGAGGATCGGGCGTGCTGATCCCGGTGAGCCGGCTCGCTCTCTGTGTACGTCGCGCCACGCATTGAGTCTGCCACTCGACGGTGACCCTGGGCGACACGAATTGGCTTCACGGCCTGGTGCCAGCGGCGGCGTCGATGTCCGATGCTCAGACGGGTCTTCTAGCGAACAGGGCGTCACGATGGGTCGTCTGGGCGGAACCGGACATCACGCCGACAGCGCGGAACGTCCGATACTGCGGGCTATTGAGCAACAACGCGAAATGATGGCACGACGTGCCTTCGACATCGACTTATAAACCAGCCGATCGATGCTTCCTATGTTCCGCGACATGCCTTTCCTACGAGAGCTGCCGCAACCAGCGCCCTCGGTCACACTGCTGCCGCCACGGCTGCCGCGGTCACGCCGACGTTCTTCCCCAGTCGAGCCGCGGACTGGGCCCGTGAGGGTTTCCGTGGATGAACAGGAATGGGCGGGCCCCTGCTCTGGAGCCAAATGCGACTGATCGCGCCAATGGGACCCGGGTAGGTCGTCGGGCCTCGAGCACCGTCGGTCAGGCCTTAGACACTGCTGCAAGGTGGCTGGCCAGACCGTCGAGGACGAGGTTGAGCCCGAAGTCGAACTCGTCGCCGAATTGGTACCCGTCCAAGATGAAGTGTTCGATCGACAGCTCCTTGAGATGGGGCAAGCCTTCGAAGGCCGCCTCGAGTGCAACGGCCTGAATGGTTTCATGATCTGGTTGGTCCTCGTGGAGCGGGAGGCTCACCTCCTGGAGCACAAACCCGTAGACGTAGGCGTCGAACGCCGCAAAGGCATGAGCGGTCAGCGGAATCGAGAATCCGGCCGCGCGCAGGGTCCCTATGACTGCGTCGTGGCGGGCGAGGGTTGCCGGTCCTGGGTCGGTCGGGGTGTCGACCAAACCGAGAGCCCAAGGGTGATGGAGTAGCGTGCGACGAGCTGAGTGTGCGTGCTCCCACATCTCTTGATGCCATTCGTTGCCGACGGTAGGAGCGCCCATCTCTGCGAAGACGATGTCGACCATCGCGACGAGCAGCGCTTCCTTGCCATCGATGTAGCGGTACATCGACATTGGGGTGACCTGGAGCTCGTCTGCTAGCGACCGCATTGTGAGACCGGCAAGGCCACTCTCGTCGGCGACGGTCATGGCTGCCTTGATGATCCGATCACGGCTGAGGGGAGTCTTTGTTTCCGTCATCGTTCGGTCTTCGCCTCGTGGAGTTTGACATTACTCTACAAAGTAGACATACTAAGTATGCGTACTAAGTATATCGACTTGACATCGGCCACGCAACCCGCAGACACCTACCAAGGAATCAACAATGCCACAGACAGCCAGCCCGACAGAGACGAGCGACATCCGGCGGAAAGACCCACGCCACGAGAGTCCAATGACCACCACAGCCACGGGAAGGTGGATAGGAGCGCTGTTTCTGGCCGCATTTGCGTTGTACGGCATCGGCGCTCTCCTCATTGAACAAGCAACCGGCTCCGGCGCGAGTGCCAATGAGATCCTGGCGTCGGAGTCACAGATACGTATCGGGGCTCTGCTCGTCGTTGCGAACTCAATTGCGATCGTTGCCATCGGAGCTCTGATGTATCGACTGGCAACGGCTGCTGAACGGCACGTCAGGCTGGCCTATCTGGGCGCCCGGGTATTCGAAGGGGTCTTCCTGGCTCTCACTGCGGTCTTCGGGCTGGCCACGATCACCGCAGCCGAGTCGGGTAGCACCAACATCGTGAGCGTCCTGGCCGAAGGCGGCAACTGGTCCTATCAGATTGCCATGATCGGCCTTTGCGCCGGCAGCATCCCTTTGTTCTGGGCCCTGGCGAGATCGCAGGCTATGCCACGCTGGCTTGGGCTCTGGGGTGTCGTGGGCTATGCGATCTTCGGCGCCGGCGCCGCACTCGAGCTCTTCGACGTGTCGGCGGGGGTGCTCTTGTCGATACCAGGCGGCATCTTCGAGATCACCTTTGCCGTCTACCTGCTCTGGAAGGGCGTCCTGGCCCCGTCTGCCGAAGCGCGACGCTCGTAGCCACTCCAGCCTCCCACTTGAAGGAAGAAGAAGTGAAATGAGCACAAATGGAGGTGATGCGATGCGGCGATTTCTGGCCGTCCTTGGGCTCGGGTTGATTGTCGCCGTGCCTGCAGGTGCCACCGACGGATCGATCGAGGGCTTCATCGATGTAGAGATGCCTGCCTCGGGCGTGCCAGGTGTGGCGTATGCCGTCGTCGCCGACGGCACGATCACGTCGGTTGGCGCACGTGGTGTGGTCGAGATCGGAGACGACAGAGAAGTCACCCCGGACACGCCTTTTCTCACCGGCTCTATCTCCAAGAGCTTCACGGCACTGGCGGTCATGCAACTCGTCGAGGCGGGGGAGGTCGACCTCGACGCCGAGGTCTCGGCTTATCTTGCTGGGTTTTCGGGCCGGCCCGCCGGCATGATCACCATCCGGCAACTGCTGAGCCACACGAGCGGCTTCTCCACGTTGCAAGGGAACGACTCGCACACTGACGTCACCGGCGAGAGTGACGAGCTTGCACGCCGGGTTGACGCGCTCGCCGAGGTAGATCCTGCCTACGACCCAGACGAACGGTGGGAGTATTCGAACGCGAACTACTTGATCCTCGGTCGCCTGATCGAGGTCGTCAGCGGACAGGATTATCAGGCCTACGTCGCCGCCAACATTCTCGAGCCAGTCGGTATGGAACACAGCTTCGTTGCCGACGGCGAGATCCATGAGTCCATGGCGACTGGTCATCGGCCCTGGTTCCTCACCAAGCGACCGCTAGCGGAGAACAAGACCAGCCGCGGAACGGCTCCAGCAGGCGGGATCGTGGCAAGCGCCCACGATCTGGGCCTTTACATGGAGATGCTGATGAATGGCGAGGACGATGTGCTGAGCGCTGACGGCAAGAAGCAGATGATGAGCCCGGCCAGCGCCACATCACCCTTCTACGGCTTTGGCTGGTATGTCGATTCCGACAACGGGAGCGTTTCGCATTCCGGGCTGAGTCCCGGCTTCGAATCACTGGCGACAATGGTCCCGTCGGAGCAGAAGGGCGTCGTCGTGTTGGTCAACGCAAACAGTGGCATCGGGTTCGGGGAAACCATGGAGCTCCGCAACGGCGTCACCGCCAGAGCGCTAGGCCTCGAGTACGACGGGGAGGGGTCCCGCTGGTTCCAGAAGGCACTCTTCATTTCCCTGGTGCTCCTGCCAGTCGTCTACCTGATCAGCATGGTCTGGGCATGGCGTCGCCGCGACGAGATACGTGCCAAATCGGGCGCTTTCGGCTTGTTCAGCCTGTGGTTCCCGCTGCTTACGACGCTTGTTGCGGCGTGGGTCATGACCTGGTTGATGCCGAATCTGCTCGGTGCACCGCTCGGCACCCTGGCCTTGTTCCAGCCCGATCTGGGCTTGGCGTTGATCGCATCCGCTGGGTTTGGTGTGCTGTGGGCCGTCTTCAGGCTTGGGGTTGCCTACACCGGCGAATCCGGCCCGGCCTGATCGCTAGGAGTCCACTGTCATGCTGGTGAGGTGACAAGAGCCGGGCCAGGTCGTATCGGCCTGAAAGCCTGAGGAATGGCATGTCGAGATATGTGCCGCTCTTGGCCGCCATCTCGATTCGGCCGATGTGGAACTCGGCTCCTGGCTCGTAGCGGGCGCGAGAGCCTTTCCGAGAGAGGTGCAGGGTGATCACTGGTCCGGGCAGACCTAGACATGTGGTCATCCCCTCCTCGATGACATGCGACAGTCAACTAGCCGTGACATCAGGCCAGCGCATCGACCGCGCTCGCTTCAGCCGACCAGCTTCCGACGTCAGTGCCGTCTCCAAGAAAAGGAACATGTGGCCACCATCAAAGGTGATCATCATCGAGCCGGCTATGTCGCGATGTATCTCTTCGGCGAGCGCCAGCGGGGTGATCCCGTCTTTCTTGCCGTGGAGGATGAGGGTCGGCACGCCGATCTCGTGCAGTCGTTTGGACGCGTCGAAGTTGCGGGAGGCGGCGCGCTGGAGTTTGAAGGCGTGGCGAGGCTGGTCGCGGTTGAACGAAACGGACGTCAGGAGCTTCCCCCACACGGTTAGCGAAGAAGTCCGTGCAGATGTCGAAACAAGAATGAGGCGAGACACCAGAGTCGGATAGCGGAGCGTGAGATCGATTGCGATCCGGCCCCCCATCGAGACACCCACGACGTTGACCTGCGTCAGATCGAGTGTCTGGAGCAGCCCGGCGGCATCGTCGGCCATCATTTCGATCGAATACGGAAGGTCGGGCTTGTCGCTCTCTCCGACTCCCCGATTGTCGAACGCGATGACCTGGCAACTCTGGGCTAGTTCGGGGATCAGCCGCCGGTAGTCGTGGATCTTGTTGGCCAGGCCGCCGATGATGAGAAGAGGTTCACCCTGGCCGTGGATCTCGAAGTAGATGTGGATGCCGTTGACGAGGACGGTGGGCACACCCGAGATCCGAGGTCGGGGGGCCTCTTGGTGGATCATTTGGCTGTCGTTGGTGTTCTGCGAAGTGGGTGGCCTGAGAACGCGGGTGCTGAACGGGTTCAGACCAGCCCACGCTTGCGCAAATCACCTCAAGGCGCAGACATCGGGGATGATGGGACCCCAGAAGGTCAACAACCGGAAGACCAGCACACCGGCCACGGCAGTGCCCGCCACACCTCCTTCGGCGGTCAACCTGGCGACGAGGGCTGCCTCCAAGGCCCCAAGTCCGCCAGGTGTGGGGGGCAATCGAGGCCATGGCTGCTGCCATAAGGTAGACGACGATCACGCTGCTGATCCGAATCGAACTGCCGAACGCGTGGAGGGCGAAGGCAAGGGTCAGTGCATTCGAGAACGTGACAAAGCGACGAGCAACCACACCAGTAGGAGCCCGCCTTTGCCTGATGGATGGCACCGGGCAGTTTCTTGACCTGGGGGAGAAGGATGTGGAATGCAAACGCGATGCCGGCGAGGCCCAGGGCAAGCGGACCCATTTGGTCCGGTTGGATGCTGGTGCTTGTGTCGTGGTGAGACCGGGTCTTGGGATTGCGGGTCCAGGGCGACCAAGAACTCATGACCCGAAAGTCGTGGGTTCAAAATCCGACCCCGCTACGAACAAAGCCTCCGTGGATACGCGGTTTCGATGTTTCCGAGCGTCGTCCAGGTGAATCCGTCCTACGGATGGTTGACTCGGGACAGCCGGCCTCAGACCTTTTCGCCGCGCATGATCTGCTCCAGGATGGCGATCCGCTCGCTTATCGGCGGATGCGTGTCGAAGAGGTGGTGGAACCAACTCTCATGATGTTGGAGAGGATCGTCGATACACATCGCCGCCGTGGCGTGATTGAACTTGGCGAAGGGCTTGTCGTTCTGCTCGAGCTTGCGCAGAGCGCCGATCAACCCGGCGGGGTTCCGGGTCAGTTCGACACTGCTCACATCTGCCAGTTCCTCCCGGCGTCGGGAAAGCGCAAGACGGATGAGCGGGCCGAAGACCACTGCCACGAGGCCGAGCAGGAGACCGGCGGCGAACACAACGATCATGATCTGGCCGCCGTCGCGGCCCCGTGGCCGCATGAAGAAGGCCGAACGCCAAACCAGGCTGGCAAGGAGGCCCGCCAGCCCGATCAGGGTGCTCACGATAAGCAGAAGGCGGACATCGAAGTTCTTAATGTGGCTCATCTCATGGCCGATCACGCCCTCTAGCTCCTCACGGTTCATGATCGTCAGCAGGCCGGTGGTGGCGGTGATCGCGGCGTGGTCCGGGCTGGTTCCGGTAGCGAAGGCGTTGGGAGACGGATCCTCGATCACGTAGACATCCGGTTTCGGAATGCCGTCACCGATCGCCAGCGCCTCGACGATGTTGTGGAACTGGGTGTACTTCGCCGGATCGGCGGGCCGGGCTCCCGACACGGCGAGTACCAGACGGGCGCCTGAGGTCAGGGAGAACATCACTCCGAGTAGCGCCAGGATCCCGGCAACTACCATGCCGGTGACGACGTCAGGCCAGGCCACGCCAGCAGCCCCTGCGCTCGAGGAGCCGCTACCGGCAAGTAGCCAGCCGACCAGGGCTCCTATGCCGATCCAGGTCAACATGAAGAGAACCACATAGATAGCGCTGCGTCGCTTGTTCGACGCGATTTGCTCGTACACCGGTCACCTCGCCTTCTCAGTCCGCCGGTGCGGTGTCGGGGCCGGAGAAGTCGACCTGCGGCACGTCCCGGTCGGTTTCCTCGACCTCGAAGTATGTCACCTGGGTGAAGCCGAATGCGCCGGCGAGCAGGTTGCGTGGGAAGGTCTGGACAGCGATGTTGAGGTCCCGGGCACTCGTGTTGTAGTAGCGCCGGGCGTACTCGAGCTTGTCTTCGGTAGCGGTCAGTTGCTCTTGAAGCTGGAGGAACGACTCCACGGCGCGCAGCTGTGGGTAGTTCTCGGCGACAGCGAACAGGGAGCGAAGACTCCGTGTAAGCAGGTTCTCGGCGGGTCCGATCTTGGACGGGTCACCGGTAGTCTCGGCGCTGACGGCTGCAGCTCGAGCGTTGGTCACCGCCTCGAAGGTCTCACGCTCGTGGGCTGCATAGCCTTTGACCGTCGCCACCAGGTTGGGGATCAGATCGTGGCGTCGCTTCAACTCGACATCGATCTCGGCCCAGGCCTCCTGAGTGCGGTTCCGGCGCCTGACGAGCCCGTTGTAGGTGATTACCCCGCCTCCGACCAATACCACGAATACGACGATCACCAAGATCACAGCCGGCATGATCGAACTCCTTTGTTACTGCAAGCCTACCTCTGAGGGGATGTCATCGGTGACCGAGACGAGTCTTCTGTGTGCTTGAGTGGGCGCAGACTTCTAGGCCGATTCTGCAAGTTCGTGAGGTGCACCCGGCGGGCCCGGGCGCTGGCTCTTGTGATCAGTCGGTGGAGGGTCTTCCGATGATCAACCGCGGTCTCCAAGCCTCGAATCTCGTGTCATGGCGGCGTATGCAATCGTCGCCGGTTCGCTGGCTGTCTGGTTCCTTCGCTGGGACGGAGCTCCACAGATGCCAATCGGCCAAGTGTCAGTTGCAGGGGTGGTCTTCCATTTCGAGGGTGGTGTGCTCTATCTCGAATCTCTCTGTGAGCATGCTGCGGATGTTGTCTCCGAGTGTTTGTGCTTCGTCGAGTGAGGGGATGCCCTGGACGAGGATGTGGGCCGAGAGCGCTGTTGTGTCGGATGCAAGGAGCCAAATGTGGAGATGATGGACCGAGGTAACTCCGGAGACCGCTTCGATGGCTGCGATGACCTCTGTTTGTTCGAGGTGCCGCGGTGTTCCCTCCATGAGAATGTGGGTGGATTCGAGAAGCAGTCGCACCGCCGACCAGGTGATCAGCAGGCCTAGCAGGAGCGAAACGGCGGGGTCTACCCAGAACACCGACCCGAGTGCGGCGATCCCGGCGATGATCACGCCGACGGACCCGGCAGCGTCGGCGGCCATGTGGACGAACGCTCCTCGCATGTTGAGGCTTTCACCACGGCTCCTGGCCAGCACGGCCACGCTGATGACGTTTGCGGCAAGGCCAAGCGATGCGATCACCAGCATCCCCCCGGCGTCGACTTCTGGTGCGGATCCAAGGCGTCGTATTGCTTCGACAACTACCCATCCGGCGGTCGCCAGGAGAATGGCGCCGTTTGCCTGGGCGGCGAGGACCTCTGCTCGTTGGAAGCCGTAGCTGTGGGCATCCGAAGTCGGGCGCAGCAGCAGACGTTGGGCAACGAGCGCAATCGCCAGTCCCGTGACGTCCGACACCATGTGAGCGGCGTCGGCCAGCAGGGCGAGTGAGCCGAAGGCAAGACCGCCGATGACTTCAGCCACCATGAAGCCCGCGTTGAGGGCAAGAACCCATGCCAGCACGCTCGTGTGTTTCTTCCGGCGGACATCGCGAGAGTCGTCGTTGGGAGTGTCGTGATCTCCCTCGTTCTCAGAAGGCGCAGACGTCATGTCATCACGTCCCAAATCATCTTGACGGCCATCACCCACAGAATCAGTGCCACCGTGCGTTTTAGCGCAGAAGCGGAGAGACGGGTTGTGGCTAACTTGGATCCTACGGCGGCCCCGGCGCCGGCGGCGACCGCAGTGGCGACTGCAAAAGTGATGTCGAGGCTGCCGATTGTGGCCCGTGCAACGAACCCCGAAAGTGATGATGCCAGCGCGACTAGTGCGGTGGTGCCGGTTGCATGCTTGGGATCGAGGCCCATGCCGTGGAAGACAGGCAAGACGAAGACCCCGCCGCCGACTCCGAGCAGGCCGGCGAGAAACCCGACACCGCCCCCAACCGAGACGCCGGTACCGACTTCAACCGACCGCGAGACAGACCACGTGCGCTGCGGCCTGCGGTAGAACAGCATCAATGCTCCCGAGATCAGAAGGAAACCGGCGAACAGTCCAAGCAACACATCCCGATTGACGACGCTGGAGACTCGGGCTCCAAAAGGAGCGGCCACCGCGGCAAAGACAAGGATCGGGACCCCGAGACGGAAGTTCACCGTTCCCGCCCGGATATAGCCGGGCGTTGCGATACCGAGGGCCACCACGTTGAGTAGGAGGCCCATCGATATCGCTTCGGGAAGTGGAATCCCGGCGTAGTAGAAGATCGGGATGAACAGCGTGGCTGCCCCGAGCCCGGCCATTGACATAATGCCAAAACCGAGGAACACGGCGACGACCGCCACATAGATATTCATTGGGTGTCTTAGACGTCGTACCCCGAACATGACCGGCACATCGGGGTGTCGATGACGTATCGGAGATAGGGTTCGGCGACCAGCTCCTCGCACACGGGGCACACCGCAAAGGCGACAAGCTCCTCGAGGTTCATGGTCTCGCCTTGTTCGATGGGTCCGACGGTCATGATGTCGTCGGCGGCGGCGTCCCAGATCATCTCGACCGACTCCCACTGCTCGTCTTCGGGGATGTCGGTAGGTGCTACGCCCTTTCGCCGTTTCTGCATGAATGGTGTTGCGGCGATCTGGGGCTGCAGGGTCGGCTTGTAAGCGACCCGTACCGAGCGGCCGGTGGCGGTCTCGGTTACGGTGACCGCGAGTTTCCCCTCGTGGGTCTTCTCGATGTTTCCCTTGCCCATCGTGCACCCGGTGGCGTATTGGATACCGTCGGCGAAACACATCGCACCATGCTTCTCACCGATTTCGATGGCGGCATACAATTGCTTAGCGCCCGAGCGTTCTGCACCGAGAGCGTCGAGGGCCGCCAGGCCGAGGCGTACCCCCACTGTTGAGGCCCAGCAGCGGTGCCCGTGGAAATCCAAAGCGGCCGTCAACACAGCGCGTTCATGATTCATTGTCTAGTCCTTTGCATATAGATCCGTTTGCGGGGACTCTCTTTTTCGAGCGCAGCGCAGTTGTCACATCCCGATCCGAGTACTTGATATCTATTGCGAGCGCCATCAGCTACCTCGAGATCTGACGGACCAATCCGTCAGGCAGAGCCGTCCCAATTAGGGCACCCGCTTCTGGTGCGAGCACATAGTCGATCCAGCGTCCACGCCGGGTCCCCGTACACCAGGCCCGCCTCGCGCAGAACCCGCAGATGATATGAAAGAAGATTCGGAGCGATGTTGATTGCCTCCTGCAAGTCACAAACACATAGTTGACACGAAGCAACCTCATCGAGTATCCGAAGCCGGATTGGGTCACCAAGAGCCGCTAGCACCGAAGCCCTTATTTCAACCGTCATTGATTCAACCAAATTTGAAGTCACAGAGACACAATCTCACTAGTGGCAACCGCAAAGTAGGGGCAAAGGTCCCGAATACCTGGCCCGCGGGCAGCTGCCTGCCCGTCCCGGTCGCCCCGGTCCAACCGACGGCCAATGTCCCGTGCGGCGACGGGGTGGTTGGGTGGTCGCCCTTCATCTTTGCTGCCGAGCCAGGCTCAGAGTCCGAAAGAGGGCTCGAGCGTCTCGCCAAGTGTGCTGCCACCCACGACCTCGACACGATCAGAGGTCTCACGCCGAGATCGAACCTGATTCCGCTTCAGGTCTGTCGTGGCGTTCTTGGGGCTGGATCTTCTGTGCCTTATCAGATATGATAATCCATGATGGATATGAGCCCAACGCTGCAACGAGTTCTGAAGTCTGCCGCCCGGCTGCAGGAGGTTGTACCCGACGCGGTCTTGGTTGGGGGCGCGGCGGCTGCCCTCCACGCCGGCCATCGTGATTCGTTTGACCATGACCACGTTCTCGCCGACTTGGTCGATCGCTACGAGGCGGTGCTGGAGGCCGTTGAGGCAACGGACGGCTGGGCGACGTCGGTAAGGGCCTCGAAACCACCCTTCACGATCATGGGTCGTCTTGGGGGAGTCGAAGCCGGCCTGCGGCAAATGCGTCGAACCCGTCCGCTCGAGACGGTGGAGATCAACGTCGGAGAGGATGCGACCGTCGTGGCTCCGACGGCACCCGAAACGCTGCGTGTAAAGGCATTTCTCGTCGTCCAACGAAACGTGGTCCGCGACTATCTCGACGTCGTCGCCCTCGCCGAGCATCTGGGACTCGATGCTGCTGTCGAGGTGCTCTCTGAGATCGACGACTACTACATGGACCGGTCGGGGGAGTGGGGGTCGGTGCTCACATCCCTTGTGATTGCACTCGCCGATCCAACGCCACGGGACACAGCGGTGATCGGCGAGTTGCCTCGCTACAAGGGCCTCGAGACGCGCTACCACGAGTGGGGCTACGTCACAGAAGTCTGCCGTTCTCTCGCACTGCGATTGGGAGGGGCAACCTGATGCCTGTCCAGTTCCGCAACGTCGACGCTTCTCCGACGGACGATGTGGGCACCTGGCCATACGAAGCTCTGGTCACGGTGATTGACCGTGGACTCGTCGCGGACTGGCAACCGGTCTTCGCCGAGGTGCGCCGGTCCCCGTGGGGGCAAGTCGCACGCCGTGTGGAGCACTACCTCTTGTATCGCGAACACGACGGGGTGAGCGCACTCTTCACCCTGGCCATCGAGCGTGCCCGCGCCGATGCCGACGAGGCAGAGCGAGCCGAGGTCGCCAGCCGAGTTCGTTCTGCCGTCTCGAGTTCGGGACTCACCAACCGCGACTTCGCGCAGATGGTGGGAACCAGCGCCTCGCGCCTGAGTACCTATCTCAGCGGCAAGGTCACCCCATCTGCCGCGATGCTCGTGAGAATCGAGCGAGCAGCAAACCGTCCGGGGCCGTCGGCAGGTCGTTGAGCGTTGGCTTTGCAGGCCCGCCTTCAGTCCCAGCGGAAGAACAGGACGGCTAATCCTCCGGCTACCAATACGTACGCTGCCATCACCACCAGGCTCGACGTAGCCGGAATGTTCCCCGCCCAGCTGGTGGTCAGTGCCTGCACCGCGGCTCCACTTGGTGTGTAGTTGCTCACGGTGAGGATGCCTTGCGGCATGACCTGGAGGGGGATGTATACGCCTGCGAAGAACAGGAGTGGGAAGTAGAGGAGCATTCCGACTGCCTGTCCCGAGCTGGCAGTTGGTACGAAAGCACCGATGAGCGAGCCGACGGCAAGCAGAGAGACAGCCCCGAGAAGATACGACAGGAGAAACCATCCCGGGCTCTGTGGAAACGGGAGACCGAAGACCAGCATCCCGAGTGTGATCGCAGCCAGCGTGGCGCATGTCACCACCACCAGCTGCACCACGAGATGAGCTATCACCAGTGCGCTTGGGTGCACGGGCGTGGTGGAAAGTCGGCGCAGGATGCCCTTCTCCCGATCCCCACCCAGCGTTGCCGGGAGGATCGACAGGGCGACGGTGGCCAGACCGAGGGCGATGCTGACTGGTGCATAGACCTCGACCAGGCTCATTCCAGCCAGCTCGGCGTTCTTTTCGGTGGCACCGGGGAAGACCGAGCCGATGACGATGAGCAGGAGCGCAGGGAAAACGAGGCCGAAGAAGATCGAAAGCGGCTCCCTCGAAAAGACCCGGGACTGGGTCTTGGTCAGTGCACCGAGTGCCGTCATTTCATCTCCTCCGTCAGTTCGAGCCGACGACCGGTGATGGTTACGAACGCGTCGTCGAGGTTTGCCTGGTCGACTTGAAGCCGATCGGGGACGATGTCGCGCCCGGCCAGGAGCGAGACAACCGCAAACAGCATCTTCTCGTTTCCTGTGACCTCGATCTCACCATGCTCGCCGCGTCACCCCCGTCACCTCGGGGAGAGCCGTCAGCCAGGCATCCTCGATCGTCACCTTGGTGGTGAATCTGAGCCGCTGCTGCAGTCCGGCGCTGTCGATCAGGCCCTGGGGGGTGTCGAGGGCAACGAGTCTGCCACCGTCGATGAGTGCCAGCCGGTCGGCAAGCCTCTCGGCCTCCTCCATGAAATGAGTGACGAGGATGATGGTGACGCCGCCGCCTCGCAGCTCCTCGACCAGTCCCCAGATCTCCCGTCGGGCCTGTGGGTCGAGACCGGTGGTCAGCTCGTCGAGGATCACGGCACGAGGCCGTCCCACCAGAGCGGCGGCGATCGAGACGCGCTGCTGCTGGCCACCCGAGAGACGAGAGTAGAGGGTGTCGGCTTTCTCTCCGAGGCCGAGACGCTCGAGCAGCACTCCCACATCGAGTGGCTCCGGGTAGAAGGCGGCGAAGGTCTCGACGATCTCCTTCACCTTCACCCGGTCCTGGAAGCGGCTCTCCTGAAGTTGAACACCGAGATCGGCGCGCACTTCCGCCCTGTCTATCAGCGGGTCGAAACCGAAGACCGCCACTCTCCCCGCATCGGGGGTTCGCAGCCCGGCGATGGACTCGACCGTCGTGGTCTTCCCAGCTCCGTTTGGCCCGAGGATGGCGAATATCTCGCCTTCGTCGACGGCGAAAGAGATGTTGTCGACAACGGTCTTGCCGTCGTACACCTTGGTCAGACCATCGACCTCGATCACAGGCACGAATTCACTCCCCAGCACGCTTCGGTGCCGGGGACCCTACCAGGGATCCCGGTCACGGCGACGGTCGGTGCCCCCCGAGGACGCAGAACTCGTTGCCCTCTGGATCGGCCAACACCACCCAAGGTACGTCGCCCTGGCCAATGTCGACACGGGATGCGCCATGTGCGATGAGCCGCTTGACCTCGGCGTCCTGATCCTCGGGACGGAAATCGAGATGAAGGCGGTTCTTGGTCTGCTTTTGCTGGGTGACCGCCTGGAACATGAGCCCCGGGAGCTGATCGGCCTCTGGTCGAATCTCGAACTCGTCGGGATCGTCGTTGACGATGACCCACCCGAGCGCTTCGAGCCACCAGCGGCCGAGCGCCACTGGATCGTGCGCATCGATGACAATCTGTTCCCACTCGAGACCCATGGGATGACCATACCGCTCGTCAGTCCTTGCGGCCGACCGCTTTGCTATATCCATCCCAGGAAGCCGGCGAACACGACCATCATCACCGCATCCACTGCAGCAAAGCTCCCGATGAAGGTGATCCGCTGCCTGGGCTTGGCGTCGTAGCAGTAGGCGGCGGCGAGGAAGAAGGGGATGTAGACGAGCAGGAAGACCGGGATAGATCCCCACCAGGAGTAGACCCAGACGAAAGCAGGCGTCTTTGCCAGGAAGATCTCGATTATGGCGAAGAGGGCCGCATTCCCGATCACAAACAACAGGCGGTTGTTGAGACCGAAGACCTTCAGCTTGGGGTCATCGGGCAGAACTTTGCTCAAGACGAGGCCCGCTATCGAGAACATGAGGCTCAGCTCGATGCCCACCCCGACCAGGATCAAGAAGGATGTGCCGGTCGGCACCGTCCACAGGGCGTCGCCGCTGAAGTGCTGGATGAGTGCATTCATGATCTCGAAGAACCAGTGCACGACGTAGAGCCCGAGCCCGGCAGCGATGCCCTTCCAGTTCTTCTTGGAGACCTCGTTGGTGTACACGTAGACCACCAGTGCCAGGAAGGTGATCACATACCACTGGAAGTTGTCGCCGGTTCGCAGGATGTCGAGTGCGGCTTCGGTCGCAGAGGCCATGGATGTCTCCAATGGAAAGGGGATTCGTGTGTCCGCTGGTCCAGCATAAATCCTGCGAGCGAGCGTCCCTGATTGGGGTTTCGTGAGAGGGCCGCCGTGTCTCTTAATCTGTGCGCATGAGCCGAGTGAAAATCCTCCCAGGGATCTGGCACGACCGTCTGACCGTCAACGCCGAGCGAGCGATCTTTCACCAATGGGGGCAACTCGAAGCTTCGGGCTGTATCGACAACTTCCGCATTGCAGCCGGCGAAACCGAAGGATTCCGTGAGGGCTGGTTCTTCGCCGACTCGGACGCCTACAAGTGGCTCGACGCGGCCGGCGCGTATCCACGCCACCGATCCCAGCGAGCGGCTGGCGACTCTGATGGATGGCTTCATCGGTCTGCTCGGGCGGGCCCAGCAACCCGATGGCTACATCTACACCTACAACCAGATCCATTTCCCGGAGACCCGCTGGGTCAACTTGCAGGTCGAGCATGAGCTGTACTGTCACGGCCACCTGATTGAGGCGGGCGTCTCGCACAACGAGGCGACGGGACGCACCGAAATGCTGGAAATCGCCCGGCGGGCCGCAGATGCGCATTGTGGCGGATTTCGAGGGCAAAGGACCGGCGTATACCCCGGGTCATCAGGAGATCGAGATTGCCCTGCTGCGGTTGTATCGGCTCACCGGGCAGGCCGACTATCTGGCCCTGGCCGGGCAATTCATCGAGCAGCGCGGCCGCATGCGACGGTTTGGTCTCTCCGATCTTCCGACAGAACTCCAGCGCTGAAAAGAGGAAGAAGGTCGTCGGGGCGCAGCGGCAGGACTACATGGCCGCCCACCCGGAGTACTCCCCATCCCGAGTTCCCGAGGGGAACGAATCCAAGAAGCCGTGGCACGCCAGGCCACGCTGGATGCTGAGTGCCCTCAACGGCGAGTACTTCCAGCAGCACGCCCCGATCCGACTTCAGACTGTGCCGGTGGGTCACTCGGTCCGGTTTGCCTACATGGAAACGGCAGCCGCAATGTTGGCGCGAGACAGCAGTGACCCGTCTCTGCTGGATGCCCTCGAGCGAGCCTGGGATCACATGGTCACCAGAAGAATGTACGTCACAGGTGGAATCGGCTCATTGCCGCTGTCGGAAGGCTTTGGTCGAGACTACGAGCTCGATCCGGAGGTCGCCTACGCCGAGACCTGTGCCGCGTCTGGGCAGCATGTTCTGGAACTGGGAGATGGCCCAAGCGACGGGCAAGTCGCAGTACAGCGACCTGTTTGAGTGGCAGCTATACAACGCTGCCGGGGTTGGCATGGGATCCGACGGTACGACCTACTTCTACAACAATCCATTGACGTGCCGGGGAGGCGTGGAGCGGAAACCGTGGTACGAGGTCTCTTGTTGCCCATCCAACATTTCGCGCACATGGGCCGACCTGCGGAAGTACCTGTATACGAGCGACGAGAGCGGCGTCTGGGTGCACCAATACGTCAACAGCGATGTGGTGCTCGAGGAGTGCGGCTCCGCCACGCTCGAGCTTGAGACCGGGCTGCCATGGCGAGGCAATGTCCGGATCGAAGTCACTCCCAATGTGCGCCCCGATTTCGACCTAGATGTGCGCATCCCTTCCTGGGCGAGCGGTGGCTCGTTGCGAGTGAATGGGGAGGAACAAGATCTCCCGATCGTGGATGCCGCGGCCGGTGAGCGAACTGCTTCAGGTTACGACCCGCGGACCAGTCGCTTCCACAAGATCCGGCGGACTTGGCAAGCCGGCGATGTGGTTGAGATCGACTTCGAAGTGGCCATCGAACTGCGCAGAGCGCATCCAAAGGTGAAGGGGCATGAAGGCCTAGTGGCCATCACCGCCGGCCCGCTGGTTTACTGCCTCGAGAGCGTCGACAACCCCGATGTGGACATCCACAGTGTCCGGGTCGACCCCGACTCACTCGCCCGGCATTTCGATCGAGATCTACTCGGCGGCACAGGCGTGATCACCGCGAGGACGTCGGACTCGAAACCGTTGGTCCTCATTCCGTATCACCTCTGGGGAAACCGGGGACCGTCGCAGATGACGGTGTGGGTGAGGACTCAGCGACACGACCCGATTGCATTGAATGGTCGCACCGCCTGGGAGCCTCTACGGCAATTCGGGTGGTCCCGCCGATAGCGACGGGACCACCCGAATGACGGATCATGCCGATCGTGCTTCTAGTACTCGATGGCGTCGACTTCTTCGTAAAGCTCGATACGCGGTTCGCTCGTGACTCCTGCCGACGCGATGGTGGCCTGGAGCGAAGGGTTGGCGAGGAACGCTTGGGCGACTTCGGCGCTGTCGAAGCCTTGGACGATCGTGACGTTGTTCGGGTTCTCGACATTGCGATTGATCCGGGCGAATCGGACACCGAGCGACCCGTGATCGAACGCGTCGTAGACCGCCTTCCATTTGACGAAGTCCTCGATATCGTGGTTGACGATTGCTACGTGCATGTCTTGGCCTTCCTGATATGCCCTCGAGGGATGGCTAGCCGCCGGACGGATCCGTGTAGCCGGCGAGCCGATGAGTTGCGCTGCTTCGGGATCGGCCTATCCGATCCACTGAGCCCAAGTATCCCGAGCGACCGTTTGCGAAGCGTTTACGAGTCATGGACCGGTGACACCGATGGAGGTGTCAGACCAAGGACTCGCATCGCGGGCGAGGATTGGGGGGACGGAGCCTTCCTGTTTGCGCCTGAGAGATGCATGCGGCATACGAACGCGCCGTCAGTTTTGTGGCATCGGGGCTCGACTACCCTGGTTGGGTGTTGCTACCCGGGGCTCGCATGGTCAGTGCACCGAACCGCGTCCTCACCGTCAACGGTGGATCAACCAGTATCAAATTCGCTCTCATCGACATGGAGCCGGCTGAGAGACAAGTCTTGTCCGGCTCTCTCGACGAGATCGGCGAGCCGACCGGCAGCATGCACGTCGTCGGGTCGGGCGGAACAGCCCTCGTCACTCGATCCTTGTCGTTGCGCGACCACCGGTCGGCGCTGGGCGAGTTGCTCGACTGGCTCGAGCACCACAACGGAGGGCACCAACCGGACGCCGTTGGCCATCGTGTCGTACACGGCGGAGCCGAGCTGATCGAACCGGTGCGGATAACCGACTCCGTCATCGACAGGCTCCAGGCTGTTGCGGATCTGGCTCCCGACCACCTACCCGGCGAGTTGGCCGCGATCGCGGCCATTCACCACGATTTCCCACATGTGCCTCAGGTCGCCGCATTCGACACAGCCTTTCACACAACCATCACCGGTCCTGCCGCCACGTTCCCGCTCCCGCGCCGGCTCACCGACGAAGGCGTCCGACGCTACGGCTTTCACGGCCTTTCCTGCGAATACATCATGCAGGAACTCACCGCCATTCCCGGCGTAGAAACGAGCGGACGCATCATCATCGCCCACCTCGGTGGTGGTGCTTCGATGACCGCGGTTCACGACGGGAAGAGCATCGACACCACGATGGGCCTCACCCCCCTCGGCGGGCTCATGATGGGAACCCGGACTGGCGATCTGGACCCCGGCGTGCTCATCTATCTCCTCCGTCGTGATGCCTTCGACGTCGCCGAGCTGGACACGATCCTCAACCACGAATCCGGGATGCTCGGTGTATCGGGCATCTCTGCCGACATGCAAGAGCTGCTAGGCCGTCAGTCGGATTCACCCGAAGCAGCAGCCGCCATCGATCAGTTCGTCTATATCGCCCGCAAGCATCTTGCCGGGCTGATCACGGCACTGGGTGGGCTCGACATTCTCGTTTTCACGGGCGGTATCGGCGAGCACGCACCCGAGATCCGGCGCCGCATCTCCGATGGCCTCGAATTCGCCGGTATCGAGATCGACACCGAGGCCAACCTCGACAACGCCGCGGTGGTCTCAACCGGGAACAGTGCGGCCACCGTTCGAGTAATCCACACCGACGAAGAGCTGATGATCGCCCGCCATACACGCGCGGTGCTCACCCCCTCTCCTACAGAGCCTCGAAAAAGGAGACACACATGACTGATAGCCACGACCCCACAGGGCCGCTTTCTTCGGAGCAGTTGCGGCTCATGGATGACTACTGGCGGGCTTCCCTGTATCTGTGCGCAGGGATGCTCTATCTCGAGGACAATCCACTGCTGCGCGAGCCGCTGCGCGCCGAGCACATCAAGCATCGGCTGCTCGGGCATTGGGGGTCGGACCCCGGCCAGACTTTCACCTGGGTACATCTGAACCGTCTCATCACCGAGCACGATCTCAACATGATCTACATCTCCGGTCCCGGTCACGGCGCTCCCTCGATGCTCGCACATGCCTACCTGGAAGGTACCTATTCGGAGGTGTATCCGGACATGTCTGCCGACGAGGAGGGCATGCAGCGGTTCTTCAAGCAGTTCTCGTTCCCCGGCGGCATCGGCAGCCACTGCACTCCCGAGACGCCCGGCTCGATCCACGAGGGCGGAGAGCTCGGATACAGCGTCTCCCACGCCTTTGGGGCGGCCTACGACAACCCTGATCTGATTGTTGCGGTGATGGTTGGAGATGGCGAGTCGGAGACCGGGCCGGCGGCGACCGCATGGCATTCGAACAAGTTCCTCAATCCGGCACGTGACGGCGCCGTGCTGCCAATCCTCCACCTGAACGGATACAAGATCGCCAACCCGACGATCCCAGCCCGGATCAGCCACGAGCAACTGGAACATCTGATGCTGGGATACGGTTGGCGACCCTACTTCGTCGAGGGTGATCAGCCCGAGTTGATGCACCAGGCGATGGCGACCGCTCTCGATGCTGCACTGGCCGACATCCAGGACATCCAGCACCGAGCCCGCACCAACGGCATCGAACGATTGCCCGAGTGGCCGATGATCGTGCTGCGGTCGCCGAAAGGATGGACAGGACCGCGTGAGGTCGATGGACACCGGGTCGAAGGTTTCTGGCGTGCCCATCAGATCCCGTTGCAGGTGCACGATAACCCTGCCCATCTGCCTCAGTTGGAGTCGTGGCTGCGCAGCTATGAGCCCGAGCGTCTCTTCGACGACAAAGGGCACCTCTCCGAGGAGTTGCAGGCGCTTGCCCCTGTTGGCTCCAGCAGAATGAGTGCCAACCCGGTGGCTAACGGTGGCGTGCTGCGACGCAACCTCCACCTTCCCGACTTCCGCGACTATGCCGTCGAGGTCACCAAACCCGGCACCGTATCGGTGGAGAACACTCATGTGCTGGGCTGCTTGCTGCGTGACGTTCTGAAGAACAACTCTGAGACATTCCGTTTCTTCTGCCCCGACGAGACTGCGTCGAATCGTCTCGACGCCGTCTATGAGGCGAGTGAGAAGGCATGGATGGCCGAGATTCTCCCCGAGGACGCCGACGGCACCCACATCTCACCCGAGGGGCGGGTGATGGAGATGCTCTCCGAACATACGCTCGAGGGCTGGCTGGAAGGGTATCTCCTCAGCGGTAGGCACGGATTCTTCGCCTCGTATGAGGCATTCATCCATGTCATCGACTCGATGTTCAATCAGCATGCCAAGTGGCTGGAGAAGGCGCGCGCCATCCCGTGGCGGGCACCGGTGTCTTCACTGAACCTGCTGGTCACTTCGACGGTTTGGCGCCAGGATCACAACGGCTTCAGCCATCAGGACCCCGGTTTCCTCGATGTCGTTGTCAACAAGAGCCCGGGGGTGACCCGCATCTACTTGCCACCGGACGCCAACACGTTGCTGTCGACCGCCGACCACTGTCTGCGCAGCACCGACTATGTGAACGTGATCGTCGCCGACAAGCAGGAGCACCTCCAATACCTCACCATGGAGGAGGCGATTCAACACTGCACCAAGGGCATCGGCATCTGGGACTGGGCAAGCAACGACGATGGAGTTGAGCCCGATGTGGTGATCGCGTCTGCCGGTGATGTGCCGACGATGGAGGCACTCGGAGCGACTGCGTTGCTGCGGGAGCATTTCCCGGACCTCAAGGTGCGGTTCATCAACGTTGTCGACTTGTTCCGTCTGGTACCTCGTAGCGAGCACCAGCACGGGCTCTCCGACTACGATTTCGACAGCCTGTTCACCGTCGACAAGCCGGTGATCTTCAACTTCCACGGTTACCCGTATCTGATTCACCGGCTCGCTTATCGCCGTACCAACGCACACAATTTCCACGTCCGCGGGTACACCGAGCACGGGAACATCAACACACCGATGGAGTTGGCGATTCAAAACGGAATCGACCGTTTCCACCTCGTGATCGATGTCATCGACCGGGTTCCCCGGCTCCGCGTTGCCGGAGCACACGTGAAAGAGAAGATGCGTACCGAGATCATCGAGAACCTGGCGTTTGCCTACCGGGAGGGATACGACAAGCCCGAATTCTCCAACTGGACCTGGCCGCAGCCCACCGGTTGAGGCGGATCCGGGAACCCTCGCGCTACTGGTCGAGTCCATCGAGGAGGGTGATCCGGGTTGTCGCGGTCCGTGATCGGTCCGGTCGGATCAGTCTTCAGGTCTGCGCCACGGGCTTAGAGGTTCCCGAGGCCGACCGTCGCCAGCTCGACCAATGCATCCCGCGGCTCGGCCAGCTCCGAGTAGCCGCCGTTGACACCAACGGCGAAGAACCTGCCATTCCCGGCGTCGACTGCGATAGCGCGGAATGCCTGCATGTACACCGCCGACTCGCCGATATCGGCGATCATCTCGCCCTCTTCATCCAGGTACGCCGTGTACAACGAGGCGGCCCCGGAGAACCGACCTTGACCGTCCTCGATGGCAACGAAGATCGACACCCCGGTATCCGTGCCCAGGTCGTAGGCACACGTGACCGGGCCGTCTTCTCGTCCTGCGGCGGCTGTGAGGCCGGTTGCCGCACCCACGTCCTCGGCGGTGAGGAGGTCGCACGGTCTGGCATCAAGCGGCACAACCTCACTGGCTGTGCCCGCCGTCGTAGTCGATGCCGTCGGCGCCTCCGTTGAAGACGTCGTGGTGGCGGTCGTTTCGTTGCCGCCACAGGCCGCGATCGGAATGGCCAGCAGGAGCACTGCAAGAGTCGCACGAACCATGTCGAGAACCTCCGAGTTCATCGGAAATACTAGAGAGTGCCTGGTCTGGTGAGCCAGTTCGATGCGTGGCTGCGGATGGATTATCGGCTACGAATAGACCGGATCACCGTCGACACCAGCGTCTTCGGACTCAGCGTGCCCCCGTACACCGGCATTAGCCCGACGGCCCCGGAGTATTCGATCCGATCCGCATTGAGCAGCACGCTCATGTCCTCATCGGAGATGACGAAGTCCACGTCTGCGTTGGATCTCATGTGCGCCGGGTTTGCAGTCTTTGGTAGCGCAACCAGGCCGAGCTGCAGGACATAGCGGACGGAAAGCTGTGGCACCGAGACGCCGTATCTAGCAGCCATCTCCTCGATGTCCCGGTTCTCGAGAAGCTGACCGTGAGCAATCGGGGAGTAGGCCTCCACCAGCATGCCATTCGCCTGGGAGTATTCGACCAGGTCCTTTGGTGTGTTGCCGATGTGCGCCAGGATCTGGTTCACCATGGGGCGCACGCTGCAGGATTCGAGGATGTTGTCGATGTCGACCGTCTGAAAGTTGGAGAGACCGATAGCTCGCAGCTTGCCGGCTTCATAGGCAGCCTCGAGGGCGTGCCATGCAGCACGGTTTCCGTCGAAGAAGCGGTTCTTTCCGCCGAATCTCATCCACGGCTGCGGGCTGTGGATGATCATCAGGTCGATGTAGTCGAAACCCAATGTCTGCAGCGATTTGTCGATCGCCGCAGACGCCTTTTCGTACGACTTCATATTTGCAGCGAGCTTCGTGGTTACGAAGAACTCGTCTCGCGGCACACCCGATGATCTGACGCCCTGTCCGACGCCGGCCTCATTCCGGTACGCCTGGGCCGTGTCTATGTGGCGATATCCGATGTCTGCGGCATCTCTGACCGCCTGGACGGCATTTCTGTTGTTGATGAACCAGGTCCCGAGGCCCAGTTTCGGGAGTTGGACACCGTTGGACAGTTCGTATCGTTCTTCAAGCATGTGATCCTCCTCGGCGGGGTTCAGGGGCTTCGCGGTCAGCTGGTGTGGTAGTCGTCGTCGGTGAGGTGCTCACCCCAGTCGGTGTCGCCTTCGGTCACCGCGATGTGAGTCGTGAAGTTGCCGGGCGTTGCACCATGCCAGTGTTCCACGCCTGCCTCCACCCGAATCACATTACCGGGCGGATCGTCACGAGCTCGCCACTCACATCTTCCTCGACGACGGTGGCGGAACATTCTTCGACAACTGGGAAAGAGCCGCCCGACGACATGGTCGCCCTCCTTCGAGGAGAAGCCGGACGCAACCCGACGGATCACTTGCTCGTCGAGCCGATCTTGGAGCTGTCCACAAGCGACGAATTCGTAAAACGGTGGAACGCCCACCCTGTCCTACGAGGATTTCGACTTTGGCGCCGACTCTGGACAGACCATCCTCGTCTTTGCTCCCGACCCGGGCTCTGAGTCCGAGAGGGCGCTCGAGCGCCTCGCCGCGTGTGCACGGCTCGACAAAAACGTCCCCGGCGGTCGCCGGGCACGCAATACGCCGACGGAGCCACTCAGTGCGTGTGGCGGTGCGGTCCACCGTGGATGTGTGCTCGCGGGGGTGCCGTGCTGTCTTCGATACGTCCCTCGATCCTCTGGCACCTATTGGGGTCCGTGCATTCGGCGAGATCGAGGCTCCGGGCGCGCTCGGTCATTGCTGCGAGTTGAACCCGTGTCTTCTGCAACGACGAGATGTGTCGATCGAGATCATCGAGGTGGCGTTCCTGCAGCTCGACGACGTGATGGCAGGTTGACCGGCCCCGATCCCGCAACTCGAGAATCGAGGAGATCTCAGTCAGGGTGAGGCCCGTCGCCTGAGTGTCGCGCACGAAGTGCAGCCGCGATACGGCGACTTCGTCGTAGTCGCGGTACCCATTTGCCGCACGTTCCGGCTCGGGGAGGACGCCGATGTCCTCGTAATAGCGGATCGTCTTCGTCGACACACCGGTCTGCCCGGCAAGCTCGCCAATCTTCATGGCGCCTAGGTAAGGATTCCAGCCAACGGGAAGGTATTGGAGTGGCGGCCTAACGGGCTCGAAACCTCGACGTACCCGTTGCTGCCGTCGACGCGGATGTGTTGCCCGGCGGGTTGCATGGGACTGTTCATCCGCCAAACGCCTGGTCGAACGCGGCTTGGAGATCAGGTGTGGCCAGGCCGCTGTAGCCGCGCCAGACCGATGAGCGCTCCGTCGCTGTAGTGGGCAGCAACCGTCGTGGATCGCAGGACCACGGTGATAGTGTTGCCAGATCATGGCCCACGTCTTTCGTCGGCGACGGATCCGACAACCGAGAGATCCTCTGCCCCATGGAGCAAGCGTCACAAGCACGGAGCGGAGCAACGAATGACACAGCCACTGATCAATGAAGTCTCAGTCCATTGCGATCCCACCACAGCATTTGACTTGCTGGCCGATGTCCGGAACGAGACGAGGTGGAACAAGGGCGTTTCGGCCGCACAGCTGCGGAGCGAAGAGCCGATCGGCGAGGGCAGCAAGTTCGTGACGGTGTACCGCGGCACGGACAACGACGTGACCATCGCCGAGTTCGATCGACCCCGACGTCTGGTCGTGGCCGCCGGCAACAACAGGATCGACATCGATACGACGTATACCTTCACCGGAGAGAACGGCGGCACACGAGTCGTGGTCAGCACCGACATGAGGCCCAAAGGATTCGTCGCGGTTCTCGCCCCGGTGCTGCGGCTCTTCATGCGTCGCGAGCTGGCGAGCAAGTACTCGGTCTTCAAGCAGGCCTGCGACGGCCAGTCAGACGCGTCCTCCGACTGAGCCCTTCTCATCGGGGAGCGACACCGGGGACGTCGACCCCGTCCGGGTTTCGGCGTCCTCCACTGTGAATCAGTTGAGGGGCGTCTGCCGACTGCAGAAGGACCCGATGCGAGACCGGGTCCTTCCACACCGCCTGTGTGATCTGTTCACACGACATCGCGGCGGGCGACCGCGGCAAGACCGACACCGGCGGGCACGAGGGCCCACAGGATGATTGCGGTGATCGCCGCCACCATGCCGGTTCCGGCCTCCACCCCTGAGACGACATTGGCCAGGGTTCCAGGAATCCACGAGGCAGTCTCGTTGACCATCTGCACGGCCAGCGGCGGGATGATGACCAGGAGCAGGATCGTTCCGGTCACCGCACCACCCGAGTTGCGGACGAGAGTGCCGATGCCTGCACCGAGCACCGCACCGGCAGCTCCGGCGAGCATCGATGCCGCCAGGACCTGCGCCAGATCGGCAGCAGGAACCATGAACGAGTAGTCGGTGGCGGTCAACCCGATTGCGACAGAACCCGCGCTGATGGAAGCACCGACGAGTCCGAGCACGGCGCCGGCGATGGAAGCCGCGGCGAGTTGCGCCAGCACGGCGACGGGGCGGCTGGGTGTGGTCAGGAACGTGAGCACGACAGTTCCGTGCCCGTACTCACGGGCGACGGCGATGGCGCCGAACAAGCCGGCGATCACCAGGGCATTGGCGGCAAAGGCCATCAACGACTGCTGATCTGCCGCAGTCGAGATGAACGTCTTGCTTCCGTCCATGTCGGTGCCGGCCGCAACGGCTATGGCGGTTGCGGTCCCAATCACTGCGAAGACGATGACAAAGGCAAGCGGCATCTTGGTGCTGGTCAGTTTGCGGATTTCAGCTCGTATGGTGCGCAGCCAGTTCATGATTGCTCCTTTGTGGTGTGCTGGGAGTCGGCGTCCGCCGCATCGCCTGTCCATGCGAAGAAGCGATCCTCCAGCGAGTCGGTGTGGCGTGATAGCTCGTGCAGGGCAATGCCTGCGCTGTATGCCCGGTCGCCGATCTCGTCGAGGGAGAGGCCACGGATCACGAGGGTTCCGGCCTGCCGGGTCTCGACGATGCCGCCTGCGGCTTCGAGAGTGAGTCGCAGGTCATCAGGAGAGGCTGTCCGGACGAGCGATGCTGATTGACGCAGCTCGGCCAGTGAACCTTGGGTCACCAACCGTCCCCGATTGACCACGACAACATCATCGGCGAGCTGCTCGACCTCGCCGAGGAGGTGGCTGGACACAAGCACGGTGCTGCCTTCGGCCGCCCGTTCCCTCAGCAGCTTCCGCAAGGTGCGGATTCCCTGGGGATCCAGTCCGTTGCCGGGCTCGTCGAGCACAAGCACCTTCGGATCGCAAAGCAGAGCAGCGGCGAGCGCCAGGCGTTGCTTCATGCCGAGTGAATAGGCACCGGCCCGCCGATTGGCGGCATGGCTCAGCTCGACAAGATCGAGTACCTCGTCCACCCTGGTAATGGGTGTGCCGGTGGCATCGGCGAGGATGCGGAGATGGTTGCGGCCGCTGCGCCCGGGGTGGAAGGCGTCGGCCTCGACGGCGGCGCCGACCGTCCCGGTGGGATCGGGGAGCTCGCCGTAGGTGAGACCGCCGATGGTGGCTCGACCGCTCGATGCCGAAGCCAGACCGAGCAGGATCTTCATGGTCGTCGACTTGCCGGCCCCATTCGGGCCCAGGAAGCCGGTGACTCGCCCGGGCCGGACGACAAAGGACAGGTCGTTGACGGCGACACCGCTGCCGTATCGCTTGGTGACATGTGTGATGGAAATCGGGTATCGGTCACTCCTGGCGGCGGCCAGGTCGACTCGGGGTGAAAGCGTTGTGGTCACTGGTCCTCCTATGTCGTTGACCTCTGCAACGTATGAGATGGGGACCTGCACGTCTCCAGCCTGAGGGGTGGGACTCGCGTCCAACCTGGGGTGGAGGGAGGGGAGTTGCTACTCCGGGCTGTTCCGGGAAACCTTCACCCCTCGAGTAGGGGTGGGTGCGGTGGCTAGGTGCCGATGTCTTGTTCGCCAAGCTCTACGAGGCCGCTCTCGTAGGCGAAGACGACGGCCTGAGCACGGTCGCGCAAGCCGACTTTGGTGAACACGCTGTTGATGTGGGACTTCACTGTGGACGCACCGATGAAGAGTTGCTCTGAGATCTCCGCATTGTTCAGACCGCGCCCGATTGCCGTGAGCACTTCCCGCTCACGTTCTGTCAGGCGCTCCAAGCGGGCAGCGCCGGCGGTGTCGGTGGCGAGGCGCTGAGTAAAGCGCCCGATGAGGCGCCTGGTGATCGAAGGGGCGAGCAGCGCGCCTCCGTCGGCCACGGTTCGCACTGCAGAGATCAACTCGGATCGGGGGATGTCCTTCAACACAAACGCACTGGCGCCCGCCTTGAGAGCTGCATACACGTATTCATCCGGGTCGAACGTGGTCAGGATGATGACCTTCACAGGCCAATCGGCTTCGTCGACGATACGTCGCGTTGCCTCCAGCCCGTCCATCTCCGGCATGCGGATGTCCATGAGAATCACGTCTGGACGCTGCGAGCGCGCCGTCTCGATGGCTGCTGTCCCGGTGCCAGCCTCGCCGACCACTTCTATGTCTTCCTCGTGGTCGAGGACCATGGCAAACCCGTCGCGGACAAGGGCCTGATCGTCGACGACCAATACTCGAATGCTCATCTATGAACTCCGCTCGAGGGGTAGACAGGCCATGATCCGGAAACCGCCGCCCAGCCGAGGACCTGCTTCGAAGGTGCCGCCGAGAAGGGTAGCTCTCTCCCTCATCCCCACCAGGCCCTGACCCGACCCCGGCAGCGAGGGCGCCTCGCCCTCGCCGCGGTCGACCACCTCGATCATGAGCATCTGGTTGGCGGCGGAGAGGCGAACCTCGGCCCCGGTGCCGGGCCCTGCGTGTTTGAGGATATTGGTGAGTGCTTCCTGGACGATTCGGTACGACGCAAGGTCGACCCTGGCCGGGACGGCATCGGGCACAGTGGTCTGGAGCAAGGACACGTCAACTCCTGCCTCTTTCGTCTTGCTCACGAGAGCGGGGATGTCGGCTATCCCGTGGACCGGCACGAGGTTCTCCGGGTCCGACTCGGAGCGCAGGACTCCGAGCAGCTGCCGCAACTCATTCATAGCTTCACGCCCTGCCACCTCTATCGACTCCATCGCTCGAATTGCCCGCTCCGGATCGTCGGCGGCTACGGTCTGGGCGGCTCCCGGCCTGGACCGTGATCATGCTCACCCGATGTGCCACCACGTCGTGGAGCTCGCGGGAGATCCTGGTCCGCTCCTCATCGACGGCGCGGCGGGCCTCAGCATCCCGCTCTCGCTGGAGGAACTCAGCTCGTTCCTCGAGCAGTGCCAGGTACTCCCGGCGCTCCCTCATCCTGCGGCCTACGTACCAGGCGAGGAAGACCAGCGTGAGGGACAATCCGACGACAGAAACGGGTTCCGACTCGATGAGGTCGTCGGCCACGACGACCAGCATGGCAGTGATGACCGCCAGCACGCTGGCGCGCGCTTCGATGAATCGACCGACACCGTACAGCGAGACGAAGATCGCCAGCGATGGGCCGTACGCCAGATCCATCATGTCCCATACCAGCGATGCAGCCAGTGTCGCGGCAAGGACGATGAGCGGTTGGATCCGCCGCCACAGGAGGGCGACGCTGCTGACGGCGAGAAGCAGATACGTGGTGGCGCCGACATCGCCGAATGTCGAGAGACCGAACCGGCCCTGCTCCTGGGCCATCTGCCCGACGATCCCAACCACCTCGAGGGCAAACACGATGACGGCGAGCGCGGCGTCGGTGGAGCGAGGCCAGCGGGTGAATGGGCTCTGCCGTGGGCGTGCCGGCCGTGCGCCGGGACCAGCTGACTCGAGCGATGGGGAGCTGGTCGTCATCGGCCGACGTCCCGGCAGTTGCGAGGTCGAATGCTCAAAGGTCTCACGGTGGCAACGCTACATGAGCATCGGTTGGTGGGCATCGACCCGGAGGCCCGTCTTGTCTCCAACCCCGGGTGGAGGAGTAGATGCCCCTTCGGGTTGGAGACTTCCCACCCTCCTTCTCATACGGTCGGTACCAGGCAATCCGTATCGAAGAAGGGAGCGGCGATAGTGACCATCGAGAAGGGACAGGGGATATCGACACTCTGTTTCTCACCGCAGGGTCTGATGGCGACCGTGTGGATCTCATTCCAGCCCGGCCTGCGGGTGCTCTCGGACAACCTCGCAGGAGTGAAGGCGGGCGAGGAGCCGCGGTGAGCACGGGGACGAAGGACCGGGCACCGCACTGGTCGGTAGAGTGCTCTGCGTGTCATCGTTGCTTGCACCGTTCCCTCGACTCACGCTCGCCGCGCTGCCAACGCCGCTCCAGACTTGTCATCGTCTGAGCGAGCATCTCGGCGGTCCCCGCATACTCGTCAAGCGTGATGACCTCACCGGCGCCGCAGGCGGCGGCAACAAGATCAGGAAACTCGAGTTCGTGGTGGCAGATGCCTTGGATCGTGGCGCCGACACGCTGGTCACGATGGGTGTGGGTCAATCGAATTCGGCGCGCCAGGTGGCCGGTGTTGGTGCCTCGCTGGGGATGGATGTCCACGTCGCAGTCATCACTGATCGTGTCGCGCGCACCGATCCCGCATACCTATTTGGTGGCAACGCCCTGCTCACCCGGCTGTTCGGCGCCACGTTGCACGAGTGCTCGGTTCGTGACGATCGGCACGAGGTACTGGGGCGCATCGCCAATGAACTCGAGGCTGAAGGGAAGCATCCCATCGTCGTGCCCTACGGCGTCTCCAGCGCCCGAGGTGGGCTCGGCTATGTCGCAGCCGCCCACGAGATCGCCGACCAGATCGACGAACCACCGACTGCGATTGTCCACGGATCCGGGACAGGAGCGACCCAGGCAGGGCTCATCGTCGGAGCCGCCCAGGCCATGCCGGGCACCGACGTGATCGGGGTCGACGTCGACGCCGAACCGGAACGGGTGGCGCATGACGTGGCGGCACTCGTCGCTCGAAATCACCCGACTGCTGGACACCGAGCCGCCGTTACGGTCGCCGGAGGTGTTGGCCGGCCGCGCCGGGGCTGCCTACGGCTCAGCACCCGAGGAGGTGCTCGACGCCATCGACCTCTTTGCGCGTTATGCAGGTCTGGTGCTTGATCCCGTTTACTCGGGTGTCGGTGCTGCCGGTCTCATCGAGATGATCGCCGCGGGACGTTTCACCCGGCAAGAGACGGTTGTCTACCTCCATACAGGAGGAACTCCGGGGCTGCACGCCTATCAGTCGACGTTGTCATCTCGCTTGTAGAGGGCGATGAACGCCCGGCAGCCGGCGATGGCTACAGAGGCGTGATCCGTTCTGCAAGCATGGCCCCGTGAAATCTCGGATACCCGCCGCGTTTCGTGGCCTGCCGCGCACCGTTGTCGCTCTCGGGTTTGTCAGCTTCTTCACCGACCTGTCGAGCGAGATGATCTATCCGCTGCTTCCTCTGTTCCTCGTCGACGTGCTCGGCGCAGGCGCGATCGCCCTGGGCACGATCGAAGGCATCGCCGAGTCGACGGCGGCGCTGCTCAAGGTTGCCTCCGGATGGTGGACCGATCGGATGCGGCGACGCAAGCCCCTTGTCGTCGGCGGCTACACGTTGTCCGGCTCGGTGCGTCCACTGATCGGGCTTGCCGGAGCATGGCCCATCGTGGTGTTACTGCGCTTCGGTGATCGCGTCGGCAAGGGCTTGCGGACCTCTCCCCGCGACGCCCTGATCGCCGATGTCACACCCGGGAATCGTCTCGGTGCCGCATTCGGGTTGCACCGGGCCATGGATCACGGGGGAGCCGTCGCCGGGCCGCTGATCGCAGCAGGCCTGTTGCTCATCCCCGCCATGACCTTGCGCGGCATATTCCTGCTGGCAGCCATCCCGGCGGCGATTGTGGTTGTCGTTCTCATCTTCGGTGTGAACGAGCGAATGAGGCCGGCGGCCGCAACGGCCGACCCGATCTCGCTGCGGCTCGGCTGGCAAGCCATGGGGACTCCGATGCGGCGGCTCCTCCTGGCGCTCGTCGTGTTCACGCTCGGCAACAGCACAGACGCCTTCCTGCTCTTGCGTCTCACCGACGCAGGTTTCGCCGCGGCATGGATCGCGGTGCTGTGGGCGTTGCACCACGTAGTCAAGATGGGTGCGAACCTCGTCGGCGGCCATCTGTCCGATCGGCTGGGGCGGAGGAACCTGATCATCGCCGGGTGGATGGTCTACGCCGCGATCTACCTCGGGTTTGGCTTGACCTCCAGCACCGCGGCGCTCGTTGCTCTCTTCCTCGCCTACGGGATCTACTTCGGTCTGACCGAGCCCGTCGAACGGGCCTGGGTCGCTGCTCTCGCCCCCGAGGAGTCGCGAGGCTCCGCGTTCGGCTTCTACCACGGCGCGATCGGCATCACCGCGCTGCCCGCCAGCATCATCTTCGGGGTGATCTACGCGGCGGCAGGCCCGGCAGTCGCGTTCGGCACCGGCGCCGGCCTGGCAGTGGTTGCCACGGCATTGCTGTTGCGGGTGCCCGCCGCGACAGGACCGCAGGTCTGAGCAGTCGGTCGAGAGGGCAGGCTGCTGCGGGTCGGCCGGGGAGGTTCTAGCCTGACTGCGTGGAGCAGCGCCGTATCCTGATTGTGGAAGATGACGAGCGGATCGGCTCGTCGCTGGCGCGTGCGCTCGACGGAAGTGGCTATGACGCCGTGTGGGAGCGAACCGGTCAGGGCGGGATCGACGACGTCGCCGTCCGCCGTCCCGATCTTGTGCTGCTCGATCTCGGGCTTCCCGACATTGACGGCATCGAGGTGTGCGGCCGAATTCATGAGATGGATGCCTCCATCGACGTCATCATGCTGACTGCCCGTGACGATGAGCTTGACGTGGTCGTGGGCTTGGATGCCGGCGCCGTTGACTACGTGGCAAAGCCGTTCAAACTCGCGGAGCTACTCGCTCGGGTGCGCGCTCAGCTGCGGCGACGCGAGCCGACCCACCACGAGCAGCTTTCCGCGGGTGATCTGGTGATCGATGTTGATGCTCGCCGGGTGTGGCTGGCAGGGCAGGAGCTCGAGCTTCGCGCGAAGGAGTTCGATCTGCTCGTCCGGCTGGCCGAGGACGTCGGGGTCGTCGTGACGCGGGAGACTCTGATGAGTGATGTGTGGGACGAGCACTGGTTCGGATCGACCAAGACGCTAGATTTCCACATCGCGGCCCTGCGGCGAAAATTGGATGTCCCTGGTAGGCCGAGCCGCATCTCCACGCTGAGAGGTGTTGGCTACCGTCTCGAGGTCCCATGAGAAGGCGGGTGCTGGGAGCGATTCTGGGGGTGGCGGCCCTTGCGATCGTCCTGTTCGGAACGCCGCTGGTGGTTGTCGTCGGGCGACTCCTCGACGAGGGGGCCATTCTGCGAGTCGAGCGGGAGGCGGTGCTGGCGTCACGCACGGTGCCTGCCGATTTTGCATCGAGCAGCGATCCGGTTGAGCTGCCGACATCCTCCGAAGGCGTGGTGTTCGGGCTGTACGACGCCCAGGGAGCACTGGTGGCGGGCTCCGGTCCCGCCACAGGGGATACAGTCACTCTGCGGGCGCTCGGCAACGAGGTTGCGGACACCGAGGTGGGGGAGACGCGCGTTGTGGCGGTGCCGGTGGCCGCGGACGAGCAGGTTGTTGGCGCCGTGCGTGCAGAGCAATCAACGGCGACTGGAGACGCTCGCGCCCGGCGCGTTCTCTGGTGGCTGTTCGGCTTGGCCGTCGGTGTGTTGGCAATCGCCGTTCTGGTGGGATGGTTGGTGGCGAGTCGATTGGTTCGGCCGGTTCTACGCCTTCGGGATGCTGCAGTGCGGTTGGGGGATGGTGACTTCGCCGTGGAGGTTCCCCCGAGCGGTGTGACCGAGTTGGACGAGGCGGGAAGGGCGATGACGGTGACCGCCGAGCGGCTCGATGATCTGATCGCCCGGGAGCGTAGGTTCACTGCCGACGTGTCACATCAGCTGCGAACACCGCTTGCCGGGCTTCGAGCCGGGCTCGAGACCGAGCTCGCCTTTCCTCGATCGGATCCGTCGCAGGCTCTCGAGGAAGCCATCGGCGACATCGATCGGCTGGACGAGACGGTCACCGATCTGCTCGAGTTCGCCAGAACCTCACAGGCTTCAGGATCGGAGTTCCATCTGTCTGATGTCCTCGGGGCGATGGAGGAGGGTTGGAGACGATCATTCGATCGGGCGGACCGACAGCTCCAAATCATCGGTTCCCGGTTCGTCCCTCCCGTACGGGGGAGCGCGACGGCCTTGCGTCACGTGCTCGATGTGCTTGTTGCCAATGCTCTCGAGCATGGCGACGGTGCGGTGACCATCCAGGTCCGGGTCGAAGACGAGTCGGTGACGCTGTCAGTCGCCGACGAGGGGCCGGGGTTCTCCGAATCGCCATTCAATCCGAGCAACGGTGCGTCGGCCGACGGGGATCTCTCGACACGGCTCGGCCTGCCCCTGGCGAGGCGGCTGGTGGAGTCGATGCCGGGCAGGCTGGTCATCACCCGGCTCGGCCCGCGCCCCCAGATCGACGTGATACTGCGGAGGGCCGACACCGAAGGCGTGTGATCCACACGCCGACCCGCCCCTTTTGGTGTTCTCATTTCTGGCGAGCTTCTTGCCTTCCGCTCGCTCTCTCCTCGACACCGGTTTCGTACGTTGCCTCTGTCCGGCGTCGAAACACAGGGAGAACCGATGAATGGTCCCGCTATCGAAATCAAAGGCCTGGGTCATCGCTACAACGGCGACCTCGTCCTGCACGATGTCAACCTGACCATCAACCACGGTGAGATCTTCGGGTTCCTCGGCCACAACGGAGCCGGGAAGACCACGACGGTCAACATCCTGACCACGTTGATCAAACCGACCCAGGGGACGGCACTGGTCAACGGCCATGATGTGGTCACCGAGCGTGATCTCGTCACCGCGGGCATCGGCTATCTGCCGTCGGAGGTGCGGATGTATCCGCACATGACCGGCGCAGAAAACCTCACATTCTTCGCCGAGCTGTCCGGTGTGACGGATGCGAAACGTGCCGTCGCCGACACCCTCGACTACCTCGATTGCTCCGACCTGGCCGATCGGCGCGTCGGGTCGTTCTCGACAGGGATGCGACAGAGGATCGGCATTGCCCAGGCGATTGTGCATCGCCCGTCGGTTCTGTTCCTGGACGAGCCCACCGCCGGGCTCGACCCGGCCGGGATCAGGCAGCTGCGCCAAACCATCCTCGAGCTCAACCGCGATCTGGGCATGACTGTGTTCATGAACACGCACCAGCTCAGCGAGGTATCCAAGGTCTGCACCACCATCGGAGTGCTCAACCAGGGCGAGCTGATCTACAAGGACTCGATGGAGGCAACCGCTCGCCGTTTCCCCGACGAGATGTCACTGGAGGACATCTATGTGCGGATGGAAGGTGAGGCGGCATGATCGCCACGGTTGCCTCTCAGCAGATACTGTCCCTGCGCCGCCAACGTATCTTCCTGGCAACCCTGGGGTTGTTTGTAGCAATGACCGCCGCGGCCGGAGTGTTGGGGTGGTCGAGTCACAACACCATTGTGCGAGTCTACGACCAGGCGGTGAAGCTGCTGGCCTCGGAAGGGAAACCGGCGCCTCCGAACCCGTTCCTGCTCAAGCCCGAGCTGTCACTCCTCTCCAACATGGTCGTCTACATCCCGCTGTTGGGGGCGCTGCTCGCCCTGCTGATGGGGCATCTGAGCGTGGCCGATGACGATTCCACCGGATTGGGTCGCCTCATCTTCTCCCGTCGGGTGTCCCGATCGGGCTATGCGCTGGGGAAAGTCACTGCTGCCGCGGCCGCACTTGCGGTGATCCTTCTGGCCGCGTTTGCGGTCAGCCTGGTGTCACTCGTGATCGTCAACCAGACAGTACCGACGGTCGGCGTCATCGGGCGTCTGGTGCTCTTCTACGGCCTGTCGTGGCTGTATCTGATGGTGTTCGCATTGGTGGGCATGGGAACGGCTCTGCTGAACCATCGTCGCTCGCTCGGGCTGCTCACCGCGATGGGGCTGTGGTTGGTGATCACATTTGCCGTCCCGCAGTTCACATCGGGGCTGCGACCGACCACGTCGCTCAACCCGATCACCGACCCGGTGGGCACTTCACAGCGGTTCTTCCAGATCACCGCGATGGCCCGGCCGGTCTCGATCGCCGAGCAATACAAGGCGGTGAGCGGACAGATCCTGGCTACTGCCCCGGCAGAGCCCCTGTCCCATGCCCTATTGCGCGTCCTACCCATCGGTGCGGCCGTGGTGGTGGTCCTGGCGGCGGTGATCGTTCTCGTCCGACGACACGACTTCTCGAGGAGCAGCAATGGCGAATGACAAACGACGCCGCATACTGGCGATCGCCCACCACGAGTACCGGGCGGCCGTGCGCAGCCGGATCCTGGTGGTGCTGCTCGGGATACTCATCGTCGCCACTGCCGGGTCGGTGATCATTGCCTCCGCCGAGTACGCCAGCCGGCTCGCCGACTACCAGGCGTACCTAGCTGCCGCCGAGGCGAACGGCGTCACCCAGATCGCGCCCTCCCCGCTGGCGCCGCTCTCCCTACTACGAGGAGCATTCGAGTACATCGAGATAATCGGTGGAGTGATCGCAATCACTCTCGGGTATCTGACCGTTTCCCGGGAACGAGCCAACCGGACCCTCCCGTTGATCATGTCCCGCCCGGTCACCTCCGGTGAACTGGCGGCAGGCAGCCTGCTCGGCGCCCTGGCTGTGATCACCACCCTGGTGGCCGCGACCACAGCTGTGGCGGTGGTGTCGGTCGGTCTGGTCGGTCGTGATTGGATCAATCTCGCCCAAGGCGGCAAGCTGCTGCTCGCCTTCATCGCAGCGATCATCTACATGGCCACCTTCTACGGTGTCGGTGCCTACGCCGCGGCATCCTCGAAGAACACTGCCAATGGGCTCATGGTCGCCCTCGGCATCTGGCTCGTCGTCGTCCTGATCCTTCCTCAGATCGGAGACACCCTCGACGCCGACAATCAAGTTCCCGGTGGGCTATTCGCCGCCCTCGGTCTCGGTCACGACGGTGAGGTTGCGATCCTCAGCCACTTCAGCGCATACGAGACGATCCGGGGGAGTATCGAAGCGGCCTCGCTGGCCAAGCACTTTGAACGGTTCGCCTTCGCCATGACCGACGTGAAGGAGCGATTCAGGACCCTGAGCCTGCCCGACCTGTTCTTCCAGGTGCGGTTCTCCATCGGCTGGCTACTGATCTACGCAGCGGCTCTCCCGATCGCGCTCACCCACAGTTTCCGCAAACAACCAACCATTCCGCAAGGAGAAACACGATGAATACCAAGACCTACCGGGCCCGTCGAGTGATCGTGGCGGCGCTGGTCGCCGGGGCGGCGCTGTCCGCCTGCGGCGGCGCAACCTCGACGACATCGACTACCTCGGCGGCCGGTTCGGCAACCACCGTGGCGGGCTCAGCGACCACCACCGCGGCCGCAGGGCCGGTCCTCCCGGTCGCCAGCAACCCGATCACCAACACAGCGACTGCGCAGGACTTGAAGATCGACTCCGTGCTCGTCGAGAACAACGTCGACGCCTCCGGCGCCGCAACCGACGACCATCTCGAGATCGCGGTCACCAACACCGGCTCGACCGAGCTCGGGGGCTTCGAGGTGTACTACACGTTCACCGATCCGACGGCAGGGACCAACGAGGGCTACTACACCAAGCTCCCCGACACGTTCACCATCCCGGCCGGTGGTAGTCGCACCATCCACTTCGACAACAGCGGCGCTCCCGACCACTTCCCGGTCAACGAGTTCAGCATCTATGCCACGTCGCTCAACGCCCTCGATGTGACCGTCGAGGTGAGCGCCCAAGGCGCTGCGCCACAGACGGCAACAGTGCAGAAGGACGCTGGTGGTGAGGAGACCTCCGACTGAACACGATGTCCAAGGTCCCCACCAAAGCTGAGAGCGGGGCGACGCGACGCCCTGCTCTCAGCCTGCTCTCAGCAAGCACCCCCTACGGTCCCAAGACCGAACACCGAGGAGACGAGTGACGGATGCGGCTGCTGGTGGTTGAGGACGAAGCCAAACTCGCCGCGTACCTCAAGCGCGGGCTCGAGGCGGATGGGCACGCTGTCGACGTCGCCGCCGATGGCGAGGAGGGTCTGTGGTTTGCCGCGCAACCAACCCTACGACGTCGTCGTCCTCGACATCCTGCTCCCCAAGCTCAACGGATACCGTGTGTGCACCGCATTGAGGGAGGAGTGCAACTGGACGCCGATTCTGATGCTCACCGCCAAAGACGGCGACTTCGACATTGCGGAGGCTCTCGACGCAGGGGCAGACGACTATCTGACGAAACCGTTCTCGTTTGTGGTGCTTACTGCTCGCATCCGCGCCCTGGCACGGCGGGGTGCCCCCGCCCGACCGGTCGTTCTCGAAGTCGGTGACCTTCGTCTCGACCCGGCCGCACACACCACCGACCGTGGCGGTGAAGAGATCTCCTTGACCGCAAAGGAGTTCTCGCTCCTCGAGTACCTGATGCGTCATCCCGGCGAGGCCGTCTCCAAGACCGACATCCTCAATGCGGTCTGGGACTGGGACTTCGAAGGGGACCCGAACGTCGTCGAGGTGTACATCGGGTATCTGAGACGCAAGATCGACCAGCCGTTCGACCGGGCGTCGATCGAGACGATCCGTGGTGTCGGCTACCGCCTGCGGGTGGATCGGTGAGTTCTGGCACGCTCCGGCTACGCAGGCTCGGTGTCCGCGCCCGCACCACGATGATCGCCACCGCGGTCGTTGCTGCGGTCCTCGCCATCGCCGGGATCTTGCTGGTAGTCGCCACCCGATCCGCCCTCTACCGATCGGTCGAGACAACTGCAACCGCTCGCGCCGCCGATATCGCCACACAACTCACCACGGGTACTTCCTTTACCCAGGTGCCGCTGGTCAGGGGAATATCCGTCCAGATCGTCACCGAAGGCACGGTGGTGGCATCGACCGGTGACATCGAAGGTCAACGACCGATCATCGACGTTGCTGCCGACACCGGAGCTAGTGGGATCGTCGTGGTCCCCACCCTCGACGTGGCAGAGAACCAGGGCGAAACGCCGAGCGATGACGGAGATGAAGGCCCCTTCCTGGTTGCTGTCACCGGCGCTCACAGCAACGGACGGCCGTCGACGGTGCTCGCTGCTGCCTCCCTCAGCGCCGTTGACAACGCCACCCGAACCCTGATACCGCTGATCACCCTCGGCATCCCCGCGATCACGTTGCTGGTCGCTCTCGTGGTGTCGCGGCTCACCCGCCGCGCCTTCAGGCCGATCGACGCAATGACCCGCCAAGCGGACACCATCTCTTACAGCTACCTGCACCGCAGAATCACGGAGCCCGAGCCCGAAGACGAGATTCGTCGTCTTGCCGTGGTTCTCAACCGGATGCTCGATCGCCTCGACACGTCCGCTGCCCGGCAGCGCCAGTTCACCGCCGACGCCAGCCATGAGCTGAAGAGCCCCGTCGCCACTCTGCTCACCATGGCCGAGGTCGCCGAATCCAGCTCTCGAGGGTTCACGGTTGAGGAACTGGCTGCCGACGTCGCCGGTCAGAGCCGCCGCTTGGCTGCCCTCGTCGATGATCTCCTCACGCTGGCCCAGAGCGACGAGCACAGGCTGCAACTCCATCAGGAGTGGTTCGATATTGCCGAGGTTGTCATTGGTGAGCTCGCGGTCGCGTCCGCGACGCCAATTGACATCGACACTTCCCGTCTCGCGCCTGTTGCCGTCTTCGGGGATCGGAGACGGGTCGGACAGGTTGTCCGCAACCTCATCGACAACGCCACCCATCATGCGGCCGCCAAGATCCGGGTCGAGAGCCGCCTCGCCGCAGGCCAGGTAGTTTTGTCTATCGGAGACGACGGGCCCGGGATCCCTTTCGCCGATCGAGAACGCATATTCGATCGCTTTGTCCGGCTCGACGAAGCCAGGTCGCGCCAATCGGGTGGTACCGGACTTGGTCTCTCCGTGGTACGTAGCATCGTCGACGCTCACCACGGGACAATCATCGTTGACTGCGATCACGATCTCAGGGGTGCATCGATCACAGTCATGCTGCCTGTGGGGCTCGCGGGCCAGGGAAGCTCCGTGGCGGCCACCTGACCAATGAACAGAACGGTGCCGAACCCGGGGGTTCGGCACCGTTGGCGGGGAGGGTTTCGTTCTGGTCAGCCGTTGGTTCCGGCCTCGACTGTCTCGGCAGCTTCGTTGGCGTCCGGGACGCCGTCGCCGTTGTCGCCGATCTCTTCACCCTCGAATTGGTGGTCGACACCGTCGACTGCTTCGTCGCCCGGTGCCTCAGTCTCTGCAGACTCGCTGGCTTCGTTGGCTTCGTTCGCGTCGGGGACGCCGTCGCCGTTGTTGCCGATCTCTTCACCCTCGAATTGGTGGTCGACACCGTCGACTGCTTCGTCGCCTGGAGCCTCAGTCTCTGCCTCGGTGGCTTCGTCGGTAGGCGCCGAGCCCTGATCGTTGGCCACCGCCGACGACTGTTGCTGGGTGGGCGCCACGGTTGGGGCCGCCTGGGATGGGGAGCTGGCCGCTGCCGCAACCCCCATCGACCCCAGGGCGAGTCCGATTGCCGCGGCAAGGCTGTACAGCTTCTTCCGGGGCTTCGTGTCAGTGCTCATTTTGCAGAACCTCCTGGCTCGCTCGACCCCTGGTTGGGGTCGTCTTGGCGACAGCGTGCTGCAGAGCGCCTGTGGAGAAGCTGAGACAACCTGAGAGTTCTCGACACCAGGCATGTCAGCAGAGAGCGTTCGGCGGTCCGTCCAAGCTGAGTACGTGCTGAAACTCAGTTCTCGGAGGAAGGACCACCGGACAAGTGGTCTCGAGCCCGGCTCGGTGTCTGACCGGCAGGTCTCGGGCCGATGAGCACGCACACGATCAGGCTCCAGGCCGCGGCAATGCCTGCCGCTGCGATCGTGTCGCTCGGGTAGTCGATGAGTGCCAGTTCTTCGTTATCAGGCGTGCGCTGCCCCCGATCGGTTAGGTGTTTCCACCAGTGGTCGCGTTCCGATCAGGAACACCTCGGCCCGTGCGCAAAATCACACACATGTGAGTGAATCCATTGGCACTCTGTCATATTTCCATGTTAAAATAACGTCATCTGACGCGAGAAGGGAGCAGGGGGCGTGGAAGGAGTCTTGAGCTGGCGTTTCGGCTCGCCACGAGGAAGCTGGAAGCAAGCTCCGGACCAGACTCCCGCTGATGACCTATAGGTCTGGGGCACTCTATGGATGATGTAGACGTGAACGCACGTGACGAATTTCAGTCGGTTCAGGAGGTGCACGCGGCAGACGGATTACGCGGCGATGTAGCTAGTCGAGGGGCGCCAGACACGGCTGAGGTTCGCGAAGATTACGACACTGGTCTGACTCCGGTTCTCCCCGAAGCATCAGGAGAATCATCAAAGGAGCGGCGCCAGCGGCTCATAGCCGAGCGTGTTATCGAGAACGGGTCGTGCGTTCCTCACGATCTTGCTCTCGAGTTCGGTGTGAGCATCATGACCATCCATCGCGATCTCGATGTCCTCGAGAGGCGTGGTCTTGTTCGGAAATTCCACGGGGGTGTCACTGCTCAACCGTCAGGCGTATTTGAATCCCAGTTGTCATATCGGATGGTCTCTCGAACCGAAGAGAAGAAGGCAATTGCCGGAGTGGCCCTTGGTTTTGTCGAGCCAGGTATGTCTCTGCTGCTAGACGATTCGACGACCACTCTGCAAATGGTGCCGGGCCTTGGAGAGCGCACGCCGCTGCATGTAGCGACGACATTCCTGCCTGCGCTTCGTCAACTCGCCGCCATCTCCGAGGGACACGAGATGTCTGTCCTTGGGCTGGGCGGTACGTACGACGTTCCCCACGAATCGTTTATTGGCATGCAGTGCATCTCTCAGATCGAAGCAATCCGCGTTGACGCGCTCTTCATGTCGACGTCAGTTGTCTCCGTCACGGACGCCTTTCATCAGGAAGAACGGATTGTGGCCTTGAAGCGCGCAATGCTGGGCGTAGCCAGCAAGAAGTATCTGCTGGTCGATCACTCGAAGCTCGGGCGCGTAGCACTGCATCGTATCGCATCGCTCAATGTGTTCGACCTCGTCATCACTGATTCCGGTGCGGACCCGACGGTGCTCGCAGCCTGGAAGGAGGCGGGCATCAAATACGTGGTCGCCAAATGATTCGTGTCTGCACCATTTCCGACGGACGACCAGATAGCGGAGGTCTGTAGTAATGAGGATCTACAACGACCCGGCCGACTTCAAGACCGAATCTATGAGGGGCTTCGGCGTAGCGTTCGACCGCTACGTCGAACGCATCGCAAACGCATCCGGCTTCTTGCGGGTCGGCGGCCCCACTGCCGGTAAGGTCAGCCTCGTCGTCGGAGGCGGATCGGGCCACTATCCGTCGTACGGGGGCGTCGTGGGCAGAGGTTTCGCAGATGCCTGCGTTCTGGGCGATGTCTTCGCATCGCCCTCCACGGAGCAGATTTGCCGCGTGGTGCGAGCTGCCGACGGCGGGGCGGGTGTCGTACTCGGGTTTGGGAACTATGCGGGTGACCGGCTCAACTTCGGTGCGGCTCAGCAACGGTTGCGAGCCGAGGGGATAGACACCCGGATCGTATATGTCACAGATGACGTGGCATCAGCGCCTCTGAACGAGATCGGTCAGCGACGTGGGATAGCGGGAACCTTCATGGTCTACAAAGCCGGCGGCGCCGCGGGGGATGCCGGCGCCGACGTTGGCGAGGTCGAGCGCATCATGCGCAAGGCCAATGATGCAACGTACTCGTTCGGCGTCGCGTTCGGGGGATGCACCCTACCGGGCAAGACCGAGCCGCTCTTTGCCGTGGAAGAGAACAGAATGGAACTCGGGTTGGGCATCCACGGAGAAGCGGGCGTGCGGTCGTCCGAATGGATGCCTGGCTCCGAGCTGGCAAATGTGCTGGTCGACGCCGTACTAGAGGAGCGCCCGCAGGAGGCAGGCAATCGTGTCGCCGTGCTGGTGAATGGGCTCGGCGCGACCACGTTCGAAGAGCTCTTTCTTCTGTATGGCTTCGTGCACGACAGATTCGAGAGGGAGAGTCTCAAGCCGGTGCTGCCGGAGATCGGCACGATGGTCTCCAGCCTCGATATGGCCGGATGCTCTTTGTCGATCATGTGGCTAGACGAGGAATTGGAGGAGTATTGGGCCGCGCCTGCCGATTCGGTCTCCTTCCGTCGTGGTTTTGTCGAGCCACCCTCCGCGAGACTTCAGCGCGTCGGTACCGGCGAGAGTGCCATCGCACGTGAATCAAGCTCCAGCCGTCCGGCGACCGCGGCGTCGGTCGCCGCCGCCTCAGTGGCTCGTACATCTCTCGAAGCTGCTCTCCGTGTCCTCGAGGGTAACGAGGGCGAGCTGGGTCGCCTGGACGCGGTGGCCGGTGACGGCGATCACGGCGCTGGGATGGTTCGAGGGATGCGAGCGGCCACCGCGGCGGCGAAGACCGCCACGGGTGGTGTTGATGCAGTCCTCGCCGCAGCTGCATCCGCCTTTGGTGACAAGGCAGGCGGGACGAGTCGGCGCGCTCTGGGGCATTTTCTTGGCAACCATCGGTGAGGCGCTGAGCGACCAGGACTTGGTGAATCCGGCTGGCGTAGGCACAGCGATGGCGCGTGGGGCAGAAGCCGTGCAAGAGGCCGGGAAGGCCCGGCTCGGGGACAAGACGATGCTGGATGCTCTCATTCCGTTTGTCGATGTACTGAATTCCGAGTTGGAGAGCGGGCAACCGCTCGCCGCTGCGTGGAGCAAGGCTGCTACGGAAGCCGAAACATCGGCCGCAGCAACCTCTTCGATGGTTGCCAGAGTTGGTCGTGCCCGTCCACTCGGGCGGCGCAGCGTGGGGACCCCGGATCCGGGTGCGGTCTCAATGGCCATGGCACTCGCCGCTGTTGCAGAGATCCTGGGTTCATAGCGGTTGTAGGCAGAGAGTTGGTGAAGACGTCAGAAAGCGCAACTGGTCGGCAGCTGCGAGCCACGAGGTTCGGATCTGTCCACCTGCGTTCGGAGAAGAAGGTGAGTTAGCGGTATGGGAGATCGACTACGAGTCGCAATCGGCTCCGATGATGCTGGGTACGAGTACAAAGAAGCTCTCAAGGCCGACATGCAATCGAGCGACCTGGTCGCCGAGGTGATCGATGTCGGCGTTGATGCCGGGAGCCATACTCCCTACCCATCGATAGCGATCGCGGCTGCTCGGATGGTCTCACGTGGAGACGTTGACAGAGCACTTCTGATATGCGGTACGGGGCTCGGGGTTGCGATCGCGGCAAACAAAGTGCCAGGTGTGCGTGCGGCGATCGGGCACGACAGCTACTCGGTTGAGCGTGCGGTGCTCAGCAACAATGCGCAGGTGCTCACCTTCGGGCAGCGGGTCATAGGGCTAGAGCTCGCCCGGCGACTCGCGCTCGAGTGGCTGACGTACTGTTTCGACGATGGCTCGCCGAGTGCTCAGAAGGTCTCCCTGATAACTGAATATGAGGAGATGGGGAAAGAACGATGACGTCAATCCCCATCATCGGGATCAGCCTGAAGTCCTATTTCGGTCTCGGTCAGACCATGAGGTGGGCAGCCAGGGTGAGTCAGGCGCTCCGGGGCCGTGTGAGGGTTCGGCCGGACAGCATCGAGCTATTCGTACTGCCCAGCTTCCCGGCCCTGGTCCCAGTCATCGAGGTATTCAAGGGCGCTCCTATCGCAATCGGGTCCCAAGACCTCAGTTCCAATTCGCCGGGTGCATTTACGGGGGAAGTGAGCGCTGAGATGCTTGCCGAAATCGGATGTCGCTTCGTAGAGATAGGACATGCCGAGCGAAGACGACTCCATGCTGAATCTACCCGCACCATTGCCGCCAAGCTCCGAGCGGCCCAACGGACCGGGTTGACGCCCATTCTGTGCGTGGGCGAGGGAGCCCATCGCGACATCGAAAGCTGTGCCGCCGAGGTCGTGGCCGACCTTGACTCGATTGAGCGCGAGATGGACCCGACGTTCTCTTGTCCAAGGGCGCTGATCGCCTACGAGCCTCGATGGGCAATTGGCGAGCCTCGACCCGCGTCGCTGTCACACATCGAAGGTATCTGCAAGAGAATCCGCGAGTTTGCATCTCGAACGATCCTTGCGAAGGAAATCAGAGTGCTCTACGGCGGCAGTGCTGGGCGACGGCTTGCTCAGCGACCTCGAAGGAAGCGTCGACGGGATATTTGTTGGCCGGTTCGCACACGATCCCAAGGAGTTCGTCGCCATCGTTGACGAAGCTCTAGCCCTGGCTCGCTCGATCGAACGCTCCGGCCGGTCAACGAGAACACCTCTGGCACTCAGCGGGTGATCAGCGATGATCCGCGACACTCTCGGCAGTGGCCTTCGCATAGTCGATGATTCAGCTACGGAGTCCTTCCGCCTCGGGATCAAGGTGAAGTCGGCAGTGACAGCAACGCCGGAAACCTAAGTATCGCCTTGGAGCGATCGGGTTCGCACACATGCACGTAAACGAACTCGTCGCACGGTTAGTCGCTCTCGAACAGGTGGAACTCGTTGCCTGTGCGGACACCGTCCCCAATGTCCCCTCTCTGACGGAGGTGGAGGGCAGCCGGCGCGCCAATCTGAGACGTGCACTCGAGATGGGGAGCGATCCCAGCAGATACGAAGACTATCGAGAGATGCTCGACAGCGAGGATCTGGACATCGTCATCTTCTGCCCGGAGATCAGCCGTCACGCCGAAGTGGCTGAAGCTCTGGCAGCACGAGGAATCCACATGATCACCGAGAAGCCAATGGCAGGCAGCCTCTCCGATGCTCTGCGAATGGTTCGAGCCGCCCGCAGCGCAGGTGTCGTGCTCATGGTCAACTGGCCGACGACATGGGATCCCTGGATACTCAAGGTGAAGGATCTGATCGACGCCGGGGAAATCGGTGACGTCTGGGAGTTCAAATGGCGCAACCAGCCATCGCTCGGACCCCTTGCCGCCGGCAGCCGGCATCCCGGAGATACAGTCGTTTCCGGGGCCCTCACTGATTCGGAGAAGTCCGCCGAGTGGTGGTACCAGGCAGACGCGGGTGGCGGGGCGCTTCTCGACTACTGCTCCTACGGTGCCTCCCTGTCGTCTTGGTATCTCGGCCAGGATGCGCTGGCAGTTCAAGCTCTCAGCGCAAATCTGCTGAGTCCATTCGGGAGCGCCGACGACAATAGTGCGATGCTCGTACGATTTCCCCGAGCAATGGCCATTCTCGAAAGCTCCTGGACTACCTTTCATGGTGGTGTACCAAGTGGACCCATCGTTTATGGAACCGACGGAACGATCGTTGTCGACGGGGCGAACGCCATGGTCTACAAGAATCCTTCCAGCTCGGACCCAACACACACCCACGGTGGCGACCCGCTACCGGCAGGTCGAGCAACGATCGCTGAGGTATTCATCCGGCACATCGAGACCGGCGAGGCCCCGCACCCCACACTCGACATCCCGCTCAACATTGCGTCCGTAGCCATTCTCGATGCCGGGATCAGGTCGGCGGCAAGCGGCAAACTCGAGGCCGTGCACAACGCTCAGTGGGAGATCGGATGAGACTCAGATTGGAGGTCACCCAAACGTGATTCGCATCGCCGCCATCGGGCATGGAGACATCGCCCAGCGACTGCACTTCGTGAATCTCAAGGACCTGAGCGAGCGAGCACGGCTCGTGGCCATCGTGGGCAGAGACGAATCCAGGCTGAAACGAACCGCAAGCCGATTCGACATCCCCACCTGGTTCACGGATCCCGACGAGATGCTTGCAAGCGAAGACATCGACGCCGTTCTCGTGCTCACGCCGCCGAGCAGTCACGCTCTGTTTGCGCGCAAAGCGATTGAGGCGGGCAAACACGTGCTCGTCGAGAAACCGCTTGTGATGACACTCGCCGAGGCAACCGAGCTGCTGGCGGCATTCAAGACACAGCAGGCCAAGTCGCCGATCACATTCATGCCGCTACCCGACGTGGACACTCCCGAGCAAGACCTCGTGGCACGTTTGCTCGCCGAGGGTATCGTCGGCGAGGCGACGAGCATCGAGTGCCACCGCGGGCACCGTGGGCCGACACATGCAAGTTGGTTCTACAGGAAGGAGCTTGCCGGCGGTGGTGTGCTTCTCGACCTGGGGATCTATGGCATCAGCACCGTGGTGTCTCTCCTGGGGCGGGCACGCGCCGTCTCCGCTCTATGCGGTCGACGTTTCGACGTACGCAACATGGACGACGGAGCGGTAGTACAGCCAGACGTCGAGGACAGCGCACTCGTCAACCTGTGGCTCGACAGCAAAGTCGCCGCGAGCATCAACGCAAACTGGAACGGCTACGTCACCCATCGCGACACACGATCTCGAACAACGATCATCGGCCGAGAGGGAAGTCTCCACTTCGGCGTGGCTGACGGTGGCGTTTACGTTCATCGCACCGACGGCAACTACGACCGCATCTCCCTGCCTTCCGAGGAACTCCCCTTCGACGGGTATCTCTGTCGAAGGATCGAAGTGCCACCGGGGGCGAGCACCGACACCATTGTCGGCGACTTCGTGACAATGATCGAGAAAGGCGAGACATCAAGTCGCAGGGTCGAGATGCAAGTGCATGTCATGGAGATAATCCTCGAGGCCTATCGGTCCGGTTGGGCAAATGAGGTGCAGACCCTGACAACACGGTTCTAGTAGCGGGGCGTCCACCGGGCTCCGAATCTCGGCCAGCAGCTCTCCGCTAGGCGAGGGCGTCAGCGGCCAGCGATGCGTCGATCGCGCTCGGGTCGAGAATGTGTTCGATCACCATCGCCGCGGCACCGACCACACCCGCCCGGTCTCCGATGGCTGCCGACGTGATCACGAGCTCGTTAGTTGCCAGCGGTGTTGAGCGCCGATAGACGATCTCGCGCACACCCGCCAGCAACTCTTCCCCTGCGTTTGAGATATCTCCACCGATCATGATCATTGCCGGGTTGATGAGATTCACTGCCGGAGCCAGGACCCCGCCGAGCAGGCGACCAGCCTCACGGACTGCCTGGCTGGCATCAGGATCACCACTTCTAACGAGCTCGACGACGTCGCGGCTGCCGGCGGTGTTCTTGCCGAGCGCCGCCAGCTGCCGGGCGAGGGCCGCTCCGCTGGCGACGGACTCGATACACCCACGGTTGCCGCACTTACACACGGCATCAAAGCCGGCCACCTGAATGTGCCCGATATCGCCCGCCGTGCCCTGAGCTCCTCGGTGCATCTGTCCACCGATGATGAGTCCGGACCCGATGCCCGTCCCTACCTTGACGAACATGAAGTCATCGATCTTGGATTCCATGGCCCAGTGCTCTCCAAGCGCCATGATGTGTACGTCGTTGTCGACGAGAACCGGGACATCGAATCGATCGGCGAAGTAACCACGGACGTCGTACCCTTCCCAACCGGGAGTGACCGGAGGACCGGGCCAGATGGGGGGGCTGACTGGCCGACCCTCCGCAAACTGCATTCGGATGGGCAATCCGATTCCGACGCCGACGACATTAGTGAGCGTGTCTCCCACGTCTCCCAGCAGTCGCCGGAACGTCTCATAGACCCAACTGAGGACATAGTCAGGGCCGGAAGCGATCTCGATGTCGGCTGTGGTCTCCCTTACGATCTTGCCACCGAGGTTGGCTAATGCGACACGGGAGTGCGTTGCTCCAACGTCGCCGACGAGGACAATGCCCGAATCCTCATTGAATCCGAGTACGGTCGGGGGACGGCCACCCGTTGACGGGGCTTCACCGTCATCTTTGATCCAACCATTCGCGGCAAGACTGTCGATGCGCTGAGCAATCGTCGAGCGCGCCAGCCCGGTGGTCAGAGCGAGTTCGGCACGCGTTGTTGCTTCACCGGAGCGAATCAATCGGAGGAGATGTCCGGGCGTGCCTGCTGCGATCGTGGATTTTGCTTCCATTCCACTTACTCTAATTCTGTCTCCGGCGCTTTCACCATAGTATTGACAACTTATGTCCTGTGATACTATAACTTATGTATGACAGCACTACAGAAGTGCCCAGCTTTCAAGTAAGTCGGATTCACCGGATGATCCGGCAATGGAGGAGTCGTAATGAAAATGAAGTCTGTCCTGGCCGGACTCGCTGTATTGCTCGTGGCGGGCTTACTCGCTGCTTGCTCTGGCGAGAGCAGTGATGGAGACACGACAAGCACTACAGCCGCCAGCAGCGGCGATAGTGCTGATGTCGCGAGCTCGATCACTATCTGGCACAATTCCGCCGATTCGCCCGCAGTGCTCAACCTGTACGAGAACTTCACCGCCGACACCGGCATTGATGTCGAGCTCGTGGCGATTCCGGCCGACGCGTTCCAGACGACCGTGATGGCAAAGTGGGGGACCGGTGACCGCCCGGACGTTCTCGAATACCACCCCGACTTTCAGCCCATGTTGGCGCTGAACCCTGCCGAGACCATGCAGGATCTGTCCGACATGGATTTCGTCGCGAAGTCCGGGAATCTGTATGACAACAGCGGGTCTTACGATGGCAAGGTCTATGCCGCCATCACCGGGTTCCCCTCGGTGTTCGCCATCTATTACAACAAGGCCGTGCTGGAATCGACCGGACTCGAGCCACCCAAGGACTTCGAGGATCTGTTCGCAGTATGCAAGGCGTTGGAAGGTACCGGCATCGCGACACTCTACGAATCTGGCGCCAGCCTCTGGCCGACCCAGCTCTTGATATCGCAGTACATAGCCGACCAGGACATCGACGGCGTCTACAGCAACAAGATCGCGACCAACCAGGCGAAGCTGACCGATGAGGACGGCCCGTTCCTGGAGGCGTTGCACGCCTACACGGATCTTCGCGATCAAGGGTGCTTCAACGACGACTACTCGACCGGCACATTCGAAAAGGCGCTGGCAAGTGTCTTTGAGGGTGAGTCCGCGATGACTGCGCTCCACTCCGACGTGTATCCGCAGCTTCTTGCGGCCGCTGGCGAGGACGAGCAGCTACTGTCGGACACCGTCGGGTTCATCACGGTGTCTTCGACATCTCCGACCGGCTTGTACATCCCCGGACCGCTCGGCACTTTCTACGCACCGAAGACCGGCGACAGTGCCAAGGAAGCGGCGGCAATCATGTTCATCGACTACGCGACCGGAGATGGCTATGCGCAGCTACTCAAGGACAGCAACAAGGTGCCCATGATCGAAGGCTATCCCCAGCCGACGGGACGTACGGAGCTTCAGGTTTCGTTCGAGGAGGGCTTCCAGGGAGCGCAGACTGCACTGCTCTCGCGGGTGCCCGGATTCGGCACGTTCTCGATTGAGACGGGCAAACTGCTCAACGGCGAGACCACGCCGGAACAGACCGCCGCAAATATGCAGGCCGCGATCGAGCAGGCTTCGAAGGCGGCTGGTCAGCCTGGATGGTGAGGTTGGAATCTAGATCCGTCGCGACAGATATCACGGGGGCTCGCCGCAAGCGGCGAGCCCCTCGCGGTCGGGGGTGGCTCTGGTTTCTTCTACCGTCGATAGTTCTCCTCGGACTGTTCTTCGTCCTGCCATTTCTGCTCAACGTCCCCTTTGCCTTCTCCCAATGGAGCAGCTACAGCGACAATATCCCGTTCGTTGGGTTCGACAACTTCCGCCTCTTGTGGGACAACGGCGCACTCGGCGGAGCAATCAGGGTCACTCTCAGCTACGCCGTCATTGCGATGGTCGTGCAGAACTCCGTTGCACTCCCTTTGGCACTCACCCTGCGTGATACAACGAAGGTCAACAGCTTCTTCCGTTCGATCTTCTTCTTGCCCGTATTGGTTTCTCCCCTCGCGGCGGGATACATTTGGCGCGGCATCGTCGACCCAGCTGGACCCTTGAATTCGGCCATCGGCCTCGTCATCCCTGGCTTCGACTACGCCTGGCTCGGGCACCCCATGAGTGCTCTTTTCACAGTTGCCTTCGTGGACGGATGGAAGTGGTCGGGCATCGCCACGTTGGTGTACATCGCCGGTCTGAACAGCATCCCCTCATCGCTACTCGAGACGGCTTCTCTCGACGGTGCCAACTCATGGCAGCGATTCTGGTTCATCAGATTCCCGCTGCTCGCTCCCGCGTTCACATTCAACATCGTCACCACGCTCGTCGGGGCAATGAGCGCATACGATGTCATCGCTGCCGCTAGTGCTGGCGGTCCCGGAACGAGCACAACGACGCTGAATGTCGCCGTGCAACAGCAATTCAGCTACGGATACTTCGGGACGGCGAGCACATTGAGTCTGACAGTGACGCTGCTGGTGGTCGCGGTGGCAGTCCCACTCGTGTGGTGGCTTCGGAAGCGGGAGGTCAACTGATGGCCGCCCCCAGTCCATCGATTAGGGCTTCGCATCGCACTCATCGAGTAGCCCGCCGCTGGAAGCGACTGCTCAAGTACAGCCTCCTCAGCCTGTTCGCCATACCGTGGTTGGTCGTCCCGATCTGGCTGATATTGGTCAACTCCTTCAAGCCCGAGGGAGAAGCCGCACTCCTCTCACTGTCGTTGCCGAGCAAGTGGGCGATTGTCGAGAACTACACCGCGGTCGTCGTTCGAGGCAACTACCTGACCGGTCTCCGTAACAGCTTGTTCGTGGCCGTGCCTACTGTGATTGTCGTACTGTTCCTCGGCTCTTTGGCATCGTGGGCTTACGCTCGTAGCAAGAGCCGGTCATCGCAGGTGTTCTTCTACATCACCTCGCTCTCGATCCTCTTGCCGCCCGCCATCATCCCGACCATCTACCTCCTCAAGTCGCTTCAGCTCGATGGGACCATCGTCGGCTATGCGCTGATGATGATGGGAACACGAATGGGTCTGGTCGTCTTCTTGACGACCGGATTTGTCCGAGGATTACCCACCGAATTGGAGGAGGCGGCGGCCATCGATGGGGCCTCCAGAATCCGTACGTATTTCTCGGTCCTCCTGCCGATACTCCGACCGATCCTGCTCACCGGCGCTGTTCTGATGGTCATCGTCGTGTGGAACGACTTCTTCTTTGGTCAACTCCTGTTGAAAGGCTCCGCCAACGCGACATTGCCATTGACGCTGTACTCGTTCGCTTCAGCGTCCATTTCTGGTCTCAATTGGAACCTCGTGTTTGCGCACCTCGTGATGACGAGCGCACCGCTCGTCATCATCTACTTGGTTGCGCAACGCCAGATTCTTTCGGGACTGACCGAAGGCGGCCTCAAAGGATGACCGACAGTCGAGATAGGACGAATATGCAACCCGCCCGCCTAACCATGAATCCAGCTTTCGTCGTCGGTCCAGTGAGCCGCCAACTCTTCGGGTCGTTCATCGAGCACATCGGACGTGCCGTCTACGGGGGCATCTACGAACCCGACCATCCGACTGCCGACGAGGAGGGATTCAGACGTGACGTGCTGGATGTGGCGGGCGAGCTCAATCTCAGCCAGATCCGGTATCCCGGCGGCAACTTCGTCTCGGGCTTCAGATGGGAAGACAGCGTCGGACCCCGAGAGAGCCGCCCGATCCGGAGAGATCTCGCCTGGCATTCGACTGAAACCAACGAGGTCGGTCTTCACGAGTTCGCATCATGGGTTGAGAAGCTCGGTGCCGACCTCATGCTTGCGGTGAACCTCGGAACGAGAGGCACTCTGGAAGCCCTGGACCTCATCGAGTACGCAAATGGAACAGCAGGTTCGACCCTCGCCAACCAACGTATCGCCAATGGGCGTGTTGAGCCGTTTGGGATCAAGACATGGTTTCTCGGCAACGAGATGGATGGACCCTGGCAGCTGGGCTATCGCAGCGCTGATGAGTACGGCGCCCTCGCCGCCCGCACTGCCAAGGCACTGCGCCAATTCGATCCGAACATCGAACTGGTTGCGTGTGGCTCATCGCACGTGCACATGAAGACCTTCGGCGATTGGGAGCGCATCGTTCTGTCGCATGCCTACGACGATGTCGACTTGATCTCGTGTCACGCCTATTACGAAGAGAAGGATGGCGATCTTGGTTCGTTTCTCGCTTCCAGCACGAGCATGGATCGATTCATTGAGTCGGTCGTCGCGACGGCGGATCACGTCAAGGCACTCAAGCGAAGCACGAAGACGATCAACATCTCATTCGATGAATGGAACGTTTGGTATCTCGACAAGGGGCTCAGTCCGAACGTCGGCGTATACCGCACCGGAGACATCCTCGGGCGGGACTGGCCAAAGGCTCCTCGTGTCGCAGAAGATGTCTATTCGGTGGCCGATGCAGTCGTCGTTGGAAGCCTCCTCATTTCGCTCATCAAGCATTCGGACCGGGTGAAGTCGGCCTGTCTGTCGATGTTGGTGAATGCGATGGCTCCGATCAGGGCCGAGCAAGGCGGGATCGTCTGGCGGCAGACAACGTTCTACCCGTTTGCGATGACATCACGGTGGGCCCGGGGCACCGCACTCGACGTGAAAGTCTCGTGTGATTCATATGAGACGGACGAATACGGAACCGTCCCACTCGTTGACGCAACGGCGACTCACGACGAGGCCACCGGCGAATATGCGGTATTCGCCGTCAACCGATCGACGGAGATGCCGCTGGAGGTCAGAGTCGACCTCCAGCACCCGGGCACTAGGTATCTCATCGATGCTCTGATGCTCAGCGAGCCAGATCCTTACATCACGAACTCTCCCACCGATCCCGATCGTGTGACGCTCAAGAAGAACGAATCCGTGCGCATCAGCGACGGCTATGTCTGGATCACCCTTCCCCCGGTTTCCTGGAACATGATCCGTCTCGGCGTAGACAACGGCGAGCCATCGTCAGGAGGACGGCAATGAGATCCGGTTGGCCGTTCGCATCAACGACGACCGAGCCGGGCCAACGCAAACCAACCAAAGGTACAGATTCACGACTCGCCATTAGGAGATAGCAATGATGCGTCCCGCAGCTGATCAATACGAAGGCAAGGAGATCTGGTTCGTCACCGGCAGCCTCAATCTCTATGGACCGGAGACGCTGAGACAGGTCGAGGAACAGTCCCAGACCGTTGCGGCAACACTCGAGGCTGCTCTCACGGTGAACCTCCGCCTGGTGTGGAAGCCGGTTGTCATAGACACAGAGTCAATCCGCAAGCTGCTCCTTGAAGCCAACGGTGATAGTCGTGTCATCGGTGTTGTCGTGTGGATGCACACCTTCTCACCGGCGAAGATGTGGATCACCGGTCTCGACGCTCTGACCAAGCCGTTGCTCCACCTGCACACTCAAGCGAATGTGGATTTGCCGTGGGAATCGATCGACTTCGATTTCATGAACCTCAATCAATCGGCTCACGGCGATCGAGAATTCGCATACATCGGAGCCCGTTTGGGAATCGCACGGAAGATTGCTGTCGGGCACGCCTCCGATGCGCGCGTCGTGCGGGAAGTGAATACGTGGGCTCGTGCGGCCGCAGGTTCAGACGCAGCCCGCTCGCTGAAGTTGGCGCGGTTTGGCGACAACATGCGTCATGTTGCCGTGACCGAAGGCGACAAGACCGAGGCCGAGCTCAGGTTCGGAGTGCAGGTGAATACCTGGGGTGTGAACGAACTCGTCACCGCCGTCGAGGCGTCCCTCGACTCGGAGGTAGACCTGCTGGTTGCCGAATACGAGGATCGATACGACGTTGCTCCCGAACTGCGGAAGGGCGGGGAGCGTCACGATTCACTGCGCGACGGCGCCAGAATCGAATTGGGTCTGCGGGCGTTCCTGGCGGACGGAGGGTTTGGGGCTTTTACGACGAGTTTTGAAGACCTCGGCAATCTTCCACAACTTCCGGGCCTTGCGGTTCAGCGTCTGATGGCCGACGGCTACGGTTTTGGCGCGGAGGGTGACTGGAAGACGGCGATCCTGGTCCGCGTCGCCAACGTAATGGGCGCCGGCCTACCGGGTGGGGCCAGTTTGATGGAGGACTACACCTATCACCTGGAACCGGGCAACGAGCTCATTCTTGGAGCGCACATGCTCGAGATCAGCCCTGCCCTGACATCGACCAGACCGCGCCTCGAGATTCATCCACTGAGCATTGGCGGAAAGGCCGACCCGGTCCGACTCGTCTTCACAGCAGATCCCGGCCCAGCGGTAGTGGTGGCCATGAGCGACATGCGTGACAGATTCCGACTGGTGGCGAATGTTGTCGAGAATGTCGAGTTGCCGGCTCCGATGCCACGGTTGCCCGTCGGCCATGCGGTTTGGCGGCCCACACCGGACTTTGCCACCAGTGCCGCTGCTTGGCTGACCGCCGGTGGTGCCCATCACACCGTGATGACCAATGCCGTCGGTATCGACGCGTTCCGTGATTTTGCCGAGATCGTCGGCACCGAACTCCTTGTCATCGACGAGCAGACGACGCTGGCTACGTTCCACGATTCGGTGCGGTGGAACGCCGCCTATTACCGGCTCGCCGCCGGGTTGTAGGTCGTCAACGCGTGGCCCGGCTCCGTCGAACGGACACCACGCGATCACACCGCGATGACACGGCTCTTGGGTTGATCGGGGCCGTGCCCGCCCGAAAGCTAGCGAGATTTCAGTTCTCTGAGGATGGATCACCGGACAAGTGGTCTCGAGCCCGGCTCGGTGTCTGACCGGCAGGTCTCGGGCCGATGAGCACGCACACGATCAGGCTCCAGGCCGCGGCAATGCCTGCCGCTGCGATCGTGTCGCTCGGGTAGTCGATGATCAGAATTACCCGGGCTGCGGCGGTGATGGCGACAATGACGACCGCGATCCCGTAGCGTCGCACTGTGGCGACCCAGTCCGGTCGGCCCCACGACCATGCGACAACAACGACGACTGCGGCAACGAGGGCAACCTGTTCAGACGGGAACCCGTAGTCGATTCGTGGTGCAAGGGGCGCTGCTGTGGGTGGTGCCCTGTGCACGAGCGCTTCGGCGACTTCGACGATGATCCATTGACCCACGGCAGAGGCTGCAAGGGCGAACGCCAATCGTCTGCGGCGGAAGAACGCGGCCAGCGCCACCACCGCAACGGCGACGCCTACAACGCGAGCGTCGGTGACGGCGTTGACGATCTTGGCGACCGAAACCAACCAGCCGATTGGATGCGCAGCCAGATAGCGGATCGTAGAGAGATCGAAGAAGAAGAACTCCTCGCTCTTGAGCACATCCTGGATGAGGCCACCAAACAGCCATATGCCGATGATGATCCCGACCGCCGTCGTGGCCAAGGCGGCGCCGCTGAGCCGGAGCCGGTTCGCAGTCTTGGAGAGGAGTTGGATCGGGCGTGTCCCCTCGATTCGCTGTAGCGTCCGGACCACCGCACCCTGGTTGCGCTGTGCCCACCGGGTGAGCCAGAAGATCCCGCCTACCACGATGACCAGTCCGACCACTGTGAGGCCGCCGGTACGGAACCATCCTTCGACCCGGGGGTAGTTCGCCCCGGCGAGGTAGCCGACGAGGGTGTAGGTCGTGCCCCAAGCCACCCCGCCGACGACATTACCCAACAAGAATCGTCTGTACGGCATCCTTCCCATGCCTGCGGCAAACGGGACGACCGCCCGCAACACCGAGGCAAAACGGGCCGCGACGAGGGCCCACCAACCTCGTTCTGCCAGCAGGCTCACCGCCTTGTCGAGTTGCCGGGCCACTCTCGCCATTCGTTTCCCCTTGAGGAGCGAAGGCCCGAATGTTCTCCCGAGCCGGTAGCCAATCGAGTCGCCGATGATGGCACCGGCGACGGCTGTCGGAATCATCACCCACAGTGACACCGATCCCGTCCCGGCGGCGACTCCTCCGAGGATCACGGCGGCCTCGCCGGGGATGACCAGTCCGAAGAAGGCGGCGCTCTCGGCGGCGGCGAGCAGAAACACCACGAAGGGTGTGAACGGACCGGCAGCAGCCAAGAAGCGGGTCATGTTGGCTCGCCGACACTGCGGGTCGTCGCGAGCGACGCGGTGGCGATGGTGGCTCTGGCTCGCTTATTCGTCATCCGTTGTCCGAAGCCTGTCTCGCGATCCCGGGAGGTCCTTGGCGCCGATCAAGCATACGACAACGCGGTCTCCTCCGATGGTCCCGCCGGCCCGTCGTTGGATCGTGCTGCCCGCGCGACCGCTACTGGTCCGCCGTGACCGGCTCCCTTCTGCGGTAGATGCTCAGCGCCAGCGTGTAGGACACGATCAGGATGCCGAGGATCCAGGCGACCGCGATCCACGCCTGACTGCCTGCGGAACCGTTGGTCAGCAAAGAGCGCAGTGTCTCGATGATTGGCGTCATCGGCTGGTGCTCGGCAAAGCCGCGCAGCAGCGGCGTCATCGACTCGGTCGGCACGAACGACGGACTGATGAAGATCAGTAGCAGCAGGATGTACGAGAAGGCTCCGGCGCCTTCGACCGAGCTAGCGAGAAGGCCGAAGAACATTGCCATCCATGTCGTGGCGAGCGTGAACAAGATCAGCACGCCGATGAAGCCAAGCCAGGCGAGGGCGCCGGCAGGTGAACGGAATCCGACGATGATCGCAACGACCATGACGAGAAGAACGGAGAATAGGTTCGACAGTGTCGAAGACAGTGCCTGCCCGCTCAACACCGACGATGGTGCCAGCGGCATGGTTCTGAAGCGGCTGATTATGCCTTTCTGCAGGTCCATGCTGAGTCGTACTGCGGCATAGGCGATGCCGCTGGCGACGGTCATGATCACCACTCCCGGGGTGATGTAGTCGATGTACGTGATCGTCCCGGTCTGGGTCCCGAGTGCGCCACCGAACACGTACAAGAAGAGCAATAGCAACGCGATCGGCGTCAACACGACCGTGATGATCGTATCGAGGCTGCGCGTCGTATGACGCAGTGAGCGTTTCGCCATGGTCCAGGTGTCACTCAGCGCTCGCATGCGAATCCTTCTTCTCTTCGAGGATCTTGAAGAACACGTCGTCGAGCGTTGCCGTCTGCCTGGTAAATCCGGTGGGCTCGATCTTGCGGTCTCTCAGCCGGATGAACATGTCCGCCATCTCGGCCGTGGAACCCGTCGTCGCCACCATCAGCTTCGAGTCAACGCGGTTGACCTGGTGGCGCCCCTCCAGAGCCGACTGCGCTGCCGTCAACTGGTCCGGATCGCTGAAGTCCAGTTTGACGACGCCGGCAGGCACCATCGCCTTCAACTGATCGGGCGGGCCGTCGGCGACGATCTTGCCGCCATGGAGGATCGCAATCTCGTCGGCCAGGTGGTCCGCCTCCTCCAGGTATTGCGTGGTCAGGAAGACGGTGGTCCCGCGGTCTGCCAGCTCTCGGATGGTCTGCCACATGTCGGTGCGGCCCTGCGGATCGAGACCGGTCGTCGGCTCGTCGAAGAAGATGATGGGTGCGTCGCCAATGAGGCTCATGGCGATGTCGAGCCTGCGCCGCATTCCGCCTGAGAAAGTCTGCAGGCGGCGGTCGGCAGCGTCATTCAACTCGAACCGTTCGAGGAGTTGTGCCGCCGTCCGTTCGGGGTCGGGGATGTGGCGCAGGTCACCCATCAACACCAGGTTCTCGCGGGCGGTGAGCACGTGGTCGACCGCGGCGAATTGCCCGGTGAGGCTGATGTGCTCGCGCACTTCGGCGGGTTGGCTCGCCACATCGAAACCGGCGATGGTTGCAGTTCCGCCGTCGGCCTTGATCAGCGTCGTCAGGATGTTGATCGTGGTTGTCTTCCCGGAGCCGTTGGCCCCGAGTAGAGCGAAGACTGTGCCCCGTTCGACGCGGAACGAGACGTCTTTGAGCACGGGAACCCCCTTGTATCCCTTGCGGAGGTTGGTCACCTCGATTGCGTTTGTTGTGTCAGGCATCAGTCGCTTGCTCCCTTGTCCCGGATTCGAGCGTGTGATCAGGACGTCACCGAACGAGGTCCTGGCGCGGACCTGGGCCGTCTCAGAAGACTGTCCTGGATTGTCGGCGGGGGAGAGGGAGTTGTGGATCTGCCCGAAGCTGGTGTTGGCGTCGATCCACGCCGCGGTGCCCTCCGCAATTCCGATCTCGAGACCACCGCACGCTGTCTCGACGGTTGCCGAGCCGCGGCTGATGTGACTGATGTCGTATGTGCCCGTTGGCAGTCTTTGCGTTGACATCACGCCCCGCGGCTTCGATCGTGATGTCGCCATTGGCCGACTTGACTCTCACGTCGCCGTCAACTCGGCCGATCCACGTCTTGCCGCTGTGGTTCTTCACTTCGGCATTGCGGGCGACGGCGCCGACGGTGATATCGCCGGCGGTCACGATCTAGGCGTTGCCCGATGACCTCTCGACGGTGACTCGACCCGCTCCGCTGTGCACGAGCACATCCGCCGGCCCTGATCGATGCGCACGCTGCCCGCGCCGGTCTTGATGTCTACGTCGCCGAGGTTGCCGTCGCACCGGAAATCCGCGAAGCCGGCCTCAGCGGTGAGAGAGGAGCCCGTGGGGAGCTCAACGGTCACGTCGAGCGAGCCGCTCCGGCCCATCCCCGAGATACGCGGCGATGCCGCGTCGCCTGGGCGCTCTGATAGTCAGGTTCCCATTCGCTCAGATCGACCACCGTTTGCTTGGCCGTCTCGACGTCTACCTGCCGGTTCCGATCGTCGGGATTCACCGCGACCACCGTGTCGGTGCGGTCGCTGGCAATCACGTGGACCATGCCCATGCAGTGCGCCAGATCGATCGAAACGGCGATGGGTCGGACCGTCTCAAATGAAGGCATCTGTGCTCCTTGTCGGCTTGCGGAATCCGGCGTGCTCATCGCACCCACCCCGTGTATCGCTGGCTGCCCTTTGCGGTCCGTCTCGGCTGTCCCTGGGGACCTTCGACGGCCGCCGCCGCGGTGCGCACCAGCCATGCGTTCAGCGACAGGCCCTCACGGCGCGCCGCTTCCTCTATCCGCGTCTTGAGGCCCTCGGGGAGCCGGAGGTTGAGCCTCGAGGTGCTCCCTTCTTCTTCCGCTCCGGCGACGATGTCGGGAGATGCCGTCAGTCCCGTTGACTACGTCACTCGCAACCGCCTCCGAAGGCAGCGTCACCACGAACTCCGGATCGGTGCCACGCAGTCGGACTTCTACCGCTCCTGGAGCCAATTCGCGTGGTGATCTCGTCTGCGGCGGCGGAGATCGTCTCGAGCAGAACCAGGCGGGCGGCGGCATCAAGCCCGCCAGAGAGCCGCTCGATCATGGCTCTTGCTCTCGGCTCCACCCGTCTCTGCAGCGGCGATCAGGTGCTCCCGTAGGGTCTCTACATATGTGGATAGATTCATGGAGCCAGTATGGCACCTAATGTGGCACCGAACAAGAGCCAAATTGGCAAGGTGGGAGGATTGGCCCTCTATTGCGAACGAGTAGCGACTTCTCTGCGTGAACCCGGGCGATTACCTTCCCCACCATGAGTGGAGAGGGACATGATGATCACGGTGGCGCGGTGCAGCGGCTGAAGCACCGCCTCGCCCACGTGCTGGGCCACAACCATGATCACGATCACACAGGCGTACTCGACTCGGGCGCAGAGGGGATCCGGGCCACCAAGGTGTCGCTGGTCGGTCTCGGCCTGACCGCAGTTCTGCAGGCGCTGATCGTGGTGTTCAGCGGATCGGTTGCGTTGGCGTCGGATACTCTGCACAACCTGGGGGACGCCCTCACCGCGATCCCCCTCTGGATAGCGTTCTCCCTGGGAAGGCGGTCGCCGACCCGCAGCTACACCTACGGGTACAACCGTGCTGAAGATGTGGCCGGGGTGGTCATTGTGATCGCCATCGGTGCGTCGGCCGTGTTGATCGTGTGGGAGTCGGTGCGGCGCCTCCTCGATCCCCGGCTGATCGACTACATCCCCTGGGTGATCGCGGCCGGCGTGGTTGGTGCAATCGGGAACGAGTTGGTGGCCCGCTACCGGATCAGTGTTGGGCGTAGGATCGGGTCCGAGGCCCTGATTGCAGACGGCCAGCATGCTCGCACCGACGCACTCACCTCCCTCACGGTGGTTGCCGCCGGGGTCGGCGCCATCCTCAATGTTGCCTGGGTAGACCCGGTTGCCGGTCTCGTTGTCGTTCTGGTGATCCTGCGTCTCATGTTTCGTTCGGCGCGGTCGATCATGAGGCGCCTCCTTGATGCAGTCGAGCCCGAGCTCGTCGACGGCACCGAAGCAGCAATCACCGCCGTCCCCGGGGTTCGTGCCGTCAACGACCTGAAGCTCCGATGGCACGGGCACCAACTCCATGTCTCTACTTCTGTCGCCGTTGACCCGGATCTGACCCTCGCTGCCGGCCACGACATCGCCCACGAAGTCGAGCACGCCCTGCACCACGCATACAGCTTTCCCGTTGTTGCGATGGTCCATGTCGATCCCGAAGGCCCATCGCCGGCGCATGACGCCACTGCGCATCACCAGCGAACATAGGTCGGCTGGGCTCCTGGCATAATCGCAGGATGAATCGTGAAGAGCTGAAGGCCTCGAGTCAACCCCTCCACGGCCATGGAGCTCGCCCGGCCGCCGACGTGCTGGCGGACGTTGCCGACTGGTGCCGGCAACGGGATGTGGCTCTTGACGCCTACGGGACCGGCGAGTTGATCCAGGAGTTCGAGACCGAGGTAGCCGCGCTACTCGGTTTCCCGGCGGCGCGGTTCATGCCGAGCGGAACCCTCGCCCAACAGGTGGCAATGCGGATCTGGGCCGATCAAGCGGGGTGCGACCACGTTGCGATGCACCCCACTGCGCACCTCGAGCTCCACGAGCAACGTGGTTACGCTCATCTGCATCGACTGACCGCCGTGCTCGTAGGGCCGGCACAGAGCCCGATGCTCGCCGAGCACCTCCGCGACCTCCCGGATCGAGTTGCCGCAGTACTGGTCGAACTTCCGACACGGGAGGCCGGCGGCTTGCTGCCCAGCTTTGCCGAACTGGATGAGATCAAGGCTGCCGCTCACGAACGCGGCGCCAAGCTGCATATGGACGGGGCGCGGCTGTGGGAGTGCGGCCCGGCGTACGGCAAGTCCTATGCCGAGATCTGCGACGGTTTCGACTCGGTCTACGTGTCGTTCTACAAGGGGATCGGGGCACTGCCTGGATCGATGCTGCTCGGTCCGGAGGACTTCATCGCCGAGGCGAAGGTGTGGCAACGCCGCGCCGGCGGCAATCTCTACACGTTGACGCCGAATGTGGCTTCTGCCGCGATGCAGCTCGAGGCTCGGCTTGCTCGTATGCCCGCCCATCTCGAACGCGCTCGTCAGATGGCTGCGGTGCTGGGCGCCATCGACGGCATCACGATCAAGCCGAACCCACCTCACGTGAACATGTTTCACGTCTTCATCGCTCGCGACCCTGAAGATGCTCTGGCGGCGCGTGATCGGGTCGCTGAAGAGCTCTCACTTTGGACAATCGGCTGGGCGATGCCGACTGATGTCCCGGGCGTTTGCCGGACCGAGATCTACGTCGGAGAGGCCGCCATGTCCGTCACCGATGAGGAGATCGATCGTGCTTTCAGAATGCTGATGTCGATCGGTGACCGAGACCAGCTATGACCTCGATGGCGACAGCGGGTCCTCGTTGTGTCGATCGGCCTGGCTGATCGAACCGAGCAGGATCGGAGAAGCGGCTCGCGGCCACATCTGGGTACGCTCGGGTCACGTGTTTCGTCACCCACCCGAAACTATCTCTCGAAAGGATCGTGATGGCAACCACCAGGAAATCACCCAAGAAGGATGCGAGTGGGTTCACCGCCGAAGAACGCGCCGCCATGAAGGAGAGGGCCAAGGAGACCAAGGCCGCGAGGAGTGGCAAGAAGACCGACGGGACTGCAGATGTGCTCGAGAAGATCGCGGCGATGAACGACGACGATCGCGCCCTAGCAGAGCGGGTCCATGAGATCATCACCACGACGGCGCCCGACCTCGTCCCGAGGACCTGGTACGGCATGCCCGCATACGCCAAGGACGGCAAGGTCCTGTGCTTCTTCCAAGATGCAGCCAAGTTCAAAGCCCGCTACGCCACCCTCGGTTTCCAGGACACCGCCAACCTCGACGACGGCGCTTTCTGGCCAACATCGTTTGCCCTGACCAAGATCACTCCGGCAGTCGAGAATCAGATCATTGCCTTGGTTGAGAAGGCGATCGGCTGAGCGTCTGTTGCTTAACGTGTTTGAACTAACGCCGATAGGGGTAATCTCGATACTTGTGGCGGTGACCGGAGAGGTCACCGCCACTCGTTTGAGAATGCGGGCAGGGGAGTTCGGGACACCGTATTGCAACCTCGAGGAACAACTTGAAGAACAGAGTGAAAGCAACATTCAGAGGCAAGAAGCGCTGGATACTCGGCGGGCTCGCGGTCTTTGTCCTGGCCGTGGCCGGGTACGCGGTACTTCTCACCCTGCGGCTCGAGTCCGCATGGGCGTCCGTGGACCGGGTCTCGCTTGCCGCGCCCGCCGGTTCGCTGCAAGTACCGATTTCCGAGCCCACAACAACCACAACAATCTCGTCTCCTACTGCAACTTCGGCGCCCCCCGGGATCCTGGATCAGGCATCGCCCGCGCCGTCCGTGATGTTGTTTGTGGGGTCCGACACCAGGGCAGGGCTCGACAGCACCAAGAACTTCGGCAACTTCCCCGGGCAGCGTGCCGATGTGATTGTGCTTGCCATCAGAAACGGGGACAAGATTGTCCTCCTCTCCGTGCCGCGGGATCTATACGTGCAGGACACGTGCCGGGGCGGCTACCACCGCATCAACGATGCGCTGGGAGGCTGTGGTGACACCAACGGCCTCGCCCAACTGGCGGGAGAGTTGGAGCACATCACCGGGCTGAATATCGACCACGCCGTCGCGGTTGATCTGGCCGGTTTCCAGAAGGTTGTAGATGGTCTCGGTGGGTACCAGATCTGCACCAACTACGCACTGCGCGATGCAAAGTCGGGTCTCGATCTCCATGCCGGGTGCACCCTGGCCAACGGGGAGGTCACCTTGCAGTGGCTCAGATCGCGGCATACGCAGCAATTCGTCGGCGGGAAGTGGGAGCCCGTCCCCAATGTCTCTGATCTGACCCGCAATGCGCGTGACCGGCAGTTCCTCGTCGACCTCCTGCACCGTCAGGCGCAGAGTAAGGACCCGAGGAGCATCTTGAACACGATCGAATCCATAGCTCCCTACCTGACCATCGACGATCAGCTCACGCTGACGGATGCGGCCGCCTGGCTGTGGGACTCTCGCAACGCCACAGTGGAGACATACGAGGTTCCTGTCGCCGGCAAGGTCACCTCGGCCGGTGCCGATGTCCTCGTGCCCACCGTCAACATCGCCGACTTCGTGGCGGGCCTTTCCTGACCACGACGATTGCTCCTAATCGCGGGATTGCGCGCAAAACGGCGCGGTATCTGTCGCGACCTGCCAGGATGGTCAAGTGGAGAACCGAGTAACCCTGGGCAAGATGCAGAACCCCGTGCGGGGATTCTTGCACGGTTCAGCTGCCCTGGTCGCAGTGTTCGGCGGGGTGTTTCTGGTCACCAGGGCATCGTCTGTTGCCGGCCGCGTCGCCGTCGGGGTGTACGGCCTCGGCCTGGTAGCGCTCTTCACCACCAGTTCGCTTTATCACTCCATCCCATGGCGGGAGCAATGGAAGAAGCGAATGCAGCGGCTCGACCACGCCATGATCTTCGTACTCATCGCAAGCACATTCACCCCGATCGGTGTGATCGTGCTCGACGGGTGGATGAGGGTGGTGAGTGTTTCGGTCGCATGGTCTATCGCCGCTGTCGGGGTCGGCCACCATTTGCTGGTGAGGCGTCAACGCTTCCATCTCTCCATCGGGCTCATGGTCACGCTGGGATGGCTATCGGTGGCGCTCATGGTCCCGCTGGCGCGCCGGGTCGGCGGGACGGTCGTTGCGCTGATCGCGATCGGCGGGGTGGTCTACACGATCGGCATGATCATCGTCGTCACGCAGCATCCCCGCCTGTGGCCGCGCGTGTTCTCTTCTCATGAGCTGTTCCACGTCCTCGTCGTGACAGCCTCAGTGGTCCACTTCGTGGCGATCTACCACTACGTCGTCCCGTTCATAGCTACAACCCCGGGCAGCGTCTGACAATCGTCGGGTCGGCATCCCGGTACAACGATGAGTGCAGCGGGGAACTAACGGGTTTTCCGTTCGATCGATCGGAGCATTCGCCTGGCAGTGATGGCGTGGCCGCGGCTGCCGATGACGGCGAGGCGGTAGAGCATGCCGCGGAGCCCAGGAAAGCTGGCGTTGGTGACGGCAGTCAACCGGGTTTGACCGTTTCCGGTGCCGACGAGTTGGAACGAGAGTCGATACTCGGAGAAACGGTGGCGTCCGGCAAGGACGAGCTCGTGCTGCGCTTCGGCATCGACCAATCCGAATCCTCCGGGCGGATCGACGCCGAGCATCTTGCCAACCAGCGTGTCCGCGCGACCCAGCAGGTGTTCCGAGACAAACTGATCGAGCGCGATCCACACCTGCTGGCGTGGTCGATCGATCACGATCGTATGGTCGTCGACATGGGGGAGTGGGGGCGTCTTGCCTGTCATGGCCAGTGACGATACCCGGGCGGCGTGCCGTGTCGAGCCGGGGGCGATCTGCTCCGTCGATGAGACCGCGACAACTACGCTCCCTGACCATGTGGCTACCGGAGGAATTCGAGGCGCCCTGGTCCGTGGAGGTGGGAGATACCGGGTTTCACGCCCGGCAGATCAGCCCAGATGACACGGATCTGGACATGCTCGCCGTGATGGGATCCCGGCAGCGGCTCTGGTCGATCTTCGGCGCGGCATGGGGATGGCCGCCTGCGACGATGACGGCGGAACAGGACCGCGCCGATCTGCAACGGCATGCCGACGAGATGGAGCGCAACGAGTCATTCAACTACGCGTTGCTGGATCCGGGGGAGACGAGGCTCGTTGGTTGTGTCTACATCGACCCGCCCGAGCGAGTCGGTGCGGACGCCGATATCTCATGGTGGGTAATCGACGAGTTGGCGGGGACGGCGGTGGAGGCCGGTTTCGGCGAGTTCGTGCCGGCGTGGATCCACGCTGACTGGCCCTTTGCCAATCCTCGTTTCATCGGGATCGACCTGTCGTGGGGAGAATGGCTGGCCCTGCCCGAGACTCCGTCGACCTAGAGACTCGTCAGGCCGGTTTCGGTGGAGGTATGGTCGGCCCGTCGCCATTGTTTGCGGCCGCGCCTCGATCCTCGCCAGAGCCCGGTATGCCAGAACGCCACTGGCCAGGGTTGCCACCCCGCCAACACCGAGGGCAAAACGCGCTCCGATGTGCTCACCGACCCAGCCGACAATCGGCCCGCCGATCGGTGTTGACCCGAGGAAGGCAACCGCCCACAGGGCCATCACCCTGCCCCGCATCGCAGGCTCCGACGCAAGCTGGAGCGTGGCGTTGCCGAGAGCGAGGAATCGGATCGAGGCCGCTCCCAACAGCACCATCGTGGCGTATGTGATGAGAAGCGTCGGCGCCATCGAGGTCAAAGTCTGGATCGTTCCGAAGACAATGGCGGTCCAAGCCAGTGATGTTGCCGGCCTGCGTCCCCCGGCGGCGGTCGCCAGACCTCCGGCGACGGCTCCCGTTCCCATGAGTGCCGACATGGTGGCGTAGGTCCCGGCATTGCCGCCAAAGGTGAACTTCGCCAGCAACGGCAGTACCACCTGGTACTCGTATGCGAGCGTGCCGACAATTGCCAGCATCAGGAGCGGAACCAGCACCTCCGGGAGTATTCCTGACATAGCGAAGGCCGTCCCGGAGCTGGCCGCGGCGCCGGCCCTGAACGGGCGCACGCAATAGACGGTCGGGGTTCATGAGAGCGAGGGCGATGATCACCGCTGCGTAGGACAGACCGTTGATGTAGAAACAAGGGGCGAGCCCGATGCTGACGATCAGGGCGCCGGCCAGCCCTGGGCCTATGACCCTGGCGACGTTGACGACAACGGCGTTGAGGCTGACAGCATTGGTGAGCTCATCGGGTCCGACCATCTCGTGGATGAATGTCTGGCGGGTGGGGTTGTCCACCACCTGCACAAATCCGAGCGCCACCGCCAGCACGTAGACCATCCACACCGTGACCACGTGGGTAGTGATGAGGAGACCGAGAATGGCGGCCAACACCGCCGGTGCGGCCTGGGTGGCGAACAACACGCGTCGTTTGTCGTACCGATCGGCCAGCACGCCACCCAACGGGCCCAACAGCAGAAGCGGGAGGAATTGCAGCGCCGACACAACACCGAGCGCCGTCCCGCTCCCAGTGAGCTCGAGCACGAGCCACGACTGGGCCACCCGCTGCATCCAAGTTCCCGACAGCGAGATCACCTGTCCGGTGAAGTACAGCCGGTAGTTGGGGACCCGCAGCGACGAGAAGATGCGGGTGATCGCCTGGAGGCGCGACGACCGGGAGCCACCGGATGCGTCGTCGGGTGTCGTCATCGGGTCATCCGCCCCGCCTTGGTCATGGTGACTCTCTGATGGCATGAGGCGTGACCGCGGCGTGGCGTCAGGTAGCGGTCCCTACTGTGTGTTGCGGTGAGCTTTGGCATTCATACCATTGTCGTCGCTGTGGCGGCTACCGAGTTCCTCGAGACCGCGAAGGGGCTTGGCGTCGCAGCTGCCGGGAGTCGTGTGCCGATTTGCCCGCTACCTTCCCCCGATCACTCCCACGTACTCGGCGAGGTGCTCTCCAGTGAGCGTCGACCGCTGGGCAACCAGCTCGGCTGGGGTGCCCTCGAAGACCACGCGGCCACCGTCGTGGCCTGCACCGGGGCCCAAGTCGATGAGCCAGTCGGCGTGGGCCATCACTGCCTGATGATGCTCGATAACCACGACAGACTTGCCGGAGTCCACGAGTTGGTCGAGCAGGGCGAGCAAGTGGTCGACGTCGGCGAGGTGGAGCCCGGTGGTCGGCTCATCTAGCACGTAGATGCCGCCCCTCTCCGCCATGTGCGTTGCCAGCTTGAGCCGTTGCTGCTCGCCCCCGGACAGAGTGGGCAGGGGCTGGCCGAGTGCGACATAGCCGAGGCCGACATCATCGAGCCTCTCGAGAATCCTCTGTGCCGCGGGGACCTCCGCCTCACCCTCAGCAAAGAATGCCTTCGCCTCGGTCACCGGCATGGCCATCACTTCGCTGATGTCACGGCCAGCCAGTTTGTAGTCGAGCACGAACGAGTCAAACCCTTTCCCTTCGCACACCTCACAGGTGGACGAGACGGTCTCCATGAAACCGAGCTCGGTAAAGATGAGCCCGGCGCCGTTGCAGTTGGGGCATGCTCCCTCGGAATTGGCGCTGAAGAACGCAGGCTTGACGTCGTTGGTCTTGGCGAATGCCTTGCGGATGGGGTCGAGCAGACCGGTGTAGGTGGCCGGGTTGCTGCGCCGCGACCCGCGAACGGGGTCCTGGTCCACCGTGATCACCTCAGTGTCGCCGATCGTCCGAGGCATCGACCCGTGGATCAGCGAGCTCTTGCCCGAGCCCGCCACACCGGTGACGACACACAGCACTCCGAGCGGAACGTCGACGTCGACGTCCTGGAGGTTGTGCAGGTTGGCACCGCGGATCTCGATCCGACCGGTTGGCGTTCGCACCTTGTCTTTCAGTGTCGCCCTGTGATCGAAATGGTGGCCGGTGATCGTGTCGCTGGCTCGCAGCCCTGCGACGTCACCTTCGAAACAGATAGTGCCGCCGGCGGTCCCCGCTCCAGGTCCGAGGTCTATGACGTGGTCGGCGATGGCGATCACCTCGGGCTTGTGCTCCACGACCAGCACCGTGTTGCCCTTGTCTCGGAGCTGCACGAGTAGCTTGTTCATCCGTTGGATGTCATGCGGGTGCATGCCGATGCTCGGCTCGTCGAACACGTATGTGATGTCGGTGAGCGATGAGCCGAGGTGCCGGATCATCTTCGTCCGCTGCGCTTCCCCACCCGACAGCGTCCCTGAAGCGCGGTCTAGAGACAGATAGCCCAGCCCGATCTGCACGAACGAGTCGAGCGTGTCACCCAGCACAGTCAGCAGGGGGCCTGCCGACGGAACATCGAGATTGCCAACCCATTCGGCGAGATCGGTGATCTGCATGGCGCAGGCATCGGCGATGCTGGCGCCAGCGATCTTGGAAGCTCGTGCGCCTTCGCTGAGACGTGTCCCTTCGCACTCCGGGCAGGGCTTGAAGGTTGCCGCCCTGTCGACAAACGCACGAATGTGCGGGCGGAGTGAATCCCGGTCCTTGGAGAGGAACGACTTCTGGACTTTGGGTATCAGACCCTCGTATGTGGTGTTGATCCCCTTCATCTTGACCTTGGTCGGCTCCTTGTAGAGGAAGTCGTTGAGCTCCTTCTTGGTGTACTCCTTGATCGGCTTGTTCGGGTCGACGAAGCCGGACTCGGTGAACGATCGCACCAACCAGCCACCCGGCTTGTATCCGGGGATGGTGATTGCCCCTTCGTTGAGGGTCTTGGAGTCGTCGTACAGCGCGGAGAGATCGACGTCGGAGACTGTGCCCCGACCCTCGCAGGTTGGGCACATGCCGCCGGTGAGGGTGTAGCTCTTTCTGATCCGCTTGCCCTTGACCGTGATGGAGCCACTGCCCGAAACCGAGGGGATATTGAACGAGAATGCCTGTGGCGAGCCGATGTGGGGCTCACCCAAGCGGCTGAAGAGGATCCGGAGCATGGCGTTTGCGTCGGTGGCGGTGCCCACCGTCGAGCGGGTGTCGGCCCCCATGCGGCGCTGGTCGACGATGATCGCCGTGGTCAGCCCTTCGAGAATCTCGACATCCGGCCGTGGCAGCGACGGCATGAAGCCCTGCACAAAGGTGCTGTAGGTCTCGTTGATCATCCGCCGTGACTCCGCCGCGATCGTGTCAAAGACCAGCGAGCTCTTGCCCGAACCCGAGACCCCGGTGAACACAGTCAAACGCCGTTTCGGGATCTCGACACTGATGTCGCGGAGATTGTTCTCGCGTGCTCCGGTCACCCGGATCAGGTCGTGGCTGTCGGCGGCATGCATCCGGGTCACGCTACCCGTAGAAATCGCTCGATCACGACCAGGAAGCGGGTGGTTGATCGATACGCACCAGATTCCCGGACGGGTCTCGCACCGCAAAGTCACGCGTGCCCCATGGTTGATCTGCGGGCTCAGACACGATCTCGGATCCCGCATCGCGCACCTTCTCGAAGGTGGCGTCCAGGTCGTCGGTGTGGAAATGGACGCCGTTGAGCGCACCCTTGGCGACGAGAGCCGTCACGGCTTCCACATCGGCGGGGCTGCCGTTCAGATAGTTGGTGAGGACGATGGAAACCCCAGGCTGAGATGGGGAGCCAACGGTGATCCAACGAAAGTCCCCTTGGGCGACGTCGTTGCGCACCTCGAGACCGATGGCATCACGATAGAAAGCCAGAGCAGGGTCGGGGTCGGTGACTAATACAAAGCATTGAGAGAGTGTGATATCCATACCGATCAACCTACCCGGCCGCCGCAGCAGATACTTCTTCGATCCTGCTCGGTTTGCGGCCGGGGCGGGTGAGGTCTCTGGCGATGCAGCCCGGCACGTTTGCGAGTGCGCTGTGGTCACGGGATCGATAAGCCGACGGCGTCTCTCCTACGACTTCGGTGAAGCGAGCGCTGAACGAGCCGAGTGACGTACATCCGACCGCAAAGCAGACGTCGGTCACCGACATGTCGCCGCGACGCAGCAGCGCCTTGGCTCGCTCGATCCGTCTCGTCATCAGGTAGGCGTACGGCGTCTCCCCGTACGCCGCCCTGAACTGCCGTGAGAAGTGCGCCGTCGACATCAGCGCGGTACAGGCAATCGCGGGCACGTCGAGCGGGTTGGCGTACTCGCGGTCCATGAGATCACGAGCGCGGCGCAAATGGGCGAGATTGGCGAGCTCTTCCTGGGTCACGTCGCAAGCGTAGCGGTCGTCTGCGACATGGGTGCCCGGCGTCGTCTCGTCTGTCGCACCCCAAAGGTCACCTTCCGACCCGTGGATGCACCCGGTGTTTCCAGGTGTCCATCGTTGCCGGGCACGTCGCTACCGACCGATCTCCATCGGTGTCGAATGGACCGGATGAAAGGGGCTCGCTAGAAGCTCGATTCCACTGAGTTGACTTCATAGCGGATGCCTTCTCGACATGGGCCTCAAACCACTCACGAATCCCGCAAGGCCGGACAACGCGACCGCACCAGATCCCCCGGGGTGCTCGAACCCCATCGACATCCGCGTCGCTGTAGGATTCAAAGGTCGCCCGACAACGGAGGATGATGCCTCGCGAACGCATAGGCATCCGTCCGTTTCGTACATACAGGTGACGCTGTCGCGCTCGGGAGGTGAGCGATCATGATCGATCTGAGTGGTACCCAACACGTGATCCAATTTGGCTGGTTCCGTATCACGATCGCCAATCTCGTCATGGTCGCGCTGGTTGCCCTGGTCTTCGTCGTCGCCGTTGCCGCGCCCTTCCCCCGGGCGCGGTTGGCCGACCCGGATACAGATCCTGAGATCGAGGACCATGGCGGCGGATGGACAGGATCGGTTCGGAGTTGGGTCCGGCACCAGTTTCCGTGGAGTCGACTGCTTCCCTCGTCCGAACCCGTGTACGTGGCATCGTGGACCTACACGTTCGGTGTTGCCACCCTCGCTTCGCTCGGGGTGATCGTCATTTCCGGGATCGTCCTGGCGGCCGCAGGTCCCGGCTGGCGGCACACGTCGTCGGTTGGCCGGTTCACCGACGCGACCCATTTGTGGTCGGTGCAACTCTTCTTCTTCTTCATGATCCTCCACCTCATCGCTCAATTCCTACAGGCATCGTGGCGTGGCAGGCGGGGGCTGACCTGGGTGATCGGCGTGATCGCATTGTTTGCTTCCACCATCACTGCCCTCACCGGATACGTCTCCCAGCAGAATTTCGAGGCGCAATGGATCGCCACACAGGCAAAGGACGGCCTCAACGCCGTAGGAGTCGGAGCGTTCCTCAACCTGCTCGATACCCAGCAGGTGCTTACCGTCCACGTCGTTGTCCTCCCTCTGACCGTGGCGGTACGTGGTGGCAATCCACATCCTCCTCGTCAGGCGCCGGGGTGTCTGCCCGCCCATCGGCGAGGAAGCGCCGGAGTCCGCAGGAGGTGGCCGCATGACATCTCGACCTTCCGTTCGCCCCGTCGAGGACTGGGACGGCCCCTACCGATCCTACGATTTGCTCAAGGAGATCGTTGCTGCCTTCGTGGTCATGGGCGTACTCGCTCTCGCGCTTGCGGTTCTGTTCGGGGCTCCGCAGCGTGGCGCCGTCACCTTCAAGGAGTGGGCCACCCAGGATCCGGGTGGCTTCCTCGCGACAACGCTGGCCGAGTTGGATGGAACGAGTGACACTGCCCAGTACGGGCCGCCCTACACCGACAACCCAGACGCCGCACAGTCGCTGTTCGACTTCTTCTCGCCGCAACGCATCGTCGGCGTCAAGATCCCGATCGACCCTGCTAGAGACCTGGTGCTCAACCCGCTTGGCCGATTCGTCACCGACGGGTCGGCGTTGGCGGCGGCCGTCGATACCTACCGGGCGGCGACCCCGGAGCAGCGCCTGCAATGGATCGACAGCTATTCGAAGACGCTCGCCGCGAACCCGTCGGCGGCGGCGACACTCTCACCCGACGGCGCCGGACCACTCCCGACCATGCTCCAGACGATGCTGTCACTCGCCCGGAGCGGAGCCGTCGACGCGGCGTTGCTAGACGACACCCCGGACCACCCGGGATTCTTCGTCTTGGACTACACCCGTTCGCAGCTCTTCCTTGCCGACGGCGACTACTTCGCCAACCTGGGTGACCCCGCCGGCCTGGCCGGCGATGAGTGGGGCATGGCGGCCACAGTCGGAAACTGGCCCGGCCAGATATGGCTGATTCCCGTCTCCCTCTGGTACCAGATCCCGCCCGGTAGCACCTCGGGCAACGGCGACATCATCGTGCTGGCGATTGTCGCCGTCCTAGGTCTCGTCCTCGCCCTCGTCCCCTACATACCAGGGGTTCGCGCTATTCCAGAACGGCTTGGCATCTACCGGCTCATCTGGCGTCACCACTACCGCACAAGCAACCGCACCTAGCCGAAGGACTAGAGCAGAGACCCGCTCTCTCTTTTGCGGGATCAGTACAATCTTTGATACAGTACAGAATCAGATGGGCAAGGCAATTACACCGATAGGATCGCCGGAGCCAACCGAGCTCCTTCGGGAGCACGGTGTCCAGGTGACGGCGCAACGGCTGGCTGTACTCCGGGCGGTATCCAACCGATCACACGGCACGGCAGACGACATCGAAGACTTCGTGCGATCCGAGATCGGCGCAATCTCGCGTCAGGCCGTGTACGACGCCCTCGGCACCTTGACCGAAAAGGGCCTCATCCGGCGCATCCAGCCGGCCCGATCACCGGCACGCTACGAGGACCGTGTTGACGACAACCACCACCACCTCGTCTGTCGTAGCTGCGGTCGCACGGTCGACGTCGATTGCGCGGTGGGGAGCAAGCCGTGCCTCCAACCATCCGACGATCATGGGTTCGCCATCGACGAAGCGGAGGTCATCTATTGGGGCTACTGCCCCGACTGCCGCAACGCCGCCGAACCGAGCATCTGATCCAACGCCAACAGCCACCCGAGCCGAGAAGGAGCAGCAATGAGCAACGAAGACAACGTCATGCCCGCACAGGAAGGCGCTTCTGCATCCAAGTGCCCGGTGCTACATGACGCATACACCGCAACCGGGTCGATGGCCAACCAGCACTGGTGGCCCAACATGCTCAACCTGCGGGTGCTCAACAAGAACTCACCGCTCATCGATCCCATGGGTGAGGAGTTCGACTACGCAGAGGAATTCGAGAGCCTCGACCTCAACGCGGTGAAGGCTGATCTCGCCGCGATCATGACCGAGTCGCAGGACTGGTGGCCCGCCGACTTCGGCCACTACGGACCGCTCCTGATCCGTATGGCATGGCACGATGCCGGGACGTACCGAATCCACGACGGTCGCGGCGGCGCAGGCAACGGCACACAGCGTTTTGCCCCGCTCAACAGCTGGCCGGACAACGCCAACCTCGACAAGGCACGCCGCCTGTTGTGGCCGGTGAAGCAGAAGTATGGTCGCAAGATCTCGTGGGCCGACTTGATGATCCTCGCCGGCAACGTTGCCCTCGAGTCGATGGGCTTCAAGACGTTCGGTTTCGGGGGAGGGCGCAAAGACGTCTGGGAGCCGGAAGAGGACATCTACTGGGGGCCTGAGGACACCTGGCTCGGTGACGAGCGCTACAGCGGTGACCGTGAGCTCGCCAATCCGCTCGGTGCGGTCCAGATGGGTCTGATCTACGTCAACCCCGAGGGACCGAACGGGAACCCGGATCCGCTCGCATCAGCCAGGGACATCCGTGAGACCTTCGCCCGCATGGCCATGAACGACGAGGAGACGGTTGCCCTCATCGCAGGCGGCCACACCTTCGGCAAGACCCACGGCGCCGTCGAAGAGCGGTACGTCGGTCCCGAGCCCGAGGGTGCCCCGCTCGAGGAGCAGGGGCTCGGCTGGAAGAACAGCTACGGCAGTGGCATGGCCGCTGACGCCTACACGAGTGGGTTGGAGGTCACCTGGACGCCCACCCCGATTACCTGGGACAACAGCTTCTTCGAGACGCTGTTCGGCTATGAGTGGGAGCTGACCAAGAGCCCGGCGGGCGCCCACCAGTGGCGCCCCACGGATCGGGCCGCGGACGACGCCGCGCCGCATGCCCACGATCCCTCGAAGCGGGTCACCCCGATGATGCTCACTTCGGACATTGCCCTGCGGGTCGATCCGATCTACGAGCGCATCTCGCGGCGTTTCTACGAGCACCCGGAGGAGTTCGCAGACGCTTTTCCAGGGCATGGTTCAAGCTCACCCACCGTGACATGGGCCCGATCGCCCGGTACCTCGGTCCTGAGGTCCCGGCTGAGCAACTGATCTGGCAGGACCCGGTCCCCGCGGTCGATCACGACCTCGTGGACGAACAAGACGTTGCCGCGCTCAAGGGCAAGATCCTCGAGTCCGGGCTCTCCGTCTCCCAGCTCGTCTACACCGCCTGGTCTGCCGCTTCGATCTACCGCGACAGCGACAACCGGGGCGGGGCCAACGGGGCCAGGATTCGGTTTGCTCCGCAGAAGGACTGGGAGGTCAACAACCCGGCAGGGCTGGCGACCGTGCTGGAGATCCTCGAGAGCATCCAGGCCGATTTCAACGGCTCGCAAGCGGGTGGCAAGAAGGTCTCGCTCGCTGATCTGATCGTGCTCGGCGGATGCGCCGCGGTGGAACAGTCCGCCAGAGATGCCGGCTACGACATACAGGTCCCGTTCTCGCCTGGCCGCACCGATGCCACCCAGGAGATGACAGACGCAGACGCTTTCGCCGTGCTCGAGCCGACTGCGGACGGTTTCCGCAACTACTCGCGGACCGGCGACAAACGCCGTCCCGAGGAGCTGCTCGTGGATAGGTCGAGCCTGCTGTCGTTGACCGCTCCCGAGATGACGGTGCTCGTCGGCGGCATGCGCGTACTGAACGCCAACTTCGGCGAGTCGAGCCACGGTGTCTTCACAGACCGGCCCGGGGTGCTGTCCAACGATTTCTTCACGAACCTGCTCGACATGGGCACAGAGTGGAGGATGTCGACCACCGAGCACATCTACGAAGGGCGTGATCGAAACACCGGCGAGATCAAATGGACCGGCACCGCCGTCGACCTCGTCTTCGGCTCGAATTCTCAGTTGCGGGCGATCACCGAGGTTTACGGATCGGAGGACGGCGAGCGCAAGTTCGTTGAGGACTTCGTTTCTGCCTGGGACAAAGTGATGAACCTGGACAGGTTCGATCTGGACTGATTCGCCCGGGATCGATCATCTTGTGGGGGCTGGCTGCTACAAGGGGAGCCCGCTCTGGCTGCGTGAGCCGACAGAGCGGGTCCCAGCAGCCGGACGGGTCCACCATAGGGACGGCGCAGAAGCCTGTACCGGCGCTGGCCTCAGATCCGCAAGAAGCGTGGGGCGGGGTACGGGTGCCTACCAGCTGACTTCTACGCAGTCCTTGTGAGACTCGGGCTCGACCTGGATTGCGGCATGGGCGATGTGGAAGTCGTTGCGCAGTATCTCGGTAGCGAGGTCGATGATGTCGTGGGCGTCGGCGTCTGGTGTGGAGATGAGGTGCATTGTGGCGACGTCCATTTCCGAGGTGAGTGTCCAGACGTGCAGGTCGTGGATGCCACCGACTCCCGGAAGGGAGACGATGCGATCCTGCAGCCGCGTCAGATCGATCCCCTCTGGTGCCGCCTGAATCAGGATGCGCACGGCACGGCGCCCCAACCGCCAGGCTCTGGGCAGAATGAACAATCCGATGCCCGCGCCGAAGATGGGATCGACGTAGGACCAGCCGGTGAACCGGATTAACGCAGCGGCAGCCACAACCGCAATCGAGCCGAGGAGATCGGCGATGACCTCAACGTAGGCGCCCTCAACGTTGATCGACTCCCTCGCACCGCTGCGGAGCAGCCACCAACCGATCACATTGACGAGCAGGCCGAGTGCTGCGACCACGAGCATCGGGCCGGCGAGGACGTCGGGTGGGCTCTCGAACCTTCGAATGGCCTCGTAGATGACGTAGCCCGCCACCGCAAACAGCAGCACCGCATTGGCCAGGGCGGCGAGCACCTCGAGCCGGTACAACCCAAACGTGCGATGCCGATCCCGATCGGCTGCACTTGCGGCGCTGATAGCTGCGAGTGCCATGCCGAGGCCAAGGGCATCTGTGGCCATGTGACCGGCATCCGAAAGCAACGCGAGTGAGTTGGTCACGAACCCGGCGATGATCTCGGCCACCATGAACACCGTCACGAGCAGAAAAACAAGCCGTAAGCGTGGCTGGTGACGAGCACCGGCGCGCGCTGTCTCGTTGTGGCCGCTCATGAGCGCTTCCTGTCGTGGTCGTGGAGGTAGTGCTCGACGGCCACATCCAGAAGCAGGCGGACGTGGTTGTCGCTGACCCGATAGAAGATGGTCCGTCCCTCGCGCCGGGATCGCACGAGTTCGGCGAGTCTCAGTTGACGCAGCTGGTGGCTGGTTGCCGATTCGGAAACGTCGACCGCCGCCGCCAGGTCGCTGACCCGAAGTTCACCTGCCTCGAGCAGGGCATAGATCATCCGGAGTCGGCCGGGATCGGCAAGCAACTGGAATCGTCCGGCAAGCGCAGCGGCCTCGTCGGCGGTCAGCAGTTCGGAGCGGGCTGTCATGACTCGCCCGATTGCCGTCGGGTCGGCTGGGAATCTGTGGTCTCGGTCTCTTTCGCCATGCCTTCATAATACGCATATCTGAACAGATGTACATACGTTCAGGGATGGCGTCGAGTCTGCGCTGGCCGGGACTTGGTGTCAGTGATGCGACGGCGGCGTAATGGCCGCCAAAGTGAGTATCGATGGGGGCGGCGACCATCGACACAGACAACTCCTACATCATCACGTGACGGCTATCAGGCTCCGTGCCGTTCGCTCATCGATGACGAGATGGGTGGCCACCCCTGCAAGGAGTGCGGCACGGATTGCTCTGGCCTTGCCATCCCCTGCAGCAGCGCACAATCGTCGTGGAATCACCTGCAACTCGCCCGGAGTGGGACCCGTCGCTCGTTCGTTGAGAATCAAATCCGAGTACGACCCATCTTCCCGGAGGAACACAGTGCAGACGTCGCCCACGACGCCTTCCTCCCTCAACGACTCCATGTCCTCAGGCTCCAGATAACCGGCTGAGTAGACGTGGCTCGGCACTTCGCCCGACAGTGCCCCGACCGAGAAGAGCGCCACGTCGGCCTGGCGTTGCAGATCGAGCACGCGTTCGATCGAGCGCTCCTGCCACATTGCCTCGCGAGTACCTGCAAAATCGAAGAACGCGGGCACGGGGAACAACTGAATCTCCGCATCGAAGGCGATGGCAAACTGCGAGAGGAGGGACTCCGCATAGAGGGCACCAGAAGTCCTGGTGTTGGCCGCACCGTTGAGCTGCACGATTGTGCTGCCAAGTGTGGGCTTTCTACCCAGCTGGGCGGCTACCGCGGCAACTGTTGTGCCCCAAGCCACCCCCATGATCATGTCGGAATCCATCCACTGCATCGCCAGTCTCGCGGTGAATACGGCAATCTGTGTCAGGCGTTCCGGTTCGGAGGCCAGACCGGAGACCGGAACCACGTACGTCTCGACGCCGTATGCCTCGGCCACATCTTGAGACAGGCCTGACGCCCCGGTCGGCGACGGCCGCAATGCGATTTCCACCAGCCCGAGCTCCCGCGCGCGCTTGAGCATTCTCGACACCGTTGATCGGGACAAATGCAGTCGCCGCCCTATGGCATCCATTTTCATGTCCTGGTGGTAATACATCGAGGCCGCGGCCAGGAGACTCTCTTCTTCGCTCGATGTTCCCCAAGTGCTGTTCGTCGCCATAGAACCGCCTCTGTGCACGTTTGTGCAGATTATGTGAGAAGTCTTGCAAAGAGGCTAGTCGAGCGATATCTATCTAGTGATCGGCGGAGCAGCTTCGGGAGTGAGCGCCAATGACAAGTGATCGCCTCGACTCCGAGTCGCGAAAACGGGCAATGGAGGGGGTCGTCAGAGCGTCCTTGTCGGCGAAACCAGATCTCGATGTATTGGTCGTCGGTGGCGGGGTAACCGGTGCAGGTATCGCCCTCGATGCAGCGACGCGTGGACTGAACACGTGTCTTCTGGAAGCGGGTGACTGGGCCGCAGGGACCTCGAGCCGATCGAGCAAGCTTGTGCATGGCGGGCTGCGGTACCTCAAGACCCTCGATTTCAGATTGATCCGAGAAGCGCTGATCGAGCGGGACCTGTTGTTGACCAAGCTCGCCCCTCACCTTGTTCTACCTCAAAAATTCATCTTCCCGCTGAAACAGTTCGAGAGGCCCCTCATCGGGGCCGGGGTCATGTTGTATGAGATGCTGGGAGCGAGCAGAAGAACAGCCAGGCTCCCGCGGCATCAGACACCTCAGCCACAAGCGCCTGCAACGGCTATTCCCCGGGCTGCGCCCCGAAGTCTTCGTCGGAGCCATCACCTATTACGACGCGACGGTTGATGATGCTCGCCTCGTGCTCAGCCTGGTTAGGACGGCCAGAAGCGCCGGTGCCTCGACTATCTCTCGCATGAAGGTGATCCGACTGCTGACCGACGCAGACGGCAGTGTGTGCGGGGCAGTAGCTGTGGATCTCGAATCGGGCAACGAGCTCGAGATCGCAGCGAGGTCGGTGATCATTGCCACAGGCGTGTGGACCGAGGAGACGCAGCAGTTGGGGGCGACAGATAGTGGTTTGCGTGTCCTCGCCAGCAAGGGGGTTCATATCGTCATTCCCCGCGACGCAATCGTAGGCGACGCAGCGGTAGTGACACAGACCAAGACGAGCGTGCTGTTCGTTATTCCGTGGGGAGACTTCTGGCTGATCGGTACGACCGACACGCCGTGGGAACTCGATCGGTCGAATCCACTGGCGACCGCATCCGATGTCGAGTACCTGATCGAACAGGCAAATGCCATCCTGACGACGCCCATCAGCCAGGAACAGGTTGTGGCTGTGTTCGCAGGCCTGCGACCTCTTCTGCAGAGAGGGGTCAAGCCGGGAACTAGATCGAGCAGGGTATCGCGGGAGCACACGGTTGCCTCGCCTGCACCCGGGCTCACCGTCATCGCAGGTGGGAAGCTGACTACCTACCGTGTGATGGCCCGAGATGCCGTGGACCACGCGCTCGGAGAGAATGCTGAACAGATGCCTTCCGTGACGCACCTGACACCTCTCATCGGAGCCGAGGCCTTCGCCGACGCAAGGGATGAATCGAGGTTGTGGCAGGAGCGGTTTGGCTGGAGCGTCGCGACGGTGGACCATCTGCTGGGTCGCTACGGCAGCAAGGCTCGCGAGATAGTCGCTATCTGCGAAGAGGACGGGACGATGGCACAGTCGCTCGAATCGGCGCCCCGCTACCTCAGAGCGGAAGTCGTGTACGCGGCCACACATGAAGGCGCGCTTCATCTCGACGACGTCCTTTCCCGGCGCACCCATATCGCTCTCGAGCTACCCGAACGCGGTGTTGCGGCGGCTGAGGAGGTGGCGTCGATACTCGCTCCATTCCTCGGTTGGGACGAGGGCAGGTTCGATCGCGAGATATCCGAGTATTCGGCGCTCGCTTGCGCCGAGTCGTACGCTAGGGAGTTGCACGACGATCGGGACGCAACTCATGTATTCAACCGTGCGGTCAGCAAGAAGGCGTGGTTTGAGAGCACCGTGTCTCGTAGCTCAACGGGATGGCCCGACTAGGGCATGAGTCAGTGATAACGGAAGATGATCTGTTGACGGGAGGAGCGATCGAAGAGACACAGAACGCGATGTGTCCGTACGGGCAGGGCAACGGAGACAATCGGGAAGTAGGAGGAGAGCGAGTGTCCCACGCCGGGCCGGTCTACACGGCCATCAGGCGGTGTTGGCGGCGGGGCGCGCCAACTCACCAAGAGACGCCGTGTGCAATCTGTGAGCGGCGCGATGCGGCGCGTCCTCATCCGTTGTGCAACTCCGTGTCGGTTCGTAGCGGCGTTGGGCGCCAGGGTATCGAGTGGGGCAATTGGTCCGGCTCCTCGGTAGTTGGATTGTGTTCGTCCGCCCCACGGCGGTGCTCGAGGCCTTCACCGCGCCTACCAAATAGACAAACGGTCTCCATGACCGTGTCACACGAGTACGAAGCAAAATGGGAAGTGAGGTATTTCGATGACAATGTCAGTTGATTCCCCGAGGAAACGGGGAGGATCCTGGTTCTCAGACAGGACCAAGTTGCTGTTAGTGATCTCTCTCGTTCTGATGGTGCTGGGCAGCCTGCTTGCGAGGTGGGTGCACACCGATTATGGGAGAACAACGATCACCGAGGTGACGATCGCCGTCGGTGACGGCCACAAGCTCAGCGCGTTCCTGTACATGCCGGAGGGCGTGTCGCCGCAGAATCCCGCCCCGGGCATCGCCATGTGGCACGGGTTGAACAACTCGAAAGAGTACATGTCCAACACGGCGCTTGAGATGGCGAGGCGCGGGTTTGTGGTCGTTTCTGCGGACATGACCGGGCACGGCTCATCCAACGGCGCCAATCAGGAAATCGGGTGCGGTGGTCCAGCGACATTGACCTATCTCCAAGGTGTGGCCGGTGTCGATACAAAGCGAATCGGGCTGCTCGGGATGTCTCAGGGCGGATTCTGTGCCGCGACTGCGGCGGCCCTATCGCAGCCCGACGGCTACAACTCGATCTTCTATATGGAATCCGAGGCCAATCCTCCTGGCCCACCTATCGTCGATCAGTACAAGGGTCTGCACAACGTGGCCTGGAACATCGGGAGCTTCACCGAACTCGGTCTGATGATCGCAGTCGACAAGGGAAGTGACGCGACGATGTCGCCGGCTCTGCTGCCGCTGTTCGGAATCGATGGTCCGATTGTCCCTGATCAGGTGTACGGCTCGATCGCCGACGGTACGGCACGCGTCCTCTACACACCGTGGGAGGATCACGCTCTGTCCACCGACTCACCGTCGGCGATAAGGAACGCCATCGACTGGATGCAGATGACGCTCACCGATGGCAGCGAGATGGGCAGCCTCGGCCAGATCTGGCCGATCAAGTTCCTAGGCACGATGGCGGCCTTGGCCGGTGCGTTCCTGTTCTTGTTTGCCATGGGCGGTCTGTTGCTACGGACCCGGAAGTTCGCCTCCCTGGTCAAGCCGGTGCCCGAGTATCGGGGACTCACGGGTGGCCTCTGGTGGGTCGGTGCAGTTATTACGACTGCGTTGGGACCACTGCTGTACTTGTGGGTCTGGGACCACATGTTCATGAACTCATGGATAAAGGTGAACACCCTATGGCCCCAGACATTCACCAACATCTACATGGTGTGGGCGGTGGCTGTCGGTATCGTTGCCTGGGCGTTGATTGCGCTAAACCATTTCGCCGTGACCAAGAAGCAGGGTGGCACGCTGGAGAGCTACGGTGTGTTCGAGCCCGAAGGCGGCGTCGACTGGTACGCGATCGGCCGATCGTTGCTGTTCGTGACGGTTGTCCTCGTCCCGCTGTATGCACTACTGGCGTTTATCAAGGCCACATGGCACGTTGACTTCCGCGCCTGGGTAGTGAATCTACAGCCGATGAGCCCGGTGAGATGGTTTGCCTTCTTTGGCTACTTGATTCCGTTTGGGATCTATTTTGTGGCGCAAGGGCTCCTATTTGCGGGCTTCCTTCGCTGGAAGAAGGGCAAGGCTCCGATGTGGCAGGAGATGCTGGTCAACTCGATCATGCTGACCCTTGGCGCGTTGGTGTGGATTCTGATTCTCTATATCCCGCTGTTGAGTGGCGGCACTCAGCCCTTCGGTTCAGGCAGCGCCGTCGCAGCCGGTCTAGGTGGGATCTACTACCTACCCCTCCTGGTGTTCTGGCCGCTGATTTCGTGCTTGTACACGTACTTCTTCAGGAAGACCGGCCGCATCTGGGTCGGATCCTTCATGGTTACGGCGTACATGGTCTGGACCTTGGCAGCGAGCGGGGACTTCGCTCTGTGGAGGATCCTCAGCTAGGTGCAGCTCAGCTAGGAGCAGCAGCCGTGCAGGCTGTGCAACGATTGGTGATGGCCCGGCCGGGAATTCCCGGCCGGGCCATCGCTCGGCAACCACAGGCGACATCGCGACGCCGTGCCTCAATGGCACAATGTGCAGCAGGCACCGAGCACACACCCACCGCAACTGAGGAGGACTGATCATGGCGGATTTCATCCTGGCTATAGACCAGGGCACCACTAGCTCCAGAGCGATAGTGTTCGACCACTCCGGGTCGATCGTGTCGACGGGCCAGATGGAGCATGAGCAGATCTTCCCCAAGCCGGGGTGGGTGGAGCACAGCGCAACGGAGATCTGGGGGAACATCCGGGAGGTGGTCAGCCTTGCGTTGACCCGGGCCGATGTCACCTATCGGGACATTGCCGCCGTGGGAATCACCAATCAGCGCGAGACCGCCGTTGTGTGGGATCGGACCACCGGAGAGCCTGTGTACAACGCCATTGTCTGGCAGGACACCCGGACGCAGCAGATCTGTGACGACCTGGGCGAGCTGGGCGGTGGTGCCGATCGGTACAAGGATCGGGTTGGTTTGCCCCTTGCCACGTACTTCTCAGGTCCGAAGATACGCTGGATTCTCGACAATGTCCCCGGGGCCCGAGACAGGGCCGAGGCGGGAGCGCTCGCGTTCGGGAACACCGATACATGGCTCCTGTGGAACATGACGGGCGGTATCCAAGGAGGGGTGCACGTTACGGACGTCACCAACGCTTCTCGGACGATGCTGATGGACTTGACGACTCTCGCTTGGGATGCCGAGATCGCGGCGGAGATGGGCATCCCCATGTCGATGTTGCCCGAGATCAGGTCCTCATCCGAGGTGTACGGGCTTGGCCGTGAGCACGGCATGCTCCCCGGTGTGCCGATCGCAGGCATCCTCGGGGACCAGCAGGCTGCGACGTTCGGTCAGGCATGCTTCGAGCAGGGAACTGCGAAGAACACATACGGCACGGGCAACTTCATGCTGCTCAACACCGGGACGTCGCCGGTGCCGTCCGAGAACGGTCTGCTCACTACGGTCTGTTACAAGATCGGTGACAGGCCCGCGGTGTACGCGCTGGAAGGGTCCGTGGCCGTGACCGGGTCACTGATCCAATGGTTGCGGGACAATCTGGGCATTATCTCCTCGGCGCCTGAGGTGGAGGAGCTCGCTACCGCAGTGGAAGACAATGGTGGTGCGTACTTTGTTCCGGCGTTCTCCGGCCTGTTCGCCCCTTACTGGCGATCCGACGCTCGCGGTGCGCTGGTTGGCCTGACCCGCTACGTGAACAAAGGCCACATTGCCCGCGCTGCGCTGGAGGCGACTGCCTTTCAGACCCGGGAGCTGCTCGATGCGATGAACGCAGACTCGGGTGTTCCACTCTCCGAGCTCAAGGTCGACGGGGGCATGATCGCCAACAACACACTCATGCAGTTCCAGGCGGATCTGCTTGGTGTCGATGTGGTGCGTCCTGTTGTCGCTGAGACCACCGCGCTCGGCGCCGCATACGCCGCGGGCATCGCCGTGGGGTTCTGGTCTGGTGAGCAGGATGTCATTGACAACTGGGCCGAGGGCCAGCGGTGGATTCCCCGGATGCCTGAAGCGGAGAGGGAGAGGACGTACCGGAATTGGAAGAAGGCCGTCACCAAGACCTTCGACTGGGTAGATGAGGACACGGTGTGATCCCGATCGAATCCGGCGGAGTGCAATGATGCGCTACTGCGTCGTTGCTGAACGACCTCCGGTCTCCAGCACCCGCGCATAACTCATCAACATCCGCACCAAGTCACCGTCCCCTTGCGGGCCGGCGTCATCGATCATGCGCTGGAGCCGAGCTCTCAGCTCATCGCAATCGAACACTCCGTAGAATTCAGAGAGATAGTCCTCATTGGAGTTGCCAAACCCACGATCAGGAAGTCGTGTGAAGCGAGTCCCACACGACGACCTCATCGGATGAATTGGCTCGCTTGGTGGCCAGCACCTACGGGCCGCGTGGCAGCCGGACATTTCCTGCAGTCGGGACTCGTGTGTATGACCGATGAGTAGAGGTAGCGAACCCAGACATCGGCCCGCCGTGGAGATCGGCCCCTGCAATAATCCCAGTCATATGGGGATAGCGTTTCTCATCTCTGCCTTTGGGTTTGGTTTGCTCGCCCGACTGAGTGGGCTTCCGCCACTGGTGGGGTATTTGGTGGCCGGATTCGTGCTCCACGCGTTCGGATACGCCGCAACCGAGGAAATCGACGTGATCTCTGAGGTCGGAATTCTGCTGCTCCTCTTCGGGATCGGCCTCAAATTGCGGTTGGGCACCCTAGTCCGGCCGGCGGTTTGGGTTACCACCACGGTGGTAGCGGCCGCCGCAACCGTGCTCATCGGTGGGATGCTGCTCGGGGTCGGTGTGCTTGGTGTGCCCCTGTTGCGGGATCTCGATACCGGCCAGGCCCTCATAGTCGGGTTCGCTTTCTCATTCTCGAGCACCGTCTTTGCGGTGAAAGCTCTGGAGCGGACCAACGAGTCGGAGTCGCTGGCGGGTCGCCTGGCGGTAGGCGTGTTGATCCTGCAGGACCTCTTCGCCGTAGCCTTCCTCGTCGCAGCCGGCGGGGGATGGCCTTCTCCCTATGCGTTCCTGCTGGTGCCAGGTTTCTTTCTTCTCCGCCCCCTAGTCGGTTGGCTGCTCGATCGAACGGACCACGGCGAGATGGTCGTGCTGCTCGGATTCACGCTCGCCCTCGGTGTCGGGGCCGGGACATTCGGTCTGTTGGGGCTCAAGGCCGACCTAGGGGCGTTGGTGGCCGGGCTGATCCTGGCGCGGCATCCACGGGCGGGCGAAATGGCGGATCGCTTGCTGGGCTTCAAAGACTTGTTCCTAATTGGATTCTTCTTGTCCATTGGCTTGCAGGGAACTCCGTCCCCGACAGCGTGGATCGTTGGGGTGGTGCTTGTCGCCCTGGTCCCCGTGAAGAGTGCTGGGTTCTTCTGGGCGTTCACCCGCTTCCGGCTGAGGTCTCGCACTGCCCTGCATACCTCGCTGACTCTCTCTACCTACAGCGAATTCGGGCTGATTGTCGGAACGGCCGCCCTTGCGTCGGGTCTTCTCGACCAAGATTGGGTTTCGACGCTGGCGATAGCTGTGGCCAGCTCATTTGTGCTGGCCTCGGCAGCCAACTCAGTCCGCTACCGGTTGTATGACCGATGGTCGTCTTCGCTCGGCTCGTTCGTGCGCCATCCACCGGCACCAGAAGCACGGTGATCGATTGTGGCGATGCCCGGGTGCTCATCTTCGGGATGGGGCGGGTAGGCGCCGGCGCCTACGACGAGATGGTGGCCCGGCGGGGTCCCTTGGTAGTGGGAGTGGATCGGCGCCAGGAGACGGTGGACCGTCACCGAGCAGAGGGGCGGGTTTCTGTCCGGGGGGATGCCCTCGACCGGGACTTCTGGGAGAGGGTTCGGTTCCGCCCCGACGTCGACCTGGTCATTGCTGCGATGAGCAACCATGCCGCCAATCTCGAATGTGCCAAGAGGGTACGCGAGTTCCTGCCGGCGGCTCGCCTCGCGGCTGTCGCCACCTTCCCGGACCAGGTTGCCGAGCTCCAGGAGGCGGGAGTCGACGTGGCCCGAAACCTCTACGAGGAGGCCGGTCAGGCGCTGGCCGATGACGCAGTCACTGTTGTCCTGGACGACTAGCCGGATCGGTTGTTGGTCGGAACAAGGGCGGGCCACGGAGATATCTCTTTCGAGGGCGTCCGATTGCATCGCCGACTGCCCGTCTGGATCGGCTGGTATTCGCCCTGATCTTGCGTCGCGCCCGTATCGGCCCGGCGTTGAGAGTCGCCGGTTGAATCCAGAGTCGCGATCGGTTCCGAAACATATTCATGGCTTTGATGAGAGTTCTTTCTCTGCTTGGCGCCGTGACGATGACGGTCACCATTGTTCTCGGATTCCTGTCGGGTGGATTTGTGGATGAGGGTTCGGCAATCTGGGCTCTATCCTGGGGCAAAGTGACGTTGATCGACCTCTACATGGGTCTCGTCCTCTTTGGCACGTGGGTATTGGTAAGGGAACGCCGGCCATTGGTGGTGGCTTCATGGTGGGCGGGCCTAGTCGTCCTGGGAAACCTTGGCGCTGCTCTGTATCTGGTCTTCGCCTCGTTCAGGTCTTCAACCGTTCACGAGTTGCTGACTGGAGAACGGCCAACTCCCAACTCCTCGCTCATCCTCGAGACCGAGGTCCGCTCTTGAATGCCTCTCAGCCCTTTGCGGCCGTTTTTCCTCATATCCACAGCTGAGATCCACGACAGTTGATTAACGCAAGTTGAAATCGTCACCAGGTTGGAGGTGGGGTTCGAGCTGATGAACATCCACGAGGTGTTGGTCTTGGCAGATGGGGAGGGCTTTCGCCGGTTCGAATTCCGCCGCGGGACCTTCTCAGCGGACAGCGGCGAATGGTGTCTCGACTATGCCGGCGCCGAGTCGGAGCTGTTTATCAGAGGGCCACGGATGAGTTAGACCAACTGGTGGCGTCGCTCGACGTTGGGCATGCCAGGTTCAGTGACCTGATTGATGTCGAGCACTCCTCGGATGGAGCGCTGACCCGAGCGACCTTCCGGGCCCTTTGCGACTTCGGGACCGAGACGTTGGTGTTCGATCCGGGGATACCGGGCTCCGGCTGACTAATCAGGCGAACAGTGGCATGAGGTCATCGACACACATGGTCAAGGTCGACCAGAACTAGGTACACGGTGGCCGAGGGATCAATACCGGCGTGCTGCTGGTGTACTGCTGGTATGCCTCTTCTTCACCCCAGCGCTTCTCAGCACGGTCCTCGAGCATCGGAATGCCGCTCACCCGGGTGAGTAGCAGGACGACGAACACCGGCGAGATCAGGGTGATCCACCGCCAGCCCGATAGGACCGGCAGAGCTACGATGGCGATACCGGTCCAGAGCACGATCTCGCCGAAGTAGTTCGGGTGTCGCGACCATCCCCATAACCCCGAGGTGATGAACCGGCCGGCGTTCGCTGGATCCTTCCTGAAGACCGATTTCTGCCAGTCGGCCGCAGACTCGATTGCGAACCCGGCAACCCAGACGATGATTCCGACGACTGCCAGCCACCCGATCGGCGCTCGTTCCGTGCCGGTGATGATCGCCAGTGCGGCGGCCAAGGTGAGCAGCACCCAGAGCCCCTGCAATGTCCATGTCATGAAGAAACGCAGCGGATCTGTCTTGATACGGTCGAACCTGCCATCGCGCCCGTCGCGCCGTACCCGGCGAAACAGGAACGTGCCGAGCCGCAGGGCCCACATCCACACCAGTGAGCCGACGATGATTGCTCTGGCGTCGAGGTCGCCGCTGAGCACCAAAGCGACGGTCGTGACCGTCAGATAAGTGACGCTGCCGGTCAGATCGAAGTATTGCTCGGTCTTGAACCGGTTGGAGGGCACGAACACGACCCAGTTGATGGCGTAGGCGAGTAGGCCGCACACCGCGAACACCGAGATCGAGCCGACCTTCGAACTGCCGTCACTTCCGGCGAATACAACGAGTGCACCGATCAGCAGGGCGGCGACGATGCCGATGGACGAATTCCGGCTGTGGTTTGTCACGACGGTAACGCTAGACAGGTTTCAGCGGAGCCGGTCGGCTCTCACCGGTCGCGGTCCGATGCTCGGCGGCCTCGACGATGCCTCGCGCCATTTGTTCGAAGATGACGCGATGAAACGGAGTGAGGGCGAGCCAGTAGAGACGACCAAGCAGCCCGCGGGGATAGAACGATGCTTTCTGACGAAGACGACTTCCCATTGGAATCGTTTCGACTTCGAACTCCAGCCAGGCATCGCCCGGAAGCTTCATTTCGGCGTGGAGTTGGAGGAAGCGACCCGGCTCGAGGAGGAAACCCGCCAGAAATCGACTGCTTCGCCAACACGCAGATCTTCCGGGTGTCTTCTGCCTCGTCGGAGCCCGACTCCGCCGATCAGACTGTCCGCGGTTCCGCGCAGCTTCCAGGCCCAGTTCCACGAGTAATAGCCGACGTCGCCGCCGATCCCGGTGAATGCCCAAAAGACATCCGAGGATGGTGCAGCTGTGTCAACGGTGCGTTCGTCGTGTTTCACGGAGGCACCGGCCCACTCCGGGTCGGTGGGGAGTGGCTCGGCGGGGGAGGCGGTGGCGTCCGACCAGCGGGTCGCCACCTGTGAGCTCTGAGAGCTACGCAGGGCCAGACGGACGGATTCGCGATACCCCGTCAGGCCCCCGGTGAGAGTCTCGGCAATGGAGTTCTCGGCGACGGTCACCTCGTTCTTCAGGCTCGCGACGAGTGGTTTGGCAACACCCGCCGGCAGGGGCGTAACGAGGCCGATCCAATGCTTAGAGAGCCACGGACTGAGGACCGGCACGGGGATGATTACCCGACGGGGCAGGCCGGCTACCTCTGCATAGACTCTCATCATGTCTTCGTAGGTCAGCTGGTCCGGGCCACCGATTTCCCAAATGTGGGATTCGCCGCCTGGTTCTTCGATGGCGGCTATGAGGATCTTCAGCACATCCGTGACTGCTATCGGTTGGCATCGGGTTCGAACCCAGGTTGGGGTGACCATGACGGGCAGCACCTCGGTGAGGTGTCTCATCATCTCAAACGAGACGGACCCGGAGCCGATGATGACGGCGGCCCGCAACTCGGTGACGGCGATTTGGCCGGAAGCAAGGGTGCGCCCTACCTCATGTCTGCTGCTCAGGTGCGTGGAGAGCTCGTCGCCGGCTCCTAGACCGCCGAGGTATACGATCCGATCGAGCGAGGCATTCGCGGCAGCGTCGGCGAAGTTCTCAGCCGCCTGCCGATCGTGGACTTCGAAGTCGGCTTCTTTTCCACCCATTGAGTGAATCAGGTAGAACGCCGCATCGCATCCCTCCATCGCCGAGTCGAGACTCGGGCGATCGAGAGCGTCGGCACGAACGACTTCGATGTCCTCGAACCACGGATGTCCGGAGAGTTTGGCCGGGTTTCGACTCATGCAGCGAACTGTGTGGCCTTCGGCTAGGAGAGCCGGGACCAGCCTTCCCCCGATGTATCCGGATGCCCCGGTCACGAGAATCTTCAAAATTCCCTCTTCCGCAAGCTCGTGAGAGACGTGGTGACCGTCACCATCCCCGGGTTCCTTCCCCGCCCTTGAACGGTCCCACGATGTCGGCGGTGATCCAGCCGCCATAGAACTGGCCCGGCTGCGGCACAACGAGTTCTGTACCAAGGAAACAGGCCTCCATGAGGGCCGGGTAGAAAGACACGAAACCTGAAAGCATTTCGTAGCCGAGACGCGGTTGCGGGTAGCTCCAGGCGGCGGCCGGCGCCATCATGTCGCCAACCCGAACATTCCAGTACTCGGCTCTACCCTTCCACTCGCAGGTGGTGCATTGAGGATTCTGCTCGAGCACTCTGGGGGCGACGGCTGCAAAGGGCACATAGATGTTGGGCGGGTGGCTGGTTTCTAGGACACGCACCGCTCGGGAGCTGTCCACGATGGTCATTCCATTGAAGACAATCTTCACGTGGCGGGCTTCAACCTCGACGCGCGGGGGTCTCGGATAGTCCCAGACCGATTCCTGGGTGGGTGTATTGAGTTTCAATCGGGCCACACTCCTAAATGATCCGGTCAAGCGCGGCGCCGGCGCCTCTTTCGCTGGTTGTTCGAGGCCGGAACCAGACCAGATGATGCTGTTTTCTGCTGGCTCTGCTCACCACGGTCTGTTACAAGATCGGTGACAGGCCCGCGGTGTACGCGCTGGAAGGCTCCGTGGCCGTGACCGGGTCACTGATCCAGTGGTTGCGGGACAATCTGGGCATCATCTCCTCGGCGCCTGAAGTGGAGGAGCTCGCTACCGCAGTGGAAAGACAATGGTGGTGTGTCCTGTTGTCGCTGAGACCAGCCGCGCTCGGCGCCGCATACGCCGCGGGCATCGCCGTGGGGTTCTGGTCTGGTGAGCAGGATGTCATCGACAACTGGGCCGAGGGCCAGCGGTGGATGATTCTCCGGATGCCCGAAGCGGAGAGGGAGAGGACGTACCGGAATTGGAAGAAGGCTGTCACCAAGACCTTCGACTGGGTAGACGAGGACACGGTGTGGTCCCGATCGAATCCAGCGGAGTGCGATGATGCGCTACTGCGCCGATGCCGAACGACCTCCGGTCTCCAGCACCCGGGCATAACTCATCAACATCCGCACCAAGTCACCGTCCCCTTGCGGGCCGGCGTCATCGATCATGCGCTGCTCGACTCTGTCGACTGCAGCGTCGCACTTGTCGAGCGTGGTACGACCCTTTGCAGTGAGCCGGGCTGGGTGAATGCGAGCATGATCCGGTGATTGCTTGCGCACCACGAGCTTGCGGGATTCCAGGTACCGAACGATCTCGCTCATCGCCTGTGGGGTCACGTAGGCGCGGCGGGCTAGTTGAGCGTTGGAGAGACTCTCATGCATACCCAGCAGCGAAAGGACGGTGTACTGGGCGAGGCTCAGCTCGAATGGTCGCAACGCCTCAGCGAGGGCACGCCTGAGGCTTCTCTCCAGGAACGCAACTGCATAGGCGAGCCGGGGGCGGTTCTTCGATTCATGTTCGCTCATGCGTAGGTATCCCGAAGCTGCCGTTTCAAGATCTTGCCTGCGCCGCTCTTGGGCAGCTCATCTGCAAAGACGATCGACTTCGGCAGCTTGTACCGGGCGATCCTGCTCTCGAGGAAAGTCAGCAGCTCGTCTTCGGTGACCACCCCTCGGGCAACGACGATGGCACGGCCCACTTCGCCCCACCGTTCGTCCGGCACACCGATCACCGCGGCCTCCGCAACGGCGGGATGGAACAACAGCGCATCTTCAACCTCCGCCGGGTAGATGTTCTCGCCACCCGAGATGATTATGTCCTTGACGCGATCCACGATGGTGTAATAGCCGTCTTCGTCGACGGTGGCAACATCGCCGGAGTGGAACCAGTCGCCGCTGAACGCGGCCGCGGTCGCCTGCGGCCGCTTCCAGTAGCCGCGCATCACGTTGGGTCCTGCGGCCAACACCTCGCCAGGCTCCCCCGGGGCGACATCCCTGAGCTCGGCATCGACGAGGCGGACGTCGGTGAAGAACGAGGGCACGCCTGCCGATCCCGCCTTGGTGGTCGAGCTGGGTCCGTCGAGGAAGAGCAGTCCCGGGGACGTCTCCGTCATGCCATAGCCCTGGAGGAAGATCACCCCGCGGTCGAGGTATGTCTCGATGGTCGAGTTCGGCACGGGGGCTCCGCCGCACATGATCGCACGCAGGCTCGATATGTCCGCCGTGTTCCATGCGTCCGTCTTGGCCATGAGATTGAACATGGTGGGCACACCGAATATCTGTGTCACTTTGTGTTCCTCGATGAGCTCGAGAGCCCTCGTGGGATCGAAGCCCGCCTGCAACAGCAGGGTCCCGCCCTTGACCAGGAGCGGCAGGCTGATCATGGCGAGGGCCGCGATGTGAAAGAGGGGAGCGACGATCAGTGCCACCTCATCGTGATGGAAATCGAGGTCGATGAGCACGTTGGTGACATTCCAGGTGAGGTTGCCGTGGGTGAGCATGGCCCCCTTGGGATGACCAGTTGTACCGGATGTGTACATGATGATGGCGACGTCTTCGAGACGCACCTCTTCGTCGATCCACTCAGAACTGGCCCTGGTGATGAGCTGATCGACGTCTGTCTCGGTCGAGATGATCTGCTGGGATGGCTCGGGGCCGATGGCGGAGGCAAGAACCTCACGATGGCTCGGCGCCACCACGACGGTCTCTGCTCCCGAGTCCTCGAGCACGTACGCGAGCTCGGGGGCGGCGAGCCGCGTGTTGACAGGCACCATGATGGCTCCGAGCGCAGTGACGGCGAACATCACATCGAAGTATTTTGAGTCGTTGGGGCCGAGGTAGGCGACACGGTCGCCACGCCGGACACCCATATCGCGGAAAGCATTGCTCAGCGCTGCTGCGCGGTCGGCCAATTCCCGGTACGTGATGCTGCGGTCGCCGTCGGTCAGAGCGACCCGGTTTGGTGTCATGCGGGCCCGGCGTTGCGGCCAGGATCCGAGCCCGTGGTTCTTGACAATCGGCACTTTGCCCTCCTGCTCCCTTCAATGTCATGTTACTTGACACTGAGCAGGTCTGTGGGTCATGAATCTCCGTCGACCTGCAAGCGGTGCTCCCACCACGCAACGGTGTCCGCAACGGCGTTGAAGGTGAATACGTGGAGACCGCTGAGGCCAAGATCGGCAGACATCGGGTCGAGAGTGTCGAGCAGACTATCGGTCGCGGACGTGCCGCCGCGGATCACCCTGGTGATGGCCCTGTTCTTGCGCAGATACCGCAACGACTTGCCCACTCCGATCCGCGCTCCGATCGTCAGGAGACGGCCCGCGTCCACTGCGCCGGGCACGCCGAGCCAGATGGGTAGTTCCACGCCGGCCGCTCGCACGGTGTGCACCCAACTCTCGATGGCGGAGGCGTCGAAGCACATCTGGGTGGCGAGGTAAGACGCATATCGGGTCTTGTCCACGAGGGCGGCAAGCAGTTGTGCGTCCGTGATGGAAGGGTGGCCTTCCGGGTAGCCGGTGACGCCGATCCGTTGGAAAGGGTGACCCAGGGAGTCGAGTGCCGTCAGCAGCTCCATGGCGTCGAAGAACTCGCCCGGCTCGGTGGCGTCCCCACCCACCACGAACACGTGAGTTATGTTGGCTCGATGGAGCTCATCGACAATCCCGGCGAGCTCCAGTTTCGTCTTGGTCGCTCTGGCCGAGATATGGGGAATCACGTTGAGCCCACACCGGGCCAGCTCCAGGGTCAGATCGATGGTTGCCGACATGCCCTTGTCGGGAGATGCGGTCACCGAGACCGTGGCCCCTGCGGGCAGTGATCTCGCCCGTTCGAGTGTGTTCTTCATGGGGATCAGCTCGAAGATGGCGTTGCCGACCCATCCCGCTTCGTCCTGGCTGCCCAACTGGATTCCTCCTGTTTCTCCCTCGTCACGACGGGCAGATTCGGGATTACCCGTTGCCGTCCGGACGGATGACGAATATCATGCTACTTGATATTGCGTGTCGCGACCCACGCGGGAGGGCATGCCAGGAGCGGGAAACGAGCTTCCGCCACACCAGTGATCTCATCGGGGTGACGCTGCGGAAGCAGACGGAGGAGAGAGCGATGAGTGGCAAGAGTCTCGAAGACGTCCTGAGCGAGGTCGACAACCCGGTGCGCATGTTGCGCAACTCTCAGATCGGGGCATACGTGTATCCGGTGGTGGCACCCGAGTTCTCCAACTGGCGCGACGAGCAGCGAGCTTGGCGGGAGGCGGCCGTGCTGTACGACCAATCCCACCACATGGCGGAGCTGACGGTGGAGGGGCCGGATGCGGCCGACCTGCTCTCCAGTCTCGCCATCAACAGCTTTGCCAATTTCCCCACCACGAAGGCGAAGCATTTCGTCCCGTGCAGCTATGACGGTCACGTCATCGGCGACGTGATCTTGTTCCGTCCTGCTGAGGACAAGTTCAACATGGTCGGCAGGGCCCCGACGGTGAGCTGGGTGCAGTACCACGCAGAGACGGGCGATTGGGATGTCGAGTACGAGCGCGACGACCGGTCACCTTCGCGCCCAGGAGACCAGCCCGTCACTCGCAGGCACTACCGCTACCAGATCCAGGGGCCCAACGCGCAGAAGGTGATCGAGAAGCTCAACGGTGGCCCGCTCGAGAAGATCAAGTTCTTCAACATCGGGACCATGACGGTGGCCGGTCGCCAGGTTCCTGCACTGCGCCACGGCATGGCAGGGGAGCCCGGTGTCGAGATATGGGGGCCATACGCCGAGGGCGCCGAGGTGAAGGCGGCCATCCTGGCTGCCGGTGACGAGTTCGGGTTGCGCCAGGTCGGTTCCCGGGCCTATGCGACCAACACCCTGGAGTCGGGGTGGATCCCGTCCCCGCTGCCGGCGGTCTACACCGGGGAGCAGATGAAGCCATATCGGGAGTGGTTGCCTGCGACGAGCTACGAAGCCAGCGGTTCGATCGGCGGCAGCTTCGTCTCTGACAACATCGAGGACTACTACCTGACCCCACACGCCCTCGGCTACGACTTCTACATCGCGTTCGACCATGACTTCATCGGCCGTTCCGCCCTGGAAGCCATGGCGGGCACGCCGCAGCGGAAGAAGGTGACGTTCGAGTGGAACCCCGACGACGTTGTCCGTGTTTGGGCATCCCTGTTCGATGCGCCGGGCCAGAACTTCAAGTACATCGACTTGCCCCTGTCCAACTACACGTCGGCGACGTACGACGCCGTGCTGCGTGATGGCGAGGTCGTCGGCTTCTCGATGTTCAGCGGCTACACGTTCAACGACCGGGCGTTCATCTCGCTCGGGACGGTCGATGCGGATGTCGAGATCGGCGACCAGCTGACTCTCCTGTGGGGCGAGGAGAATGGAGGCACCGCCAAGAGCACCGTCGAGCGGCACCGCCAGACCGAGATCCGAGTCCGCGTGGCGCCAACACCGTACTCGCAGGATGCTCGCGAGGCATACGCCGGCGGTTGGCGCACCGGAACGGAGTGAGGTTGGATCGGCTAGAGCTCGGCGATGTCGTAGCCATCGATTTCCACGTCCACATCGAGCTGGGCAGCGATGGTCACGATCATCTGTCGCCGGAGCTCAGGGAGGCGGCAAACCGGTATTTCCGGGGTGAGCCGGTGATGCCGGATGGGGCGGCGGTCGCCGACTACTACCGGCAGAGGAAGATGATGGCCGTTGTCTTCCCGGTCGATGACGAGTTGACCACCGGGCAGCCACGCCTCGAGAACGAGGATGTCCTCGAGGCGGCCGCGGCGCATCCCGACGTGCTCATCCCTTTCGCCAGCATCGACCCTCGTCGGGGGACGGAAGGTGTCTCCGAGGCCCGCGATCTGGTGAGCTCCGGTCTAGTCAAGGGATTCAAGTTCCACCCCAATCTCCAGCAGTTCCATCCCAACGATCGGAGCGTCTACCCGCTCTACGAGGTACTGGCCGAGGCGAAGTCGATCGCCCTATTCCACACCGGGCACAGCGGGATCGGCACCGGTCTCCCGGGCGGTGGCGGGATCCGGCTCAAGTACGGCAACCCTATGGACATCGACGACGTCGCGGTTGATTTCCCCGAGCTGCGCATCGTCCTGGCCCACCCGTCGTTCCCCTGGCAGGACGAAGCACTCTCGGTGGCCATGCACAAGACGCAGGTCTCGATCGATCTGTCCGGATGGTCCCCCAAGTACTTCCCGCCCCAGCTGGTTCGCTACGCAGGCTCCATGCTTCGCAATCGCGTCCTTTTCGGCACCGACTACCCGCTGCTCACCCCGGATCGATGGTTGGCCGATTTCGAGACACTCGACATTCCCGATGAGGTGCGGCCATTGATCCTTCGCGAGAATGCCATCCGGTTGCTCGACCTCGAGCCATAGTGAGTGACAGCCTGACAACAGTCCTCCCGATCGCCCTGTTCTTCGTGTTGGGCATCGGCTTGGCCCGAACCGGCCATGCCTCGAAGAGCGACGGTGAGTTCCTGCTGAGATTCATCTTCTTCGTTGCCCTTCCGGCGTTAGTGCTGGTGACCGTGTCCGGTGCCGATCTCCCCGCAGAGAAGGCGTTGCTGCCGGTCGGTGCGGCACTGGTGTCTGCTGCCGGTCTGGCGATGGCGTTCGTCTACGGCTCACGGCGAGGTCTGGAGCGGGAGCGGCTCGGATCGGTTGCGCTGAGCGCGATGATCCTGAACACCGCGTTCTGCATCCCGTTCATCCTCGCCGGGTACGGCCAGGATGGGCTCACCGACCTCGTGCTGTTCGACATCGGCAATGCCTTCATGGTGACCCTCGTCGCCTACCCGCTGGCGTATCGGTTCGGGGGCCAGGACAGCCACCTCCGCGCTGCCGTCCGGCGGGCCCTCACGTCACCGCTCACCTGGGCGCTGCCGGTGGCGCTGATACTGAACGCCACCGGAACCGGGCTGCCTCGCATCCTGCACGGATTCTTTGCTCCGCTGGGGTCGTTGATCGGGCCGCTGATCCTGATCGCGCTCGGGATCCTGTTCACGCCGTCGCGTCAACACCTGGGCCTGGTCACCACGACCGTTGCGCTTCGGATGCTCGGCGGTCTCGTCGTGGGTGTGGCGCTCACGCTCGTCTTCGGGTTCACCGGGGTGACCAGGCTGGTCGTGATCATCGGAGCGGCGTCGCCCATCGGTTTCACCGCCCTCACCTTCACCAGCCTGGCGTCGCTCGACGCCGACGTCTCCGCCCGCGCCATCTCGGCGTCATTGCTGATCGGCGTCATCGGGGTCCCGCTTGCGGTTGCGTTGACCTAGTCCCCGGTGCAGTCGTCTCAGAACAGGTGTCGATGAACCACCGTAGCCACGCAGCCGGGCCGCTCCTGGCCTTCGATCTCGACCACGCAATCGAGCGTGACCTGCACCCCAGAGGAAACTTCGGAAGCGTCGAGCAGTGACGCTCTGAGCCGGATGCGCGAGCCAACAGGGACGGGGGCGGTGAAGCGGACCTTCTCGAGCCCGTAGTTGATTGAGGTTGTCTTGTTCTCGATGACGAAGAGCTGCTCGAGCATCGGGATGACGAGCGAGAGAGTCAGATAGCCGTGGGCGATGGTGGTCCCGAACGGCCCTCGAGCCGCCCGCTCCGGGTCGCAGTGGATCCACTGATGGTCGTCTGTGGCGTCGGCGAAGGTGTCGATGCGCTTCTGCGTGATCTCGATCCAATCGCTGACGCCGAGCTCCTCGCCGATGAGAGCCACAATCTCGGAGGCACTTCCTGCGGTGCGGGCCATGTCGATCTCCTCTACTCGTTGCCTGTGGCCGGGTCCCGGGGCATCTGTATGCCGTAGGGCTGCAGCGCCTCCCCGAGACGACCGTCGAACTCCGCAGCGATGGCGTCGGCGTCCCAGCCGCCCTCTTGCAGAACCACTTCCGCTTCTTCCGGATAGGTCCAGACGGCGAGCCTGTCGCCACCGAGACCGATGGTCTGCCCGGTCACTGCGGCACTGGCGTCAGATGCGAGGAACACAATCAGCGGGGCGACCTCATCGGGTGTCCCGATCGCCTGCTCCTGACGCATCCACGCCGGCAGGGGAGTACCGTTCTCCAATGCCTCTATGTACGGGGCGAACACCGGGATGGTCTTGGTCATCTCGGTAGCGGCGGTGGGTACGATGCAATTGACCGTCACCCCGGCGCGTGCCAACTCCATTGCCCAGGTCCTGGCGAATGCCGTGATCCCGGCCTTGCATGCTGCATAGTTCGTCTGGCCGAAGTTGCCGCGTTGCCCTGCAGGCGAGCCCACGAGGATGAGCCGCCCCCCGTGACCGGCGTCCCGGAAGTAGCGAGCGGCGCTGCGGGCGCAAGTGAAGGTGCCGCGCAGGTGGACGTTGACGACGGCATCGAACTCGTCGTCGGACATCTTCCATAGGGTGCGGTCCCTGAGGATTCCCGCATTGGTGACCATTACATCGAGACGGCCAAAGCGATCGACCGCGGCAGCCACCATGGCGTCGGCTACCTCGGAGCTGCCCACCGGGCCGACGTATGCGATCGCGGTGCCGCCACCGGCTTCGATGTCCTCCACCGCCGCCGTTGCCGATGATTCGTCGACGTCGTTGACGACCACAGACGCTCCCGCGGCGGCAAGGGCCCGGGCATAGGCGAGCCCCAGCCCTCTCCCAGCTCCGGTCACGATCGCGACCTTTCCCGTCAGCTCCATGGCACCTCCCGTATGCAAAGTAAAGCTACCTTACATTAGTGCCTGCGGCCTCTGCCCGGGTGGCGAGAGTGTAAGGTGGCTTTACGTGTTGGCAGCTCGATGGAGAGACGATGACAACCCCAACCGCCAAGGCTCCGCGGCACGCAATCAAGACTCCGCCGCAACACACGACGTGGGGAGAGATGCTCACGATCTGGCGTGAAGCAGACCAGATCGACGTATTCGAGTCCGCCTGGAATTGGGATCACTTCTATCCGCTGGCTCCTCCCTATGAGGGCCCGAATCTCGAGGGATGGACCACGCTGGCGGCGCTCGCCCAGGCAACGAACCGGATCCGCGTCGGTGCCATGGTCAACGGGATGCATCACCGTCATCCTGCGATCACGGCCAACATGGCGGCGACCCTCGACTACATATCCGGTGGCAGGTTCGAGCTCGGGATGGGTGCAGGCTGGAACTTCATGGAGTCCGACGCGTACGGTCTCGAATTGGGCTCACCGGGTGAGCGATCCGATCGATTCGAGGAGGGGATGGAGGTCATCGTCTCACTACTCGAGAACGAGACGACGACGTTTCGGGGCGCCTACTACCAGCTGACCGACGCCCGGTGCGAGCCAAAACCACTGCAAACTCACATCCCGATCGTGATTGGGGGAAAGGGTCGCAAGCGGACGCTGCGCACTGTGGCTCGCTTCGCCAACCAATGGGATGGCCTCTTTCCGGAGAGCCCTGCCGAGTACACCGAGTTGGTCGGGGTGCTGGAAGAGCACTGCGCTGCCGTTGGACGCGATCCCGGCGAGATCGCACACTCGATCCACCTTCCGTTCTCGGCCGATGATGATCTGATCGCCCGGGTCGATCTGGCCAATTCCTACTTCGCCGCAGGCGTCGACATCGTCGTGTGGTCGTGGCGAGGGTCGTTGGATCCCGCCCGGCTCGAGTCACTCGCTACTGCCATCGAGAACGCGTGATCGTGCGCATCCGCGTCGGGTACGGTGTGGCGGAGCGAACAGCTCGATGGGGATGATTGCGACCGGAACGAGGAGTTGAGTTGGGCACCAGCGGATCGGGAACCCGATGCATGGTCATGCGCGGAGGGACCTCAAAGGGTCTCTATTTCCTCGAGTCCGACCTGCCCACCGACCGCGGCAAGCGCGACGAGCTGCTGCTCGCCTTCATGGGCTCACCAGATGCGCGGCAGATCGACGGCATGGGCGGCGCACATCCGCTCACCAGCAAGGTCGCAGTCGTTTCCTCGTGTGAGCACGGGGTCGGGGAGGTCGACTACCTGTTTCTCCAACTCGGTGTCGACGAGCCGATCGTCACGGACCGGCAGAACTGTGGCAACCTCCTCGCCGGTATCGGGCCTTTCGCCGTCGAGCGTGGCCTCGTCCCTGCCGGGACGGGACCAACCGAGGTCCGCATCCACATGCTCAACACCGACAGCGTCGCCATCTCCGGATTCGAATGTCGAGACGGGATGCCCGAGTACGTAGGCGAGACCGCGATCTCGGGTGTCCCGGGCACGGCAGCCCCGATCACCATCGACTTCGAGGGTCTCGCCGGAGGGAGCACCGGCAGCTTGCTGCCGACCGGCAACGTCGTCGATGAGATCGACGGAGTCCCGGTGACGCTGATCGACAACGGGATGCCCGTTGTGGTCATGACTGCCGCAGCCATGGGCATCAGCGGCTACGAGTCATGTGAGGAGCTGGAGACAAACGGACTTCTCCGATCCAGGCTCGAGGCGATCCGGCTCACCGCAGGGCACATGATGAACCTGGGCGATGTTTCCGAGACGACGGTGCCGAAGCTCACCATGGTCGCCCCACCGCAAGCAGGCGGTGACCTGTGCACGAGGACCTTCATCCCCCACCGGTGCCATCAGGCGATCGGAGTGCTCGGTGCTGTCTCCGTAGCGACCGCGGCGCTGCTCCCTGGATCATCGGCTGCGACCATCCTGGCCGATCGTCCCCGCGGCGACGTGTTCACTCTCGAGCACCCCACCGGCAGCTTCACTGCCGCCGTCGCGGTGGCAACCGAAGACGGTGTGCCCGTCGTGCGTCGCGCCGGGATCATCAGAACGGCGCGCAAGCTCATGGACGGGTACGTCTTTCCGCGCAGCTACTGACGTCTGCCCGGTCGGCGTGGACCTATCCGTGTAGCTGGAGGTCCACCTCGTTGAGAACCCGGTAGCAGTCCAATACCTGGCCGACCGACGAGTTGGGCTCGCGTCCCTCACTGATCGCAGCGAAGAACTCTCGGTCCTGGAGCTCGATCCCGTTCATCGAGACCGCCACCTCGGAGACATCGATCGGCTCGTCGTACCCGTTGACCAGGTCGTCGTATCTGGCGAGGTAGGTGCCGTTATCACAGATGTAGCGGAAGAACGTGCCGAGTGGGCCGTCGTTGTTGAACGACAGAGACAGGGTGCAGATGGCACCGCTCTCCGCCTGCATCTGGATCGACATGTCCATGGCGATGCCGAGCTCGGGGTGGTATGGGCCCTCCATGCCGTGGACGGAAACGACCCGCTCACCGGTCTGGTACTGAAAGAGATCGACGGTATGCGCCGCGTGGTGCCACAGCAGATGGTCGGTCCATGACCGCGGCTCGCCCTTGGCATTGATGTTCTGGCGGCGGAAGAAGTAGGTCTGCACGTCCATTTGCTGGATGTTCAGCTCGCCCGCCTGGATACGTTGGTGCACCCACTGATGCGACGGGTTGAAACGCCGGGTGTGGCCCACCATGCACACCAACCCCGTCTCCCTCTGTACCCGGTCGACCTCCTGGGCATCGGCCCAATTGTCGGCCAGGGGTATCTCGACCTCGACATGTTTGCCCGCCTTCATGCACTGAATGGCTTGGGTCGCATGCATCTGGGTGGGGGTGCACAGAATCGCGGCATCGACCTCGGGGATAGCGAGCGCGTCGTCGAGATCCGTGAAGACGTTCTCGATGCCGTATTGCTCTGCGGTCCCGACCCGGTGGCTTCGAGGGTTCGTCCCACCAGTGCCACCACCTCGACATCATCGATGTTCTGGATGCCGTTGAGATGCTTGATCCCGAACGCGCCGGCGCCGGCGAGTATCACCTTCATGTCTCTTCCCTTCTCGATGCTTCTGGATCGGGCTCGTCTCCTCCGGCCAGTACAACCGGCGGGGATTGTCGACGAGCAGCGCACGCTGTAGCTCGTCCGTCGCGTGCGATCTCCGCGGATGAAGTCGACGAGCTTGCCGTCGTCTGGCATGTGCGTCTTCATGTTGGGATGTGGCCAGTCGGTCCCCCACAGCACCCGGTTTGGGATGGCATCGACGACGCGGGTCGCGAACGGGATCACGTCTCGATAGTCCGGTGGACCGGTGACCGAGAGGCGCTCGGGGCAGCTCACCTTGCACCAGACATGCTGGTGCGAAGTCAGGAGCCGGAGCAAGAGCGCGAATTCAGCGCCGTCGGGGTCGAGGGTCACATCGGGACGTCCCATGTGGTCGATGACGGCAATCGTCTGCAGCCCGGCGATGAAGTCGTAGAGACCGGGAAGGTCGGCGGCCTCGAAGTAAAGCACGATGTGCCAGCCGAGGCGTCGGACCCTGTCGATGAGCGGGAGCAGCGATTCGGGTGGGGGAGGGTCGGCCAGACGCCGCACGAAATTGAAGCGGACACCCCGTACTCCGGCGGTGTCCAGATCGGCGAGCTGGGTATCGGTGATGTCGGGGGTCACCACGGCGACCCCGCGTGCCCGCCCTGCGGCATCCAGCAGTGCATCGACCAAGGCACGGTTGTCAGCTCCGTGACACGAGGCCTGCACCAGCACGTTGCGGGCAAAGCCGAGATGATCCCGCAGTGCCCAGAGGCGCTCTTTTGGTGCGTCGGCGGGGGTGTATTTGCGCTCCGGTGCGTAGGGGAACGTCGCTTCAGGGCCGAAGACGTGACAATGCGCGTCGACCGCACCATCCGGGAGCACGAGCTCAGGGCGTGATGGATTCTGGTGGTAGATCAGCCAACCTTCATCCATGAGGCGCTTCCCGTTCGTCAGGGCTACCGAGCAGCATATCGAGCATGTCGGGGAGTGCAGCATCGACGCCTGCGACGTACCGGGCCGCCCAACGCTGTCGTGCCGCCGTTGCCTCGCTCATGTCAGGCTCGAGCCCGGCACCGGCGACCGTGGCGGCGACCTGCTCCATTTCCTCGGCTCTTCGTGCCCCGTGTTGGAGGCTGCGCGAGATCATGTAGCGTGCCTTGCCCGGCCAATTCTCGAGCGGCAAGAGATTCCCGAGCGACTCGAGCACTGCACCCTCGGCCCCGTAATACCTTGCCGCCGCCAGCGCCTCGGCGAGCAGCGCCTCCATGCCCTTGATGACGACGCTGCGGCACATCTTGACGGCAGAAGCCGGGCCGATTTCCTCCGAGTAAACGCGAGCACCGGAGAGCCCCAACCCGGCGGCTCGCTCGGAGAACTCGACTGCGTGGGGTCCGCCGAGCAGTATCGGCGAGGCGATGCGGCGTGGCCCGATCGGTGCCATGACCGCTCCTTCCACAAATCGTCCCCCGGCCGCGGTGATCGTCTCCGCAGCTATTTGCCTGCTTTGCGGTGACACCGAATTGAGATCCAGGTAGTACGCCCCCGCGGTCAGCGATCCGGCGACGGATCGGGCCGCGGTCACTGCCTCGGCCGCCGTCACGACAGAGATGATCATGTCGGATGCGGCGGCCGCCTGTGCCGCCGTGTCGTATTTCGCCAAGACGGATCGGACCGCCGCGGCACGCGAGGGAATGCTGCCGTCGTCTTCGAAACGGATGTCGTAGGCGCCCAACTCGACATCGGCTGTCTTGCTGAGGTCGTCGGCCAAGATCTGGCCGACCTCGCCGAGGCCGAGAATGAGCACGCGTGTCGTGCCGCTCACTGTCCGCCTACGGGTGACGAACCGTGAGCATGAGACACCCAGTACGTGGTTCGCTCATGCATTCTCGAGAACGAGCACACCTGCCCCGGTGTTGGAGATCGGGGCGTGGTAATGCTTCTGCACCACCTTGACGTTTGAGTGCAGCGCTCCGCGCATCGCCAACCACATCATGATCTCGGCTCCCTCGGTGCCTGCGTTCTCAATGAGCTCAGCTGATGCTCTTCGAGGCGAGCCACTCCGGATCGTTGATGACGCTGTCCATGCAGGCGAGATCGAAGTCGACGTTGATCAGCCCGGCACGCTCTCCCTGCAGCTGGTGTGACATGCCACCGGTGCCGAGGACGACGACCTTGATGTCCTCCGGGTACGACTCCACAGCGTTGCGTAGTGCCTTGCCGAGATTGTAGAGCCGCCTGGCGGTGGGCAAGGGGTGTTGCACGGTGTTGATCGCCAGCGGGATCGCCCGCACCGGCCACCCTTCGAGGTGTCCCCACATCAGCTGCATCGGAACGACGAAGCCGTGGTCGACCAGCATCTCCTGGCACATCGTGGGGTCGAACTCCTGATTCACCAGCGACTCGACGAGGTGCCACGAGAGCTGGGCATCGCCGGGGAACACCTCGAGTTGTGGCAGCGCCCAACCTTCGTCTGCGTTCTTGTACTCGTCGGCGCACCCGATGGCGAGGGTCGGGATGGTGTTGAGGAAGAAGTTCAAGCCGTGATCGTTGTAGACGACGATTGCCACGTCCGGCTTGACGTCGGCCAGCCATTCCTTGACGGGCTCGTACCCGTCGAAGAACCGCTTCCAATAAGGGTCGTTTCGCTTCCCCGGGTCGGCAAGAGCGTTGCCCACGGCGGGGATGTGCGACGTTGTTATGCCGCCGATGATCTTACCCATTCCAGAATCCTCCTGCCCTCTCGAGCTTCTCCTCGAACCCTTCTGCATTGCTCAAGAGCAGGGCCTTGAACTCGTCGGTCGTTATGCCGTGGAACCCGGCGCCGGCGTCCTGAACCGACGTCCCGCTCGGGATGGCGAGCTTGGCCAGGTAGTAGATGTTCGCCCCCATCTTGAGTAGCGAGAGGAAATCCCCTGCGAGCAGTGCGCTCTTCTGGTCCTCAGGCAGCCCGAACTTGTCTGCATACGCAGCGGGGTCCTCGGCAAACGCTCTTCTGTTCTCTTCCTTGTTGAAGGAGTAGAACAGCTTGTTCAAGGCGTATGACGAGTGAGAGGTCTTCCCGTCGAACACATACGTGCCCGGGATGCTCTCGTATTCGTGTTTCGTCCAACCCATTGCCAAGCCTCCTCCTGTTCTGTCCCCATCGGTGCGACGACAAGCGATCGCCGATTTCGGTGGGACACCATCCGAGCGTAGCGGTGCGAATAGTCACGTCGGGGTACGATCTCTCCCTATTCCGGTACTATCCGGTCAACGTGAGTGAGCTGTTGTGAGTACAAGCACCTGGGGCGGGGCAGAAGAGAGCTCGGGTCGCGGCCATGGCGGGGCGCTGCTGCCGAGATCCGCTCTATACGGCGATTCTTCGAGCTCCACAGTCGACTTTATCCACATCGAGCGGCTGCGCGACCCGTAGCGAGATCTTCGACTGGTCTATCGACGCTCACACCCATGCCGGTCTGGATCAAGTGGTACTTTTGCTCAGCGGCCACGTGCGTGCCGCCCTGGATGTGGACAGTCACGATCTCGGTGCGCCTGCCGTGATCGCCATCCCCGCCGGTGTTGTGCATGCGTTCGAGTTCGAGCCGAATTCATCTGGCTTCATCCTGGCCGTTCCCGATGGTCAGCTGGAGGGCTCCCCGATCGAGGCGTGGCTCAGGTCTCGACTGTTTACCGGAGCGGTGACCCTCGCGCTCGAGGAGGGTGACGCTCTGGTCGGTCGACTCGAGTCGTTGGCGACCGAGATCCTGCGCGAACAGGAAACGGTTGACATCGGCAGGGTGGCAACCATCGAATGGCTCACCCGGACCTTGCTGGTTCTGCTGGCGCGCGAGTCGGATCGATTCCGTGAGTCGGGCGGTGGTGTGGTCGGCTCCGACCTGTTTCGCGACTTTCAGAGGCAGCTCGAAGAGCACTTCACCGAGCATTGGCGCGTCGAGCGATATGCCAAGGCTCTCCACATCTCGGAGAGCTCACTCAACCGGGTCTGCCGCGCCGTCGCCGGAGCCACCGCCTTCCAACTCATCACACGGCGCCTCGAGATCGAGGCACGCCGTCGCTTGACTTACTCGAGCGTGCCGGTGCACCGCATTGCAGGTGATCTCGGCTTCGCAGACCCTTCGTACTTCGCCCGGTTCTTTCGATCACAGAGCGGGGTGTCACCGAGGGAATTCCGAGCGCGGCATCAACCGGCGGTGACCTCGCCTCGCAGAACGTTCTCGAGCGGATGAAGACGGTCGCCGGATGAGGCTCATGGCTATCGTGTTGCAGGGATGTGCGATGCCGATGGGGAGGGTCGAGATGAGAAGCAGCGATCGCTGGTTGGAGGACGTGCCGGCGCGAAGTCGCGTACGATGGAGCGGCGGAGGTTCGCAATGAGCGTCGAGAAGATCAGCGCAATGTCGGAGATGCTGGTTCCGCTCGACGGTCGCGAGCCGAGTCTGAGGGCCGTGCCTGTGGTGGCGAGGGTCGCCGGCAGGCTCGGTCTGTCGTTGCGGCTATTTGGTGTTTCCGATGATCCCGAGACCACGGAGGCGTGGCTGCGGTCCCAGGCGGAACGCCTCCTCCCGGATGTGGACGTAGCCGTCGCGGCAATGTCGGGAGACCCGGCCGAGGTCATTGTGGAGCAGGCAGGACCGGACACACTCGTGGGAATGGCGACCGCGGCAACGTTGCTGCCACATCAGGGGCACGTGGGATCGGTTGCTGAGTCTGTGGTCCGTGGCGTGGGGAGGCCGGTATTGCTCATCGGGCCTCATGTCGATCTGGACCCGGGAGCGCCCATTGATCGAATCGTTGTCCCCGTCGATGGCTCGAGCCTCTCGGAGCAAGCTCTCGACGTCGCCGCTGATCTCGCCGAGACCCTGGGTGTCGCCGTGTGGGTAGTCTCGGTGATCTCGGAGAAGACCGAGGCCGCCGCGGGGCAGAAGCTCGGGACGGCACCGTTCACGCGGGAGTCCGGCTACGTGCGGAGCCTCGCCGACGATCTGACCGCCCGGCACGGGGTCAGGACGGGGTTCGAGGTATTGCATATCAAGGATCCGGCCAAAGCGATCATCGACTTCACCGGTCACGACGGTGCCGTCGTCATGAGCACACATGGTCGGTCCGGTTTGAGCCGCCTCTTCGCCGGCAGTGTGGCGCATGCGGTAGTTGCGGGATCGAAGCGCCCCGTGGTCGTGTGCCGACCGTCAGAGGTCGAGTGAACCGGGACGCCCGATCGATCCGTCAGCCGGACTGATCGAGCACGATCCCAAACTGTCGCACGAGGATCTCGTCGATCTGTCCTGGAGCCAGCACGGTCTCCGAACGCTGCCCGCGCCGCGTCTGGATGAGCCGGTCGGCGGAGACGGTCTGCCGACCTTCGACGGTGAGCATGCTGCATATTGTGCCCTTTGTGAAGTGACTCTCGGGGGCAGTTTGCTGCCACTCGTTCATCGCATGGAAATCCTCGAGCCGGCGCGGCTGGGTGGTGAATGCGTACTGAACCCGCCATCCGTCGCCCCGGTCCTCCTGATAGACCCACTCGCTGCCGGTCTGCATCAGGCGAACCATCCGGTCGCGGTCTTCTCTGGTCACTCCCGGTCTGAGTGGGATTGGCACTGTGAAGGCATCACCAAAGCCGACGTCGACGAGATGGGGCACGGTCTCGCCGGGGATGTCGACGATGAGAGTCATGTGGGCGAGGTCTCGACCGAAGCTGCCGTTGGCCTTGGCGACACGGGCAGCAACCGTGTCAACCCCGTACCCGAGCGTGATCAGCAGTGCGGCAAACGTCGAGTTGAGCTCGTAGCAGTAGCCGCCGCGTCTTCGGTGTACGACTTTGTCGAAGATGGCTGCCGGATCGAGCACGATCGGAACCCCACGGTGGATGTCGAGGTTCTCGAACGGGACACTGAGCAGATGCCCGAGCTGAAGCCGGGTCAGCGCGGCTAGATCGGCCTGCTCTGGTGGCGCCACACCGATGCGCTGCAGATACGCCGATAGCTGGTTCCCGTCGAGGGTGGGCATCGTGTGATGATCCCTACAGGGGCAACCCGACATAGTTCTCAGACAAGGCGGTCTGGGCGGCAGCCGATTCGGAGAGGTACTTGAGCTCGGCCTCCTGGATGCGCAAACCGATTTCGCCGTCGTCGGGGAATCGGTGCATGAGCGTTGTCATCCACCAGGAGAAGCGGACGGCCTTCCACACGCGATCCAACGCCGTGTCCGAGTACTCATCCAGCAGAGTCGTGCTGCCCGTCGAGTAGAAGTCGATCAGTGCCCGCGACAGATAGACGACATCAGAAATCGCCAGGTTCAGCCCCTTTGCCCCGGTCGGCGGAACGATGTGGGCGGCGTCGCCCGCCAGGAAGAGCCGCTCGTACCGCATCGGCTCGGCGACGAAGCTGCGCAGCGGGGCGATGGACTTCTCGATCGAGGGACCTGTGACGAGCGACTCGGTCGCGTGCGCGGGGAGGCGCATCTTCAACTCGCTCCAGAAACGCTCGTCGGGCCACTCGTCGAGGCTGGTGTCGAGGGGGCATTGCACGTAGTAGCGGCTGAGCATCTCGTTACGCATCGAGCAGAGAGCGAAGCCGCGTTCATGATTCGCGTAGATGAGCTCGTCGTTGATCGGGGGTGTCTCTGAGAGGATGCCGAGCCATCCAAAGGGGTACACCTTCTCGTAGGTGCGGAGCAGACCGTCCGGCATCGATTCCCGGCTCACCCCGTGGTATCCGTCACAGCCTGCGATGAAGTCGCATTCGATGCGATGCTCGACACGGTGCCGTGTGTAGGTCACATACGGTGAATCGGTGTCGAAGTCGTGCAGCGTGACATCCTCGGCTTCGTCGATCACGTTGTCGCCAGCTGCCTCCCTGGCTTCGTAGAGATCTTTCTGCACCTCGGTCTGCCCGTAGATCATCACAGAGGACCCCACCAGTGCGTCGAAGTCGATGCGGAACATCCCTCCCGAGTAGGCGAGGTTGATGCCTTCGTGGACGAAGCCGTCGCGGTCCATCCGATTGAGCCCGAGTTGTCGCAGCACCTCGACGCCGCCGCGCTCGATGACGCCGGCCCGGATCCGGCCAAGCACGTATGCCTTCGACCTTCTCTCCAGGACCACCGATTCGATGCCCGCAGCATCCAGGATGTGTGACAGCAGCGTCCCCGCAGGGCCGCCGCCGACGATGACAACTCTCGCTCTCATGACTGTTCCCTTCAGTCCTCGCTGCCCCACACTGCGTTTGCGACTTCAACGGTTCGGGCGAGCTTCCTCCACTGATCGTCCTCGGACAGCTCATTGCCGTGTGCGGTTGAAGAGAATCCGCACTGATGGCTCACGGCGCACTGGTCGAGGTCTATGTACTCGCCCGCTTCCTCGATACGGCCGATCACCTCGTCGCGCGGCTCCACCTCGGCTTTCTTGGAGCTCATCAGCCCTAGGACCACCCGCTTGTGCTTCGGGACCAGCCGCAGCGGAGCGAAGTCGCCGGATCGCTCGTCGTCGTACTCGAGGAAGAAGGCGTCCACGTTCATCTGGTTGAACAGGATGTCTGCGACCGGCTCATACCCGCCTTGAGAGACCCAGGCGCTGCGGAAGTTGCCACGGCACAGGTGAACGGCAGTGACCATGTCCTGCGGCGCCTCGGTGATGGCATCGTTGACGAGCCTGCAGTACAGGCGAGTGAGCTCGTCTGGGTCTTCACCCCTTGCGGCAGTGCGTTCCCGGACCTCGGGGTCACAGAGGTAGGCGAGATTGGTGTCATCGAGCTGCAGGTAGCGGCAGCCACGTGCGGCGAGATCGGCGATCTCCTCGCGGTAGGCACGGGTGAGATCGTCGAAGAAGACGTCGAGATCCGGATAGGCGGCTGTGCTGATTCCCTCCCTGCCTCCACGGAAGTGCAGCATCGAGGGAGCGGGGATGCAGACCTTGGGTGTCTCGGTGACCACAGAAGATAGGAAGTCGTAGTCGGGCCCCTGGATGGGATGCCCGTGCCGGACCTTGTCGGTGACTTTCATCGTGGGGGGCTTGAACCCAACCTCGGTGCCGTCGTCGCGACGGAAAGTCGCCAGGAAGTCACCCTCCTCTACGGTCACGCCATCGAGCTGCTCGAGGAAGTCGACGTGGAAGAACATGCGGCGGAACTCACCGTCGGTGATGCCATGCAGCCCGACGTCTTGCTGTGCGGCCACGACCCCGCCGATGTAGGAATCTTCGATTTCTCGAAGCTCTCCGCTGGAGATGAGGCCGGCGGCGCGGGCCTCACGGGCGTCCATGAGAGCGTGTGGTCGGAGAAAGCTGCCGACGTGGTCGGCCCGGAATGGGGGAGCGGTCATCTCGTTTCCTCCTATTTAGGTGCGGGTGGGGCTATTCGATCTCGACTGAGTCGACGAACTCGACGCCCATCTCTATCAGCTTGTCGCGGAGCCCATCCATCTCCAGGGTAAGTTCGCCTGCAGCGAGCCGCTGCCGTTTCGTCGCCTCGCGCTCGATCCGGGCCAAGGCGCTCTTCATGACGGCCTCCGCTGAGCCGTGTGACACGACGACAACCCCGTCGTCGTCTGCGCAGACGATATCCCCGGGCGCAATGGTGACATCACCGATCTTGACCGGGATATTGACCGAGCCGGGTGTCTCCTTCACTGTTCCTTGTGACGAGACATAGCTGGGACCAAACCGGGAAGCCCATCTCGCGCAACTCGGCGACATCGCGGACACCGGCGTCGATGACGAGACCGATGACGCCTCTTGCCGTCAATGAAGTGGCCAGGAGCTCGCCGAACATCCCGTGTGACGAAGGCCCGGTGTTGGCCACCACCAGGATGTCCCCTGACCGGCACACCTCGACCGCGGCATGAATCATGATGTTGTCGCCGGGATGGCTCGAGACCGTGACGGCGTTGCCTGCGATTCGTGCCCCGTCCTGGATCGGGCGGATGTGAGGCCCGATGTACCCGGTGCGACCCTGTGCTTCGTGGACCGTCGAGACTCCGGCGCCGGCAAGGCCTGCCACCACCGATGCATCGGCTCTGGGGATACCGCGCACAATGACATGTCGATTCTCACGATTGCTCATTGACGCTCACCACCGACCTTGAGATGAGGGAAGACACGGAGTGCGTTGTCGGAGAAGATCATCCGCCGCGCCGTGTCATCGATGGATGCGTTGTCGATGTAGTACTTGGTGTCGTCGTAGTAGCGGCCGGTGTCGGGATCAACGCCGCGGACGGCGCCGATCATCTCAGACCCGAAGAGGATGTTCTCTGTCGGAACCACGTCAAGCAGCAGATCGATGCCGCGCTGGTGGTACACGCAGGTGTCGAAGTAGATATGGTCCATCAACGACTCGAAGTCCCACCCCTTGTCCTCCGCCATGCCCTTGAGCCTGCCCCAGTGGTATGGCACGGCGCCACCACCATGCGGGATGATCAGACGCAGGCCGGGGAACCTCTCGAGGAAGCCCGAGCTGAGGGCCTGCATGAATGCGGTCGTATCCGCCCCGAGGTAGTGAGAGCCTGTTGTGTACAGGTTCTCGTTCGTCGAGACGCTGACGTGGACCATGGCGGGGACGTCGAGCTCGCACATCTTCTCCCACAGCGGAGCCCAGTAATCGTCCCACAGGGGAGGGCCGGTCCACATGCCGCCGGTGGGATCGGGATTCACGTTGCATCCGATGAAGTCCATCTCGAGCACGCATCGCTCCAGCTCACGGACCGAGGCATCGATCGAGGTACCCGGCGACTGGGGCAGCTGGCAAACGGGGGCGAAGCTATCTGGGAAGAGGTCGCAGACCCGGCGGATCAGCTCGTTCTGGTGCTGCGACCAGAACAACGACGTGTTGGCATTGCCGATGTGGTGAGCCATCCAACTTGCCCGCGGCGAGAAGATCGTCAGGTCCGTTCCTCGCTGGCGCTGGAATGCGAGCTGCGCGGATTCGATGGATTCCCGGATCTCGTCGTCTGTGACGTCGAGAGTGCCCTTGGAGCCTATGAACGTTGGGTCGGCCGTGACCGCGGCTATCTGCGCCTCTCGCCACGAGCCGACACCGGGCGGCGTAGTCGTGTAGTGGCCGTGGCAGTCGATGATCACGGGTGGGCCGATCGTGTCATGTGGTGAGACTCCACTGCTCGAGCACGTCGATAACCGAGTGGAGATGCGCCAGCATGGCTTCGGATGCGGCTTGTTCGTCGCCGGTGACGACCGCAGCAACAATTGCGGCGTGTTGCTCGAGTGACACCGCCTGCCTGCCCGGCATGACGGAGAGCCGGAACTGGTTCTGCAATCCCCGGTGACGGAGATTGTCGACCAGGCTCTCGGCTACCTTGTGCGCACTGATTCGGGCCAGCTCTGCATGGAGTGTTCGATTGAGCTCGGAGTAGGTAGCAGCCTCGTTCCCGGCCACCGCGCTCCTCATCCCCTCGATGATTTGCTCGAGCCGTGCGCCGTCGGCCCTGGTTGCGTTCCTGGCGGCGCGTTGTGCGATCAGGCTCTCCAACACGGCCCGTGCTTCGGTTATCTCGATTGCCTCGGACACGTCGATGCGGTGGACAACGGCTCCTCTGTTGACCTTGCGATCGACCAATGCCTCGGACTCGAGCTGGACCAATGCGGCGCGCACTGCGGCTCTCCCGCAGCCGTACCTCTCGGAGAGATCCAGTTCGATGAGTCGCTCACCGGGGGCGTGCACACCGCTGAGAATATCCCGACGCAGCTGGTCGACTGGAGACTCCTTGTCCGCCATTTGCCCATGCCCTCCGTTGTTGCGAATCCCTCCAGGCTCAATGCCATGGGTTCTATCCAGGACGGGAAAGCTAGCACCGGCAGACCTCGCAGAAACGGGCTGGGAAGGCGACTTCATGGGCACAGCATAGAGCCTTTGTCGGCATTTCGTCCACAAAATTGTGGACAAGATTGATGACAAGTGGCTAGGCTGCGGGCGCTTGGAGGAGATGGCCGAGGAGCCTCGATGGCTCTTTTGGCCGGGAGGAACACACTTGTGAGCTACCTGCTCAGTGGCTTTGACCACGCGGGAGATGCAGCGGGAACACATACCGCTGCGCCGGTGGAATGTCATCATTTTCGACTCCTTTTCATTCGATCGGATCGCACCCGCACCGGCCCACTCGGCGAGGAGCGGGCGGCTTGCTAGAGCTGAAGGATGTCTCGGTGAGTTTTGGGGGCCTCAAGGCCCTCGCCGGGGTCTCGTTCCGCGTCACCGAGGGGGAGGTTCTCGGGCTGATCGGCCCGAACGGTTCGGGCAAGTCGACGACCTTCAACGCGGTGACGGGACGAGTCGCCGCCAGCGAGGGCGAGATTCACTTTCTCGGGGAAGACATCACTGGTCTGGCACCGCATCAGATCGCCCACAAGGGCATCGCGCGGACCTTTCAGGTGGTACGACCCTTCCAGCACCTCACCGGTCTCGAGAATGTGCTCGCAGGCAGGCTGTTCGGTGGCGCCGGGGCGAGACGCTCGACCGAGACGGTTGCCGACGCAATGGAGGTGCTCGAACTGGTGGGGCTCGGCGCCAAGGCGCATCAGAAAGCGGCGTCGTACACGATCCTCGAGCGCAAGTGGCTCGAGGTTGCCAAGGCTCTTGCCGGGAAGCCGAGGCTGGTGCTGCTCGACGAGTTCATGGCAGGTATCTCTCCCAGCCAGATCCCCGAAGCGGTGGAGCTGGTGAAGAAGATCAACGCTTCCGGTGTGACGGTGATATGGGTGGAGCACATCATCAAAGCCATCACGGGGGCCTGTGACCGGGCGATCGTGCTCGACGCGGGCAGAAAGCTGGCGGAGGGGTCGGTAGACGAGATCGTCGGCAACCAGGAAGTCATCGAGGCCTATCTCGGGAGTCACCATGCTCAAGGTTGAGAATCTCGGTGTCGGCTATGGGGACCTGCAGGTTGTCTGGGACGTGTCGTTTCAGGTCCCTCCCGGATCCCTCGTGGCCATCATCGGATCGAACGGTGCCGGGAAGACGACGACGCTCCGAGCCGTCATGAACCTTCTGCCGACGATGACCGGCACGATCGAGTTTCAGGGCGAGTCGATCGTCGGTGTGCCCACCCATCAGATCGTCGAGCGTGGGCTCGTGATGATCCCCGAGTCACGAGCGACCTTTGCCAGCCTCACGGTTGCAGACAATCTCGACCTCGGTGCATACACGAAGCGGGCTCGAGGCGAGCGGGCGGCGACCCTGACGTGACGTTTACGAGATCTTCCCGCGGCTCGCCGAGCGGCGTACCCAGCTGGCAGGCACCCTCAGTGGTGGAGAGCGGCAGATGCTTGCGATCGGCAAGGCCCTGATGGCCAAGCCGGAGATGCTCGTCCTCGACGAGCCTTCGCTCGGGCTCGCCCCCATCATCGTCGAAGACACGTTCGACGAGATCCGGGCCATCCGGGATCGGGGAGTCTCGGTGCTGATGGTGGAGCAGCACGTCGAGATGACGCTCGAGCTCGTCGACTATGCGTATGTCCTCGAACTCGGGCATGTCGCCATCGAGGGCTCCGAGCTCGGACCTCATGACAGATCCCCGTGTCCGCGAAGCGTATCTGAGCCTGCAATGAGACAGCTGATCCTCCAGAGTGCGGTTTCCGGTCTGCTCGTCGGCGGCATCTACGGGCTCGTGGCGCTCGGGCTCGCCCTCTCCTTCGGCGTGCTCAAAGTGCTCAACGTCGCCCACGGTGAGTTGGTAATGCTCGGCGGTTATGCCGCGTTCTTCCTCTTCACCCGACTGGGAGTCGATCCGCTGGTCTCGATCCCAGCAGTCTTCCTCCTCCTCTTCGTACTGGGGGTGGCGCTCTACTGGCTGCTGTTCAAGTTCGTCGTCCGCTTCGACATCGAGACCCGGATCAAGAACTCGCTGCTGATCTCATTTGGTTTGGTCCTGATACTCCAGGCGATTGCCGTTTTCCTGTTCAGCGGTGATGACCGCACGATCGTGACCGGGTACTCATCGAGTGCCCTCGTGATCACCGGATGGGTTCGCATCCCGTGGGCACGCTCTGCCGGGCTCGTGGTGGCCGTCATCGCCGCCTTTGCGCTCGAATGGCTGCTGAACCGGACCACGTTCGGCCACGCGGTCCGCGGCACGTCGGAAGACTGGTCGCTCGCCTCGCTCACGGGAATCGACGTGCGCCGTGTCTACATGATCGCGTTCGCCATCTCTGCCGGGTTGGCGGGTCTGGCGGGCTCCCTGGTCAGCCTCGGCTACAGCATCAGCCCCAGCATCGGGCTGGGGTGGACGCTGAAAGCCCTGATCGTGATAGTCCTCGCAGGCCTGGGGAGCATGCGCGGCATCGTCATGGCAGGAGCGCTGCTGGGCCTCATCGAGGGTCTTGCATCCGTTTGGGTGGGCAGCGCCTACCGGGGTGTCGTCGCTCTCGTTGTCTTCCTCGTCGTGCTCAGCTTCCGGCCTCAGGGCCTGTTCGGGAGAGAGGGCACCCATGTCTGAGCGGATGCCGGGCGATCGCCGCGACAGCCTGTCTCTCATGTCTCTGCTGCCGTGGCGGGCAACGGCCGGTGTCGGGCGCTCGACCTCAGGATGGCAGGTCATGTGGTGGCTGCTCATCCTCGCCGCCACGGTTGCTTTTGGGCTCTTCAGCAACAACGAGAGGTTCCTCACCCTTGCCATCCAGACATACGTGCTGGCCGCGCTTGCATCTAGCTGGAATGTTCTCGGCGGGTTCGCTGGGCAGGTGAGCCTTGGCCACGCCGCCTTCTTCGGTCTTGGTGCTCTGATCACACGCGAGCTGTGGCTGGGCGGCAGATCTCTGCCGGTCGCTGTTGTCGTTGCGCTCATCGTCACAGCTGCGGCGGCGGCGGTGGTGGGCGTGCCCATGTTGCGCTTCCGCGGCATCTACTTCTCGGTCGGCACCCTGGCGCTTGCCGTCGCTGTGTTCATCACTGCGGGCAATCTGTGGCCCGGCATCTCCTCTCTGCCTGCGGAGGCGCTGCGGGCGTATGAGTTCCATGGACGGTATTTCTCGGCGCTCGGCGTCGTCGTCGTCACCGTGCTGTTCGCCGCATGGCTGAAGCGATCGAAGATCGGTCTCGGCATGATGACGGTGCGTGAGGACGAGGAAGCCGCCAGCGCCACAGGAGTGAATGCCTTCGCTTACAAGATGGCGGCCTTCATTCTCAGTGCCGTCCTCGCTGGGCTCGCCGGGGCGGTATTCGGCTATTTCAGCGCCAGCTACTACCCGCAGTTCCCTTTCAGCGTTGTCTGGACGTTTGACGCCATCACAGTGGTTTTCGTCGGCGGGGTGGGAACGATCGTCGGCCCCCTGATCGGGGCAGTGTTCTTCGTCACCGGCCGTGATCTGCTCAGCTCGACCTTCCCTGAGCTGCAGGTCATCGTCTTCGGCGTGCTCTTCATTCTGGTGGTCCTCCTGCTCCCCGGCGGGTTTGTCGAGGGCGGCCAGCGAATTTACGAGGTGGTATCGAGACGACGGCGCGATCCCACCACACCGACACAGGCCAAATCCGAGGGAGAAAAGCAGGAGGCAAAGGAGCGAATGTATGAGGGACAATAAGAGAAGAATATGGCTGTTGCTTGCGGTGTTTGCTTTGCTCATTGCCGCGTGCGGCTCGGGCGACGACGGCGGTAGCACTACGACGGCAGCAGGATACCGACGGCACCGAGACGACGGCAGCCACGGAGACGACTGCCGGAGCATCCGAGACCACCGCAGGCGCGATGGAAGCCCCCGATGCCATCTATCTGGGTGCGGTCGTCCCGCAAACGGGCGCCTTCGCCGGTGGCGGAGCCCAGGTGTTGCGCGGCTACCAGTACGCAGTCGACGCCATCAATGCGGCCGGCGGTGTCTACGTCGCAGAGTACGACACGAACCTGCCGCTCGAGCTGATCGTCAGGGATGACGAGTCCGATCCGAACAAGACAACGGCAATCATGGAAGAGATGGCGGGGCAGGGTATCTCTGCGTACCTGGGCGGCTTCGCCAGCCCGCTACATGCTGCGGGGACTGCGGTCGCCGAGAAGAATCAGATTCCCTACCTCGGTGTGGCCACTGCCCTGCAGGCGCTGCACGAGAAGGGTTATCGGTACTACTTCTCGCCGTTCCCGAAGTCACCCGATATCGCCAAGTCGGTGTTCGAGATGTTGAACACGCTGCTTCCGGAAGGGGGACGCCCGACCCGGGTCGGCATCTTCCAGGAAGCAACGGACTGGGGTGAGGAGCTAGGGGCGTTGTGGGAAGAGGAAGCCGCCAAGCAGGGATACGAGATCGTACTCCACGAGACCTATGCCCCCGGCAGCGCGGACTTCACCGACATGATCCTGAAGGCACAGGCAGCAGACGTGCGAGGCGTTGCTGAGCCTGCCTACGCCACCCGACGGGTTCAACATCTACAAGCAGATGGGCGAGCTCGGCTGGAAGCCGCCGTTCAATCTCGTGGTGCGAGCCGCCGACGTTCCCACCTGGAATGATCTCGGTCCCGTCGGAGACGGCGTCGTGCTCTCGGCAGGATGGCATCCCGACCTCGGCTACCCCGGGATCGACGCGATGAATCAGCGGCACATCGAGGAAGAGGGCCGTCCGGCCGATCCGGTCGTCGGTGGCTCGTACGCGACGGTGCAGATCGTCGCTGACGCAATCGAGCGAGCCGGCAACCTCGACCACGCGGCGATCCGGGATGCTCTTGCTGCAACCGACCTCGATACGGTGGCCGGTCATATCACCTTCCGAGAGGACGGGACGGCTCCGATCGAGAACCCGCTCATGCAACGCCAGGGCGACAAGGTCGTCCTGATTTGGCCGCAGGTCCCGGGAGCGGGCGAGTTCGTCTATCCCGCCAACTGAGTAAGCAACACCAGTGAGACGTTGCGGGGTCGCCGGGCGGCGACCCCCACGTCTCGCTTGCCCGTGACGGTTGCGACGACTGGTGTCGCCGAACGGAAGGAGACAGATCTTGAGCTCGGTGGTGGATCGACTTCGATCGGACATTCTCGAGAGCGTGTTCATGCCCGGCGAGCATCTGGTCGAGCTCAATCTCTGCGATCGGTACGGGTGCGGCCGAGCCGCGGTGCGTGCCGCTCTGCTCCAACTCGAGTCGGAGGGCATCGTTGCGCGGCAGGCCAACAGGGGCGCCCTGGTGCGCCGGGTCACGGTGGCAGAAGCCATTGAGATCACAGAAGCCCGGGCCGCTCTCGAAGCGTTGGCCGCGGCTCGTGCTGCCGCGACACGTGACCGAAGACGAATCGGATGAGCTCCGCGGTGTCATCGTCAATATGCGGCAAGCCGTTGTCGACGACGACGCAGCCACCTACTCCGGGCTCAACAAGTATCTGCACCGAAGGCTCCGCGAGATCAGCCAACACAGGGTTGCTGCCGAGATCCTCGAGAACCTCCGCAACCGTGCGGTGCAGAGCCAGTACCGGCTGGCGATGATGCCCGGCAGACAGGCGGAATCCCTGGAACAGCATGCCGCCATCGTTGACGGCGTTGTGGCACACGACGAAAAGGCCGCCGCCGCGGCAATGGAGGACCACATGCTGTCTGTGATTGACATACTTGGCAGGTGGGGTGACGCTTCCTGAGGAGTGATTGAACGGAACGAGTTACAGAGTGTCGGGGAGGCACGGTACGAGGTCGGATAGGTGGATCGGCCCCGTTACCGGTCCAAGAGTGGAATATCCACCGAGGAGGACTGGATAATGATCGAACTGCTCATCAACGGTGAATCTCGTGCCGCAACCAGCGGGAAGACCTTCAACCGTATCGACCCGGTGACCGGCCTCGTGGCCACGACCGTCGCGGCGGCCTCGGCGGCGGACGTAGACGCCGCGGTGGCTGCTGCCAAGGCTGCCGGAACCGCGTGGGCCGGGCAGACGCCCGAGGCGCGCAGGATGGTGTTGCTGCGGGCCGCCGATCTCATGGAGGAGCGTACCGAGGACTTCATCAAGTTGATGATGTCCGAAGCGGGTGCCACCGGCGCCTGGGCGGGATTCAATGTCTACCTGGCCGCATCGATGATGCGGGAAGCGGCGGCGATGACCACCCAGATCACGGGCGAGGTGCTGCAGACCAACAAGGCCGGCGCTCTGTCCCTCGCGGTGCGGCGCCCAATCGGAGTTTGTGTCGGCATGGCGCCCTGGAACGCCCCTGTGATTCTCGGTACCAGGGCGGTGGCGATGGCACTTGCGGTCGGCAACACCATGGTATTCAAGGGATCGGAGCTGACACCCGGCACCCATGCGTTGATAGTCGAGGTCTTGATGAGCGCAGGCGTGCCTCCGGGAGCCATCAACTACGTCGTCCACGCGGCCGAAGATGCCCCTGAGGTGGTCGGAGCTCTCGTCGAGCACCCGGATGTCGCCCACGTGAACTTCACGGGCTCGACTCGTGTCGGGAAGATCATCGCCAAGCTCGCCGCCGAGCATCTCAAGCCGGTCCTACTCGAGCTGGGTGGCAAGTCACCGCTCCTCGTGCTCGATGACGCAGATCTGCAAGGTGCTGTGAACGCCGCCTCTTTCGGCTGCTTCATGAACCAAGGGCAGATCTGCATGTCCACCGAGCGGCTCGTTGTGGACGAGGCGATTGCCGACGAGTTCGTCGCCATGCTCGGGCAGAGAGTCTCAGCCCTGACCGCGGGCGACCCGCGCACCGACAGCCCACTCGGATCACTCGTATCGGTCGAGACCGGCGCACGGATGGTGGAACTGATAGAGGATGCCGTGGCGAAGGGCGCGATTGTGGTCGCAGGCGGCGGTCGTGACGGTGCGATTGTGCAGCCGACGCTGATCGACAAAGCCACCCCCGATATGCGGATCTACGAGGAAGAGTCCTTTGGTCCCGTCAAAGCGGTGTTTCGCGTGTCGGGAGACGACGAGGCCGTCCGGGTTGCCAACGATACGAACTACGGGCTGTCCGCAGCGGTATTCAGCCAGAACATCCCACGCGCTTATGCGGTTGCGTCACAGATCGACACCGGGATCTGTCACATCAACGGGTCGACCGTCGCCGACGAGGCGCAGGCTCCCTTCGGTGGGGTCAAGGGGAGCGGGTACGGTCGCTTCGGGGGCAAGGCGGTCATCGACCAGTTCACCGTGCTGCGGTGGATAACGATCGAGGACCCGGGTCAGCCGTACCCGATGTGAGCCTATTGGCTCAGGGCAACAAGCCGCGCGTCACGAACCGGACGGTGCGGGCACGAGCGTCAAGGTCGTGGCCCGCACTTCCGGTGCCACCATGCGCTCGACGTAACCGATCCCGAATTGGTGATACTTCTGGGTGAAAGCGGCGTCGATCCCCCGGTTGATGGCGGGGTCGGTGACAGCTGCGAATGTGACGCTCTTAACGATCCCGCCTGCCGAAATGCGACCATGCCGTCCGGCGCGGGCGGCTCGGTACCAGGCACCAGAGTCGCCGCGATACGATCGCACGTATAGGCCGTCACCGTGACGGACCACCCACACGGTGACCGGTGGTGGGAGCGTGCCGTCGGCCCGTTCCGGGGAGATCTGCATCTCGACGGCGGCGGCGATTCGATCGAGCTCATCGGCGGTCCAACCGGGTGCTGCAGCGTTTCTGATCATGTCCGCGGACTATACCGCCGTCCGTTCTGCGCACCGTGGCGACGTCACATGGCATCGCGGGTCAGGGTCTCCGGGCAAGGACGAGGTTCGCGACGTATCCTGGCCCGATGGAGCAGGAACGAACGATTGAGGAAATTCTCGCAGAGCTGCGCGAGATAGCAGCGGGAGACGGGACGTGGGGTTACGGTCGCGGGTTCACCTACGTTTTCGACGGACCCAACCTCGAGTCGCTGACAAGCGAGGCGATGAGGCTCTTCGCCGGATCCAACGGTCTCGACCCAACCGCCTTTCCCAGCTTTCTGAAGTTCGAGAACGACCTGGTGGCGTTTGCTCGCTCGTTCCTGCACGGGGATGGCGACGTGGTGGGATCGGTCACCTCGGGAGGAACCGAGTCGATCATGCTCGCCGTCAAAGCGGCGCGGGACGCTGCCCGGGCCCGCGGAGTGGATGGCAAGGTGAATTTGGTCGCTCCGATCACCGCCCACGCCGCTTTCCACAAAGCGGCCGCCTATCTGGGTCTCGAGATACGCACGACCGCCGTCGACGGAAACTTCAGGGGACTGCCGGGGGCCATCGCGGACGCCATCGACGACAACACAGCCTTGGTCGTGGCATCAGCACCGTCCTACACGCACGGTGTCGTCGACCCGGTCGCCGCCTTCGGGCGAATCGCCCACCAGGCTGGCTGCTGGTTCCACGTCGATGCCTGCGTCGGCGGCATGGTGCTGCCGTTTCTCGATGGTGCCCCTGATTTCGACTTCTCCATCGAGACGGTCGATTCGATCTCGGTCGATCTCCACAAGTACGGGTACACGCCAAAGGGCGCCTCACTCGTCCTGTACCGGTCCCCCGACCTGCGGTCGTACCAGTACTTTGCGACGGCTTCCTGGACCGGGTACCCGGTTGCCAACGCCACGGTTCAATCCACCAGGTCCGGTGCACCGCTCGCTGCCGCGTGGGCGGCCGTGCAGCACCTCGGCACGGGTGGGTACCGCAAGCTTGCCGGCGAGGCGTGGCAGGCAACGCGGCAGCTGGTCGACGAGATCAATTCCCGCGATGCCGTCGCGCTGGTGACGGCACCTGATGCGCCCCTGTTCGGCGTGACCTCAGCGGACGTATTCACCCATGCGGCACGGATGAAGGAGCGGGGCTGGATGATCGGGGTAACACCTTCTTTCGCACACTCTCCCGCGCACATGCATTTCACCATCACCGCGGCGCATCTCCCGTTGGTGGGCGAGTTGGCCGGTGATTTGGTTGCAACGGCTCCCCTGGAACCACCGGGACCCTCGCCTCTTGCCGGCCTCGATCTCGGCGCAATCGACCCGGCGATGATCGGCATGCTGCTCGATTCTCTCGATCTCGAGCGAGATCGGGCACTGATCGACGCCGCCATCGACTCCCTCGAACCTGCCGCACGGGGTGCCGTGATCTCGGCCTTCCTCCAGCACCTCTACCGATGATCGTCGCGCTCATCGGGACGGCCCTGCTGCTGCTCATCGGTCTGCTGTTACGCAGGATCATCCCGGCGCGAGGAGCGCTGCTTGCCATAATCCCGGCGGCGATTATCGGTGGATTGGTCGCCCTGGCTGTCCGCGCCTTCGATCTTCTCCCTGGGTCGCCCGAGTCATGGCAGGATGCCGCCTATCACCTGTTTGGAGTTTCGTTCCTAGCCATCGGGCTGACCCCGTCGGGGGAATCGAGCCTGCGCAAGGGGGCGGTGTGGATGGGGGTGGGTCAATGGGCGACCTTCTCGCTGCAGGCAGCGATCGGGGGCCTGGCCGTTGTCGGGTTCACCTCACTCCACGCCGGATTCGGCTTTCTCGCGCCGATGGGCCTCAACGAGGGGCCCGGCCAGGCATTGTCGATAGGCCGGCTCTGGGAATCGGATTACGGATTCGCCAACGCTGCCTCGATTGGCGTGACCATCGCCTCGGTCGGCTTCCTCATCGCATATCTGGGTGGGCTGCTGCTCGTACGTGGCCGGTCGGTACGGGCCGGGGCAATCACCCACGGGTACAGCATCACCCGGTCGACAGTCGTCATGAGCGTCATGCTCATTACCGGGTACACGGTCATCTACCAGCTGGTGTATCACGGCTTTGGCGCCATCGGTGGCGACGTGAGGGACCTGGTGCTCAGCGTGCTGTTCTTTGTCTGCCTGCTCGTCGGCATGGGTGTGCGCAGTCTGCTCGGCAGGTGGGGGATCACCATCGACGGCGCCGAGACGCGCCGGGTCACGCTGTGGACTGTTGATGCCCTCACGGTCGCCATCCTCGGATCCCTCACGTGGGAGGCGGTCAGCGGTGTGATCGGGCCGATGGTGCTTGTGATCGTCACGACAGTCGCCGCCACAGGCATCGTGCTGGTGATCGCGGGCCGGTCGATCGATCGGTGGCGGTCCGAGCGGACCCTCGCCCTGTTCGGAACGGTCACCGGGACTGCTGCGTCGGGGCTCGCTCTGTTGGCGCTCGTCGACCCGGAACTGGAGTCTCCGGTCGCTGTTGAATTGGGTGCGATGGTTGTGGTCTCCGCTCCGATGGTCGTCATCGGAGTTGCCCTGGCGACGGCGGCCGCGGCAGGGACGGTTGCCGAGCCGATCGCCATGGCGGTATTTGGTGCCGTTGGGATCGCGTCGCTGGGTGTGATCGCCGTCGCCGTGCCCAGGCTTGCAGAGTGACATCAGGCGAAGCGCCAGGGAACCCAGCGTCGGTAGGCTCCGGTTGTGATGGCTGATCGACCAGGTCATGGCCGCGGCATACTCGACGAGTTGCGGGCGCTGCAGCTTCCCGCAAACGATCATGCCGTCTTTGGGAGCGGTCCGCTGCTCGTCCGCGGGATCATCGATGCGGTTTCGGATCTAGATGTTCTCTGCCGCGGGGCTGCTTGGGACATGGTGCAGCGTCTCGCCGATTCGGAGACCGTGGAATACGGTGCTCGTGTTGTCTCTGTGGGCGCGATTTCGTTCGGCACCACGTGGGGGTTGGGGGACTTTGACATCGATCGGCTCATCGGCGAGGCAGAGATGATCGAAGGCGTTCCCTTCGTTCGGCTCGAGCACGTCGTCGCATACAAGAAGTTCGCAGCACGCCCGAAAGACCTCAGCCATCTCGAGCTTGTCGCGGTGTGGGAGGCCGAACAGCTCCGAAGGAGCTAGTTGCGCACACGGTGTGTGATGAGCGCGTGTCGGTGCGGCGCGGCAGCTACTCGAGCATGCGGCGTCTGAAGGCGACAATGGCGAGCACGACGGCGGCGACCGTGTATCCGATGACCCAGTAGAGATCGGTGGCGATTGCCCCGAAACCGGCGCCATCGATCATGACGGCCCTGGTGGCGTCGAGCGCGTGGGCGAACGGGAAGATGTCGCCCGCGGTGCGGAACACGCCTCCGATTGCCTCGAGGTCCATCCATGCGCCCCCGAAGATCGTGAGCAGGAGGACGATCATGTATGCGAACGGGACCACCTTGGTCGAGAAGGTCGCTCCGAGCGCCATGCCCATCGCGACGTACATGATCGCCATGATCAGGAAGATGAGGATGACAATGCCGATATTGCCTTCGACTTCGAGCCCCAGCATCAGCCCGATGGCGAAGAGCGCCACAGCCTGAATGATCGCAACGGGTAGATAGGGGAGCGAGTATCCGGACACGAAGTCATTTGGTGCCAGGGGAGCCGTGAGCAAGCGCGCAAACAGCGCACTCTCTCGATCTCGGGAAAGAGCAAGAGCAGCACTGAACATCAGCATCACGAACCCGAATAGGACGATGCCGGGAGTGAGTGACGTGACGGAGAAGAAGTCCTCGACCCCGCTGAGCAATTGCAACACCAACAGCATGGCGATCGGGAGCCCGATGGTGAGACCGAGCGAGAGCGGGTCACGCCAGACTTCGATGAAGTTCCTCTTGGCGAGCGCTAGGGATCTCATTCTCTTATCTGCTTTCCGGTGAGCTCGAGGAACACATCGTCCAAGGTCACCTGCTTCCTATGCGCCGAGTCGACGCTGATCCCTCGCGGGCGGAGGACATCTTCGATGCGCCAGAGATCGATCTGGTCCGCCGAGATCTCAACACCGCCCTCCCGGCGGGTGAGATTCGGATAGACCTGCTCCAACGCGGACACGGCCTCATCGGTCAAACCCGTCGCCTCGACGATCATCGCGTCGCTGCCGGAGATAGATCTCTTGAGTTGCTCCGGGGTGTCCCAAGCGATGATGCTCCCCTCGTCGATGATGGCGATCTGGTCGGCGAGGGTGTCGGCCTCCTCGAGGTAGTGGGTGGTCAGAACGACGGTCTTGTCGCCTTTCACAGCACCGATGTGCTCCCAGATGGCGTGGCGGGACTGCGGGTCGAGACCCAATGTTGGCTCATCGAGGAACAGCACCTCCGGATCGGAGATCAGGGCCATGGCAATGCTGAGCCTTCGCTTCATTCCCCCGGAGTACTTCTTTACCTTCTCCGATGCCCGCTGTTCCAGCCCCATCATTTCGAGCAGTTCGCCGATTCTCGGATCCGCATCCTGTTTTTCTATCCCGTAGAGGCCTGCCATGAGTTGGAGATTCTCTCTGGCATTGAGATGCTCGGCGATGGCCGTCTCTTGTGGCGACACCGCGATGACCTGTTTGACTGCGATGGCATCGCTGCGGATGTCGTGACCCATGATGGTGGCTGTGCCCTCCGTGGGGCGGAGCAGGCAACACAACATCCTGATGGTTGTGGTCTTCCCTGCGCCGTTTGGCCCCAGTAGCGCGAAGAGCGAGCCCTGCGCAACGGTGAGATCGATCCCGGCCACGGCGGTGAAATCCCCGAATCTCTTGGTCAGGCCCGAGATCTGAACGGCGGCGGGGTTGTCGGCATGCTGCTGGTTCATGACTCCACCATCCTGCTGGGGAGGGGGTCTCGCATCCCCCCGGCGGAGAACCCCCCGGGTGTTCTGATCGATATCCAGGCGGTCACCACGATCCCTCCCGCTCAGCTTCTGTGGGTATCGAGGCGAAGTACCTCGATGCCGAGGCGCTGAAGCTCGTCGAGTATCCCATAGAGCTGGGACTGGTCGACGAGCCTTCCGCTGAGGGTCGTCCCTTCACTGCTGTCATCCTGTGCAACCTCGGCCTCCAGTCCCGCGGCAAACGACTCGTCGAGTCGACCCGCCACCAAGATCTCGAAACGGCGGTGGGGCGCGTCCCAAACAGCATCGGTGCTCGACAGCTGCGAGCGGGTTCCCTCGACCTCGCCCGAATCCATGGGGCCGTAGGGTACCGGCTGGATCACGCCATTGCAGAGAGTGCCTGTCGGTCTCCGTGAGTCAGACCGTTTCCGGGTAGAAGCGGCGGCGCGCCCAGAGGGCGACGTAGACGAGCCCCACCAGCACGGGGACCTCGATGAGTGGCCCGACGACCCCGGCGAGTGCTTCCCCTGAGGTGACGCCAAAGACACCGATAGCAACGGCGATGGCGAGTTCGAAGTTGTTGCTGGCTGCCGTGAATGCCACGGTCGTGTTCTTCTCGTATGACAGGTGCAACCACAGCCCAATACCGAACGCGACTGCCCACATCAACCCGAAATAAGCGAGGAGGGGCAGGGCAATGCGGGCAACATCGAGCGGCCGGCTCGTGATTGCCTCACCCTGGAGGGCAAAGAGGATGACAACGGTGAACAACAGGCCGTACAGGGCCCAGGGGGCGATGCGCGGCAGGAACCGTGTCTCGTACCATTCGACGCCGCGGCTGCGCTCGCCCCACAGCCTGGTGAGGAATCCGGCGGCCAGAGGGATGCCGAGGAAGACGAGCACGATCTTGGCGATTTCCCACATGGTCACATCGAGGGATGTGGTGTCGAGGCCGAGCCAACCGGGGAGCAGCTGCAAGTAGAAGTAGCCGAGGACCGAGTAGGCGACGATCTGGAAGACCGAATTGAGCGCAACCAGCACTGCGGCTGCTTCGCGGTCACCGCAGGCAAGGTCGTTCCAGATGAGGACCATGGCGATGCACCGGGCGAGCCCGATGATGATCAATCCGGTGCGGAACTCGGGCAGATCGGCGAGCAGCAGCCAGGCGAGGGCGAACATCAGCGCAGGCCCGATCACCCAATTGAGCACCAGAGAGGTGACCATGAGCTTGCGGTCGGTGGCTACCTCGTTGATCTTCGAGTAGCGGACCTTGGCGAGCACGGGATACATCATCGCCAGCAACCCAATCGCGATCGGCAGCGATACGGTGCCGATCTCGACCTTGCCGAGCCAGTCGTTGAGATCGGGGAGGAGACGGCCGAGCAAGAGCCCGGTGGCCATGGCAAGCCCGATCCAAAGCGGCAGAAAGCGATCGAGGAGCGAGAGCCGTTCGAGCACCGCAGTCTCTGTGCTGTCAGATCGAATCATCAGGCGATGACGGGGACGTCGAGGCTTGCCATGAGTTGCTCCACCCTTTGCTTGATATCGTCGCGGACAATGCGGACCACGTCTATAGGTTGGCCGGCAGGATCGGTCAGTTCCCAATCCTCGTACCGCTTGCCGGGGAAAACAGGGCAAGCATCACCACATCCCATGGTCACGACGACGTCGGCGGCCCTGACGATCTCCTCCGTCCACGGCTTGGGGAACTCGGTGCGGATATCGATGCCCACCTCGGCCATGGCTTCGATGGCAACCACGTTCACATCCGAAGCCGGTTCCGACCCACCTGAGAAGACATCAACCCCGTCTCCGGCGAGATGTCGCAGCCATCCGGCGGCCATTTGAGAGCGACCTGCGTTGTGAACACACAGGAACAGCACTGCGGGCCGTTGGCCTTCTGCTAGCCCTTCGACCTTGGCCAGCGCACGAAGACGGTATCGGGCGAATCGCTCGATCAGGATCGGCAGCCACGTGCCGACCGTTGCTCTACGCTCCAGGGCGTCCTGAGACTGGGCGATGAACCGCTCGATGGTCTCGACAGCAAACACCCCGGAGAACTCGTCCTCGAGCCGGCGCGCCGATTGCTTGATCAGGTACTGCTGCTCCGTTGTCAGGTTGCGGCCACTCATTTCGGGTCTCCTGTAATCGAGTCGATTCGTGTCAGCACTTCGGCGAGTGCGGTGTCAAAGGCGTCGGGCGATGGGTCCTCGACGGGATCGGGAATCGACCAATGCCACCAGTCGGCGCCGGGCTCGAGCTCTTCGTGTGCCCGATCGCACACCGTGACCACGAGGGCCGGTTCTACATCGACATCCCCGATTCGGCGGGGGACGGCGTGGGAGAGATCCAAACCGGCTCGGGCGCCGGCCGCCACGGCTCCGGGGTGGACTCGATCGGCCGGATGGGTCCCGGCACTGAACGCGGGAACGCCGGACGTTGCCGACCAGGCCGCCGCCGCCAGTTGGGACCGAGCGGAGTTGTGAGTGCAAACGAACAGGATCGGGCCTGCAGGGGGATCGACCTCGGCCCGCAGCTCAGCGAGAGCATCCCGGCGCAGGCGAATGTACCGGCGCCTTCCATCACCCGAGGATCTGGAGCGCTCGATCAACCCGGCTTGATCGAGCACGTCGAGATGATGGGCCAGCAGATTGGAGGCCAAGCCGTGACGGTACCCCAACTCCACCGGGGCACGATCCGACATGGCCAGATCGTCCACCATCGCCAAACGCACCGGGTCTCCCAGGGCGGCGTAGCGGCGGGCTCGTTCCTCCATATCCATACGCGGCACGGTATCACTCGATATCTAATGAGTCAACAATTATTGAGTGATTGCGTCTATGAGGCTCGGCACGAGCCGTGGCAGTCGGTCAGGGCATGCGCCCTGCCACGATCTCGGCGAGCGCAAGCGTCTTGTCGAGCACCTCGCCGGGCCCTGATGGGACATAGGCAACCTGGACGAACTCACCGCCGATGTCCATCGCCACGATGCTTCCTTCTGCAGTTGCGTAGGTGCGGTCGGCGCCTGCGACCTCAACGGGATCGGTGGCGAGGCCAAAGACCTCTTCGGCGCTCGACTGGTTCGTATCGAACACATCGCTGGCGACGATCAACACCTGGGCGGTGGCGAAATCTGAACCGGTGGAGACCCAGTCGCATACCGCCTGGCCGTCATGGGTCATGGAGTCGTTGATGGTGCCCTCTCCGAACTCGACACCGGTGGTGGCGCTGATCTCAGCAGATGTGAGTAGTGAGCACGGGTCGACGCCGACGCCGGAAGGGGCAACCTCCGTTGTCGTCTCTGATGCTTGGGTGGTCTCCGTGCTATTGCCGGGCTCGACGGCGGTGGTTGACGTGTTGGATGTCGCGGCCTGCGAGGTCGTCGTCGAGCCGGAGTCCGACGAGCAGGCCGCGGTGGTGAACAGGAGGAGAACGATCAGAAGCTTCAACGTACGGGACATAGGTAACCCCTTCGAGCTCTCGATGCATGCGGACCGATGCGAGATCTGTCGAGGTCGGCCGGCCCGTTTCCGTGATTCTGGCACAGCGCGTCGTGCAGTAGTGGCGTCGCCGGTGTCCCGTCGCCTGAGCGCGTTCGGTCCCGGTCAGGCTGATATCACGATGTGGTCGGTACCGGTCTCGGCAACCGCGAACCCGACGGCGCGTCCGCCGGCAGTCAGCTCGTAGTCGCCGAGAAAAGCCCGAAACCTGACGCAGCCCGCGCCATCGGTATGCAGCGTGGTGGGGGAGAGCCACCACTCACCCTTCACCAGTGCCAGCAACGCCTCGTATGCAGGCTTGGGTGAGAGATCGCGGCGGATGTAGCCCGAGGGGGCGTTGAGCCATCCGCCATCGCGCAGCCCCCAGTTGGTGATCGCCGCTACACGTGGATGAGCCATCAGCGTGGTGTACATCTCGACGACCTCCGCCGCCTGTCTCTCCTCACCCTCAGGAGTGGTAGGCCACTCGGCGACCTGGTGGTCGTTGAGATCGACGATCTCGGCCGGCATCAGCTCACCGGACACCAGCGACAACTCTGTGAAATGGAGTGGCAAGCCGAATCGGGAGAACCTCTCGAGTACATCGTTGAGCTTCTCCAGGCCCCAATACCCCTGATGCATGTGGGACTGGAGCCCGATGGCGTCCAGCTCGATTCCCGCTGCGAGACAGTCCTCGATCAAGTGCTCGTATGTCTGCCGACATGTCGAAATCGTTGATGAGGAGCGTGGCATCGGGGTTGGCAGTTCGCGCTGCCTCGAACACGGTGCGGACGGTCTCGACCCTGCCCAGCTGTCGGGCGATCCGGGTGATGCCGTTGTCGTAGCGATCGAAGCGCGGCATGATCACAACCTCGTTGATCACGTCCCACATATCGATCGTCCCGGCGAAGTCGGTCACCTCACGGTGGATGCGCTCGACCTGGGCTTCGATGATCTGGTGATTGGCCAGCTCGAGCAGCCAGTCGGCGGTGAGCGTGTGCCAGCACAACGGGTGACCCTTGACGGTGCACCCGAGATCATCGAACCAGCGTGCCGCCTGCAGGATCCGGGCGGTGTCCGGATGGCCGCGTTCCGGCTCAAACCCTGCCCAATAGAAGGGCAAGGTCACGAAGTTGTAGAGCGCACCAAACCGCTCGGCGTAGACCTCGTCCGTGGTGAGCTCGTCATCGACCTCTCCATTTGCGAACGGGATCAAGTCGAACCCTTCGCTGCCGAACAGGAAGTGGTGGCGGCGTTGGGCGATGACCACGTCCTCGTCTACCAGCGGCGTCTCGTTGCGAGTGACGGTGACCGTGACTTCGCAAGTGCGAGCGTCCCTGATCCGTTGGTCGACGTTCACAGATGCCTCCTGCCCCCGGCGACGCGGTCCCGGCTCGCCGCCGCGCTCGATCGGGTAGCGTCCTGTGCGTGGACGCAAACGAGCCCTCTCGTTGTCATGGAACCTAATCGACTCGAGCTCGGCAGGCAGCAGATCCTCGCCTACCGGCGGCGCGTGAATACTCTCGATGAGCGCCTGCCTCGCGGCACACGATCGCTGCGGTTGGCAGCATGGGCCGGTCTCCAGGACTCCATGCCGCGGGCCGCGGTGCTCTCGATCCATGCGAGGATCGCGGCAACCCCGCCGGCCGTTTTGGAGGATCCCTCGCTGGTTCAGCTCTGGGGCCCGCGATTCAGCGTGTATGTCGTTGCCGAGCGGGACCGCGCCGTCTTCTCGTTGGGCAGGATGCCACAGGCGGCCGCCGCCCGGGACGCGGCAAACGATCTCGCCGACCGTCTCGAAGCCCTGCTCGAAGGTGGGGAGATGCCGTTCGGGCAGGCAGGGCGCGCCCTGGGAATGCAACCAAACGCGCTCAGGTATGCCTCCCCGACGGGGCGAGTGCTGCTGCGATGGGACGGCGCCCGTCAGCCCCTGATCCGAATGGTGCCCCCACCCGACGTCGACCCTGTCGAAGCTCGCCGTGAGCTGGTTCGCCGCTACGTGCACATCTACGGTCCCACCACCGCCACCGCATTCTCCAGGTGGGCGGGAATCGGGAGAGATGACGGCCCGGCGGCGTTCGATTCGGTGAGGAGAGCGCTCACCGCGGTGCGTACCCCGATCGGTGATGCGTGGATACTCTCGAAGGATGAGACGGAATTCCTGACCGAGACCGCTCCGGCCGCACCGGCACGGCTGCTGCCGAGCGGCGATTCCTACTACCTGCTCCATGACGAGGCCAGGTCGCTGCTCGTCCCGAGCCCGACTCGCCGATCCCTGCTCTGGACCTCGCGCGTGTGGCCCGGTGCCGTGCTGGTCGATGGTGACATCGTGGGCACGTGGCGCCGCTCGCAGCACAAGGTGACGATCGTGCCGTGGCGACGATTGACCGGCCAAGAGCGAACCGCCGTGGAAGCCGAGGCGGCGTCGCTGCCGCTACCAGGCCTGGAACGGGAGATCGCGGTCTCCTGGGAAGAGTGATTCAGCCGTCAAGACACCCGATCGAGGCATCACCGGGACTCCAGGCCGTGGCATGGGATGCCGGCCGACGCCTGCGACCCCGGCATTCCGCACCCCCATTCGGTGGACTCGATCGCTACGTTTGTTGGTGCGGTGAGTAGCGGGCGGGCCGATGCCAACAAGGGAGGGTGATGGTGGTCGACTACACCGAAGATCGCGGAGATCCGTGGGATCACGATGGCGGTCCGCCGTTCAACCGAAGCTGGGCTCGTCTGTTCAGCGAGACGCCCAACTACCGGGCGCTGGGCGAGGCTGTGATGGGGCGGGAGAAATTCCGTTGGCATCATGGCCCCGTGTTCTATCGAGGCAGGCTCGGTGACAACCAGGTGAAGGTGCTGCTGATCGGGCAGGAGGGAGGACAGGACGAGGCACTCTCACATCGAGCCTTCACCGGTGGTACCGGGTCGCGTATGCAGCATTTGCTCGATCACATCGGGATCACCCGCTCATACCTGTTTCTCAACACCTTCATCTACTCGATCTACGGACAGTACAGCGGTGGCGACATTCGCTGGCTGGCCCAGGACCCGAGCTCACCGATCTGCCGTCACCGCAATGAGATCCTCGACTACGTGGCGGCGCGCAACGACCTGCATCTCGTCATTGCCGTGGGTACCGCGGCCAAGGAGTCCGTCAAGACCTGGGTGGAATCCCGCGGGGCCACCGGCGTCAAGTCCGACAAGCTCCATCTTGCTGACGGCTCGGTGATTGGCGCCAGGACGAGGCTGATCGGCGTGGTCCACCCGGGCGGTGCCGCCTCCGGTGGGATTTCCAATATCAAGGCCGATTTCACCCGGGCCGCAAAGCAGATCGAGAAGTGGGCCAAAGCCGACTCCGGCTGGTTGCCTGAGGATCCCGATGGCACCAGGGAACCGGCCTCGTCGTTCACGTACTCGTCCAAGCCCATCCCGTTCTCCGACTTCCCGCTCGGCACCAACTGGCGGCTGGGCCGTGGATCGACATCGAGCAACCGGAAGGACGATCAGCGTGGCATTCAGATCTTCTCCGCCTCCGGCAAGTACAACAATCAGGGTGCGTCCCTCGTCTACACCTCAGCCGCGACAGGGAGCAGCGACGGCTACGAGCAGGAAGCGGACGATCTCCCGTACGAGCCACCGATCAACCATTACCGGGACTGCGACCGCGGGCCGGGGACCACAATCGCCCGACTGCTCATGGGTGGCCGTCCCGGGCTGGCCTGGCCGGACTTCCAGGCGCTCGGCGCCGACGCCCACCCGTCGTTCGGGACCGGGCCCGTCTATCGCGGGCGTCCCGCGGCGGCGTCACTGATCGTGCTGGCCGACCAGCAGTCACACGACGACCTATTCACATGTCGGGCGCTCACCGGCGAGGCAGGGCAGCATCTGACGCGTTTCCTCGACGCGGCGGGAGTGTCGGAGAGCTATGTGATCTACCGGGTGCTCCCGGTCGACACGCTGGACGCTTCGGCGTCGGTCCGCAACCGGCTGGTGGACGACCCGCAAGTCCGTGCCGTGTATGCGGCGATGCTCTCCGAGACCGCAGCCGCAAACCAACATCGCAAGGCACTCGTCGTGATCGGGCCGATGAGCAGACGCATGGTCGATGCCGTTGCCCCTCCCGGGATCCCCGTCGTCGAGATGAAGGCGTGGAACCAATCGGGGGCTGCATCCGATTGGCAAAACGGCCTCGACGAGCTCTCGCATCTCGACTACCACAAGGACCGATCGGCCTCATTCCACTTCGACCGATCGCGAGGGCAGATACCGCGTCGTGACCTCCCATACGGGGTCCCGCGCTGGCAAGGCACTTCCGGGGATCGTGCCCTCAAGCCCAAGCGAGGCTCGAAGCGGTCGCCCGACTACTACAAGCTGATGCTGCCCCAATGGGTCTTCGAGCTCGATCCCGAGCCGCTCTCGCCCGCAGTGGCCGCTGCTCTCCCCGGGTCCTGATCATGGCGACGCCGATCTTCGATCCGGTTGCGGGCCCTCGCTGGGTGCTCGACGGCAGGATCGTGACCATGGACGAGGACGCTGCCGTCGTCCCGGATGGGCGGGTGTATATCGACGGTGGGCTCATCAGCGCCGTCCAGGATGCGGCGCTTCCTGCCCCGGATGGGTTTGAGCAGGCACCGGTCGTGGCGACCGGTGGAACGATCTTCCCCGGGATGATCGAGCTGCACAATCACCTCGCCTACAACGCGCTTCCCCTGTGGGACGTCCCGCAGCGCTACGACAACCGAGACCAATGGGGCCGTCATCCCGACTACCGGCGTCTCATCAGCGGTCCGATGAGTGTGTTGGGGCGAACCGAGGGGCTCGTGCAGGCAGTGGTGCGCTGGTCCGAGTTGAAGTGTCTCGTCGGTGGGACGACGACATCCCAAGGGGTGGCGTTGTTCTCGAACGCCGGCATAACCAAGTACTACCGCGGTCTCGTGCGCAACGTCGAGGAAACAAACGACACCGCACTACCTGAGGCATCCAATCGCATCAGCGACGTGGAAGCCGGATCGGGGGCAAAGTTCCTTGCCAGGCTGCACGCCAAGGCGGCGAAGGGCAGCAAGCTGATTCTCCATCTAGCTGAAGGCGTCGATACCGTCGCCAACGACCACTTCCGTGCCCTCAAGATCGACAACCGCCACTGGGCCATCAATGAAGCGCTGGTCGGCATTCACTGCACCGGGCTGCGCGGAATCAACTACAAGACGCTGACTATCCGAGGGGGATCGATCGTCTGGTCTCCGCTGAGCAATCTGCTGCTCTACGGTGACACCACCGATGTCGCCACCGCCCTTGAAGATGGAGCAACGATATCTCTCGGCAGCGACTGGTCACCGTCAGGTAGCAAGAACCAGCTGATGGAGCTGAAGACTGCCGCGGGCCTGGTGCGACCACAACGGCATCCCGCTAACGGATCTCGACCTCGTCCGCATGGTCACCAGTAACCCGGCACAGACTGTAGGTTGGGGCGACGCCCTCGGCTCGATCGAGCGTGGGAAGCGCGCCGATTTTGTCGTCGTTGGTGGCAAGTCCGGTGACCCCTATGCCAAGCTCGTCAAAGCGCGCGAATCCAACATCGCGCTCGTCGTCATCAACGGGACTCGCCGCTACGGCCGCGCCCGGTTGATGCGTGGCCTAGATCGGCTCGAGCCACGAGAGATCGCCGGGACGCAGAGGCTGTTCAATCTGTCCCAGGAAGGCATCGAGAGCTCGATGGTCGATCTCACGGTTGTGGAGAGTGAGACCAGGCTCGCAGATGCGCTACACAATCTCCCGGATCTGGCCAGGTCGCTCGAACAAGGCACTCTCATCGGGGTAGCCACCGCAGCGGGCCCGCCACTGCAGGTATTGGTCGGCGGGGGTGCCTCCCTGACCGGGCTGGAGGGGAGCTGGTTCATCGAGCTCGATCATGTCGACGGGCGGGGGGTGGCGCACCGCCCCCGGCTTCGCACCAAAGACCGTATCCGCACCGGTTTCTTCGGCCCTTCGGAGGCGGCCTCGGTCCCGCTGTCCGAGTTGCTCGGCTCAATCGAGCTCGATGGGCTCGCCGCCCTCGACGATGAGGTGCTCTGGGACACCATGGCGGCCGAGCGCAACCTCCCACACCCGGTGAAGAGAGCGTTGTTTCGAGGCTACAGTCGCAAGGCGCCACCACCCATCGAGGCGCAGACGGGAACCGTCGTCAAAGTGGATGCCGCCACCGCAACCGAGGCGGATGGGCTCGATCGTGCTGCCCGGCTTGCCATCGTGCGGCAAGCGACCCTGCTTCTCGAGCAGGCTTACGTTCATCTTCGATTCAAGGAGGCGCACCACGCGGTTGCCCCTATCCAGAAACTCCGTTTGCTTGCCCATAGGATCGAGCGGCAATCTGAGCATGCTCTGGACGACGAGATCGCGTTCCACAACGCTCTGACCAGGATCTTCTGCTCGGTGCGCGATCTGCACACCGTCTACGTCCTGCCCGATCCGTTCCAGCGTTACCGAGCAGTTCTCCCCTTCCTGGTCGAGGAGTACTTCGACCAGACGGCAGAAGGAACCTCACTACCTCGTTACGAGAGTCGCCCCGGACGTCGGGCCATCCCACCTTTGTCGCAGGCGTGGAGATTCTCCACTGGAATGGACTCCCGATTCGGGTGGCCATCGAGCGAAACGCTGATGTCCAGGCCGGCGGGAATCCGCCGGCCAGTTTTGCCAGAGGCCTTGCGGCGCTGACGGTTCGTCCTCTCATGGTCAGCCTCCCCCCGGATGAGGATTGGGTCACGATCACCTATCGGGATCGGTCTGGCGACGTGCGTGAGATACGCAGAGATTGGACTTTCGAGCGGGTCGATGCGCCACTGTTCTCGGGCTTCTCCGAGGCGACCGAGATTGCCCTCGGTATTGACGTTGGCGCCTACGCAGTCGGCCAGGCGCGCAAATGGCTCTTTGCCCGCGAGGTCGCAAAGGCGGAGTTCGCCGCCCGTGGCGACGTGCTCGCAGCGGCGATGGCCACGGATGCGTCGCCGCTTGGCTCGAGGATGCCCGGCATCTTTCGGGCGAGGGCAACCGACGACGGGCGACACGGATACCTGCGCATCTACACGTTCATGACGTCGGAGGTTGACGAGTTCGTCGATGAGTTCGAGCGGCTCGTCAGGGCCTTGCCTCAGGATGGGCTGATCATCGACGTCAGGGGAAACGGGGGCGGGGTGATCCATGCCGCCGAGCGTCTGCTGCAGCTACTCACCGACCACCCGATCCGACCATCGCGCGCCGAGTTCGCCAACACAGATCTCATCCTCGATGTGTGCAGACGGCACTCGCCCTCTCCCCAGTTCGCAGACATCGATTTCTCAGATTGGCGTGACTCTCTCGAGGTGTCGGTGACCACAGGCGAGCGCTATAGCCGGGCATTTCCGATTACGCCGGTGTCGGCTGCCAACCAGAACCGAGGGTATGTGTATCCGGGACCAGTGGTGCTCATCGTCGATGCGCTCTGCTACAGCGCAACTGATATCTTCGCTGCAGGCTTCATCGACCACGGGATCGGCAAAGTGATCAGCACATCGGGCAACACCGGTGCCGGTGGTGCCAACGTATGGACGCACTCGATCCTGCGGGCGTTGGCCGGTGAGGATTCCGCTCTCCAACCGCTGCCCAACGGTGTCGAGATGCGGGTGGCGGCACGACGGATGGTCAGAGTGGGGAAGGCAGAAGGTCAGATCCTCGAGGACATCGGCATCTCCACCGACGTGTTCGAGCGGCACTACCTGACGCGCCGAGACATCGAGGGCTCCAACGAGGACCTGATCATTGCCGCAACCCGGGTCCTCGACGCCGGGTGAGTGTCCGGCGACGTGCGGGATCGACCAAGATGGTGATTGTGCTCCTGGGGTGTCTCGATGATCCTATGATTCGGGCGCCTGCCGGCGCACGGCGGGCATGCATCGTAGGTCGAACAAGGAGGTCGCGGTCGGTGACCGCTGCTAGTCCCAAATCCAAGGGTGCGCTTGCCCTTTGCAGTTCGACCATGTTTCCCATGGTGTGAGCTTCTCGGGGTGATCTGCACCCGGCGTCGTTGAGGAGCTCACATGTCTACTACTCCACGTGCACCCCGGATGGTCACAGTGTGCCGCTGCGGTCCTACGGTGCGGAAGGAACCATCGTGACCGGGCGAAAGCTGCCGACCCGTGTGGTGAAGCGGGCAGCGAGAACCCCGCGCGACATGGCTCGCTGGCTGCGGGCGATGGCTCGGCGTGAGCCTCAGGAGGCGCAGGACTACATAAGCACCCACGCAGCAGACTGGACCCTGATCGCTGAGGCGAGCCCGGCGGACGCCGCCGACATCCTCGAGGCGGTGGGGGAGGAAGCTGCAAGCGCGTTGATCGTCGGTCTGGACCCGGAGCACGCCGCGGAGCTGTTCGAGGAGGTACGCGATCAGCTGGCTGCGGCCCTCCTCGAAGAGCTCCCCGAATCCGGTGCGGTCGAGATCCTGGAGGAGATGGCTCCCGATGCGGCCGCAGACGTGCTGGCCGAGCTTGATCCCGAAGTGAGTGACCGGCTCCTCGATGCCTCGGCGGACGAGTTCTCACACGAGGTCCGCTCGCTGCTCGGCCACCATCCCGAGTCCGCAGGCGGACTGATGACCACAGATATAGCCTTGCTCCCCGTCGGGTTGACGGTGGGCGAGGCAATGGAGCGGATCAGGCACCTGCGCGAGGAATACGAGGATCTGTCGTACGTCTACGTTGTTGACGACTCCGATCGATTGCTTGGTGTTGTTTCTTTCCGTGACCTCGTGTTCCACCGCCCGGGGGACGGGCTGGAGAAGGCAATGGTGCCAAACCCCATCGCGGTAACGGCCACAACCGACCGCGCCGAGGTTGCCGACCTGGTCCAGCGGTACCATTTCTTCGGTGTTCCGGTCGTGGACGAAGGCGGGCACCTGCTCGGCATGGTGACCACCGATGCCGTGCTCGAGGCAGTGCAGGAGGAAGCTTCCGAAGACTTCGCCATCGCCGTCGGTACTACCGCCGAGGACTCGGTGCATGCACCGGTGCGACGCTCCATCCGGCATCGACTCCCGTGGATCGCATTCGACGTAGTCATCTCGTCGACCGTCGTGTTCGCCATCTCCCAGTTCAACGACATCATCACGGCATTCGTGGTCCTTGCGGCATTGATGCCGCTCGTGGCGAGGATCGGAGGCGATGCCGGAGCGCAGACGCTCGCCGTGGTGATTCGAGGTCTGGCAACAGACGACATCCAGCGTGGCGATCGTCGTCGTGTCTTGGCCCGGGAGATGGGGATCGGCTTCGTGAACGGGCTTGCCGTCGGTGCCCTGGCCGGTCTGCTCGGCTTCGGTCTCCAAACGCTGCATTCCGGAACCGATCCGCTGCGGGTCGGCGCCGCGGTGATGCTCGCCACGTGGACCAACATCGTGCTCGCCGGGCTTGCCGGAGCGGCCATCCCTCTTTCGCTCAAGCGGCTCGGTTTCGACCCGGCCCTGGGCTCGAACCTGTTTCTCACCACCGCCACCGACCTGGTCGGCTTCGCCGGCTTCCTGGCAGTGGCGACCTTGCTGTTGTGATCACACCCGGACGGGCGGTATCCAGATCTCAGCCGACGGCCTCCACGCTGAGTTCCCAGGGACGACCCGGCCGCTTTGGCTCGGTGAGGTGCACATCCCAATGTGCCTCGAGCGCATCCACCAGCTCCTGCGGTGTCCTGGGGTCGGCACCGGACTCGAGCAGATACCGTGCGAGAGCTCCCCTGGTCTGCTTGGAGGCGTAGCTGGAGGCGCGGCGACCCTCCGTGTTGCCTACGACGCGCGTCGTTACGGTTCGATCCCCGGCATCGAGCGGCATTCCCACTGCTTGGTAGCTCGAGGAACGAAGATCGACGACGACTCCTCGCTTGCCTGCAGCTTCGGCGAGAACCGGCCCGAGAACGCTTCTCCACAGTGGCTCGAGCGCGATCAAACCGACGAGATTGGAGCAGATGTGGAGCCGGTAGGGGGGAATGTGATCGTCGGGCCGAATCGCTCCCCAGAGCGATGAGACGATGACGAGGTCGGAAGCAATTCGTTGCATGGCTGCCTGCGTCAACTCACCAGGGCTCAAGGCCTCGTAGAGAACTCCGCGATATGTCTCGATCGCCCGCCGGGTCGGCAATGTCGCCAGCAAGAGGTTCTGCTCGATCTCGGGTGCGACGGACTTTCCGGCGAGGAGCCGATCGAGGGCATCACGGCGCGAGCTGGTGGCGATGAGTGCCTCGAAGACAGTCTTCCTGACCGGTGTCAGCTGGGGGAAGGAGAGCTCATCCATGCTCACCGGGGTGCCGTGGCTTGGGGGAGGGCGCTTGGATTCCGACGGAGGCAAGATGATCAGCATGGTGTCAAACCTACAGGGCCGACCGCTGCCGTCGCCGAGCGGCGTGTCCGTTTTGCATCCGTCCCCGCGTCAGCCGACGGCGCCGCCGAGGAGCGACCCGATTCCATAGGTTGCGCCCGCCGCAGCCAGGCCCAGGATGAGTGATCGGGAGCCGGTACGGAGTACGCCGGTACCCGTTACCAGTGCCGTGGTGGCGCCCAGCAGGAACAGGCCGACGCCTGCGACGGCCAGACTGGTGAGTACGGCAGTTCCTCCGTTGAGAAAGAAGAACGGGAACACGGGAATGATTGCCCCTATGGAGAAGAGGAAGAAGGAAGCGATTGCTGCTTCCCACGCCGAGCCGCCGAGCTCTTCAGGGTCGATGCCGAGCTCTTCACGCACCTTCGTATCGAGGAAGGCGTCCGGGTCCGTCATGATGTCTCTTGCTGCTCTGGTTGCCTCCTCGGGCGACATGCCCTTTGCCTCGTAGATGAGGGCGAGCTCTTCCGCTTCTGCCTCGGGCATGGCGGTGATCTCCTCGCGTTCGGTCTGGATCTGTGCCTGGTGCAACTCCCGAGAGCTCTGTACCGACAGCCATTCGCCGAGAGCCATCGAGATCGCACCCGCCAGCAATCCGGCGAGTCCCGAGAGCAGCACCGCCGACGCAGCAAACGAGGCACCGGCAACGCCCATGACGAGAGACGTGTTGGAGACCAGCCCATCGTTGGCGCCGAGGACGGCTGCCCTCAGCGCATTGCCTCCGACCGCTTTGTGGCGCCCTTCGAGCTTTGCGAGCACACTGCCCCGGACTCCAGACTTGGCCTCCTTCTGGAGTGCATCGAGAATTACCGCGTGGGATCGCTCGTCTGCCGGAAGCGACGTGCCGGCGGCCTCGGGTTGATCGTCGTACATCGTCCTACCCGACAGCTCGGTTGACGCCATCACCTGGGTGATCACCGACGGCCCCATACGTCGTGCCAACCATGCCAGCATTCGGGTACGGCGATCGGGTTCCAGGTCGGGGACGGCGGCACCGGCCTTTTCTAGCTGCTTCGCCCACAGAGCAGCGTGACCCTCCTCCGTCTCGGCCAGACGGACGTAGACACCGCTCAGCGTCTCGTCCTCCTCGAGCTCGGCTGCCACCCGGTAGAGAAACGCGCTGTTGGCCTCATCCCTGAAGTTCTCCAGGTAGCGTGCCTGATTCGCCTTCATTGCCGATCTCCTGACTATCTCGGGGTCACGATAGAGGCGGGGACGGTGGGCCGCCGCCCGCCGGAGTTGCTGGGTCAGTTGCCAAACGTCCTTGCCAAACCGTCAGCGAGCGACGCGATGTCGGCATCGCTGAGCCGGGCCTCGGAATGTGTGATCAGGTAGGGTCGGGGCGGCATCTCTCCCTCACGAACGATCTCTGCCGCTTCGTCGGCTCTCCGAGCCTGTGTCCAGTCGGAGAAGTTGAGGGCTGCGCGACCTTCATCGACGTCGTGCTGGACCCACCAGGAGATCGGGGCAATGTTCGAGTACCACCGCCAGTTGGTCTCGTTGCTGTGACAATCGAAGCAGGCAACGACGGCGAGCTCCCTGGTCTGAGGAGAATCCCAGGATGGCTCAGCTACCACCGGCGGGTTCTGATGGTCCCGGCCGTACGGCACCAGTTGGATGACGATTAGCAGCGCTATACCGCCGATGAGACCCCATTTGATCCAATTCTTGTATCGAACCTGCATCCCGAATCACTTTCCGACTGTGTTTACTTGGCCCGGCGGATCGACAGCGTAGATACCCGCAGCACGGCCTAGGAAATCCTCGCAGGCGGGATACGCGGCCTCGAGGATGGGGAGCCCGCCCAATCTGGACAATCTGCAGGGAAGCGACAACACTGAGACCATGAAGCCTGTATCACTCAGCGTCTCAGACGTCACCTATGAACAGCTCGCCGGGACGATCGACCATTCGCTGCTCAAGCCGATGCTCACCGTCGACGAGATCATCGCGGGCTGCAAGCTCGCAGCCGACTACAAGGTCGTTTCAGTATGCGTGCGTCCCGCAGACGTTGCGTTGGCCGCCTCCGAGCTGGAAGGCACCAATGTCGCGGTGGGGACCGTGATCTCCTTCCCCCACGGTGACTCGAAGACCTCGATCAAGGTCGCCGAGGCCGAGCAAGCTCGTGCCGACGGAGCGGTGGAACTCGACATGGTGCTCAACATCGGTCGCCTCCGCAGCGGTCGGTATGACGAAGTGCAAGCCGACATTGCCGCCGTGGTTGCCGCATCCGGGGATGCGCTGGTCAAGGTGATCTTCGAGAACGCTTACCTGACGGACGAGGAGAAGGTTACGGCGTGTCATCTCTGCGAGGCCGCAGGCGCAGACTACGTCAAGACCTCGACCGGCTACGCCCCGACCGGTGCGACCATCGAGGATCTGCGCCTCATGAAGGCGAACATCGGCCCGGGGATGAAGGTCAAGGCGGCGCACGGGGTGCGCACTCTCGATGCCTTGCTTGCGGTCATCGAAGCGGGCGCGGAGCGTTGTGGGGCGACGGCGACCGCCGCCATGCTCGACGACTTCCTGGAGCGCACCGGTCAGACACGTCCCTAGGCAGATGGATCGCTAGCGGGCCAACGCTCCGGCGAGAGCAGCACCAACCGCTCCGGCGTTGTGTCCGAGCGCGGTCTGGGACACCTTGATCTCGCTGGTCGGGACCAGAGTCACTCGGCGATGTAGGGCTTCCTCGATTGGCCGGATGACGAGATCGCCCGCCTCGGCGATGCCGCCGCCGACGACTATGCAGTCCGGCCCAACGATGGCAACGACGTTGGCGAGCGCCACACCTAGGTAGTCCGCCATCTGGGTGATTGCCGCCAGGCACCGCGGATCGTTGTCTCGTGCACCTTCGAAGACCTCACGTGGTGTGGCCCGGCCGGCGTTTGCGGCAAGGACATCCGAGCGAATGAGTGCTTCGAGGCACCCCCGGTTCCCGCAGCCGCACGGAGGCCCGTCGGGATCGAGCGTTTGATGTCCGATCTCACCTGCGACGCCAAAGGCTCCCTCGTAGAGCCTGCCGTCGATGGCGATGCCTCCTCCAACGCCGGTCCCGAGCGTTATGCATGCGACCACGCGATGGTCGCGGCCTGCCCCAAGCAGGCTCTCGGCGAGCGTGAAGGCTCGAGCGTCGTTGATCATCGCGGTTGGCAGTCCCAGCGCTTCTTCGAGCCTGCCCCTCAAGGGGAACCCGTTCCACGCTCCGGGGAGATTCGGGAACAGCAGAATCTGCCCAGTGTCTGCAGAGAAGCTTCCCGGGACACCGACACCGAGGGTGACGGCGGCGTGCTCGTCGAGCGCGGTGCGACCGGCTTCGATCAGGGTTGCCGTTACGGATTCCGGACCTTGCTCGGCGTGGGTTGCCACCGAGCCTGTCTCCAAGAGCTCGAATTCGCCCTCGTCGTGAGTCAGCACCGCCACCTTGATGTTGGTGCCGCCCAGGTCGAGGCCGAGGTGCAAAGATGCCACCGCTGTCACCTCACCGCCGGAGCACCGTCACCAAGCAACGCCACCACCGACGATCACGACTCGGTGACTCTGCTGTATGCGGCTGCAACGAAGACGATCATCGACCCGAACAGGATCTGTCGCACCGCCTCCGGATATCCGAGCGAGGAGAGGATCGACGAGATAACGGTCAGGATCAATGCGCCGATGATGGTGCCGCTGTAGCGGCCCCTACCGCCGAGGATCGAGGTGCCGCCGATCACGGCCGCCGCCACGCTGGGCAGCATCGAGGAGTCGACCAGGGTGACGCTCGCAACATTGGTCAATCCTGAGTACAGGAAGCCGGCAATCCCGGCGAGTATGCCCGAGATCATGTAGAGCACAACGAGCACCTGCCATGACTTCACACCGGAAAGCCTGGCGGCGACCGGGTTGTCCCCGATTGCGTACAGCAGCCTTCCGAAACCGGTCCGGTTCAGTGTGAAGATGATCAGCAGCGCCAATGGCACGAACACGAGCAAGCTCATCGGAAGCACGTCGGCGAACAGCTTGCCGCCGATATGGCGAAACTCCGTCGGCACGCCTGACCCGGTTTGCACTTTCCGTAGCTGCCACACATTTGCCAGACCCAGAACTACGAGGCTCATGCCCAGAGTCATGATGAGCGGGTGGACGCGGAACACGCCTGCGCCTATTCCGTTGACGATGCCGACGATGGCCGAGACGATGAGGGCGATCACGATCGCACCGATGAGACCGGTGTCGTTGACCAGCGTTGCGACCAGGAACCCGGACATCGATGCAACCGCACCGACCGATAGGTCGATGCCCGCAGTCAGCATCGTCATGGTCTGACAGCCGGCCAGGATCGCCAGTGGCACTGCGGCCCGGATCATCACGCCCGTCCAGTTGAGGTTGACGATGCCCGGCCTGATGACCTCGCTGATGACAACGAGAACCGCGAGAAGTCCCAGCAGCGGGATGATCGGCCGTTCCCGGAATAGCGCCTGCATCCCGGATGCCGTCGTCCAGCGGGGGCGGCGCGGTGTTGTTGTCTCTGCTGCGCCGCTCACTTTTCCCTCCGCAACTGGATCAGGCTCCCGATCATCACGACGATCACCAGGATGAGGCCCTGGGCCACCGTCGCCAGGTTGGTGTTCACATTGAGGAACGTCATGTCGGTGCGCAGCAGTGACAGGATCACGACGGCGATGACCGGCCCGAATACCCCGCCGCGGCCACCGGCGAGGCTGACCCCGCCGAGCACAACCGCAGCGACGCTCATCAAGGTGTAGGGGCCGGGAACCGGGGTGCCGATGCCGGTGCTGGCAGTGAGCGAGAGCCCGGCGAGAGCCGAGAACAGCCCGGCCAGCATGTAGGAGAAGATCTTGGTTCGGGTCACCGAGACCCCGCTGCGGAAGGCGGCGAGGGGATCGCTGCCGACGGCATAGAGGGCGAGCCCGGCACGCGAGCGGCGGATCGGGATCCAGATCAATGCGATGACGACGAGCATGACCACCGCTGCCTTGGGAATCCAGGTTGAGAGCAGATGCCCCCTGGTGAGATTGCTCAGCCAATGAGCGGCGCCCCCACCCGGGGTATTGAGCACGAGCAGGGCAGTCCCCGCCCACACATAGAGCATCGCCAGGGTCACCACGATGTCTGGAACTCTGGTGAAGACGACCAGGGCGCCGTTGACGGCCCCGATGACCAGGCCGAGCAGGAGCACCCCGAGCACGACGATGATGGCAAAACCACCACTTCGCCCGTCCATCGCAGCCGCAGCCACAACGCTGGTCAGCGCCATCATCGATCCGACGGACAGGTCGATGCCTCTGGCGAGCACGGCACAGGTCTGCGCCACTGCCGCCAGCGCAAGTGGCAGCACCGAAACGGCGAGACCCTGGATGCCATTTGGTCCGTAGGTCGGCTGAATGATCTTGGTTCCGACGAGCAAGATGGCGAGGATCCCGACTAGAGCGAGGGTCCATATGTTTCGTCGCAAGAGGTTGGTAAGCAGGTTCTTGGACCGGCTCGTTGTCGCCTCGAGGGTCTCGACGCTCGTGCTCATCGGCCGTCCTCCTCTGCATCGACGGACCCGGAGACGACCTCCTCAGGCAACAGTGCATCGGAGCGCAGATTGTGAGCAGCCCGCAACAGGCTCGATTCGTCTGCGTCGGCAGCATCCATCTCGGCGACGACCTCGCCACCGAAGATCACTATGGCTCGATCGCAGGCGAGTTGGATCTCCCTCAATTCAGACGTGTAGAGGAGGATGGCAGCACCGGTTGCAGCCAGTTCACGAAGTAGCGGGTAGATCTGGTGTTTGGTACGGATGTCGATGCCCCGGGTCGGGTCGAAGCACAGCATTGCTTCCACCCCGCCTGCGACCCACCGAGCAATCGTCACCTTTTGCTGGTTTCCGCCGGACAGGAAGCGGACCTCACGTTGGGCCCTGGTGTCGATCTGGAGGCGCTCGATGGCGGTATCGACTTTTGGCTTCTCGGTCCTGGCCCGGATTGGCCCCCATTTGGGCAATCGAATGCTGAAAGGAAGCGCGATGTTGTCTCGAACGGACCGCTGCATCAGCAGCGCCTCGGCCCGATCCGCAGGCACAAAGACGATGCCCTGCCGGATTGCGTCGGCCGGATGATGGAAGTTGACGGTGCTCCCGTTGACGAGCACCTCGCCGGCGGCCGGGCGGGCTGATCCTGCCAGGATGTCGAATAGCTCGTCCTGGCCTTGTCCCTCGAGCGCGACCACACCGAGCACCTCTCCGGGATAGAGGTCGAAGGAGACGTCCCGCAGCCGGGTGGCCGCACCCACGTTGCGGACCTCGATGCGGGGAACGGTGTTGCCGTAGTCGATAGGCGGTGTCGTTGCTGCTCGCTCTGTGCTGTCGGCGACGATCTCACCAAGCATCAGCTCGACGATACGGTCGGCGGAGTCGCGATCGGCGACATCGACAACCCCGACGCTCTCGCCTTCCCTGAGGACGGTGGCCCGGTCGCACACCGCGGCGATCTCGGTCATCCGGTGTGAGATGAAAATGATGCTGCGGTCACCGCCACGCTGGCTGCCGACTACTTCGAGCACTCGCTCGGTGAGGTTGGCGGGCAGGGCAGCGGTCATCTCATCGAGCATCAGCACGTCCGGCTCGATGGCCAGAGCGCGAGCCAGATCGATGATGCGTAAGGAGGCCAGAGGAAGATCGCGGGCCATGCTTCCGAGATCGAGGCCCTCGAGACCGAGGGTGGCCATCCACTCGATGAATGGCTGCAGCGGTGTCTGGGTGAGCCGCAGATTGGAGAATATGTCGAGGTCGGGGATCAGTGCCGGTTCTTGGTACACCGAGACGAGACCGCCCCTGCGGGCTTCGGCGGGCGAGTGCGCCCTGCGCACAGTGCCTCTGACTTTGATCGTGCCGCCGTCGGGACGTATCCCTCCGGTCAACACCTTCACAAGGGTGCTCTTGCCTGCACCGTTCGCTCCCATGAGCGCGTGCACCTCGCCGGGACGCACATTCAGGGAGGCAGCATTCAATGCGGTAACGGCACCGTAATGCTTCGACACATCAGTCGCCTCGAGAAGATACTGAGTGGTGCCTTCGGTCATTGCTGCCTTCGGTCGGGATGATGTGGCTGGTGCGCCGAATGGTATCGGCGCACCAGCCACATTTCATCATTAGCTAGCTCGGTTACTCACCGGGGCCCTGACAGGCGACTGCCTGCTCGGGCGTGTAGTCGGTGTAGCCCTCGATCTGCAGGCCGAGCGGCCACAGCGGGTCGAGCCCGTCAACCTGCCACGACTGCAGCAGAGCCTTGCCCGAATCCGAGACGTTGTCGCCGAGGACCGGGGTGAGCAGTACGGTGTTCGGATACGGGGCATCGGTCGCAGTCTCAACTGTCTCGCCGTTGAGTAGCTTCAGCGCAAGACCGACACCGGCACCACCGACGGCGGCGGTGTTGGTAACGGCAGCACCAACCAGACCCGGGTAGTTCTCCGTGTCGAGCAACTGCGCAACGAAGGCACCGAGGTCGGCGCCGACGATCGGCACGAAGTCCAGATTGGCTTGCTGGATTGCGTCGACTACCTGTGAGTCCATGCCTGAGGTCCAGATACCGTCCGTGTCGGCGTACTGGCCGCTGGCGATCCAATCGTTGATCAGCTGGGTGGTGGTTGCCGGATCCCATCCGGTGTGCACACCGTCAGCGCTGGGGAGCACGGTGATCCCGGGATACTCGTCGACTGCACGCTTGAAACCGATGTCACGATCGGAGTCCGCCGGGTGGCCGGCGAGGCCACGCATGTAGTAGACGTTGCCTTCGCCACCGAGCTGTTCGAACAGCCACTTGGCGCCCAAGTAGGCGTAGTCGATCTGGTTGTTGTACAGGTTGTACGTGTCCGGGTTCGTCACGTATGCATCCACCGAGATCGTCTTGATCCCTGCGGCGTTTGCCTCCTCGAGCGCCGGGTTCAGCGCGTCCGGGTCGTTCGGGTTGAACACGATTGCGTCGACATCAGCGGCGATCAGGTCACGGATATCGGAAAGCTGCCCGGCGGCATCGGTGTTGCGGTGGATCGTCACGAGCTTGGAGACCTCGCCCGAGGCGAGTGCCTCGGCCTTGGCCGTGCACACCTGCTCCTCACGGAAGCCGTTGCCTACGCTGCCACCGTTCGAGTAGCCGATCGTATACGACATGGCTGCAGCGGTCGTTTCCGTGCTGCCTCCTGCCGCAGTCGTTGTCGTTCCCGAACTGCTGTCGTCACCACCGCAGGCAGCGACAAGCATTGCTATCGCTGCCAGCAAAACAAAGAACCTGAACCATTTCTTATCGGTCATAGGCCTCTCTCCTCCTGGGGACTGTGGTAACAGTCCGCTCTATGTGGGTTGGATTCCGCCTCGAGGGATGCAGGCTGGTTTCTTGATGGCCACGCACTCGCATCCTCGATAATCGATGACCCAACGAGGAACCCATTCTATACGGCTCTGCTGTGTGTCTTTCAAACCTCGGGTCGCTGTTGCCACCGTATCGGAGTGCTCGCCGACGCGGGCTCGCGTTCCGCTTATCCTTGGGGAGACATGGAGCTGAGAGGAGTCCTATGACCTACAACGGCATCAAGGCGGCGGTGGTGGGGGTCGGGTTCATCGGTGCGGCCCATGTCGAAGCTCTGCGCCGGCTCGGCGTCGAAGTGGTCGGAGTGATGGGATCGAGCCCGGAGCGGGCCGCCACGAAGGCGGAGGCCCTCGGTGTTGGGCGTGTCTATGCGACGATCGACGAGATGGCCGCAGATCCCGATGTGGATGTCATTCATATCACGAGCCCCAACTATGCACACGCCGATCAGGCACGAACAGTGCTTGCCGCAGGAAAACATGTCGTCTGTGAGAAACCGCTTGCGCTGAGCTCGGCCGACACTGCCGACCTCGTGGCACGTGCAGAGGCATCCGGCCTCGTGAACGCGGTGTGCTTCAACATCCGCTTCTATCCGGCCAATCATCAGGCAATGTCGATGGTGGCGGCGGGGGAGATCGGTGAGCCGAGGTTCATCACGGGCTCGTATCACCAGGACTGGTTGCTGCTCGATACGGACTGGAACTGGCGGCTGCAATCGGAGCAAGCCGGGAAGCTGCGGGCCGTTGCCGACATCGGATCGCATTGGTTCGGACCTGACCCGATTCATATCGGGGCGTCGTGTGGTCGAGGTGATGGCGGATCTGCATACGTTGGTGCCGGTGCGTCGCCATCCCGCCGGGACCGGTGGAGACATTCGCCGCGGTCGCGGCCGACGCGGATCTCGTCGAAGAGGAGATGGCAAGCGATGACGCCGCAGGAATCCTCCTGCGGTTCGAGGACGGCGCCCGGGGTGCGGTGACCATCTCGCAGGTCTCGGCAGGCCAGAAGAACTCGCTCCGCTACGAGATCGCCGGTAGTGGCTCGGCGTTGCGGTGGTTCTCCGCGCGAACCGGACGATCTCTTCATCGGTCATCGCGGTCAGACCCAATGAGATCCTCTCGCGAGATGCGGGGCTATATGCACCGGCCGCGGCCGATCTGGTCGGCTACCCGGGTGGCCACGTCGAAGGCTTCCCCGACACGTTCCGAGCCCTGTTCTCGAAGGTCTACGAGGACGTGGCTGCGGGAGGACCGGCCGAAGCGCCGGCATACCCGACGTTTGCCGACGGCCACGATGCCGTGTTGGTGACGGATGCCATTGCGAGGAGCCACGAAGAGCAACACTGGGTGTCTGTTGAGAGATGATGTCCGACTGTTCGAAGTTGTACGAGTCGGCCCGACCATGAGGAGGAAATCGTGAAGCTAGGGCTGTTGACCGCACCGTTCCCGGAGACGCCCCTCGAGGAGGTTGCCGGCTGGACCGCAGACAACGGGTTCACCACCATCGAGATCGCATGTTGGCCTGCTTCCAGCGGCGACACGAGGCGCTACGCCGGCACGAGCCACATCGACGTCGACGGGCTGTCGGAGGCGGCGGCATCTGAGATCGTCGACAGCATGGCGCAGAAGGGTCTCGAGATCTCGGGTCTCGGCTACTACCCGAACCCGCTCCATCCCGATGAGGACCATGCCCGGATGGTCATCGACCATCTCAAGAAGGTGATCGCTGCCGCCGGGAAGATGGGCGTGCCGGTGGTGAACACATTCATCGGTGCCGACGCCAGGCTCACCCAGGACGAGAACTGGGAGAAGGCGACCAAGGTGTGGCCGGAGATCATCTCGGCAGCGCAGGACGCCGGGGTCAAGATCGCCATCGAGAACTGTCCGATGATCTTCTCGAAGGACGAATGGCCGTCCGGTCACAACCTCGCGTACAACCCGAAGATCTGGCGCCGCATGTTCGAGGAGTTCGGGGAGACGATCGGCCTCAACTTCGACCCATCGCACTTGGTATGGCTGATGATCGACATCGAGAGCGCCATCCTGGAGTTCGGCGATCGCTTCTACCACTTCCAGGCCAAGGACGTGATGATCGATACCGAGGGGCTCTACGAGAACGGCTCCCTGTCCTCAGGGATCGGGTGGCAGATACCCCGTCTCCCCGGGCTCGGCGACGTCGACTGGCCGGTCGTATTCCGGTCGCTCTATCGCGTCGGCTACGACGGCCCGATCATCATCGAGCACGAGGATCGCGACTTCGAGAAGACCGACGAGCTCGTCAAGCGCGGATTCCTGCTGGCGAGGGACGTGCTCAGCCCGTACGTCCACTGATCCAATTGAGGGGGTGACCCGCTAATTGGGTCGCCCCCTCCGGGCTCGGCGATGTTGCGCGAGTAATGCACCAAGCGCCTCGTCGAGCAGCACAGCATCGGTGCTTCCCGCTCACCGCAGTCCATATCCGATGTACCGCACGCATCGGAGGAGTCAAGCCGCCGCACCGATTGGCCCGGCGCAGGCCGGCGGCCCGGCGATGTTCCCTCCCTCCCTCACACCCGCAGACTGGTCATGCCGCCGTCGACCCGGAGGATGGTGCCGGTGATCGAGCCCGCCGCAGGCGAAGCCAGCGACGCGATTGCCGACCGCGACTTCGTCGGCCGTCACCAGGCGACCCAGCGGCTGCCGGGCGCGCAATGCCTCTGCCGCGGCGATCGGATCGTCTGCCGCGTCGAGAAGCCTGCCTACCCATGGGGTGTCCGTAGTCCCAGGCGCAACGGCGTTGACCCGGATACCTTCGGCGACGTGATCGGCTGCCATGGCGAGGGTCAGCCCGAGCACGGCTCCCTTGCTGGCGCTGTACAAGGCTCGTTGTCGTACCCCGACGAAAGCTACCGCCGAGCACGTATTCACGATGGCAGGGTGATCGGACTTGCGCAGGTGGGGAAGTGCAGCACGTGCCACCCGGGCCATTCCCGTCACGTTGACGTCGAGGACGTGTGCCCATTCCTCGTCGTCATTGTCGGTGACGTCCCCAGCTGCGCCGATGCCTGCGTTGTTGGCCACGATGTCGATACCATCGAAACGCTGGGCGACTGTCGCAACTGCAGCGTCGACCGCGGCTGCGTCTGTGACATCACAATCCACGGCGAGGACGCCGTAGGGGGCGCCATCGGTGTCGCGATCGAGGATGGCGACTTGTGCGCCGCGCTCGCTCAGCAGCCGGGCGGTTGCCGCACCGATTCCACTTGCTCCGCCGGTGACGATTGCGACCAGGCCGGTGAACTCGCTCATGACGATGCTCCTTCGTGAAGATTCGGGTCGACGTGGATCTTGGGGCCCGGTCCGGCGCCATCGGGTCGAACCCCACCGAGTACCTCGCCGACGCGATCGAGGCCGACGGTGGCCGCCACCAGCGGTCGAGGATCAATGACACCGGTGGCGTATGCATCGATGGTGGCAGCGAGCGCAGGCGACGCCGACAGAATCCCAACCGCGGTGACGTCCTTCAAGGCGATGGCACGGGTGTCGACCGAGCTGGGTGACCCGGCGAGACCTATGTATACGACTCTTCCTGAGGGTTCGACGAGATCGAGGGCCAGGTCCGGCAGGTGTACGGCATTCGAAGCGTCGACGACCGCATCAAATGGAACGTCCGGTAGCTCGTCTTCAGTCCAGGTGTCGAGGAATCCGAGGCTTCTGGCGAACATGCGCGAGCGCTCGCTCCTACCGAGGAGATGCACCTCTGCCCCCGCAGCGCGCAGGAACATTGCGACGAGAAGACCGATCGTGCCCGGCCCGGCGACCAGTGCCCGATCCCCGGCACCCACTCCTGCCGCCATGGCCGCCCGGTATGCGTTACCACCCGGCTCGATCAGGGCGCCGAGCACGACGTCGACGGCATCGGGAACGGCGTGGAGCGACGAGATGGGCACGGCGAGTTGCTCGGCGAGCGCCCCGGCGCGGTCGCCTCTGATGCCCACCTCCGTTCGTTGCGCACACACATGCTGTCTGCCACGGCGGCAGCGGCGGCACTCACCACAACCGAGCATGGTGTCCCCGGTGACCGTCCGCCCGAGCCAGGGAGCGTCGGCGCCGTCCCCAACGGAAGAGACGGTGCCCACCCACTCGTGGCCGAGCCGCATCGGGTACCGGGAGTGACCGTCATGGAGGTACGCCATCTCACCGGTGAAGAACTCGACGTCGGTGCCGCAAACACCAACCCGGGCGACGTCGACAACGGCCTCTCCCGGCTCCGGTACCGGGCGGGGCACGTCCTGAACCGAATATTCTCCCGGCCCCGTGAGCACAAAAGCTCGCATCGTTGGTGTGCTCATCGCGGGCTCGTCACCACCTGGCGCTGCGACCCCAGGCCTGAGATACCAAGCTCCATGACATCGCCAGCGCGCAACCACACAGGCGGTTCGAAGCCCATACCGACTCCCGGTGGAGTTCCGGTGTTGATCAGATCACCCGGCTCCATGACGAGGAACTGGCTCAGATAGTGCACGATGAAAGATGGGTCGAAAATCATCGTCCGCGTGTTCCCGGTCTGGCGACGAACGCCGTTGACGTCCAGCCACATGTCGAGGTCCATGACATCGTCGATCTCGTCCGGTGTCACCAGCCAGGGGCCGGTCGGATTGAACGTCTCGGCCGACTTGCCCTTCACCCACTGTCCACCTCGCTCTAGCTGGAAAGCGCGTTCGCTGACGTCATTGACGACGACGTAGCCTGCGACGGCGCCTCGGGCTGATTCGACTGTTTCGAGATAGCTGGTGCGGCACCCGATGACGATGCCTAGCTCTATCTCCCAGTCTGCTTTGGTGGATCCCCGGGGGAGCCTGACATCATCGTTCGGGCCGATCATCGTGTTCGGTGACTTGTTGAACAGGATCGGCTCGGTTGGGACTTCCATTCCCGCTTCGGCAGCGTGATCGCGATAGTTCAAGCCGATGCACAGGATTTGATGAGGGCGGGCGACCGGTGCCCCGACACGCTCGCCGGCGAATCGCTCGATCTGTCCTGAGGCGGCGCGTGCTGAGACGACGGGGCGGATGCGCTCGATGCCGCCGCTGCCGAAGAATGCTTCGTCGAAGTCCCCCGCGACGTCTGAGAGATCGACGTAGGTCTTCTCGTCGATGCGGGCGATCGGTCGCTCGCTGCCCTCATCCCCGATACGCATCAGATGCATGTGTTTCTCCTCAGGTCGAGTATCCGAATACCATGCAAGCGGTCCCGGATCGTCAGACTAGATACCGGAGCACGGCCTTCACAGGAGGAGCGCATCGTGGCTTTGAGAAGCAGCGAGTGGTACGCGGGCGAGACGCGCAATGCCTACATCCATCGGGCGTGGATGCGCCGTGGCATTCCCATCGATTTCAGCGATCGGCCCCAGATAGCGATCGCAAACACCGCATCCGATCTCACGCCGTGCAACGCCCATTTCGACGAGATCGCGGCCGCGGTGAGCAACGGCGTCTACGAGGCAGGGGGGATCCCGCTGGACCTCCCGGTTGTGTCGCTGGGCGAGACTCAGGTCCGTCCCACCGCGATGTTGTGGCGAAACATGGCGGCGATGGCGGCCGAGGAGATGTTTCGGGCCAATCCGATAGACGGTCTCGTGTTGCTGGTCGGTTGTGACAAGACGAACCCCTCCATGCTCATGGCGGCGGCCTCGGTGGACCTTCCCGCCGTGGCCGTTCCCGGAGGGCCGATGCTCACGGGAACCTTCCGGGGTGCGCCGCTCGGTTGCGGCACCGACGTGTGGCGCCTCTCCGAGGAGGTTCGGGCAGGCACGATGTCGCAAGAGGCGTTTACGGAATCAGAGTCATCGATGATCCGCAGCGCAGGCCACTGCAACACCATGGGCACCGCATCGACGATGTCGCTCGTCGCCGAAGCACTTGGCACCATCATCCCGGGTGTTGCCGGCATCCCCGCACCGGACAGCCGTCTTCTCGAGGCAGCTCATCGCAGCGGAAAACTGGCCGTCGAGATGGTAGGTGCAGATCGCAGGCCGAGCACGATCCTCACCAGAGCATCTTTTCACAACGCCATCGTTGCCCTCGCCGCGATCGGTGGCTCGACCAATGCGGTCGTCCATCTGCTGGCCATCGCAGGACGCCTTGGTGTCGAGCTGACCATCGACGACTTCGATCGCATCGGCTCCAGGGTGCCTGTGCTCGTCGATCTGCTTCCGGCAGGCCGGTTCCTGATGGAGGACTTCCACAGGGCCGGCGGCCTGCTCGCAGTCTTGCGTGAGGTCCGTGATCTGCTCGACCCATCTGCGATGACGGTGACCGGGAGGCCGCTCGTCGATCATCTGGACGATGCCCCCATCTGGGATTCCGAGGTCATCCGGCATCGCTCGGCGCCTCTGGTCGATGAAGGGGGGATTGCGGTCTTGCGCGGCAATCTGGCCCCGGATGGAGCGATCATCAAGCCGGCGGCGGCAACACCCGAGCTCTTACACCACCGCGGTCGGGCCGTCGTGTTCGACAGCATCGAAGATTTCCGGGACCGGATCGATGACCCGGGGCTCGACGTGGATGCAGATTCCGTCCTGGTGCTGCGCGGCTGTGGGCCGAAGGGTTACCCCGGAATGCCGGAGGTCGCCAACATGCCTCTTCCCAAGAAGTTGCTGGAGCGGGGAGTGCGGGACATGGTCCGCGTGTGCGATGGCCGGATGAGCGGTACCGCCTATGGGACCGTGGTCCTCCACGTCGCTCCCGAGGCGGCGGCAGGAGGGCCGTTGGCGCTCATCGAGACTGGGGACATGATCAACCTCGACATCGAAGCGAGACGGATAGACGTAGAGGTGTCGGACGAGGAGCTGTCGAGACGCACCGCGGACCAGGCGACGCTGGCCGCGTTCGCCAACCCCACCAGGGGATGGGAGCGCCTGTACGTCGACCATGTACAGCAAGCAAATACGGGAGCGGACCTCGACTTCCTGATCGGATCGAGCGGCTCGGAGGTGAGCCGCGAGTCGCACTGAGCGGCCATCTCGCCCACTCTCGGTCTGGGTGGGCGCATTGCTGATCGGCAGTTCGGGTGCGCCTACAATGCCGCCACGGCGATGGGGCTCGCCGGAAGCGCCGCACCGGCTGATGGCTCCTACAAACCCCTTGTCAGGTAGGAGACATGTCAGCAAGGATCGGAACTCATCGCCGACTGCCGTCACAAAGGCTCTATAGCCTCGTCGCGGTCCTCGCAGGCGGTTTGCTCGGTTCGGCGGTCCGGGCCTGGATCGCGCTGCTGCTGCCGGTCGAGCCCGGGCGGTTTCCCGGCACCACCTTGATGATCAACATCTCCGGCTCGCTGCTGCTCGGCCTGTTCCTGGCGAGACGACAACGTGCGGTCACGAGGCGGTGGTCGCTACAGCTCTGGGGAATCGGAGCGCTCGGCTCGTTCACCACTTTCTCGACGTTCAGCGTCGAGGTCTTTCGGCTGCTGGATGCTAGAGAATGGCTGATCGCCGTCGGCTACGTGCTGGCATCCACCATTCTCGGGCTCAGCGCGGCCTGGCTCGGCCAGCGATTGGGGAGGACCAGCCGATGACCGTCTTCGTCGTCGCTCTCGCCGGCTCAGTGGGAGCCCTCAGCCGGTACCTGCTGTCCGGGTGGATGCAGAACCGCAGCCGATCGGCGATGCCGGTGGGTACCGCAGGTGTCAATCTGCTGGGGGCGTTCCTGCTCGGTGTATTCATTGCCTCGAGCAACGGGTCGTTGTGGTGGACCGCAGCGACCGGGTTCACGGGCGGTCTGACCACGTTCTCCACATGGATGGTCGAATCGATCGGACTAGGTGTCCTGCCCCGCCCCTCGATTCGGGCCTTGGCAAATGTCACCGTGCTGGCAACACTGGGTGTGGCATTGGCTGCGATCGGATATCACCTGGCCATCTGAAAGCGAGGCGTCTCGTGAACCACGAAACCGACAATCGGCTCCTCCGAATCTTCATCGGCGAATCCGACACATACGACGGTCGCCCGCTCTACCAGGCGATTCTCGAGTTGCTTCGGAAAGAGGGTCTTGCCGGGACCACCGTGCTGCGCGGCATCGCGGGATTTGGCAAGTCGAGCCACTTGCACACGGCCCGAATACTTCGCCTTTCCGAAGATCTCCCCATGCTCATCGAGTGCGTCGATACCTACGAGCGGATCGAGGCCATCTTCCCGACTCTCGATGAGATGATCGGTGACGGTCTCGTGACGCTGGAGCGGGTCGAGGTCTGGGTATATCGAGGCAATCAAGGCCGGAGTTGAGATTCAGCGGGGACCGGTCTTGTAGCGTCGCTCGAGATCCTCTAGATAGCTGAAGGCCGCGGCCGAATTGTGGCGCCGCCATAGCTCGACATGGTCGTCTTCGTCGGCAGGGGGCTCGTCCAGAGCGCGCATTGTCGGAGCCAGCGCAGCTCGCTGCCTGGTGATGAGATCGAGAGGGGAGCGGTTGCTGCGACGCAGCAATGCAAGCTTGAGGAGGAACTCGATGCGGAGATCGCGCACGTGCTCAACCGGTTCACCCAGCCACTGGTTGAGCCGACAGCGGCCACGGCGGGTAATGCGGTGGATAACGCGCTGTGGGCCTGCATCTCCCTTCTCCGTTGCGACCGGCTCGGCATACCCGGCCTCCACGAGGCGATCGAGTGCCCGGTAGACGAGTGGGCGCCTGACCCGGCAGACCCGACCGACCTCGCTGTCGACCTGCAATGACTTCGAGAGAGCGAAACCGTGGCTGGGATGCTCGGCGAGTACGCCCAGCACGGCGTATTCGGTGTTTGATAGGTCGGTCGCCACGTTCTCCTCTCCCCGGGTCTGGCTGCTTTGCGCCCATTCGAGGGCCGGTGTAATCTCACGGTGAATATTAGTAGTCTCATTGAGAATACCGGAGCCATGAAGACACATAGATACCTGTTGGCGGCGGTAGCGATGTTGATGGTGGTCCCTGCCGGATGTAGCGATGCGGGCTCGGCGACCTCGGCGGCGTCGAATGTGGAAGGAGATGCTGCTGGTATCGGCGGCAGCGTCCCTGACCGATGCGTTCGAGGAGATCGAAACGGCGTTCGAAGTCGCCAATCCCGGTGTCGATGTGGTGCTGAACCTGGCGGGAAGCTCTGCGCTGCGAGAGCAAATCCTCGAGGGTGCCCCCGCCGATGTGTTTGCCTCTGCCAACATGACCAACATGGACAAGGTCGTCGCGGCAGGCGAGGTGGCAGGTGAGCCTGCGGTGTTTGCACACAACCTTCTCGAGATCGCGGTTCCCGCGGGAAACCCGGCGGGCATCACGGGTCTGTCGGATCTGAGCCGCGATGAGCTCCTCATCGGGCTTTGCGCCGAGGGGGTGCCATGTGGCGACTTCGCTCGCGATCGCGTTGGCTCGAGCCGGGGTGGTATCCAGCGGTCGACACGAATGAGCCGGACGTCCGGGCGCTGCTCACCAAGATCGAGCTGGGCGAGCTCGACGCCGGCATCACATATGTCACCGATGTCGCATCGGCGATGGGGCGGTGAGCGGTGTCGAGATTCCCGAGAGCAGACAACGTCGTCGCCGAATATCCGATCGCCGTGCTCTGCCAACGCGCCGAACCATGCCGCCGCTGAGGCATTCGTGGCGTTCGTGCTCTCCGACGACGGTCAGGCCATTCTCGGAGATTACGGATTCGCCGCGCCATGAGGCGACCGACCGGCCGGGCGTGCAGTCCGCGGCACGGCCGCCCTCCGATGCTCGTTGATAGCGCTCGGCTTGGTCGGCATCGTTTCTTCGTCGTGCCCTTCATCGGGTTGCTCGGGCGGGTGCCCTGGTCCCAGCTCCCCGATCTGCTCGCCAGCCCGGTCGTGACCGACGCTCTCCGTCTCTCCATCATCTCGTCGCTGTCGGCCACTGCTGATCGCCCTCATGCTCGGGAGTTCCGTCTCGCCTGGCTGCTCGCCCGGGTCGATTTTCCCGGGCGTGCCGTCGTCACGGGGATCGTCACCCTGCCTCTGGTGCTACCACCGGTGGTGGGCGGGGCCGCGCTGTTGTTCGCCCTCGGCAGGCGCGGGTTGATCGGCGAGCCACTCAACAAGGCGACCGGGCTGCTGCTGCCGTTCTCGACCTGGGGTGTCGTCGTCGCCGCCACTTTCGTGGCCATGCCCTTTCTGGTGATCACCGTCGAGGGGGCGCTGCGCAACATGGACAGACGCTACGAGGGAGCCGCAGCAACGTTGGGTGCCCGGCGCTGGACTGTCATGCGGCGGGTGACCATACCGATGATCGGGCCTTCACTGGTGGCGGGGCTCGTGCTCACCTGGGCTCGAGCATTCGGCGAGTTCGGTGCCACCATCACATTTGCGGGCAATCTCCAGGGGAGGACTCAGACATTGCCGTTGGCGGTTTATGTGGCCCTGGAGAGCGATCGAGACACCGCGATAGCTATCAGCTTGATCATGGTTGCTGTGTCGCTGGTTGTGATCATTGCGCTTCGGGATTGGTGGGGGAGGACGTTGTGAGCGACCCGGGATTGAGCGCGGATCTACTCCTGCGTCGCTCTGAGACGTTCAGGCTCGAGCTCGATCTGGATATCCCAGCCGGGAAGACGGTGGCGCTGCTCGGGCCAAACGGCTCCGGCAAGTCGACGGCAGTCGCCGCGATTGCGGGGCTGCTTCCGATCGATACCGGCGAGATAAGCCTCAACGGCACAGTACTCGACAATCCGGATCGGGGTGTCTTCGTGGCCGCCGAATCCCGCAAGATCGGTGTCGTCTTCCAGGAGTACCTCCTCTTCCCCCATTTGACCGTGCTCGAGAACATCGCCTTCGGGCTGCGCAGTCGGGGCGATGGTCGCGACCGGGCAGCCGCAAGTGCGCAAGCCTGGCTCGACCGTCTCGGTCTCGGCGGCTTGGAGGCGAGGAAGCCGGGGGACTTGTCCGGTGGCCAGGCGCAGCGAGTCGCTCTGGCGCGAGCTCTCGTGATCGAGCCGGACCTGCTGCTGCTCGACGAGCCACTCGCTGCGCTCGATGTGACCACTCGTACCGAGCTGAGACAGACGCTCGAAGAGCATCTCTATGAGTTCCCCGGGCCGCGTCTGGTGATCACCCATGACCCGACCGAGGCGTTCCTGTTGGCCGACCACATCCACATCATCGAGGACGGTGTTGTCACTCAGAGCGGCTCGGCCGACGAGATCCGGCTGCGCCCCCGGTCTCGGTACGCCGCCGATCTGGCAGGCTCGAACCTCGTAGCCGGTACCGCGGCGGGAGGAGTCGTCGATACGGGGGAGCAGACATTGCGAATCGCCGACAGGGGTATCAGAGGACCGGTGTTGGTCACGATTCACCCGACCGCGATCTCCGTATACCCGGAACGCCCGGAGGGCAGCCCACGCAACAGCTGGGAAACGACGGTCGAGCGTGTCGAACAGGTAGGAGACCGGGTGCGATTACGCACCGGAACACCGCTCCCATTGACAGTCGAGGTCACCGAAGGAGCACGCGCCGACCTCGCCCTGGAGCCCGGGGTGAGGGTGTGGCTCGCCTTCAAGGCCACCGAGATCGGGGTGCAGCCGGGCCGATGAGGTCGCAGTGCCCTGTGCCGAGTCCGGAGGGGTAGTCGTGTCTTGGGACCTTTGGCTCATTGTCGGCGACATCCCGATTCGCTATTCGTGTTGAGGCGGCACGGGCCGCAGAGGTTGGGGCCCGGTGCCACCGATCGAGCCTGTCTCGGGTCTATGACTCAGACGGTGAGGAGACGAGACACATGTCTGTATCGACTGGCGATCTCGAGATGCTCTCGAGAAAGATCATCGACGTTCAACCACTTGTGGGTCTTGCCGTTGGCATGGTCCATGATGGGCGCCTGGAGTGGTTCGTAGGTCACGGCGTTGCCGACCGGGATACGGGCGAACCAATCGACGAGGACACCGTCTTCCGCATCGCGTCGATAACCAAGACGTTCACAGCCGTTGCCATCATGCAGCTGCACGAGCGTGGGCTCATCGACATCGACGGGGAGGCCGGCGAGTACCTTCGTGCATTTCGCCTCACCCCGACCGATCCGAGTTTCCGACCGCCAACCGTACGGAACCTCCTCACCCACACTGCCGGTCTGCCGGAGTTGGCGCATCTTTGGGGAGTGGTTCGCCCCGACTTTGGCGAGAGCTTCCCCGCAGGCCGGGGGATGCCGTCACTGGCTCAGTTCTACCGTGGGTCGCTTCGGGTGCAGGCTGAGCCGGGTACCCGGTTTGTGTACAACAATCACGGACCGGCAACGCTGGGACAGATAGTCGCCGACGTCACCGGGTCCCCTCTGGATCGCTTTTTTCGGGACAACATCTTCGAGCCCCTCGGCATGACCGGCAGCAGCCTCTTGCGTGATGACGTCGCGGCCAAGCTCGCTACCGGCTACGAAATCGGACGTCACGGCGCCGAGGAAATCGACGAGCGTGACATGGTCACGGCGGGGGCAGCCTCGGTCTACTCGACACCCCGCGATATGGCGCGCTATATGGCGGCTCTGTTGGGTGGCGGTAAGAACGAGCATGGCTCCATCCTCCGGCCCGAGACACTGAGAACGATGTATGAGCCGCAGTGGCAACCAGACCCGAGGGTCCCGGGTATGGGCCTCGGCTTCTTCCGGGCCTCACACGGCGGGCATTGTGTGGCACGCCATCAGGGGACGCATCCCGGATTTCACTCCGAGATGGCGCTGGCGCCTCAGGATGGGATCGGGGTGATGGCGTTCACCAACGGATCCAGCAACGCCGACTTCTGGCTGCCGCCGGCGGTCGGTCGCTTGCTGCGCTCGGCTCTGGGCGTTACCGAAACGCCTCCCGCCCTCGGGCCGATCGATGCCGGGACGAGAGACGAGATCTGTGGCTGGTACCGGCTCGACGCAGGTGCCACCGACATTCGATTGCGTGGGATGATGGGTTTTGGTGCGGAAGTCTTCCCCCGTGGCGACCGGGTGATGTTCCGGTTCCTGAGTCCGATTCCTGCGCTGGTACGGGGATTTCCGCTCGAACCGGATGATGCCGAAGACCCGTACGCGTTCCGTATGGACCTGGGTGTCGAGGGTATGGACCCCACCAAGCTCTTCTTTGGGAGGCAGCCGGATGGAGGCCTCCGCCTCTACCTCGATCTCATGCCGCTGGTACTCGACAAGCAGAGAGAATCGACCAATCCGCGGAGATGGGCTACCGGGGTGGCAGGTGCGCTCGGCGTGTCGCTTGCCGCTGCCGCGCTGTCCGGCTCGGGAGGCGAAGTGAGTGAGGTGACCGGTGACTCGTGACCTGGATCAGATGAAACAAGATGCGCTCGCCAACATCATCTTCCATGCGGTGCCACGAGCATGGCTCGAGGCAGGCGGGCCGTGGGTGTTGGAGAGGGGCGAAGGGGCGATTCTCTTCGACGCTGACGGCAGGGAGTACCTGGACGCTCTTGCCGGCGGTCTGTTTGCGGTGCTCACCGGCTACGGGCGAAAAGAGATCGCAGATGCCATGGCGGAGCAAGCCGTTCGGCTCAACTACACCAACCCGTATGCCGCTACCAGCGAGGTCGCGGTCGAGTTGGCCAACAAGTTGGCCAGCCTGACTCCAGGCGATCTCGATGTCTCATACTTCTGCAGCAGCGGCTCTGAGGCTGTGGAAGCAGCGATCAAGCTTGCCCATCACTACCACGCCGCCAACGGCGAGAGCCACCGGCACAAGGTTGTCTCGCTGCGCCGCGCCTATCACGGGTCCACCGTTGGTGCATTGTCTGCGACCGGATGGAGCCCCGGCTTCGGGGAATTCCGACGCAGCGCCAGTCCGACTGTGCCCGCCATCGGTTACGTCAACGCGATGCCCCCGTACTGTCGCCGCTGCGAGCTTGGCCTTTCGTTCCCAGAGTGCAATCTCGCCTGTGCTACATCAGTGGAACAGGCAATCCTCGGTAGCGATCCCGAGCTCGTTTCGTGCGTCATCCTCGAGCCGATCATGGGTACCGCCGGTTGCATCATTCCACCACAGGGCTATCTCGCCGCGGTGAGAGAGATCTGTGATCGGTACGGCGTGTTGCTGATTGCGGACGAGGTCGTGTGTGGTTTCGGGCGGACCGGTGAGTGGTTTGGTGTGAACCATTCGGGTGTGACGCCAGACATCATGACCGTAGCCAAGGGGCTCGGCGGAGGGTATGCCCCGATCGCGGCTGCCGTCGCCAGTCGTGAAGTGGCGGCGCGGATTCCCGTCTTCTTCGATGTCCACACCTACGGTGGGCATCCCGTTTCTGCAGCGGCTGCGCTGACGAACCTGGAGATCATCGAGGGTGAGGATCTGGTTGCCAATTCAGCAGCGATCGGGGAGTACATGCTGGACATGCTGGAAGGCCTGCGCCGCCACCCCATCGTTGGCGATGTGCGTGGCCGCGGCTTGTTCATGGCGTTGGAGCTGAGCCCGGAAATGGCCAACATGGCCATCGACAATCAAGTCGCCGGGATCACCCAGGCCATGGGCCTCCTCGTCAGGCCACTCGGCGGCACCATCGTCCTGGCGCCACCTCTGATCTACACCAGGGAGCAAGCGGAGCGCACCGTCGAGATCCTCGATGCCGCTCTCAGCCGCGTTGGTGCCGAACGGGCGCCTTCTGGGAGAGCTGATGGGTAGCCGCTTCAACCGTCTCACGGCGACCGACCTCATGTTCCTGCGTCTCGAGACGGACGCATGGCCATGCCACTTCGGTGGGCTGGCGTTGCTCGAGGGACCGCCGTTGCGTGACGGCGCCGGCGAGCTGCGTCTCGAGGAGATCAAGCGAGCGCTCGACGCTCGGTTGGGGCAGGTTCCCGACATGCGGCAACGTGTCCTCCGGTCCGGGTTTCTCGGGGGGAAGCCGGTATGGGTGGACGATCACCACTTCTCGATCGACAACCACGTTCACGTTGCCACGATCCCAGGCGGTGACGAGGGTCTCCTCGATACCGTCACCGAGGTCTACGCAAGGCTGCTCGACCGCGATAGGCCACTCTGGGAGATGTGGATCCTCACGGGTCTCAGTGACGACCGGCTGGGGATCCTTCTCAAACTGCACCATTCGGTCGCCGACGGGTTGGCTGCGGTCGCGATCATGGGCTCGTTGTTCGACGTCGACCCCCACGCCGAACCATCGGAGCCTGTGGCATGGATACCGGCTCCCGCCCCGACTTGGAGGGCTCTTGCGGGCGACAACATCCGCACCAAATGGGAGGCCGTCACGAGGATGCTGAAGTCGGTCAGACCAGCGGGAGTCCTCAGAGGCTTTCGTACCTTCGGGAAGTTGACCAGGGGCTACTTCGGGAGTGAAGGCATGCCGGGCAGTTCGCTCAATGAAGTGGTCCAGCAGGGACGTTTGGTCCGTTACGTCCGCGTCGATCTCGCCGCAATGAAACAAGCGGCGCATGCGCGCCGCGGCAAAGTGAACGATGTCGTGCTCACCCTGTGGACGGGAGGGCTCCGTCACCTGTTGGAAGGGCGAGGTGAGACCGTGGCCGGCGTTGAGCTGGTCACCGGAATGGCGACGACGTTGCGGTCCTCGACGGCTGCCGGTGACACGATCGACAATAGAGTCGGGACCATGGTGCTGAAGCTGCCGGTCGCCGAAGCTGAGCCCGCAGCCCGGCTGGTGACGATCGTCGATCGCACAACACAGGCGAAGTCCAACTGGAGCCCGGCAGCCACGATGGGCTACCTCGCCGCCATCGCCGGTACACCGATAGGGCGCTCGTTCGTGTCCAACCAGAAGGCGAGCAATACGATTGTGACCAATGTGATGGGGCCTCCAGTGCCCGTCTACTTCTCCGGAGCGAGGATCCTCGAGATATTGCCGATAATCGAGCTGGTGGGGAACATCGGCCTCACCCTCTGCGCGTTCTCGTACTGCGGCGAGATGTACCTGGTGGTGACCGCCGACGAGCAGGCGTTCCCCGATCTCGACCTGCTCATGGAGGGGATGGAGCAGGACTGGCTGATGCTGAGCGCTGCGGGCGGCGACGATACACCGCGGTGATCCGTTCACGCAGGCATCGGGGCGACTGCCCGACAGACCGGAGGCGAGAGCCCCGGACCATCGATCCATGGTCCCTGGATACTCGGCAGAGTCCCGAGTGATTCAGGACCACGTTGGGATCAAGCCGGCGCCTGTCGTTGCCGAAAGGCCCACGAAATCCAATAACAGGATGCGGGTTGGGGGGTTGCACCGAATCCTGATGCCAAGCGTGGAGGTAGCTCCTGATGTCCGCTCCTGTCACCCGGCCGTTGCGCCGTCTCGTCGCGGTTGCCACCGTGCTGGCCCTCTTGCTCGTGTCGTGCTCGGGATCCGAGCAGGACGGAGCAGGCCCAACAACCTCGAGCGCGCAACCGACCACGTCGCTCGTGGAAGCCGCAACGACAACGAGTACAACGATGCCTGCGGACGAGGTGCTCGAGATCCCGGAGTACCCAGACGGATTTGCGACTGCAGAGTTGAACGACTGGGGCACCGTGGCTCTCGGGCGATTGAACGTTCTCGTCGACCGGCCCGGAGACGATGAGGCCGCAGATGCAGTTGCCGATGCCGTCGGCGGGGAAGTGACGGGTGCGGTCGGCATGATCGGCCTTTACCAGATAGCGCTTCCCGACGACACCCCGGAGACTCTGCTGGCGGCGATCGAGACGGCATCGCAAATGGAAGGCGTCACCGGAGCGGCGGCGGATGCGGAAGCGCACTTGCTTGCGGCCGGATGCGAGTCGACTTCACCGCTCAACTCGCCTTCCTATCAGCAGGGCGACAACGCGGCCCATTACGAGGCGATCGGACTCCAGCAGGCCTGGGACATCATCGCCGCCTCCGGGGTCAAGACCAACAACGTGCATGTCGGCATTGTCGATACAGCATTCATGCCATCTTCGACCGAGGACGAGGGAGAGGTGAAGATCCTCACCCCACGTGGAACGACGGACACCTGGTCGGTCAACAAGGATGGCGAAGCCGACCTTGGTCATCTCAATCACGGAACCTCGGTCGCTCACGTCATTGCGGCCGACGGCGACGACGGGGGAGTGGCCGGCGTCGCATCCGCACTGGGCAGCCAACTGACCGTCACTGTCGACAACATGTACGACCGTCAGCCGAGTCATTGGATCGACGACCCAGACGCCCCGGAGGCGATCGTCGACGAGGCCACCGGTGGCGTGTACACGCTTCCCGTCTTCGAGAAGATGGTCCGCCAGGTAAAGGAAGGCGCGACCGTTATCAACATGTCGTACGGTCCCGACGAGCCGTCCCCGCAGTGGGATCTCTATGCGGAGGTGTACACCCGTTTCTTCAAGAAGATGGCCGACAGGTACCCGAAAGTCGTCTTCGTAGCCGCAGCGGGCAACGAGTCGGGAGCCCTCAATGGTGCCAACTACTACCCGGGCGGGTTGAACGCGCCCAACCTGGTCACCGTCGCCGCCGTCGACCAGACCGGCGATGCTGCCAAATTCAGCAACACGACCTCCGGCAACGGTGAGGTGACGATTGCCGCTCCCGGGGTCAACGTACCGCTCGGCATAGATCCAACCACCGACCAAGTCTTCACAGGATCGGGGACCTCATTCTCCGCACCGATGGTCACGGGGACGATCGCCCTGATCCAATCGGTCAACCCCGACCTCACCGCTAGTCAGATCCAACAGCTGCTGAAAGACACCGCCCGCGACGGGGTGGCTGCCCGAGGAGATGCCGACACGTCGAAGCTGATTCCTGACTCGGTGGGCGGCAAGATCCTTCGAGTCGACGATGCGGTCCTCGAGGCCATCAACAGGGCTCGCAGTGCGGCCAACCCACCGCAGCCGCCTCTCGAGAAAGATGCTCTGTTGGCTTCAGTAGCCTTCGACGTTTCATCTACGCAGAGCTCTTTCGGGGTTTTCGAGATCACGGCCGGGGTTTCGGACGGGAGCGCCCCGATGTCGTTCGAGCTCTTCGACCAGGGATCCGTCTCGGGCAACTCGGTGCAAGAGGCCTCGGCATCCGCGCCCGCAGCATGGGAGGCGTCTCCAGATGATCCGGCGACGGTGGCGAGCGCCAAGGTGTGCCGCACCGACGCCGGTCGCTGCTGTGTCCTGACCCTCGAGTCGGTCTCAGTGGCAGGCACGTACACGGGAACTCTGGTGATCGGGGCTGTGGAAGCGGACGGTGACCTCGTCGTGGCCGGGCCTGACGGCGACACGACGATCACCAAGGAAGAGTGTGAACAGGTGTACTCCGACGCTATCGGTGCCGCATTTACGGTCGAGGTGACATTGACCGATGACGGTACCGGCATGGCCGGTTCGGCGACGTCAACCATGTCGGGACCCGAAGGTGATGCGATCGCAACCGCGCCCACGTCGTGGAGCATGAGCGGTGCCGCGGTGACGATCCCGATCTCGTTTTCCGCAGACGGCTACAGCGGCAGCTTCTTGCTCGAAGGCACGGTGTCGTTCGACGGTGAAGGCAAACCGGCAGGAATAACAGGCTCGTGGACGATGGTGGGTGTGGAGAACCTCACCTTCGGCGGCGACTTCAACCTGGCGAGGGGGTAGCGCCAAGTGCACCCTGCCGTCGTCGTTGATTGGGGCCCATTGCACGTTGCGGTCTCGGCATACCGTCTGGCAATGGTCGTCGCCGCCGCGGTGGCCGTGGCGGGGACACTGCTGACCGCGATTCGGCGGGGAATCCCGACCCGGCGTGCCCTGGCCACCGTTGTGGCGGGAGGCGCCGGGGCTGTGCTCGGAGCACGGCTGGTCGGTGCGGCCGGTACCGGCTCGGGGCTCTTCGAGCTCTCGTTCACGGCATTCTCCATCTGGGGCGCCATCGGCGGAGCCCTGGCCGCGGGCGTCCTGGTGTGGAAGTTTCACCGAGGAGGTGCATTGTCCGCCGGGATGATGCTCGACGCGGCCGTGGTGCCTGCGGGGCTGGCGATCGGCGTGGCGCGCACCGGGTGCTTCTGTGCCGGTTGTTGCTTCGGGCTGCCGACTCACGTCCCGTGGGGTGTGACCTACCCCTCCGGGTCGAACGCGCACATCGCCAGCATCAACTCGGGTGATCTGCTCGATCGGATCTTCCTGGGGCCGCCTGCCGTACACCCGGTCCCCGTCTACGACGGCGGTGCCGCCCTGGTGGCTGCCGGGGTCGCCTGGTGGGTCCACCGCCGGTACGTGCGAACCGGGACGTTGCGGCCGGGGACGAGCGGAGCGGTCTTCATCGGTATCTACGCCTCAGCGAGAGCGATTATCGAGATGGTTCGCTACCACCCGCCGGACCCGCAATTGCTGGGGGCCGGGGGATGGCAGGCACTGTTCTGTGTAATCGCGGCAGGCGCCGCCGTTTGGACATGGCGAGGCCGTGGCTACAGCGTTTCGATCCCGGACACCATGCCGGCGATGGTGTCACGGACCTGAGGCTCGCGTTCGTAGTCGCTGTGTGACTGATACGGGAACAACGGCTGAGCCGCTTCGAGCACCCGGATATCTGCGTCTTCGTCGGCGGGGGAGAGCACACCACCCGGTGCGATGAACACTCGCTGCCCGATGTAGTCGGTGGGACGCCACAGGCTGCGCCAGGCCCGACCCGCGTCTCCGAGGTCCGCGAGTTGGTCGCGTAGCCCCTGGAATCGCCCTCGGGTCCCGAAATGCCACGGGAAATAGGGGCCGTAGAGGCTGCTGAGCGGGGAGCCAAAGGTGACAAGCCCGGCGTGCTGCAGAGTCACCGCAGCCGACGTCTGCTCACCAACCGTCTCGCGACCCTTCGCCTGCAGCGACCGCTGCACGATCGTATCGAGTTCGTTGAAGGTCACCCTGGCAGGGGTCGTTGTTGCGTCTCGAGCCGTCTCGGCGGTGGTGCCATCGGGGATCAACTCGGTCATGGCGATGTCGAGGGGGTCGCTTTCTGCGGCGATCTGGAGCAACGCGGCAAACGCGATCACCGTTCCTTGCGAGTGTGCCGAGACCACAACACCTTTCCCCGTGGCTAGATGGTCGCGGATACGATTGCGGAATTCGGGGACGGCACGCTCGGCGTAGCACGGTGCCGCCAGGGGATGGAACCGCCGTGGCCAGAAGCTGAGCACGTCCCACACCTTGCCGAGCTGGCGCCTGCTATCTCGTGACTTGCTCATCCTTCTGATCAGCTGGATTCCGGGGAATAGGTAAAGAACGGTTGCGGTGGCCGCAACGCTGTGGAGGAACGCAAGACCCTGGATGCCGAACAACGGGGAAGCGAAAGCCCCGTCCGGCCCGGGTGAGAAGTCGAATCTGCCCGCCGCGGCCTGACCAAGGTTGAGGACCAACATGACAACAGTCAGCGCAGCGAGCAGGTAGTCGGCGTCGCGGGGTAGTGCTGCGATCACTCTGGCTCTCGCCACCATGTCGACCCAGCCCTTCTCCCGGTCGGGCAAAGCGTCCGGAGAGACGGCGTCGAAGTAGTCCTCGAGCACCGAGTCGGTCGGCTTGTCCGAGCGGAGGACGAGCACTGCGACGACGATCCCAGTGATCAGCAGCGAAAGCATGAAGATATCGACGATGACGATGTCAAAGCCGTTGGTGCTCACCCAATCCGCTCCGAGCAGGAAGCGTCCGAGCAGGCTGGCGACGGCAGCGAAGCCCGATCCGGTGATGATCACGGCGAGCGCGGCGGCAAACCCGGGCATCAACGTCGTCGGCCATGTGGCAGGGACGTCGGTGCGACGTTTGCGGACTGCAAGCACGATCACCATGAGACCGGCGGCAACATAGAGCACCACTGACAACGCACGCACCGCGGCCAGGAACCCGAAGCCCGAGTCTTCGTTGCGCCACCACGCGGTCAGTGCCCAGCCGATCAGCGCGCCGGCAATTGCCAATAACAGGTGAGCAGCCAGCCAACCGACTCTCCTGCGCAGGTCCTGGCTCGTCGTTTCGCCGATCCGACCGGTCTCACGAAATCGCTCCGGTCCGGTCAACGCCCATAGCATCGCAACGACGGCGATCGCCACCGCAAGAATCGCCAGCCAGGCGTTTGTCGAAGGGGCCATCCAGCCTGCGGTGTTGATGGCATGTCCTGCGGCTGCGCCGAGTAGCGTCATCGTCAGTCCGAGATGCCAGCGAAACAGACGTCTGTGCTCAGCCCACTTGTACCAGAAGGCGGGGTCCTCGAGCTTGGTGTTGCGGCGCAGCCTGCTCGTGCTGCGGTTGGCGGCTACCCCGAGCATTCGCCGCGTCGAGCTCGTCTCGTATCCTTCGAGCTTGTCTTGAGTGCGCAAGATGAACAGGAACAACCCGAGAATGAGGATCGCGGCCAGCCCGACCCCACATGTGACCAGCCAGACACTGTTGTCCTGACCGAAGAAGGTGAGCGGAGCCATGTACCAGCGGTCGGTGCACCCAGGGTCCGCTCGACAACCAAAAGCAACCATCTCGGTGGTGAGGGCGGTGACCCACATCACGTATGCCGCGGTGATGGCCAGCCCTCCACCGACAATGAGTAGCCGGGACCACCAGAGCGATGAGCGCACGTTCTCGTCCGATTGTTTCAGCTCCGTGGTGCTCGGGCGGAACATCCATCCGGCGACATTGATCAGCGTGAACGGGAACAGCACCCACCACAATGCGGAGGTGCGGCTCCCGGATGTGAGTCGCCCCCACTCGTAGGCCTCGGTTGCCTGGGGTCGGGGCTCGTCGGGTCGATAGAATCCGGCGAGCTCGTCTCCCGAGGTCTGCGTCACCGGCCCTCCGATGATCTCCTCGGCGGTGGCTCCGCCGACACCTCTGATCTCCAGCAGCACGGATTCCGTCAACCATCCCTCCCGCGTCGACACGTCGAGTCTATAGATGGCGATGGTTGCCCGGAGGCCGATCTCTTGGTGCCGCTGATCAGGTGACGTCGGCGCGCTGCCACCAAACCGCGGTTGCCCAGCAGGCGGCGACTGCGGCGATCGGGACCAGCAACAGCTGAATACCGCTGACGGTGGGGATACCATCGGCTCCGGCCATGGCGAAGAGCCCGGGCGCGGAATAGGGGAACCAGCCCCCCGTCCCGAACAGCACTGCGATCTGTGCGGCCGCGGTCAAGAGAATGATGGCACCGATAGCGGGCAGATAGCCGCGACCGACGCTGGCGACGAGCCCAACCGTCAGGGCGATGATGACCGTCAGTACTCCGGCAACGCCGAGCCTTGCCAGTCGCGGGACCAGGTCGATCTCGCTCAGCGGGCCCACGTCGGCGACGAGGCCGACCACGACCGACGTAGCGAGGAGCACGACGGTCAGGGCGAGCCCCCAACCGGCCAGCACGACGTACTTGGCCACCGCAATCGCACGGCGCGAGACCGGCAACGCAAAGAGGGACGGGAACGTGTGCTCGGCGTGCTCCCGGCCGAATGCCCAGGAGACAACAACACCGGGACCGATGAACATGGTGACCGCGACGATCTGAGCGAGCAAGCCCAGGTACGCATCCCAACCTTCGCCCGTGACCATCGCGCTCGCCTTGGCGCCGAGGGCTCCCGCCATGTCTCCGGAGGCGGCGGCGACGAAGCCAAGGCACAGCGGAGGAACGAGCAGTACGACGAGGAGTGTTGTGATCCATACCACCGGTGCGTGGCGGATCTTGAGCATCTCGACGGCGATGGCCCTTCTCATGCGACCTCCCGCTGTTGCTCGAGTTGGTAGACCCTGTCGAAGAACTGCTGCTCGAGGTCGATTCCCGCGGGATCGAGGGAACCGACGACTTTGCCCCGGTGGAGCATGGTGATGCGGTGGGCGACCCTGGCGAGCTGGTCGAGGTGGTGGCTCGACACCAGGACCGCGGCGCCGCGGCTGGAGGTGACCCTCAGCAGGTCCCTGATGAAGACCACTCCTGCCGGATCGAGAGCGTTCGCCGGTTCATCGAGAACGAGGATCGAAGGGCTGTGAATGACCGCCGAGGCCAGGCCGAGTCGCTGCCGGTTGCCCAACGAGAGAGTGCGGGATCGCTTGTGCTCCCAGCGGGTGAGCTCGAACTCGTCGAGGGCACGATCAATGACCTTCTCGATACGATCGATGGCGAGCCCGTGGAGCAGCGCCGCGGCGCGCAGGTTTTGGCGGATCGTCAGCTCGGGATAGGCGAACGGAGTCTCGATGAGGCAGCCAACCCGCTCCCACACTTCCGGGCCGGCGCGCTGCGCATCACGACCACCGATCATGGCGACGCCCGATGACGGTTTTACCATCCCGAGCAGCATGCGCATCAGGGTGGTCTTGCCTGCTCCGTTGAGGCCCACGATGGCGTGGATCTCTCCAGGGACGACCTCGAGGTCGATGCCGGCAACCGCCGCGTCCTCTCCGTAGTGTTTGACCAGATTGCGTGCCTCCAGAGGCGAGGGCTCAGACATCGCTGCCTCCGAGGTAGTCGACGGCGAATTTGACCCGATCCGAGAGTGAACCGGAGTCCTCGTTGGCTCCCCAGTCGATCAGAGCCGCCATCATTGCCCCCATCACCGCACCGGTGGCAACCCGGGCTTCGAGAGGGGACACTCCGGTCCTCTCGAGCGCGGCGATGATCACCTTTTCCGTTTCCCGGTTGTTCGACCATGCTGCTGCGATCACATTGTCGTGCTGGGTGAGGATGCGGAAACGAGCCCTCGTGATCTCATCGTCGGGCTCCTCGATGTTCTCCCACGCCATCAGCAAGCCGAGACGGATCCTCTCGATGGCAGGTAGGACGGGGTCTGTGGCAGCCACCATCTCACCGATGACAGGGTCGTATGGGTCGTCGAGCAGCACCGACACCTTGGTGGGGAAGTTCCGGAAGAAGGTCATGTGGGAGACACCCGCGGCGGCGGCTATCTCCTCAACGGTGACGGTGTCGTAGCCCCGGGCGGCGAACAACCGCACTGCTGTCTCCTGGAGATGTCTCTTGGTTTGCTCTGCTCGCGACATACCCAAGAATGTTAGTCACTAACATTCTAGCTTGGCAAGAGGCGACGTCCGGTGCACGTTTCGGTCGTACTCGCGGCGGGTACTCCCAGCAAGAGGAGGGCCGGCTGATCCCGGCCATTGGTCATGATTGATGAGATAGCCGAGCACGCATTGATCGGCGATTGCCATGGTTCCGCTCTGATCGCCGGAGACGGCGAGATCGATTGGTGCTGTCTGCCTAGGTTCGATTCTCCCAGCTGCATGGGTGCCATCCTCGATCCCGAACGGGGTGGTTTCTGGCGTCTCGGCCCGACCGATGAGGCCGACACCACCCGGCGCTACCTCGACAGGACCCTGGTCCTGGAGACGACGCATGTCACCGGCAGTGGTGTGGTCAGGGTGATCGATTGCATGGTCATGCCTCCCTCTGCCGACCGCCACCGGATCGTCAGGATGATCGAGGGTGTTTCGGGAACAGTCCCGATGCAGACCACGTTTGCCCCCGCATTTGCCTACGGGGCGGTCAAGCCGTGGATCAGGCAACACGCCTCCCATGTCTTCAGCGCGGTTGGAGGTTGCACCGGGCTGGTCATCGAGAGCGACCTGCCGCTGCGCCAGGACGGCCCACACCGGCTCGTAGGTGGGGCCGAGGTGGCTGCAGGAGATAGGTTCCTGGTCGCGCTCGACTATGTAGCGCCTGCGGCCATCGATCCCGATGTCGTGCCTGAGTCACTCGGCTCAGAACGGGATGTCGAGGAGACAATCGCATGGTGGCGTGGCTGGGTCGACCGTGGCGAGGCAACGGACCCGGATGCGATCCGCTCGGCGATCGTCCTCAAGGCGATGTGTTTCGAGCCGACCGGGGCGATGGTGGCAGCACCGACGACCAGTCTGCCCGAGCACATGGGCGGCGAGCGGAATTGGGATTACCGCTTCACCTGGATCCGTGACTCCGCATTCACGGCAAGAGCCTTGCTGGAGCTCGGCTTCGACGAGGAGGCCACCGCATACCGCAAGTTCATCGAACGGACCACCGCAGGCAGCGCTGCAGACGTTCAGCCGCTTTACGGCATCTCCGGCGAGATCCGGGTCAACGAGTACGAGATCGACAATCTGGCGGGCTTTCGAGCATCGCAGCCGGTGCGGGTTGGCAACAAGGCCTATGGCCAGCGACAGCTCGACGCCTACGGTTCCGTGCTCGAGCTCGCCTGGCGCTGGCGCATGGAAGGAACCCAACCGTCGGGCATCTACTGGAGCTTCCTGAAGGAGCTCGTGGAGCACATCCGTGAGAACTGGGATCAGCCGGACCGTGGCATCTGGGAGACGAGGGGTGAGCCGCTCCATTTCGTTCACTCGAAGGCGATGGCCTGGGCCGCCGTCAAGATCGGGATTGAGCTGGCCGAGCAATTGGATGAGGAAGCGCCGCTCGAGGCATGGATCAGATCATTGGGCGAGATCCGTGCCGCTATCGAGTCTGATGGTTACGACGAGCACCGCGGCATCTTCACGCGGGCGTTCGACGATGACGGCGTAGACGCCTCACTGCTGCTGCTTCCGTGGGTGGAATTCGTCGACTTCGACGATCCGAGGATGATCCGGACGACGGACGCCATCATGGAGGATCTCGGCCGAAATGGCTTGATCCGCCGCTATTCGGCGGCCGATGGCCTTTCGGGAGATGAGGGAGTATTCGTCGCCTGTTCGTTCTGGCTCGTGGAGTGTCTTGCTCGCCAGGGGCGGGTGGCGCGCGCTCGTGAGGTGTTCGACCGGGTCATGACAACAGCCAACGGCATCGGGCTATTCAGCGAGGAATACGACCTGCGTCACCAAGAGCAACTCGGCAACTTCCCACAAGCGCTGAGCCATCTCTCTCACATAACAGCCTTGCGCGCATTGAACGAAGTGGAGCGATCCGACGATCGGAGCTGACGTTCAGGGTCGCCACACGCCGAGCGCATAGCCGCCGTCGACATCTATGACGGCACCTGTCACCCACTCGGCCGCGTCCGAGATGAGAAACGAGACAACGGACGAGATGTCTGCGCCCTTCCCCACGGCTTCGAGCGCCTGGATGTGAGGCACTCGCTCTTTCATCGCCTCGGCTTCCTCAGCCTCTGTGGACCCCCGCAATTCAGACGGCACGATTCCGGGGCGGACCACGTTCACCCGGATGTTGTGTAGGCCCAGATCACCGGCTAGTGCGAGCGACATCGCCTCAACGGCGCCCTTGGTCGCCACGTAACCGAAGCGAAAACGCGGTGCCCGGGTCACCACTGTCGATCCCAAATTGACGATGGACCCACCCCGCACCTGGAGGTAGGGGAGCGCAGCTCTCGTGTACAGGTAGGGGCCGATGACATTGGTGCGCAGCATTGTCTCGAAGTCTTCCTGCCTGAGTTCGTCGATCGGGCCCTGGATTTCCATCCCTGCGTTGTTGACCAACGCATCGACTCGGCCGAATTCATCGGCCGCCAGCTGTATGGTTGCTGCTGCGTCGCTGTCGCTGGTGGCGTCGGCCCGGATGATGCGGATCTCACCGGGCGCGTCCCGCAGCTCTGCGGCTAATGCCTCGAGCCGATCGAGACGGCGGGCCGTGGCGGTAACCCTGGCACCATCGGCAACGAGACGGCGTGCGATGTGGGCTCCCAGGCCGCTGCTGGCCCCGGTTACGACGATGGACTTGTTCATGACGGTCTCCTCGCTTGGCTCGCGACCACTGTCAACGGTATTATCGATAAACGATTATCAAGGGAAGGGTCATGGTAAGCAGGTTTCACCACGCTCACATCAAGTCCAAACATCCGAGGGAGACCGCAGAGTGGTGGGTGGATATGTTTGGGGCAACGATCGTTCCTGAGTTCTGGCTCGGCTCGATGCTGTTCACACCTGTCGAGCTCGATGGAACCCGCATCAACATCACGGGGCACCCGCCCGAGGTCGCGGCCACGATGGCGGAACCGCAGCCGATCCCATATTGGGGTCTCGAGCATTTCGGCGTAGAGGTCGATGACATGGATGAGATCCTGAATCGATTCGAAGAGCAGGGCTTCAAGATCTATGTGCGGCGGCCGGGACCTGAGGGCTACGAGATCGCATTTGTCGATGCTCCGGACGGTGTGGTGCTGGAGTTGCTCTGCCCGATGGAAACGACATGACCCACCGGCCGGGAGCGTAGAGAGTGAAGCGACTCGGCGATTTCACATATCACGAGCCTGCGTCGCTCGATGAAGCAATCGCCGATCTTGCTGCCGCAGGCGGGAGTGGTCGGGTCATCGCCGGTGGCACCGACTTGATCGTCGACATGAAGATGGGGCGGATGACGCCAACTGCCGTCGTCAACATCAAGAGGATCCCCGATCTCGCCGGGATCGAGGAGACCGAAGACGGGATTCGGATCGGAGCACTCACAAAGGTGACCGCGGTTGGGGAGTCCCCCGTGATTGCGGCTCGTCATCCTGCCGTATCCCAGGCCGCTTCCATTCTCGCCTCGCCGCCTGTGCGCGCCCTCGCCACCGTTGGCGGCAACGTCGGGCGGGCGTCACCGGCATCCGATCTAGGTCCGGCGCTCATCGTGAGCAAGGCGATAGCCAGCGTGGTCGGCAGCGATGGCGCTCGCGATTATCTGGTCGAGGATCTCTATTCAGGTCCGGGCGTCACCATCCTCGGGGCCACGGACATCATCACTTCCTTCTTCCTTCCCAACCCGCCGGTGCGTTTCGGGTCTGCCCACGCCAAGGTGGGCAAGAGAGGTAGCGGCACGGACATAGCCCTTGCCGGGGTTTCGGCGAGTGTCGAGCTCAGCGAGGACGGCACGGTCGTCGATTGTCTCATTGCGCTGGCTTCTCTCGGCCCGACGCCGATGCGGGCGCAGGCAGCCGAATCGGTGTTGCGCGGCAACCCCATCTCGGCAGAGCTGATCGCGTCTGCCGCCAGTGCGGCAGGCACCGATGCAAGGCCGATCGGTGACATGCGGGCCAGCGCCGAATACCGCACGACCCTCGCCGAGGTATTGGCCAGGAGGGTGCTCATCACCGCCGTGGATTTTGCCGCTGCGGAGGTCACCGCATGACCAGATCGATCACCACCAATGTCAACGGCCGCGATCTTCATCTCGAGGTGGATCCAACGCTGACCCTCCTCGAAGTATTGCGCGAGAACCTGTTTCTCACCGGGACCAAGGAAGGTTGTGGCGTCGGTGAATGCGGCACCTGCGTTGTGCTGATCGACGGGGAGCCCGTCACCTCTTGTCTCGTCCTTGCCGGTGATGCCCATGGACACTCGATCGAGACCGTTGAAGGATTGGCCGAGGACGGCGAGTTGTCTGCCGTCCAGCAGGCTTTCGTGGACACGGGTGCTTTCCAGTGTGGATTCTGTACTCCAGGGATGGTGCTGACGGCAACTGCCCTGCTGCGAAAGGGCGGCACGCCCGACGCCGAGGAGATCAAAACCGCGCTTGGCGGGGTACTTTGCAGATGCGGCGCATATCCGAAGATCGTCGCGGCAGTGTCCGAAGCAGCGGGAGTGGATGTATGACTGGATACGTAGGGACAAGAGCGCCGCGGGTCGATTCCGCCGACAAGGTGACGGGCCGCGCCGTCTATTCGGTCGACGTGAACCTCCCAGGAATGCTGCATGGTGCAGTCGTCCGCAGCCCATACGCCCACGCCCGAATCGTCTCCATAGATGTTTCGAAGGCTCTGACCTCGCCCGGTGTCCATGCGATCGTCACCGGAGCGGATTTTCCCTTCAAATTCGGCTCGGCCATCGAGGATCAGCCGTTCCTCGCCGTCGATCGGGTTCGCTACGTTGGAGAGCCGGTGGTCGCCGTCGCCGCGGCGACCGAGCGCGATGCGCAGCGGGCTCGTGATCTCATTCGCATCGACTACGAGGAGCTCCCGGTAGTGGCCGACATGCGGGCGGCACTTGCCCCCGACGCCCCGCTGGTCCATCCCGACCTTCACACCTACCGGCGCGGCAACCACGAGATCGTGCCTCACACCAACATCAACACGCTGTATCGGCACAGCCGGGGCGATCTCGAAAAGGGTTTTGCCGCTGCCGATCTGATCGTCGAGGGTGAGTATTCGGTCCATGCGCTGAGCCACGTCGCTCTGGAGGTTCACGCCTCGATCGCTCAGTACGACCCCAACACCGGCGGGTACACGCTCTGGGTCTCGACCGATCGGCCCTTCTTCCTACGCAAGACGCTCACAGACGGGCTCGGTCTCGACAGCACTCAGATTCGGCTCAAGGTGACCCAGGTTGGAGGCTCGTTCGGTGGCAAGGGTGTGCCGATTTCCGAGGCGATCGCCGTCGCTCTGGCCCGCAACACTGGAGGTCGGCCGGTCCGCGTCGAGTTGACACGAGAGGAAGACCTCATCGCGTCTCAACTTCGAGTGCCCGCAATCATGAAGTTGAAGACGGGTGTGACCCGAGATGGCATCTTCACCGCCCGGCAGGCCGAGGTCTTGTGGGACAGCGGTGCCTACACCGCATACACGGTCGGTGTCGCCATCCGGGGGTCGCAGACGATCATCGGCCCCTATCGGATTCCCAACATCGAGATCCTGTCGCGCCAGGTGTATACCAACAAGCAGATGACCGGCTCATACCGCGGTTACGGGACAACGCAGGTCACGTTCGCGTGCGAGACCCAGATGGATGAGATCGCAACGAAGCTCGCAATCGACCCGGTCAGGATTCGCCTCCAGAATGGCTACGAGGAGGGCGACTCCTATATCAACGGCCAGATCATGCACAGCGTTGGGCTGCGCGAGACTATCGAACGCGCCAGCGCCGAGATTGGCTGGGGCTCCGTCGATCGGGAGCCGGCCCCGCACCTGCGTCGGGGCAAAGGTATCGCGACGATGATCAAGCCGACGATGACTCCGTCGAGCTCCAATTGTGTCATCAACATGGAGTCGGATGGCCGCGTCTCGGTCGTCAGCGCAGCTCCGGAGATCGGGGCAGGCCAGGACACGGTGCTTGCCCAGATGGCCGCAGACGCCATAGGCGTGCCACTGGCCGACGTTGCCGTTCGTGAGACCGACACTGCCCTGACTCCGTACAACGGCCCGGTGGCATCCAGTCGCACCACGTATCACATGGGTAACGCCATTGTCGCTGCCGCAGCCGAGATTCGAGAGAAGCTCTTCGATCTGGCCGCCTCCAACTTCGAGGTCGATCCGAGTGAGTTGACGATGCGTGACGCCGTCATCTACGACGCAGACAACACGCCGGTGATCACTCTCGCCGAGTTGCTGGCGAAATACTCGGCGGAGGTGTACTCGTTGACCGCGGGTGGCCGCTACTCGTCCGCTGAGTCGCCGCTGCTGAAGGCCGACCCCGGGCAGGAGTGGATCAGCAGCATCTTCTGGATGTTGTGCACCCAGGCAGCGGAGGTCGAGGTCGACATCGAGACCGGTGTGGTCCGCGTGATCAAGGTGGCGGCCGCCGCCGACGTCGGCAAAGCCATCAACCCCATGACCTGCGAGCAGCAGATCGAAGGGGGAGTGGTCATGGGCGTATCCAACGGCCTCTTTGAAGACTTCAAGTTCGACAACGGGAGGATCCTGAACGGGAGCCTTGCCGATTACAAGGTCGCCACCGTTCTCGATGCGCCCGAGATCAAGTCGATTCTCGTCGAGTCGGTGCACGACGAAGCACCCTTTGGCGCCAAAGGGATTGCGGAGCCCGCTGCGGCAGCGACACCTCCAGCGATAGCAAATGCTTTGTTCGATGCAGTCGGTGTCCGGATCACCGAGCTACCGATTACCCCCGAGAAGGTCTTGGCGGCGCTTGCCGTCAAGAAAACGCAAGGCGCGGAGCAGGAGTGAGTCGGTAGGGAACAAACCCCGGCCGAGCAATAGCGAAGGAGCAAGGATGTTGAAGGTTGCCCAGGTTGGGCTCGGATGGTGGGGTAGTCAAGTCACTTCCGTCCTGGAGGACAGTGACAAGATCGAGGTCGTGTGTGGTGTAGATCCCTCACCAGAGATGGCAGAGCGCTTCACGAGCGAGCATGGTCTGCCGGTCTACTCCGACTACCAGCAGGCACTCGATGACCCGAATGTCGAAGGTGTGATTCTGACTATCCCGCATCGACTACATGAGCAGGCGGTAGTCCAGGCGGCAGCCGCCGGCAAGCAGATCTTCTGCGAGAAGCCGCTGGCGCTGACCGAGGCGAGTGCAGTCAGAATGGTCCAGGCGTGTGACGATGCCGGCGTGATCATGGGCATCGGCCACGAGCGTCGGTTTGAGCCTGCATGGGAAGAGATCAAACGCATGGCTGACGCCGGCGAGTTCGGCACCATCATCCACATGGAGGCGCATTGGAGCCACGATCGTTGGCTCAACATGGCGGCGGACAACTGGCGTGGTAGCAAGGAGGAGGCTCCAGCTGCCGGGTGGACCGGGATGGCGGTGCATTTGAGCGACATGATGCTCAGCCTGGTCGGCAACGCAGCTGAGGCTCAAGCATACGTCGAGAAGCGAATTCTGGTCATCCCCACCGGTGACGTGGTCTCGGCCCATCTCAAGTTTGCCGATGGCACGACCGGCTACATCGCGGCATTGTCGGCAACACCCGACTACGCCCGATTCGCCGTCTACGGCAGCCACGCATGGGCCGAGGCTCGGGAGACCCAGCATGTCGATCCGGGTGGCACGACTCAATTCTTCGTGCGTCGCCGTGGCGATGCCGAGCAGACCCGAACGGACTTCGAGCCCGCCAGCCCGGTCAAGGCCGGCTACGAGCACTGGGCCGACGCAGTGGCAGGGCGGGTCGAATACCGTTTCAACAACGCGGAACGTCTCGGCAACGTTGCCATCCTCGAGGCGGTCGTCAAGTCGGCCGATTCGGGGAAGCCGGAACCGGTCACGCAGTACTCCTGAGCTCGAAAATCGCGAGAGAACTGAAGCGGGACCCTGAGGGTCCCGCTTCTCATTCGTGGATCGTCAGAGGGTGGAACAGTCGTGTTGTGCGTTCGGTGTGCAGGCGCATGATTTGGAGTTGACTTGGGTGGGGTTTCGTCCGTAGTCTGTAGGTGATCGATTATCGAGGATCGTCTTGTATCGGAGTCGTGGATTGCTAGAAACGCCGATTTCATTGGCTAGCAAGGTGAATGACCAACCATGGCCTTCGGGCGACCGATCGATCGTCGGACCTAGGCCGCCACGGTCAATCCCCAATGTCGGGCGTGCTTCGTCGCACCCCGAATTGGGATTGTCGTTGGATTGCGGGAAACCCGAGATGAAGGGGGGTCCTCGGTGACTTTGGGCCTTCGTTGGCCATCGGAAACGCACGCTGGACAGGAAGGAGATTTGCCGAATGGCAGATACCAGCAAGGTTGTCGCTCAGTTCTTGGGTGACGAGAGCTTCCCCATCGAATGGGAAAGCGAGAAGGAAAAGGATCTCTTCTGGGTCTATGACGACCTGCATTGCCCCCGGCCCGTGTCGCCGATGTACGACGACATCGCAAACTGGGTGATGACCTGCGATCACATGTTCCGCCGCTTCGGCACCCCGTTTGCGTCGGACTGGATCAAGAAGGTCGTCAACGGCTACCTGTACACGGCTGCAGTTCCCTGTGACCCGGATATGGCCGTCCCGTCGACCGAGTTCGGCAATGTGTACTACCCGCGGGTTCCCAAGGATGATCCCGAGTACGCGGCGAAGATCGGCGCATATCTGGGTGCTGTGCTCCCGGTATACGGCGAGAACTTCCCGGACTGGTGGCATGGGCGTCTCGTTCCGGAGATGGCCAGGAACCTGGCATACCTGGAAGAGAAGATCGACGACTGGGAGAACATCTCGCTCATGGAGTGGGCGGTAGTTCTCGAAGATGCGATCGACATCCTCGATCGCCACTGGAAGATCCACTGGATGCTCAACTTCGCCCAGCTGTCATCGACACTGGCGCTACGCGGGACACTTGGAGCAGCGCTCGGTGGTGAAGACAAGATCACCAAGAAGCACGAGGAGATCCTCGGTCGTCTCCAGAACTCGAGCTCGGACCGGAACTGGGATGCCATCGGTGTGCTGGTCGGGCTCAAGGACCAGGTCAAGGGCAGCGAGGCACTCCAGGCCGCGTTCCAGGCACGAGAGCGGCGCCGAGATCCTGGCCGCGCTGAAGACCACCGAACGAGGGCCAGAAGTTCCTCGACGAGGGTCTCGCGGGCTACCAGCGCGAGTTTGGCTGGCACGCCGTGTGGAGCCACGAGTTCATCTACCCGTCGCGTTTCGAGACACCGGAGCCGGTGCTCGACGTCATCAAGGGCTATCTCGATTCGGACTACGACCACAAGCCGATCGTCGCCGAGCTCGCCGAGGACATCAAGAGGGCGGCGGAAGAGCTGCTCGAAGGGATCCCCGAGGGCGAAGCCAAGGAAGCGCTGCGGGCGGCAAACGCCATCAACCTCAAGATGGCGCCGCTCACCCCCGACCACCACTTCTACATCGATCAGGGCACCCACCAGCACACGCGGGTGGTGTCTGATCCGTATCGGGCAGAAGTTGGTCGACATGGGCGCTCTCACCGAGCCCGACGACACGATCTACCTGAAGTACAACGAGCTGCGCTACTTGATGGGTGACCCGGAGAACTTCGATGCCAAGAGCATCGTTGCTCAGCGGCGGGCCGAGCGGGCCGAGAACGAGAAGATCCGTCCCCCGGACTTCATCGGCACCGCAACCGAAGACCAGCTGCAGTTCCCGTATCTGAATCTGTGGGGCTTCCCCGAGAAGCTGCACTTCGATACGGAGACCAAGGGCAGGGTCGAGGGTCTCGGCGTTTCTCCCGGGCGTCGTCGAGGGCATCGCCAAGGTCGTTTCCTCTCCTGCGGAGTTCGACCAGGTCAAGTCCGGCGACATTCTCGTTTGCCAGATGACCAACCCGGCGTGGACACCCGTTGTTCGCCATCATCGGCGGCATCGTCTGTGATGCAGGCGGCATGGTCGCACACCCGGCCGTCATGGCTCGCGAGTTCGGCATTCCGGGCGTAACCGGAACCGGCGTTGCCACCCGTGAGATCAAGACCGGTGACCGGCTGCGGGTCGACGGCAGCAACGGTGTCGTCGAGATCCTGTCGTAGCCCGATAACCAGCACTCCATACGACCCGGGCCCGCACCGGCCCGGGTCGTATGCTTTTCCCGGCGTCACATATCGGCTCGACTTCATCGGGGAGACGTGATATCCTCGATAATCGATTATCTCGATGGATCTGGCTCTGGTACCAGAGGAGTTGACGAGATGGCGAAGCGGCTGAAGTACCTGGTCGGAGGCGAGTGGAAAGACACCGACGAGTGGGTCCTACTACGAGATCACTAACTCCAGCACCGGGGAGGTGATGGCCGAGGCTCCCCGCTGCACCGCAGAAGAAGTAGATGCCGCCGTCGAGGCCGCCGCCGCTGCCTTCCCGGGCTGGCGGGACACGCCGTCACCAAGCGTGTCCAGGTCATGTTCAAGATGAAGATGCTGCTCGAGGACAAGCTCCACGACCTCGTCGAAGCTGCTCGCCACCGAGATGGGCAAGACCTACAACGAGGCGCGGGGCGACGTGCTCAAGGCAATCGAGGTAGTTGAGCTCGCCTGTGCCGCTCCCGGTGACGATGCAGGGTGACAGCCTGATGAACGTCTCCGAGGGCTACGACACCGTGACCTTCCGCGAGCCGCTCGGTGTATTTGCCGGCATCGTCCCGTGGAACTTCCCGGCGATGATCCCGATGGGTTGGATGATCGCCGCTGGCCATCACCACCGGCAACACGTTCGTGCTCAAGGCAGCCTCGTTCGTCCCCCAGACGGCGATGGCGATCGCCGAGCTGTTCGAAGAAGCCGGGCTGCCTCCCGGGCGTCTTCAACCTGGTCACCTGCTCTCGCGACGAGGCCGAGCGCCTTCTGGTGCATCCCAAAGTGCGTGGCGTCAGCTTCGTCGGCTCCACCGAGGTCGGGCGTCACATCTACGCGACCGCGGCCGCCAACGGCAAGCGGGTGCAGGCGCTCACCGAAGCGAAGAACCATGCCCTGGTCATGCGAGACGCCCCGATTCGGGCCACCGCGCAGCGGATCATCAACTCCGTCGTTCGGCTGTGCCGGGGAGCGGTGCATGGCGCTCCCGGTGATCGCGGTCGAGGAGGAGATCGCCGATGAGCTGGTCGCCACGATCGCCGAGCTCGCCAAGGAGCGCAAGATCGGCCCCGCGTACGAGAAGGACACCGACATGGGCCCGCTGGTCAACGAGGGGCACAAGGAGTTCGTCCTCAACTGGATCGACAAGTCGGTCGCCGAAGGCGCCAAGCTCGTGCTCGACGGCCGTGACCTCAAGGTCGAAGGGTTCGAGAACGGCTTCTTCGTTGGCCCGACCGTGTTCGACTTCGTCACCCCGGAGATGGAATGCGGCAACCGCGAGGTGTTCGGCCCGGTCCTGTACGTCAAGCGAGTGAAGAACTTCGACGAGGGCGTCGAGCTGATCAACTCGAGCGACTTCGCCAACGGCGCCTCGATCTTCACCCAGAGCGGCTACTACGCCAGGGAGTTCGCCCGCCGTATCGACGCCGGCATGGTCGGGGTCAACGTCGGCATCCCGGTCCCGATCTCGGTGTTCCCGTTCATCGGGCCACAAGAACAGCTTCTTCGGCGACCTGCACGTGATGGGTCGCGACGGAGTGATGTTCTACACCGAGACCAAGGCGGTCACCAGCTACTGGTTCGACGAGGAAGCCCTCAAGGGCGACAAGGTCGGTACCTGGGAAGGGACCATCACCCGCACCTGAGAGATGACTCCAATCACCGCCACGGCCCTCCCCCTCCCCGTGGCAATGATCCCGGGTCACGCACCACATTCGATGCGTGACCCGGGATCGTCGTTTTACTGCCTCCGGCGATCAGTCGAGCATTCTCGTTACGGAGTCGACAACCCGGGCGGTTGACGGGATGGCGAGGTCCTCCAGCTCGCCCGCTGCCGGCAGCGGGATGTGGGGCGTGGTCACCCGCACGATGGGGCCGTCGAGGTCCCAGAAGGCCTCTTCCGCGACCAGGGACGAAACCTCGGCGCCCCAACCGACGAGACGTGGGTTCTCTTCCACGGTGACGAGATGCGACGTCTTGGCCACCGACTCGAGCAGTGTTGTGGTGTCGAGTGGCACCAGCGAGCGGAGATCGATCACCTCGGCGGAGATTCCCTGAGAGGCGAGCTCATCCGCAGCCGCGACCGCCTTGCGCACCATGGCGGCGAGAGCGACGATGGTCACGTCTGTGCCCTCACGCAGCACGCGCGCCGTGCCGAGCGTGTCGACGATCTCGCCGTCGGGCACCTCGCTCTTCTCGGCGAAGAGGGCTTTGTGCTCGAAAACGATGACCGGGTCTGGGTCCCGTACCGCGGCGGCGATCAGGCCAACCACGTCAGCGGAGCTGGAGGGGGCCACCACCTTCAACCCGGGGACTGCCATTGCCCAGTTCTCCAGGCTCTGGGAGTGTTGACCGCCAAAGCGGGCCCCACCACCGTTTGCGGTGCGAATCACCAGCGGCAGTTGTACCTGGCCGCCGGTCATGTACCGCGTCTTGGCGATCTGGTTGGTGACGATGTCCCAGCACGTTGCCAGAAAGTCGCTGAACATGAGTTCGCCGATGGGGATCAACCCGTTCATGGCGGCGCCCATGATCATGCCTGTTATCGCTTCTTCGGAGATCGGTGTGTCACGGACCCGCTGCGGTCCGAAGCGCTCGTACAGGCCGACGGTTGTCTTGAAGACACCACCCGCCTTGGCGACGTCCTCGCCGATGAGCACTACGCGATCGTCGCGCTCCATCTCCTGGGCGAGGCCGCGGGCGACTGCGTCGCGATAGCTCAATTCCGCCATGATGAACCTCCATCGGCCCAGACATCTGTCATCAGAATCGACGAGTCGGGTGGGGGAGTGTTCCTCGACACCTCTGTCGCCTCGTCTACCTCCGCCAGCGCCGCCGCCTCGATGGCGTCCAGCTCGTCGGCTGCGACGCCGATCTCTTCGAGTCTTCTCGATAGATGATGATCGGGTCCCGGTTCGAGCCACTCCTCGACCTCTTCGTCGGGACGGTACTTGCCGGGTCGGCTCGGGAATGTCCCTTGTGCCGGTAGGTGAGAGCCTCGATCAGTGATGGGCCTTCCCCACGGCGGCTCGCTCGAATGCGGCGACCGCGACTTCGTAGACGGCATCGGCATCATTGCCGTCGACGATGATCCGTTCCAGACCGTAGGCGCCGGCACGATCGGCGGCCGGGTGCTCGACGGCGATGACGTCGCCGATCGGCGTGTACTCCATGTAGAGGTTGTTCTCACAGACGAAGACGACCGGCAGGTTCCACACAGCGGCGATGTTCAGGGCCTCGTGGAATGCCCCGATGTTGGTTGTGCCGTCTCCGAAGAAGCAGGAGGTCACCTGGTCGGTACCGCGCAGCTGTGCTGCCCACGCGGAGCCGGCCGCTACCGGCAGATGGGCGCCGACGATGGCGTATGAGCCCATGGCCCCCTTGGTGACGTCGGTGAGGTGCATCGATCCGCCCTTGCCGGCACAGATTCCGTTCGCCCGACCCATCAGCTCACCCATCAGTGGCCCCATCGGTGCTCCCCTGAGCAGCGTGTGGTTGTGACCCCGGTAGGTGCAATAGGTCATATCGTCGGGCCGCATCGCCACGGCAAAACCTGCGGCGACTGCCTCCTGGCCGAGCCCGAGGTGGGTGGTCCCTTTCACCAAGCCCTGCATGAAGAGGTCGTAGGCGCGTTGCTCGAAGTAGCGCGCACGGACCATCCCCTCGTACAGAGCAAGCCGGGTGTCACGTGGTATCTCCATCTCATAGCCTCCTGGCTGCGATGCAATCGACTACTTCGATCTCGTGATGTAGGGCGCCGCCGGCTCCGGAGCGAGTGCGACCAGCCGCACCTCCAGACCCCGGCAGATTGCCCATCTGCTGCGTATTTCGGGTTGACGAGAGTATGGTCAAGTCCGTATCCTCAAGTAATCGATTATCGAAGATAGAGGATTTCGGACAGAAATGCATACTGGGCGGCGGAGCTGATGACGCGATCCAAGAATCGACCGATGAACCAGGGACCAGAGAGCGAGAACGACCGCCGTCGTTTATCGGTTCAGTCCTGTGATCATCGGGCTCTCGCACGCCCACAGCCAAGTCGGGAAGCCTGACCATGGCAACGGTTGCTCTCGTGGGGACGCTCGACACCAAGGGTGAAGAATACGCCTACCTGCGGGATCGTGTACAGCGGGCCGGGTCGGCGGTCTTGATGATCAACGCCGGGGTGATGGGGGATCCCGACTACCGGATCGATTTCACCAGAGCAGACGTCGCAGCTGCGGCAGGGTCGAGTCTCGAGGAGTTGGCCGCCGTAGGGCGGGGCGCCGCAGTTGGAATCCAGGCGAGAGGCGCTGCCGCCATCGTGAGGCGTCTCTTCGCCGACGGCCAGATCGACGGCATCATGGGAATGGGAGGTTCGGGGGGTAGCTCACTGATCAGCCTGGCGATGCGCGAGCTGCCCGTCGGGGTCCCCAAGCTGCTCGTATCCACGATGGCATCAGGCGATGTGTCGCCATATGTCGACATCTCCGATGTCACGATGATGTATTCGGTCATCGACGTTGCCGGTATCAACAGGCTCTCGGCCCGCATCCTCTCGAACGCCGCTGCCGCCATCTCGGGATGGCGCGTGGCTACGAGGCATATCAACACGTCGATCGTGGTCGTCCCATGGTCGGTGCAACCATGTACGGGACTACTACACCCTGTGTCAACGTGGCCCGGGAATGGCTGGAGGACAACGGGTACGAGGTGCTCGTATTTCACGCAACCGGGCCGGGCGGTCGATCAATGGAGGCGCTCATGGCGAGTGGCCACATCACCGCCGTTCTCGATGTCACGACGACAGAGTTGATGGACGAGATCGCGGGCGGCACGACGACGGCCGGGCCGGATCGGCTCGAGATGGCGGGCAGCTCGGGTCTGCCTCAGGTCGTTGCACCCGGTGCGGTAGATCAGATCACATTCCGGCCTCCAGAGCGCGGTCCCGGAGCGAGTACCAGCGACCGCTGGTCGTACGAGCACAACCACGCCATCACCCTGCTCCGCAGCAACGCCGGAGGAGATGGCGAGCTTCGGCGCAGGTCGCTCTGCGAGAAGATGAACAGGGCGAACGGACCGGTAGCGGTGTTCGTCCCGTTGCGCGGATTCTCCGAGTACGGCGCAGCGGGCGGTGTCTTCTACGATCCCGGTCGCCGACCAGGCGCTGATCGAATGCCCTGCGGGCGCATCTCGACGATGCAGTCGAATGGATCGAGATGGACACCGACATAAACGATCCCGCAATTCGCCGTGGCGATGGCCGAGGAAGCTCGACGAGCTGTACCGCTCATGGGGGAGGATCGAGGGGGAGGGAACGTGAACGTCACACTCGGCGAGCTACAGATACCGGGCGGTCGGGCGATCGGAGATATCGTGGGGCGACTCGGAAAGGCCGGGATGGCTGAAGGGACCATGCTATGACTGACAGAAGCGAGCGCCGCTCCGATCCGGTTGCCCGTAGCGTGTTGAGCGAGCAGGTGAAGGATCGGATCCTGCAGTGGATTCTCGAGGGGCAGCTTGCCCCCGGCTCGCGGATCATCGAGACCCGTGTAGCGCGCGAGCTCGGGGTGAGCCAGGCCCCGGTGCGTGAGGCGCTCCGCGACCTGACCACGCTCGGGGTTGTCGAGATGAAGCCATACCGGGGCGCCAGCGTTCGCAAGCCCAGCAAGACGGATCTGGTCGAGGCGATGGAGGTCCGCGGCGAGCTCGAGGCGCTGGCGGCCCGGCAGGCTGCGCAGCCGGATCACCGAGAAGGATCTCGATGAGCTGCGCAGCCTGATCGACGAGATGCACGCGCATGGCCGAGAAGGGCGACACGCACGGGCATGCGCTGCGGAACACCGCATTTCACACGACTGTGGTTCGTGCCGCCGGGAACAAGACCTTGATGAGGATTTGGTCGATGCTCGAGCCGTACGCCCGCACCTATGTGACCGCCATGGTTCCCGGCACCGATCTCATCTGGCTCGGTGACCGACACCACGCATCCTCGAGGCACTGGTAGCATGGCGACCCCGACCGTGCCGCAGAGACGATGCGGCTTCACGCCCGGGAGGCTGAGGAGCTCGTTCTGGCGATGGATGAGGCAGTGTTTGGCGATGCCGAGCCGGTGAGCCGATCCGGCGTTGAAGGCTGATTAGGCCATGTGCGGATTGCCCTGGGTAGCGGTCAGGTCGACGCTGCCGGGACCGCCACGAGATGTAAATAGAAACCAATGACTGCCAAAGGCAGCTGAAAGGAGATAGCAATGTTGCAGCTCTCAGAGGAGTTCTCAGGCGGAAGCGCCAGGCTGCGCGTTGATGTGCACGGCTCAGACGCCGCGCGACCATGTTCTCGAGGACATGAATTTCCTCAACTATCGCCTGGCTGCAGTCAATCTCGAGCCCGAGGTGACCCTTGCCGACCCCGACATCCTGTGGGACCAGGAAGGCGAAAAGTCGATCTCGTACGACGGCAAGCAGATGAAGTTCGTCGGCGACTGGGAGCCGGGCCCGCTGCAGAAGGTCATCGTCACCATGCTGGCCTTGAAGATGGAAGCCGAGGGACTACACCCGTTCCATTCTGCTGCGGTCAACTACAAGGGCAAGACCATCCTCTTCCTCGGTGGTGAGTCCAACCACGGCAAGAGCATGGGTCAGATCGAAGCTTGCCGGCGGGGTGGCTTGCTGGTTGCGACCGAGACCACCGTCATCAACGAGGACGGCGTTGCCGTCATGGGCTCTGAGGACGTCTTCCTGAAGAAGCGCGCCAAGGGGACCGAGCGTGCCGACAAAGCCTCCCCGAACAAGGGTGTTGAGAAGTTCTTCGGCACCATGCCGACCTGGGACAATTTCGAGGGCCCGACCAACGTCGATGCGGTGATCGTCCCTGCCATCGACGGCAACTACGACGGGGCAACAACCGAGTTGGGAGCGTTCGAAGCCCAGTTCCAGACTCTGCACAGTCTCCAGAACTACTTCCTTGTTGAACGAACTGCTCGCCCCTGGCCACGTGATGCCGATGGTGGACACCGAAGCTCTTCGCGCCAAGAGGGCCGACTTTGCTGCCCGTTTCCAGGCACCACGTCCGTACTTCATGATTCGAGCGGCCAACCCTCAGGTGCTGCTCGATGAGGTAGACAAGGTCATCTGAGAGGCAGGTCATGAACAAGTTCGAGTATGCGCGACCTGATACGGTCGCCGAGGCTGTCGGCCTGCTCGAGGAATACGGGTCGGACGCCCGTATCCTCGCTGGTGGGACAGACCTCGTCATAGAGCTGAGAAATCGGTGGACCGAGCCCAAGGTCGTCATCGATGTCAAGCGGATCCCGGAGTTCGCTCCCTCGATCACCGAACGCGATGGAGTTGTCTCCATCAGCGCAGGCACCGTTATGGCCGATCTCACCGCCAGTGATCTCATCCAACAACGCTTCCCTGCCCTTGCCGAGGCAGCGGTAGTGGTGGGGTCGGTCCAGATCCGGGCGCGGGCCACGCTTGCAGGCAACATATGCAACGGGTCACCCGCCGCCGATACCGCTCCGCCTCTGTTCGTGTACGACGCAACCGTCGTCATCGCCGGGCCGAGCGGGGTGCGGAGGATCCCCGTCGATGAGTTCATCGTCGGGCCCGGCAAGACGGCCCTGGAGCGTGGTGAGCTCGTGCTCGCCATCGAGCTGCCGTTGCCGGATGGAGCATTCGGGGCGGCCTACACGCGGCTCACCCGTCGTCGAGGTACCGATCTGGCATCGATAACATTGTGTTGTGGCGTCGACGGAGACGGCAACACCCGTCTTGCATATGGAAGCGTCGGGCCACGGGCTTTCCTCGTGCTCGACGACAGCGGTGTCCTCGCCGACCCGGCGATCCCGATCGCCGAGAAAGCCGAGCCGCTCGATCGCATGTTCTATCAAGCGAGCCCGTCTCCGAAGTCGCTGCGGGCAAGCCCCGACTACCGGCTCGCCATGTTGCGAGTGCTCGGGGCGAGAGCCCTGGAAGCCGCGATAGATCGAATGACGAAGGAATTGGTGACATGAGTGACATGATCACGATCGAGGTGACGGTCAATGGTCGGCCGCGCACCATGGAGGTGGCGCCAAACCACACCCTGCTCGAGGTATTGCGCGACGAAATCGACCTGACCGGGACCAAGGAATGCTGTGTCGTCGGCGAGTGCGGTGCGTGCACCGTCATCGTCAACGGGCGTGCGATGAACTCCTGCCTGATGCTTGCAGCCGAGGTCGACGGCGCCGAAGTGGTGACCGTCGAAGGTCTCGAGACCGAGGGCGGATTGAGCCCGCTGCAAGCCGCTTTCCTCGATGAGGGAGCCGCCCAATGTGGCTTCTGCATCCCGGGGCAGCTGATGTCGGCAACTGCGTTGTTGATGCACAACCCGGATCCGACCGTTGAAGAGATCCAGGAAGGACTCGCCGGGAATCTGTGCAGGTGCGCCGGCTACGAGCAGATCACCAAGGCGGTATTGGCCGCAGCGAAGGAGGCCCTCGATGCATAACGTAGGCACTTCTCCCAACCGTGGTGGTGGCTACGGGCGTGTCACCGGGCACCAGGAGTACATGGCCGACATCAAGGTCAACGACGTTCTGTACGTCAAGCTGATCACGATCGATGTTGCCAGGGCGAAGATCCTCTCGATCGACTCCACCGAGGCCGAGCAGGTCCCCGGGGTTGCCTTTGTCTTCACCGCGGACGATCTGCCCAAGCCCATGCCGCGCTTCGGCCCGCAGTTCCAGGATCGCCCGATCATGGCCGACGGTGAGACCAAGTATCACGGCGAGCCGGTCGCCGCCATCGCTGCTGAATCCAAGGACGCTGCAGAGGAAGGCGCCCGGCTGGTGAAGATCGAGTACGAAGAGCTGCCCGGCGGCGTCTACTCGGTTGCCGCCGCCCTCGCCCCGGACGCCATCCTCGTCCAGGATCCGTCGATCCGCCCCGCCGATGACCCGTTTGCCAACACGAACATCATCAGCGAGAAGCACTTCGGATGGGGTGACATCGAGGAGTTGGCCGACGAGTCCGATCTGGTGTTGGAGGACACGTATCAGTTCCCGATGGTCACGCACTTCGCCATCGAGCCTCATGGCTTCATGGCGGCGCCGGAAGACGGCGGTCTCACCATCTGGAGCACGATCCAGCATCCTTACCTTCTCCAGAAGATGATGGCGAAGATGTTCAAGCTGCCGCTGTCCAAGCTACGGATCTACGCACCGGATCCCGGTGGCGGCTTCGGAGGCAAGCAGATTCCGAAGTACGAGCCGCTCGTTGCGTCCATGGCGCTCAAGGCAGGTCGGCCATGCCGCCTGGTGCTCTCGTTGGATGAGACGTTCCAGCTGGTGCGGCGCACCTCGGCCGAGATTCGGGTCCGCCTCGGATTCGACTCAGAGGGTCATCTCAAGTTCCAGGACATCGAGACGAACTTCCTCGTCGGTGCTTACGTCGACATCGCGGACCGGGTCGTCGGCAAGTCCAGCTACTCGGCGGCGGGCCCATACCGGGTTCCTGCGGTCAAGATCATCGGCAGGACCATCGTTTCACACACAATGCCGTCCACGGCTTTCCGCGGTTTCGGGATACCCCAGATCAGCTGGGCTCGTGAATCGCTCATCGACGAGGCGGCGCTCCGGCTCGGTATCGATCGTCTCGAGATCCGGCTCCGTAACCTGGCGCGTTTTGGTGAGGAGTTCATCCCGCTCGAGCATGCCGATGGGGACTGGGAGCAGACCGTGCGCACCGCGGCGAAGCGGATCGGATGGGGTGATCCCCTCCCGGCGAATCACGGCCGCGGTATTGCGGTCGGCCTCAAGTCGGGACCGACTACCGGGCTCTCGTATTCGACGGTTCGTCTGTTGTACGACGGTAGCGCCATTGTGTACTCGGGAACCTCTGATATGGGCCAGGGGGCGAGGACCATCTTCGCCCAGATCGCCTCTGACGAGCTCGGCGTCGAGTTCGACCAGGTGCGGGTCGTCATGGGCGACACCGCGGTGGTGCCGTACGACCAGCAGACGTCGGCGAGCCGATCCTCCGTGTTGATGGGGACGGCGGTGCTGCGTGCCTGCCAGGACGTGCAACAGAAGGTGGTCTCCATGGCCTCCAATCTGTACGGCGTAGATGTCGATGCGATCAAGGTCGAGTCCGGTGTCGTCATCCTGCCCGACCGCGAACTTCCTCTGATCCAGGTGATCCAGGAGGCGCTTGCCCCACTCGGTGGCGAAGTCATCGGCAACGGTGAGATGCGCAAGGACAAGGACCCGAACCATCCGCTCGGCGGCACAGCGGCGTTCTTTGAGTTCAACTGCACGGCATCCGAGGTCGAGGTGGACACGGAGACCGGTCACATCACGCTGGTCAAGCATGTGACCGTTGGCGATGTCGGTCGTTCCCTCAACCCCTTGCAGGTCCAGTCTCAGGATGATGGCGCCGCCATTCAGGGCCTGGGGCACACGTTGATGGAGCATTACATCTTCGACGACGCCGGGCGGGTCCGGAACATCGGAGCCATCGACTACCGGATTCTCACCAGCATGGATCTCCCCCTCGAATTGCACAGCGAGAGCATCGAGAACGCAGACGGTCCTGGGCCGTACGGGATCAAGGGTGTGAGCGAAGGCAGCCTTCTCGTCACCGCACCGGCGGTGGGAGCCGCCGTTCGTGAGGCGACAGGTGTGATTATTCGTGACCTGCCCATGACCCCGCAACGAGTTTGGGAAGCCCTTCAGGAGGCCAAGAATGAACGCTGATTTGGAGGTCGGGCCGGTACGGGACATGCCGGCCTCGAAGGTCGTAGAGGCTGCTCAGTTCGTCAAGACGGGCAAGCAGTACTCGCTGTCGGTCCCCCGTTTCCCCGGGATGCCGCTCTTTCCGGGCCATCCGCCGTTCCAGGTCGTCAACTACCGGACCCCACCGGGGATCATCGCCGGCAAGCGAGGAGCCGTGGGGACCACCCAACGAGGTGAATCTCGGCTACATGGCCGAGTATCTGATGGCGTGCTCTCACTCGGGGGCTCACATCGATGGGCTAGCACACATGACCATCGGAGACGACAACCACTGGTACGGCGGTGGGAACACCACAGAGCACATGACCGACCATGGGCCCAACTTCGGTGACGCCTCCAAGTTGCCGACGTTCTTCACCCGTGGCGTGCTGCTCGACCCGCCGGGGTATCGGGGTGTCGATGCGCTGCCCGCCCACGAACCGGTCGGCAGCAGATGAGCTGCAGGCAATCGCAGATGCCCAGGGCGTCGAGGTGCGCCCATGGGACGTCGTGCTGATCCGTACCGGCTATCTCAAGTACTGGCCTGATGCCGATCGCATGAACGAGCATCTGACCGCCGGTCCCGACCTCTCGGCGGCGGAGTGGTTGCTGGAGCGTGGTGTGATCGCCACCGGCACGGACACCGAGACGTACGAAGTCATGCCGACGCCTGATCGTGGCTCACCGGCCAACCCGCAGCCGGTGCACACCAAGCTCCTCATCGAGAACGGCATTTACCTGCTCGAGAGCATCTACCTCGAGGAGATCGCTCGCGACAAGGTGTACGAGTTCCTTTTCGTGATGCTGCCCTTGAAGATCAAGGGCGCAACCGGGTCAATGGTCGATCCGGTCGCGGTCATCTAGCCCAAGCAGGGAGAGACAATGAAAGGCCTGGTCGTCACCGAACCAAATGTCTTCAGTATCGAGGACATTCCCAAGCCGACCCCGGGGGCAAATGAGGTCGTGGCGCGGGTACGCGCGGTGTCGATCTGTGGAACCGATGCCCATCTCATTGCGGGCCACTATCCGGGGTTCTGGCCTCCCAGCTTTCCCTTCACACCCGGTCATGAGTGGGCGGGCGAGATCGTTGAGCTCGGTGAGGGAGTAGCAGCGCTGGGATGGTCCGTCGGCGATCGGGTGTGCGGTACGTCTCACGATGCGTGCGGCTTCTGCCAGAAGTGTGTCGAGGGACGGTACAACCTGTGCGAGAACTACGGGAACATGGATGTGCACCGGCAGTACGGGCACAACTATTCCGGATCCTTCGCCGAGTATGTGCTGCACGGGGTCAAGTCGATCTTTCGACTCCCCGACGACATGGAATACGCAACAGGTGCCGTCGTCGATCCAGCATCGATTGCCTTGCACACCGCAAATCGCGGAGGAGTGCGGCCCGGAGACACCGTCGTGGTCTTCGGGCCGGGCCCGGTCGGGTTACTGGTGGCGGACGCAGCGCGGGCTCGTGGCGCCGCCCGGGTTATCGTTGTCGGTCGGGGGGAGCGCCTCGAGCAGGCCGCCGCGATGGGCAATGAGACGGTCGACTTCGAGAAGACCGATCCGGTTGCCTGTATCAAGAAGGTCACGGATGATCACGGCGCCGATGTGATTCTGGATTGTGCCGGAGTGGCGGACACGTTTCAGTGGTCGATTCCGGCCCTCCGCAAGGGAGGCAGGATCGCCGCGGTGGGTATTCCGGTCGACCGGGTGGAGCTCGATTTCCAGGAACTCGTTCTCTACGAGAAGGAACTGGTCGGGGTACGTGCATCTGCCGGTGAGATGCGGCACGTCCTTCCCCTGGTTGCCGACGGCACGATACGCGCCAAAGATCTCATCACCCATCGCTTCCCTCTTGATGACTTTGCGCTCGCTCTGGCGACCTTCAACGAGCGTCGTGACGGCGCGATGAAAGTCATCGTCGAGCCGTGAGCGGTGACAGGAGCGGTTATACGATCCTGGTGCTCTGCTCCGGGAATATCGGCCGCTCTCCACTCGCCGAGGTCATGTTGCGCTCGTCGCTTGCCGAGGCGCTCGGTTGGGACGAGCGTCGGCTGGAGGAGCACGGTGTTGTAGTCCGATCTGCGGGGACAGATGCCCCCATCGGGCACGCCGCGTCCGTGCGCGGCATGGCATATGCGGCGGCGCACGGTCTCGATCTGTCACATCACCACGCCCGGCAAATGACCGATCGGGATCTGCAAGACGCCGATGTGATCCTGTGCATGGACAACGAGCACATGGCAGCGGTGACTCCGCAGGCGCTGCCGAAGGCCAGGTTGATAGCAGGGGACGGGCTCGAGATTCCCGACCCGCACTCTCAGAGCGACGAGTTCTTCATTGACATCGCCGAGCGTGTGGAATCTGCTGTGCGACAGCAAATTCCAGATCTGGTCGCAGAGATCGCGGCCCGGCTGGGCACGGAGCCTCGGGACCGGTCATGACGAATTGACCGACAGGCAATTTGATCGTATATTCCTGTATAATCGATTATCGAGGATGGACTGATCGTGACATACGTTTACGCTTTCAACCACTCACACGGGGCGCCTCTCGCCGAGGTGACCGCGTTGGTAGGCGGCAAGGCGGCCAACCTCGGAGTCATGACGAACGATCTCGAATTGCCGGTTCCCCCCGGCTTTGTCATCTCCACGGAAGCGTGCCGCCAGTACCTCGCCAATGGATGGCCGTACGGGCTCGACGCGGAGATAGAGAATCACATCGAGAAGCTGGAACGCGCCGTTGGCCGTGGATTTGGGGATGCAGCCAATCCGCTATTGGTCAGTGTTCGCTCCGGCGCTCCCATCTCGATGCCCGGGATGATGGACACCATTCTCAACCTCGGCCTCAACCCCGATACTGCCAGAGGCTTGGTTGCGTTGACCGATAGCCAGGATTTCGTGGACGGTTGCTGGAACCGTTTTGTCACCCAGTACGAGGACATCGTCGGTACCGAGCCCGCCGAAGACCCCTGGAAGCAGTTGCGAGGGGCGATTGAGGCCGTGTTCCGGTCGTGGAACAGCCCGCGAGCACAGAGCTATCGCGAGCGTGAAGGCATCCCCGACGACCTGGGGACAGGCGTGATCGTCCAGACGATGGTCTTTGGCAATCTCGGCGACGATTCCGCCACAGGTGTGTTGTTCACCCGCAACCCTGCTACGGGAGAGAATTCCGTATACGGCGATCTGATGTTCAACGCACAGGGCGAGGACGTTGTAGCCGGAACCCACGAAACCGAGCCGATCAGTGTGCTCGACGATCGTATGCCCGCGGTTGCCAAGGAGCTCCGAACGTATGCCGGCAGGCTCGAGCACTACTACAGGGACGTGTGCGATATCGAGTTCACGATCGAGCGGGGCAAGTTGTGGATGCTGCAGACGAGGATCGGCAAGCGGAGCCCGCAAGCGGCGCTGCGTATTGCTATCGACATGGCGGAGGACGATCAATTCCCGGTAGGCAGGGGAGAGGCAGTGCGTCGTGTGATGAAGCATCTCGTCGATCCGCCACTCGCTCCCGCCCAGCTGGACCACGATGCTTCTCCGATTTGTGTCGGCCTTGGTGCTTCGCCCGGTGTTGCATCTGGTCAGATTGCAGTTTCACCTGACAAGGCCGTCACCATGGCCGAGGCCGGCCATGAGGTGGTGTTGGTACGCAAGGAGACATCACCCGACGACGTGCACGGCATGGCAAAGTCGGCCGGCATCCTCACCGCTACTGGTGGGCTGGCTAGCCATGCCGCCGTCGTCGCACGCGGCTGGGGTGTTCCGGCCGTTGTCGGTGCGGCCGACATTTGGATTGACGGTCACACGGTCACCATTGGTGACGTAACGTTCAAACCGGGTGACGTTGTGACCATCGATGGGAGCACTGGTGAGGTTTTCGCAGGGGCGGTTGCCAGCGGTACTCAGGTCGTTCCTGAGGCCGCGGTGCTGCTGTCCTGGGCCGACGAGCTCGGGATCGAGATTGCAGCCGAGGAAGAGCCGGATGCCGACTCAGACGAAACAGATCGCGAAGTGACTCGCGACGAGATCCTCCACATTTTGAACATCAAGGGATTCGTGACACCCAACGATCTGGCGCCCCTTCTGTTCAGCACGCCGGAGGCCGTCGCCGACGTACTCGAGGCCGCCGTAGCCGACGGTCTGGCCGAAGTGATTGGTGGATCGGCGCTGGCGGGGATGTTTCAGCTGACCGAGGACGGTAAGGCCGTAGGAGCCGAGCGCATCGCCGCCGACAGGGAGAGCTGGGGCGCGGACAACGCGGTTGCAGCCCTGGATGAGCTGCTGCCATACGACTTGCGCATGAAAGAGATCATGACCGGTTGGCAGATGCGGGAGATCGATGGGCAACCGGCGCTCAACGACCATAGCGATGAAGCTCATGATGCCGAGGTCCTCGCAGACTTCCGAGCATTACACGAGGACACCCACTCATGGCTTGCTGGACTTGCCGAGGGTCTACCCCGTCTGTCGTTGTATCGGCGGCGTTTGCTGCGTGCGGCTGAGAGAGTGGCCGATGGCGATACGAACTACCTGGCATCGCCGCGGATCGACAGTTTCCACAATGTCTGGTTCGAGCTCCACGAGGATCTAATCCGCCTCGCAGGACGCACCAGGGAAGAAGAGGCAGCTGCAGGCAGGGCATAGGAGGCCCTGAGGACCAATGACTCTCCCTGTGGGTTGGGTCAAGTGCTCCTCCTACGCCGAAATCCTGCCCGCGTGCCGTGCGCCGGGAGAGGTAGGTTATGGACACGCCCACGAAGTGGTGCAGATGTCTGCGGAGGGAGCTATGGGTGATACTCCAGGTGATCTAGATCCGGCAGCGGGTGCGTTCTCCTATTTCGATTCATCTGGTGGCGAGGCCGGAGACACAGGCAGGCAGCCGTCGATCACCCACATCGACGACTATGCCAGCTACGAGATTGCAGCCGGTCTGTTCTTCCGACCGGTCTTCGCAGAGAACATTTCGCTGAACTTCGTCACCTTCCCGCCGCATAGTGGCTTCCCCGAGCACGCTCATTCCGAGGAACAGATCAGTATCGTCCGTGACGGTGTGATGGAGATCTCGGTCGGGGAGATCCGCAGGACGGTCGGACCCGGTGACGTGGTTGTATATCCGTCCAACGTGCCGCACTCCGGCCGGACGTTCGAGGGTGGGTGCAGGCTCATAGACATCTTCTCGCCACCTCGCACCGGTATCAAGGAAGTGGTCGCCGAGGCCGACCCGGTCCGCGGGGCCGACGCTGACCGCTGGTGGTACGCCGGGTTCTGAGCCGGCAGCGGTGGGTCGTCCGGCCCTCGAGACAGTTCGGTAGTCCTCTTGCGGTGCGGTGTCCGAGTGGTCACCATTGCGATGGGTAGCAGCCGAGAGGTGGGTTATGAAGGCCGTCGTCGTCAACGAATTGCTCTGGGGCCTGCTTCGAGAAAGCAAGTTGGGGCAGGCCAACACATGGGGAAGCGATCTCGCCAAGACTCGGGCACCGAGGTAGACCTGGTGGCTGCGGAGCTGGCGCACGAACGATCGAGCCGGTCTAACGTCCGATTTACGATGCACGTCGCGTGGATCATGGCCGTGCTAGGAGCGATGGCGCTGCCATTGGGCATTATGGCGGTCCCCATCGCAGGTAATTTCTGTCCCCGTGACTGCATCAGCTACCCGTACCTCGCAACTGTCGATCGCTTCCCCAGGGATTATCTATGGATCTATGTCGCCGTCTTGCTGGTGATTGCCTACCTGGTGTTCATCGTTTCGTTGCGATCCGTGTTGGCGAACACAAACGTGGTCGGACAAGTGGCGGTGGCGCTGGCGGTGGCGGCCACGGTGGTGCTGGTCGCCACCTACTTCACCCAAGCGTCGGTGGTGCCCGCCAGCCTCGCCGCCGGTGAGACCGAAGGGATCGCTCTCCTCACCATGTACAACCCGCACGGGATGTTCATCGCATTGGAGGAGATTGGGTATCTCCTGATGAGCCTCTCGTTCCTGTTCGCTGCTCGGATGGTCATCGGTGCCGACAGTATGGTGCGTACGATCCGTTCGGTGTTCGCCGCCGGGTTTATCGTTCCCGCCGTCGGCTTTGTGTTCTATGCGGCGGCATACGGCCTCGATCGCCAGGACCGATTCGAAGTGGTGGCGCTCTCAACCGACTGGTTGGTGCTGATTGTCAACGGGATCCTGGTTGCGCTATTGCTGCGCAACCGGCTCGGCACGAGCAGCCGTTCCATGCAATAGCCGGCCGGATGAGGCGCATCGTCTCGTAGCATCGCTTGGTCGGACCGCCTGCGGTGGACGCCTGCGGTGGAGGCCTGCTTGATGCGGCTTGCGGAGCTCCGGTGTGACCAGCTCGGCCGGATCGGCGCCACTTCAAGCGGACAGTTTCTGTCCGCATTGGGCCGTACGATGTGATGCGAGCGTGCGAAAGGACGATTGCATGAAGATCACCCGGCAGGTTGTTGTGTTCGACGCCGCAGACCTCGAAGCCGAAAGCAGCTTCTGGGCAGCGGTGCTCGGTGGCAATGTTGTTGTGGAGGACGATTGGCACAGTGTCGTTGATGCTGAAGGCGAATTGCGGATGGATTTCCAGCTCGCTCCGGATCATGTGCCGCCGGTTTGGCCGGGAGGGCCGCAACAGCAGCAGATCCATCTTGATATCTACGTTGAAGATCCGGTGAGTGCTCACGAGGAGGTCATCGCTCTTGGCGCCCGATTACTCGCGCCGGCCGCTGATCTCGCGGGCAAAGATGGATTCCAGGTCTATGCCGACCCGGCCGGTCATCCGTTCTGTATCTGCAGAAGCGGCTGATTGGGGCTGCGGGAGGCGGAGGCTCGTGCTAGCCGCTGATCTGCGCCCAGGCTCTATCAGTCTCGAGTATTGCCAGATGAAATGCATCGCTCAGCGTCTGGTCTTCGATCCCGATGATGTGAGACCGATCCCAGTTGCCGGCCTCGTATTCGACCACCCCGCCCAGCACCTCACCCATGATTCCCCCGCCGGACGCAATCGCATCGACGATCTCCGGGTTGAGCGGGAGGCTCCTCACAGCCTGCCCTGCGGGAACATCCAGCAGTGCTTCGATCACAGAGAACAGACCGACGATATAGAAGCGCTGCACATCCGGGCGATCGAGGTGCTCGGCGAGTCTCTCACATGTCCGCGCCCGTACCATCGCGGTTCTGGTGAGCTCGCTCGGTTTCTTGTTCAGCCCGGAAAGGCTCAACATGCCGACCCAAGAGACGATCTGCCTGGTTCCGACCTGCATCACCGCCTCCTCTATCGACCCGAGGGGCCGTGGCAGCGAATACTGAGCGGAGTTGACTACTTTCAAGATGCGATAGCTCAGATTGACGTCGCGTCTGATCACCTCTGCGATGTCGGAGATGTCGGCGTCCGGGTTCTGCAGGAGTGTGATCAGCTGCAGCGAGGCGAGTTGGCCGGCAGGCGCTCGTGTCCTACGAAAGCCGTCGGGCCTGCTCAGGAACGAGCCCTGGAAATAGGTGAATCCGAGCCTGGTGGCGTTGCGCAATTCGTCGTAGCTGGCAACGCCATCGGCGATGAGGTTCACCCCGGTTGTCTTGAGAACCGCAATCTGCTTGGCGACGCTCTCGGTTGTGGCACGGTCGACATTTATCTTCACACCGTGGGCAAGGCGCACCAGTTGGTGGAGCTGGGGATTTGCCGGTAGATCATCGAGCACGAGTCGAAACCCGGCGGTCCTCAGATTCTCGAGGAGACCGACCGTCCGGTCGGACGTCACGAAATCTCTCCCCAGGATCAGCGTCGTCTGGTTCGGGACGAGTGCAGCCGTCCTCCCCGATTCCACCAGCGAAGATGAGACGGCGATCTGAACGCGCTTGCCTGCGGCGATGGCGAGATCGAGTTCGATCGAGGAATTGACCACCAGGCGGCTCGCTCCGCCGTCCGTGGTGTCGACAGTAGAGATGTCATCGACGATACCGCCGCCGAGAACGAGCTCGTAGGCAGCCACGTCGAGCGCCTTGCCGAAGACGGGTCGGCGTACCACTGAGGTGTCGCGCGCCGACTCCATCTTGGCGGATATCTCGGCGAGCCTGCTGCCGAATCCTGAGGTCTGTGACTTTCGGTTCCTACCTCGAATCACGGTCCATTCCCGTCTGGCATCGAGATGAGTTCACCCAACAGCCTCCTCCTAGGTTGTTCCGCGTGGAGCCGCGGACCCGGTGATCCGGCGAGGTTCCTGTCGGGCGATTCCTCCTCGATTCAAGCAACGGGAGATATTTGAATTCGCGTTCTCGGGCGGCCGCCGGCTCACGGAGTCGCCGAGAGAGGGTGCGACACGCTCGGTCGCAGGATCGGCGCAGACCAATGCCATCGGGTGCCCACGATGTCTAGGATCCCGGCGTGCGAAGGATCGCTCTTCTCGTTGTGCTCGTCCTGCTCGTCTCCGCCTGTGGAGCGAAGTCCGACGACGCATCAGCGGGCACAAATGCCACTACCGCCGCCGGGGCAGCTGCCGATACGCCGGGCGAATCGGACGCGGTCGACGAGCCAAAGCCGATCGAGTTCGAGCTGGCGCTCGCAGATGGTTCGACTTTCCGTCTCAGCGACGAGGAGAAGCCTGTTTACCTGGTGTTCTGGGCGGAGTGGTGACCGGTGTGCAGGGTGGAGCTCCCCACCATCGATGCAGTTGCGTCGGACTATCTCGACAGTATCAGGGTCATTGCCGTAGCCGGATACGGTGAGCTCGCCGCCACGGAGGAGCGCGCTGCGGAGCTACTGACCGACAACGTCTCCTGGGGATTCGATCAGTCGCTGTGGGATGCGTTCGGTGTCTACGGCCAGCCGACCTCATTCATGATCAGCGGTGATGACATCGTGGTTGACGCCTGGTCGGGGATGAAAGGTGAAAAGCAGCTCAGGCAGAAGTTCGATGAGCTGGCCGCCCTGGTGCCGTGAGCGACGAATTGGCCGATATCTGAGAGCCGATCGATAGTTGCTGCGATACTCCTGCCATGCAGCAAGCATCAGAGCAGGCGCGCAAAGCCGCGAGCCTCAGGCGCGATGCTCGGGACGTTTTCCGGGGTCTTCACACCTTCGATCCTGACCATCCTCGGCATCATCCTGTTCCTGCGCACCGGTTTTGTTATCGGGAACTCCGGGTTGGCGGGTGCCCTGCTGATCATTGCCATCTCTACCTCGGTCTCGGTTCTCACCAGTATTTCCCTCTCTGCGATAGCAACCAATATCGAGGTGCGGGGCGGCGGCGACTACTACCTCATCTCGCGTACACTCGGCCTCGAGTTCGGTGGGGCGATCGGCATCGTCTTGTTCCTCGCCCAATCCATTTCCGTTGCGTTCTATGCCGTCGGTTTCAGCGAGGCCGTTGTCGCCATGACTGGTCTGGGTGGTGGTAGCAGCGTCCAACTCATCGCGGCAGGGGCAATCCTATTGCTGTTCCTCTTCGCCTGGGCGGGTGCCGATGTTGCCTCGAAGCTCCAGTTCGTCATCATGGCGCTGCTGGTCGCCGCACTCATCTCGTTCTACGTTGGCGCAGTCGGTTCCTTTGACGCGGGATTACTTGCCCGCTCGTGGGAGCCGGGGCCGGGAGCGATCGGGGCTCTGGCGGCCTTTGCGATCTTCTTCCCGGCGGTGACAGGGTTCACTCAGGGTGTGAGCATGTCGGGGGACCTGCGCGATCCGGGAAGGAGCCTCCCTCTCGGGACGTTCTCGGCAGTGGGTATCTCGACGCTCGTCTACATATCCGTGTTCGTCTTCATCGCCGCAGGCGCACCCGTGGCGGCGTTGGTCGGTGACGACGGCACCGCGATGCGTAACATCGCGTGGATTGGTGCGCTGGTTGGGGTCGGGGTCGTGGCAGCCACGCTGTCCTCGGCGATGGCGTCGCTGCTCGGTGCGCCACGGATTCTGCAGTCGATGGCCACCGACCGCGTCCTACCGAAGCTGTTGTGGTTCGGCAAGGGCCATGGGCCATCGAACAACCCGAGGCGGGCGACGGTGCTCAGCCTCCTGATCGCATTCGCCACGATCTCGCTCGGCAGCGTGAACGTCATTGCCCCGGTCGTCTCGATGTTCTTCCTCATCTCATACGGGCTCATCAACTATGCGACGTACTACGAGGCGAGAGCATCGAGCCCATCGTTCCGGCCGAGGTTCCGGTGGTTCAGCCGATGGGCGAGCCTGGCCGGGGCAGTGCTGTGCGGCGGAGCGATGCTTGCCATCAACCCGCTCGCCGGGGTGCTTGCCATGATCCTGCTCGCAGGCATTTACAAGTACCTCGAGCATCGTGACATCCCGGCACGCTGGGCCGATGCCGCCGCCGCTCATCATTTCAACCGGGCGATGGAGAGCATCCGTTCCCTGGACAACGAAGTGCAACACGCACGGAATTGGCGACCCCAGATCCTGCTGTTCTCCGCTGACCAGAGAAGGAGGTCGCGTCTGCTGACCTTCGCCAAGTGGCTCGAAGGCCACAGCGGGCTCACTGCTGCCTTCCACATCGTGATCGGGGAGGGGGCGAAGAAGAGGATCGAGATGGAGGAGATGGGGACGAGGCTGCAGGACGAGATCGACGAGTTGGGTCTCGCGGTGCACGGCAGAGCCGTGCTGGCCGCCGATGGCATGGATGCCTTGCCCGTTATCGTCCAATCATTCGGGATCGGCAGAATCAAACCGAACGTTGTCCTCTTCGGGTGGCCGGAGTCTCCCAACCCGGAACAGCTCGCCGTGTACGTTGATGCGGTACAGAGCGTTGCCAGGCTCGGCGTGAGCGTGATGAGCCTCTCCACCGATGCCGCCAGGTGGACAGAATTCGCCGAAACGCCGCCTGCGAAGCGCAAGCTCAACGTGTTCTGGCACGACAGCGACTCGGGTCGGTTGGCCTTACTTGCTGCATATTTGTGCACCAGGGATCCCGAGTGGCACAAGGCGCGGATCCGGCTCATCTCGCTCTCCTCGGCTGAGACAGACTCACGGGAGTCGCTCAGCGCCATGCTCGAGGAGGTGCGGATAGACGCCGAGATCGTTCACATCCCGGGGGCGGGCCATGACGACATCGTGGCGGCATGTGCAGACGCGACGCTCGCGCTGCTGCCGATGCGGCTACGCAGGGGGCAGATCGTCGACCTCCTCGGGGCGGACATGATCTCGCTGGCGGCGCGGCTGCCGATGACTGCCGCCATCCACGCCGGTGAGCCCATCCACCTCGATACAGATCCGGAGAGCGGGAGAGCGTTTCACATCGCACAGGCGGAGGCAACGGCCGAGGAGGCACGCTTGCGGCTCCGCAGGCTGGAGCGACGCCTCAAGGAGGCTACGGGCGAGCTGGATCGTGTCACCAGGGACGGTAACCAGGAAAGGGCAGGCGAGCTGGAGGACCGCGTGGGACAGATCCGGCGCAGGATCATGACCACACGGGTCCGGGTCGAGCAAGCAGAGAGCGAAGTGGCTCAATTACTCGACGGAAGCTAGCGAGCCGGGGCAACTAGGGTTGCAGGCTACGGCGACCCAACGGACGGCAGAGGCACGTAGATGCGCTCTCTGGCCTCGAATTGCAGGTGGTGCGTGTACCCGGCAGTACGGGCGGACGACGACCAGCTCATCGAGCATCCAGGCGGTGTCCTGGGGGCGGTGGGCATCAGAAGCCAGCGTGATCGGCACATCCGCCAGCTGGAACATCTCGAGGAGGAGGGGAGCGGGGTAGATCTCCTGGATCGGTTGGCGGAGACCGGCACTGGATAGCTCTACGGCCGTTCCGCTCGCCGCGGCGGCCTGGACCACCTTCTCGTACAGATCAACCGGCGGGTGGTAGGGCCGCCCACCGGCACGCTTGACGAAGTCGACGTGTGCCAGCACATCGACGAGACCGGACTCGGCGAGCGCCACCTCGGCGACGAAGTACTTCTCATAGGCGGCCCGGTCGCCGAGACGCTCGTACTCCTCCATGCCACGCTTGCGATCCGGCCACCAGGCACCGACCCAGTGCACGGAGCCGATCAGATAGTCCCATGGATACGGCTCGAGCAGTTCGAGAGTCCTCTCCTCGGTCCCTGGTTGGAAGTCGACCTCGAGCCCGAGCTTGACCGGAAGCCCTCGATCCTTGGCATCCACCACCACCTCGACATAGCGCTCCAGTGACAGGTTGCGCTCGGTGCGCACGATCTCGGCGATCTCGTCTGCCAGCACCGGGTTGGGGTCCTCTTCCCACCAGCGTCCCAGGACCGCCTCCGCCTCGTAGCATCGGTAGAGGTGCTCGGTGAAGCCTATCTCCCGAGACCCTCGCTCCAGTGCAGTCTCGACGAATTGGTCGATATAGCCGGGCGGGTACTCGCCCATGGGCGGTGTCCACGGCGTGGGATGGTGGGGATGGAGATGGAGGTGGTAATCAGACATTGGTGCGTTGTTTCCGTACATAGAGGATCAGTAGCGCCGCCAAGGTTAGGGCGGACGTCGTGAACCAATAGGCGACGTGAAACGACGCATTGTCTGCGATGAATCCGAAGAGGGGTGGCCCGATGGCCGCCCCGAAGTACTTGCCAACCTGCGTGATCCCCGATGCCGCTGCCGGAGCATTCGGGTTGTCCTTGACTACGGCGAAGGTGAAGAGGCCAGACCATCCCCACCCGGCGGCGAACATCACGAGCCCACCGATCAGAAGCCCCGGCCGATCGCCCAGGTTGAGCAGGATCACTCCCGCAACCCCGGTCAGCATCATCGATGCGATCGCGGTCAGATCCTGTTCGCGGATGTGGTCGATCAACCAACCCATCACGAGGCGGGACGTCATTCCGGCGACACTGCCGACCGACAGCAGCAGGCCGGCGGACGTTTCGGATATCCCGCTGTTCACCGAGTAGCTCACGAAGAAGGCGGTGAACCCGTCGATGCCGGCTATGCCGACGCCCACCGCTACGGAGAGTGCGATGAGCAGCTTCATCGGGGTGGTTGGTTTCCCGTTGCCCTCTTGACCCGAGAGCGGCGGATTGATGAGGTAGGGCTCGATCCTCCGGGGAACGGCGGCACCGGAGGCGAGCGCAAGCAGAGCACCGCCGACAAATGCCCACCGCCAGCCGACGGTGAGCGCAATCGTCGGCACCGCGGCGCCGGCAAGAGCGGCTGCGGCAGGTACCGAGGCGTGGCGAAGCCCAAATATGAGCCCCTGCCGATGACCGGCCACGGAGCGGGCCACCGCGAGATTTGAGGAGACTTGACCGAGGGAGCTACCGATCCCACCGACCACGAGAAACGCGGCCATCGAGCTCATCGCGGTGCCGAACCAGGCGATACCGAGCAGGCTGACGGCAGTCAGTGCGACTGCAGCGCGGAGCGCCGTTGCCCACCCATATCTCTCACTCCATCGTCCTGCTGCAGGGGACACGATTCCCGCCGTTGCGAAGAAGACGCCGATTAGCACCCCGAGCTGGGTGAGCGAGAGGCCGATGTCATCCCGGATCTGGACGGCGAGGCCCGCGTTGAGAAATCCCGGCAGGATGCCGGCGGTGGTGGCGAAGACGGCAGGGAGCACCGCACGCCATGCGATGCTCCGCTCCTTCGCGGCGTAGCTCGGTTGTGGCCTCGGGCCCATCGACGGCTCGTTTCTCCCGCAACGCTGTGCCCGGTCTCACCCGGGCCGGGTCGGGCAGCCCGACCGTTGGAGTGTGAGCGCAGCGGTCACGGGGCGGGCCGGGTGACGCAGCGGCTCACATCCACACGTAAGAGGACGCAGCCCGAAAGCAGGGGGGACGACTTCCGGGCCGCGTCCGACCTGGACATCAACCGCGCAGTGCCGTCAGCTTGTCATATAGCGACGCTGCGTTGTACGAGTTGATGTAATCCATCATGTATTCCTGGCCGATATCGACGGGATAGCGCTCCTTGAAGTGAACCCGCTCGACGGTCTCCTCCTTCGACCATCCCTTTGCAATCGCCGCGGCGACGGCGGCCTTCCATTCGAGCAGCATCGAGCGCTGTGTGGCGATGTACGCTGGGTCGTGACCGGGCCGTGGCCGGGGATGACATGGTCGACCCCGTCGATTCCCTCGATGATGTCGAGGGCCGCAAGCCATTGATCGACGTTCGAGGTCATCAGCCATGTCTGGCAATCGCTGAAGATCGTGTCACCGGTGAACAGTGCGCGCTCCTCCGGGACGAAGACCGCCACCTGGCCGGGGGTGTGGCCGGGGGTGTGGATCAGCTCGAAGGTGTGCCCGCCGACGCGCAGCGTCAGATCTTCCGTCGAAGACGATCGTGCCCTTGTTGGGATCCTCGTAGTACTCGTCGCGGTCGGGGAAGATGGCCTCACCTTCCGGGTCGTCGGTGGGAAGTGCCTCCTTGGCATAGGCAAACGGGTCGAGCTCGGGGCGACGACCATGAAGTTGTCGTAGACGCCCTGGTGGTGAACCACCTCGCCTGCACCCTTGAAGTAGTAGTTGCCGAAGATGTGATCGACGTGGTGCTCCGTGTTGATCACATATCGGATCTTGCCATGCTCCTCGGCATCCTTGCGCATCTGCACTGCTCGGGTGGGCAGCTGCGGCGTGTCGATGACTGACCACGCCGTCTGATGTGGTCACGAAACTCGGATTACAGCCGCGTACCTTCGTTTCAGTGAAGATGTTCTTGGTCACATTCTCCATCGGTTTTCCTCCTTACGAGACTCTATTGCGTAGCGGTGAGCCCACCGTCGATGGTGAGAATCTGACCGGTGATGAACGAGCACGCATCCGAGCAGAACAGGAGCGTGGCGCCCGACGAGGTCGTCGGTCTGGCCCACTCGTGCCAGCGGGATCCGGTTGACGATGCCTGCCTTGAAATCGGGGTCATCGAGCAGCATGGCCACCTGGGGTGTGTCGACGAACGTAGGGGCGATGGCGTTGACGGTGATGCTGTGCTTGGCCCACTCGGTGGCCCACTGCCTGGTGAGCGAGTCGATGGCGCCCTTGGCGGCGACGTATGCCGAGTAGCCGGCATCGATGCCGAGCTGGCCCCGCACCGAGGAGACGTTGAGCACGTGACCGCCCGTGGCCGCCTGCGATCATCGCCTTGACCGCCGCCTGGGTGGGTAGCAGGGTGCTGCGGACGTTGAGGTCGAAGATCCAGTCCCAATCGTCCTCGGGGTAGTCCTCGGCATTGTGGAGAACGTTGCCTGCGCCGCCGCCGATGGTGTTGACGACGATGTCGACCCGGCCGAAACTGGCTCCATCACCGCAGCGACGGCGCTGTCGGCATCTTCCTTCTTGGTCAGATCAGCCTCGACCGCCATTGCCTCCGAGCCCGCGGCGCGAGCCCGGTCTGCGGCCGCTTCGCCCGCTCCTGAGAACGGCTCAGAATCGCCACTCTGGCGCCTGCCCCGGAAAGGGCGACGCCTAGTGCCGAGCCGATGGCACCGCTGCCCCCCGGGATGACGGCCACCTTGCCGTCCAGCCTGAATATGTCGGTTTGGCCCATCCCGCGCTCTCCTTGTTGATGTCCTCGTCGAGTGTGTGAACGTTCAGTCTTCTTCGTATGATCCTGGGACGACCGGGGGAGAGAACGAGGTGACCATAGTGAGTGGCTCGGTCCCGTGCGCAACCGTCTGATGGTGCAGACCCGCCGGGATGTAAACGACGGTTCCCGGCTCGAGCACGGCGGTGCCCTCCGGAGTCACCAGCTCACCCATTGCCCGAGATGATGTAGATGACTTCCTCCTGTGTGGGGTGAACATGCCCCTCGGGGGCGGATCCGCCCGGGGAACTCGGAGTAACCGACGGTTATGTTCTTGGCGCCGTTGATTTCCGGCCCGATGTAGTGGAGCCAATTACGTCCAGGTAGCTCATAGACCCGGGCTTCTTCTCGTTTCACGGCAGTGAGTTTCACTTTGCCTCCTAGGCCCGGACAATCGACAATCGATATGCCAATCATCGATTATCGAGTATTCAAGGTTAGTTCTTGTTGTCGTACCGGTCAAGATCGCCGGGCTGTGGCGATCTGACGGACTCGGGAGTCGTTCTCAAGTGCCGAGACGGGCAACCTACGTGCCCAATTCTCGCTCATCGACCAACTCGGCGAGACGGGTGACCGTGAACTCGATCTGGCTGCATGCAGGTTTCGTGCCACACCTTGCTTGCGATGAATGCATCGTGCTCCGACGGTATCGAAATGTCGTAGTCGATGAGGTCCGAGCAGTTGCGGCTTCCAAACTTCGCTTCGAATTCCTCGGCCAGCTCCTGGATGAGCCGGCGGGCGGTGCGCTTGGCTCGCTGATGGTCTCCCATCCGCTGCTCGGCGAGTCGGCCGACCGCCATGGCAGCACCGGAGATCGCTCCGCAGATGCCGCCGCCGTAGGCAACGCCGCCGTTGAGCGCCATGGCCGCCGACGAGTCGGTCAGCGTCAGGGAGTTCGAAGAGCTCCTGTAGGGCCACGAGCGTCGATTCGGCACAGCCGTAGTAGGTGTCGTCTCGCAGGAAGAAGCTTCTGGCGAGCTGGCGGGCTCCTTCCCTTGCTCGCTCTCGTCCGTCTCATTCATCTCGCCGCCTCTCTCCGCAAGTACGTAGGGGTGGCAGCGAGTACTCGCTGCCACCCCTACGTTAGTCAGCAGTGGCAGTGGACTACCAGCTGCACTCGTTCTTGCGTCACACTCGGCCTTGATGGAAATCAGATTCGTGAGGTCGAGCACTCGTTGTGCATCGAACACTTTCTGCGCACCGAATGTAGCCGTCTTCGGATTGATCGGCGTGTAGGACTGGAACTGGTCGTTGACACCATGCTCGGTGTACACACCGCTGCCAGTGATTCCTTCGTAGTCGATGTCGTTCCCGGCCCTGATCTCAGCCATGCAGGTCTCGTACGTGTAGCACACGGTTCCCGGGGCCTCCCCGACCTCGTGCATTGCAGGTGCCCAGTCACTGGCCTTGTACGAACCGCCGTATTCAACGGCAAGTGCCGACTGAACCATTAGGTCGTACGTGGTGTAGTGGTAGATCCCTGAAGGGTCTTCCTGACCTTCCGGCGGGATGTCCGACGCCAGATACAGCTTCTCGTAGAAGTCCCAGGCAGGTGTCTGATCGTTGTAGCCAACACCGGCAAAGCCGAGGCTCTTCTGTGTCGTCAGTGCTGTCTCGTTCAATGCCGAGACGAACTCATTCAACACCCAGCCTGACTCTCCGATCCAGTTCAGCGAGGCTCCGGCCTCAGCTACAGCGTTAACGAGCGCCGCAGACTCAACCGAGCCGGCCTGCACGATCACAGCGTCCGGGTTGAGATCGGCGATCGCCTGCGCCTCAGCACGGTATGACGCCTGCTCCGGCGGTACGTCGATGCGCGACAGAACCTCGATGCCGAGCTCTTTGGCTGCCTTCTCGGCGGCCGTCGCGGCTACCTGGAAGCCCTCGACCTGGGTCGCAAAGATCACGATTGTCTTGGCGTTGATGTCCTGTGCTTCGAAGATACCGGTGAAGCCCAATGCCTCATCTAGGCCCTGGGCCCGGAAGAGCGGCTCTTCTGCGGTACCACCGATGTTGCCCGGGATACCGCCACCATGCACCGATGGCCCTAGCGGAGCATCGTGCTCGGCGATCCATTCCAGGAGCCAGGAGCGGTAGGTCTGGTATCCGTGAGCCTCGCTGACGAGGATCTCGGCACCGTGCTGCTCCAAGCAGGTCCGGGCCGCCTGGCCTTCACCGACCGTCCCGATGTCCTCGCTGACAAGGTCCCATTGGCGACCGAGCGGGGGATCGAGGTTGATCACCTCATCGATCGGGAACGCGACGTCGGCTGTCAGTGACTCGCCGTATGCAGCGAACTCGCCGGTGTAGTAGGCCAGCTCACAGACAACGACTGGCTCGCTCGACATGGCTGCCGTGGTCTCCGTGCCCGAGTCGTCGACGGCTGCCGTCGTCTCGGTTCCGCTATCTCCCGCAGGCGCTGCCGTTGTGTCGGAACTCTCGTCGTCTCCGCCCCCGCACGCTCCGGCGAGCAGGGCGAACGCGAACAAGATGGCTAGTATTGGTAGTATTCTCGTTCTTCCTTGCATTTCTCTCCTCCTGAGTGGATCCCTCTGATCGAGTTTCCTAGTTAGATCCGATAGCCCTCCTTGAGCTGTTCGGTGGTCAAATGAGCTGCGTCCATGACCGCAAATGACTCTCCGAGACTCAGCACCATGACCCGGTCGGCTACTTCGAGCGCCTTGGTGGCGTTCTGCTCGGCCAGGATGATGCTCACGCCTCGGGTGCGGTGGATTTCTGTGATCTTCTCGAAGAACATGTCTACGTAGAGGGGCGAAAGGCCTGCAGTGGGTTCATCGAGAAGGAGAAGTGTTGGGTCTTGCATGAGCGCACGGCCACACGCCACCATCCTCGACTCTCCGCCGCTGAGCGTTCCCGCCAGTTGACCCTGCAACTCGGCGAGACCGGGGAAGAGGTCGAGGATCTCGCCGATTCGCTCCTCGCGCGCACGGCTGCCGATCATCCCGCCGACCTGGAGATTCTCGAAGACGGTGAGGTCCGCAAACACGCCTTTCTCCTGGGGCACGTATCCGATGCCCAGGCCGGCGGTGTCATATGCGGGCAGCGTTGAGACGTCTTCGCCCTTGAACCGGATCGAGCCGGCCGTTAGGGGGATGAGCCTGGCCAGTGTGGCGAGGAGAGTGGTCTTTCCCGCACCGTTGGCACCCAGGATGGTGAAGACCTCGTCGCCGACATCCAGGTCGATGTCCTTGAGGACGTTGACGCCGTGATAGCCGGATCGCAGTCCCCTTACTTCCAGGATGGCAGAGCCACTCATCTCAGACATGACCTTCTCCCAGGTACTTCTCGACAACGGTGTTGTGAGCTCGAATCTCGTCCGGGTCCCCGCCCAGGATGACGCTGCCCTCGGCCATGAAGTGCACCTTGTCGCTGAGGTTCCAGATCACGTTCAGGTCATGCTCGACGATCACAACTGCGGTGCCTGCGGCGGCGAGCTCACGAATGACGTCCATGACCTTGTCGGTGAGTTCATCCGGCAGACCGGCGGTTGGCTCGTCGAGCAGCAGGAACTTCGGCTTGAGAAGCAGGCAACGGATGATGTCGAGTAGCTTCTTCTCGCCCGCCGATTCGGCGTGACCGAAGGGGTCGGCGAACTCGAACAGATCCAGGTAGTGGCGGGCTTCGTCCGCATGCTCCTCGAACACGGAGTTCTCGCTGAAGATCTCGTACGGCCGCTCGTATTTCGCCTGAGCAAGCGAAAGCAGCAGAGAATCCCATATGGTCAGTTTCTCGAAGTCCATGATGACCTGATTGCTCTTGACCACCCCGTGGTGCGCCATCCGGTGCGTCGGCAGGCTGGGACAGGGTCACCTCGTTCACCCCGGGTTGTCCGGTGGGCAGGAGCGAAATCGTCCCACGATCGAGGTTTGTCGAGTGCATGATCATCCGCATCAGGGTCGTCTTGCCTGCCCCGTTTGGTCCGATCAGACCCTCAATGGGATGCTCACCGAGCGTCAACTCGTCGATGTCGACGACAACGCGATCCGAGAAGCTCTTGGCGACTCCTCTTATGTGAATTTGGGGCCGGGTCATCACCGCTGAATCCTGGAGCTCAGCCACCGTGGATCCTCCTCATCAGTTTGTCTCGTCTCATATCGCCGAGGATGCCGAATGGCCTGTAGAGAAGGACGAGGATGAGGGCGGCACCGAATGCCATCTCCCGAAGCACCGGTATCGCCTGGTTGTACCAACTGCGTGGCAACGGCAGGTAGGACTGGATCACGATGTCGAAGAGACCCACCGTGAAGAGAACCCCGACGAAGGAGCCCCACACCCGTGTCGCTCCGCCAACGACCAAGGCGACGATGGCCGCAAGAGTGAGGTTGATGCTGAGGTTGCTGGTCTCTAGGAATCGTTCCATCACACCGAACATGGCGCCGAGCAGGCCCATGCCGGCCGAGCCGATCATGAACAACCCCAGTTTGGTGCGGAACGTTGCCTTCCCGAGGCTGCGGGCTAGTGCTTCATTGTCGCCAACCGCAACCAGCAGCCTCCCGTACGGAGAGCGGTGCACCCTGGCCACGTAGAAGAGGATCACCGCGACCACCACGATCATGATGACCAACCAGAGCACCTCGTTTGCCTTGGTGGAACCGATGTCGAATGGGAAGCCGAGACCTCCCATACCGATGGAGCCGCCGGTCAAGCTCTGCTCGGTGGTGGCCAGGATGAAGACGGCGGTGGCAAAGCCGAGTGTTCCCACCAATACGCCGTCGTCGTCGAGATCGGCGATGAGCCAGCCGACCAGCAGTCCGCTCAGCCCGGACACGACCGTGGCTGCCAGGATGCAGATCAGGAAGACCCACGGGTCTGAGAACGGCCAGTCGACCTGGATGTAGAGGACACCGAACGTGTACATCCCGAGACCCCAGAAACCGACGACACCGAAGTTTGCGATCCGGGACAAGCCCAGCTGTAGGTGAAGCAGTAGGGCCAATCCGGTCACCATGGCGACTTCGAACAGTCCAGAGACCAGGAAGGCATCGAGCCAGTCGAGATTCATGAGCTACACCTTTCCCGTTCCGGCCATCCGTCGGCCGCGAACTTTCAGGATCACTACGAAGGCGATGATGAGGATCAACTGCCCGTACAGCACCTGTCCGAATTGAAGAGTCATCGCGGCTATTGCGATTCCTGTGCCGACACCGGCGATGATCACACCACCGATGTTTCTTGCCCCACCTACCAGTACCACCAGCAATATGAAGAGGAACTGGCGCCAGCCGAGCAGTGGAGCGACGTTCGATCCGACACCGTAGAAAGCGCCGGCCATGCCGCCTGCAAGGCCGGCGATGAACCAGATCAGCACGGTGACAACGAGCGGTCGAATCCCGCTTGCCTGTGCGAGGTCCTCGTCGCTTGCCAGTGCTCTGATCTGCAGTCCGTAGCGCGACCGCTGAATGAACCAGTAGAGGAGCAGCGCCAGCGCGGCAACGCTGGCCACCGCAAGCAAGCGGAAGGAAGACACCCCGACGCCGAGCACCTTGATCGAAGTCGGGGCCGGGACATCGAAGAAGCGCACCGGGTAGCCGAAGACGAATTGCAGACCGTGGCGGAGGAAGATCGAGAGCCCGAAGGACATGATGATCATCTCGAGAGCGCCGACGTTGCGCTTCTTCGCCGGCCGGAAGATCGCAAAGTAGGTGCCGACGCTGATGAGCCCTGCGATGATCCCGGCGGGAATCAAGACTGTGTAGAAGTTGAGCTGGAACGTCGTATTGAGCCACATCCCGAAATAGGCACCGAGGGTCACGGTTTCGGAATACGCAACGTTGATGAGTCCGGTGAGTCGATAGAGGAGCGCAAAGCCCATTGCGGCCAATACGAGTGGCGCGTGCTCGCTGAGGCCGATGACTATGGATTTACTGACAAGATCCATCAGCCCATAGCCCTCTGGCCCGGCTCTGTGCCCACGGCTGGGCTCCGTTGCCGCCTGCTTGTCGATGTCGTGTGAATGGCATACCGCTCACGTTCAACCAAAGACCGATGGTCGTCCTCACGCTTCGCCTCCTCCGGCGCCGCAGGGCGCACCCCCCTGGTATCCCGCTAATTGATAATCGATGATAGATGGTCGCTCCTGTGGCTGCAATACGGACGGGGACACCGATGGCCCAAGACGGGTCGGGGGGCAGATACCGTGCCCCACGATTGGGATCGTCTACAGTCGGAAGTGGTAGTTTCCCGTTCTAGATGGAGGGCTGTTGTCCCTACCGGATCCTGCATTGCGAGTGAAGGTGCTTGCCTGTGCCACGGTGCTCGAGGAGATCCGTCCGCTGCTGGGCGAGGACACGGACGTCGAGATGTTCGACTTCGGTCTGCATCTTCATCCCGAGGGTTTGCGGGATGCTCTCCAGGAGGCAGTCGACGAAGCGGGCAAGGAGCACGACGTCGTCCTCCTCGGATATGGCCTGTGCTCGATGGCGGTCGTCGGGCTGAGGGCAAACGGCTGCACAGTTGTCATCCCGCGTGTTGACGATTGCATCGCCGCGTTTCTCGGGTCGCAGGCTGAGTATGAGAGACGAGCGAAGGAAGAGCCGGGCACCTACTACCTCACCAAGGGATGGATCGAGGTCAGCGACACATTGCTCGACGAGTATCACCGTATGGCGAGCACGTATGGTGAGGATCGAGCGAGACGGATGATGTCGTTGATGCTCCGGCACTACAAGCGGCTCGTGTATATCGACACCGGGCACAACGACCAGGAGCCGTACCGGGACCAGGCGAGAGCGGTTGCCGAGCACTTCGGTCTCGAGTTTCAGGAGATACCGGGATCGAGGCGGCTGATGATGAAGCTGCTGAATGGGCCATGGGATGACGAGTTCGTGGTTGCCGAACCGGGTACGACCATCGAATACTCAGATTTCAAGACGACGGCAACGACGACGGCCAACCTCGTCATCGGGAGCGCCGGGAAGTGAGCGGGACACACGAGATTCGTTTCCAGCCGATCGGCCGTCGCATCTCCGTACCGGCGGGGACCACCGTGTTCTCCGCAGCCAGGGAGGCAGGTGTCGAGCTGACGTCGGCGTGCGGCGGCGAGGGCAGGTGCGGTTTGTGCCGGGTCGAACCCGTGTCGGGAGCCGTGTCCGATGCCGACGGCGCCGAATTGGCGGTACTGGGCGCCCAAGCCGAGGATGGGATTCGATTGGCCTGTCGCACGGAGATCCATGGCGATGTGGCCATCCGTATCCCGGCGACGTCGATGCTGTCAGGGCCACGGCTCCAGGTGGCAGGCGTGACCGTGCCAGTCGAGTTGGATCCGGTCGTTTCCGCCCACGCCATCACCATGCAGGCACCGACGCTGGTCGATCCGAGATCGGATCTGGACCGGATCATCGACGCATTGGCCGAGCAGCACCGTGTCACCGTGACCGAGGCCGATCTGCCCGTGATCCGATCGATCGGTCGTACGTTGCGTGACAACTCGTGGTCGGTGACGGCATTCGTGCGTGACGACCGCCTCGTCGGCCTGAGTTCTCCCGACGCCAATCCGGTCGGGCTTGCGGTCGATCTCGGCACCACCAAGATCGCGGCGCACCTCCTCGATCTCGCTACCGGGGAGGACCTGGGTGCCGCAGGCGTGCCCAATCCCCAAATCGCGTACGGGGAGGATGTCATCAGCCGCCTCGAGCATGCTTACCGTCATCCCGACGGTGGGCAGCAGCTCGCCGACGTCGTTAGGGGAGCAATCGATGAGCTCGCCGGGGAGTTGCTCGACCGGGCCGGTCAGTCTCGTGGCCAGCTCGTGGATGCATGCATCGTCGGAAACACGGCAATGGTGCACCTGCTGCTCGGCTATCCCATCCGGCAGCTGATCAAATCACCCTTTGTCGGGTCGTCGGCTCGACCGATCGACGTGCCCTGCCGCCGAGATCGGGCTCGAGGCCGCCCCAGGGGCTCTGGTTCATGTTCCCGGTTCGATTGGTGGATTCGTCGGTGCCGATCACGTCGCCATGATCCTCGCCTCCGGTATCGGGCTCGCCGATCGAACCGTGCTCGGCATCGACATCGGGACCAACACCGAGATCGTGCTCAGCAAGGCAGGCGTCGGGCACATGACGGCCACCTCGTGTGCCTCGGGGCCGGCCTTCGAGGGGGCCCACATCGTCGATGGCATGCGCGCCGCCGCCGGAGCGATCGAGCGCCTGGAGATCACCGACACCGGGATCGTGTACGGGACGATCGAGGACGCCGCTCCGATCGGTCTGTGCGGTTCCGGGATCGTCGACGCCGTCGCCGAGCTCCACCGGCACGGATTGATCAACCCGCGAGGCCGCTTCGACAAAGACAATCCGAGAGTAACCATAGGGGACGGATGGTGCCCAGCTGATCCTGGCATCGCGGGATGTGTCGGGGAGTGGACGTGATGTGGTGATCACCCAGCACGATGTGAACGAGATCCAGCTGGCGAAAGGAGCGATCCACGCCGGTGTCGAGATTCTCCTCGAGCTCACCGAGACCCGACCCGGGGACGTCGATGCGGTGCTGATCGCCGGGGCGTTTGGGTCATTTCTCACCATCGACAGCGCCATCGACATCGGGCTGATTCCGAGACTGCCCCGTGCCGGATACCGCCAGGTGGGGAATGCGGCCGTCGTCGGCGCAATTCGCATGCTCGTTTCCGCCGCCGAGCGTCGCCGCGGTGCTGAGATTCTCGACGACACCGGCTACGAGGAGCTGACCGTCCAGCCGATTTTCGGTAGACGCTTTGCCATGGGGATGCTGCTCCCGGAACTGGAAGATGAATCGAGCCAGGAGAAAGCCGGATGAGAATCATCGGAGAGAAGATCAACGGTACCCGGAAGAAGGTGGCGGCGGCGATCGCCGATCGGGACGCCGGCTACGTCACTCATCTGGCCACGAGTCAAGCAGAGGCCGGAGCGGCCTGGCTCGACTTGAACGCAGGCACGAGGCCCGACCGGGAGCCGGACGACCTGGTGTGGTTGGTCGACACGGTGCAGGCGGTCACTGATACTCCGCTCGTGCTCGACAGCGCCAACCCCGCAGCGCTGCGATCTGCGCTGGAACGGGTCGAGCGAACGCCGGTCATCAACTCGATAAGCGGGGAGCGAAACCGGATCGAGGGCATCCTCCCGCTTGCCGCACAGTACGGCACGGGGATCGTTGCTCTCGCCATCAGCGAGACCGGGATCCCGGAAACGGCCACCGAGCGGATGGACGTCGTACGCGACCTCATCAGCCACACGCGGGCCGCCGGGATCAAAGACGAGGATGTCTACGTCGACCCGCTCGTGCTCACCGTCGCCACCAACAATGACAGCGCCGTCATCTCCCTCGAGACGATGCGAATGGTGCGGGCCGGTTTCCCCGATGTGCATATGACCGTCGGGCTCAGCAACGTGTCCTTCGGGCTGCCGGCGCGGGCACAGATCAACCGCGGATTTCTCACATTGGCAATCGCGGCCGGGCTCGACACTGCAATCGCCGATCCATTCGACAAGGGGCTGCAGACCCAAATTCTCGTCGCCGAGATGCTGTTGGGTCGTGACCGGCATTGTCTCAACTACGTAAGAGCATCACGGAACGGACTGTTTCCCGAGTAACGACCGGAAAGGAATACACATGACGACGACCGCAGACCTGGTAGCCGCCATCATCGATATGCGTGAGGACGACGCCATTGCCTACGCCAGGGAGTTGATCGACGGTGGGACCGAACCGGTCGCCATTCTCGACGCCTGCCGTGAGTCGATGGATGTCATCGGCAAGCGATTCGAAGAAGGCGAGGCGTTCATCCCGGAGCTGATTCTCGCAGGGGAGATGCTGAAATCCGTGACCGAGGTGGTCAAGCCGCATCTGAAGAGCGACGACTCGCAAGAGATACTGGGCAAGATCGTGCTCGGCACCGTCGAGGGTGACATCCACGATATCGCCAAGGACATTGTCGGCTTCATGCTCGAAATCAATGGCTTTGCCGTGACCGACCTCGGTGTCGATGTCTCCGCAGCGAAATTCGTCGAAGCCGTCGAGGAAACGGGAGCGAAGATCGTCGGGCTCAGCGGGTTCCTCACCCTGGCGTACGACCCGATGAAGGAAACGGTCGCCGCGCTCAAGGAAGCCGGGCTCGAAGTCAAGGTGATGGTCGGTGGCGGTCAGGTTGACGAGAGCATCCGCGACTACACCGGGGCCGATGCGTACGGGAAGGATGCCATGGCCGCGGTTGCTCTCGCCAAGGAGTGGTCGGGGGCAGCTTGATCTCCACCTGAAACCAAGCCGATTTCTATACAAGGAGTCACATAGATGCTTCCCGACAATTGGAACGAAATGACCCCGGCCGAGCGGCAGGAATTCAGGCTTGCCGCATGGGCCTCTACCGAGCGGAAAGGAGTTCGCAACTCCCGAGGTGAGGCGAAGTACGAGGCTCGGGTCAAGCGCTGATCGATGTCCTCAAGCTGCGCGAGCCCGATACTGGTCCCGTGCAGCTGGTCGGTGGTGGGGTGATCGCAGAGCATGCCGGGCTCACCCACGGCGACATGATGTACGACTACGAGAAGGCGACTGCGGCAGCAATCAAGATCCACGAGGATTTTGACATCGACTACCAGGTCGCCGGGAACTTCTGGCCGGGCCCGGTCTTCGAGCGTCTGGGCTACAAGCTGTATAAGTGGCCGGGACACAATCTGCCCGACAACCAGCCGTACCAGGCGGTCGAGGGTGAGTACATGATGGCGGACGAGTATCCGGAGTTGATCAACGACTCCGAGAAGTTCATGCTCCGCAAGTACTTCCCTCGGGTATTCGAGTCGCTCGGTGCGTTCTCGATGATGCCTTCCTTCTGGGGCGCCACCGAGCTGCCGTTTGTGCCGTTCATGATGACGCCGTTTGGCATCCCGCCGGTACAGGAGGCATTCGCAGTCCTTCCTCGATGCCGCCAAGCTGTCGCTCGAGTTCATGGGTGCGATGGGTGCCCTCGGTGGCTCAGCTCGCGGCCGTCCACGGTATTCCCGGGGACGCTCGGCGGGTTCTCCAAGGTTCCGTTCGACTTCATCGGTGACACCCTCCGGGGCACGAAGGGCATCATGCTCGACATGTTCCGCAGGCCGGACGAGGTGCTGGCGGCATCCGACGCCCTGCTCCCGATGGCGATCGAGTTTGCCGTTGGCAACGCCAACGCATCCGGCAATCCGTTCATCTACATCGTCATGCACAAGGGTGCAGACGGGTTCATGTCCAACGACGACTTCAAGAAGTTCTACTGGCCGGGCTTCAAGAAGCTGCTGCTCGGCATCATCGAGCAGGGCGCTATCCCGTTCAACTTCGTCGAGGGTGGCTACAACAGCCGCCTGGACATCATCGCCGACGACGGGGACATCCCGCCGGGGACGACGATGTGGATGTTCGACAAGACCGAGATCGCAGATGCCAAGAGCAAGTTCGGGTCGTGGGCAGCCATCGGCGGCAACATCCCGGCTTCACTGTTCAAGGCGGGCACACCCGAGCAGATGCGTGACAAGGTCAAGGAGACCATGGAGATCGCTGCCCCGGGTGGCGGGTACTTCATGACCCCCGGAGCAGTCATCGACAACGCCACCGACGCCAACATCGAGGCGTACCTCGCTGCGGGCAAGGAGTTCGGCAGGTACTAGACCGGCACGTGGAGCCTGCGCATGCATCGGGGCAGATGCTGCTGCCGTCGTCGATGTGACGTAGCATCTGCCCGGTGATGCGCAGACTGCTCGTTGTCCTTGAAGATCCCGTTGCCTGGATCCTCGTGATAGCCGGGGTAGTGGAGCTGATCTCCGGCGGTACTGCAGCCCGCGGCGCCATCTTGTTCGCCGGTGCGGCTCTGATCCTGGCCGATCGAGTTCTGCGTGACCGCAGGCGTCCCCGGCATATGTTCCACATCAGGGCCGCGTCGTTCCAAGAGGTGCTGGAGGGGCGCGGGCCGGTAGTCGTCATTGTGGGCGCAGCCGCACTGCTCGCAGTGTTCGCAGTGCACACTTATCCGCTGACGCTGGTGACCGGGCTCGTCGGTGTCGGCGTCGTTGGCTGGGCATGGCTGACGACACCTGATGTTGTGACGCGTCAGCGGCCATCGGTACGCGGCTTGCTGGTGTGGGGTGGGGTGTTCCTGGCGCTGGGGCTCTGGGAGCTGACCGCGTTGTTGGGCCAACCGACGCTTGCCGAGACGTCGGCGGATCACCCGACGATCAGCTTTCTCCTCGAGCCGATCCTCGCCACCTATGCAGGGCGGGCCGCGGCCCTGGTTCTGTGGGCGCTTGCAGGGCGCGGTTTGGTGCGTCGCGCATGAACTGGCGCACGGCAACGCTCATCGGCTACGCATTGGTAGCGGTGACGGGCGGCATCGTAGAGATGATCGGTCGTCGCGGTAGAGCATCGGTCCCCACGGTTGATCAGGCACTGCGCTGGGTGCTGCAGACCCGTTCCGGCCGGATTGCCATCTTCGCCGCATGGGCTTGGTTGGGGCTGCACTTCCTCGGCTGAGCCGCGGCATGCATGGTCAACGCTGCCGGGATCACCGGTGTCCCGGTCTACTCAGACTGCGATCTCTCGTGGAACGCATCGAGGATGAGATCGAGGCCGAACTCGAAAGAGTCGCCAAAGTCGTAGCCGTCCTGGAGCACGTGCCGTGTCGCCAACTCGAACAGGTTTGGATATTGGCTGGCATAGGCATCGAGCATCTCGGCAGCCATGCCGGTCATCTCGTTGCTCTCCCCACTACCGGGGAGCATCGCCTCCTCCATAGCAAAGCCGTAGAGGTAGCTGTCGAGGACGGCATAGGCATGCGCCGTGAGCTCAACGGAGAGTCCGCGCCGGAAGCAGCCGAGCACCTCGTCGTGGTGTTGCAGGGTCGCAGGACCGGGGCTCCGCCGAGACTCCATAAGCGGGGGTGCCCAGGGATGGTTGTTCAGGACGCGGCGAGCCGACACATACCGCTCGCGGATGGCGATCCTCCACGGCACGTCGCTCCTGGGAGGGTCGATCTCCTCGAAAACGTGATCGACCATGCCGTCGATGATCGCCTCCTTGTTCGGGAGGTGGTAGTAGATCGTCATCGGCTTCACCTCGAGGGCAGCCGCCAGGCGACGGATGGTGAACCTCTCCATTCCCACCTCGTCGGCGAGTTGGAGCGCACCGGCTAGGACGCGCTCCTTGGTGAGGTGCTGTCTTTCGGTTTTCTCCGCCATGGGCGACTCCTCGCAGAAACTTGTTGACAACATCGTACTTAGTACGGTAGGTTCCGTGCAAGTTAACTGTACAAAGTACGAAGGTCGGCGAGAAGGGAATTCGAAATGACAGGCGAACACGAAGCACCGGAGATGGTGCCAGAGATGATGAGGGCCGTCGTGCGGCATGAATACGGCTCGATCGAGAATGTGCACATCGACAAGGTCGAAACGCCGGAACCCGGATCGGGACAGGTGCTGATCGAGGTTCACGCGGCCGGCATCGATCGCGGTCAATGGCATTTGATGGCCGGGCTTCCCTACCTGATGCGACTCATCGGATTCGGGCTCACCAAGCCGAAGAACCCGATGCTCGGGCTCGACGTTGCCGGACGAGTTGTCGCCGTCGGCGAGGGTGTCGATCGATTCGAGCCCGGCGACGAGGTCTTCGGCATCGCAACCGGATCCTTTGCCGAATACGCGGTTGCCGATGCGGCGAAGCTGGCGTCGAAGCCCGAGACGATCACGTACGAGCAGGCTTCCGTCGCCGCGGTATCCGGAATCACGGCGCTGCAGGCACTCACCGACGTCGGCAGGCTGGAGGCCGGCCAGAGTGTGCTCGTTATCGGAGCCTCCGGCGGTGTGGGCAGCTATGCGGTGCAAATCGCCAAGGCCCTCGGGGCTCGAGTCACCGGGGTGGCGAGCGGTGCCAAAGGCGACTTCGTCCGCTCCCTCGGCGCCGACGATGTCGTCGACTACGACGTGACGGACTACCTGGACGGATCGGAGAGCTTCGATCTGATCGTCGACATCGGCGGTCTCAACCCGCTGCGTAAGCTGCGCAAGGCACTCGACAACAGAGGAACGCTCGTCATCGCCGGTGGTGAAGGAGGAGGGCGCTGGACGGGAGGGATCGGTCGCCAGCTTCGAGCGCTCATGTTGTCGCCGTTCGTCTCGCAGCGGCTGACGATGTTCATCAGCAGTGAGAGCCGGGAGTTGCTCGAGCGGCTTCGAGCGTTCCTCGCCTCAGGTCAGGTCGTGCCTGCCGTGGGGCACAGCTATGCGTTCGACGGGGTTCCGCAGGCGATCTCCGATCTCGAGGCGGGACGCGCCCGTGGCAAGTCCGTCGTAAACGTCCGCTGACACTCTGAGGAGAAGGGATCAACGATGACAACAACACAAATCGAACAAGGCAACGGTCAGAACGCCACTCCAGTTCGCCCCATCCCGCGTCGCTCGGTGACTCTCCGCGGTGCGGCCCGCATCGCCGGGATCTCATACGTCGCCATCTTCGTACTGGCCATCTTCGGAAACTTCGTTGTTCGTGAAGGCATGGTCGATCCAGACAGCCCTGCCGCCACCGTGGCCAACATCACTGACTCCATGGGCGTCTTCCGGCTCGGCATGATCGCCTTTCTGGTGATCTTCCTGCTGGACATTGCCGTCTCCTGGGCACTGCACATCATCTTCAGGGAGGTCGACCATGATGTGTCACTCGGGGCTGCGTGGTTCCGACTCGTCTATACGACGCTGCTCGGGGCGGCCCTGGTGTTCTTCTACCAGGCACTCCAGCTCGTCGGTGACGCCAATGTCGCTTCGGCCTTTACCGCTGATCAGGTGAACGCGCAGACGATGGTTGCGCTCGATTCGTTCAACAACGTATGGCTCGTCGGGTTGGCGGCATTCGGGGTCCACCTCGTCATCATCGGCTACCTGCTCATCCGTTCCGGGTATGTCTCGAAGGTGCTCGGCTACCTGCTCATCGCCGCCGGCGTCGCATACCTACTCGATACGGTCGCACACACGTTGCTGGCCAACTACCGCGACTACGAGAGCATCTTCCTGGCCATGGTGGCGATCCCGTCGATGATCGGTGAAGGATGGCTCGGTCTGTGGCTGCTCCTGGGCAAGAGGTTCTCGAGCTCCCCGTCTCGGCTCACAGCTGGGTCATATACGCCGTAGAGTGACCGCCGTGGATGTGACGGCACGGCAGCTCAACAGGTCGACGCTCGCCAGACAGCTGCTCCTCGAGAGGGAGCAGCTGTCTGTGTCTGATGCCATGCGCCGTGTGCTTGCGCTTCAGGCACAGGAGCCACCGTCCCCCTACCTCGCGCTGTGGAACAGGGTCCGGAGTTTCGACCCCGATGAGCTCGACGAAGCGTTTGCCTCCCGCCAGGTCGTAAAGGCGACGCTGATGCGGATCACACTGCATGCGGTGCTTGCCAGTGAGTACTCGATCTTTCACGAGGCGATGCAGGGCACGCTTCGTGACTCCCGGCTCAACGACAGACGGTTTCGCTCGAGCGGTGTCTCCGTGGCAGATGCCGAGGCGCTGCTGCCCGAAGTGCTCGAGTTCCTCTCTGCCCCTCGCCGCAATGCCGACATCGATGCGATGGTCGTTGCGCATCTCGACATCGATCCCAAGCACTACGTCTGGTGGGCGTTGCGGACATTCGGGCCGGTGTGGCGCGCCCCCAATGGTGGCCCGTGGGCGTTTGGCGCCTATCCCGAGTATGTCGCCGCCATCCGAGAGGACGTACCGGGACGAAACGAATGCATCCAGTACCTGATGCGGCGGTATCTGGAAGCCTTCGGCCCTGCTACCCGCCTCGACTTCGGGCAATTTGCGCTGCTCCGGCAATCCGAGGTGAAGCCGGCGCTGGCGGGTATGGCCGACGAGCTGATCGAGATCGAGGGCCCCAACGGGGAGGCGATGTACGACGTGCCAGGCGCCCCGGTCCCGGACGAGGACACTCCCGCACCGCCGCGGCTGCTACCGATGTGGGACAACGTCCTGCTCGTCTACAAGGATCGCAGCCGGATCATCCCGGACGAGTTTCGCAAAGCGGTCATTCGCAGCAACGGGGACTCGCTTCCCACGTTGCTCGTCGACGGATACGTCGCCGGGGTGTGGAGGCCCGTTGGTGACGGCATCGAAGCAACCGCCTTCCGCCCCATCGACGCGGACACTTGGGCCGCGTTTGAGGGCGAAGCCTCACAGCTGCTCGTGCTGCTGGGGGAGCGCGAGCCTTCGATCTACCGCCGCTACGACCGTTGGTGGTCGAAGCTTCCCGAAGGCGAGGTGAGGATGCTCGGGGCGGGCTGACGGATTGACGTCGGTTCCGGCCGCAGCCCCTTCCTACACTCGCCCGATGGAACTTTCACAGCAGCAGGTCGACTTTCTGGAGAAGAACCACGGAGCCGCCATGGTCACGGTCGGTGACGACGGTACGGCCAAGGCGGTCCGCATCGGGCTTGCGATGGTTGACGGGAAGCTGTGGAGCAGCGGCACCGCAGGGAGAGTTCGCACCCGCAGGCTGGCGCGAGACCCGCGCTGCACGTTGTTTGTGTTCGCTCCGCGGGGATATGCGTTCCTGACTCTCGAGACAACAGTCACGATTCTGGACGGCCCGGAGAGTGTCGATGCTTCGGTGCGCCTCTTCCGGGTGATGCAGGGGCGCCCCGACGGCCCGATCCAATGGTTCGGACGCGAGTTGGAGGAGGATGCGCTCCGTCAACTGATGGTCGATGAGGGGCGCGTTGTCTACGATTTCGAGCCGCTTCACGCTTACGGGCTCGTGTAGCCGCAGATCGGTTTCCCGGCGGTACCACACTCTCCCGCTCAAAGTGCTCGGGCAACGATCACCACTGCGAAGCCGACGACGACGAGGTTGCCAACGACCACGGCACCACGACGGAATCCCTGTCCGAGCCGATGGTGGCCGAATGCTCCGATCACAGCCAGCAGCCACTGCCACGACAGAGACGCGGCAAATGCCGATGCAGCAAACACGATTCCGGTGACCAATGACCACTGTGCCCCGATTCCCAGGCCGATGATGAGCGAAGAGAAGTAGATCACAGTCATCGGATTGACGATCGTGAGCGCTACGAACGTCATATAGACACGCAGAGGGCTCGAGCCGATAGTGCGGCGGTCGGTCATGTCTTCGCCCCTACCCGCCCTCCACAGGCCGTAGCCGGCAATCAGCAGCAGGACCGCGGCACTGGCGAGCGCTATTGGCCGCTCCTTGCCGGCGAGCTGCTCGGCAACGGCCCCTCCCGCGAGCACGGCGATCATCGCATAGACGAGATCGGCTGTTGCCGCACCTGCGCCTGCCGCGGCGCCCACCCGGAATCCGCCCCGCATTGCCGTGCTCACGATGAGCACCCCGATGGCGCCGACGGGGACGGCGATCCCGTACCCGGCGACAATTCCCGACCAGAGGGCTTCAGCCATTGGGCGAGGCTAATCGACGCGAAGCTGGGTGCGCTGCTCGAGGCCGGGAAGATCGAGCCGGTGCTCGATCACATCTTCCCGCTGGCCGAGATCGACAAGGCGATTGCCCACGTCGTCACACGCGTGGCAAGACAGGCGTCACGGTCTAGTGGAGAGCTGAGGGAGAGACATCATGCTGGAAACAGAACGAGAAGAGTCGTTTCCGAGGTCACTGTCGAAGAAGTCCGGGACGAAGCTCGCGTGTGTCGACATGGCGGTCTGGCGGGAGAGACAGCTCAGCTCGCCCGCGCTGTGGCCTGCCGGCAGACCCGGGCGGAACCGTGTGCGCCCGGGTCTCTGTCGTCGGCATGCGATACCCTGCAGGAGACGGACAGAGGTGGTCATGACGCGTGCCTATCAACTCACGGAGCCCGGTCGGGTCGAGTCACGACCGTTGCGTGCTGCCGATCGGCTCGATTTCGACCCGGCGCCGGGCGAGGTCGCTCTCACCGTATCGGCTTGTGCGGTGTGTCGCACCGACCTCCAGATCGTCGAGGGCGATGTGCCTGCCCGGCGACTCCCGATTGTCCCCGGGCACCAGGTTGTTGGCAGGATCCGCTCGGTTGGCGACGGCGTCGACAATTGGCAGGTGGGAGACCGCGCCGGTGTTGCCTGGCTCGGCGGCACGTGCGGAGAGTGCCGATACTGCACGTCGGGCCGAGAGAACCTGTGTGCGCAGGCGCAGTTCACCGGCTGGGATAGGGATGGTGGCTATGCCGAGAGCATGACGGCTCGGGCCGACTTCATTTTCCACATCCCGCAGGCGTTCACCGATGAGCAGGCAGCTCCGCTCCTGTGCGGCGGCATCATCGGGTACCGGTCGCTGAAGCTGTCCGGCATCCAGCCAGGCGGTCGTCTCGGGCTCTACGGGTTCGGGGCCTCGGCATTGCTCGGCTTCCAGGTGGCGAGACACTGGGGTTGCGAGGTCTTCGTCGCCACCAGATCGCGTGCCGAGCAAGCTCGTGCTATCGAGATGGGTGCCGCTTGGGCGGGTTCCTACCACGACCAACCTCCTGTTGAGCTGGACGCCGCAATCACGTTTGCCCCGGTCGGATACGTCGTCGTCGAAGCGCTCAAGGCGGTCGCTCCCGGTGGGACGGTTGCGATCAACGCCATTCACCTCGACACGGTCCCGGAGTTCCCCTACGACCTGCTGTGGAGGGAGCGATCGATCCGCAGCGTCGCCAATTTCACCAGGCAAGACGCCGACGAGTTTCTGACTCTTGCGGCAGGTATCCCAATCAAGACCGTTGTTGACCCCTACCCGCTCTCGGATGTGAACATCGCCCTCGCCCAATTGAAGAAGGGCGAGGTCAGCGGAGCTGCAGTGTTGCAGGTTTGATTCGAGATGCGAGCGGGCGACTGGTGACTTGCATCCAGATGGTGTCCGGTCGTCGAGATCATCACGGTGACGCGACGCGGTGACTCTGCCCGACCAGCCGTGAGAGGATTGCGACCGCCGCCATCAGCACAGGGACGATGCCGAAGGCATACTGGATCGGCATGATCCGATCGAGCAATCCGAGCAATGACGGGGTGATGGTTATCGCTACCCCCGAGGCATAGGCGGCGAGCGCGATGAGCCGCTCCTGGGACAGGGACGGGTCGTCGAGCAGGAATGTGAGGGCGATCGGGTAGACGAGGGCTATCCCGAATCCTGCGGCGAGCAGACCGGCGACGAGCAGGGCAACCGGTGAGCTCGCCACGACCACGACCGCGGCGGATGAGGTCACTAGAGCTGCGATGCGAATTGGGTCGAGCCGCCCGAGTGATCGTGGGCCGACGAATCGGCCGAGAGCCATGCCGATGGCGAATGCGGCTGCGAGGCCGCTGGCGGTGCTGTCTGAGGCTCCCGCGTCGACGAGGCGCGCCGCCCCCCATGTCCAGAAACAGAACTCGGCGGAGACACCGAGGACGATGATCAGCCAGCGCAGCCAGGTGGTCGTCGTCATCCGTGATGTTGGCGCCGGTGGCACGGGTGAGGCCGTTGTGACCCGGTGAGACCGCCAGCTGCGTGGCGCCAGGAAGGGAAGGAGCCAGATCGCAGGCACCATCAGAGCGACGCGTCCCGTCGCAAACGCCTGGTCGGCGATCGCGATGGCTCCGGGAGCCAGCAGCCCGGTGACACTGGATGCCCCCACTGCCAGAGCGAGCCTCCTGGCCCGACCGTCGCCGATGACTAGAGCGGGGGTGGCGATCAGAAACGCAGAGGAACCTGCCCCCTGGAGCAATCCGCCTGCGGCAAGTTCCACCAGGCTCGTGCCGAGCCCGAGCAGCATCGTCCCTGCGATGAGCATCACCGTGCCGGCGGTGACGACGGGTGTTGCGCCACGGCTGAGCGCCCAGCGGCCGAGCAGCCCTGTGAGCAGCAAGGTGAAGCCGAACGTCGAACCGAGCCACGACAGCTGATACCGCGGTAGCCCGAGGTCCCTCGATCCGAGTATCAGCGCGGGACCGAGCCCACCCAGGCACCAGCCAATCGCCGCTTGGATTGCGATTACGCGCCGGTCCCGGGCCAGCAAGGTCATGGTCACCGGGCGAGTGTAGATTCGTCACCGGGTGGTCTTCGCTGCCTCGCCGCTAGGCGTCCGGTTCTGGTTCCATCCGGGCATGATCTGCCGGGGTCGGTACCCCTCCGGTCGGGATCATCCCACTGCCCTGCGGTCCTGAGAACTGGGCGTTGTATAGGGCTGCGTATGCCCCGCCGCGTGCCATGAGGGCATCATGGTTGCCCTGCTCAACGATCGCCCCGTTCTCCATGACCAGGATGACATCGGCATCGCGGATCGTCGAGAGGCGGTGGGCGATGACAAAGCTGGTGCGGTCGGTGCGCAGCGCGGCCATGGCATGTTGCAGCAGCAACTCGGTTCTGGTGTCGACCGAGCTGGTTGCCTCATCGAGAATCAGTAGCGCGGGATTCGCCAGGAAGGCGCGGGCGATGGTGATCAACTGTTTCTCGCCTGCGCTGATGTTGCCGCCTTCGTCGTCGACGATGGTGTCATAGCCTTCAGGGAGGCTGTGCACGAAGCGGTCGACAAACGTCGCCTTGGCGGCGGCGACGATCTCCTCGTCTGTGGCATCGAGCCTGCCGTATCGGATGTTCTCGCGGATCGTGCCTTCGAACAGCCAGGTGTCCTGGAGCACCATCTCGATGCGACGACGCAGGTCCTTGCGGTGCACCTTGGAGATGTCCTGCCCGTCGAGGGTGATGCGCCCGCTATTCAGCTCGTAGAAGCGCATGATCAGGTTCACCAGGGTGGTCTTGCCTGCGCCGGTCGGTCCGACGATGGCAACGGTCTGGCCTGGCTCGACAACGAGTGAGAGATCATCGATGAGTGGCTGATCCTCTTCGTATCGGAACGAGACGTGCTCGAAGGCAACTCGACCGTGCGACTCCTCGACCATCCGCGGATGGTGTGCGTCGGACTCCTGCTCGTCGGCATCGAGCAGCTCGAATACTCGCTCGGCCGAGGCAACCCCGGACTGGAGCAGATTGGCCATCGAAGCCAGCTGGGTGACCGGCTGGGTGAACTGACGCGAGTACTGGATGAATGCCTGGACATCGCCGAGGCTCATCGTGCCGCTTGCGACCCGGAGCCCGCCCAGCACGGCAATGATGACGTAGTTGAGGTTCCCGATGAACATCATCATCGGCATGATGAGATTGGAGAGGAATTGTGCCCCGAAGCTCGCTTGGAACAGTTGCTCGTTCTCTTCTTCGAACCGCGCCTCGACCTCATGGCGTCGTCCGAACACCTTGATGAGCTCGTGCCCGGTAAACGCCTCCTCGACCTGAGCGTTGAGCGCTCCGGTGCGCCGCCATTGGTCGACGAACTTGACCTGAGAGCGCTTCATCACGATGGCGGCTGCTGCCATGCTCACGGGGATCGAGATCAGAGTGATCAAGGCCAGTGTCCATGACAACGACACCATCATCGCAAAGACGAACAGAATCGTCAGTGTCGCCGTCAGCATTTGGGACATGGTCTGCTGCAGCGTCTGGCTCAAGTTGTCCATGTCGTTGGTGACCCTGCTCAGCAGCTCGCCACGCGGTTGGCGATCGAAGTAGGAGAGGGGCATCTTGTTGATCTTGTCCTCGACCTCGGCGCGCATGCGACGGATGGTGTTCTGAACAACACTGGTGAGGAGATAGCCCTGGATGAAGCTGAGCAGCGAGCCGATGGCATAGATGGCGAGCACTATCAGCAAGACGTGGCCGAGCGCACCGAAATCGATGCCCTTGCCGGGGGTCAGATCCACTCCGCTCAGCAGGTCGGCGATCTGACCCTGGCCTCTGGCCCTCGCCGCGTCGATCACCTGCGCCTTGGTCATCCCGGCCGGTAGCGTCTTGCCGATTGCCCCGGCAAAGACGATGTCGGTGGCATGGCCGAGGACGCGTGGCCCGGTTGCCATCATGGCGACGCTGGCTACGGCGGCGGCGAATACGCCGATGACCTTGAATCGCTCGGGTCGCAGCCTGCCGATCAGACGTTTCCCCGATGCCTTGAAGTCGAGTGACTTCTGAGCGATCATGCCGCCGCCGTGAGGGCCACGTCCCGGTCCGATCTGTCCCGAGATCCTCTCGGTCTTCTGCATGGTCTTGCGGTCGCTCATGATGCCTCCGCCTTGAGCTGAGACTCCACGATCTCCTGATAGGTGGGGCAGGTGGCGAGGAGCTCCTGATGAGTCCCAATGCCGACCACTTCGCCGTCGCCGAGGACGATGATCTGGTCGGCCCCGGTGATTGTGAACACGCGTTGTGCCACGATGAGCACGGTGGCGTTTCTCGTCACCGGTTGCAGAGCGTGCCTCAAGCGAGCATCCGTTGCCACGTCCAACGCCGAGAACGAGTCATCGAACAGATAGATCTCCGGTTTGCGAATCAGCGCTCTTGCGATGGCGATACGTTGTCGCTGACCGCCGGAGAGGCTGGTACCCGCCTGTGCCACCGGTGAGTCGAGCCCGTCGGACATCTCGCTGACGAAGTCCTTCGCTTGAGCGATCTCGAGCGCTTCCCACATCTCCTCCTCCGTAGCGTCGGGCTTTCCGTATCGCAGATTGGAGGCGATGGTGCCTGAGAACAGATAGCCGCGTTGCGGCACGAGGCCGATACGATTCCACAGTGCCTCGAGGTCGTAGTCGCGGATGTCGATGCCATCGACGGCGACCGTCCCGATACTCACATCGAACAGACGCGGGATCAGGTTCAGCAATGTCGTCTTGCCTGCGCCGGTCGATCCGATGATGGCGGTGGTCTGGCCGGCGTTTGCGGTGAAGGTCACATTGCTGAGCACCGGATGGGCGGCACCGGAGTAGGTGAAGCCGACGTCGCGGAACTCGAGCTTGCCCCTGCTGTCTGCCTTCGTGATACCGTCGGTCGGGGGCACGACGGAACTGGAAGTCTCGAGCACCTCGCCGATGCGGTCCGCCGACACCGACGCACGCGGCACCATGACCAGCATGAATGTGCCCATGAGCACGGACATGAGGATCTGCACGAGGTAGGTGATGAACGCGGTCAACGCACCAATCTGCATCGCCCCGTTGTCGACGCGAATACCACCGAACCACAGGACTGCGACGCTGGACGCGTTGAGCACGAGAATGACGGTGGGGAACATCGCAGACATCCAGCGCCCCACGTTGATCGAAACGCCGGTGAGGTCGTCGTTGGCTGCGTTGAACCTATCGGTCTCGTATGGCTCACGCACGAAGGCCCGGATGACTCGAATACCGGTGATCTGCTCACGCAGGACGCGGTTGACGTCGTCGAGATATCGCTGCATCCGCCGAAACCCGGGAACCATGTGCGAGATGATGAACCCGGTGGCCGCGCCGAGGAGCGGAACGGCGACCACGACCAGCCAGGACAGACCGACATCCTCGCGCAGCGCCATGATGATGCCGCCGACCATCATGATCGGCGCAGAGATCATCAGGGTGAATGCGAGCATCACGAGCATCTGTACCTGCTGGACATCGTTCGTGTTCCGCGTGATCAACGACGGGGCCCCGAAACGACCGACCTCGCGGCTCGAGAACGATGCGACTCTGCTGAAGAAGGATGAGCGCAGATCGCGCCCGAATGCCATTGCCGAACGTGAGCCCAGGTACACCGCCGAGACAGTGCAGATGATGTATATGACGGATACGGCCAGCATCCATCCACCGATGCGAAGTATGTAGCCGGTATCACCTTTGATGACGCCGTTGTCGATGATGTTGGCGTTGAGGCTGGGCAGGTACAGCGATGCAATCGTGGCAAAGAGTTGCAGCACGATGATGATGGATATCTCTCGCTTGTACGGTCGGAGATACTCCCGGAGGATCCGTATCAACATCAGTTTTCCTCCCTTTTCAGGATTCCGGTGAGCAGGATCTCGACGATCTGGTCGGTGGCCAGGCGCACCTCGGCGCCGAGCAGGGGGTGAGCGTTTGTGAAGATGAGCCCACGCAAGAAGATCGCGGCGCGGGCAGGTTCGATGGACAGCCGATCCTGATGCCTCTCCATGATCGAGGCGACCGACGACAAGATCGCGCTCATGGACTCTCGGGCGTAGCGGTGGGTGTCGCCGCCGGCTCGTTCCTCATGTGGAATCGAGCGGAGCACGCCCATCAAGGCAGTCATTTGATCGAATCTCTCAGCAAGGGCCGTTGCGGCTGCTGCCAGTTGGGACTCGATGGGGAGGTCCTGGTCGATGGAAGCGATCGCAGTCTGGATCGGGAGTGGATCGAGGATGGACTCGATGGCGGCATGGAACAGTGCTCGCTTGTCCGGGAACACGCGGAATATCGTCCCCTCGGCGATGCCGGCGGCTTCCGCTATCTCCGACGTGGTCACGGCTGCCCCCTTGTCGACGAGCAGCGGTATGACCGCGTCGAGGATCGACCGGCGGCGCTCCTCGGCTGACATTCGTTTGGCGCGGGTCTTGGTGCTCATAGCGGCGGGCAGCATAACATGAGTGAGTGCTCACTCACAATAGTCTCCTACTCTGGATGGGGATGATCGGTAAGCGCGCTTCAGCGAATCCGGTCGGGGTCGATAAATCAGGTGTATGACGGCAACCGGTACGATCCTCCCCGAGCAGCTGCTTCGTCCCAACTTCGTGGCCAGGGCGGGCATGCACGTCTTCGGGCTGGTCGTCGCCGTCGTCCTGGTCGCAGTGGGTGACAGTCCCATTTTCGTGATAGCTCCTAGCGCGATTGCCGTTCCCGTCGCGTTCTATCAGGTTCGGACTTGCTCGGTCCGCGGCGCATGGTTCGTCGACATCGTCTTTGCGGTTGCGTTTTCCTATGCCTCGGGATCGGCGATTGGTCCCGCAATGATCGTTGGCTGGTCCGCCGTGATTGGGATCGTCGACCTCGAGCACGATTGGTCCTATCCGGTCGGTGGTGGTGTCGCCGGAGCCGCGGCCGCGGTCGGGATGCAAGGGAGCTTTGCGATGAGTGTGCCTGTCGTCGCAAACGCCACCACTGTTGGCGTGACCGCGGCGCTGTTCGTGATCATTTTCCGCTATATCGGTGGGCTGCTCAGCAGCAACGAGAAAGAACTGCGATCGTTCTTCGAGCGAGTCCCGGTTGCGATGACACGGACCTCCCCCGCGGGGGAGCTGCTCGAGTACAACCGGGCGACGGCGGAGATGTTCCAGGATCCATCCGTGGGAGAAATAGTCCTCTCCCGCTACGCCGATCCTCACCAGCGTCATCGTTTCCTCGAGCTCCTCAGTCGTGATGGCTCCGTCCACAGCTTCGAGGCGCGGATGTTCACCTCGCCGGGTGAGACCATCGACGCGGTGATCTCCGCCAATGCCGTGACAGACGACACAGACAATCTCCGGTTCATTGAATCGGCGATCTTCGACTTCACCTCGCTGCGACAGATCGAGGTGGAACGGGAGAGGCTGGCTCGTGTCGTCGACGCCACCTCGGACCTGATCTCGCTTGCGAGCGCCGACGGGACAATTCGATATGCGAACTCTGCAGCCCGCGCCTGGTTCAGACAGCACGTTACCGACGCCGAATACGTACACCTGGCACAGCCGATCGCCGATGACGACGCGGCAATGCTCGCCAAGGCACTAGAAGTCGAGGGCTCCTGGGTTGGTGTCCTCACCGTCCCCGGACGCCAGGGGATGCGTACGGTCAGCGTGTCACTGCAAGCGATCCAGATGCGGGGGGAGCTGACGATCGCCTCTATCTCCCGGGATGTCACAACCGAGATCGAGACGGAGAAGCAACTGAAGGATCTCATCAGAGCCAAGGATGAGCTGGTCGCTTCCATCTCCCATGAGATCAGGACTCCGCTTTCAGTTGTCCTCGGGCTGGCTTCTGAGGTCAGAGACAACTACGAGACGTTCGATTCTGGGACGCACCGCGAGTTCGCTGCTCTGATTGCCGAGCAGGGACAGGAGATGGCAAACATCGTTGAGGACCTGCTCGTGGCGGCACGTGCAGACACGGGAAGCATCGTGCTCGCACCGGTGATGGTCGACATCAAAGAGGAGGTCGAGATGAGCCTCCGCGCCTTGCCGGACCAGAGCCGTGCTCTGTGCGTGGCGAATCGAGCCTCGGGAGCATGCTGGGCAGACGCCAGCCGTGTTCGGCAGATCCTTAGGAACCTGATCAGCAATGCAGCCCGCTATGGCGGAGACCAGGTAACGATCAGTACCGAGCAGCGCGACGGCCTGATGGCGCTTGCCGTAGCCGACAGCGGCACGGGTGTCTCAGACGACGACATCGCTACCATCTTCGAGCCGTTCGGGCGAGCGCATGCCGAGGGCACCCAGCCGAATTCGATCGGGCTCGGCCTGAGCGTCTCTCGTAATCTGGCGCGCCGAATGGGAGGGGATCTGGTCTATAGCCGTGACCACGGCACGACCGTGTTCACACTCACGCTCCCGGCCCGAAAGCCAATCTTCGTTGATCCCGAGTAAGCCGCGGTCGACCGATTGGCTGCCGTAGACGGCGGCTGACGTACCGCTCTAGCCGATGGCAGGAGCGAGCTGGACCATCCCCCAATCGCCACTGGTGAGCCAGTCCGGGTCTGTGGCGCTTGCCCGCTGCACAGTCGCTCCGTCGACACCGGCTGCCACGAGAGATTTGGCGGTTCGCAGTGCCAGCACGGGTTGCAGCGGCCTCACGATCTCGGAGAACGGTGCGGTCGGTTCCCAATGGAGGTCCCCGAGCAACCGGCGGTAGTTCGCATCTCCCTTGGAGATGACCAGGTCGGCGCCTGCCAGATCATCGATGAGATCGGGTGGGCACTCCCAGAACGGAAGGGGGGAGACCCAGAAGGAATGGGCTCTGGCCGCCAGGGTTCCCTCTACGCGACCGTTGCTGAGAATCCTCGCTACTTCGGCAGCCGGGCCGGGCTCCATACTGAGGCGGGCGATCGTGTCGTCGAGATCAGGAAGTGTTACGTCGGCAACGAACGTTGGGTGGGGTTTTGCATGGATGGCGACACGGTGACCGCGACTGAGGAGATCCGCCGCGAGCACGAGGTCGGCGATGAGCTCGGCACCCGAGTTGTCCAGCACCAAGTGCACTCGGTTGCTTTCGGCGATCAAGTCGAGGGCTGCGTCGGTGTCGTCGGCAAGTAGGTGCTCGGAGCGATCCAATCCGAGGACCTCGGCGGTGCGAGCGGCAGCCGCCTGGTCGCTGCTCGGCCACAGGCTACGGTCCACCCGATTCGCCCACAGCGAAGCTGCGAGGAGGATGGGGAGCTCTCCGAGTAACTGAGCCAGCCGTCCGGCCAGAGGCAGCGCCGCCTCCAGATCGCGCTTCTTGGTGGCTGCAAACGGGTCGATGCCCCGGTGTGCCTCAGTTCGCGTGTACCCGGTCGCGGCCAGCAGGCGCCGGTAGAAATACGTCTCCGCAAAGAACCAGGGCACGTCGAGCCAGGTCATGCCCAGGTACGGGGCGACATATTCCTGCCAGTCCTCGACGTCGTCTGCGAGAGGCTCGTCGATCGTTGTGATCGAGCCGTTGGGGATCTCATCGACGAGTTGTTGCACGAGACCGGTCTGTGCCTCGTCGAAGTCGTTGTCCGCGAGTGTGCTCAGTGCGATCTCGGGTAGGCGCCGTATCACCGAATCCTCGGTGAAGGTTCCTGCTTCGTTGGCACGCAGTGGCTCTGGCAGAGGAATGGTCGGGGTCAGCATTGTTATGTCTCGGGCTCGGGGCGGCGAACGATACCGTCTGTGCTGGGGCATTCGTCCGGCGTGATCTGAATAGCGTCATTGGTGCCGGGAACCGGTGCCGTCGACCTGCTCCTGCAACGTGCCATCAACCGCGGCGGCGCGCAGGGTCGTCGGTAACATGCACAACCCCAGACGAGATCGGCACCAATGAGCTATCGCGACGACACAACCGAGGTGATTGCGCTCGAGGGTGTTTGCGTGGTGCGCGACGGCCGGTACTTGTTACGGGACGTGGACTGGCACGTTGCCCGCCACGAGCGGTGGGTCGTGCTCGGCCCCAACGGTGCGGGGAAGACAACGATGCTCCAGGTCGCATCCACCTACATGGGACCGACCAGCGGTATCGTCCGGCTGCTTGGCGGTGTCTACGGCAAGGTCGATTCGCGAGCCCTGAAGGAGCGGATCGGATATGCGGGAGCCGGGCCGGCGCGTTTGATCAGACAGGAGTTGCCGGCGATCGATCTCGTGGTGACCGGTCGGCACGCTTCATTTGTGCCTCCTCGATTTCACTCCTACTCAGAAGCCGATTGGGAGCGGGCGCACCGGTATCTGGAGCGACTGGCGGCGGCTCACCTGGCGGATCGGCGCTTTGGCACGCTCTCGTCGGGAGAAAGACAGCGAGTGCTCATCGCGCGCAGCCTGATGACCGATCCAGAGGTTCTGTTCCTCGACGAAGCGATGACCGGCCTCGATCTCGGAGCGCGCGAGCGCCTGGTGGCATCGCTGGCCGAACTGGCGGCCGATCCTGATAGTCCAGCCGTCGTTCTGGTCACTCACCACGTCGAGGAGATACCTCCCGGCTTCGGGCACATCCTGCTCATGGCGGGCGGTGCGGTCGTTGCCGCCGGCCCAGTCGAAGAGGTGCTGAACAGCGAATCGCTGAGCGTGGTGCTTCGGTCAGCCCCTGTTCGTCGAGCGGCGGGCGCAGCGGTTCCACGCCTGGTCTTGAGCACACGCCGGCCGCAGGCTCGAGAACCTGCGGCCGGGTGCGTCGGGTCTGTGTTACTTGTTTGCCGCGACGTGGTCTCTGACCACGGCCGCGATGTGCTGCGGGGTCAGCCCGTACTTCTCCAGAAGAGCTGCGTCTGGGCCGGACTCTCCGTACGTGTCGTTGATTCCGTGCAGCTTTGCCGGCATGGGCGCTCGCTGTGACAGGACCTCGACAATGGCACCGCCGAGACCACCGATGACGGTGCCTTCCTCGGTGGTGACCACGAGCCCGGTCTTCTTCGCGGCCGCGACGACCTCATCTCCATTGAGAGGCTTGATCGTCGGAACGTGCACCAGGTGCACGTCGATCCCCTCGTCGGCGAGGATGTTTGCTGCCTCGAGTGCCCTGGTGCTGTGCGGGCCCGAGGAGAACAGTGTGACGTCGGTGCCTTCGCGGAGAGTCACAGTCTTGCCGATCTCGAACTTGTAGTCCTCATCGAACAACAAGGGAGAGTCGGATCGGGTCAGCCGGTAGTAGATCGGGCCGTTGTATTCGAACCCCGCGTTGATGGCGGCACGGGTCTCGATCGCGTCACCGGGGGCGATGACGGTCATGTAGGCCATAGCCCGCATGATCGAGACATCGTCGAACAGCAGATGGGTCTTGCCGGTGCTGCTGGCCAGGAGGCCTGCGTAGCCCGCCATGATCTTCACGTTCGCCTTCGGTTGCGCGATCAGCACGCGGATCGCGTCGTGAGCGCGCGACACCACGAATGCCGAGAAGGTGCTGACGACAGGAATGAGCCCGTCGACGGTCGCCATGCCTGCGGCCATCCCGAACATGTTCATCTCGGCGATTCCGACCTGGAAGAAACGATCCCGGTGTGCTGCCTCGAAGATGTCGGTCCTCGTTGAGCTGCCGGTGTCGCCGTCGAGCACAACGATCTTGTCGTTGGTGTTGGCGGCCTCGGTGATCGCCTCGCCCATTGCTACACGGAGTGCCTTGCCCATGGTGAGGGTCATGCTGCACCTCCTTCCGGTTCGCCCAGTTCTCTCATCGCCACCGCCATCTCGTCAACGGTCGGCACCTTGCTGTGCCAGCCCGGCTGGTTCTCCATGAAGGAGACACCCTTGCCCTTGACGGTGTGGGCCACGATGGCCACCGGGGCGCCCTCGACGGCCTTGGCTTCCTCGATCGCCTTGAGGATTGCGGGGATGTCGTGCCCGTCGACCTCGATGACGCGCCAGTCGAAGGCGCGCCACCGGTTTGCGAGTTGGTTGCCCAGATACGGGCTGATCCGCTCGTTGAGAGTTTCACCCGTCCAACCAAACTGCTGGAGCTTGTTGTGGTCGACGAGGGCGATGATGTTGTCGAGGCCGTAGCGGGCTGCAACGTGTGCGCCTTCCCAGACAACGCCCTCATTGCACTCGCCGTCACCGAGCATCACATATGTGGTGAAGTCCCTCTTGGCGGCACGGGCACCGAGAGCGATCCCGAGCGCTCCTGCGAAACCGAGCCCGAGCGATCCCGAGGACATGTCGACACCAGGGGTGACGGTCTGATCCGGGTGACCCTGGAGCCGTGAGTCGACGGAGTCGAAAGTCTTTAGCTCGTCGACCGGGAAGTAGCCGCGGAGGGCCAGGGTGGCGTAGAGGGCCACCGAGCTGTGCCCCTTGGAGAGCACAAAGCGATCACGATCCGGATCGTTCGGGTTCTTTGGATCGATGTTCATCACACCGAAGTACAGAACCGACAGCATGTCCGCCGCCGAAAGCGGGCCACCTATGTGGCCGGCGCCTGCTACGTGGACCGTCTTGAGGATCTGTACCCGGATCTGACGGGCATATTCCGCCAGATCGGCCGGGGTATAGGTCATCGTTTGGGTCATGAAGGGTGTCCTCCTGGTTGGTCGTCCCTGCTATTTGCTCTCTCGCTTTGCTGCTCTTTCCATGGCCTCCAGCATTGGAAGTGCCTGGCCGCTGAGGAATCGCACCAACGCACCACCTCCGGTGCTCACGAAACCGATGTCGCTCAGGTCGACGAACCGGCGGGCGCTTGCGACCGTGTCGCCGCCGCCGATCACCGATTTGCCGGAGCAGGCGGCAACCGCCTCCCACAGGTGGCGTGTGCCGTACTCACCTGCCGCCGACTCATAGACGCCCGCCGGACCGTTCACGAAGATGGTGGCCGCGTCTCCAATGAGTTGTTCGTAGCGAGCGACGGTCTTCGACCCGATGTCGATGATCAACCGATCGATGGGGAGATCGTCGACATCGACCTCGATTCGCCCGCCGCTCTCGTCGGCGACCGCAAGATCGGTGGGAACGTGAATGCGGTCGCCGTACTGGTCGAGCCACTCCTCGGCAAGGGGCAGAAACTTCTCGAGTGAGCGGTCGGTTATGAACTGCCGCGACGGTCCGCCGAGATCGACACCCTTGGCCCACAGCATCACGTTGGCCGTCACTCCCGATGTGATGATGTTGTCGGCAGTGCCGTCGGCGAGCACCCTACCCATCATGGCGAAGGCATCCGAGATCTTGAGCCCTCCGAGCACGAACAGGCAGGGTCTCGCCGGATTGTCGGCCACACTCGAGAGTGTGTTGACCTCGTCCATGAGGAGCAGGCCGCCTGCCGCAGGCAGGATCTCCTGGAAGCCGACCATCGAAGGCGCATTGCGGTGCGCTGCGGCGAAGGCGTCGTTGACATAGAGATCGACGAGCGGTGCCAGATGACGGACCAGGTATGTCTTGGTCATCTCCTCGGGCGTCTGCTTCACCGCGCTCTCGAATGTCGATACTTCCTCGGTGAGGATGCGAATGTTCTCGAGCAGGAGGATCTCGCCGTCACTCAGATCTTTGATCGCCTGGCGGGCAGCCGGGCCCGCCACGTCGTCGATGAACTTGACTTCACGCCCCAGCTTGCTGGTGAGCTTCTCGGCGTGCTCTGCCATCGAGACGAGGTTGTGGTAGTCGAGGGTGTCACCCTGGTGGGCGATGATGACCACTCTGGCACCGTTGTCGGCGAGGTATGTGATCGTCGGCAGGCTCTTGTCGAGCCGATTCTCGTCGGCGATCCTCCCGGTCTTGCGATCGATCGGAGAGTTGATGTCCGGCCGCAGCAGCACCGTGCGGCCACGAACCTCCACATCCTCGACTGATCTGATTGTCACCTGATCTCCGTTTCTCAGGCCGAGGCACGCATGGCGGCGACTACGGCGGCGCCCATTTCGTCAGTGCCTGCTGATCCGCCCATGTCCTTCGTCTTGACCTCGCCGGCGCTGAGCGTTTCGATGATCGAACTCTGGATGTGGGCACCTGCCTCCTCTTCGCCCAGAGTCTCCAGCATCATGCGCACTGCCTCGATCGACGCGATCGGGTTGACCACCTTCTTGCCCGTGTACTTGGGTGCCGATCCGTGGATTGGCTCGAACATCGATGGATAGTCACCCTCGGGGTTGACATTGCCACCGGCGGCGAAGCCCATGCCACCCTGGAGCATCGATCCGAGGTCGGTGATGATGTCACCGAAGAGATTGGAGGCGACGATTACATCGAACCACTCAGGGTTCTTGACGAACCACATTGTCAACGCGTCGACGAGCGCCTTGTCGGTGGCGATGTCAGGGAAGTCGGCGGCCACGTGATCGTACGCCTCGTCCCAGAACACCATCGAGTAGTTGAGAGCATTCGACTTGGTGCAGTTGGTGACTCTGCCAACGGGGTTGGACGAGCCGAGCTTCCTGCGCTTGCGGGCCTGCTCGAAACCGAAGCGGATGGCGCGCTCGCAGCCCTTCCAGGTGAAGATGCCGGTCTGGAGGGCGAAGGCATCCGGCGTTCCCCGCTTGAAGAACCCGCCGTTGCCCGAGTATTCGCCCTCGGTGTTCTCGCGGATCACAAGCATGTCGACGGTCTCGGGGGTCGCGGTCGAGATGGGGGAGGAGACTCCGGGGTATAGCTTGATCGGCCGCAGATTCACGTACTGGTCGAATCCCTTGCGGATGGCGAGCAGCATCTTCAGCGAGACGTCGTCGGGAACCTTGTTGGCGTCGCCGATGCAGCCGAGGAAGATCGAGTCGAACTTGGCCAGTGTCTCGAGAGCGTTGTCGGGCATCATGGCGCCCTTTTCGAGGTAGCGGTCGCACGACCAGTCGAATAGTTCGGTCTCGACGTCGAAGCCGTGGATCTCGGCAGCGGCTTCCAGTACCCGGGCCGCCTCTTCGGTGATCTCGCCACCGACTCCGTCTCCGGGGATCAAGGCGATTCGATAGGCCGTCATTGTGTCTCCTTGCGGTGTTCCGGCGTCGCTAACTCTGGATCATTGATGATCGATTATCGCGCCAAAGCTGGAAAATGGCTACCCAACCCACTCAGCGAGCACCCGCCGAGGTCTGGGAGGGGTGCCATCCATATTAGTTTGACGGATTGTCCGTGCAATTTGCCATATAGGTTACAAAGGAAGCGATGTTGGACCTCACCGCCGACCAGGCACTCCTCAATGGGCCCACTCGCTGAGGAACCGCTCGAGCCGGGGGAATACGACTTCGTAGTAATCGGACGGGTCACCGTGCAGATTGGCGACGTAGTTGACGAACATGACCGAGCGGGCCGCCATGAAGTGCTCCAGCTCGCCTTCGTACGTGACCGGCCATGCGGCAACCGATCGGTAGCCCTCTTCGAATGCGGCGCGTAGGTCGCGGTAGCCGGGATGACGCCTTTCATAGAAGAGAGTGATGGCGACATCCTGCACCGGATGGCCCCAGGTGACGTCCTCGAAGTCAAAGGCGATCAGCCTGTTGCGAAAGCGGTGGACGTTGTCCGGATGGAGATCGCCGTGGATCATCTGGGCGTGCGATGGATCGAGCCGGGCGAACGCCGATTCGAGCACGGGCATCACCCGCTCCAGAACGGCGCGACGCCCAGAATCCAGGTAGCGATCCATCCACGGCTCGTTGATGACGACGGGATCGATCTCCTCGGGCCAATAGAACACCCGGTCCCATGTGAGAGGAGGGTGTGGTGGTGTGAAGGATGCGCCGTGCAGGTGCAGCCCGGCCTCGAGCTGCCCCAACTGGTGGTAGCCGGTCTCGGTCGGATTGGCACCGAGGATCTTGCCGGGGATCCACTCGAAGAGAACGCACCGGCGCACACCGGGCACTTCCGGCGCTGCTGCGTGTACGTAGCGATTGCCGTCGCGGGTCTCGAGGAACCTACACACATCCAGGTCGGTGTCTGCTGCAAGAGCCTGCAACCAGCTGAGCTCGTTTTCGACGTCGGCGTCGCTGTGGTCCTGATGCAGATCGATGCGTAGTGCGTAGGGGCCTCGTGCCGTGTCGACACGAAATACGACATTGGTGAAGCCTCCGACGAGACGTAATCGCTCCGGCCGGATCGGATAGTGTTCGAGTGCCTTTGCTGCCAGCGGGCGGAGCCGTCTGATCTGACCCGCCTCGGTGAGCTGGGACCAATCCTTCATGGGTCAGTACCGCACCCGGAAGCCGGTGAGCGAGGTATCGACGGTGACATCGTCGGTACGGACTGTCGCTACCTCTGCCGAAGGTGGGCCTTCTTCCAAGAAACCGAGAAAACGCGTGACACTCTCCTCGGCACCCTGGGCCCAGGTGCGCACGGTCCCGTCCGGTTGGTTCATCACCCACCCGCGGAGACCCAGGTTCGTGCCCACGCGTTGTGTCGAGTAGCGAAAGCCAACCCCTTGGACTCGGCCGGACACAGTGGCGACAATGGCGCGCTCTCGACTCAACAGGACCTCCTTGCCGCCGACGCTGCAAAAGCCCGGCGCATGACCGTGGCAGACTACCTCCATGGTTGATCTGGCTACAGCAGTTGCCTCCGTCCTCGACTGTGACGTTGTGTCGATGTGGGCGCTCGGTGGGGGCGATGTCGCCGACTCGTACCGGGTCGTGCTCGACGACGGCGTGACCGTGTTTGCCAAGACGAAGGCCGATGCCGCCCCCGGGTTCTTTGTCACCGAGGCCGCCGGGTTGACCTGGCTGCGTGAAGCCGGAGCTGTGGCCGTCCCCGAGGTGCTGGCCGTGTCTTCAGATCCGCCATTCCTGGTATTGGAGTGGATCGAGCCCGGGTACCCGACCGGGGCGACCGAGGTCGAGTTCGGCCGAGCGCTCGCCGCCTTGCATCAGACAGGCTCCCCCTGCTTCGGGAGATCGGATCGGCGAACCACGACCAGCCGCAGGCTCCCCAACGAGCCCGAGACCAGCTGGGCGGTCTTCTACGCTGAGCAGCGTCTCGTCCCCTTGGCACGCTTGTGCCGTGACTCCGGGGCACTGCCGCTCGCCACTGTGGCGGATCTGGAGCGCATCGCCGCACGGATCGACGAGCTTGCAGGCCCTGAGGAGGTACCGGCCCGACTCCACGGTGATCTGTGGGCAGGCAACCGATTGATCGGTACCGGCGGTGTCAGCTGGTTGATCGACCCCGCATCGTTTGGTGGGCACCGAGAATTCGATCTCGCCATGATGCGGTTGTTTGGTGGTTTCGGCCGGGATTGTTTCGACGCGTACGAGGAAGTGAGCCCACTCGGTGACGGTTGGCAGCAGCGGGTGGCGCTCCATCAACTCGTCCCACTTGCGATCCACGCCATCAAATTCGGCGGTGGCTATGTGGAAGCCACCCGGCGTGCCCTGGCCTCCCTGCAATGACTATTCCGACACCGCGATGAGAAACTCTCAAGATCTGCGCTGAGAAACCGAACCCTGTGCCATGAGTTCATATGTCGGATCGCTGCGTATCGCGGCGACAGATGATGTGGTGGAAGCCATCTTCGAAGTATCCGGGCAGGATCTCGCGGTGATCAGCGGTGGGGAGCAACTGGGGAAATGGCCGCTGCAAGACATCGATCTCGATGACACGGGCACCGAGATCTATCTCAGTCTCGGCGGCGAAGAGGTAATCGTCAACATGGCGAATCGCGACTCGTTCGTCGGCGAATTGAAGCCACCGAAGAAGGCAAGAGCCCGGCACGGCAAACCCAAACGAGGACCGGTCGAGAAGACGAGGAAACGCCCGAGCCAGATCATCGAATCGGTGCGGCACATCATCGATCGTGATAGCTGGCGAGGTTGGCTGTCCGATCGGCTCGTTCGCTGGGTGATTGCCTCGGTCGTCGTGATCATCGTTGCGCTGCTCGCTCTCTTTGCCACGGCAAGCCTCGGGATGGTGCTCGTTCTGATCGGCATGGTGGCACTCATCGTTGCCGCCCTTGCCGTGAGTGAGGATCTGACCGCGTTCAGCTGGATACCGGGTGATCTCTCCGAGACAACGCTGGTGATCGCGGGGGCTTGCGCCATGGTCATCGGCGGCCTGTTGATCGTTCTGAGCTGAGGTACTGCGCCGGGATCAGGGAATCAGCAGTACCTTGCCCGAGGTGCGTCTGCCTTCGAGGGCACGATGGGCCGCGGCCGCCTTGCTGAGGGGCATGGTGCGATCGATGCTGAGCTCCAGCTCTCCGCTTGCGATCATTGAGATGAGGTCATCAACACGGCGCTTCAGTTCGTCGTGGTCGGCGATATAGTCGAATATCGACGGTCTCGTCACGTACAACGACCCGAGCCGGGAGAGTGTGCCCAGGTCAAACGGTGGCACGACGCCGCTCGACTGGCCGAAGAGCGCCATCAAGCCGCGGCGCTTCAACAGTGTGAGACCCTTCTCGAAGGTGGCCGCACCGACACCGTCGTAGACGACATCGAGCGAGCGATCACCGGCGACTTGCTCGACGGCTTCAACAAAGTCTTCCTCGACGTAGTTGATCACATGGGTCGCACCGGCCTGGCTTGCGATCTCCGCCTTCTGGGGTGTTGAGACGGTGGTGAATACCTCCGCCCCGGCCCTGCGGGCCATCTGGATGAGCAAGCGGCCCACCCCTCCTGCTCCGGCGTGGATGAGACATCTGTGCCCCGATTGCAGGCGGAAGGTGCTGGTTGCGAGGTAGTGAGCCGTGATTCCCTGGAGCATCATTGCCGCCGCATCCATCAGCGAGATGCTCTCCGGGATCGTCACGGCGCGGTCGGCGGCGATGACCACTTGCTCGGCGTATGAGCCGATCTGGTCGGTCCAGGCAACCCGATCGCCGGAGTGGAAGTCGTCGACACCCTCTCCTACGGCTTCCACGATGCCGCTTCCTTCGAGGCCGGGTGTGAAAGGCTTGCCCATCGGGTAGATGCCACGACGGTGATACGTGTCTATGAAGTTGACGCCTGCGGCGACCACCGAAACCAGGAGTTGACCGGTGCCCGGCACCGGGTCGCGGGGTCTCTTCCCAGACCATTGCTTCGGGACCACCCGTTTCGTGTATACGTATCGCTTGCATACCATGAGCATAACGAGAGGGCGCCCGTGCCCAATGCGATAGTGTTCGGGCAGGACGTGTTGTCGTCGCACCGAGATCGACGCGGAGAAGAGATGGCTTTGAACCAAGATGCACAGGAGTGGGTGGCGCTGCGGCAGCATCGCGATGCCCTAGAGCTCGATCTCCGGGCGATGTTTGCCGCAGATCCGGGTCGAGCGGCGCGGTTTACCTTCGAAGGTGGGCGAACTGATCGCCGACCTGTCGAAGCATCTCATCGACGAGACGACGATTGATCTCCTGGTTCGCCTTGCAGAGGCTTCGGGCCTGCGGGAGCGGATCGAAGCCATGTTCCACGGTGAGCACATCAACGTCACCGAGGACCGGGCGGTCCTGCACACGGCGCTGCGTGCCGACTCGAGCGACGAGTTCACCGTCGACGGAGGCGATGTCGTTCCGGAGGTGCACGCAGGTTCTCGACGCCATGGGCGTGTTCGCCAAGAAGGTGCGATCGGGGGCATGGCGCGGTCACAACGGAATGCCGATTCGCACGGTGGTCAATATCGGAATCGGCGGATCGGACCTCGGCCCGGTGATGGCGTACAAGGCATTGCGTCACTATCGCCATCCCCAGATCGAGGCTCGGTTCGTCTCCAACATCGATCCCGCCCATCTGGATGCGGTTCTCGAGGATCTCGACCCGGCGGAGACGCTCTTCATCATCGCATCGAAGACTTTCACGACGCTCGAGACTCTGACCAACGCCCGGGCCGCCCGGGACTGGACGCTGGAACGTTTCGGCGGCGATGAGTCCTCCATCGCCAAGCACTTCGTTGCCGTATCAACCAACGAGCAGGAGGTGGCTGCCTTCGGCATCGATACGGCCAACATGTTCGGATTCTGGGACTGGGTTGGGGGCCGCTACTCATTCGACTCGGCGATAGGGCTCTCGCTGATGATCGCCATTGGGCAGCGTGCATTTGGCGAGTTGCTCGGCGGGTTCAGGATGATGGACCATCATTTCCGTACCGCCCCCCTGCACGAGAATCTCCCGGTTCTGCTCGGCCTCATCGGCATTTGGTACCGCAACGTGCTCGGCTTCCCCACGTACGCGGTTCTTCCGTATGCGCAGGATCTCAGCCGATTCCCGGCCTACCTGCAGCAGCTGGACATGGAATCGAACGGGAAGCGTGTGCGTCTCGATGGTTCTCCGGTTGACACGGACACGGGCCCGGTGCTCTGGGGCGAACCGGGCACCAATGGGCAGCATGCCTTTTTCCAGCTGCTGCATCAGGGCACCAGCGTCGTTCCCGCGGATTTGATCGGCTTCTTCGAGGCCACGGACGACATAGGCATGCAGCACCCCATGCTCCTTGGGAACTTGTTTGCGCAAGCCGAGGCGCTCGCCTTTGGCAAGACGGCCGAGGAGGTCGCCGCTTCCGGTGTCGACGCCGACCTCGTCGCACATCGGACCTTTCCGGGGAATCGGCCGACGTCGATGATCCTGGCTCCGAAGTTGACGCCGGCGCTGCTCGGCCAATTGGTTGCCCTCTACGAGCACAAGGTATTCACCCAGGGTGTGATCTGGGGGATCAACTCGTTCGACCAGTGGGGTGTCGAATTGGGCAAGGTGCTCGCCATCCAGATCATCGCCGAACTGACCGATGCGACGCTTCCGCTCGAGCACGATGCATCTACCAACGCGCTCATTGAGCGATTCCGCAGCCACCCTTCGTAAGCGGGCACCGGAATCTGTCGGTAGAAGAGTTCACTTTCGTGTCATATGAGGGTGTGATTCGGTTCACATCGCCTACCTAGGTTTCATGGGCAACTGGGCGAGCGCGGTTGGCTGCAAGTCGAGTGGCGGGTTCCGCCTCAGTGAGTAGCCCAGCAGAGGAAGCACTTAGGAAGGTATCAATGAGATCCTTTAATTGGCGAATCATTGTCGCGGCGCTGGCGGCATTTGCCCTGCTGATCGCCGCATGTGGCGGCGATGACAGCTCATCCGACACGACGACAACCCAAGGCTCATCCGGTGGCGACGCAACGACATCGGCGGCGGCACAAGATCTGACCGCGGACTTGCTCGGCGCTGGTGCATCGTTCCCCGCCCTCATCTACCAGGAGTGGATCGGCGAGTACCACACCAACGTGCAGCCCGGCGTATCGATCAACTACCAGTCGATCGGATCCGGTGGCGGCGTTGAGCAATTCATCGGCCAGCAGACCGACTTCGGGGCCTCCGACGCCTTTCTCAGTGATGAGGATCTGGCGGCGGCAGCCGACGCAAGAGGATGCGAGGCCATCCACATCCCGACGGTATTCGGTGCAGTCTCGGTCGGCTACAACCTCGATGGGGTCGATACGCTGACCCTCGACGGCCCCACCCTCGCCGACATCTTCCTCGGCAACATCGACAATTGGAGCGACCCTGCGATCGCCGCGCTCAACAGGGCGTGACGCTGCCGGACGAGCCAATCATCGTCGCCCACCGGTCGGATGGATCAGGAACGACCAGCATCTTCACCACGTACCTCTCCGATGTCTCGGCAGACTGGGCCAACGGGCCCGGGTGCCGGCAAAGAGATCGAGTGGCCCGCTCCCAACTCGGTCGGTGGCGAGAAGAACGACGGTGTCGCCGCCCAGATCCAGCAGAACCCGGGCGCCATCGGCTACATCGAGCTCTCCTATGCCATCGAGACCGGGATCCCGGTTGCCGACATGGTCAACGCCGACGGCAATGCGATCACACCGACTCTCGAGTCGACCGCGGCCGCCGCAGACGGCATCACCATCCCCGACGACCTGAGGTTCAACATCCTCGGTGTCGGAGGCGAGGGCTACCCGATCGCAGGTGCCACCTGGCTGCTGCTGTGGAAGTGCGGTTACGACGAGAACACAGCTGCGGCGCTCAAGGACTGGATCACCTGGGATCTCACCCAGGGCGACAGCCTGGCAGAGGAATTGCTCTACTCCCCGCTCCCGGATTCGCTCCAGGAGAAGGCACTGGCCAAGGTGGATCTGATCAACTCCGAGGGTTGATCGTCCCGGCGTAGCTCGACGGCATGGCTCTGCGGACCTCCACCAGTGGCAGGTCCGCAGAGCCTGCCGGTACATTTGGACCAGCGAGGGCGGAGGAGCAATGACCGCAACCGACACGAAGACCCGGCACCCGGACCGAGGATCACTGGCAGGGACCAAGTCATCAGCCGACAAGTGGTTCCGCTGGATTCTCACCCTGGCCGGCACCAGTGTGCTGGTGATCCTGGCAACGATGCTCCTGTTCACCGTGATCGATGCCTGGCCGGTGTTCCGTCACGAGGGGTGGAGCTTCGTGTTCAGCTCGACCTGGGACCCGGGAGTGTCACGCACCGAGATCACCGGCCAGTACGGGGCGCTTGCCTTCATTGTCGGTACCCTGCTCACGTCTGCGATTGCATTGCTCATCGCAGTTCCGCTCGCTGTCGGTACCGCGCTCGTACCTGACGCAACGCTGCGCCCCGTCGCGTCAGGAACATCGCTCACCTATGCAGTGGAGTTGCTGGCGGCGGTACCCAGCGTCGTCTACGGGCTGTGGGGCTTGCTGTTCTTCGTACCGACGGTCTTGCGCCCGGCTATGGATTTCATCGTCGAGCACGTTTGGGGCTTCATCCCGTTCCTTGGGGGCCGGTCGTCACCTACAACTACTTCGCTGCCGGAGTCGTCCTGGCCATCATGGTGCTTCCCATCGTCACTGCCGTGACCAGGGAGGTCATGTCGAAGACACCGTCGAGTGAGATCGCCGCCGCCTACGCGCTCGGGGCGACCCGATGGGAGATGATGCGATCGGTTGTGCTGCATCGAGCCCGACCGGGCATCATCGGGGCGACGATGCTCGGTCTTGGTAGAGCTCTCGGTGAGACCATCGCCGTCGCCATGCTCATCGGCGGGTCGAAGCAGATCGGTGACAGCCTCTTTCTCGGGGGCCAATCGATGGCGGGGATCATCGCGGTCACGTTCCAGGAAGCTGCGCCGGAGAACGTGAAGGCACTCATTGGCGTCGGCGTCGTCCTCTTCGTCATCACCATCATCGTCAACGTGGCCGCAAGGGGCATCGTGCTGCTCACCGGCGGTCACGTAGCGGGAGACGCCGCGCTATGAGCACCAATACCGTGCCAGACCAGTCGCGGCCCAGTCTGCGCACCCGCACTGCGGTCGGGAGACGCCGCAGGCGCAAGGATCAGGTGATGACAGGCTTGCTCATCTTCTGCCTGGTCCTGGCTCTGATACCTATCGTTCTCATCGTCTATCAGGTCTTCATCCGCGGTTTTGGCGCCATGTCGTGGGAGTTCCTCACCTCCGTGCAGCCCTTCTCGCAACGCCGCGCCGGAGGCGGCTATCTCAACGGCTTGTTCGGCACGCTCTACCTGCTTCTGATCGCGGTGATCATCGCAGTGCCTCTCGGCATCGCCACCGCCACATTCGTCGTTGAGTACAAGGACCACAAGCTCAGCCCGGTCATCAGGTTCTTCACCGACGTCATGAGCGGCGTGCCCTCGATCTTCATCGGGCTGTACATATACGCGTTGTTCGTGCAAGGACGGATCGGCTTCTCGATCGGATTCTCCACCCTGGCCGGCGGGTTGGCCCTCAGCCTGCTCATGCTGCCGATCGTGGCGCGTGCCTCAGAGGAAGTGTTGCGACTCGTGCCGGATGATCTCAGGAATGCGGCGTACGGGCTGGGGGCACGCCGCTGGCAGGTTGTGACGAGAACGGTGCTCCCCGCCGCATCGAGTGGTCTCATCACCGGATCGATGCTCGCTATCGGTCGTGCCGCAGGGGAGACGGCTCCGCTGTTGTTGACGGCTCTCGGTGCCTTTGTCATCACCCCGGAACTCGTGAACGCTCCTCAGTCTGCCTTGCCCCTCCTCATCTACAACGAAGCCCGCGGGCCATTTGATGCGGCCCATGCCAGAGCCTGGGCGGGGGCGCTCGAGCTGATGCTGCTCGTCCTCATCCTCACCATTGTCGCCCGGGCAGTGAACCGCAACCCTGACATGGAGCGATAGACAGTGTCGACCCGCCGATTGGAAGAGAGCACGATGCAGGACGAACAGAGTACGACACGGGACCCGGCGACGGCAGCCGGGATCGCCCAGGGTGGCAACGACGGTGAGGTCACGCGGCGCCGTCCGATGCAGGTCAGTGTCGATGCGCCCGCGGCCAGGGCATCATCGAGCACTGCCGGCGAGGTGGTCATGGCCACCAGGGGCATGGAGGTCTACTACGGGGACTTCCGTGCCATCAATCCGATGGACATCGACTTCAGCGCTCGTGAGATCACCGCTCTCATCGGGCCGTCGGGATGCGGCAAATCGACCGCTCTCCGCTCGCTCAACCGGATGAATGATCTGATTGCAGGGGCCAAGGTCACCGGCTCGGTCACCTATCACGGCGAGAATATCTACGACGGTGGCATCGACCCGGTTGAGATCCGGCGCAGGATCGGGATGGTGTTCCAGAAGCCGAACCCATTCCCCAAATCCATATATGAGAACATCGCGTTCGGCCCGAAGATCAGCGGGTTCAAGGGCAACATGGATGAGCTGATCGAGGAATCGTTGCGGAAGGCGGCACTCTGGGACGAGGTGAAAGACAAGCTGCAGGATTCAGCGTACGCCCTCTCCGGTGGCCAGCAGCAGAGGCTCTGTATCGCCCGGGCCATTGCGACCAGCCCGGATGTCCTTCTCATGGACGAGCCCTGTTCGGCTCTCGACCCGATTGCGACGCTTCGCATCGAGGAGCTGATGATGGAGCTCAAGGAGAACTACTCGATCATCATCGTCACGCACAATATGCAGCAGGCGGCCCGTGTCTCCGACATGACGGCTTTCTTCAACGTCGAATTGAATGACAGGGGCCAGCGGACCGGAAACCTCGTCGAATTCAGTCCAACGGACGAGCTGTTCACCTCGCCAAGAGAGAAGGCAACTGAGGACTACATCACAGGCCGCTTCGGCTGATCGGGGGGAGAGCATGACGACACAACGCAGACTGGGCACCGAGACCCCAATGATGAGCGAACGGGGTCGGCACCACTTCCAGGAGCAGCTCCACACCATCCAGCAACAGCTGATCACCATGGGCTCGGTAGTCCTCGAGAACGTTCGGCTCGCCGGCTCTGCGATGGTGGAGGGGCGGATGGAGCTCATCGAAGAGGTCCGACGTGTCGACGATCAGGTAGATCGTATGTATCTCGAGACCGAGAGGCTGACCTTCGGCACGTTGGCACGCCAGCAGCCCGTGGCGGGCGACCTGAGATTCCTGGTGTCTGCAACCCGCATCCTGTATGAGCTGGAGCGATCCGGTGACCTCGCCTACAACTGTGTGAAGATGATGGAGCGGCTCAGCGGATTTCCGCAGCATGCTGCGATCACGCCGCTACTCGAAGAAACGGTGAGCGCCAGCTGCAACGTGTTCGGCCAGGGTATCGACGCGCTCGCCGAGCTGGCCGCAGACGCGGGGTTGAGACTCGACAAGGCCGACGATGACGTCGACGCGCTCGTTTCCCAGTTCTACACCGCGGTCGGCCGTCACAGCACCGAGCTCGGGCTCGAAGTCGCAATCGGCCTTTCCCGCGTCGGCCGATTCCTGGAGAGAATCGCCGATCATGCCGTCAACATCGGAGAGCACGTCACGTACATCGTCACGGCCGAGTTCCCGCACGACGGGCACGTCGCCACGGCGGACGAAGATGGCGGCTGACAACAGCCCGGTTCGCTGTTCTTGGCACCATCGATACTATTGCGCCCGATGCTTCCGTCAGCGCAGCCAGAACGTGGTGGTGCCAGGGTGTCGGTGCGCAGTATCGCGTTGCCGGTTGAGCACGGCGGCTGGGGCTTCACGCTCGAGCCTGCCGTGCTCGGATTGCTCGTTGCCGCATCCGCTCCCGCATGGGGATTGGCCGTTGCCGCGATAGCGGTCTTTCTTGCAAGACGGCCGATCAAGCTCCTATTGACCGATCTCGTCCGGCATCGCTGGCTTCCGAGGACGAAGGTTGCCGTCATCTTCGGGCTCGGCTACGGCGCTATCGCCGTGGCCGGTCTCGCCGGTGTGATGGTGACCGGGGAACGGCGTTTCCTGGTTGCCTATGCGATTGCCGTTCCGGCGGCTCTGCTCGCGCTGCAAGCCGATTCCAGGAGCAAGAGCAGGTCGTTGCGTGCCGAGCTCTCCGGGGCGATCGCAATGGGATCGACGGCCACTGCGATTGCCCTTGCCGATGGTTGGGCTTATGCCGCCGCCTTCGGGCTCTGGTTGGTGTTGATCGCGCGGAGCGTCACCACGATCAGCCTGGTGCGTGCTCAGATCCGACGCGTCCGTGAGCGCCGGGTCGGTGAGAGCAGGGTCTATGCGGTGTGTGCGGGTGCGCTCGCGGCAATGGTCGCGGCCGCGGCGCTCGACATTGTGCCGTGGCTGTCCGTTGTGGCGATCGCTGCGATCGCCGTGCTCGCCTATGTGTCGCTGCGCCGACCACCGGTGCCGGCTCGCGTCATCGGCTGGACCCAGATGGTCACTGGGATCGGCGTTGTCCTGCTCACTGCCATCGGGGTATGGCGAAGCTGGTAGCGCAGGGAGCGTGCCCGCGTCCTAGCCGAACCAGTGCACGCGGCACCAGGTGCGCCGCTGGCACTCGGGGCACTGCATCCAGCGGCTGTAGTGCTTGCCCGGGATCCAGAGCGAGATGAAGGCGACGCGGACACCGAGCTCGATCGTGCTCATGCGGGTGTGGTTCAAGCACCGAGAGCATTCGACTACCACGGTTCCCTTGCGCCGTGGGCCTGCGCTGTACAGAGCGCCCTTCCCGGTCGGGGAGTCGTCGGAGCCCCCGGAAGGTGGAGCCGGTGGAGGGGTGAACAATGCCTTCTTGCCTAGGGGGTCATCGCCGCTCATAGCGCCTTCTCGATGGCATGCGCCAGCGCCCGATAGGCCACCGCCGGTTTCGAGGACTTGGCGTGCTGCAGCACGGACTTGCCCCGGGCGGGAGCTTCTGCTGCCCGCACCGACTTGGGGACAGGAGGCTCGAAGATTCGTAGCCGGTACTGGCGCGCCACGGTTTCCAACACCTCGTGGGCGAGGCGGGTACGCCCGTCGAACATGGTGGCGATGCCGCCGAGTACCTGCAGTGAGTCGTTCGTGAACGAGCGCACGTCCCCGATGGTATCGAGAAGCTGTCCCACCCCGCGGTGGCTCAGAGTGTCGCACTGGAATGGGATGATCACGTGGTCGGCGGCGGTCAACCCGTTGATGGTGAGGATTCCGAGGGAAGGGCCACAGTCGATCAATATGTAGTCGTAGTTGCCCCGGAGCGGCTTGAGCGCCCTTGCCAGCACGAACTCGCGGCCCGTCTTGGTCATCAGATGGACCTCGGCACCGGCCAGGTCGATCGAAGCGGGAAGCAGATCGGGCCCATCGGGACGTTCCACCAGCACCGACCGTGCTGCGGTCCTTCCCGCGAAGACATCATGGAGCGTGGCAGGGAGCGTGTCGCTGTCGATCCCGGCGGCATAGGTGAGGCACGCCTGCGGATCGAGATCGACGATGAGCACGGCGCGACCCATCTCCGTCAGGGCATCGCCGAGTGAATGCACGGTCGTTGTCTTCGCAACGCCGCCTTTCTGATTGGCGAACGCGATCACTGACGACATGGGTGGATTCTAGCTGTGGGGGCGATCCGTTCACAGCTCGGACTTCAGGTCCAATCGGTATGAAAGAACTCTCCGCGCTTGCCGTCGGTCCGCTCGTAGGTGTGGGCCCCGAAGTAGTCACGTTGCGCTTGAATGAGGTTTGCCGGCACCCGCGCAGACCGGAACCCATCGAAGAACGCAAGCGCAGAACTGTATGCGGGCACCGGGATCCCGGCGGCAACGGCACGGCTGATTGTGCGTCGCCACGCGGGCTCCGCCCGGTGAACAGCGTCCGCAAAGAAGTCGCTGAACAGCAGGTTCGGTAGGTCGCGGTGAGAGGCAAATACCTTCATGACCTCTCCGAGAAAGCGGGAGCGGATGATGCACCCCCCTCGCCACATGGAGGCGATCGAGGAGAAATCGAGGTCCCAGCCATGCTCCGCCCCCGCTGCGGCGAGAATCATGAAGCCCTGTGCGTAGGACACGATCTTCGAGGCATAGACGGCATCATGCAGATCGGCGACAACGTCGTCTGCTGCGTCGCTGATCCTGGGGTCAGGGCCCTGGATCAGCGTCGCAGCCGCCAGACGCTCATCGAGAAGAGACGAGAGGATGCGGGAGTAGACGGCCGCGGCAGCGAGCGTGGTTGGCTGGCCTAGCTCCATCGATGAGATCACGGCCCACTTGCCGGTTCCCTTCTGTCCGGCGCGATCGAGGATGTTCTCGACCAGGGGCGACCCGTCGGCATCGACGGCACGCATGATGTCGGCGGTGATTTCTATCAGGTACGAGTCGAGCGGACCGTTGTCCCACCTCGTGAACACATCGGCCATCGTCTCATGGCTCAGCCCGAGACCCCGATGCATCATGTCATAGGCCTCGGCGAGCACCTGCATGTCCCCGTACTCGATCCCGTTGTGGATCGTCTTGACGTAGTGGCCTGCTCCGTCGGGGCCGATCCAGTCGCAGCACGGCACGCCGTCGACCTTGGCGGCAATGTCCTGAAGGATCGGTTGGACGTGCGGCCAAGCGCTCGATGTGCCTGCCGGCATGATGGAGGGACCGGTTCTTGCCCCCTCCTCGCCTCCCGAGATACCGGTGCCGACAAAAGCGAGGCCTGCTGCCTCGAGTCGTGTGGCTCGTTCGATCGTGTCTGTATAGAGCGAGTTGCCTCCGTCGAGAATGATGTCGCCGTCGTCGAGCAATGGCAGCAGCCGTTCGATGATGGCGTCAACGGGCGCGCCCGACTTGACGATGAGCAGAATGCGTCGGGGTGACGTCAATCGCGACACGAGTTCCTCGAGGCTGTGTGTCCCGATCACAGACCTGCCGCCAGCCTCTCCGGCCAGGAATTCGTCGACCTTGCTAGTCGTCCGATTCCATACCGCGACGACGTAGCCGTGATCTGCCATATTCAGGACGAGATTGCTCCCCATCACGCCGAGTCCGACGACGCCGATGTCTGCTTTTCCAATGCTCATAACTGTGACGCATGTTGGCACATCGGCCACCTACCAGAAGACGACAGGGGACAGTCGAAGGGTTGCCGGACCGGAGCAGTCTCTCGGGTTGCCGACGGTGGGTCGGGCGACTCATTTCGAGAATTTCCCCCGGCCGGAGGGGTTTGTTTAGTACCTTGACAGAGTTGGGAGCACTCTCCCACTGAGTTGTTCGTCTGGTGGTGCAAGTGACCCTGAGTAGCAATCGCAAATCCGCATTGAACGCGGCGGCGCGTGCCGCCCGGCGGATGAAGCGTGGTCGCGTGGCACGTCGTGCCGTCATGAGGATCTGGCTGCTCGCTCTGCCGGGCTTTGTCGCCGCCGGTCTGGTTGGCTGGTGGAAATGGACGGCACCGGCAGTGCTGTCCAACTCACTGGCATGGTGGGGTCTGTTGATCGGCTTCTATGTGTCCGAATGGCTGGTCGTCAACATTCGCTACGGGGGTAGAGCGCATGCTTTCAGCATGGGAGCAATCCTCCTCGTCGTTGGGTTGCTGGTGGTGCGTCCTGTCGAGCTACTTGCCGTCGTTGCGCTGTCGACAGTCGTCTACATCGGATCGAAGCGCAGAGAGCCTCTCGCAATCCTGGTCCTTCACGTGGGACGGCGTCTCCTCGAGGCATCCGTTGCGATCACCGTGTTCGCCCTCGCTGCGCACAGTGGTGATCCATTCGGCGCCACCGGTTGGTTGGTAACGATGGCGGCGGTGATGGCGGCATTTGTCGTCGGCCACACCATCTTCTCCGCCGCCGGTGCGGTGCAGGGTTTCGGTTCCTCGCCTTCGGAGAGCTTCGAGGCTTATGGATTCGGGGCCTTCGTCACCGTGGTCAACGCGACGCTCGGGATGCTGGTCGCCGAGGCAGTCTTTTCGGCACCACGAGTGGCCTTCTTTGCGATCATTCCCGCGGTCGGCCTTTTCGCCGGTTTCCGAGCCTATGCACTCTCGAAACAGGAGCGGGTTCGGCTCGGGCTGCTTTACGACGCGACAAGATCGCTCCATGCCTCGCCGCAACTAGAAGGCTCGCTGCTCTCGGCGGCCGCCCATGCTCGCTCGATGTTCGACTCGGAATTCTGTGAGATCGTCCTCGAGCTCGGGGCCGAGCGCAAGGGCTTCCGGACCATCGTCGGCCCCGGTGAGCACACCGGAGCGATGGAGGCCATCGATCTGGATCGGTGGCGCGTCGTATGGAGCGAAGCTCAGGAGCGCCGGGAGCCGTTTGTCATAGACCGGTCCGGCTCACTCGCCTCCTCGGCGGGCGATCGCCGTCTCCCCATCGTTGCTGCGATGGTCGCTCCAATCTGTGTCGGAGAGACTCATGTCGGCATCATCGTTGTAGCCAATCCGCTCGATGATGGCGCGTTGTTCTCCACGTCGGATCTGAAGCTGCTCGCCGCTCTCTCAGAGCAAGTGGCGGTTGCCGTCGACAACGGTCAACTCGAGGATTCGCTGGCAGAGTTGACCCACCTCAAGGCAGAGCTCGAGCATCAGGCACTTCACGACGGTCTCACCGGACTCGCCAATCGATCTCAATTCGGTGAAGCGATTTTCCACGCCCTACAGATGAGCAGGCGCACCGGCGGAGACATCGGCGTGCTACTGATGGACCTCGACGACTTCAAAGACGTCAACGACAGCCTCGGGCACGGCGCCGGGGACGAGTTGTTGATGGCGGCAGCGAACCTCTTGCGCGGGGAATGCGACGCCAAGGACACCGTGGCCCGGCTCGGCGGTGATGAGTTCGGGGTACTGCTCCAGGAGGTCAGTGGCGTCCAAGAAGCCATCGACAAAGCGAAGCGGATCCTCGCCGCGTTTGGGAGCCCACTACGGATCTCAGGTCGGGATATCCAGGCAGATGTGAGTATCGGGGTCGCCTTCGGGCGGTACGGCGATACGTCGACTCAGGTACTGCGCAACGCAGATGCGGCCATGTACGCCGCCAAGAGCGACGGCAAGGGCACCTTCCGTGTCTTCGAGTCGAGCATGCACGCCGCGGTCGTCGCCCAGCTGAAACTGCGGGAGGATCTCGAGGCGGCGATCGCTCGCCAGGAGCTGCGCCTCCTCTACCAGCCGATCGTCGAATCTGGCCGACGGCACGCTGCGTGGCTTCGAAGCCCTGCTGCGCTGGCAGCACTCTCTGAAGGGTTGGCAGAACCCGTCGACGTTCATTCCGTTCGCCGAGGAGACTGGTTTGATCCACGACATCGGGCGATGGGTGCTCTGGGAGGCCGCCAGGCGCCTCAAGGAGTGGATCGAGGTGCTCCATCCCGAACCAGGAGAGTTCAAGGTATCCGTCAACCTGTCGGCTCGCCAACTGGACAACGAGTCCATCGTCGAGGAGGTGGGTCGGGTGCTCAACGAGATGGGGTTCGATCCTAGGTTCCTCGTGCTCGAGATCACCGAGACGGCGATGATGAATGCGGCGCCACAGCGTCTCGACGATCTCCGCAGCCTGGGATGCCCCCTGGCAATCGACGACTTCGGCACCGGATACTCGTCGCTTGCCTCGCTCCATCGGCTCGCGTTGGATGTGCTCAAGATCGACCAGGTGTTCGTGAAGGGTCTCACCGAGGAGGACGAGAAGGCGTCACCGTTCGTCGGCACCATGGTCGGGCTCAGCCAGGCGCTGGGTCTGCAGACCATCGTCGAGGGGATCGAGACCAAGGAGCAACTCGCCAAGCTGCAGGAGCTCGGCTGTGACACCGGCCAGGGCTTCTACTTCGCCAAACCGCTACCACTCTCCCAGGCCCAGCAACTGGTCGAGCGCCAGGCCAAGGGAGAGTCGATCTTCGACCTGGATGCGATGGCTGCCGGCTACCGGGATCGGCGATTGCGGTCGGTGCCGTAACCGCGATCGGGGACTGTATCGTCATCCCCTGCTCACTCAGGAAGTGAGCACGGCCTCGATCTGCTCGAGAGCCCAGTCGATCTCGTCACGGGTGATGACCAACGGTGGTGCGATCCGAAGCGTGTGCTCGTGTGTGTCCTTTGCGAGCAGACCACGGCGCTGGAGCGACTCGATGACTCGCCTGGCGCCGCCGGCCTCAGGGCGCAGTTCGATCGCAAGCATCAGCCCGCGTCCGCGCACTTCCTCGATATGCTCGGACTCGATCGTGCGGAGCTGTTCGAGGAAATAGGCGCCGAGGCGTGCGGAGTTTTCGATCATGCCCTCCGATACGAGCACGTCGAGGGCGGTACGCGCCACCGCCGCTGCCAGGGGGTTGCCTCCAAAAGTGCTGCCATGCTCGCCCGGCCTCAGGACACCAAGCACTTCCTGGTTCGACAGCACAGCCGACACCGGGTAGAAGCCTCCGGAGAGAGCTTTTCCGATCAAAGTGACATCCGCTTCGATCCCCTCGTGCTCTTCGGCGAGTAGCTTGCCGGTACGGCCGAGACCCGTTTGGATCTCGTCGAGGATCAGAGTGATGTCGTGCTCGGTGCACAATCGGCGTACCTCGGCGAAGTAGCCCGGTGGCGGGATGATCACGCCGGCTTCGCCCTGAATCGGTTCGACGAGGAACGCCACGGTGTTCGGGGTAATCGCATTCGTGAATGCGTCTATGTCACCAAAGGGAATGACGGTGAACCCCGGAGCGAAAGGCCCGAACCCGCTCCTGGCGACTGGATCGGTGCTGAAGCCGACGATGCCGATCGTCCTACCGTGGAAGTTGTTGGCGCACACGATGATCTCGGCTTTGCCTGCCGGGACGCCGCGCACCTCATAGCCCCACTTGCGGACAGCCTTGATCGCCGACTCAACGGCCTCCGCGCCGCTGTTCATCGGCAGGATCTTGTGGCTGCCGGTGAGCCGGGCGAGATCCTCGTAAAGGAGAGCGAGCTGGTCGTTACGGAAAGCGCGTGAGGTCAAGGTGAGCCGCGAGGCCTGCTCGACCATCGTTGCATAGATCCGCGGGTGGCAATGGCCCTGGTTTACGGCCGAGTACGCGGACAGACAGTCGAGGTATCGGTTCCCGTCAACGTCCCACACCCAGCAACCCTTGCCTCGTGTCAGCACGACATCGAGCGGTTTGTAATTGTGGGCGCCGAGGCGCAATTCGCTTTCGATCAGATCCGGAGTCGAGCTCATTCGCACCTCCACATGCGGAACCACATGCCGAACGCCGCAATCCTATTGGATCCGGCCCATTCCGTGTGCTGCGGCGGGGAGTCTCGCTTGGGCTGTTGATGGTCGAGATTGCTTTGTGGTTGGTGGCATGACCCGGCCTTGGCCTATCCACAATGTCGTTCGTCTCCCTCTGTGCCCCGAGTTGGCGCAGGCGGAGCTCCTATATGACTGGGGTGACTAGTCATCAGGCATTCCTGCAAATGGCGCTACTTATGGATCAAGACAGGGTTGGTATGGCCGATAGGAAGTCCTATGAACAGCGCAAATGCCCCAACCGGACCCGTGCGGCCCAAATTCTCGACAGCCCGGAGAGGGTTCGAGAAAGACGAGGTCGAAGCGTATCTCGATGAGATACAGCAGACATACGACAAGCTGGCGTCTTCAGCCGCGCTCGCGGAACGAAGACTCACCGATGCATCGTCCCGTCTCGAGGAGAACGAGGCGCGGCTCGCAGAAGCGACGGCCCGTATCGCCGATCTCGAGGGACAGGTGTCCGCGGGGTCGCAGGCCGAAGGTGGTCCTCAGGCGGACGACGAGCAGATGAAGTCGATGCTCGCGGCCAAGGAACGGATCATCGATCGGGCCAAGGAGCGTGCCCGCCAGATCGAAGATGAGGCCAGAGACAAGGCTCGGGACCTCGTTACGAGGGCACAGGAAGAAGCCGAGCGTCTCGCAGCCGCGGCTCCGGTTTCCACCAGCCCGGCAACAGCCACCGGTGCCGAGCATGTGTCCCCAACCCACGAAAGCGTTGTTCTCGCCAAGAAGGAAGCAGCCGTTGTTCTTGCCCGCGCCGAGCAGAAGGCCGCGGGAATCATCGCAGACGCAAAGCAGATCGAGATGGAGGCCCGCGTCGCGGGCGTCACCGGGGCAAATCTCGACGAGCTGGCACGCGGTACCCTCGACGCGGCCAACGCTCGTGCGGCCTCGATCACCGGCACGCGCCGAAGCAGTCGCCGCCGAGGCCTCGCAGGATGCCGCTCGGCTACGTGCCGAAGCTGCGGCAGCCACCGCGCAGGCACGGGAGAAGCTGGCGGCCGCCAGTGCCGAGGCCGGTCAGATGACGGCAGAGGCAAACGCGCTGATGGCGAAGGCCAAGCAGACGATCGATGCCGCTCGCGAGGAAGCCGAGACGACGACAGCCGAGGCCGAGGCGAGAGTCCAGATGCTGTCCAGGACGGCGGACAATTACGCGGCCCGGGTGCGATCGGAAGCAGACCAGGCGGCAAAGCGGGTGCGCTCGCTTGCCGACGACGATGTTGCCAAGTTGCGTGTCCAGGTCGAAGCAGAGGTCAACGAGGCGCGGTCTCAAGCCGAGCGCATGATGGCAGAGGCATCTTCGGCGCAGGAGACGGCCGAAGCCGCGCTGCGCAGTGCCCGTCTCGAGTCCAAGAGCGTCCTCGATGACGCCAACCGTGAGGCCGAGCGGATCGGTCTCATCGCCACTCAGGAAGGCGAAGAGGAGAAAGCCCGGCTCACCGCCGAGATCGAGGAGTTGCGCGCTCGTGCTCAGGAGGAAGTCGACACGCTGCGTCTCAAGACTGAGCGTGCCCACAAGGAAGCCCGTGCCCGTGCTGACAATGCCCGCAGGGACGAGGAGAAGGCGGCCGCTTCCATTGTCGACGCCGAAGCCAAGGCAGAGGGCATCATCGCCGCCGCCGAACAGGCTGCGGCCAATCGCCAAGCAGACCTCGACCGTCAGGCCGCCCAGGCCAAAGAGGAGTTCTCGGTCCGAATGGCCGCCATCGTCGAGAGCGAGGAAACGCTTGCAGGCAGCATGCAGGACCTCGAGGTGGAGAGAGCGGAGATGGAGGCGGGTATCGCAGCCGCTCACGCCGAGGTTGCAGTGCTCAAGCAGCAGGCGATCGAAGAAGTCGAGCAAGCGAAGGCGAAGAGCTCCGGGATCGTCGAGTCCGCTCGGGGCGAAGCGGCCCGGCTCGTTGCCGAGGCAGAGACGACCGTGCAAGAGCGGCTTGCGCTCGCCGATTCAGAGGCTGCCGAGAAGATCGTCGAGGCCGAGCAGCGTGCCACCGAGATAGCGGCGGGTGCTGAAGCCACCAAGCGAAAGCTCACGGCCGAGGGCGAGGCATCATTGGCTGCCGCCCAGCGGGAAGGTGTCGCAGCCCGTCGCACTGCAGGAGAGGCTGCTGGGGAGATCCGGAGCGCCGCGGCTGCCGAATCCGACATGGTCAAGGCAGATGCCCGCCGTCTGCTCTCCGAGGCAGAAGAGGCACGCCGTCAAGCACGTGATGAGCACGCCGAGGCGACCGCAGTCCTCGATAGGGCGAAGACCGAGGCAGAGTCGATCAGGGCAAGCGCCGAGCGCGAGGCAATCGAGCGTGGCCTGGCCAATCGTGCCGAGTCCGAGCGTCTCACCAAGCTGTCTGAGGAGCTCGATGCCCAGCGCAACGAGATAGAGATAGAGCAGTCGACCCTTGCGGCGCAGAAGTCTCAAACGGAGCTGGCGAGGCGTGACGCCGAGGAGACACTGGCCAGGGCCCGTGCCGATGTGACCCGCATGCTCGAAGAGACCAAAGCGCAGACGAGCGAAGAGCGTGTGCAGACCGATCTGCGCCGACAGGAGATCGCGCAGGAACGCGAGGCAATCGAAGCGTGGCGCACCGAGTTGGCCGCGTGGCGCGCCCAACTCGACAAGGAGCGCGCCGCCCTGGATGCCTCCAAATCTCTGGTCGAGCAAGAGCGGGCAGAACTCAAGCGTGAGATTGCCAGAACCGAGTCTCGTTGGGATGAGCTGGAGCGCAAGGGCACTCAGTTGCTCGAAGGTGCCCAGCAGGAGGCGGACGCGATCATCGAGCGCGCCTGGTCCGAGGCCCGCCGTGTCATCGGTCATGCCGACGAACACGACGAGGCGGCACGTCTTGCCGAGCTGCGCGCCGAGCTGGAGAAGCAGCGTGCCGAGTTCGAGAAGAGCCGCGTCGAGTTCGAGCAGACCCAGGCGCAGCTGGAGCTCGATCAGGCGGAGCTTCTCGCCGATCGCGAGGCATTCGCTGCAGAGATAGCGTCACAGGCCGAAGGCGACGGGGGAACGATCACCGATGCGCTCAACGAGCTCGAGCAAGAGCTGGCTCGTCTCGACGCAACGGCTCCCGAGCCGCCGAGTCTGGAGAACGTCGCCACGCCGGTGAAATCCGACGAGGCCGTCTCGTCACGAGGCAGCTGGGACATGCAATGGTCCGAAGAAGAGACCGTGAGCTCAGCGGAAGACGCCGAGGATGAGACTGCCGATACCGCGGCCGAAGCCGCGGAACCGACTGACGAGGCTGCAGAGGCCACAGAGGATGCTGAGTCTGCCGACAGCAAAGCGGATGAGGGAGAGAAATCGAGAGAAGAAGATCTCGGTGAGAGCCGCTATACCCGCAAGGGCCGGCGTCTGCCGAGAATCGACGAGGGTGACTCGAAGACCTCGGGCAGTGGACTGCGCAACGCGATCATCAGCGGCAGCAAGCACCGTAGCTAGTCCTGAGCCCTCCTACCTCCCATTGAGACGGCGTGATGAAGCGAAACAAGAGGATCGCCGAAGGGCGTGAAGCAACATCATCCGTTGATGAAGTCAGTGACGGGGCACGGCGGCGCCGTTTCCGTAGCGGCGCCGCAGCCGTGGTCCCCGTTGTCGAGTCGGAGGAGTCCCCACTCGCCCCGCCTGCGGATCCGGTCGATGCTTCATCCGCCGTGGGCTCGCCGGAGATAGGCGAGACCACGCGAGCTCACGACGTCGAGCCCTCCTTTGCGCGCCGACTCGGGGAGAGCGTTGACGAGACCACGAGGGACCTACTGGCCGCAGCAGAAGCGCGTGCCAGTTCGATACGGGCGCGTGCCGAGGTGGAGGTCGCTGAGGCTCTTGCGGCAAGCGCCAGGATGCGGTCCGAAGCCGCATCGTTGTCGGCAACGGCGAGCGAGGCGCTTGCGGTGGCGACGACGGACGCCGAGGTGACCCGGCTGAAGGCGCGTGCCGCTCGTGAGGAGGCGGAAGCCTTGCTGGGGCAGGCCCGTGTCGATGCCCCCCAGATACTCATGTCGGCACGCGATGAAGCAGCTCAGCTGCTTGCCACGGCTCGCAAGAAGGCGCAACGAGTCGAGGTCGATGCCCAGCTCATCGCCGACGAGCAGCTCGACGTCGCCCGTCATGAGGCCGCCGAGATCGTCATGTTGGCAAGACGACAGGCCGAGGAGGCCCGCCAGCAGTTGCGGGACGAGCTCGATGACTTGCGTGCCGGGGCGGATCGCTATGTCTCCGAGCGCAAAGCCGATGCCGAGGAACAGACCGCCGCCATGTTTGCGGCCGTCGATGAGGCCAGGGCCGACCTGGACAATGCGATTGCCCGCACCGCGGCCGAGGTCAGCGCGGCGCACCGTTCTGCAGAGTCGACTGTCGACGACGCCCAGAGACTCGCAGGCACGATCAGGGAGGCGGCTGAGCATGATCAGGCCGCCGCCCAGATGAAGCTCGCTGCAATCGACGAGGAGATTGAGGCGATGCGAGCCGACATCGAGGAGCGGCTGGCCGCGGCGGATCAGCGAGAGCGTGAAGCGGCGCGGGCCGGGATCGATGCCGAGCGAAGAATCGCCGAGCGGGAGCGTCAGCTTGCGGCGGCACAGGAGTCGGCAAACGCAGAGATCGCAGCACTCCGGTCGGAAGCGGAGCACCATGCCGAGGAGATGGGAGCGGTCGAGCTCCGAGCAGCCGGGCGGATCGCCTCTGCAGAGGCAACTGCCGCCGAGATCCTCGCCACCGCAGACCGTGCGGGGCGGCAGAAGCGAGAGAGCGCTGAAGCGGAGGCCGCCGCCATCATCGCCACTGCCGAGCAGCAACTAGAAGTCGCGGCACGGAAGCTCGCTGAAAGTGAACAGCGCGAGAAGGATTCCCGGCAGGTCCGTGATGATGCCGAGCAGGAGGCCCGTCGACTGCGTCGCGAGGCGGATATGGCTTCGATTGCCCTGGAGCGGAGCCGCACCGAGGTGGAGAGGGTCACCGCCGATGCGGTCGCCGCCGCCAACATCACACGGCAAGAAGCACAGGAAGAAGCCGAGCGGATGATCCGCGATGCAATCGCACGCGCGGAGAATCTCGAGGACGAGGCACAGTCCCGTTTGACGGCCGCCTCCCAGGAGGCCGCGGTGATACGGTCTGCGGCCGAGCAATCGGCGCGTCACGTCGAAGAGGCGAGGCGGATGGCCGCTGACGAGTACGTCGAGAAGCGTCGCGCCGCGGCCGCATCACTGATGATCCAAGCGGAGGACCGTGGCGCCGAGGTCGTCGCCTTCGCCGAGAAGCGCGCAGAGTCCCTGCGCAAGCAGCGCATGATCGAGATCGAGTCCGAGCTGGCCGATCGCCGTGAGGAGCTGGCGGCCGAAATCGGAAAGGGGCGCGAAGAGGCGCATGCCAAGGTCGATGCAGCGCTGCTCCGCGCCGAGCACATCGAGCAGGACGCCGAGCGTGGCGCCGCAGAGACTCTTGCGGAAGCCGAGCGCGAGATCGACGCCATGCTGGCGGACGCTGCCAGGCAGCGAGCCGAGATGATCGCCGAGGCCGAGGCGGAGGCCGCCGAGGTGGTGGGTCGTGCGACGGTCCAGGTTGAAGAGATGCACGCCGCCGCCATCGCCGCCCGTGATGTGGCGGCCGAGGCGGCTGCACAGGTCCGTGCGACCGCAGAAGGCAAACGAGAGGCCGCCGTCCGCGCTGCCGCCGAGCTGGTTGCCAGAGCCCAGGAGGAGGCTGTGCAGATAGCCGCCGCCGAGCAAGCGCGACTTGCTATCGAGGGCGAAGAGGCCGCAGTTCGGGCCGCGGAACTGGTGGCAAGAGCCGAACAAGAAGCCGCAGACATTCGGGAGTCTGTCGCAGGCGAGCGAGCTTCCAGGGACGCTGACGTAGCGCGCTTGCTTGCGGAAGCCAGAGCAGATGCTGATCGGATACGGGCGGAGGCGCGGGTCGAGGCCGACGAAGTGCGCGCTGCGGTGGAATCAGAACGCGAGATGGCAGTGGCCAGGGCCGCAGAGTTGATCGCCAAGGCCGAGCAGGAGGCGGCGGATATCTCGGAGGCGGTGGCCGCCGAGCAGACCTCCGGGCGAGCGGAGATCGAGCAGCTTCTCGCCGCAGCTCGCCGCGAGGCGGATGAGATTCACCTTGCCGCCACCGCGGCTGCAGAACAGGTTGCGGCACGGGCCGAGGCGGAGGCCGCCGAGGTCACCGCCGCGGCAAGCGCCGAGCGCGAGGCTGCGGTACACCGGGCCGCGGAGTTGGTGGCAAAAGCGGAGGAGGAAGCGGCCGAGCTCGTCGCAGCTGAGAAGGCACGCATAGCCGCCATCGGAGAGGACGCGGCGAACCAGGTGGTCGAGTTGGTAGAGAAGGCGGAGGCGGAGGCGGATGAGATTCGCAGAGCGGCCGACGACGAGCGCGAGGCTGCTGCGGCGAGAGCCCTGGACCTCATCAGCAACGCCGAGCTTGAGGCGGAGGACCTCGCTCGGCAGGCACTAGCACAAGCGAAGGCCGAACAGCACTCGGTGTTCGACGCAAAGGCGGAACTCGCCAAGGATCAGGACGCACTTGCGATCGAGTTCGAGCGCCTCGACGCCGAGAAGAAGGCGCTGGAGTCGGCACGAGAGGGGTTGGTGGCAGACCGAAAGCGGCTCGAGGACGAGTCGGACAAGCTGCGCCGGAGGGAAACACTCCTCGCGGATGCGCAGGAGGCGTTCGTCAGCGAGCGCACGCTGTTGCAACGACGCTGGGCCGAGGTGGAGCGAGAGGGGATTGAGGCTCTCGAGAAGGCACATGAACAGGCAGAGGGCATTCTCACCGAGGCCAAGAAGCAGGCCGACGCCCTGGCCGCGATCGAGTCCGTGCCGTCGCAATCAAATGAGACGTCGGGTACCACCGCTCAAGAGGCCTTGGCCAGGCTCGATTCCGCACTGGAAGCCGCCCGCGCCGTCGTGGCTCGTCGCACCAGTGCAGAAGACGCAAAATCGGCTGTCGACAACGACACCAACACATCGGGGACCTGGAACGAGATGGTCGACGGCGCAGTGACCACGGGAGAGGAACGTCCGGTGAGCTTCGAAGTGCCTATGGACCAGGCATCCTCGGACGAGGTGTTGCCCTAGATCTCGTTTACTCGGAGGCGGTGTATCGTGGGCGCCTGTTCTTCCCCACTCTCTTGAGGTGTTCTCTTGAAGCGTTATCTGGTCGCCGTCGTGGCGACGATGCTCCTTGCTGCTTCTTGTGGCGGCGGTAACGGTGTTGCCGCCACGGTGAACGGTGTCGACATTGACTCGGCATCGGTCGAAGGCCTGGTACGGGCGGAGGAGCCGCTCGACGTCTCGCAGTTCCGCGAGGTGCTCACTGCGGTGATCCAATGGACGGCAATCGCCGATGCGGCACGGAACGAGTTCGACATCGACTTCACCGATGCGGAGATCTCCGAATACTCCGACGGCCTCGTTGCCGACACCGGCGGTACCCGTGAGGAATACCTGGACAGCAATCAGGTCTCCGAGGACGGATTCCTCATGTATGCCGAGCAGCTCATGATCGGCGAGCAGATGATCGAGATCATGCGGGGCAGAGTCACCGCCCCCACGGACGAGGATGCTCAGCAGTTGCTCGTCGATGACCCTGCCTCGTGGACGATCGCCTGCACATCACACATTCTGCTTGGCACCGAAGACGAAGCCAACGCGGCACTCGCCCGGCTCGACGACGGTGAGGACTTCGCCTCACTCGCTTCGGAGCTCTCCCTCGACACCACGAGTGGGTCGAGCGGCGGTGAGCTCGGCTGTGCCACCCCAACCCAATACGGGTCTCAGTTCGGCGTCGCCGACTTCACCGATACGACGCTCAATGCTGAGATCGGAACAGTCAGCGGACCGATCGAGACTGCGTACGGCTTCCATCTCGTGCGTGTCGACAGCCGTAGCGACGAGACTCTCGACCAGATCAAGCAGGCAGTGGTTGACCAGGCAACGTCCGATCTCGTCGGCAGCTGGTATCTGGCCGCGGTGACCGATGCCGAGATCTCGGTGAACCCCGACTACGGCAATTGGGTGACCGATCCGAAACCCACGATCGTCGCCCCTGCGTCGTGACGGTGACGCGCTCCCGGTGACGGCAGCGCCGACTTCACTGTGCAGATCCCACGGATCGGGCATGGTCGTCCGGCGCCATTACCAATCCGGTCGGAGCAGCGATGCTCCTCGGTCAACCGTGAGCACCGTGCCGGTCACGGCGGCGCTCAGCTCGGGATTTAGCAGGTACCAAACCGCCTTGCCGACATCGACCGGATGAACCGTGACGTGTCCGAGAGGTGTTGCTCTGCTCGACTGAACCTGGCCGCGGCGGGTCGAGCCGACGGGGCCGCAGCCGACCGCGTTCACCCGAATCGCATTGGGCGCAAGCTCGGCGGCGAGGTTCTGCATGGCGCTCACTAGGTAGGCGGATACTGCGCCGTCTGTCCCACTGCGGGCAATCGGGGCCACGAAGACGATGCTGCCCGTGTGACCCCGATCTCTCATCAGGCGGGCTCCCGTTGCGGCAATGTCGAGCCAGACCGCGTCGATCCGATCGGTTTCCGAAGGATTGACTACGAGGGCGTCGACCCTCGGCGGGAAAGATGTAGCAACATCAGCAGGTTTCCCCACCGGCTGGATGGGTCGAGGCGGGCTCACGATCTTTGCCACGCTCACATCGAGCAACGCCGTGTCGGATGAGGCGGCAAGCACCTCGGCCCCGGCGAGCGCAAGCACACGAACGATGCCTGCCCCCGCTCCTGCCACAGCGTCGACAACGAGGATCCGGTGCGTGTCGAGCGAGCCGGAGATGCCCTTGATGCGATCCGGTCGTTTCCGCAACATGAATCGGAGGATAGAGACGAGACGGACCTCTGTTATCTGTCGCCGCCGCCGGGTAGGTTGATTTCATGAGCAAGCGATACTTCACGCCCAAGCTGTTTGCGTTCCTCAGGGACTTGGCCGAGAACAACAATCGGGAATGGTTCAAGGAGCATCAGAACACATACGAGGAGCACGTCAGGGAACCGGCCCTCGATTTCATCAATGACTTTGCCGGACCGCTCAGCAAGATCAGCGAGTATTTCCTCGTCGATTCCCGGAAGGTGGGTGGCTCGCTATTCAGGATCCAGCGGGATACTCGCTTCAGCAAGGACAAGACACCGTACAAGCTGAATACGGGGATGCACTTTCGTCACCGAATGGGATCGGATGTTCACGCTCCCGGTTTCTACCTGAACCTGCAACCGCGCGAGTGTTTCATCGGTGTCGGCCTCTGGCACCCGGATACCAAGACCGCGTATGCGATCAGAGAGGCCATCGCCACGGAGCCAACCCGTTGGACACGGGCCACTCGTGGCAAGCGATTCGTCGATGTCTTCTCTCTCGGCGGCGAGTCACTGGTTCGTGCTCCCCGAGGCTTTGCTGAAGATCACCCGCTGCTCGAAGATTTGAGGCGTAAGGACTTCGTCGCCATGAGCCCGACCACCCAGGGCCTGGTCACCTCAGACGCCTTCATGGGGCATTTTGTGGACGCCTGTAAGCGAGCGGGCCCGTTGATGAGCTTCCTGTGTGAAGCGGGCGGGCTGCCCTTCTGACGGCATCTCCGAATGCTGGTCCCTACTGACTATGGCTTCACCACAGAATTGACTAGTCAAATGTCGTCAAGGTCGAGTTTGGAACGGTCGATAGCCAGGGTATGGAATGGGTGGCCGTTGGCATTGCAGTTGGCCTCATCCTCGTCTTGCTGCGTGATCGGATCGTGCGCAGACGAGCGTTCCTGGAATTCCGTGGCTTCTTCGAGCACGCTCCCGTTTCGATGATCGTCCTCGACTTGGAGGGCAAGGCATATGCCAACGATCGTGTTGCCGCCCTCCTCGGGGTGAACCCAAGCGAAGAGATGGCCGATCTCGAGGACTATCTAGCGCCCGAGTCGGTTGCCGGGGCCCTGCGGATCGCCGACTCTGCGCTGGCCTCCTCGGAGCGGATCGAGATAGCGGACACCACCATCACCGGACGACACGGTGAGACCGTCAACTGTGATCTGGTTGCCTCACCGGCCCGGTACCACAGCAAGCCTGCTGTACTGATCGCGTTCTTTCCCGTCGACCAGAAGCAAGCCGCCAGAGATGCGCTCCGTCAGAGTGAGGAGCGGTTCCAACGGTTCTTCTCTGAGCTGCCTGTACCCGCATACCGCACCTTGCTCGATGGCGAGATCATCGACTTCAACAAGGCGCTGCTCGATCTGCTGGAGCTCCCGGAAGAAGGCACTCTGCACGGTATGAATGCCGCCGATTTTTATGTTGATCCTGGGGAACGACGCACCGAGAGCCAGGGGAGCGAGGGAGAGCCGGTCGACGATCGCATCCTGCATCTGAGGAGCGCAAGCGGTCGCGAGCTCCGCGTTCGGGACATGAATCGCATGGTGACTGCGAGCGACGGCCCCATCTTCGAAGGCGTTGCCGTCGATGTGACCAGGGAGCAGCAATACCTCGCGGAATTGGAGCAGCGCAGACAGCAGCAGGAGTCGTTGGCAGAGATCGCCCGCACCGCGCTCAGGGGTAAGGATGTCGAGGAAGCTCTCGGGGAGGCGGTCCAGCGTGTTGGCGCTCTATTGGGAGCCGACTGCGCCCTGATCGCACCCGTTCAGGATGGCTACGAGCCTCTTGTAACAGAAGTGTCATATCAAGTCGACTCCGTGCGCATGCGAGAGGCAATCCACGACTACCTGATCGAGGCCATCGGGGATGACCCCCAAACTGACGGCATCATGGACCTGCCTTCCGGCTCAGGACCGGGTGGATGCGAGTTCAGCGGAGTTGCTGCACTGCTCTCTGGCTCCGAGGAGACCTACGGCGTAATCGCGGCCGCCGGGTGCCGCTTCCTACCGAGCGAGAGAGATCGGGCGTTCCTCACCGCGGTTGCTGCAACGCTTGGGGCAGCCATCGCCCGATGGCACGACCGTGATCGTATGGATCAACTGATGCGGTCGAAGGACGAATTCATCGCCTCTGTGTCCCACGAGCTACGGACGCCGTTGACGGTTGTTGCCGGCCTCGCTCTCGAGCTCGATCAGAGATGGCAGACGTTCTCCGACGCTGAGCTCGGTGAGTTCATCTCTCTGATTGCTGGAGAGAGCAAGGAGATGGGGGATCTGATCGAAGATCTGCTGGTGGCGGCAAGAGCCGACATCGGGAAGGTCCCGATCTATCCGGAGGACGTTGATCTGAGAAGCTGCATAGACCAGGTCGTCGCCTCGTGCACCCTGGCCGACCGAGCTCGAATCGAGACGATCGGCGACGGTGTGGTGGGATTGGTAGATCCGGTGCGGTTCCGTCAGGTGATGCGCAATCTGTTGACCAACGCGATCCGCTACGGAGGCCCGAGGATCAAGATCATGCTCGGCGACACCTCCGAAGAGGCAGTCGTATCGGTGTTCGACGACGGCACTGGGATCGCGGCAGCAGATCAAGAGAAGATATTCGCTCCATACGAACGCGCCCACCAGAGCCGGCGTGTCCCGGGCTCTGTCGGTTTGGGTCTCACGGTGTCGCGGAAGCTGACCGAGCTCATGATGGGCTCGATCAGCTACCGTTACGAAACCGGTAGCTACTTCGAGCTGCGGTTCCCGCTGGTTCGCTCCGTTATCAGAGTTGACTGATCTTCTGCGCCACCGCGTCGAGCAGATCGTCGAATGAGTCCTGGAACGCCTTGACACCTGCCACCTGCAGGTCGGCCGTGATCTGCTCGAAGTCGATCCCGAAATCGGCGAGAACCTCGATGTCATGACGGGCGCCCTCGACGTTCTCTGTCAATTCACCCTTGGTCACGTCACCATGATCGAGGAAGGCGTCAATGGTCGCCGGGGGCATGGTATTGACAGTATTGGCGCCGATCAGCGGCTCGACGTAGAGCACATCCGAGTACTCGGGGTTCTTGGTGCCTGTGCTCGCCCAGAGCACCCGCTGGGGTCGAGCGCCCTTTCCGATCATGTCGGCGAATGAATCTGCCTCGAAGATCTCTTGGTAGCGCCGGTACGCCAGCTTGGCGTTGGCTACGGCAGCCTTGCCCCGCTGCGCCATGGCTTCATCAGATCCGTTCTTTTCCAGGGCACTGTCGGTGCTGGTGTCGACACGGCTAACGAAGAACGAGGCGACTGATGCGATCTTGGCGGGCTCCTCCGCCCTGCGGAGGCCACGCACATAAGCCTGGGCGACATTCTCGTAATCCTGCATGGAGAACATCAGGGTTGCGTTGACGTTGATGCCCGCCGCGATGAGCTCTTCGATGGCCGGGATGCCGGCAGCGGTGGCAGGCACCTTGATCATCAGATTCGGTCGATCCACCAATCCCCATAGGCGGTGTGCCTCTGCAATGGTGCCCTCGGTTTCGTGGGCGAGATGGGGGGATACCTCGAGGCTGACGTATCCGTCGTCACCGTCGCTCGAGTTGTAGACGCCACGAAGCAGATCGGCAGCGTCTTGGATATCCGCGATCGCAAGGCTCTCGAAGACGGCCAATGGTGAGGCATCGTCTGGAGCAGCGGCGATCGCATCGTCGTAGTCGTCGGAGCCTGCGATGGCGTTCTTGAAGATGGCGGGGTTTGAGGTCAATCCGCGGATTCCGTCCTCGACCATCGATGCGAGCTCGCCGTTGCGCAGCATGTCTCTGCGGATGAAGTCGAGCCAGACCGATTGGCCTTCCCGGTGTAGATCGTGAAGTTTGCCCATGAGATTCCTTTTCTCGTCGACTGCGCTCTGTGCCCCGCGGCGATGGTGGGTAAAACCCTACCGACCGGGGGTCGATATATGAAAAAACCGGTTACCCGAGTAGACGGGTGATTCTGCGGCGAAGTTCCTCACCTAGGTCGGCGTGCTCCAGGCCATATGCGATGCCGGCTTCGAGAAATCCGATCTTGTTGCCGCAGTCAAACCTGGTGCCGCTCAATCGGACCCCGTGGAACGGCCCACGTCCCACCAGGCTCCGCAGGGAATCGGTCAGCTGGATCTCGTTGCCGGCCCCGGTTTCGCCACGTCCCAGGAAATCCATGACCTCGGGCTGGAGAATGTATCTGCCCACGACGGCGAGGTTGGAAGGAGCATCGTTCGGGTCAGGCTTCTCGACGAGGCCCTTGATCTCGATGACCGGACCGTCTTCCTCACCGGGAGTGACGATGCCGTAGCGCGACGTTTGCTGCTCGGGAACCTCCATAAGCGAGACGACGTTGCCGCCGTACTTCTCGTAGGCCTCGACGAGCTCGACGAGCGTTGGTTTCTTCGCCTGGATCAGATCATCTGCCAGCAATACTGCGAACGGCTCGTCACCAATGAGGTTGCGTGCGCACCAGACGGCATGGCCGAGGCCGAGCGGGGACATCTGCCGCACGTAGGTGATTTGCCCCGGCTCCAGCTTGGATGCGTTGATCAGGGCGAGCTCCGCCTCCCTGCCGCGCTCGCTCAATATCGCCTCGAGCTCGAAATGTGCGTCGAAATGATCTTCGATGGCGCTCTTGCCCTTGCCGGTGACGAAGATGAATTCCTCGACCCCTGCTGCCCTGGCTTCGTCTACCGCATATTCGATGAGTGGGCGGTCGACGACGGGCAGCATCTCTTTTGGGAGCGCCTTGGTGGCGGGCAGGAAACGGGTGCCCAGCCCCGCAACGGGGAATATTGCTTTGCGCACGGGTTTCAAGATGAAGTCCTCTCTCGACGTGTGATCATGTCGAGTCGATTCCAGTTGTCTCGTCTGATGGCAGGTCTAACGATGCCACATTTGGCTCGCCGATTCCCACCACGTCCTATCAGCCTACGTGCTGTCGGGCGCCCGATTTGGCGCCCAGCCGGATGGTATCGACGGTGGTTCGCTGCGACACCGACCGTCCGGGTGATCGCTCGCCAGAGGGCGCGCCCACTGCGCAGTGCCGTCAAGTCCCGAGCAGGGCGTTGCCCACCCTGTCGACGTGCTCCTTGGCGCGCACGTTGTACCAGGCATTCTCGATGTTCCCGTCGGCGCCGACGACAAAGGTAGAGCGAATGACTCCCTCGTACTCCTTGCCGTAGTTCTTCTTGATGCCCCAAGCGCCGTAGGCCTCGGCCATGGTGTGCTCCTCGTCACTGAGGAGCGGGAACGGCAGCTCGTATTCCTTGCGGAACTTGGCGAGGCTGTCCACAGGATCGGGGCTCACGCCGACAACCTGGTAACCGGCCGCCACGAATCGGTTGTAGTTGTCCCGGAAGTCGCAGGCTTCTGTAGTGCAACCTGGTGTGAATGCCTTGGGGTAGAAGTAGATCACCAGTTGCCGACCGGCGAAATCCTCGTTCGTCCTCGTGGTCCCCGCGTCGTCGTCAAGACTGAAGGGAGGTGCCGCGTCACCGATCTCTAGCGTCATTTCGTTTCTCCTCTGCGCTACGTATCCGTAGCTGCCCGCAGGCAGCATCGATGTCTTGACCCCGGGTCTCTCGATACGTCGCGTTTGCGCCGAGGCCGTTCAACTCATTGACAAACTCTACGACGGCGAGCCGGTCCGGGCGACGGTGCTCGGTGAGGGGCGTTGGATTGAGCGAGATCACGTTGATATGAGCGTGCAGGCTTCGGGCGATCTCGGCCAGTTTCCTCGCCTGTTCGATGGTGTCGTTGACCCCGTCCATCATCGTCCACTCGATAGATACCCTCTGCCGGTCTTCTCGAAGTAGTAGGAGGCGGCTTGACCAACTCGCTGATCGGGTAGCGATTGTTGAGCGGCACGAGCGATGACCGGAGTACGTCGTCCGCAGCGTGGAGGCTGATGGCAAGCCCAACCTGCCACGGCTCGTCGGCGAGCCGCCTGATACCGGGGACCACCCCAACCGTCGAGACGGTTACGGATCGGGCCGCCATGTCGATCACATCGATGATGCGGTGCAGTGACTCGCGTAGATCTCGTGTAGTTGGCGAGTGGCTCGCCCATGCCCATGAACACGACGTTGGTGACGCGGTTTGGTGATGCCGGAAGCGGCTGCGCCTGCATCGCGGCGTTGGCATATGCGATCTGGGCGACGATCTCGCCGGCATCGAGGTGCCGCTCGAAGCCGAACTGGCCGGTGGCGCAGAACGTGCAGCCCATCGCACAACCTGCCTGGGATGAGATGCACAGCGTCGTGCGGCGTTCGTAGCCCATGAGCACCGCCTCGATCGACGCGCCGTCGCTGGCCCGGAACAGCCACTTTCGGGTGCGCCCGTCGTCTGCCGATTGCTCGATCTCGGTTATGAACGGCCACAGCCGATCATGCAGCCGCTCTCGTACCTCGCCGGGGAGATTCGTCATCATGCTCGGATCGAGCACAGGATGCTGATACAGCCATTCTCTGAGCTGATCAACGCGATAGGCGGGCTCCCCGGGCAGGAGCGACGCGAGATCCTCGAGATCGAGTTGATAGGCGGTGACAGACATCTGCCGCGATTCAGCTGAGCCGGGCTCTGGCCTGGAGGATCCAATCCTCGACGATGGCCTCGGTCGTGCCTATGGCGGGTGCGATGACGGCGGCGTTCATCTCGGTGAGTCCGCGGAAGGATCGTATCCCTGCCTCGTTGAGCCTTCCGGCGAAAACGGGTCCGATTCCCTTGATCTCCGTCAGGTCGTCTGGCACCGCGCGTGGTGCGGGGGGCATCGATCGAAACGGAGGCCGGGGCTCATCTGAGACGACCCGCGGCTCGGGAAGCAGACGTTCCCGGGTCAACCATACGATTGCACCGGCGACGAGAACCAGGGCGAGAAAGCGAAGCATTTTCTTCAGCACGACATGGATTCTAAAGGAAAGATGATGAGGGTCTGAAACCGAACCCGGAATCAGGGGCGGCAGCTCCAATGCGCCCAGGGGTTGTCACCCTGGTCGATGGATCGCTGGACGAGCCACGCCGCCGTAGCGATATTGGCTTCGGGGTCGAACGCGGTGACGCCGCCGAATCCGGCGTTTGGGGATGCCCACGCCCAGGTCCCGGGGATGAACTGATAGAGGCCGGACGCGCCGGAGGCCGCGTTGTAGGCGAGGGGATCCCCGAGGCTCTCGCACCTCATGACGGCAAGAGCGTCTTCGACGAGGTCGGCGGTGAAGTACGTCGCCACGAAGGGACGCCACTCTTCGACGTCGCGGGGACCGCCGTCCACAGGTGGCGCCGTGGTGGTGGGTGCGGCGGTCGTCGTCGTAGTGGGCGGGGGAACGGTGGTTGTTGTCGTGGTGGTGGTCGTGGTCGTCGTCGTGGTCGTCGTCGTGGTCGTCGGCTTGGGCGCCGCGGTTGTAGTTGTGGTGGGTGCTGCGGTCGTCGTCGGTGCCACGGTGGTGGTTGTTGTCGTGGTGGTCGTAGACGACGGCGCCACCGGGGTAGCTGCCGCTTCGATACGCATCGTCACCGCTGTTTCGGGAGAAGTCGTCGTTGTCGTCGGGAGCGGCTCGAGCATGCTGGCGAAGGCAGCAGCGGCAACTCTCGCCTCGAGTGCCTTGGGCAGCACCGCATCGCCTGCAGCTTCAGGCTCAATGCCCGGGCTCCTTGCAGAGATTGCTGCAAAGCCGAGGGCGGCGATGAGGATCACGATCAATGACCCTGCCAACGAAATGTGAAAGCGAGGCCGCACGGGGTTTTCCGCTCCTGACTTGGTCTTTCGACCGTGGCGCAACGCACGCCGATGCATGCACCTTAAATACAGGCAGACGCGAACAGCAAGCCGTTGTCTGGCATTTTTTAACATCAGGATCGGGATTAGAGTGCGCGCCGTGAGGCACCTTTGGATCATCGGCCTCGTCATCGTGACGATCGGCCTCGTAAACTCACCGCAGGCCATCGCTCAGCAGTCGCGTTGCTCCGAGCTGTTCCCGGGCATCGACTGGATCACCCAGAAAGGCGAAGGGCCTACCTCGCTGGAGACGGCTGGGATGAGCGAGGCTGAGTCGGAGCGCTTTGGTGGAGACGTCGACCGCGTGGCCGCTCTCGTTGAACAGGAGATAGGTGACCTCGAGGGATCCTCGGTGTGCCTGACCAGTCCCCAACTGGCGAGCGCGTTCTCGGAGTACGTCGTCTACGGACAGCGACTCCATGCGGCTGTGTTTGCTGCCGACAAAGTGCTCTTGATCTCCGCCGTCGAGCCCAGGATGATCGATGACTCCATCGCGTTCGGGCTTCCTCAGATCGCGCTGCAACAGCTCAGTGTCGATCTCGGATTGAAGGACGGCTATCCCGACCCGCTCGGCACCACCATTGCCCACTGGTATCTGGCCCGAGAGACGGGGAGGCTCGATCGCTACCGGTCCGAGCTCATCATCGCCCTGTTCCTCGACGACCCCAATCCCGAGCAACGAGCGGACGACGACGCGATCCCATGGGTGAGCGACATCAGACCAGATCCGTACCTCTTCGACCCTCAGTTCCTCGGATCGCAATTGGGTGTGTTCATCGACTACGCAGTTTCTCAGGAGGGGACATCCGTCCTGAGGAAGACTGATCAGGCGACATGGGCAGGTTTGGAGAAGCGGTGGCGTATCTGGATCCGTGATCAATATCCACGCGGATCATTTGGCATGTGGTGGGGTGTTGCCATCGTCATCATCTTCATTGTCGCCGCGATCCTGCTGGCATGGATCACCCGCCGCCAGAAGAAGAAACTCGAGAAGAAGCGGCCGACGCCGCCGCCGGACGAGAGCCTGTTTCGCTCATCCTCAGCTGAGTCGTGACGCTTGATCGGTTTCGGTCGAGGCGGGCATCGCCGCGGTGGTGGCGACCCGTGGATCGGCGGCGCCGATGATGTCATCTCCGTCGATGGTTATCACCGAAACGGGGCCCCATCCCGGCATCCAGCTCTGTGTTGGGTCGGGCGCGTGGCCGTATCCGCGCAGACTCCTGATCGTGGCGGTATCGAGGTGCGGCTCGACGGCGACGGCAGCACCGGGATCGTCTCGCCACTCCCCGGTAGCCCACCGGGGTTGGAGTTGCGCACGGCGAGGGCTCAGGCCCGCCCAGCGCATGTAGGTGAGCATCTGCAGCAGTGTTTGCGGCTGGAAGTCACCTCCACGAGTGCCGAGGAGCATCCGCAGATTGCCCGATTCGGTCCACAACGTTGGTGACAGCGTGTGCATGGGGCGCTTTCCCGGTGCGATCTCGTTGGGGTGACCCGGGATGAGATTGAAGCCGGAGCCGCGATCATGGAGGAAGAACCCTGCGTCCCCGGCACCGATCCGGGAGCCGATTCCGTGATAGTTCGACTGGATGAGGGAGACTCCGGTTCCCCACTCGTCCCAGGCACAGAGGTATGCGGTGCCGCCCGGTGCCGGACGCGGGGTCGGCCATTGCGCTCGCCCGGTGAGATCGATCTCCTCCAGTTTGCCGGCCAGACGCTCCGGGGCGAGTAGTTGGTCCGGGTCGATCGGGGAGAATCGTGCATCGGAGACGAACCGATCCCGCTCCCAGGCGACGGCTCTGTATGCCTCGATGGCAGCGTGGGTGAATTCAGGGTGCTCCGGATCCCTCGTGGGGCTCAGCTGCTCGAACAACCACGCTGCCGCCAATGTGAGGTAGCCCTGAGAATTCGGGGGTATGGTCCAGCCGGTCCAACCCATGATCTCGGCTGAGATCGGCTCGACCCACTCGGACCGGCAGGAGTCGAGGTCCTGCTGGGTGAGCGCGCCGCCGGTTGCACCGACGATGGCATCGGCGGCTTTCCCGCGTAGAACGCCGTCACGGCCCGAGCCGGCGATGGCGGCCAGGGTGGTGGCAAGACCGGGACGTCGTACCCGATCACCGGGCTGTGGTGGTGATCCATCGACGTAGAGGCCTGCAGCGGCCGCCTGCGGGGCGAGTTGTGTCGCGAGCCTGCCGAGGGCGGATGCGAGCTCCACCGACGCCGAGAAGCCGTTTGCGGCCATCTCGATTGCCGGGCTCGAGGAGATCCGCAAGGGCACGAGTGCCGAATCGATCGCTCAGAGCCAGCCAGCCGTCGACACAACCGGGGACGGTGACCGCAAATCCGCTCTCGATCGGAATGCGCTCGAGCCCGGTGGCGCGGATGGTGGCAGACGTCGCTCCGCTGCCGGCGCACCCGGAAGCGTTGAGCGCTGCGGGGCGCGCCAGTCCGGGCTGATGCACGATGGCAAACAGATCACCACCAACACCGCACGTCTCGGGAGCAACGACACCGAGCGTGGCGTTTGCGGCGATAGCTGCATCTACGGCATTGCCGCCTGTCTCGAGCACCTTCATCCCTGCCTGCGTAGCCAGATAGTGAGGCGTCACTACGGCGTTCCGACCGGACGAGGTCAGCGAAGCATCCGCCGGCCGCAGCGGCAAGTTCACGAGGCGACTGCTGGCAACCGACGATTCAGGGCGTCGAGGACTGCCTTGACCGCGGCTTCGTCGTCGTCCCCGTGCGACAGTGCTGAGCCGACGACCAATTCTTCACCGTCCTTGCTGGCGAAGACGATGACTGCGATCAGGACCGTGCGCATGCCGACGTTTGCGGGTCCGATCGCGTCGAGGGCAAGCGGAGGTGTCTCGGAGAAGATCGATTCCATCGAGTGCAGTGTCGCCTCGCCGACGAGACGCAGCCGAGCCGATGGTCCGTCGGGCCCGCTGGCAGTGCCGACGAACTCGGTGTTCTCCCATCCCAGGGTGACAGTGAGCGTTGCCCGGGTGTTGTCCGTGCTCTCCTTGATGCGCATGAGTCTCGGCCGAGTGGTCTTGCGCTCCTTGAAGTTGTCGGCGTTCAGCTGGACAACCGAGATCACTCGTCGATCGATGTTCACTCCGAAGCGCGCCATGGCTAGCGACTGGATGTCCCGCGAGACCTGCTTCGGCGACTTCAGAGGCGCCGCCAGCACGTGGAGTTCGACGATCTTCCCGCCCTTTCGGACAACCCGAGCAGCCTCGACGGAGTCGAGCTGGACGATTGTCTCTTCGAATTCCTCGTTATCGAACACTTGCGAAAGCCTTCCTCGTGCTCGCACTACTCGCGTGCACACTAGCGACGCAGGGTACGGTATTTGTTTCCTTGCTTCCGTGACGGCCTGTGGATAACGTAACGCTCTCTGGTAGAAATAGTCGTCGGAGCCATCGGTGAACTGGATACCAACCGTCAGCGAGGTCGAGGAACAGCGTGTGCCTCGAACGCGCCTCAACCGGATGGCGATGATGGTGTTGGTGGCGCTGGCGATCTCCGCCGCGATTCTCGTCTACATGGTGCGGTCCGACCCGCGGCCCGTGATCGTGGGCACAGGCCTGATGACCGTGTCACTGATGCTCCATGTGCCGGCGCTGAGCGGCAATCGGGTTTATCTCGGAGTCGCGGCAGCCGCCGCGGTGCCGTTTGCCGTCAATGATGCGGTTGTCGCCGCCGCCATCTACACGTCTTCGCTCACTCTCGCATGGCTCATCTACCTCGTGTATCGCCCGCTGGACCGCACCTGGCTCAATTCCGAGTATCTCGCCGAAGTAGTTGCCATCCTCGGTTTTGGAGGCACGTACCATCTGGTCTCAACGGTGCTCGGGATCTCCGCGTTTCACTTCTCCAACGTCGCCCAGAGCGAGGGTTATGTTGCGGTCATCTGCGTGATCATGGGCGGGATCGTTTATCACGGGTTCCGCGCCAGTGTTCGGTCGCTCATCGGATTGGAGCGGGCTGATTTCTCGCCCCGCTTTCTCCTGCTCGCCGGATTGGAGGACTGGTCGGCCATAACGGTGTTGCTGCTGAGCGGCACGATGGTAGGAATCGCATACTCGGCGCTTGGCTGGACCGCAATCCTCGTTGCGGCGGCCCCGTACTTCTTCACCCACCAAGCACTGGAGCGCTACAACGGCACCAAGGTGACGTACGGCCAGACCATTCAGGCGCTATCGCAGATCCCCGAGGTGGCCGGGCTCACACCGTCGGGTCATGCAGTGCGGACCGGGCGGCTCGCCGCCGCCATCGGTAGGGAGATGGGGATGCACCCCGACGAAGTGCAGGATCTCGAGTATGCGGGGTACATGCACGACATCGGCAGGATCACACTGAACGAGCCGGCCATTCTGCGTGCCGGCTACACCGATGTCGACATCGCCCGGTGGGGATCGCAGATCATCTCGGAGGCTCCTCATCTCGGCGAGGTCTCCCAGATCGTTGGTGACCAGTATCTACCGTACCGCTCTCCGGGTCAGGAGATCGACCCGCAAGTGTCGGATGCCTCGAAGATCATCAAGGTGGTCAGCGCCTACGACCAGTTCGTTCACGAGAGCCGCATGTCACCGATCCTCGCGCTCGAGCAGCTGCACAAGGGCTCGGCCTACGAGTTCGATCCCAAGGTGACCAGCTCGCTACGTCGGGTCCTCGAGTTCCGGGGTGAGCTCGACAAGTAGGGAAGCTCAAACCTCGCCGCGCTTGTCCGCGGCGGATCCGGGTTGTCCGTGGACCCGGTGGCGGAACAAGCGGACCGGCTGGCGAAGCTGATCTTCGACGAACACCCCGAGTCCAACGGCCAGAAGGACGTCCCCCATCGAGATGACGGATCCCGGCATCGGGATGATGTCGGCGAGGAAGGGAAACCGTGAGCCGCTGTCGAGTGCGACGTGCTTGGCGTCGAGGTGGAGGGCGCTCGAGCTGCCGCCTGCCAGTTCGAAGGCCTCGATGAGCACCGGCATCCCATTGTTGAGGGCGATCACGGTCAGGTTCATCAGAATCCCGATACCGACGATCCACATGCCCGGCAGACGCTGGTTCAGCATCACGACGAGCATGAGGGGCAGGAACGAGAGCAACACGAGCCACACCGCCAGCTGACGCTGATCCGTGCCGATGAAGTTGGCGACTTGCTGCATGCCGAGGCCAACGAGCAACCACCACCAGCCGCGGGCATATATCTCGGAGATGTTGCTGAGTTTGCCTCCCCGCAGCAGCGACACCGCGACGGAGACTCCGATGACGGCGAAGAGCCAAATCATGAGGCGACGTTAGCCGACCCGCGCAGGTATCCTCGCCTGGCCTCGATTGGAGGGCAACGGTGCTGAGGTATGAGTCACGTAAAGGGGTGGTGATCCTCACCATCGATGATCCGGAACGTCGTAATCCGATGTCGCTGGAGACGATGGCCGAGCTGTCGCGGCGGATCGGCGAAGCGGGCGCCGACGACTCTATTCGGGTGATCATCGTCACCGGAGCCGGGAAGAGGGCATTCTCCGCAGGGGGCGATCTCAGCGGTGGCTTCGTAGACGAGCCCCTCACCGACCACGTTGCTCGCGGTGCCCTTGCCGATCTGTTCCGTGCGATCAGGAGATGTGGAAAGCCGGTGATTGCCCGGGTCAACGGGCATGCCCTCGCCGGCGGTCTCGGTGTCGCCGCCGCCTGTGACATCGTGATCGCGGTTGAGGATGCGACGTTCGGCGCCCCCGAGGTCAGGGTCGGTCTCTGGCCCATGATGATCACTGCCGTCTTGCAGAGATCGATGCCGCGCAGAGCGGCTTTCGAGTTGATGGCGACCGGCAGGCGCATCAATGCGGACGAGGCGATGAGGCTCGGTCTGGTATCCCGGGTCGTGACGCGGGATCGGCTCGACGATGTCGTCGACGAGACGGTGGCCAGTCTGATCTCGGCCTCGCCTGCGGTATTGGCGATGGGCAAGGATGCCTTCTACGCGGCCGAGGATATGTCATTAGATGCGGCGCTCGATTACCTCCACACCGGATTGACCGCGGTGGCGATGACCGATGATGCTGTCGAAGGGATCGGTGCCTTCCTGGAGAAGCGCCCGCCGGAGTGGCGTGGGCGTTAGGGGCCGAACAGCTCCGCAATATCACTATCGAGGGATTCGACAGTGACCGGGCCGACATGGGTCTTGACCAGGGTCCCGTCGCTGGCGATGAAGAAAGTAGCGGGGAGCCCCAGAACGGGATAGGCGTCGTCAACGCTCCCATCATCGACTGCGATCGTGTAGGTGACACCGATCTGCCTGGCGAATGCGGATGCGTCGGCTTCCGCATCCATGATGGCAACACCGACAAACGCAACCTCGGGGTGTTGCGCCGCGGCCTGGTTGATCTCCGGCATCTCCGCCCGACAAGGGGGGCACCACGATGCCCAGAGGTTGAGCACGATGGGGCGGCCGTCGCTTGCGATGTGGTCCGCCAGATCGAATGTGGAGCCGTCGAGCGTTGGCAGCGAGAACGTGGGAGCAGGCTCAGACATGTTCGGGAGATTGGGATCGGCCTCGGCAATGTCGCCGAGGTCCGGAAAGGTGGTCTCGGTTGAGGATTGCCTGGTGCCGATGACAACGGTTATCGCAGCCGCGACGATGAAGATTCCGCCGAGGGTCAGCCAGGTGACCCATCTGTTCTTGCCCTTGTCCATCATGCACCGTCGAGGTTAGTTCTGATCGCGATCCATGCTTTCATGCTCGAGAGTGAGAGAGCGAGCACCAGTTGCGGGGGAGCGATGACCCGCAAGAAAGGCTCTTCTTGCACTGTTCATTACCTCTGGCGCTTCTTGGTGGCCATTTCGATGTGTAAGGCGTCTGTATTGTGGGAAATGTGTAGGGAAACACCACCAGGAGGACCGACTCGATGAGCACCCATGATCCCTTCGGCACCAATGAGACCATCAGCACCCCGGTGGGCTCCCGTACCGTCTACCGTCTCGACGCGCTGCGAGACATGGGCGATATCGACAGCCTCCCATATTCGATAAAGGTGTTGCTCGAGGCAGCACTGCGAGGTCACGACGGTGTGACCGTCACCGACAAGGATGTGAAGGCGCTTGCCCAATACGACGCCGGCAAAGTCGAAGACACCGAGATTGCATTCAAGCCTGCTCGGGTCGTGCTGCAGGACTTCACGGGGGTGCCGGCGGTCGTCGATCTTGCTGCGATGCGCTCGGCGGTGGTGCGAATGACCGGGAACGAGATCGATGCGCAGAAGGTCAATCCGCTCATTCCCGTCGATCTCGTTATCGATCACTCTGTGCAGGTCGACGCGTTCAACTCAGGAATGGCGCTGCAGATCAACAGTGAGCGGGAGTTCGAGCGCAACCACGAGCGCTATGAATTTCTCAAGTGGGGCAAGTCGGCCTTCGAGAACTTCCGCGTGGTTCCACCCGCGACGGGGATCGTCCATCAGGTGAACCTCGAGTACCTCGCCAAGGTGGTTTGGGATGGCGGCGCCGAGCTGTACCCGGATTCGCTCGTGGGCACGGACTCGCACACAACGATGATCAACGGTCTCGGTGTGCTCGGCTGGGGTGTCGGTGGCATCGAAGCAGAGGCCGCCATGGTCGGTCAGCCCATCTACATGCTTCTGCCGGAGGTCGTCGGCTTCAGGCTGACCGGAAAGCTCCGGGATGGTGTCACCGCAACGGATCTCGTGCTGCGCGTAGTGCAGATGCTGCGAGAGCATGGTGTGGTTGGGAAGTTCGTCGAGTTCCACGGTCCCGGGCTTGCCGACATGCCAATCGCCAATCGCGCCACAATCGCCAACATGGCCCCCGAGTACGGGGCGACAATGGGGTTCTTCCCGGTGGATGATCAAACGCTGGCCTACTTGCGTCTCACCGGACGCGATCAAGCGGCGATCGAGACCGTGGAGCAGTACTGCAAGATGCAGGGGCTTTGGCGTGACGACAACCGGGACATTGTGTACACCTCGGATCTCGAGCTGGACATGTCGACGGTTACCGCATCGCTGGCGGGCCCCAAGCGACCCCAGGACCGGATCGACCTCAACGACATGAAGACCCAATGGTCCGACGACGTCGACAAGCTTCGCAGGGAGGGGGTCGCGGCTTCGGGTGCCGTGCCCGTGCAATACGACGAGACGACGTTTGACCTCGGCGACGGCGATGTCGTCATCGCCGCCATTACCAGCTGCACGAACACATCGAACCCCGATGTCATGGTCGGCGCCGGTCTCGTGGCGCGTAAGGCACGCGCCCTCGGGCTGACCAGGAAGCCGTGGGTGAAGACTTCGCTGGCACCCGGGTCGAAGGTAGTCACCGACTACCTGACGAAGTCCGGTCTCATGGATGACCTCGAAGCGCTCGGCTTCTACCTCGTCGGCTACGGCTGTACCACCTGTATCGGCAACTCAGGCCCGTTGCCAGATCCCATCAGTGCCGCCATCAATGAGCACGATCTCGTTGTCACATCCGTGCTCTCCGGCAACCGCAACTTCGAGGGGCGAATCTCACCGGATGTGCGGGCCAACTACCTGGCCTCGCCGCCACTCGTCGTTGCCTATGCCATTGCCGGCACCGTTGATATCGACCTGACCTCCGATCCGATAGGGCAAGGCCCATCCGGTGAAGACGTGTACTTGTCGGACATCTGGCCGACTCAGGCCGAGATCGAGGAGATCGTCACCAGGGACGTCACCGCTGGTCAGTTTGCCCACGAATACTCCGGTGTGTTCGAGGGGTCAGAGGAGTGGAGGGCAATCCAGTCGGACGACGAGGCTCTGTACCGGTGGAACCCCGCCAGTACGTATGTCCAGGAGCCTCCGTTCTTCATGGACCTCTCTCCCGAGGTTGCGCCGCTGCAGCCGATCCGTGGTGCCAGGGTGCTGCTCAAGCTGGGTGACTCGATCACGACCGACCACATCAGCCCGGCGGGTGCCATTTCCCCGGATTCACCTGCAGGCCGGTTCCTGCTGGAGAACGGTGTGGAGCGAAGGCTGTTCAACAGCTACGGGTCCCGTCGTGGCAACGACCGGGTCATGACCCGCGGCACGTTTGCCAACGTGCGCATCCGCAACCAGATAGCGCCCGGGACCGAGGGTGGTTACACGACCGATTTCACCGATGGTGAGGTCAAGAGCGTCTACGAGGCGAGCCTGGACTACAAGGACGCCGGTGTCCCGCTGGTCGTGTTGGCCGGTATCGACTACGGCATGGGCAGCTCGCGTGACTGGGCGGCCAAGGGCACATTCCAGCTCGGGATCAAGGCTGTGATCGCGTCGAGCTACGAGCGCATCCACCGTTCCAATCTGGTGATGATGGGTGTGCTGCCGTTGACGTTCCCCGAGAACGAGAACGCCGACACCCTCGGGCTAGACGGCACCGAGACGTTCGATATCGACATCGATGACGATCTCCAGCCCCGGCAGCCGGTGCAGGTTCGTGCCACCGCCGCGGACGGTTCTGTTGTGGAATTCACTGCACAGTGTCGGGCAGACTCACCTGTCGAGATCGAATACCTACGCAACGGGGGGATCCTGCACATGGTGCTGCGTCGCATGGCCGCAAGCTGAGCCGGATCGGCCGTGGCAGAGCGGTCGGATCAGTCCGTTTCCAGCTCGATGTCGACCATCAGTTGGCCGGCGAGGTCCTCGAGCGCCTCGGTGAGGTAGTCGATCGAGATCGCATTGGGCAGTGAAAGCGTTGCCCGTGCCCTGAATATCTCGCCGCCGTCCATCGGGGCGCTGACTGTCTCGGTCTCCAGCTCTTCGATGTTCACCATCTGGCGGGCGAGCACATCGGACACATCGCGCACGATTCCCGGGCGGTCGACGCCGACCACCTCGAGGGTGAGCCGGGTGTTTCCCTCGTCTCGTATCGCCGGGGACGAGAGCTCGGCCGCGACCTCCAGAAGCCCCTGTTGCTCGAGTGGCCCGAGATCGGAGATCAGGCTGTCGACCTGGTTGTCCGGCACCGTTACCATCACGATTCCTGCGAACTTGCCGGCGAGATGAGCCATGCGGCTCGTCTCCCAGTTTCCGTTGTGGTCTGCAATGACGCCGGACAGGGCGCGCACTAATCCTGCGTGATCGTCGCCGATTGCTGTGAGTACGAGAGTCGCCATGGAATGAGGTTAACCGACCCAACAGGGCGCAAGCGCATCGGGTCCCATCGTCGACGGATCAGGTCGTCGAGACACCCGTCTCGAGACTGAGGTCGAGGGGCTCGGAGGTGACTACCGCTCCGGCGACCTTGCCTTCGGTGTCGAAGAACGGCGCACAATACGTGCGGGTGTGAATCCAACTGCCGTCGACACGCTTGATGCGCAACAGGAACGGGCCGGTGGCCTCGCCGGTGCGAATCGCAATGGTCACGGGTGCGTTGTCCAGAGTCAGCTTGGTGCCGTCGATGAATTGGACGTCGAACTGATCCTGGCTCGACACCAGATCGCTCGGCCTGCCGCCATCATCAGCGAGCCCGAGCAGTTCCCGCTCCTTCGAGTTCCAGTCGACTACCTGTGGGGGATCACCGGCGAAGATGGAGACTGCAATGGGGAGCTCGTTCATCACCGATGCCCGCAATCGCCGCTCGAACACTATGTCGCGGGTGAGGGCAGTCCGGGCGATTGCAGACGCGGTCAGTTCGGCGAGTGCCTCGGCGACCTGTACGGGCGCCCCGCTTGGAATCTGATCCGGGCTCTTCCACGCGACGGCGAGAACGGCAACGACCCTGGTCCCGTCATGGACGGGCAGCAGCAGTGCCGCGGTGCCACCGATCTCGGTGTGCGATCCGATGGCGGTGTTGCTGACGTCGTGGACCTCTTTGGTTTGCCCACTGATCAGGACTTCCTCGAGGTCTCGAGCCTGCGTGGCAGCTATCTCGACACGCTCGCGGTGGCAGCAAGCAGAGTGGAAGCTCCCGTCGCGGCGCGGAACGAAGAGCATGGCACCGGTCGCCCCCAGCAACTCTTGATAGATCTTGGCTATGCCTCCGACGACTCGTCCCAGCGACTGGCCGTTGAGGGCCTCAGCGAGGTCGATCAGCAGACGCGCCCGCGGCGCGTGCGCCTGGTAGCGCTCCTCAGGGAGGACGGACACGACCTCATCCGGGGCGATGTCCGTGTTGCTTGCCGGGATCCGCAATGCGAATACGGCCCCGGCTACGCCGGGATTGTCACATGCCAGATCTCCCCCCATTGCCCGCGCCAGCTGACGACTGAGTGAGAGACCCAATCCGAGCCCCTCGCTGCTGGCGGACACATCGAATATCTGATCGGACCGGTGGGCGGGCACTCCTGGGCCCGAATCGCGGAAGAAGGCCGTTAGCTGGTCTCCGATGCAATCGAAGTCGATTCTCACGTCGCCGACGGGTGCGTACCGTTCGATGTTCTGGACGAGATTTGTTGCGATCTGCATGATCAGTTGCGGATCGCCGGATGCGACGGCAGGTGCGCCGCCTGCGATGTAGCAGCGTCGCGCAACCTGAGGTGAGCGAGCCACGGCTTTGCTGATGAGCGCTCTGATATCGGTGGGCACCACTTCCGGGGTGAGGATGGCTCGATCGAGCCGTGACCGGGCATGGAGGTTGCCGACGATATTGAGTAGATGATTGGCGTCCCCGTGCGCCGCGATCAACAACTCGTCGACCTCGGACGGTTCGAGAGGGATGGTCGAGTCGGTGAGTAGTTCCAGTGTGCCCAGGATCCCGGTCAGTGGCGTACGTAGCTCGTGAGAAACCTCAGCGATCGCTGCCGCATGATCGGGCTCACGTATCCGGGTCGTTACCGCAGCGAAAGCGGTGGCAACACAGGCAGCATTGACGAGGACGATTGGAGGGCTCGGAGAACCGAAGGCGACCATCATCAGCCCGCCGGCGGCCAGGCAAGCCGTGATCAGCACTAGGACGCGCTGTTGTTTGGTGGCGACCCGCAATGTGGTATCCCCGCTCTTCAGTCGATGTGAGCTATATCGGCATCTCGCGACGACTATTGAGCGGGATCAGATTTCGGTGTGGCAGTCCTCGTCACTGTGTAGGCGGGGTGTCACTACCGGTGTTCCGTGCGCCTGCAGCGATTCGAGCAGGCCTGCCACGATTCCCTGATCGAGTTTGCAGATCAGCTCAGGGTGGTTGGACGCGGTGTCCCCGAATGGGCAGAACGTGGTGACGATCAGGTGCTCTGAGGTGACGGCTTCACTCTCGAAACCGACGCCCATCATCACTTTGGCTACGGCCTGCACGGCCGTGTCGAAGCCCGCGTCCTCGGCGAGCCCGACCTCGGCGGCCAGCTCGCGGCCGTACTCACGGCCGACCTCCTCTGCTACCTGGGCAGCCGTGTCGGGGGCGATCCGCTGCACCATGCGCGCCAGCAACTCTGCAAGCAAGTCGTAGCGGCGGAGCGGGAATTGGACCGATATCTCTTTGCTCGTCGTCTCGTAGTGCTTGGCGGGTCTGCCTGCTCCCGGTCCTCTCCGTTCCGATCGGTGGCGCATGGTCACTTGCAGATACCCGTCGCTGACCAAGCGGTCGAGGTGATGACGGGCGACATTGGTGTGGATATCGAACAACCCGGCAATCTGCTGAGCGGTCACCGGCTCCACAGACTCGCGGACGGTCATGTATATGCCGCGTCGGGTGGCATCTCCGAGAGTCGAGGCGAGATCACCGAGCTGCTGATCAAGTTGGGCTGTATCCATCCCGGTAGCTTTCGTGCGGCGTCGAAGTAGGGGTATCGACACTCACTATAGTTTCTATTCACTACGCGCATAGGAGAAGGTTTTGTGATCGATGTCGCCGCGCTGCGTACCGCGATTGGCCAGGTTGAGGATCCAGAGATTCACCGCAGCCTCGAAGAGCTCAACATGTTGCGTGAGCTCGAGGTTGATGACGACGGTTCTGTCCGTGTTCTCGTTGCTCTGACAATTCCAGGCTGTCCGTTGAAGGACACGCTCACCAGAGATGTGACGGCCGCAGCACAGACGGTGGCCGGTGTCACCGGCGTGAGCGTCTCGTTCACCTCGATGACCGATGAGGAGCGCAATGAGCTCACCAGAGATCTTCGCGGAGGTGTCGACACCCCCACGATCCCCATGGCCCAGGCCGGGAGCAAGACCCGTGTGATCGCCGTCTCCTCAGGCAAGGGCGGTGTCGGCAAGTCATCTGTCACCACCAACCTCGCCGCGGCGCTGGCTGCCATGGGTAAGACGGTCGGTGTGATGGATGCAGACGTATGGGGATTCTCCATTCCCCGGATGCTCGGCATCGATCGGCCCCCGACGGTCATAGACGAGGTGTTGTTCCCCCCTGAGATCCATGGCGTCAAGGCGATGTCGATGGATTTCTTCGTGCCCGACGATCAGGCGGTCATCTGGCGTGGACCGATGCTGCACAAGGCGATGGAGCAATTCCTCACCGACGTCCATTGGGACGATCCCGACTACCTGCTGGTCGACATGCCACCCGGCACCGGGGACATCTCGATCTCGCTCTCTCAGTTCTTGCCGATGGCGCAGGCACTGATAGTCACGACACCGCAGGTCACGGCCCAGCGGGTCGCCAAGCGGGCAGGACTGATGGCCAAGAAGGTCAATCAGGAGATTCTCGGCGTTGTCGAGAACATGTCCTGGTTCACCGGTGACGACGGCAAGCGCTATCAGATCTTCGGTGAGGGCGGGGGAGCGGCTCTCGCCGAGGAGCTCGGTGTGCCGTTGCTCGGTCAGATTCCGCTTGTCTCCGAGATTCGATCTTCTGCCGACGCCGGTGCTCCGATTGTGGTTGCCGAACCTGGCAGCGAGGCCGCGGCCGCGTTCTCCCGCCTTGCGGGTGAGGTCGAGAAGCGCAAGCCGAGGTTGCGGAGCCACCCCCAGCTTGTCATCAACTGATTACGATTCGTCACAGCCAACGACAGGACTGAACTATGAGCAACGACGGCAAGCTGCGGATTGGGATCGACGGCGCCAGGGAACTCGAGATCCAGGTGGATGACGTCGACGATGCGGTGGCCGCGCTCGAGAAGGGGATCGTCGACAAAGAAGGATTCGTCTGGGTCACAGACGACCAGGGTGGTCGTCACGGCATTGTCGCCGAGCGTCTTGCCTTCGTCGAAGTCGCCCGAGCCAGTGACCGAGCAGTCGGCTTCGGTTGATTCGGGCACGCCGGCCGTCTTGCGGTGGGCGATCGAACAACGAAGCGGCCCCGGGCAGATGCCCGGGGCCGCTCAATCGTGGAAGACCGCGTCTACTCGGTCTGTGTCGGCATCTCGGCGGGGCGATTCCGATCCGCCATGAAGCTCCATACGCCGCAGACGATCACGAGCAATCCCGCGACGAGGATCATCAGCGCGATCGGGTTCAGCTTGGTGTTCTTGATGGTGTTGTAGTTGTCGAGTTGGCTATCGAATGCCGTCACCATCTTTTGGAACCTGTCGATTGAAGCGGGGAGGTTCTCCAGTGCCCCCGCGGTGGCGGGGAATTGACTCAGGAATCCCTGCATCTGGGTGGCATCCATCCCCAACGCCTGGCTCAGTGCAGGGAGCATCTCCTGGCTCATCTGCTGGCCCATGGCGCCGACAACACCGAGGGCCTGCGCCGATCCGGAGACCAGCTCCTGGTTGTAGACGGGCTTGAGCGCCGCGTTCATGTCATCGGCTGCCGAGGACTTGGGCAGGAACGACAGCACGAGCGTGAAGGCAACGACGAGGACACCGAACCCGACCGCGATCAGCCAGGCGAACCTGGTACCACGGAGCATCACGATGCCGACGACGATCGCAGCTATTCCGATCAGCAGGATGATCCACGGCACGGTTGTTGCCGGCAGATTGCTGGTCGGGATCGCATCGGCCTGCTCGAAGTTGGACTGCTGCGCCGCCAACAGATCTACGACCCCGGTGAATTGGGGCACGATCTGCGGCAGGGCAGCAACGCCGGCCGCCACGGCGGGGAAATTGGTCCCGAGGAAGGCATTCAGCTCCTCGGGCGTCATCTGCATCGCCTGGGCAAGGGCAGGGGCAATCTTGGTACTGAACTCGTTCGACACCTCTCCAAGAGCGGCGACGTCCGTTTGAGCCGTTTCGATTGCCTGGTCGGTCATGATCGGTCGGAATGCATCGGTCAGATCCTCGAAGGCGCTGCCGACGGTGAACAGATTCGTGGTGAACAGCACAATCAGCACAATGACGCCGATTGCGAGCACCCCTAAGGCGGGTAACCGCTTGCTCATTTTCTCCTCCTGTGACACCGACCGGGCATCCCAAGGGGACGGGACACATTGATGAGGGACACCGGTCGACCGAGCACTCTCCCCGTTCCTTATGAGATCTCAGCACATTCGCTGGCAGGCATGTAAGGGCCGGATGGCCCACGGCTCGGGGACAATGCCCGGGAGGGCGCGCCGCAAACAGCGGCGGCCTTCAATTCACTCGATTTACTCGGAGGGGAATGCGGAGCAGGTGCCCTTGTCGCTAGGACGCGCGACGCTGTGCTTCCTGACGACGACGGCGGCGCTCGGCGAGCCAGCGCTTGCGGAGACGACGACGCTCCTCTTCGGGGTAACCACCCCAGACACCTGATTCCTGATTGGTTTCGAGGGCGTATTGCAGGCATTCTTCGCTGACTGAGCATGCTGAGCAGATGGCGCGGGCTCTCTCGATATGGCCGACGGCCGGTCCGGTAGTGCCGATCGGGAAGAAGACTTCCGGATCGCTGTCTCTACACGCAGAGAGTTCGCGCCAATCGGTCAGTGTCAGCATGCTGTTGCCTCGCTCCTCGGGGTGTTTGTGAATGTGAGCGCTTTCACAAGGTCATCTCAATTATGAGGGCACGTCGATTTGCGTAACCTCGACTGCGCAGTCTAAGGGTATGAGTCGGAACGATTCAAGGGGTATTTTGGCCCCCCTCTTTAGGGACCATCATGTGACCGGCGTTGGGCGCTACCGTGCTGGGAGGGTGGTGATCAATCATGGAGAGGGTGCACACTGCCTCAACGAATCTATGGTGTCGATGGGTTGTCGATTCGTCCGAGGTCCCTCAGGAGAAGGTGAGATGGGAATAAGAGAAGAGCTCGCGGCCGAACTGATAGATGCGATGAAGACGGGTGACAAGGCACGTCGCAACGTCGTCCGGCAGGTGGAGACCGAGATCTCGATTGCCCGCTCGGCACCCGGTTTCTCCGGCGAAGCCGACGACGACCTGTACAAGGAAGTGATCGGGTCGTACGTCAAGAAGATGTCCAAGGCGCGGGCTGAGTTCGAAGCCGCCGGAGAGCGCGGTGCCGAGCAGGCCGCCAAGCTGGCGTACGAGGTCGACTATTTGTCACGCTGGCTGCCCAAGCTCGCCGGTGAGGATGAGACGCGCGCCATCGTTCGATCTGCGATCGCAGAGTTGGGCGCTAGCGACCCGAAGATGGTGGGGAGAGTGATCGGGCACGTCATGAAGTCAGGTCAGGATCTCGATGGTGGGTTGGTGAACCGTCTCGTCCGTGAGGAGCTGGGCGCATAGTCCGCTACGAGCCCATGCTCGCCAGCGCGTGGCCGCAGCCATTCGACGACGACCAATGGGTTTTCGAGCTGAAGTGGGACGGAGTCCGCTGTATCGCGAGCACGCAGGGCGATGTGCTCGATCTTCGCTCGAGACGTGGCAACGACATGAGTGCTCGCTATCCCGAGCTGGCTGCGCTCGAACTACCTCACGGGTTGGTGCTCGACGGTGAGATCGTGGCCCTCGATGCGACCGGGCGACCATCGTTCGAGCGCCTGCAGGGTCGGATGAACCGGGTCCCGGGGCTGGGCGAGCCAATGACCCCTGTCACCTATGTCGTCTTCGATCTTCTTGCAGATGGCGGGCCGCTTCTCGACGAGCGACTGGAGGAACGGGTGGCTCGACTCCGTGAGTTGGAGCTGCCGCCGCCGCTGGTGTGTGGCGATCAGTACCCTCGAAGCTCCGGCGCGATCTGGGATTTTGTGGTTCAGAACGATCTGGAGGGCATTGTCGGCAAGCGCCTGGGGAGCGCGTACGTTCCCGGGCTCCGTAGTCCCGACTGGCGCAAGGTTGGCAACTTCAAGCAGCTTCGGGCGGTTGTCGGCGGCTTCACCCGGGGCACCGGGGGCAGATCGGGCACTTTCGGTGCACTGCTGCTCGGCCTGTGGCACGGTGATCGGTTGCGGTGGATCGGCGCGGTCGGGTCCGGCTTCGACGATCGAGCACTTGTCGCCATTCGAGCTGCTCTCGACGAGATGGTGGTCGGGGAGAGCCTGTTTCACCCCGACGCCGAGATGCCGCGAGGGTCAACCTGGGTGCGGCCGCAATTGGTTGCGATGGTCCGCTACAAGCAGTGGACTTCAGGGGGGCGGGTGCGGGCGCCTTCGTTCCTGGGGTTCACGGATGACCCGATCGCCAATGTGACCTGGCAAACGGAGGGTCCTGGGTCACCCTGACCTCAGGTTTTTCCGAGCTCGCGAAATCCAGGAATCAAGACTCAGCATGCTGCGGGCGATAGGAAGAAAATGATCGCCCTGCAAGCCATCGTGTCGGCAATCACAGTGACTCTGGTGCTTGCCGCGGCTCGTCTCACCGCTGAGCTCGAGATCCTCGAGGACTAGACGGCCTTCTTCTCTTTGGTTGCCTCTACGCTGGCCCGCAGCGCTTCCATGAGATCGACGACCCCGGTGGGCTCTGAGATCTGCGGGGCGACGATCTCCTGACCTTCGATCTTGGCGGCGGCGGCGGCTTCGACGGCTTCCCGGGATTCGTCGTGCCATGCGGACGGATCGAAGGTCCCGGCGAGGTTGTCGATGATCATCGTGGCCATCTTCATCTCCTCGTCCCGGATCTCGATCTCGTCATTGAGACTCTCGAAGACGGGTTCCCTGATCTCGTCCGGCCAGTACATGGTCTCGAGGATGATCACGCCCTCCTCGGCCCGCAGTGTGGCGAGATACTCACGCTCGCGGATGGCCACCTTGGCGACACCGACCATGTTTCGCTCTTCGAGACCGGCGAGCAGGAGGCGGTAGGCTTTCACCCCCGACTTCTCAGGTGCGAGGTAATAGGAGCTCTGGAAGTAGATCGGGTCGATCTCGGCGCGATCGACGAATTGGACAACGTCGACGATCCCGCCGGTCAGGCCCTTCATTATGTCCTGGAGCTCCTCGGTGGTGAATACGACGTAGCGTTCCTTGTCGACCTCGTAGCCCTTGACGATATTTTCGTTGGCCACCTCTTCACCATCAGCCTCGGCGACCTTCTTGTACCGGATCCTCGAGTGATCGGAATCACGGAGTTGACGGAACGACGGCCGCTTGTTCTCGGTGGCGGCATACAAGCCCACCGGGATCGTGACGAGCCCGAAGGATATGGCACCTTTCCAGATGGGACGCATTGAGACCTCCAGTTCGCGAAAACACTAGTTGGCAGGATTGGCACTCGGGAACGGCTTTTTGCCGCGTACACTCGCTACTCGCCACGGAGGAATGTGTTGCTCGACAGCTTGCAGGTACCACTCGACCTCGATGTCCGGGATGATGAGCATGCCGATCGGGTGGCATTCATCGTCATCATTGCCGGCACCGTGCTCCTGTATGTCTTTCGCTATTGGGGTCGGCCGGAGTTCTACGTCAAGTCCGGGATGATCGACTGGGTAGCCGCCAATGCGGGTGGTTTTCTCGGCACTCATCCGGGTGTCGGCGCATACCTGTACTGGGGCGCCACGTCACTCGTGTTGCGCACGATGGTGCCTGCCGGCATCATCTATTGGTTGATCCGGGAGTCGCCGGGCGACTGGGGATTCCGGATTCGCGGCACCCTGCAACACTTTCCCGTCTACGGGCTCATGTATCTCGTCATGTTCCCGCTCTTGTTCTGGGCATCGAGCTTCCACAGCTTCGGCACCTACTACCCGTTCTACAAACGTGCTCTGGAGGGAGGGGGAGCGTTCTGGTGGTACGAGTTTGGCTATGCCTTCCAGTTCGTCGGTATCGAGGCCTTCTTCCGAGGGTTCCTCACATTTGGGTTGACGAAGCGCTTTGGTCTCCTGGGAATCGCCATCATGACGATCCCGTACACGATGATCCACTTCGGCAAGCCCGCCCCCGAAGCATTCGCCGCGATCTTCGCCGGGCTGATCCTCGGGTATTTGGCACTCAGATCGAAGAGCTTTGTCCCCGGCATCTTTCTCCATGTCGGCGTAGCGGTGACCATGGATGCCCTGGTCCTATGGCGCGCCGGTGTTCTCGGCAACGTGTTCTAGGACGCAGCAGCCGCAGGGCATGAGGTCTCAGGCCGATCTTCGTTCCTTCCACACGATGCAGATGCAGGGTTCCTGGCGAGGCCGCGACCTCCGGTCGTAGATGCGACGTTTTCTGAGCAATGGCTTCGGGCGCAAGCTGCGCTGTGCCCGTCTCCTCGCCGCCTGGTGCGACCTGGCCGCGATGTCGCGGCCGCTTGCTGGGACGCTTGCCGCCTGCTGACCACGGCCATCGATCTCCGGTTTCGCACCTACGAATGCGGGGTATGGAGTGGAAAACGAACTGCTCACTGGAGGGCCACATGTTCGGGAACTCCTGGCGTATCGCTCGCATCGCCGGTGTCGAGATCCGCATCGATGCCTCATGGGCGATCGTCGTCTTGCTCATCGGATTCCTCTTCTTCGGGAACTTCGACGTGATGTTTACGGGCACGGCTACGGGAGTGCTCATACTCCTCACCGTTGTCTCCACCATCCTCTTTTTCGCCTCAGTACTCCTCCACGAGCTCGCCCACTCCCTCACGGCGCGAGCCCGCGGCTCGAGGTCCGGTCGATCACGCTGTTCCTCTTCGGCGGTGTCAGCAACATCGACCTCGATGCCGAGCACCCGGGTGACGAGTTCTGGATCACCATCGTTGGCCCGCTCACCAGCTTCGCCATCGCTCTGCTCTTCTGGCTAACCGTCAAGACTGCCCCGCTTCCGGCGGTGTGGCTCGGTGCGCTCGGCTACCTCGGCTGGGTGAACCTTGCCCTTGGTGTCTTCAACCTGGTGCCTGCCTTCCCTCTGGACGGCGGGCGGGTGTTGCGCTCCATCGCCTGGAGAGTGAGCGGGGACCGAGCCCGCGCCACACGCATCGCGTCAATGGCAGGCTTGGGATTCGGCTACCTCCTGATGGGCCTCGGCCTGGTAGCCATCTTCACGGGCAATGTCGTCGCCGGTGTGTGGAACGCAGGCATCGGCTGGTTCCTCACTGAGGCGGCACGTGCCTCCTACTCGCAGGTCTACGTACGGCAGCTGCTCGAGCATGTCCCGGCACAACGCGTGATGCGTTCACAGCTGGATGTGCTCCCGAGCGATATGAGTCTCAGCCAGGCAATCGACGAGCACCTCCTCCCGGCCGATCACCAATCGTTCCTGGTCAGCCGCAACGGGGCGACCGTCGGAATCCTGGCGAAGAACGCGATCCGCGACACCAAGCCGGCGCGTCGGGCCGAAGTGACCGTGGGCGCGGTGATGACTCCGCTGGCGGATGCGGCAAGCGTCTCACCCGATACGTCGATGGATGACGTTCTCGATGCGCTCACCGGCCACGAGACGAACCGGGTGCTCGTCATCGACGCTGGAGAGGTTGTCGGCATCATCACGCCGCGCGACATCTCCCAATGGCTGCGCAACGCTAAGGAGCTCGGGCTGATCGAGCACAGCGTCCTCAATCTCCCTATCAATCACATCAGCTCCCGTAAGTAGCCAACCGAGGCGATGTGCGGCAGCGTATCGAGCTGCAGTTTGGGTCGGCGCCGGCTGGCTGGCGGGCCACCACAAAACTGCCGGGACCCGATCTACTCGATCGGGTCCTCCTTCTCGCTCAGGATTCTGTCAGTGGGCGGGCCTTTCTCCGAGAGCGGATCTGTTGCCCACGTTTGCGGTAGCTGACTAGTCATTTCGTGTTTGGGCAGTACGACGCGTCGGTCACACGATCCCTGCCGTTTGGCCCTTGAAAAGGCTCGGTTGACCTTGTCTTCTGTCCATGCGGGCAATGGTGGCCACTAATGCCGGGCGAACTCAGCTGTTCAGCATGTTCTTGGGAGCGGTATATGAGGCCACCAGTCACTCGATGGGCATATAACAACGTGTTCGTGCGGATGGTGGTGGTCGCCGTTGCCTTGCTTACAGGGGTGGCTGTTCTTGGTGGGATCTCCGCTTCGCCGGCTCTGGCACAGATTCCCGAGCCAGCGGCGCGTATCCACGTGGGTCCGCCGAACAGCATTGTCGGCCAAGGCGCGTGGATTGACGGAGCCACGGTTACCGTCACCGTCGACGATCCCGATGACGTGTACGACCGGGATGATCTGACAGCGATCGCCGGCTCCGACACGATTTACGGCGATTCGTGGCGCATCGAGGATGATTCGCTGGGTTTGCAGGCCGGCTTCGTAGTCAGTGCAACCGACGGTACAACGACACGGACTCACGTGGTGAAGCCAATCACGTTTGCTAGCGCCGATCTTGACAGCGGCACCGTCAGGGGTTCGACAACCCTGGTCGGCGACGATTGGGTCGAGGTCGCCTTGTTCTCGGATGTCTGTCGACGGCGGAACGTAGACGTCAATGGGGAGGGTGTCTTTGTCGCCGATTTCTCTGTCTCCGGCGGCGAACTCGACGACGAAGCTGCTACCTGTGTATTGGATGAGGGGAGCTTCGGGTCCGTCGAGCAGTACGACGACGATGGCGATCTGACATTCGTCATGTGGCAGGTTCCGAATCCGTCGTTCAGTGTTGAGGCGCCGTTTCAGGTGTGGAGCAATGGTGAGGATTGGCCGCTGGGTATCCCCGTCGACGTGCTCGTCGGTGGTGTCGGCTTCGATATCGAAGATCCGTCGACATATCTCTGTTCTGCGAGCACGGAAACGTATTCGTGGGGCGAGAATCCGTGGGAGCAGGGTTTCAACGTCAACTTCGACGATCCCGACAACCCCTGTGAGATTGTGCCGGGCAACATTGTCACAGTGTTCTCTGATGCTGATGGAGTCGACGGTCCGGAGATCTATAAGGATCTGTTGGTTGTCGATCTCTCGATCACGGAAGTTGACTCCGAGTCCGGCGTCATCACCGGTTATGCCCCTCCTGAGGCGTGGGTGACCGTGAATGGAGGAAACGAGTTCGAGAACGTCGGCCGTGAAGTGCAGGCGGAATCTGATGCCGATGTCGATCCCGGATACTGGACTGTCGATTTGGCTACTGAGCCGCTTGATCCGTTTGATGGTTCGGGTGCCCTGAGCGTGCCGTTTGCTTCGAACACGGGTGGCAGCGCCCAGGTGTTCGATAACGACGGTGATTCGACCCATCGTGGCTGGTGCCACGACTGTGACGGCGGCGGCGAGGAAGGCGGAGACCCGGGTGTCGCGGTGTTCCCAGATGAGGACAGGGTTCAGATCGAAGGTGGCTGGGAGCCGGGTAGGCATGTGACCCTTGCTGTTGATGTCGATCAGAATCCCGACAACGGTGTGCTCTTCTCCGAGACGTTCTTCAATCTGAATGGCGAGATGGGCGTTGGCGTGGATTTCGATATCCAACGAGGACAGTGGGTGGCCGTGGACGACGGCACAACCCGACGTGATCACCAGGTGATGAACCTCTTCATGGACGGATATGACGACGATCTCGACTCTGTGTTCGGGTCTGCCGAGCCGGGTAGCGAGGTCATTGTTCAGATCGGTGCCAGCCAAGGACGGCTTGATTCTGTTCGATTCGTGATCGCAGGAGATGATCTCGACGATGGAGTCGAGGATGGTCTCGGGCCGTGGATTGCAGATTTCTCGGTCGAAGGGCCCAGCGAAGATCCCGATACGCCTCAGGGTGTTTTCGAGATCCTTCCTGGAGCCCACATCGTCTCAGAACAACGAAGCGGCGGTGGCGAAACTGACGTATCGATTCTCGTTCCGAATCCGTCGTTCAGTGTTGAGGCGCCGTTTCAGGTGTGGAGCAATGGTGAGGATTGGCCGCTGGGTATCCCCGTCGACGTGCTCGTCGGTGGTGTCGGCTTCGATATCGAAGATCCGTCGACATATCTCTGTTCTGCGAGCACGGAAACGTATTCGTGGGGCGAGAATCCGTGGGAGCAGGGTTTCAACGTCAACTTCGACGATCCCGACAACCCCTGTGAGATTGTGCCGGGCAACATTGTCACAGTGTTCTCTGATGCTGATGGAGTCGACGGTCCGGAGATCTATAAGGATCTGTTGGTTGTCGATCTCTCGATCACGGAAGTTGACTCCGAGTCCGGCGTCATCACCGGTTATGCCCCTCCTGAGGCGTGGGTGACCGTGAATGGAGGAAACGAGTTCGAGAACGTCGGCCGTGAAGTGCAGGCGGAATCTGATGCCGACGTCGATCCCGGATACTGGACTGTCGATTTGGCTACTGAGCCGCTTGATCCGTTTGATGGTTCGGGTGCCCTGAGCGTGCCGTTTGCTTCGGACACGGGTGGCAGCGCCCAGGTGTTCGATAACGACGGTGATTCGACCCATCGTGGCTGGTGCCACGACTGTGACGGCGGCGGCGAGGGCCAGCCCGGCTTCCAGGTAGATCCGCCTAACTCGGTGTGGGCTGAATCCCCGGATTGGCAGATCGGAGCGCCAGTAGACCTGGCCGTCTACGACGGCTACGTCTCTGAGGGTACTTTTGGACCCCTCTTGTACGAGGCAAACACAACGGTCGCGCTGCAGGAGGGATGGGACAACCCCGGATTCTACTTCGATCTCAACGCTGCCTTTGAAATACTCCCGGGACACGTTGTGTCGATTGTCGCCGACATGGACCTCGATGACGAGGCCGAATTCGTCAAGGAACACGAGGTGACCTCACTCGATATCCTCAGTGCTGATGCCGGGACAGATACTGTGACTGGCACCGCGGCGCCTGGATCCACCGTCGACGTGTGGGTCCATGGCTCCGAAGCTTGGATCCAGGTCACAGCCTGCGACGATGATGTGCTCCCATGCAGCGGGGACGATCCCGGAACCTGGCATGCCGGCTTTGCGATGCAGGCCGATCTGGTGCCCGGCAGTAACGGCAACTCGGCTCAATGTGATGATGACGGGGATTGCACAATGGCGAACTGGGGGATTACCAATCCGACCTTCGTCGTAAGACCATCGATGGGGGAGTACGGGCCAGTAGCTAATGGGCTGATCGCGTTCAACCACTACCAAGGACTCAGCTACCTTTCGACCGTCAACCCGGATGGCACCGACATCATCCACCTCCATGCTGATGGTGGTGGTGATGGTGATAGCAAGCAGGATCCGAGCTGGGCACCCGATGGCAGCGCCTTTGCCTACGGTCTGGACACAGGGGGTGGGCCGGATATTGCCGTGGTGCCTTATCCGCTGCCCGACGGTTGCTACACCGCCATAGAGTCGTGCTCGACGCGTGTCGCTTCCGAGGGGTTCACTGAACAGAACCCCGCATGGTCGCCACAGGGGGATCAGATCGCATATGAGGCTTCGGTCGGCACTTTCGACGTGGAGATCTACGTCGTGCCCGCCGGCGGCGGCGTTCCCGTGAACGTCAGCAACAACCCCGAGCAAGCAGGGAACGAGAGGGGAACTGACAGGGAACCGACATGGGCGCCGGATGGGTCACGTATTGCCTTCAGCTCGAATCGAACCGGGCCGTATCAAATCTGGACCGTGGCACCGGATGGCTCAGACCCGCAGCAACTAACCGATTTGCCGAGAGCGGCGGGTAACCCGGCCTGGTCACCGGACGGAACCCAGATAGCATTCGCCACCGAGCACCCGGATCGACCGGACATCGTGCTCTGGGTAATGGACGCTGATGGACAGAATCCACATGTCGTGGTCGATGCTGCGCCGCTCAGGGGACAACCTGAATGGGCGCCCGACGGGTCGGAAATCCTGTTCTACCGGTACGGCTCAGGCATCTGGGCCGTCGCCCCGGATGGCACCGGTCTTCGTTTTGTCGTCGCAGGTACGCAACCGGCTTGGCAGCCAGTGCCCGGTCCGGTTGAGGTCCACCAACCACCCGCTGTTTGGGGTAACGAGTTTGCGACGGGTGTTGAGATTGACATCGCGGTCAATGGCGACGTCATTACGTCCGCCATCCCTGACGACAGTGGCTGGTTCGACGTGCAGTTCGACGAATCCGTCACGATCCTGCCGAACGATCGGGTAGAGATCGAGTCGGCAGGTACGGCGATCAAGAGCCATGACGTCTTTGATGTGGTGATCCAGTCCATCGATCCCGACCTGACTGTCGTTTCCGGATATGGCCCACCCGATTCTCAGTTCCAGGTGGGCGTCGACTGGATCAGCCGACAGGTTCAATCCGACGAAAATGGATTCTGGCTCGCTGACTTTGCCAACCCCGGAGTAGAGGATTGGGAGCAGGACACGATCCTGACCTTCGATCCAGGCACGGGCGGCTGGGTGGAAGTATTCGACGAAGACGGCGACGCCACCCACATCGACTGGTGCTTCGAATGTGACGGTGGCGGTAACGACCTCTGGATGGAACCTTTCTCGGTCGAGCCGGGGCAACTACTCATTTCGCAGACGGACGGTGTGCTGTGGGTCTATGACCCCCAAGCGAACGACGGCGCCGGCGAAATCGTCAACGAACTCCCGTTGCCGTTTGGCGGGGTGTGGGACATCCGCTGGGGCGATCCCGGTTTCCTGTATCTGGCCAACTCCGGTGCAGGCCGTGTGTTGCGGCTCGACATGGGAAGTGGCCAGTTTGAGGTCTTGTTCGAGGGCGATCCGCTGTCATTCCCAATCGGCGTAGCCTTCGACAATCGTGAGGACAGCGCCCTATTCATTGCCGATAACGAGCAAGGGGTGTTCAACCTTGATATCGATGGACCTGGTGGTATCCCGCAGCTGAGCAGTATCGCCGCTGACGGTATCGAGTTCGGTCCAGATGGGCTGGTCTACTTCACCACAGGTGGCAGCGACCAGGTATTCCAAGTGGATCCGTATGCAGCCACGCCTGCTGCGGTACAGATCATCGGCGGTGACATGCCGTATCGATTCAATGGTCTGGTGTTCTCTCCGCAAGGCACATTGCTGGCGACTTCGGTCGGGCCCCCAGCGGTCGTCGAGTTCGAGTACGGGTCATGGGAGATCTTGAACGAGTATCTCATCCCAGATGCCATCTTCACGGAGGACGTCGCCGTCGGATTGGACGGCATGTTGTATGTAATCGACTCGAGCTGCGATGAATCCAGTTGCGGGTCCGATCCGGCACTGTGGCGTGTCGATCCTGAGACAGGAATGGTTGAAGAGTTGGTCGATCATGGCCCATTTGGTGATGTCGTGGATCTTCTCGTCATGCCGGACTCACCACCCGAGGCTCACATGAAGGTCTACTCAACGACCGCGGCGCCCGGGTGGACAGACATTGTTGATGTCGAGGGCTTCAACCAAGGAGCAACACTCGATGTCGAGCGTGACGGCGTCGCGTTCAGCTTTGATCCTGTCAGCGAGTTCGAAATCGATCCCGGTGTGTGGCATGCCCTCTTTATGCCCTCGTTCGATATTCTGCCCGGTGATCTGGTCTCGGTTACCGATGGCGACACCATGCTGTCCACCGAGGTGACCAACCTCACGATCGAGACTGTTGACAGGGAGAACCTTGTCCTGACCGGACAGGCCCGACCCAACCATGAGTTGGGTGTGCAGTTCTTCCCATGGCGGCAGGGTGAGCTTGACGGAACGCTCTGGGAGACTCAGATCGAAACGGACGGCAGTGGCGGGTGGTATCTGGATCTTCAGGCTCTTGGTGCCCCCGTTGACTTGGGTCCCGGAACCTGGTGGTCGATTGCGGACCTTGATGCCGGAACCGAGACCGGAACGTATGTGGAGTCGTTCACCGAGCCGGAGCTTTATGTGGTACTCAACCCACTGGCGCTGCCCAGCCTCCCCGATTTCCCGGAGCCCGATACTTCCACCGTGATCGGTGGCGCGGGTTGGGTACTCGGTGGCGGGCCCGGCTACGCAGATGTACAGGTCACCGTGACCGACGCAGATGGGGGCGAAAAGTGGTCGGGCACTGCTACGCCCGATATTGGTCTTCCCGATGCCCAGCCATCTGAGTTTGGGTTCCGGAATGTACCGCTCGTGGCCGGTGACACAGTCACGGCGGTTCAGACGTGGACAGCCGTTGGCACGGTCTTCGGAATCGAACCGCCGATGTGGTCGCGCGAGTTGGTCGTGGGATCGGCAACCGTGACGTCGGTCGATGTAGAGGCGGACACGGTTTCCGGCACTGCGCCGATCGGTGCCACGGTCTGGATGCCGCACCCCGAAGATGACGAGGCGCCGCTGCGTGTGATTGACACGTCGACAGAAACGTGGACTGCGTACTTCTCTGATGGATCCGAGTGGCCCGCCTGGGACATCGGGTACGGAGAGTTATTTGCGACCGCCGAGATCGATGACGACGGTGACGGCACCTGGATGTTCTGGCGTACACCGGAGCCGGTGCTGGGGGTCGATCGACCTCTCGACGGACCAGACACCATCTTTGGTGATGGTTGGCTGTGGGAGACAGACACAACCTTGACCATCACCGGCAGCGATGAGCTGCCGGTCACCATCACCGACGTGAGCGACAAATCCGGTTCCGTAGTCTTTGAGACACTCGGCGTCGACTTGCTACCTGGCATGGTGGTCGAACTCACTGATGGCGTGTATACGAGGTCCCTCGTAGTCGAGGATCTCGATCACTCGCAGGATCCGACGATTGATCCGGGCGTCATTGTCGATCCCGCGGCGGGGACGGTATCCGGCTATGCGATGGCTGGTTCAGAGGTGTGCATCGAGATTGTCGGTACCGATGGCACCTTCTGTGTCACCGTAAGCGGTGATCCTGGCGAATTGGCATCCTGGACAATCTCCGACGTGCCGATGACTTACGACTCCAACGTGATCCTGACAATTGTGTTCGATTTCACAATCCAACGCCAGGAGATACCAGCTGATCCTCCGCCGGATGTGATCGTGGATTACCCGGGACCGGGGGACGGGATTGCTGCCCCGTTCGACATCTACGTTATCGACTATGTGACGGGCTGTCCGTTGCAGCTGACGGTCGATTGGGGAGACGACACGGCGCCTTACGTTGATGACGACGTTGCGCCGTTCTCCACGGTCGAGCTGACGCACACCTTCCCCAAGGCGGGCGTCTACACGGTCACGGTGACCGTCCTCGAACCTTGCAGTGATTCCGGGGCGACTCACTCGTTCGATGTACAGATCGAGAACACGCCTCCGGTAATCGAGAACTTCGAGGGCCCGATTGATCCCTATGCGCTCGGGTTCGAAGGGTTTGTGGCCGGCACCTTTGCCGATCCCAATACTGACGATGTGATCACCGTGGAGGTTGACTGGGGCGACGGGACCGTGACAACTCCGAGCTTCGACTTAGTCGGGATCCTTGGTTCCTTAGATGATTCGCACTTCTACTCAACACCTGGGATCTACACGATCACTCTGACGGTGCGGGATGACAGCGGTGGTTCCGACACGGCGGAATACGAATCTGCGGTCGTCTTCGACCCGGACGGCAAGAGCATCTCGGGTAGCCCGGAGGTCGTTGTCGGCGACGTAAGTGACAAAGTGAACTTCAGCGCCGAGTACGACAAGAAGACGGGAAATCCTGAAGGTCACCTGAACTACACCCACAAGGATGCGGACGGCAAGGTGAAGTTCGAAGCTGAGGAGATCCAGTATCTCTGGATCTTCGGAGATTGGGCGTTCACGCAGGGCCAGGGCACGCTGGACTCGACTGGAGAGGAGTACGAGTTCCTGCTGGTCATCCTCGACGGCGCACGAACCGGTACTGACGACATGTTCCGATTCAAGCTGTGGAATGCAAGCACACTGGAAGTCTTCTACGACTCGCAACCTGGTGATTCCTCATACGCCTCACCGACAACCGTGCCGACCAAAGGGAACATCAAGGTGAAGTTGAAGTAGAGCAGAGAGAGCCTGAATCAGGGCGACACACTACTCGCCTGCCGCCAATCCGGTCTCTTCATGGCCCAACTCCAGGACCACACAGAACACAAAAGGACCCGATCGAATAGATCGGGTCCTGGTGGAGCCGAGGGTCTGGAACTGACAGACATGGGTTACACGTTGGGTTCTCCAATAGGAGGAGGAGAGCTGTGGCAGAACGTGAACAGCAACGGTTGGTGAATCATCGTCTGGCGGTCATTCGTCATGTTGAGGCGGTGACGGGGGACGTTGCTCATACGTGCCGCTATTTCGGGATTAGCCGGCCGACGTTCTACCGGTGGTTGCGCCGCTATGAGGAGAAGGGTCTCGAGGGGCTCCGTGACCGGTCTCCGTCGTCCGCATCTACAGCCCGAACGCCACGTCGGCTGAGGTGGTGGGCAAGATCATCTATCTGCGGCAGCACTATCACTTCGGGCCGGCGCAAGATCTCGATGTATCTCAAGCGGTATCACGACATCGAATCTCCAAGTCTGGGGTGTGGCGGATCCTGCAGCGACTCGACCTGAATCGGCTGCACAGCGTCCCAGAAACACAAGAGCCTATCCGAGAACGCTGGAAACGCTACGAGAAACCCAAACCGGGGCACGCTGTGCAGGTCGACGTCAAGTTCATCACCCCCATCGGAGGCGCAGGGAAACGCTTCTACCAGTTCACTGCCATCGACGATTGCACCCGACTCCGAGTCCTCCGCGCCTATCCCCGCTGCAACCAGAAGACCGCCATCCAGTTCCTCGACTACCTACTCGCCAGACTCCCATTCCGAGTCGAGAAGATCCAAACCGACAACGGCGGCGAGTTCGGATCCCAGTTCCACTACCACGTCCTCGACCGGGGCATCAGACACGTCTACATCAAACCCGCCACCCCCAGATTGAACGGCAAAGTCGAAAGATCCCACCGCATCGACGAAGAAGAGTTCTACCGAATGCTCAACGGAGTCGTCATCGACGATACCGAACTATTCAACGACAAGCTGCAAGAGTGGGAAGACTTCTACAACTTCAACCGACCCCACGGCGGCCTCAACGGACAAACACCCTACGAACGACTAAAACAGAAAACACAGAACCCACATGTGTAACGCGTCAGCATCAGCTGCACATCGTGCCCCAGGCAGGATTCGAACCTGCGCTCCCGGCTCCGGAGGCCGGTGCTCTATCCCCTGAGCTACTGGGGCGCGGAGGGGAGTGTACCAAGCTGACGTTGCTGTCGGCCCTCGGGCCTATCCTTGCACGCCTACCGTCAGGGATGTCTATGTCGCTCGCCGCCAGCTTGTCAGAATTCTTTGGAGATGCGTTCGAGGCGCAAGGGCTCGATCGCTCCTTCGGCCAGGTAGTCGTCTCGGCGCGTCCTGATCTCGCCCAGTTCCAGTGCAACGGTGCGATGCCTGCGGCAAAGGCGGCTAAGCGCAGTCCTCGCGAGATTGGACAGGCAGTCCTCGATTCGATAGGCGACACCTCACCCTTCAGCAAGCTCGAGCTCGCTGGACCGGGTTTCATCAACATCACACTCACCGACGACTATCTCGCCGGTCACATCGACGGTTTGGACGACCGCTTCGGCACCGCGCGTGCGAATGCGAAGAAGATCGTCGTCGACTACGGCGGTCCCAACGTCGCCAAGGAACTGCACGTCGGCCACCTACGCCCTGCCATCATCGGCGAGAGCATCAAGAGAGTGATGCGTTTCCTCGGTCACGATGTCATCGGAGACGTCCACCTCGGAGACTGGGGGATGCCGTATGGTCAGCTCATCGCCGAGCTGCAGGACCGGTATCCCGAGTGGCCTTACTTCGATGAGTTGAGGACCGACGGTTATCCGGAGCAATCACCCGTCGACATCGCCGATCTCCAGGTCATGTACCCGGAGGCAGCAGCTCGGGCGAAGGATGACCCTGAGTTTGCCGCACGGGCGCGTGCCGCCGTTGTCGAGCTCCAGTCCGGTAGGCCCGGGTACAGGGCGCTCTGGCAGCACATGCGGAATGTCTCGATCGCGGCGATGCAGAAGGTCTACAACCGGCTCAACGTGCATTTCGAGCTCTGGCACGGCGAGAGCACCATCAACCATCGGCTCGAGCCCATGGTGAAGAGATTGGTAGCGGAGGGATACGCCGTCGAGAGCGATGGGGCGCTTGTCATCGAAGTGGCGACCGACGAAGACACCAAGGAGATACCGCCGTTCCTGCTCCTCAAATCGGATGGTGCCTCCCTCTACACCACGTGGGATCTGGCGACCATCGAGGATCGAGTCGTCGAGTTGGGTGCCGAGGAGATCCTCTACTTCGTAGATGTCCGGCAGGGTCTCCACTTCGAGCAGGTCTTCAGGGCCGCCTACAAGACCGGGATCGCCCCACCCGATGTCGTCTTGGAGCATCCGGGCAACGGCACGGTCAACGGACCGGACGGAAAGCCGTTCCGTACTCGCGACGGCGGCCTGATGACCCTGCGCGAGCTCATCGACATGGTGGTGACGCGAGCGGCAGATCGGATCGAGGAGAATGCTCTCGCCACTGAGTTCAGCGGTGAAGAGAAGGCTGCGATCGCCGAGATGGTTGGGGTCGCCGCGCTCAAGTACGGCGATCTGCAGAACCATCGATCGTCCAACTACATCTTCGACATCGACCGCTTCACGTCCTTCGACGGCAAGACGGGCCCGTACCTCCTTTATGGGGCGGTGCGGATGAAGTCGATCCTGCGGGAGACCGCAGAACGCGGGCTCGGGGCAGGGCCGATTGCACCACCGGAGATGGATCAGGAGCGCAATCTCATGCTCCAGGTGGCGCGGCTCCCCGAGGTAGTCGAGCGTGCCGCAGAGCACAGGGCACCGAACCACATTGCAGAGTATGCCTACGAGCTGATTGCCGAATTCAGCCGCTTCTACGAGGCGTGCCACATCCTCAACGAGGACGATCCAGCCCGGCAAGCTTCGTGGATTCACCTGGTTGAGATGACACTTGCCGAGGTGACCACGCTGCTCGAGCTGCTCGCCATCGAAGTGCCGGAGCGCATGTGAGCCGCGAGCCGATCGCCCCGTACCTCCTTCCCGAGAACTCCACGAAGGTGGCGGGCAGGCTCGCCATCGGTGGTGTCGACCTGCTCGATCTCGCTACCGAATACGGGACGCCGCTCTTTGTCTATGACGAAGATCACCTGAGGGCACGATGCCGGGAAGCCGTTGCCGCGTTCGGTGACGGAGTTGCCTACGCCACCAAGGCATTTCTGTCCCAGGCCATGGCCCGACTCGCCTGGGAAGAGGGAATGCATCTCGACGTTGCCACCGGCGGTGAGCTCCACGTCGCCCTTTCCGCAGGTGTTCCCGCCGACCGGCTCGTCATGCACGGCAACAACAAGTCGCTTCGCGAGCTCGAAATGGCGCTGGAGGCAGGTGTCGGCAGGATCGTGATCGACTCGTTCGAGGAGATCGAGCGGATCGGTGCCCTCGTCGCCGGGGGCTTCAAGCCGCCTTCCGTGCTGATCAGGATCAATCCGGGCATCGACGTGCACACCCACGAGTATCTCCAGACCGGAGTCCCAGATTCGAAGTTCGGCTTTGGGGTGTCGACCGGCGACGCCGATCGTGCGGTCGAGCTCGCAGGGGACTCGGCGGCGATGGATCTCGTGGGCATCCACGCTCACATCGGCAGCCAGGTGTTCGTGGCCGATTCCTACCGCAAAGCGATCGGTGCTCTCGCCCCATTCGTCACCGAGCACCGGCTCCGCGAAGTATCCATCGGCGGTGGGCTCGGTGTCGCCTACGTCACCGGGGAGGCAGCGCCGACCATCACCGAATGGGCGAAGTCTGTCAAGGACGCCTGCCGGGAGCACGGGATCCAGGCACGGGTGACGGCCGAGCCGGGCCGGGCAATCGTGGCCCGCGCCGCGGTCACCCTGTACACAGTCGGCACAATCAAGGACATCAAGTCGATCCGCACGTATGTGGCAGTCGACGGTGGAATGAGTGACAATCCGAGGCCTGTGCTGTACGGCAGCGGATACGAGGCGTTTCTGCCCCGCGAGGCAGATGCACCCCGGGACAAGGCAGTGCGTGTGGTCGGCAAGCATTGCGAGTCGGGCGACGTCATCGTCAATGAGGCGTATGTGCCCTCCGACATCGTCGTCGGCGACATCTTGTGCACTCCGGTCACCGGCGCATACGGCCACTCGATGGGCTCCAACTACAACATGGTGCTACGCCCTGCCGTCGTCTTCGTGAGCGGCGGTAGCAGTAGGCTCGTCGTCCGTCGCGAGGAATACGCCGACTTGATCCGGCGTGACGTATCCACCTAGTGCCGGCGTAATCTGCAGATCGGACTGCAAAGGCTATCGTCGCCCCATGAATACGATTGGGATTGGCCTTCTTGGCGCAGGAACGGTGGGCGGCTCGCTGATTCAGTCGACTTGTCACGGACCATGCGGCGATCGCTGCCAAGACCGGGCTCGATCTGCAGATTCGACGGGTGGTGGTCCGTGACCTGAGCAAGCCGCGCAACTTCGAGGTGCCCGACGGGTGTGCTCACCACAGATGCCGCGGCTCTGTGGACGACCCTGACGTGGACCTCGTTGTCGAGGTGATGGGGGGCAGGCAGCCTGCCGGGGACCTGGTGCTGCGGGCTCTCGAGGCAGGCAAGCCGGTCGTCACCGCCAACAAGGAATTGATTGCCGTCGCGCGGAGACGATCTCATCGCCGCGGCCGAACGGTCCGGAGTTGCCCTGCTCTTCGAGGCTTCGGTGGGCGGCGGCATCCCCATCATCAGGCCGCTCTCGGAGACCCTGGCGGGTGAGCGCATCACCAGGGTGATGGGGATCGTCAACGGAACCACCAACTACATCCTCACCCGCATGTCTGAGGACGGGGCCTCCTACGAGGACGCGCTGTCCCAGGCGCAGGACCTGGGCTACGCCGAGCCGGACCCGACCGCAGATGTCGAGGGTGCTGACGCTGCCGCCAAGGCGGCGATCCTGGCGAGCCTCGCGTTCGGCACGTGGGTTGGTCTCGACCAGGTGCCACACACCGGCATCACCGCGATCACAGCGGCCGACATCGCTCATGCCAGGAACCTGGGCTACGTCGATCAAGCTGCTCGGCATTGCAGAGACAACCCCGCACGGGGTTTCGGCACGGGTGCACCCCGTCCTGCTGCCCATAGCTCATCCTCTCTCGGCCATCAGGGGTGCGACCAACGCCATCTTCATCGAAGGCCCATCGATCGACACTCTGCTGTTCGCCGGTCCGGGAGCAGGCGGCGAGCCGACCGCAACTGCGGTGCTCGGCGACATCATCGATGCTGCCCGGGAGATCCTCGCAGGTGCCCAGGTGGCGCCGCGGATCCGTTTTGCCCCGTCGGCGCTCGCCGACTTCGGGACGGTGCCCACCAAGTGGTATGTCCGGCTCGAGGTAGTGGACGAGCCCGGTGTGCTCGCTCAGATCGCCGCCGCCTTCGGGGAGGCCAAGGTGAGCATCAAGTCGGTGTGGCAGGAAGGTGCCGGTGACGGCGCCACGCTTGTTGATCGTCACCCATCAGCGCACCGGAGGCCGACCAGCAACAGGCGCTCGCCGCCGTCCGCGATCTCGACTGTGTCGACGCAGTCGCCGCGGCCATCCGGGTGGAGAGCGAGGAATCATGAGCTGGCCGGGAGTCATCGACAAGTACCGTGATCGGCTCTCGGTCAGCGACGCGACACCTGTGGTCACTCTGCTCGAGGGCAACACTCCGCTGATCGAGGCCAAGACGGTTTCTTCGATGGTGGATCGCCCGGTCTATCTGAAGTACGACGGGGCAAACCCGACCGGCTCGTTCAAGGACCGGGGTATGACGATGGCGGTCTCCAAGGCGCTCGAGTCGGGGGCTCGTGCGGTGGCTTGCGCCTCCACAGGCAACACGTCGGCTTCGGCGGCGGCGTATGCGGCCCGTGCCGGCATGAAGGCGATCGTGATCCTGCCGGCAGGCAAGATCGCCCGGGGCAAGCTGGCACAGGCAGTCAGCCACGGTGCCGACATCGTTGCCATCGACGGCAACTTCGATGACGCGCTCTCGCTCGTGCTGGCGCTCACCTCCACCCACGACGTGGCTCTGGTGAACTCGATCAACCCGTTCCGGATCGAGGGTCAGCAATCGGCGGCTTGGGAGATCACCGAGGATCTGGGCGATGCACCTACCGTCCATGCCCTCCCAGTGGGTAACGCCGGCAACATCACCGCCTATTGGGCCGGGTACACCAAAGAGCAGAAGGCGCCACACATGTGGGGCTTCCAGGCTGCCGGTGCCGCCCCTCTCGTGACGGGAGAGATATTTGACGAGCCTGAGACGATCGCCACCGCGATCCGCATCGGCAATCCGGCTTCGTGGGAGAAGGCGATCGCGGCACGTGACGAATCGGGTGGGCGCATCGAGGCTGTCACCGACGACGAGATCCTCGACGCCTATCGGCTCCTGGCATCCCGGGAGGGCGTTTTCTGCGAGCCCGCATCGGCTGCTTCCGTCGCCGGGATCCTGAAGTTCCGTGACGAGCTGCCGCAGGGTGCCGTCGTCTGCACGCTCACCGGCCACGGCTTGAAGGATCCCGACACGGCTGCCCTTGGCTTTGGTGACATCGAGACGGTCCCGGCACATCTCGACGCGGTTCTGGAGAAGCTGGGCTGGTAGCGGTTCGCAGGCTCGAAATAGCTGCAAATCGGGGTCCCGCTTGCATAGGCGTGTGGCGAGGTTAAAATACATCCCGGATCGATATCCGTTTCCACTCTCTCCCGTGTGCGGCTCGCTGCGCCGAAAGCGTGCTCACACTCGCTCGTAGGGTAAAACGCTCGCCTGGGGGAGAAGCACCACGGGCATAACCACGCCAGACACGTTGAAGGGAAACCATCGCCCATGACGACTACCCGAGCCAGACTCCAGGAGCTGGGCCTAGAAGCCCTGCGCGAAATGGCCGGTTCGCTCGACGTCGAGCACGACGGACTGCAGAAGTCCAAGCTTATCTCAGCGATCATTCGGCTCAGATAAGTTCGATGAGGAGATGCTCCCCGAGCTCCCTCCGGAAGAGGAAGTTGCCACGGTCAAGACCGGTGACGACACCACCGCTGACGGTGCCGGCAGCGGCGACGCGAGGACATCCAGCAACGGTGATGGTCGCCAGGACAACGATCAGTCGCAGGACGACGGCGGCAACCGCAATCGACGGCGCCGCAACAAGCGCCGCCAGCAAGATCCTATCGACGAGTCGGAGCTCGAGGTCCGGGCCGGGATCCTCGACATCCTCCCCGAGGGTTACGGGTTCCTGCGCTGCGGAGGCTATCTGCCGAGTGACCAGGACGTGTACGTTCCCGCCAATCAGATCCGCAAGAACAAGCTCCGCAAGGGCGATATCTGCGAGGGCCCGATCCGCCCGGCGAGGGCGCAGGAGAAGTTCCCCGCGCTGGTTCGTCCGGTGAAGGTCAATGACATCGACCCAGATCAGGCGCAGAACCGGCCCAAGTTCTCCAATCTCACCCCGCTGTTCCCGGATGTGCGGCTTCGCCTCGAGGTGGACGGTCAGCATCAGAACATCCTCACCCGCATCGTCGACCTGATTGCCCCGATCGGGAAAGGTCAGCGGGGTCTGATCGTCTCGCCCCCCAAGGCAGGCAAGACCACGGTGCTCAAGGAGCTCGCCAACTCGATTGCGGTCAACAACCCGGAGTGCCATCTCATGGTTGTGCTTGTTGACGAGCGGCCCGAGGAAGTCACAGACATGCAGCGCTCGGTGCGCGGCGACGTCATCTTCTCGACCTTCGATCGTCCCGCCGAGGAGCACACACAGGTGTCCGAATTGGCGATCGAGCGGGCGAAGCGACTCGTCGAGATGGGCAGAGACGTCGTTGTGCTGCTCGACTCGATCACCCGGCTCGCCAGGGCGCACAACCTCGCTACGCCCGCCTCGGGCAGGATCCTGTCCGGTGGTGTCGACTCGACTGCTCTCTATCCGCCAAAGCGCTTCTTTGGTGCCGCCCGAAACATCGAAGAGGGTGGGAGCCTCACCATTCTGGGCACGGCCCTCGTCGAGACCGGGTCTCGCATGGACGAAGTCATCTTCGAGGAGTTCAAGGGCACCGGAAACATGGAGTTGCGTCTCGACAGGAAACTGGCGGACAAACGTATCTACCCGGCGATCGATATCGAGGCCTCAGGGACCCGTCGTGAGGAACTGCTGTTCCATCCCGACGAGCTGACCGAGGTCTGGAAGCTGCGCAGGGTCTTGATGGCATTGGAGCCGGGGGCCGCTCTCGAGTTGCTCATCGACCGTCTCAAGAACACGAAGTCAAATGCAGCTTTCCTGGCCGAGGTGGCCAAGAGCGGGCAGTAGTAGAGTCTTCTGCTGCAAAGAACCAGGAGCCAAGCAGTGAAATCCGAACTCCATCCCGAATACCGGCCGGTTGTGTATCAGGACACGTCGTCCGACTTTGCCTTCCTGACGCAGGTCAACCATCCAGACCAGCGAGACGATCGAGTGGACTGACGGCGAGACCTATCCGCTTGCCAAGCTGGAGATCTCGAGCGCCAGCCATCCCTTCTATACGGGTAAGCAGATCCTCGTCGACTCCGGTGGCCGCGTCGAGCGGTTCCGGCGCCGCTACGCCAAGGTTGGCGTCGATACCGAGCGCAAGGCCAAGGAATCAACCGACTCCGACAAGTAGACGGGGTAGCCAATTGTCCCGCTCGCCTGGAGCAAGTGTTGGCGGCCAGGCCGTCATGGAGGGCGTGATGATGCGCGCTCCGAATCAGTGGGCTGTTGCCTGCCGTCGTCCCGACGGCACGATCATCTCGCAACGCAACGACCTTCCCAAGCTGAGCGGTCAGTCCCGATGGCGGCGTGTCCCATTCATCCGCGGCGTCCTGGTTCTCGTCGAATCGCTCCAACTCGGGTTCAAGGCGCTCTCCTGGTCGGCGATCCAATCCGGCGCTGAGGAAGAGGAGGAGCTGACCAAGGGTCAGGTGCTCTGGACGATGGTGCTTGCGGTGGTGGTCGCGCTGGCGCTGTTCATCCTGCTCCCGGCGTTTGCGGCGCACTACCTCAAGGATTTCGTCTCTGATTCCTCGCTTGCGTTTGTGGTCATCGACGGTGTGCTGCGGATCGCTTTGATAGTGCTGTATATCTGGGTGATCTCCCGGTCGAAGGAGATCCAGCGTGTTTTCCAATACCACGGCGCGGAGCACAAGACGATCCACGCATACGAGGCCGGAGATCCGCTCACCGCTGAAGCGATCCAGCTCTACAGCCCGCGTCATCCCAGGTGCGGCACGTCGTTCATCCTCATCGTCGGGATGGTGGCATTTGTCGTGTTCCTGGCGCTGGCGCCTCTGCCGTTCGCTCTGGCAGATGCTGTCCCGGATCGTGCTCATCCCCGTGATCGCAGGTCTCTCATACGAGGTGCTCAAGTTGGGCGCCAACAGCAGGTGGATGTCCTGGGCAAACCGCCCCGGGATCTGGCTGCAGTACATCACGACCAAGGAACCATCCGACGACATGGTCGAGGTGGCGGTGGCGAGCCTGCTGGCGGCGCTCTCCGAAGAAGAGCATGCCGCCGTAGTGGCCCGTGGCCCGATCGTGGCGGGAGCACTCGCTGCTGAGAGGGAACCGCCCTCCGATGGATGACCGGCTGGCTGCCCGCCTCGGAGAGCTCAAAGAGCGCTTCGACGAGACGATCGAAGAGATGGCCGATCCTGAGGTCCTCGCCGATCAGGATCGCTATCGCGAGGTTTCAATCCGCCACGCCGAGTTGCGCCCGATCATCGAAGCCTTCGTGGAATACCAGGACGCACGTGCCGAGATGGCAGAGGCCATCGAGATGGCTGCAGGCGAGAACGATGCCGAGATGCACGTCATACCTCGAGGGTGTCGCCAGGGAGCAAGAGGCGAAGCTGGAGCCGTTGGAGACCGCGTCTCAGGGTCATGCTCGTACCGAAGGACCCGAACGACGACAAGGATGTGATCCTCGAGATCCGTGCTGCAGCCGGTGGCGAGGAAGCGGCTCTGTGGGGAGCCGATCTCTACCGGATGTATGAGAGGTTTGCCGAGCGTCACGGTTGGAAGACCGAGCCGATCAATACCTCCTTCACCGGCGGCGGCGGGTTGAAGGACGCCACCTTCTCGGTCAAAGGCAAGGGCGCGTACTCCCGGCTCAAGTATGAGGCGGGGCCGCATCGCGTCCAAAGGGTGCCGAAGACCGAGTCGCAGGGTCGGATCCACACGTCGATCGCAACGGTTGCCGTGCTACCCGAAGTCGAGGACGTAGAAGTGGAGATCCACGACAACGATCTGCAGATCGACACGTTCCGATCGACAGGCCCAGGCGGTCAGTCGGTCAACACAACCGACTCGGCAGTTCGGATCACACATTTGCCGACGGGGGTAGTTGTGACCTGCCAGGACGAGAAGTCGCAGCTACAGAACAAGCTGAAGGCGCTGCGCGTGTTGCGAGCCCGATTGTTCCAGCAACAGCTCGCCGAACAGCAGGGGGAGCAGGCGTCGGCCCGCCGATCCCAGGTCGGCACCGGGGAGCGGGCTGAGAAGATACGCACCTACAACTTCAAAGAGAACAGGGTCACGGATCATCGGATCGGTCTCACCCTGCATTCACTCCCTGAGATCCTGGATGGGGACCTCGACGAGTTTCACACTGCGCTGATAGCAGATGCGGCGGCGGCGAGCCTTGCGGGTGACGGAGCCGGCTAGGCAGACTGGGCGTCGCGTTCTCGTCTCCGCCTCGTGTGACTGCGTTCCCGCTCACGGTCGGATTGCACTCTGCCGGGGAGCCTCATCCAGAAGCATGCTCCGCCAAGCCGCTCCGATCGGCGATAGCCGGCTGAGCCTCCGTGAGCCTTGGCAATGGCGTTTGTCACTGCCAGGCCGATACCTGATCCGGGCACGGTGGCATTGAGGCGATTGTTGCCCCGCTCGAACTTCTCCCAGATGATCAGCTCATACTTGGGGGATACGCCCGGTCCGTTGTCGTGCACCTCGAGCACGAGGTCGCCACTGGACGCTGACGCTACGAGGTGAACCTCATCACCTCCGTAGAGGATGGCGTTGGACAGGAGGTTGGCAACAGCCTGGACGACGCGTACGCCGTCGACAAAGGCGACGATGTTGACGTCGGTATCGACGCGGACCTCGGTCGGGTCGATCGGTGCGGCGTTCACCGAGCCCCAAGCGAGCTCTTCGACTGGGGTTGGCGTCACGTTCAGGTCCATCGCCGTCATCTGATCGGATGCCAACATGGTCAGGTCGGAGACGATGCCGGAGAGATGAGCGGCCTGCTGGTTGACGATCGACAGCATCTCGTCTTGTTCGGAAGGGTCCGTTATCTCGCCGGAGTCCAGTAGCTCGAGAAAACCGACCATTGCCGTCAATGGGGTACGCAGCTCGTGCGAAATCGAGGAAACGAGGACGTTGCTCTGTTTCTCGACGAACTGGCCGTTCTCACGGATGGCGACACCCTGGCGTATGAAGACGAGGATTGCCACGAAAAGCGTTGCGACGTGCAAGACGGTGTCGTCCGAGGTGATGTTCGTCCAGCCGACTCTTGCGATCAAGATGACGATCATCACCGCGGCTGTGCCATAGGGGAGGATCATGGCCCACACCGGAGTTGAGGGACGGTCGGCGTACTCCCTGGTCTCGATCGGGCGGTCGACGAGCACCGCAGTGGCGAGGAATGAGCCGATGGCGAGCAGATGCAGTGGAAACACGGGCTGGGCATCGATGAAGGATCTGCCGACACCGCGCATCAGGAAAGCGACGTCGGCGCCCGCCTGGGCAAGGATGCCGATCACGAGGAAGACAAGCCTCGGATCGTATCGGTAAACGCTCCGGCGCACGATGACGATCATCGCCGTCACCAGGAGCAGCAAGTCGAACAGGGGATACGCGGAGCCGACGATGCGTTCCCAGGCCGGGGAGGACGCGAGCGCGTCGATCACCTGTGTGTAGAAGAACACCCAGAACAGGGCAATGAGAGCAACGGCGCCGATGATGCCGTCGAGGAGTAGACGAAAGCGCTGGAGGAGGGTGCCGGTGGCGTGCGGCAGCCGGGCAAGGCCGGCCATGCCAACCGTGTAGCCGGCGAGGAAGAGCAGATCGGGGGCTCCAAAAGCGGCGGTGTACCCGGTCATCGCCACTGCCAGAGTCACCACCCCGATGCCGATCGCAATGAGAATGAGGCCGTAGCCGAACCATTTCCATGCTGGTCGCTCGTCACTGGCGAGGTTGGGTGCTTTCCTGACCAGCAGGATTCCGGCGGTGGCCGCTCCAATGGCCATTCCCGAAGCGCCCACGATGCTCGCTTGCTCCCCGGATAGGAATGGCGTGATAACTGCGGCGATCCCGATCAGCACAAAGACGGAGCCCACATAGGGTCCCACCCGGGGCCGGGATTCAGCCCGGTAGAGAACGCCGCTCGCGATTCGCATCACGTTCAACTATCGGCGTCGATTCGGAAGTGTTGAGCCTTTGGGACGGCTAGCTGAGAGAGTTGATCGCGCCGATTTCGGCGTCTTCGAACTCCGTCAAGTCGATTGTGACCTTCGGCTCGGTCGGGATATGCCGCGCCATTGCCTCGATCAAGCCCTTGATGTCCTCATCCGAGTGGTGGAGTGTCAGAGTGAATCTGATTCCCCCATCGCCGAGCGGGACCGCAGGGTACGCCGACGGATTCACGTAGTAGCCGTCCTCCATCAGCGTGCGCATCGTGTCGAGGACATCGTCCACAGATCCAATCTTGACGAACCAGATAGGTGTGGCTGAGAGGTCGGCAACCGGGAGTCCGCGTTCCAGCAGCAGGGTGCGCGTGAGGTCGATCTTTCGAATCAGCTCAGCCTGCCGCTCGGCGTGCTCTGCAGACAGATGGATGTCCGCCGATGCGATGCTCGCACCGAGCGTTGCCGGTTGCAGTGGACCGGAGAAGGTGAAAGGTGCTCCACAGAGCAGGACCCGTTCGGCCAAGTCGGGGTCGCCAAAAGCCAGCGCGGCGCCGGTGGTTCCAAACGACTTGGCGAAGCCGACGGCGAGGACGAGCCGCTCGTGCAACTCCATCCCCGATAGGGTGTGGCCCGCCCCGTTGCGACCCTTCCAGCCGAAGGCGTGAGCATCGTCCAGGTAGAAATACAGGTTCGGGAACTCATCGAGCATCGGTCGTAATTTGTCGATCGGGGCGAGATCTCCATGCATCGAGTAGAGCCCGTCTGTGATGTACCAGACCTTGTCGTAGCGTCTTGATGCTGTGGCCAGCGTGTCATGGAGTTGCGACATGTCGTTGTGATCCACGGTCTCGACGGTGACGCCGTTACCGGCGAGCACGGTCGCGGCCAGATGCAACGACGCGTGTGCCTGCTTGTCGAGAATCGCCAGGTCCTCAGGCCCCACCAGCACCGGGATGGCGGCAAGGTGCGCGAGCGTCGTCGTGGGGGCGATGGCTACCTCGCCGCCGAAGATCTTGCGGAGCCGCTCCTCGAGATCGCTGTAGAGACTGATCGACGTGTACATGGTCGAGGACGAGTGGCTGGTGCCAAATCTCTTCAACGCGGCCTGGGCACTTTCGATGAGGCGAGGGTCGCGATTCAACCCGAGGTAAGAGCAGGACCCGAAGTCGATCAACCGCATCCCGTTGACGGTGATGAACGGGTCCTCCAGTTCGTCATCCTCGGTACGCAACCGGGTCAGGCCGGCGGCGACTCCGCGGGCCATCTGGCGCTGGGTCAAGCGCATCAATCTCTCGTGTCTCGACGACATGACGTGCCTTCCTACGTGTAGTCGATAGCTGCAGAATACACACTTGCGGTGGCTGGGCGACCTCTCAAAGCATTCGAGGGTCGGTGGAAGCGGGCGTACGATTGGTGCCCGGTGAGGTAAGTTCACTGTCGATGGATAGCGGTATCTCCCCAGGCGACTCCGTGCGAGCTTCCGATCTACTCGCCGAAGCGTCAGATCTTCCCGACCACGAGGCAAGGAGGCTGTTGACCGCGGCGACGCGGCTCGGACCGCGCCAGCTGCTCGACAGACCCTCCGTGCCCGTCCGAGCAAGCACAGTTGTTCGGAGAGCTGGTGGCGCGACGGCGATCCGGCGAGCCGCTCCAGTACATCGAGGGGAGCACCGATTTCGGTCCGATCACGCTGTTGGTGGATGCGCGGGCGCTGATCCCTCGTCCCGAGACCGAGCGTATGTGGGAGCTCGCCATCGAGATGCTCGGGCAGAACGAGGCTCCCTCCATCATCGACGTCGGAACCGGAAGCGGCAATCTCGCTCTTGCGCTTCGTGCCACGTTTCCTCGAGCCAGGGTGGTTGCCACCGACATCTCTGCCACCGCGATCGATCTGGCCAGAGAGAACGCGGGAAACCTCGGCCTCGACGTGGAATTCATCAGCGGTGATCTTTTCGACCCGGTGGCCCCTTCGCTGCGTGGAACGATCGACCTGATCGTGTCGAATCCGCCCTACGTCGCATCGGGGGAGTGGAGCGCTCTGCCTGCGGAGGTACGTGACCACGAACCGATGAACGCGTTGGTGGCAGGTCCGCAGGGGACCGAGATGCTGGAACGCATCGCCGACGAGGCCCAGAGCTGGCTACGGCCCGGCGGGCAACTCTTGTGCGAGATCGGTGAGACACAGGGGCACGAGTGTCTGGCTCTTTTTGCCCGCTATCGCCCCGAGATCTTGCCTGACTTGACCGGTCGACCGCGTTTTGTCGCTGGGCGCGCTCCAGAGGCCGCAAAACTGCACTAGTTTGAAATCGAACCGTAGCAAGGGGAACAGAATGTCGATCGAGCAAGCTGTTGCAGCACTCAAACGGGGCGAAATCGTCGGAGTGCCCACCGATACGCTCTACGGTCTGGCAGCAGATCCGTTTCGGGAGGATGCACTCGCTGCGATTTTCGAGCTGAAAGGGCGACCAGCCAACAAGCCCCTGGCCATCCTCGTTTCATCCCTCGAACAAGGCATGACGATTGCATCGCTATCCGACCGTGCTCTCGATCTCGCTGATCTGCACTGGCCAGGTGCACTCACCCTCGTTCTTCCTCGCCTCCCGTCTGCTCCACCTTGGTTGGGGCACTCCGGAAGACGTACCGTCGGTCTGCGTTGCCCCGACCACCCAGTTGCACTCGAGTTGCTCGAGGCGTACGGTCCGCTCGCGGTGACGTCGGCAAACCTGGCGGGCCAGGAGTCTGTCCTCAACGACCTCGATGCCAAGGACCTGTTTGGTGACGCAGTAGCGGTCTATCTCGAGGGCAAGGCCAAAGGTGGGCAGGCTTCTACGATCATCGACCTCACCGAGCCTTCGCCGCTCGTTCTGCGGGACGGCCCGGTGCGCAATCTGTAGCGAGCCCAAACCAGTCTCGAGCTGAGTCCCGAGTCGTTCCACCGGAAATTGATACCTCCGAGCTGACCATTTGCTCTACAGACGACTAGCCTCGCTCAGACGCTATTAGGCACAGAGGAAAGATCCCGATGTCGGACATGAGGCCAATCGAAGAAGTCGACCCGCAACTCGCCGGATTGATCGCCAAGGAAGTAGCCAGACAAAACTCCCAGATCCACCTAATCGCATCTGAGAATTATGTACCGGCCGCGATCATGCAGGCTGTCGGCTCTGTTCTGTCAAACAAGTACTCCGAGGGTTACCCGGGGCGGCGCTACTACGAAGGTTGCGCCGTAATCGACGAGGTCGAGAATCTCGCTATCGAGAGAGCGAAGAGGCTGTTCGGTGCCGAGCACGCAAATGTTCAATCGCACAGCGGGTCGCAGGCCAACATGGCTGCATACATGGCAGTGCTCGAGCCGGGCGACACGGTTCTCGGGATGCGTCTCGACCAGGGCGGCCACTTGACCCACGGCTCACCGGTGAGCTTCTCGGGTGATCTCTTCAATTTCGTCAGCTACGGCGTCGACCCGGAGACCGAGCAGATCGACGTCGAAGAGGTGCGCAAGCTGGCACTCGAGCATCGCCCCAAGATGATCGTCGCCGGATATTCGGCGTACTCACATTTCATCGACTGGGCGGCGTTCCGTCGTGTCGCCGACGAGGTGGGTGCGGTCTTCCTCGTCGATGCTGCCCACATCATCGGACTGATCGCAGGCAGCGCTCATCCGAATCCCGTTCCCCACGCCGACATCGTCACGGCGACCACCCACAAGGCGCTGCGCGGTCCGCGTGGTGGTGTCATCCTCAGCCGGGCGCAGTTCGCCGACGCTATTGACAAGGCAGTTTTCCCGTACGTGCAGGGCGGTGCGATCAACAGCCAGATCGCGGCCAAGGCGTTGTGCTTCGAGCTCGCCGGTCGGGCAGAGTTCAAGTCCTACGCCAATCAGATCGTCCGCAATGCCAAAGTACTGGCCGGGGCCATGGACGACGAGGGTCTGCGAGTGATCGGGGGTAGCACCGAGAACCACATGTTCCTGGTCGACCTGCGCTCGCTCGACCCGGACCTCACGGGCAAAGAGGCCGCACGGTTCCTCGACGATCATGGGGTGACACTCAATCGCAACGCCATTCCTTTCGATCCCAGATCGCCGTTCGTCACTAGTGGATTGCGTCTCGGTACGCCGTCTGTGACATCTGCGGGCATGATGCAGGAGCAGATGGTGCTGCTGGGGAAACTGATCGTTGAGATCCTGCGCAAGCGAATCGACCCCTACTCGGTGAACCTGTACACGGGCCAGATTCGCGAGCTCGCGGAAGCCTTTCCCGCATACCCGGACGGATTCCCCGGACACGTCTGATCAGCCGCCCGACGAGTTCTGAGAGTACGTTCCGCGGGCCGTTCGACATTGTTAGGCTACGGCCGCGCCCACAAGCGACGGCGCGCGCAACCGGTGATACGACGATGAGCAAGGAGAACGGGATCGCCAGCAAACTCGTCCCCAAGAAAGAGGCAATTACCGGGGGCTGGTCCTCGGGTGTCGATCTGATCTCCTCTATTGTGGCCGGGCTGCTCATCGGCCTTGGGGTCGACTGGCTCTTTGGCACGCAACCGGTGTTTGCGATCATCATGGGTCTGGCCGGTTTTGGCAGTGGGTCGATGAAGCTGTGGAAGTACTCGGAGATCCTGGAGCGCCAGGCGGAGGCGAGACGGCGTGGCCGATGAACCGTACCGTGATGCCGCGGCCAGGTATGCGGCTGCTCCCGGGGCGCCAAACATCGAGGTCAAGATCGGGCTGGCAACCTCCCGCCGCGCTCTACTCGTTGCGCCGGTGCTCATCGCCGCTTTCGGCGTGTGGCGCGGTGGCCTCGGAGCGGTGTCGGCAGCGATAGGCGTTGTGATCGTCGTTGCGAATTTCCTGTTGGCGGGGTTCGTCATGTCAAAGGCTGCGTCGGTCTCGCTGAGCCTCTATCATGCGGCTGCCTTATTCGGGTTCCTTCTCCGTTTGACTCTCATCACCGTAGTGATGATCGGAGTCGGGCAGATGATGGACGTAGACCGATTGGCAATGGGAGTCGCAGCAATTGTGAGCTATCTCGTGCTGCTGTCGTGGGAAGCGGTGGCCCTGTCACGAGGGGATGAAAAGGAGTTGGAGTGGAGTTGATCTTCGCGTCTGGGGCGTGCAATACCGCAGACGAGATCATTTGTGTGCCGGAGAGCGTCAATGAGCTCTTCGAGAACCCGTTCTGGCACGGAATCAACCGCACAATGGTCCTCACAGTTCTTGCTGCGCTGATCGTGATCGGTCTTCTCTACTTCGGCATCGTGCGGCACAAGCAGAGGCTCGTGCCCACCAAGTTCGGGGCAGCCATAGAGGCGCTCGTAGCGTTCGTGAGAGACGAAATCGCCATCGGCATCATCGGGCCCGAGCACGGGCTCAAGTACTTCCCGTGGCTGCTGTCGATGTTCATGTTCGTTCTGGTCGGCAATCTGTTCGAAGTGACGCCGTTCGTGAGCTTCCCGATCACATCGCGCATGTGGGTGGTCCCGGCGACACTGGCGATACTGTCCTGGTTCATCTTCGTCATCTCGGGCTTCAAGGAGCAGGGCCTCGGCTACCTGAAGGAGATTGCCTGGCCCTCGATGGTGCCGTTGGCCATGAGACCACTGGTGGGCGTGATCGAGCTGGTTTCGACCTTCCTCGTCCGTCCCTTCAGCCTTGCAGTCCGGCTTTTCGCCAACATGGTTGCCGGTCACCTCATGCTCACTCTGCTGTTGGTTTCGGGCTTCGTCTTCATCACGGGCCAGGGAGGGCTTGCGAAGGTCCCGGTTGGTGCCGGCTGGTTGATCATCGGTCTTGCCATCTACGCGTTTGAGATCCTCGTCGCAGTCCTGCAGGCATACATCTTCACGTTGCTCTCCGCGGTCTATGTGCAAACAGCCGTGCATCCCGAGCACTGAGTTCTATTTCAAATCGTCCGACATAGGAAGGAAGAACGGAAATGGCAGCACTCCTTGCAGTGCAACTGGTGGCCCAGGCGGCCACCGGCTTGACCGGTCAGCTGAGCGGCTCACTGAACATCATTGGGTACGGTCTTGCCGCAATCGGCCCTGGCATCGGTATCGGCATCGTCGCCGGTAACGCCGTGCAGGCCATGGCCAGACAGCCCGAGGCCGCAGGCATGGTGCGAACAACGATGTTCCTTGGCATCGCCTTCACAGAAGCGCTTGCCCTTATCGGGTTCGTGCTGTTCTTCATCGCCTAAGGAGCTCCACGTGAATCTGTCATTATCGCTGCTCCTTGCTGCCGAAGGAGGTGCAGAGTCGTCAGGCATCGACCTGCTGCTTCCCCGCGACATGAACGAGATCATTGCCGGGGTCATTGCCTTCGTCATCGTCTTTGGTTTCATATGGCGGGTAGCGGCGCCGGCCGTCAACGATCTGCTGGAGAATCGGCAAAAGGCGATCAAGGCAAACCTCGAGGCTGCCGAGGCCGAGAAGGCTGAGGCGGCGGCGCTCAAGGCTGACTACGAGAAGTCGATTGCCAATGCCCGTGAGGAAGCCAACAAGATCGTCGAGGATGCTCGTCAGGCCGGTGAATCGGCTCGGGCGGACATCGTGGCAAGGGCCGAGGGTGAAGCTGCCGCCATCAAGACAAGGGCGGGTGCGGAGCTCGAGTCCGAGAAGCAACGTGCCGATGACAGCCATGCGCCGTGAGGTTGCAGGCCTGTCTCTGGACGTAGCCGAGAAGCTGGTCGGAAGGAACCTCGATCACGCATCCCAGCAGGCGCTGGTCGATCAGTTCATTGACGAGCTGGGCAGCAAGGGCTGATCATGGTTACCAGCCACATTGATGGGTATGCCCGTGCGATTGCTCGATGTCGTCGAAGCTGAAGGTGACGCGGATCGTCTGTCGGACGAGCTGTTCCGCGTCGCCAAGGAGTTCGGTGAGTCTGAGGATCTCCAGGGCGCTCTTGCCGACCCGGCTGATCCCGTTCGAGAGGAAGCAGTCGATCATCTCCGACCTCATCGGCAAGCGTGCGTCAGACTGTGACCGTGTCACTCGTGAACATGCTCGTCGGAGTCGGCAAGATCACGGATCTTCCCGCGATCGACGAGACGGATGATGGAGCTCTCGGCCGAGGCGCGAGGGCGAGGTCGTCGCCGATGTCACCAGCGCAATCGAGCTCGATGCGGCGACGCAGGAGCAGCTCGCCGCAACGCTGCTTCGAAGTGACCGGTAGGAGGGTGAAGCTGCATGTGACGGTTGACCCTTCGGTGGTTGGTGGGCTCGTAGCCCAGGTTGAAGACACATTGTTCGATGGGTCGGTGCGTAGCCGGCTCCAAGATTTGCGAGAGGCATGGGCATAGCGAATGGCTGATCTAACCCTGACTCCCGAAGAACATCACCGGGGCACTCCGGCGAAACCTCGAAGGATGGTCTCCTTCCATCGAGGCCGAGACAGTCGGCTACGTAGATTCAGTCGGTGACGGTGTTGCCCGGGTCGTGGGCCTTCCCCACGTCAATGACATCCGAGTTGTTGGAGTTCCCCGGCGGGCTCACCGGCGTAGCCCTCAACCTCGACGAGGATTCCATCGGCTGCGTCATCATGGGTGAGGCATCCCGCATCGAGGAAGGCAACGAGGTTCGCTCCACCGGCCGGGTGCTTTCGGTACCGGTCGGAGACGGCCTGCTCGGAAGGGTCATCGACCCGCTCGGCAATCCGATCGACGGGAAGGGCCCGGTCGAGTACACCGAGACCCGACTCCTCGAGACGCAGGCGCCTTCGGTTGTCGAGCGTCAGCCGGTGAAAGAACCGCTACAGACCGGCATCAAGGCCATCGACTGCGATGACGCCGATCGGCCGGGGTCAGCGCCAGCTCATCATCGGCGACCGGCAGACCGGCAAGACGGCGATCCTGATCGACACGATCATCAACCAGAAGGGCCTCGGCGTTAAGTGCATCTACGTCGCCATCGGCCAGAAGGCCTCGACGTCGCAGAGGTCGCAGATGCGCTCGAACAGGCCGGAGCGATGGACTACACCGTCATCGTTGCCGCCCCGGCATCGACCGCCGCCGCTCTTCAGATGTATGCGCCGTACTCCGGCTCGGCGATCGGCCAGTACTGGATGTACAACGGTGAGCACGCCCTCGTGATCTTCGACGACCTTTCCAAGCAGGCTGTTGCGTACCGTGAGATCTCGCTGTTGCTGCGGCGCCCACCGGGACGCGAGGCGTATCCCGGCGACGTCTTCTATCTGCACAGCCGGCTGCTGGAGCGGTGCGCCAAGCTGAGCGACGAGCTCGGGGGCGGCTCGCTGACCGGCCTCCCGTCATCGAGACCAAGGCCAACGACGTCTCGGCCTACATCCCCACCAACGTCATCTCGATCACCGACGGGCAGATCTTCCTCGAGTCCGATCTGTTCTACTCGGGTATCCGTCCTGCGATCAACGCCGGTATCTCGGTATCCCGGGTCGGGTGGAGCGGCGCAGGTGAAGGCGATGCGGAAGGTAGCTGGCCCGTTGCGGCTCAACCTGGCCCAGTTCCGTGAGCTGGAGGCGTTCGCCGAGTTCGGGTCCGAGCTCGACGCAGCCTCACTGGCACAGCTGGAACGTGGCGCCCGGGTGGTCGAGGTCCTCAAACAGGGCCAGTTCGCACCGATGCCGGTGCAGGAACAGGTGGTCTCGATCTTTGCCGTCACCGAGGGCCACATGGACGACGTGCCGCTCGAGGGGATCCGCAAGTTCGAGGCCGGGCTGTCTCGAGTTCGTCAGGACGCAGGTACTCCGGTCTGCTCAACGAGATCAGGGACACCGGCGAGCTTCCCGCGGACGGGCTCGTTGTCCGCAATCAACGACTACAAGGCGTCCCAGGGAGGACTAGTGGCTTCCGCTGAAGTACGGCAGATTCGGCGGCGCATCAAGAGCGTCGAGTCGACGATGAAGATCACGCGGGCGATGGAGCTCATTGCCACTTCGCGGATCGCCAAGGCCCGGGTCCGGGTAACTGAGAACAAGCCGTACACCGAGAAGATGAACGATGTGATCCGCAACCTCGGTGCCGGAAGCGGTGCGGTCAGCCATCCGCTGCTCGAGCGGCGCCAGCTGCAGGACGGCCGGTGTTGTTGTCGTCAGCTCCGACCGCGGGCTTGCCGGTGGCTACAACTCGGGCATCATCCGGATGGCAGAGCACCGGATCAACGAGCTGCGATGAACGAGGGTAAGGAGTTCGGCCTGTACGCGGTGGGGGAGAAGGCCAGGTCGTACTTTCGCCTACCGCAATTTCGAGTCGCGCACGCCTGGCTCGGTGTCACCGACACGCCTGTCTACGGTGATGCCCGGGCTATCGGCAACACTCTGCTGGAGGACTACGAGAGCGAGCGGGTCGATTCGGTCGAGGTGTTCACAACCCGCTATGTGTCGGCGCTGACCCAGACGCCGGTGCAGTGGCCGGTTCTTCCGATCGAGCCGCCAGAAGTCGGACGAGGAGAGCGGCCCATCGGTGGCGTACACCTTCGAGCCGTCGGCGGACGACATTCTGGCCAGGCTGCTGCCACGCTATCTGGAGGGCACCATCTTCGGCATCCTCCTCGAGGCGTCCGCATCCGAGCATGCCGCCCGCCGCAGAGCCATGAAGGCGGCAACCGAGAACGCCGAAGAGCTCGTGCGTCTCCTGACCCGGGAGGCGAACCAGGCTCGACAGGCTGAGATCACGACCGAGATATCTGAGATCGTTGGTGGCGCCGAAGCGCTGGCCAACGGATAGGCAAAGGACGGAGAGACAGTGACCACAACCACCGCACTTCCAACGGGGCGGATCGTCAAGGTGGCCGGACCGGTCGTCGACGTGGAGTTTCCGAACGACGCGCTGCCGGAGATCCTCTACGCCCTAGAAGTCGATTTCGAGCTCAGTCGGTGAGACCAAGACCGTCAAGTTCGAGGTAGCGCAGCACATCGGGCACAACACCGTGCGCGCCATTGCCCTCGCCCCGACCGACGGTCTGGTTCGTGGCGCAGCCGTACGCAATACCGGTGCCGAGATCCTCGTGCCGGTTGGAGACCAGACCCTCGGCCACATCTTCAACATGTGGGGTGACGCCCTCGATGCTCCTGACATGGAGTTCACAGGAGACTGGTGGCCGATTCACCGTGATGCCCCCGCATTCGAGGATGTGGAGCCACAGAAGAAGGTCTTCGAGACGGGCATCAAGGTTCTCGACCTCATCTGCCCGTATCTGGAGGGCGGCAAGATCGGCCTGTTCGGCGGTGCCGGTGTCGGCAAGACGGTGCTGATCCAGGAGATGATCCGCCGTGTCGCCGAGCAGCACGGCGGTGTTTCCGTGTTCGCCGGGGTTGGGGAGCGGACCCGTGAGGGCAACGACCTCTTCCTCGAGATGAAGGAATCGGGTGTGCTCGAGCGGGCCGCCCTCGTCTTCGGCCAGATGGACGAGCCGCCGGGGGTCCGCCTCCGGGTCGCCCTCTCGGCGTTGACGATGGCCGAGTATTTCCGCGACGTGCAGCGCCAGGACGTGCTGCTGTTCATCGACAACATCTTCCGTTTCACCCAGGCCGGCTCCGAAGTCTCGACCCTGCTCGGCCGGATGCCTTCTGCGGTTGGCTATCAGCCGACGCTCGCAGGTGAGATGGGTGTGCTCCAGGAGCGCATCACGTCGCTGCGCGGACGGTCGATCACCTCCCTGCAGGCGATCTACGTCCCGGCCGACGACATCACCGATCCGGCGCCGCACACGGCGTTCGCCCACCTGGATGCGACAACGGTGCTTTCCCGCCCATTGACCGCGCTCGGCATCTACCCGGCGGTCAATCCGCTCGACTCGGGCAGCCGGGCGCTCGACCCGCAGATCGTCGGTGACAGAGCACTACGCCGTGGCCACCGAGGTTCAGCAGATCCTGCAGCGATACCAGGACCTTCAGGACATCATCGCCATCCTCGGTATCGATGAGCTGTCCGAGGAGGACAAGCTGATCGTCGCTCAGGGCCCGGCGGATCCAGCGGTTCCTGTCCCAGCCGATGTTCGTCGCTGAGGCGTTCACCGGTCAGCCCGGTGTCAACACTCCGCTGCGACGAGACCATCGAGTCGTTCTCGATGCTGATCAACGGTGAGCTCGACCACCTGCCGGAGCAGGCCTTCTACATGGTCGGCGGCGCCGAAGACGCCATGCGCAAGGCCAAAGAGATGGAGTGCAGTAGTGGCCGGCAAGCTGTTTCACGTCGATATCGTCACCCCCGAGGCCAGTGATCTGGTCGGGTGCTGCTCAGATGGTCTCGGCGCGGACGACCGAAGGGGACATCGGCATCCTCGCCGATCACGAGGCGACCATGGCGGCGCTCGCCAGCGGGCCTGTGTGATCACCGATGCCGATGATGAGGTAACGACGATCGGTATTCACGGCGGCTTTCTCCAGATCTATGCCAACACCGTGACCTTGCTCACCGACCGCGCCGAGAAGACCGAGGGTGGCCGTGACGAAGCGTTGCGGCTGGCCGAGGAGTTCAAGGCCGCCGAGCAGCGCGCCATGGATGCAGCGGAAGCAGCGGAGGGCTGAGCACGTACTGTTTTGGTGCGGTGATCAGCCGAGCGATGCGGCGAAATCATCTACCTGGGTGGGCAGGCCGCGGGCGATGGCCTGGGTGACAAGGGGGAAGAACACGGTGGACATCGGCCCGCGGGCGCGTCACCTCCAGAGTCACCGTGACCACTGTGGTGTTTTTCCCGTTTGGTGTGAGCACGGTGGAGAGGCTCCCGACGACCTCCCGTGTGTCCAGGTCGAGCACCATCCGCTGCTGCGGCTCGGCAACGACAACGCGGGCGGTGCCCGGGTAGCGTCGTGCTGCCACGGTCGTTGACCAAGCGAATGACTCGAGATTGCCCTCGGCGTCGGTCTCGGAGCGGCTGACTTCCTCGACGGGGCCGATGTTGGCCCACGTCTCGGCCTCCTGCAGCTTGACCCAAACCCGACCTGGGGTCGCAGCGGCGACGGCTTGATGCGTGAAGGTGGCTCGCGGCATGTCGGGACATTAGCCCGACGGGCCTGATGAATGGTGTCAGAACCGGTATCCTCTCTCGGGATGCGCAGAAGGTTTCTTCTCTCAGTCCTGGTCTCGGATCTCCTCGCTCTCGCCGTCGCGATGGTGCTGGCGTCGTATTTGACGTTTGAAGAGTGGTTCCCGTGGCAAGGCACCCGGCCGAACGAGAACGTGTGGCCGATGCTGGCGATGCTGGTTGGAGGATCTGTAATCAGCTCGTACACGAGCCTGCGGATGTGGGCTCGAGGTGCGCCCCGACCGTCCTACGGCCGCGCCCTTGCCATCGTCGCAATCAGCGCGGCGTTCACAGCCGTCGGGATCGTCCTGGTGCGGCCATATTGGTCCAGGCCTTACTTTGCCGCGGTTATCGGCATTTGGTTGGCGGGAACCCTGGTGCACCGGTATCTGCGCCGGCTGCGACCCTGGGCGGAGAATCTCGTCGTCGTCACCGGCGAGAAGGCATTGGTCGAGGATCTCCGCAACGCAGAGCACACCAACATCGTCGATGTCTACGACCCGGCAGGCGAGCCCCCGGCGGAGCTACCCGTTGATGTTGCCCTCGTTGTCGATCTCCGGCCCGTGATGTCCGACCGGATGGCACAATTTGTGTCTTCGTGGACACTTGCCGGATATCCGGTTCGAGCTCTGTCGACGGTGTACGAGGAGTACACGGGGCGATTGCCGATGGTCCACCTCGCGGAAGGGTGGGAGCTCTCGGCACCCGTGCGTCGCAACGAGTATGCACACTTCAAACGAGCCATCGATATCACCCTGGTCGCACTCACCTCTCCGTTGTGGCTGTTGCTGGCGGTGGCCATCTGGGTGGCGGTGCGCATCGATTCGAGCGGTCCCGCCATCTATCGCCAGGAACGAATCGGGAGGGATGGCGACGTATTCACCCTCTACAAATTCCGCACGATGGTCCTCGACGCCGAGAAGGACGGGCCTCAGTTCACCAGCCCGAACGACTCCCGCCTCACCAACGTGGGCAAGCTGCTGCGGCGCTTCCGCGCCGATGAGATTCCGCAACTGGTGAACGTGCTCAAGGGAGATCTGAGCCTGGTAGGCCCGAGACCGGAGCGTCCGGTGTTCACCGAGCAGTTCGAGCGGTCTATCCCGTTCTACGGCTACCGGCATCTCGTCCGACCCGGAGTGACCGGTTGGGCGCAGGTGAACTTCGGGTATGCGGACGGCGAGTACGAGACCGTCGAGAAGCTCACCTACGACCTGTACTACGTCAAGCACATGTCCCCGTGGCTCGACATGTTGATCCTCGGCCAGTCCATGTGGACGGTGCTCTCCGGCTTCGGGGCTCAGTAGCAGGTGCCCGGCGGCTGGTACGCCCACGACTGATGGAGTTGTGTGGAGATCAGGGCTCGGGTATCCAGAACCAGCGGTTGTGCTTGTACCACTCGATTGTCTGGCTGAGGGCGAGATCTATTGGTGTCTCCAGTATCTGGCCCATGCCGGTCTTCTCCGCCAGGGTGACATCCGGCCAAGGGGATTGCTGGTCGAGCGGGTCGTCGAGACGGGGCTCTGCGATTACCTGACCGGGAAGCAGCTCGTCCAGCAGTCCGACGAACTCGTGGATCGTGATGGGTGTGTAGCCGGGGGTGTTCATCACTTCAGGGAAGGCGGCGGCGTGGTGAGCGCTGGCAAGGCGGATCAACCACTCGGCCGCGTCCGGCATATAGCCGAGCATGAACATCGACTCAGCCGCCTCGACAGGCAGAGGCAACCCCTGTAGCGCTGCAGTGACGAACAGCGGGACGAGCATCGATTGGTCCTGGCCCTCACCAAACATCACGGGGAGCCGGGTGACACATCCCGAAACGATGCCTGCCCTGATCGATCCCGCGATGAGATCGGTTGCCGACAGCTTGCTGGCTGCGTATGGCGAAGCGGGCTCCGGGAGGGTCCCCTCGGTCCACGGCCCGGGAGCGAGCCCATACTCGTCTTGCGATCCTGTCCAGATGAGGAACGGTCTTTCGTCTGGCGGCAACAGGGCGCATGCTTCGATTGTTGCGTGAGCGACCTGGAAGTTGATCTCGCAACCGGCCAGCCACCCAGGGGGAGCGGGGACCTCGGGTTTCCTATCGACGGCACCGATGACTACGTCCGGCCGGTACCGCTCGAGCACTGCGAGTATCTCCCCGGGATCCGAGGCGTCTCCCGATACGGTGGGTATCTCCGGAGTGTGCATCGAGCGCAGGATCCTATTGCCGGGGCCGGTTTCGTCGTGCGGAGAGAATCCGAGGACGTGGATGCCGGTGCCGTGTGCCGCGGCAGCCAGGTGCAACCCGATGAAGCTGTGCTGATCCAATATGAGCAGTTTCAGTGCGTCGGGAGGTGCACTGCTCATCGGAGGCCCCCTGCTGTTGTCTGGTGTCCGTGCCACAGCGTAATGGGGATGCTGCGGCTAAATGGAGTGGGACCGGATCATTCCGGCCCACTCCAGATTTCTACTTTCAGGTCAGGGAAGCAGACTCGCTGCTCTGTGCAGGAAGGCCGCCATTTGGCCACGTGTGACGTATGAGTAGGGGCAGAATTGGGTGTTGGCGGGCGGGTTGCAGCCCTTGGTGATGCCTGCGGTGGCGAGGATGTCGATGTTCTGCTCAAACACGTTGCCGTCGTCGTCTGTGAACAGGTCACCGCCACCATTGTCCGTCAAACCCAGTGCCCTGACCATGAACGCTGCCATTTGGCCGCGGGTGACGTTGTCGTTGGGGCAGAATTGGGTGTTGGCGGGCGGGTTGCAGCCCTTGGTGATGCCTGCGGTGGCGAGGATGTCGATGTTCTGCTCAAACACGTTGCCGTCGTCGTCTGTGAACAGGTCACCACTGCCATCGTCCGTCAGGTGGAGGAACCTCACCATGAACGCTGCCATTTGGCCACGTGTCACATTGGTGTTTGGGCAGTACTGGTCGTTGACGGGTGGGTTGCAGCCCTTAGTGATGCCCTCTTCAGCCAGCCAGATGATGTCCGAGGTGAACACGCTGCCCGCCAGATCGCCGAGCACCGTGAACGGGATATAGAACGCCGTGCTGCTGACGTCGTCCTGGATGGTCACGGTGATGGCGTAGCTGCCGCCTTGACTTGGTGTGAAGGTGAAGGCCGACTCTGTGCCCTTGATCGGCAACAGCACGTTGCCGTGATCGAGGTCGATGACCTGCCACTCGTAGACGATGTCGCCGGTCCCGCTGGCGTTCTCGACCCCGCGGAATGTCGACCCGATCCCGGTGGCCCCATATGACGGACCGTCGATGGTCACCTGGAGTGCGTCAGAGTTGGTCACCGTGACGCTCACCTCGGCGATGGCGAGACCGTTGAACGGCGTGTCGGCTGACGTACTGCTGTGCCCGATGATGTGTGTCTCCGTCGGCTCTGCGATGCCGTCGCCGACACCGGTGACAGACACGGTCTGGGCGGTACTCCAATTGCTCGTCGTGAAGATCAAGCTGGTCGGGCTGACGCTCAGCTCGGTGTTGTCGTAGGTGAAGTTGACGGTCACGTTTGTGGTTGGTCGGGCAGTGAGCCTGACGCTGTAGGTATCGGCGGCACCTCCCTCGGTCACGGCCGTGTTCCCGCTGGACTGGCTGATGATCGCTCCCGCGGTGTCATCGTCGGTGATCGAGATGTCCTCCGTCCCAACGACGCCGTTGTATCCGCCTCCGCTTGCCGACAGGGTGATAACGCCGTTGCGATTGCCATTGTCGTAGTCATCGTTGACGCCGGTGACCGTGACGGTTTGGTCGATCATCCAGTTGCCCGTGGTGAACGTCAGCGTCGGCTTGTCGATATTGAAGTTGGTGCCGAGTGTCGTCTTGGTGAGGGTGACGGTTACGGTCCCCGTTGGAACCTGCGTGAGGCCGACGTCGAAGGTGTCAGTGCCGCTCGCTTCCGCGACGATCGTGTTGCCGGCAGTCGGCGTGATGGTCAGATTTCTGGTCTCGTCGTCGACGATGGTGACCGTGTGTGTGGTCTGGGTCCCGTTGGTTGCGACCCCACTCGTGACGTTCATCGAGAGGTCGATGACCTCGTTGCCTTCCTGGGTTGCGTCATCGTTGATGGTGATGTTGACGTCCCGCGTAGCTCCGTCACCGCTGCCTGCCGTGAAGGTCACCTGAGAGGTGTTGAGGGTGTAGTCGTTCCCACTGCCAACGGCGTATCCCGCCCCGACGGGGGTGGCGTCGGTTATGTCAACCACGACGCTTGAGCCAAGCGTGGCGCCATTTGTGGTGCTGAGCGTCACTGTCGGGGTGTGCGGCAGGCCCGTGTCCTCCTGGACGTTTGAGGTGCCGTTGGTAAAGGCTACCGTTGCGGTGTCGTTGTCGGTGATGTTGGCGGTCACTGATGCGATCGCGACTCCGGTGTATCCGCCACCGGCCGCCGAGTGGGTGATCGTACCGGTGTGTGCACCCTCAACGACCGTATCGTTGACAGCAGTCACAGTCACAGTCTGAGGTGTATCCCAGTCTGATGTCGTGAAGGTGAGGGTGGTCTTGTTGACTGATACCTGGGTATCCGGAGAGACTGTGACGGTGACGGTTGCGCTTGGCTGGGCATCAAGCACCACGTCATAAGTATCGGTGGCGCCACCCTCAACCACGGTGACTGGCGAACCAGTCACTGTGACGCTGGCAGTGTCGTTGTCGGTGATGTTGGCGGTCACTGATGCGATCGCGACTCCGGTGTATCCGCCACCGGCCGCCGAGTGGGTGATCGTTCCCGTGTGTGCACCCTCAACGACCGTATCGTTGACAGCAGTCACAGTCACAGTCTGAGGTGTATCCCAGTCTGATGTCGTGAAGGTGAGGGTGGTCTTGTTGACTGATACCTGGGTATCCGGAGAGACTGTGACGGTGACGGTTGCGCTTGGCTGGGCATCAAGTACCACGTCATAAGTATCGGTGGCGCCACCCTCAACCACGGTGACTGGCGAACCAGTCACTGTGACGCTGGCGGTGTCGTTGTCGGTGATGTTGGCGGTCACTGATGCGATCGCGACTCCGGTGTATCCGCCACCGGCCGCGGAGTGGGTGATCGTTCCCGTGTGTGCACCCTCAACGACCGTATCGTTGACAGCAGTCACAGTCACAGTCTGAGGTGTATCCCAGTCTGATGTCGTGAAGGTGAGGGTGGTCTTGTTGACTGATACCTGGGTATCCGGAGAGACTGTGACGGTGACGGTTGCGCTTGGCTGGGCATCAAGCACCACGTCATAAGTATCGGTGGCGCCACCCTCAACCACGGTGACTGGCGAACCAGTCACTGTGACGCTGGCGGTGTCGTTGTCGGTGATGTTGGCGGTCACTGATGCGATCGCGACTCCGGTGTATCCGCCACCGGCCGCGGAGTGGGTGATCGTACCGGTGTGTGCACCCTCAACGACCGTATCGTTGACAGCAGTCACAGTCACAGTCTGAGGTGTATCCCAGTCTGATGTCGTGAAGGTGAGGGTGGTCTTGTTGACTGATACCTGGGTATCTGGGGAGACTGTGATGGTGACGGTTGCGCTTGGCTGGGCATCAAGTACGACGTCATAAGTATCGGTGGCGCCACCCTCAACCACGGTGACTGGCGAACCAGTCACTGTGACGCTGGCGGTGTCGTTGTCGGTGATGTTGGCGGTCACCGAATCAATCGCGACTCCGTCGTATCCACCACCGGCCGGAGTGTGGGTGATCGTACCGGTGTGTGCCCCCTCGACGACAGTGTCGTTGACAGCAGTCACAGTCACAGTCTGCGCAACATTCCACGGTGTTGCACCGGCGGTCTGGGTGAAGGTGAGGCTGGTCTTGTCCACTGAAACCTGCGAATCCGCATTGACTGTGATGGTCACATCGCCGGTGGGCTCTTCGGTCAGCACAACTGTGTAACTGCCCGTAGCGCCACCCTCGACTACTGCGACGGGTGAACCAACCACGCTGACGCCGGGTGCTGCTTGTGCCGCGGGCGCGTGAGCACCAACCGCGATCAGGGACGCCACCAACGACAGTGCAGCCAGCAGCACCAATCGTCGGTTGGTCAGTGATACGTGAAATGCGCTCATCTCTGCTCTCCTCCGGATAGACCCCTACCGCAGATGTGCAGCAACAGGGTAGTCGCGGGCCGATTATTGATCACTCGCCGCTCGCCCGATGTAGAAAGGCTGCCATCTGCTCTCTGGTTACCGATTGACGTGGACAAAACTCTGTGTTGTCGGGTGGATTGCACCCTCGGGTGATGCCGGCTGCGGCCAATTTGGCGATGTCGTCCTCGAATACGGAGCCGTCGTCGTCTGTGAAGCTGTTACCACCACCGTCATCGGTCAGATGGTAAGCCCGCACCAGGAATGCCGCCATTTGCTCTCGGGTGACCCGATTGTTGGGGCAGAACATCGTGTTGTCGGGCGGATTGCACCCTCGGGTGATGCCGGCTGCGGCCAATTTGGCGATGTCGTCCTCGAATACGGAGCCGTCGTCATCCACGAACGTGTTGCCACCGCCGTTGTCGGTCAACCCGAGAGTCCGCACCAGGAATGCCGCCATCTGACCTCGGGTGACCGTGTCTTTGGGACAGAAACGGTTGTTGTAGGGCGGATTGCATCCCTTGGTGACCTCGGCGTCGGCCAGCCACAGGATGTCGTCGACGAATGGGCTCCCCACTACGTCCACGAAGGGAAGCCCGTTGGCGGACCCGGTGACGTTGACCACGAACCCCTCGCCGTCTCGCCCGGTCACTTCGATCTGGATGCCTTCGAGGGTGATGCTGTCACCGACCTGGAGGACGTGGCCGATCGTGTCGGGGCTGGGAGGCTCGGTGTATTGGCTGCGGAAGATACCCGGGCACAGATCGCCGAACCCGCCTTCGCCGCAGTCATGGTCGATCTTGTAGACCTCGACACCTTCCCACTGCTGCGGGATCGGGTCGTACTGTGCTCGACGACCTCGCGCCCAGGGTGTAGAACAACCCGGTCTTGGAGGTCAGGCACACAATCATCTGTAGCCCGTCCCTGTCGAACGGCTGCAGCGACAGCTGCTGGCTGGCGCCTCCTGCGATATAGACGTCACCGGGATCGATCCAGCCCGCCTGATACCGATTGAATGCCGCCGTCCCGTACGGCAGCGGCTCGGTGTAGTCGGTGGTCGTCATGTTGCCGCTCATCAGATCGATCGGGTTGTCGTAGTCGTCGCCGATTCCGGAATTCGAGTGCGGCCATTGGATCGTGTGACCGATCTCGTGGGTCGCAACCGACCCCCACCCGGCGAGGGCACTGCCTCCGACCACGGCATACCGACCGTTGCCTGGGAACTTGTCATCTATCCATGTGCAGTCGCCCGTCCTGTCGTCTGAGCACACGAGACCGGGCGAGGCGAAGCCACCCCCGGTGACCGAGTCGACAACGATCACCCCTTCGGGGCTGCCGACGGTACTGATGTTGCCACTACGAGATCGTTGATGCAGTACGGGTCGGTGCTGGTGCCGCCGGCTGAGAAGCTGAGCTGATACCTGCCCCCGGATTGAGCGTCGAAGTAATCGACTCGTGGCCGCCTCGAGATCGGCGATTGCCCCGTTCATCGTGTATCCGGTATTGCCACACAGCCACACCTCCCAGTGGTCGGTGTCGAGCGAGTACCGCTGGACGAAGGGGAGCTTGGGGACGAGCCCGAGCGGGTCGTCGTCGAGTATGCCTGCGGTGCCGTCGGCCTGAATCGTGTCGGGCGCAGGGACGACCTCTGCTTCCCAGTCCTGCTGTGGCAGTCGCCAATCGGTCGGAGTGGCTTCCGATGGGTACGAGAGGGAACGGGGTGGCAGGCAGAACCAGGAGCACTGCTGCTGCAAGTCGCTTCCACTGACGCAATGCAGACGTCCTTTCTACCGGGGACGCCTTCCAAAGCAACCTACCCCCCAGAGACAACACGACCATAGCGAATTCGGGAAGATAAGAACAGACGACGATTTCTATACTCGCCGGGTGTTTCTCAGCAACAGCCGCCGAGTGTTCGTCGTGTTGCTCAACTACAGGAGCCCGGCCGACACCCTGCGTTGCCTGGCCTCGCTGAGGCATGCCACCAGGCGCGATCTTCATCCGGTCGTTGTCGACAACGACTCGGGTGGCGGGGATGCAGCGCCTCCTGGCTGCGGAGCTCGGTCCCGCAGTGCCTCTACTGGAAACGGGCACGAACCTTGGTTATGCGGGAGGCAACAACGTAGGCATCCGCTATGCGCTCGAGCGGGATGCCGACTTTGTCTGGATCCTCAACCCCGACACAGAGGTCGAGCCCGACACCCTCGACGGCCTGATGACCAGCATGGCCCTGCGACCGGATGCCGGTTTCGCCGGGTCGCTGAACCTGTTTGGGGATTCACAGCCGCCTGTGATCCAATTCGCCGGAGGTCACATCGACTGGGACGGCGGTGTGGTCGTCTCGAGCCTCGGCCGTGGGTCGCCGCTGTCGTCAAACCGCCGGCGGGACACGTATGACGTCGACTACGTGGCGGGCAGCAGCATGCTGGTGCGACGAAGCGTCTTCGAAGACATCGGATTGCTGCCGGAGCACTACTTTCTCTACTTCGAAGAGACCGATTTCCAGGTCACCGCGGCCCGGCAGGGGTGGAAGAGCGTGCTCAATCCTTTGGCCAGGGTGTGGCACTATCAGGCATCGGCAACCCACCTCCCCGCTCCCTACTACATCTACTACTACGTACGAGGTCGCATCCTGTTCGCCCACAAATTCACCGACTTCGAAGATGACGAGATCGTCGCCGGTCTGGCCGGGTTCATCGACGGATGGCGGAGCAGGGTGGCAGAGCGCGCCCCGAGTGGCTCGAGCACGTACAACACGCTGGTGGAGTGGGCAACAGCAGACGGGATCGCCGGGGTGACCGGGCCGAGGGCAGAAGTGAACGCAATGCGTAGGCCGGGTGAATGCGATGGCTGACTACGAGTACACGTTCGACCCGGACGATCCCAACAACACAGCCGCCAGCGATCTACCGACTGGTGCGTACCGGCGGGCCCCGGGTGCTCGACCTCGGATCCGGCCCCGGCGTGGTGGCGGGGCGGCTGTCGCATCTCGACGGCAAGCATGTCACCTGCCTGGATCAGTCGCCCGAGGCACTCGCCGCGGCAGGTCAACGTGGCGTGGCACGGGTCATCGAAGCCGATCTGTCCGATCCGGGCTGGACAGAAACGGTGGCAGGGGAGCGTTTCGACGTTGTCGTGATGGCCGATGTGCTGGAGCATCTGGTCGACCCCGGCGTCTGTGCTGGCCGCCATCGAGGAGCGAGGGCCTGCTCGCGGATGACGGCTATCTCGTCATCTCTATTCCCAACGCCGGGCACGAGGCGGTGCTCGCCGAGTTGATCAACGGGCGATTCACCTACCAGGACACCGGGCTGCTCGATTCCACTCACCTACGATTCTTCACACTGGCGAGCCTGCGGGAGTTGCTGGAGCGGTCCGGGTTCTTCATCACCCGGATCGAACGGACCCGCCGCACCGCCGAACAGACGTCGCTGGCCATCCACGACGTGGCGCTGCCGGCAGAGCTGAGAGATCGGTTGCTCGAAGCCTCTCCCGAGGCACAGACCTACCAGTTCGTCGTCAGGGCAGAGCCCGCGGACATGGCTCGCGACCTGGCAGACGTTCGGGAGCAACTCGCCCGTGCCGAGGCACAACTCGCTGAGGGAGGCCGGATTGCCGAGCGCGACGCAAACCACGATCTCGGCTTCGGCCCGGGACGCTGCCGAGGCACGCATCGCCGGGCTCGAGATCGACGCTTGCCGGGGCGCAACGCGACCGGGCCGTCCTCGAGCAACGGGTCGCCGAGCTGGAGCATGCGTTGGCGCGGGAGCGGCGGATGACGGCCACGGAGCGGAAGCGCATACGAACAGGCACTGGCAGATGCCAAGCATAAGGAGTGTCCGCCGCCGCCCTCGAGAAGGCACAACGCGAGATCAGGCGGCTGGAGAAGGAGCTCGCCGACGTCTACAGGTCCCGCACCTGGAAGGTGGGCCGGGCCGCCTGGTCGGCGTTCCACCTGCCCGCGGCTGCTAGCCAGGCGTGTGCGATCTGCCACCGGAGCCGACTGCCGCCGAACAGGCATCTGCGGCATCGGAGCAGACGCCCGCTGCATATAGGCTTGGTTGAAGACACGACGATGCGAGCCAAGTATCAGGCTGCGCTCGACAGGGCTACGTTCGGCGATAGCAGACGTCACATTGCCGTCGCCGTCTACACGGACGATCTCGACGCCGGCAGGGGAGATCTGTACACCGCCGTTGGCCTCGGCCGCCAGCTCGAGCAGCTGGGATGCGAAGTGATCTACCTGTCCCAGGAGCACTGGTACGACGTCCCCGAAGGGACCGACGATCTACCTGGCGATGCTGGAGACGGTGGATATCACCCGGCTGCCGGAGGAGTTGACGACGGTGGCCTGGGTGCGCAACCAGACCGACGCGTGGATGGAGCAGCCGTGGCTTGCCCTGTACGACCTGGTGCTGGCATCGGCGCAGCGATCGCTCCGAAGCGCTGGCACGTGTCTATCCGGGCCCCATAGGGCTGCTGCCGATCGGCGTTGACACTGAGCTATTCACGAGAACGGCCGCAGAGCCTGATCGATTTGGAGTCGTTTCGACGGTCAACCAGTGGGGGAGAGAGCGGGAGGTCTTTGCCCTCCTGAAGGAGAAGGAGCCGGATTTCCCACTGGCTCTGTACGGCCAGCAGCGGGGGATCGCACCTCAACTCGAGCCGTATGCCCACGGCCCCATCTCGTTCTTTGCCCTTCCCTCGCTCTACAACCAGGCGCGGATAGTGCTCGACGATTTCAACCACACCACTGCCCCCTACGGCAACGTCAACTCGCGGTGTTCGAAGCAGCGGCATGCGGAGCGCAGGTGCTCACCAACCGTGCTGTCGGGCTCGCGCCGCTCGGTTTGGGCGACGTGGGTGTCTTCACTTCGGCTGCGGAGCTCTTCGCCCTGATCGATGAGGGCCTGGGCTCTCCCGGCGCCGTCCAGCGAGCCGACCAGGTCGCTGCCGTTGTTGTCGACCGGCACAGCTATCGCCATCGCGCCGCAGGAATTCGTGGCCCATCTCGATCGGTTGGATGATCAGGAACCGCGCCGAGAAGGCCTGGTGATCAGCCACTACCCCGATTATCGGGAGAACCCGTATCACCGAGATGATGTGGTCCCGGTTGCGGGCTCGCCGCAGCGTCACGATTCCTGTCGACAGCACCCTCAACTTCACCGCGACCATCCGGGCGGCGCAGCACCGACGGACGGTATTCCACCTCAACTGGACGGCACCGATCCTCGGGGACGCCGCAGACGAGCACGAGCGTCTGGTACGGCACCGCCGGTTCCTCGAGGCCATCGACGAGATGCACGCCAACGGTGTGCCTTCGATCTGGACTGTCCACAATGTGCTGCCGCACGAATGCGCCGATCGGGAGTTGGAGGCCCAGCTGCGCCAGGAGATTGCCGATCGAGTCGACCTCATCCACGTGATGTGTGAGCAGACCGTTGCTGCGTGCTCCGACTGGTTCGAGATCCCGGAAACGAAGGTCCGGGTCATTCCTCATCCCAGCTACATCGATGTCTATCCGAATTTGGTCGATCGGGACACGGCGCGAAGCGAGCTCGGCTTGCGTGACAGTGACTTCGTCTACCTGCATTTCGGCCAGATCCGCCCCTACAAGGGCATCGACCGCCTGCTTGGAGCGTTCGAGCAAGTGTCACGAGGTGGATGCGGATGCCGCGCTTGCTGTTGGTGGGCATGCCGGGGCGGTTCGAGGGCATCCGTCAGATCACGGATCGTGCCAGATCCAATCCAAAGGTCATCAGCAACTTCAACCCCGTCCCGGACGCCGACATCCAGATCTACATGAACGCCGCCGATGTAGTGGTCCTCCCGCATCAAACGGCACTGAACAGCGGGGCGTTGCTGCTGGCGTACTCGTTCGCACGACCCGTGGTTGCAGCAAAGACGGGTTGCCTTGCCGGGCTGGTCGACGAGACAACCGGCGTCCCGCTGGATTGGGCCGACGGCCCCCTGGCCCTGCAGAACGCGATGCTGGCTGCAAGGGCGCTCGGCCCTGAGCACGGCGAAGCGGCGTACGCCAGAGCGAGCGAGGTCCACTATCTGGAGATCGGTGAGAGATTCGCTGCTCTGGTCGACGAGTTGACGGAGCGATAGCGAACCTGTCTTGTACTTTGCTAAAGTTCTAGATACACTAGAACAATAACAACTTAACGCTTTCCCGAAGGGGCTAGGACATGAAGCGACTCATCCCTTTGATGGCGCTGTGCTGTCTGGCCGTTGCATGTGCGGATTCCGCAACGCCGGAGACATCGACGACCACCTCATCCACGCCTCCGTCCTCGACCACGATGGCACCGACGACTGCCGTTGAGGAGGCGACCACCACAACAGAAGAGCCGACCTCGACCACGCGGCCCGTCATCGGCACGACGAGAGAGATCACCTTCACGTCGGGCGACCTCGAAATGTCCGGCACGCTGCGTCTTCCCCCGCAGGAGAACGCCCCCGGCATCGTCCTCATACACGGGAGTGGCCCCAACAGTCGTGATGAGGTGGTCGGCGGTCAGCTCAACATGGGCTTCGGCTTCGAGATCCCCATCTTCGCCGAGCTCGGCGATGCTCTGCAGCAAGCCGGGTTTGCCGTTCTCACCTACGACAAGAGAACGTGCGGTCCATTCAACGGATGCGCCGAGAACGGGTACCCGCTTCCCGGCGACGACATCATGATCGGCGACTTCATCGCTGATGCGCAGGCCGCCGTCGCCTTCTTGAGGGACCAACCCGAGGTCGATCCGGGGCGAGTGTCGGTGGCGGGTCATAGCCAGGGGGCCGACTTCATCACGGTGCTGCTGCAGGAAGACCCTGATCTGGCGAGCGGGGTGATGCTCGCCGGTCCCGAGCGCCCCATCGATCAGATCATGGAGTTCCAGTACACCTCGTCGATAGATCTGCTCGAAACGCTCGGCCTGCCGGAGGCGCAGGCCGAACAAACGCCCGGTGTGGCCGAGTTGCGGACGACCCTCGACGGGCTGCAGCGGATCAGAGAGGGAAGCGACGAGGCAGTCGCCGGTGTTTCCGCAGCCTTCTGGAGAAGCTGGTTCGATCTCGATGAGGCCAAGCTGGCCGCGGTCGCAGACCTCACCCAGCCGGTACTCATCCTCAACGGCGACTATGACTGGAACGTGCCCCCGGTCGAGGCGGAGTCCTGGGACCAGCTATTCACCGAGAAAGGCGCCGAGCACACCACGGTCGTTCTCGACTGCGTGACCCACGCCCTCAACTGCGTGTCGGAGACCGACATCGCAAAGATCTCAGCCGACGCCATCGGCACTCACGTCGACGAGCGAGTGATCAGTGCGCTCATCGACTTCCTGTCGCAGCCGGGCTGACCGTGACCAACCGATAGTTGACCTCTCCGGCGAAGTACATCGTTCCTCCCGGCCCGACCAGGTAAGCGGCGCGAGGGGAATCTGGATTGAGTTTGGCGGTGACGTCGTTGTAGGCGACCTCGGCGGACTCGGCACCTGGAGCCATCTCTACGACGACGTACGTGTCTTCTCCGGTTACGGCCAGTTCCAGGCGCTCTCCTGTCGTCTTAGTCCCCGTCTCCGTCGAGCCGAGCTCGTCGGCAAAGGCGGCAACGAACTCGGCGGCAAGATCGGGCCCGGTGATGAGGTCCTGAAGCGAGCGCTGCACGGAGACGTGAATGATGGTGTCTGCGGCTTCGAGGTCCTGCCACATGTGGCTCCCCGCCGGATTGGTCTCGTGGATGAAGGCGGCGTCCTCGAAATATGGAGCCAGCATCGGTGTCAGCGCCCAGCCGTACGAGTCGTGCATCACCAGCGTGCGCCCGGCTATGACCGGATCGCGTCGATGTGAAGTCCACCGACACCGCCTTGGAGTACTCGTTGCCTGCCGCCGTCAGCAGTGTCCGCTCCACCCTGGTGTGGTCACCCGGAAGCACCACCTCCTGCTCCACATCCTCCTCGCTCGCCGGTAGGCCAAGCAGAACGGTCAGATCGCCCTCGTGATCAACGGTGGTGACCCGTTGCGGCGCCTCGTCATCCCAACCGCCTGGCACCAACCGATCCACCAGCGCTCGGGCCATCACTCCAGCACCCTCGTTGGTCCAATGTGTGTCGAGTCGGAAGTAGATCGGCAGCTCGTTCGCTCGTGCGGCGGTCATGTCGCTCCAAACCGTCACGAGGTTGTCCGGGCCACCGAGCGCATTGAGAGCAGCCGCATTGTCCTCGGTGCACGTGGCCAGGTCATCCGGGAGGAAATCGGGGACGATCGTCGCCTTGTCGGGGGCGATGGCAACGATCAGCTCACGGCCCGTAGCCGCGACGGCCCTCGTTGCCCGGTTCATCTGGTCGATGAAGCCATCCAGATCGTCAGGGGAGAGACACGGCCGGGTGAGGGAGTAGGTGTAGTAGAGCCATCCGTTGGTGCCGATGGTGACTTCAGGGTTGGGGTTGTCGCCAAGCGCCACGTCGGTCCAGGCCTCGGCGGCAACTGCGGTTGGAGCAATGATCAACGAATCCTCGAGGTATCGGTCGACACGTGGCGTCAGTTCCCGGTCGAGGATTCCCTGCAGGGTCAGATCGGGCAGCGGCGTCGGCGGGCGATTCTGGTTGGGCTCGGGCCGGAGCCCGACTGCGAACGCCACCAGCGGCACCGAGATCAACAGCACGAAGACCACGGTCAGAATGCGTGCCTCCGGACGGGTCATGTCGACTCCTCGGTAGCGGCGGGGGAGGGTGAGGTCTTCATCAGAACTGGTAGTAGAGGAATGGACTGAACGAGCCGCTGGCTACGACGATCATCACGATGGGGAGTGCCACGGCCACCTCGGCAACTCGCACCGCGACGCCCCGTCACGCCTCGCCAACTGGTCACGAGCAACCCGCCGACGAAATCGCCGGGGAGCAGCACCGAGGCGCCGCCGACGGCGAGCGCGAGCAATGCCCGGGTGTCGATCGCATTGGTGACGGCGGCCGGGGTGACCCCTCCCGCGGTGAACATCGCGCCCAGATAGCTGAAGGCATGGCCTGCGTCTGGGCTGCGGAACATCACCCATCCGATCATCACTGCCAGCAGCGTTACGGCACGCCGCACCGGCGCCAGCGACGCACCTGTGCCCACCGGCCGTTGTCCTGTGATGCGCTCGGCCACCAGCCAGGCTCCGTGGTAGATGCCCCAGAGCAGGAACGTCCAGTTGGCCCCGTGCCAGATCCCGACGAGCACAAAGACGATCCACAGGTTCGCCATTGTCCGGATCGAACCACGGCGGGAGCCGCCCAGCGGGATGTACAGGTAGTCGCGGAACCAGTTGGACAGGGTGATGTGCCAGCGGCGCCAGAAGTCGGTGATGGAGACCGCCGAGTACGGGCGCCGGAAGTTCTCGGGGAAGGTGAAGCCGAACATCGAGCCGAGACCTATGGCCATGTCCGAGTAGCCGCTGAAGTCGAAGTAGATCTGGATCGTGTACGCCGCGACACCCGAGCCAGGCGGCAGCGGGGCCGAGCCCGCCCGGGCCGGCGCGGAAGGCGGCGTCGGCGATCGGTGCCACCGAATCGGCGATCAGCACCTTCTTGGCGAGACCGTGCGAGAAGCGGGCGGCGCCGAGAGCGAAGTTCTCGACGCTGACTACCCGGCTACGGAGCTGATCGGAGATCTCGTGGAAGCGGACGATCGGGCCTGCCACCAGTTGCGGGAACAGCGTGACGTAGAGGGCGAAGTCCAGCGGGTTGCGGAGATGCTCGACCCGGCCCCGGGCCACATCGATGGTGTAGGACATCGACTGGAACGTGAAGAACGAGATGCCGATCGGCAGCACTACCGAGTCCCAGGCGATCGTTGCCGAACCCGAGCGAGTTGATCTGGTCGATGAAGAAGTTGGCGTACTTGAAGTAGCTGAGTAGCCCGAGATTGACGACCACGGATCCCGACACCCCGAGCCGGACCAGGCTGCGCTGTCCGGTGCGAATGCCGGTTGACGCCACCCACCCCATGGCGTAGTCGACAACAGTGGAGATGATGAGGAGAGAGACGAGCGCACCGCCGCCCCATGTGTAGAAGACGAGCGAGGACAGCAACAGCCAGGCGTTGCGCAGCCGCCGTCCCAGCAGGTAGTAACCACCGAGGCAGATCGGTAGGAAGAAGAAGAGGAATGTGACTGAAGAGAAGACCATTGCTGATTGGGGAGACTACGCAACCATCGCCGATTTTCGGTGATATCGGCAGTGCATCGTCACTACCTCACGGATTCCGCGGCGAGTTCCTACAATCCCGCCGATGGCTCTGACCGCAACCAGGCTGGCGATTCCGGAGGTAGTGCTGCTCGAACCGGAGGTCCACACCGATGGGCGCGGCCTCTTCTTCGAGGCATGGAACCAGAGTGACTTCGAGCGAGTCGTCGGGGATCACGAGCCATTCGTCCAGGACAATCAGTCTCGATCCCGCGCCGGGGTCGTCCGCGGTCTGCACTACCAGCTCCCCAACCCACAAGGAAAGCTGGTGAGGGTGATCACCGGGGAAGCCTTCGTGGCTGCCGTTGACATCAGGCGCAGCTCGGCGACGTTCGGGAGATGGGTCGCGGAGACGTTGACGGCAGACAACCGTCGTCAGCTCTGGATCCCGGTGGGGTTCGCCCACGGTTTCATGGCGATGTCGGAGCCTACGGAGATGATCTACAAGGTCACCGCCTGCTACGCACCGGGGTGTGACCGGGTGATTCGCTGGGACGATGTGACTATCGGGATCGAGTGGCCTGAGCCTCGGGTGGATCCGGTGATGTCGGCGAAGGACCGTGCCGCGCCGGGTCTCGCCGACGCCGAGGTGTTCGACTGATGCGGCGCTATCTAGTAACCGGCGGCGCCGGATTCATTGGCTCCAACTTCGTAGACCGAGTGCTCGATGCCGAGCCGGGGGCGGCCATCGTGAATCTCGACCTGCTCACCTATGCAGGGCTCGAGGCAAACGTGGCCCGGCTGGATCGGCACTCAGGCCATGAGTTCGTGCAGGGGAATGTCACGGACGAAGCGCTGGTCGACTCGTTGATGGGACACGTCGATGTGGTGGTCAACTTCGCCGCCGAGAGCCACGTCGATCGATCTATCGAGGGTCCGACCGTGTTCCTCACCAGCAATGTGGTCGGAACGGGAGTTCTGCTCGATGCCGCCCGCAGGCACGGTGTCGGCACGTTCATACATGTCTCCACCGACGAGGTATATGGCCCGGTGCCCGAAGGCGCTGTCGCCGAGATTGCGCCGCTCCATCCCTCATCGCCGTATGCCGCATCGAAGGCTGCCGCCGATCTCGTGGTCGGCGCCTACAGAAGAACGTACGGTTACCAGGCGATGATTGTCAGGAGCACCAACAACTACGGGCCGTTCCAGCACCCAGAGAAGTTGATACCGCTGGCGATCACCCGACTTCTCGGCGGCAAAGCAGTCCCTCTATACGGGGACGGCGCACAGCAACGTGACTGGCTCTGGGCCGACGACACCGTTGCAGCGATCCGGCTGCTCGCAGACGAGGGATCTCCCGGTGAGATCTACAACGTCGGTTCCGGAACGCAGCTCTCGAATATCGATGTCATCGAGAGGTTGATCTCACTTATCGGGTACGGCTCGTACGAATACGTCGCAGACAGGCCCGGCCACGATCGCCGCTATGCACTGGATTCCTCCAAGCTGCGCTGCTTGGGATGGGCACCTGCCACCGATATCGACGATGGTCTCGCTCGCACGGTGACCTGGTACCAGCAGCACCGAGACTGGTGGCATCCACTGGTGTCGCCATGACCCTCATCCTCGGAGGCTCCGGCCAGGTAGGAACGGCGTTTCGACGAGCTGCTCCCCAATGCCACCGTCCCGAACCGGCAACAGTTCGACCTGAATGACATCGCCGGGATTCGGGCCGAGGTGCATGCGCTGCGACCGAGATCGGATCATCAACTGTGCTGCATACACAGCCGTCGACGCCGCTGAAGAGGACGAAGAGACGGCGAACCGGATCAACGGAGAAGCAGTCGGGGAATTGGCGGCAGCGGCGCACGAGCTCGGCATCCCATTCGTGACCCTATCCACCGACTATGTCTTCGACGGGGAGACGGATGAGCCGTACACCGAAGCGAGCAAACCCAACCCGGTCAACGCCTATGGCCGCTCGAAGCTGCTCGGCGAAACCGCAGCATTGTGCTATCCCGGCAGCCTGGTGGTGCGCACGTCGTGGTTGTTCTCCGCAACCCATCCAAACTTCGTGGCGACGATCCTGGCGAAGGCGGCTGAAGGCGAAGCCAGAGTTGTCGACGACCAGTGGGGGAGCCCGACCCCGGTCCCGGCGCTGGCGGCGATGACGCTGCGGGCCATCGAGGATGGCGCATTGGGCTTGCTCCACATCGCGGGTGCGCCACCCACGACATGGTTCCGACTGGCGAGGGAAGCGTGCGTGGCCGCCGGGATACCGCCGGCACGCGTTGTGCCATGCAGCTCGGATGAGTTCCCTAGTCAGGCACGTCGTCCCCGCCGGGCGGTCCTGACCACGACGAGCACGTACCAGATGCCCGACTGGCGAGATGAGCTGGGATCTGTGGTCGGCATGATCATGTATCTGGATGGGACCGGGAGCCGGCTCCCGTCGATGCGCCGGGACGGGTAGGGCCAATTCTGGGTTGAAGGGAGCGATCGCAGGCGCCTACTGGCGATCTCCACCTGCAGTCGGCACTAGTCTCGCCCCGTTATGCAATACCATCTCACCCATCTGAGCGCGCTCGAGGCAGAGGGCATTCATATCATCAGGGAGGCCGTTGCCGAAGGTGAGCGGCCGGTCCTGCTGTTCTCCGGCGGCAAGGACTCGGCGGTATTGCTCTGGCTGGCTATGAAGGCGTTCCACCCAGCCAGGCTGCCATTCCCGGTCATGCACGTAGATACGGGCCACAATTTCCCTGAGGTTCTCGAGTTCCGCGACCGCACCATTTCTCAGATGGGAGCCGAGTTGATAGTGGTGTCGGTGCAGGACGCCATAGATCGGGGTCGGGTTCAAGAGCAGATGGGTCCTCGAGCCAGCCGAAACCGCCTGCAAACGGAGCCACTTCTGCGAGCCATTGACGAGAATCGCTTCGACGTCGTCTTTGGCGGTGCCAGGAGGGACGAGGAGAAGGCGAGGGCAAAGGAGCGTGTCTTTTCTTTCCGCGACGAGTTTGGTCAGTGGGATCCGAAGAATCAGCGACCGGAACTGTGGAATCTCTACAACCCACGCTATCGACCCGGCGAGCACATGAGGGTGTTCCCGATCTCGAATTGGACCGAGATGGACATTTGGCAATACGTCGCCAGGGAGGGAATCGCGCTGCCCTCCATCTACTTCTCCCATCAGCGCAAGGTATTCGAGAGAGATGGCATGTTGATGGCAGTCTCTCCGTACATCGAGCAGTATGACCACGAAGAGGCGATCGAGGCGACGGTGCGGTTCCGAACCGTCGGGGACATGTCATGCACCGGGGCGTTTGAATCATCGGCGTCGACGATCGAGGACATCATCACCGAGGTAGCTGCCTCGCGGATCACCGAGCGCGGCGCCAGCAGAGCCGATGACCGCACCGCCGAGGCGGCGATGGAAGACCGGAAGCGGGAGGGCTACTTCTAGTGTCCATGGAACTGGTTCGACTCGCCACCACCGGATCTGTCGACGACGGCAAGAGCACGCTCATTGGCCGGATGCTCTACGACACCAAGCAGATATTCCAGGATCAACTCGAAGCGATCGAGTTGGCCAGCAAGAACCGGGGCAGCGACTACGTTGACCTGGCATTGCTGACCGACGGGCTCCGTGCCGAGCGGGAACAGGGCATCACCATCGACGTCGCCTACCGGTATTTTGCTACGCCGAAGCGCAAGTTCGTGCTGGCCGACACCCCCGGCCACATCCAGTACACCCGGAACATGGTCACGGGTGCCTCGACGGCGGACATTGCATTGATTCTGGTCGATGCCCGTGCCGGTGTCCTCGAGCAGACCCGCCGCCATTCATTCCTCGCCTCGCTTCTCCGGGTGCCGCACCTCGTGCTGTGTGTCAACAAGATGGACCTTGTTGACTACTCCGAAGAGAGGTACGACGAGATCGTTGAAGATTTCACCGACTTCGCTACCCGGCTCGACATTCACGATCTCCGCTTTATCCCGGTGTCTGCGCTCAAGGGCGACAACGTCGTGGAAGAGTCCGAGAACACCCCCTGGTACACCGGCCCATCGGTGTTGCATCTGCTCGAGGAGATCTACGTCGCATCGGACCGGAACATGATCGACGTACGGTTCCCCGTCCAGTACGTGATCCGTCCCCACACCATGGAGCATCAGGATTACCGTGGCTACGCCGGTCAGGTGATCGGTGGTGTGCTCAAACCGGGTGACGACGTGATGGTCTTACCTTCGGGCTTCTCCAGCAGAATCGCAGCGATCGATACCTACGACGGTCCTGTCGCCGAGGCAGTGCCTCCGATGTCGGTGACGATCAGGCTCGAGGATGACATCGATATCTCGCGCGGCGACATGATCTGTCGTCCCCGCAATAGGCCGGAGGTCGGCCAGGACATCGATGCGATGGTCTGCTGGCTCACTGATCAGGGACAGCTCAGGCCTGGCAACAAGTACGCGATCAAGCACACGACTCGCTGGGCGACGAGCACTCATATCTGATCTGCAGTATCGATTGGACATCAACACGCTCCATCGGGACGAGACGGCGGATCGTCTGGTCTTGAACGAGATAGGTCGCATTCGGATACGCACCACACAGCCGCTCTTCTACGACGAGTATCGACGGAATCGGGAGACGGGCTCGTTCATCCTCGTCGATGAGAGCACGAATGCCACCGTCGCCGCCGGGATGATCACCGGCCCGGCGCAATGACCGAGCACGTCACCTGGCACCCCGGTGCAGTCAGCCGAGAGCAGCGTTCGGCCGTCACCGGCGGACCGGGGATGACGATCTGGCTGACCGGGCTCGTCCGGCAGCGGGAAATCGACGGTTGCGCCAAGGTCGAGGAGCATCTGATCGCGTCGGGCGATCGCCGCCTACACCCTCGACGGCGACAACGTCCGCCACGGTCTCAACGCCGATCTCGGTTTCAGCGCCGAGGATCGGGCCGAGAACGTGCGTCGGGTAGGCGAAGTGGCCCGGTTGATGGCGGATGCCGGGCTCGTGGTCCTGGTCCCGGTCATCAGCCCCTACCGCGCCGATCGGGACGCGGTTCGTCGGGCGCACGAGGACGCCGGCTTGCCTTCGCGGAAGTGCACGTGGCGACTTCGCTCGAAGAATGCGAGAACCGGGATCCCAAGGGTCTGTATGCCAGGGCGAGGGCGGGGGAGATCACTGGCTTCACCGGCATCGACGACCCCTACGAGGAGCCGCTCGAGCCGGAAATCAGTATCGGTATGGGCGAGCCACTGGACGAATCTGTAGCCCGGGTGCTCGACCTCGTCGCCTGGCTAGCAGAGGGCCGACCTGACTGAAGGCTTGCCGCGGTTTACCGTATTATGGGATTGTGCCGGTTTGTCGACCCCGATCGTCGTGTCGATGACCTCGTTCGACGGTCGCCAGTCCCTGTGAAGGTAGGTCGGGATTGGGGCTTCGGCCGCCGCAGTAATGATCCGGTAATTGGAGCGTTTCGGAGCGTCGGCTAGCCCGGCTGACAGATCTTGCACCACCAGGTGCTGCGGTTGCCGATGAGAACTGGTCGTCCGTTTGCACCAACGGATAGCCGTCTCGAGAGATTGTGACTGGTGAAACACGCGTCGCCGGCAACCGGTGCCCGTTTCATCGCCCCACCCCCGTGTAGGACATGCCGAGCCGCCGCACGGCATCCGGATCGAGGAGGTTCCTCGCGTCGACAATCGCCGAGCCGCGCATCGCTTCGCGGACCGCGACCAGGTCCACGTCGGCGAATTGGGGCCACTCGGTGGCGATCAGGAGGACATCAGCATCGTCAACCGCCGCGAGAGGGTCGCCCACGACGGTGATACCGTCGAATCCCTCGACACGTGCCACCGGGTCATAGGCCACAACGGCGGCCCCGTTCGCGACTAGTTCTTCGGCGAGCCGCAGGGCCGGCGACTCTCGCGTATCGCCGGTACCTGCCTTGAAGGACAGACCCCAGAGTCCGACCCTGGCGCCGTCGAGCGAGGACACTGTGGCTGCAACTTTGTCAACGATTCGGTGCAGTTGAAGTTCGTTGAGCTCGATGACGCCGCGTAGGAGTGAGAAGTCGTAGCCGGCATCGTCGGCGACCGCCAGGAGGGCCCTGGTGTCTTTCGGGAAGCAGGATCCCCCGTATCCGGGACCCGGGTTGAGGAACTGGGCGCCGATACGTCGGTCTTTGCCCATCCCATCGAGCACGACCGACGCGTCCGCACCGACCGACTCGCACAAGTTCGCAAGTGCGTTCGCGAACATGATCCGCGTCGCCAAGTATGCGTTTGAGGCGTACTTGATCATCTCTGATGAAGGCGGATCGGTGACCACGATCGGAGCGTCGACCCCCTCGTACATCTTTACCAGCACCGCCGTCGCCGTGTCACTGCGGGAACCGATCACAATCCGATCGGGATGGAAGAAATCATGGACGGCGGATCCCTCGCGGAGGAACTCGGGGTTCGACACTACATGTGCGGTGGCGCCTAAATCGTCGAGGAGGGACTGGAACCGTGCGACGGAACCAACCGGCACGGTTGACTTCATAACAACGACCGCGCTCGGGTCCAACGAGTCAGCGAGTTCACGGAGGGCAGCGTCGATCATCGCCAGATCGGCAGATCCATCCGCGGCGGGCGGCGTTGGCAGCGCAATGATGACGACGCGGGCACCGATCACGGCCTCGGCATTGTCTGCGTGGAAGGTCAGGTGGTCGGTCGCTGCTGTTTCGCCGAGAACCTCTGCGAGACCGGCTTCGTGGAGTGGCACTCCACCGGCCTGGAGTTCTGCGAGTCTCGCGGGATCGGCCTCCCCGACCTTCACACGATGACCCAACGAGGCGAGGCCCGCTGCGGTGACGAGTCCGACGTAGCCGGCTCCGATCACGGCGATGTTCATAATGCTCTCCCGTTGGCGATGGCGGTCAGGATACGCATACGGGGGTCGGGACCGATCGATCTCGACAGATCGTGGATCGGACGCTACCAAGAGTGGATGCGCGAGGCAGCCTCACCTTGTTGACTCCGGTCGGAAGGAGGGTGCACCTTGTGCCGCGTCGGGGCCGGATTCGACGTCGGCTCTCGCCTCTCGTGGCGGCATAGTCATTTCACGGGTAGTCGCGTGGCGAGACAGATCGTTGCATCGCCTGCCCGACTGGGGCGAGAGGCCCCCGGTTCGGGTGTTGTCGGTTCCAAGGCGAGTGATTGAACCTTCCGGTTGGCCCTCGCTACGCTTCTCTTACCCCAGATACAGCGGAGAGAATGTGTTGCGAAGGTCGGTCTTTGGAGTGTCGTTGGTCCTGGTCACGGCTGGCGTGATCGGTGCGTCTGTTGCATGGTTCTCAGACGGTGATCTGGCTGGCTGGGTCCTTCCCGTAACCCTCCTTGGCGCCCTGTTCCTGGCTGCCGGTGTCTCGATATCGCTGCGGGAGATGATGCGAGGGCTCTGGAAGATCGCCGCGATGCAATCGAAGAGTCGGGCTCGCACCGACGCAGTGCAACTGGTCGTCAACGCCATTCGGAAGGAGGAGGCGTCCCGCCAGACGGAGATTATCCGCGAGCTCGTCCTTCTCGACAAGAAGGTCGCCGACCTAGAGAAATCGCAGGCCGAAAGAGTGCTCGATCTGAGCGAGCGGCTGTCGAAGGACTACGACTCGCTGGTGGAGGCCATTGAGCGCAATCGGCGGGAGCCGAAAGACACGCTCAACGCCATCGGCAAGATACAGCAGGACGAGAAACGTCGGTCGAGTGAGCGTTGGCGGAGGTCGGGCGATCTCTCGATGACATCGCTGGATACCGACGCGAGACGATCCGCCCCGCTCTGCGTGACTTGGCGAAGGAACTGATCACGTCCGTACCGGCGGGTGGAATCGGTCGTGTTGCTCTCGGATGCGTTGGGCCTTTCGGCCCCGTTGCCGCCGATGCGGGCCACCTGGGCGATAGCTCCCGACTCAGCGACCCTGCTCGTCAGGCTCATTCTCGAACGTCGGCCACGCTATGTTCTCGAACTTGGAAGTGGCATTTCCACAGTGTTGATTGCACGGGCGTTGCAGCTGTCCGGGGGTGGAAGGTTTCGCTCGCTCGAACAAGATCCCAAGTACTGTCAGCAAACAGCCGAAATGCTCGAGATGCAGGGTCTCACGGATGCTGTCGAGCTGGTAACAGCCGAGATCACCGATGTGACGATTGGCAACGACGCGTGGCATTGGTGCTCGCCTGCTGGCCTGGAGGGTCTCGATTCTGCAGATCTCGTTGTTGTGGATGGCCCTCCAAGTCGCACTGGTCCGCAAGCCCGATACCCGGCCGTTCCATGACGCAGGACTACCTCACAGAAGGGGCGTTGGTGTTCCTTGACGATGCGGACCGTGAGGATGAACAGGCCATCGTGCAACGGTGGCTAGCCGAGTTCCCTCTCGCTCCCGCGGAGGTCCCCAAGACTAGAAGGGCGTGGCAGTCCTAGAGTGGCGCCCATCATCGAAGGAGATGATCTTGTAGTGGCGGTTGATGGTTTGTCGGGTGAGGTTGGGGTTGTTTTTGGGGGTTTGGTGGATGAGGTGGTGGGGGTTTCGGCGCTGCGGTGGCTGCGGAGCGGGCGTTGGATGGTGTGTTTGGGTTTGTTGAGGTGGGTTCTGGTGGTGGGGGGCGGAAGTTGGTGCGTGGGGTTGCTGAGCGGATTGCGGTTGCGGAGAGTCGGGCTGCGGTTGCGGAGTGGCGGTATGAGCGTTTGCGGCGGCGGCGTGCGTTTCGGGTGGGGGTTGCGGTTGGTGAGTCGGTGCGACCGCGGGAGTGGTTTCGGTTTCCTGGGCGGTTGCGGGCTGCGTTGAGGCGGATGGCTGATCCGGTTGAGCCGGTTCGGGTTGATGCGAATTCGGTGTTGGGTGAGATTGCTCCTGTGGGGGATGTGTTGTATCGGGGGAAGGGCCCGGATTATTCGTATTTGCGGGTGGGGCATTGGGGTCCGGTGGTTTTGTTTGGGTCGGTGGCTCCGCATTTTGGGTTTGGTTCGGTTGAGGATGCTGAGGGGTTGCTTGAGGACGGGTTGGATTTGGTGCTGTTGGAGCCGGTGTGGGGTGTTGAGGTGCCGGGGTTTTTGGTGGGGGCAGTGGAGCGGTTTGTTGCTGCGGGTGTTCCTGTTGTGTTGTTTGCGCGGTCGGTTGGTGATTTGCAGTTGGGGGTTGCCGGGTTGTGTTCGGTGGTTGTGGCTGATGATGTTGGGGTGGCTGCTGCGGCTCGGGAACGGTTTGGGGATCGGGTTGTCTCGTTGGTGCCGTTTGTTGAGGATCGAGTGTTCAATCCGGTTGGGTGGAAGCGGGATCCTGAGCAGCAGTCGGTGGTGGTGTTTGTTCCGGTTACGAAGTCGGCGTCGAATCATCCTGCTTTGGATGGGTTGATTCGGGGTGGTGATGTGTTCCGGGTGGGGGAGGAGCCGGTTGCTGATCCTGGTGAGTTTGGGTCGGTGGCGAAGAAGTATCCGGTTGCGGTGGTTGATCCTTCCCATTTTGTGGCGGAGTCGAGTTTCTTGTTGCAGGTGTTGCGGTTGGTGGCGTGCGGCGTTCGGTGATTACTACCGGGTCACCGAACTTGGGTGTTGTGTTCCCTGGTGATGGTTTGGTGGTGGTGGTCGACTCTGCTGAGGAGGCTCGGGCTGCGTTGGGTCGGTTTGTTGAGGATCGGTGGAGCGGGAGCGTCATAGTGTGCGGGCACGACAGTATGTTTTGGAGAATCACACGGCGCGGCGGCGGTTTGATTTGTTGTTGGAGCGGTTTGGGGTTCCGGTGCAGCCTGATCCGGTGATTTCGATTTTGTTGGTTACCAAGCGGCCGGATTTCTTGGAGCATGCGATTGAGCAGATTCGTTCTCAGGGTTATCCGGCGAAAGAGTTGGTGACGGTTTTGCACGGAGATGACTTTGATCTGGAGGCTTTTGCGAAGTTGACAGATGGTTGCGATTTTCCTACAACGACAGTGCAGCAGCCGGCGACGGTTACTTTTGGGGACTGTCTCAACACTGCGATCGATCACGCTACCGGTGATCTGATCACCAAGATGGACGACGACGACTACTACGGCCCCAACCACCTCCGAGACCTGGTCACCGCCCTCCACTACAGCCAAGCCGACATCGTCGGGAGAGGACCAACTTCACGATCTTCGGCCAGCTCGCCGTGGCCGGCCTTTGGAACGAGATGTGGACCGAGATAAACAGCCCCCATCTCCCCGGCGCCACCATGCTTGCTCGCGCTGAACTCTTCGAGACGTTCCGGTTCGCCCGTATCCCGTGTGGTGTTGACAGCGATCTTCTCCGCCGCACTCTCGACTAGGGCGCGGACACGTATTCAACGCATCCGTTCAACTTCGTGCGCGTGCGGCATGACGATCACACCTTCACACGCTCGGACGCCGAATTCTTTCAGAAGACGACGGCAATAACCCGTGCGTTCCAGGTTCCAGAAGCGTACCTGTAGATCGGTTCCCCGACCGTTTAAGCGCGGCCGCTCGTTATGATTCGTCAGCCAGTGAACGAGGCTGTTGTTTCCCGTATGACCCAAGCGAGTAGAACTGCCCGGGCTGAGCTGCGGTTGACCGGCAGTGAGACCCACCGACTTGATGTCGAAGGTTTGCGCGGCGGTCGCGGTGGGAGTCGTAATTCTCTTCCACGCCGGCATTCCGTTCATGCGGGGCGGGTACGTTGGAGTCGACGTCTTCTTCGTCATATCCGGCTTCCTGATCACGGGATTGATAGTGCGGGAGATGGAGAAGACCGGTACCGTCGGCCTGATCAGGTTCTATGCCCGACGGATACGCCGTCTGCTTCCAGCCTCGGTGTTGACGCTCATCGTGGTTGCGATCATGGCCGCGTTTGTGCTTCCGCAAACCCGGTGGGGCGGGGTCGCTGGTGACATCCGATGGAGCTCCGGCTACCTCGTGAATTGGCGATTTGCCAACCAGGCCGTCGATTATCTGGCCGCGGATGTTGCCCCGAGTCCGGTGCAGCATTTCTGGTCATTGGCCGTCGAAGAACAGTTCTACCTGGTTTGGCCGTTTCTGTTGTTGATGGCCACTTTCTTCGCACGCCGGCGTGGCCACGACATCAGGCGTGCCCTTGGGATCGGGTTGCTGCTGGTGGCGGGTCCCTCCTTCGCCTGGTCAATCTACCTGACCCCGGTCAGCCCGGGATCAGCCTATTTCATCACCACCACCCGCATGTGGGAGCTAGCTATCGGGAGGGGCACTAGCCATCTTCGCCCCGGTGATGGCAAAGATGTCACGCCCGCTGGCCCAGGTGCTCACTCTTGCCGGCTTGGCCGGGATTCTGCTGGCATCCGTCACGTATGGCGCGATGATTCTCTTCCCGGAATACCAGCGACGCCGCCGGTCCTGGGGACGACGGCAGTGATCGTGGCCGGCACCTCCCACCAGGATACTCTTGGTGGAAAGGTGATGAGCCTACGTCCGTTCGTCGCCATCGGCGGCTTCTCCTATGCCCTCTACCTGTGGCACTGGCCGTTTATCGTCTGGGCGACAGTACTTTGGGGCGAAGCTGTTGATCCGCAGTTGTGCTTCTTGTCGTGGCCGTCGCCACTCTGGTGTCCTGGATCTCGTACACCCGGGTCGAGCAGCCGTATCCCGGAAGTCATCCGTTCATCATCACACCGCCGCGTTGGTGGCCTCGTGTTCGGTGTTGCGCTCACCGGCGTTGGTATAGTCGCCGGGTTCTGGCTGTCCGGCCTGCTACCAAGAGTCGAGCTGTCGGATGCGAGCCAGCCGGCCACGATCACGCTTCCGCAGCTGGTGACGACCCAGCCGCCCCAGACTCAACCCGAGACGACGAGCACAGTTCCGACGGGACGGCTCAGATTCGCAGACGACGACCACAACCAGCCCAACTACCACGACCCTGGCTCCACCGGAGATCGTGGTTCAAGTTGCGGCCCAGTCGATCATCCCGGATCCACTGATCGCTGCAGACGATCTCCCGACGCTCTACGCCGAGGGATGCCATCGAGAATCAGACGAATCCAGACCCCATCTCATGTCATTACGGGGCAGAATCCGCCCGGCTATAGCGCTCGTCGGCGACTGGCACGCGGCGATGTGGGCGCCCGCGCTCCGGCTGCTCGCCGACGAATATGGGTTCCAGTTGGAAACGTACACAAAGTCAGCCTGTGGGTTCGCCACCGTCGACTTTGTGATCGGTGAGCAGCGGATTCCGTACGACAGCTGTTCTGAGTGGAACGATCGTGTGATGGAGAAGCTGATTGGAGCTGATCGACCGGATCTAGTGGTGACCTCTTCGTTCTACCGGTGGACTGCCACAGACGAGAATGGGGGAGCGGTGTCCGTCGCAGACAGCCAGCCCATCCTCGCCGGAGGATCCCGTCGAGACGTGGAGCCAGCTGCAGAATGCGGGAGTGCCGCTGGTCGCGATCCGCGACGTGCCAACGCCTCGCTTCGATGTGCCTGAGTGTGTCGGTGACAACCGTTCCAGTCTCGACAAATGCGCCTACGACCGTGCTGATGCTGTTGTCGATAACACCGCGGCAGGTGACGGCTGCCGAGGAGACGAACGTTCCGCTCGTTGACCTCACCGACTGGATCTGCGGCCCGGAGCTCTGCCCAGCAGTCGTCAATGACCTGCTGGTCTGGCGTGACACGCACCACCTCACAGCCACCTACGCCCGCTACCTAGCCCCGGTGATTGCCTACGGGCTGGAAGACTACTTAGTCGGGGACACGAGCCTCTTCGCCTCGCTCGCCAATTAGGTGAATGTGTTCCGTCCGGCGCAATGTCACAGACTTCGTGGGACCGCCGAGAGCCACGCGTCCAGAGATCAAGACATGGACCCCGACGAGGTGCGAACCTTCCTCGCCGCTACCTCAGAGGATCGCGTCGCTAGGCTGTGGATTGTGATGGCGTCGACCGATGCGCAGGTCCGGTGTTCTTACTCCGCTGGCCGTCTGTCGGTCTCGATGTACAGCGTCTTGTTGCCACCGACACTCTCGTGGAGATTGAGAAGTGACCATTGGTCGAGTTGACGCAGAAAAGCCGGCCGGATCACGCCGAGCGGTCGGGCTCGACTCGTCAACAAAGGCTGCCCTCGGTACCCTCCCTGCCTGGTGATTGAAGGACGTCTCAAGGCCGGGTCGGCATGGGACAACCGGCATCATCTTGTGACCACGTGTGAGGACGGGACGTTGGTTTCGCCCGACTGGGTGACGAGAATATCTCAGCGTGTGGCGTGAGCCCTGGCCTGGGGTCCGTTGGATGCCACCGGTTGCATCAGAAGCTCGCCCTGGAGGCCTGCGTCGATCCCGTGCTATTGCTGCAGGCTCGCTATTCGGATTGAGGTTCGATAGTCCTTATAGCCGATGTACTTTCCATCGATTTGCATCCACAGAATCTGCGGGCCAGACGCACCATGGCCACGGATTGATACGGGCCGGACATTGCTGTACGTCGACCGAGAGGTGATCGCCTCGCTCGACCAAGTCGCACCTAGATTCTCTGTCTCCCAGCGTTCGATCTCGAAGACGCCGTCAATCTGCCGAGAGAGGTAGACAACATCTACATTCGCATGGTCGAGAACCACACCACCTGAGTAATACGTTTCACTCTGGCGGCGACCCTCGACATCCTCAGGAAACCACCTGCCGCCATACACAATCCGGTGAACTGCCCACTCTTTACCGTCCCAACGGCCGTAGTAGTAGACATGTTCATCTTCAGTTCGGAACACGGAGAAGACAACAGTCGGCATTCCAGTGTCGTCACACGCGACATCCCACACCCACGCCCGGGCGCCATGGTCTACCGCGTCAAAGACACAGTCAACCTCGGATGGGTCGAGTGGCAGGTCGTTGTCGGACGCAATGCGACTGCCATTCGCGCTTACGAACTCCCCGTCCCGGTAGCCAACGTAATAGATGCTGTTGGCCTCCTCGTCCCGGGGATGACCATCAGTAAAGGCGATGTGCAATCGCCCGTCAGCTCCCGCGATCTGCGCGTAGGGGACGAGTTCGTGTCATCGGAATTTCTCATCGCTATGAGAACCCTCCCTTCATCCCAGGTCGTGCCGTTGTCCGTCGTCCTCTGAGAAGGTTGGCTTCCAGCCGTCTCCGCTCCAGAACAGCCAGAGAGGGCCATCCGGTACCTGCACGACAGGACTCGGATAGGTGTAAGCATCGCGTTCCGTGGCCACCCCGGTTGAGGAGCAACCTCGACTCGGGGGAGCCGCTCGGTGATGTCTTCATAACCGACCGTCGCACGGCTGTGGATCGCGTCACCATTGTGCGCCGAATAAAACACCGTGATCTGGCCCTGGCTGTCGATCGCGAGCGCAGGATTGGCGTGGTCATTCGCATCGAACGCATATCGAAGCGTCGCCGAGGCGCAAGACTTCGACCCGCAGCGCGGGTACTGGTCGATCCTGATATCTCCGCCGCTTGGTGACGGACCCAACATAGACGCAGTCACGCGTACCTCGGTACCGTACCGGCTCGAGGATCAGCGAACCAGCATCACGCGCCGTCATCGGTGAGAGAGCGTCGATCTGGAAGCGGAGGTAACGTTGATCCCGGCGAAGCAAGCGAGTCAATCTCGGAAACACAGAATAGAAGCTTACCGGCTGAATTGCCTTTGCCCATCGCCGGCTGAGCCGTTGCTTTGCTCGACCAGCATCATGTCCAGAATATCAACCGGCCGTGCCGTTCGAATCTGAATCGGGTATCCAATCCACTTGTCGGTATCGGAGTTTTGCTGCCAAAGTAGATACCATCGGCTTGTGGAAGATATCAAGCGACTTCGGATTGAAGCCCAGGACGAGAGGGCCCGGCGGCGATGGGCAGAGCGGGAACTAGCGGCAGAGGCTGAGAAGAGCGGTATCTGGCGAAAGCGCGCCGAGGAGCGTACCGCCCGAAACCGCCTGCTGAAGGAGAGGCTGGCCACACGAGCGCAACGGCAGGGCTCGATCGCGCGTGCGAAGCAGTTCGTTGCCCGACTCTCGGCAAGAGTGGCAAGGCCGATTCCCGGGAGCAGACCCCAAGGGGTCTCCCGGCCGACAAGCCGGAACCAACGTCACCCGCGGCATCCGGCCCGATAGCCAGGGCACCAGACCAACCGCGAACCCCTACCTTCGCGATAGTACGTGCCGCGGTGCTCGGCGGGTATGACCTCCCCTTTCTACAGGAGGTCGAGACGGTGGACCTCGTCTCCGATGTGGACGGGCTCTATGACTCTGATTTCGTGCTCGTTAGCACGGCCGCCCTTGCCGAGGCAGCAGAACCACTGTGCCATGCCATCATCGAGTGGCTGGATCTTGCCGGTCGTCAGCCGCTGGTGGTTTGGGAGGATCAGACAGGCGATTTGAGAACTGCAGCGGCCGCGGTTATCAACTCGGCCGACTTCCGTCTCGATGCCGGTAGGTTCTCGCCCGGGTTCTCTCGAGCTGGTTTGGGACCTGAGTCGGCTTCGACCACTCGAGGATTGGAGGTCGTATCGAGACCGGAACGATCCGTTGCGCTGGTGACCGACCCGGAAGCAAGCAAGCGACCCATGCTGGAGTTGATGGCGGCCGGGGTTCCCATCCTTACTGCCGAGCTGAGGGCTCGCCTCGCATCGCGATTGCCGATTCCCGTTGCTGTAGGAAGAGAGTTCGCCGGCGCTGTCCTCGACGACACGGATCTGGTGATGCGCCTTTCTGTGGCGAGCCGACGCAAAGTCTGGCGAGATCAATCGGCAATAGTGCGGGCGCAGGCGCTTCTCGATCTCCTCGAGATCCACGGTGCAGGTGGATCGTGGGAGGTCGGTGTCTTACTCCTGTCAAACAAGCCAAACCTCGTTCTGGCCGCAGTCGAGATGGTACTTGCCCAACGCAACGTCAATGTCTTTCCTGTGATCGGTCTTCACGGTGACACTGCTGAGTTCACGGAGGTCCGGGCGCGGATCGCGGAACTGCTGGCGGGAAGACCACATCAGATCCTCAACTTCGCGCCCGAGCTCACGCTAGGCGCCGCCATGAATCGCGCCGCACTATCGTGCTCGTCTCCAATCCTCGCCAAGATGGATGACGATGACTGGTACGGCCCGCATTACCTGGAGGATGCGTTGTACTCGATGCAGGCGTCAGGAGCGGATATCGTCGGAAAGGCGCGGTACTTCGTTGGAGTCGGCGGCGACGGAGGCGTCTACCTGGTGGACGGTCCCGAGGAGAGTTACTCGGGCTACGTGATTGGATCATCACTTGTCTTCCGCCGTAGGTTGTGGGAGGACGTCCGTTTTCCAGATCGACCGAGCCGTATCGACTCGCTCTTCCTGCGCGGCAGTCGTGCCATCGGTGCCTCCATCTATTCGAACAGCCGCTTCGAGTTCGCGGTGCGCCGCAGAGCCGAAGGGCACACGTGGCAGGTCGAGCCGGCGCACTTTGCGGCACGGGGCACGCTCGTCGGCAAGTCGCTGGCCGAGGTCGATATCTCCGTGCCCGACGGGCTGGTGCCAGCGGTCGACTTCTGAGCCTGCCCGCCGCGAGCTGATCCCCTCGCCAGAACACTGGCTTCACCGTGATCCGGGTGTCACGTCCTGTCGACCAGTGCCTGAAGTAGCTCGAGATTCTGCTGAGCGGTCTCGATAAGGCGATCTGACATGCCGTGTTCACTCATCGGCATCGTCTTCGCAGCTTGACGGGTTGTTTCCGAGTGCATGCGCCTTGCTTGCCATAGCGTCCGTCACCGTTGCGAGCTCCTGGGAGATCAGTGGCCGAGCCTCGTCAACCCGTGGTGCAACGCCTCGGCCATGCGGAAGTCCTTCTCCTCGTCGATGTCGACTGCCTCGTAGGGGTCCATCTCCCACATCATGGCGTTGGCTGTGATGCGGGTCTCGTTCTCGAAGAAGGCATCGCGCTCGAACAGGTACAGATTGGAGTTCTCCAGGTAGACGGGATCGAGGTCCTGGGTTGGGAGCAGCTCGCGCGGATCGTGGTTGATGGCATGAAGGCTCTTGTCATAGAGGCGAGCCTGGATCCGGGTCACCGTGAACAGGCTGGTCACGGCGTCATTGTCGAAATAGGCAGTGATCGCTGCATCGATGGTGCTTGCGTTCAGCAGAGGGTTGGTGCAATGGGTTTGTCCTAGATGCTCGACCTCGGGATGATCGACGAGGAAGTCTTTGATCAGCCAGTTGACTGAGACTGTGTGGCCGAGCAGCTCGGGCTTGCGTCTCAGCACTATTACGCCGTTGAACGCCGTTGCCGAGTCGGCGATGACGTCGCTGTCGGTGTCGACGTACACGTCCCTGACGCCATCCGCCTCCCCGAGCGTGGCGAGGATGGTGTGAAAGAGGGGGCGACCGGCGAATGGGCGCATGTTCTTTCCCGGTACGCGCTCGGACGCGCCTTTGAGCGGGATGAAAATGTCAACCTTCTTCACGCGCTGCCCCCTCGCAGTTTCGTCACATCGTCCCTGACGCTCTCGAGATGATGGGCGAAGAACAGCATGTCGGAAGCATATGCCACAAACCGATAGCCGGCGTCCAGCGAGCTCCGCAGCTCAGCCGGGTCGGGAGCCACGACATGGATTCCGGCAAGGACGTCCGGGCGAGCGGCGACCTCGGTGACCCGATCCAGGGCAGAGACCACATCAGGGTGATCGAACTCGCCCGGATAGCCGAGCGATGCCGAAAGATCGTACGGACCAATGAAGAAGCCGTCGACACCATCGATTGCCAGGATGGCATCGAGATTCCGGACTCCGTCGATGTGCTCGATCTGCATGATGCAAACGAGTTCGTTTCGCATCCGCTGCAGGTAGTCGGCGAACCCGACGCCGTATCGTTGGGCTCGCGCCAGCCCCACGCCGCGTGTACCTGTTGGCGGGTAGGTCGCTGCGCTAACGATACGGGCAGCCTCCTCAGGCGTGTTGACCATCGGAGCGATGATGCCTGTCGCCCCAGCGTCCAGCACCCTCTTGATCTCGGCAGGATCGTGGGACCCCAGCCGCACGAGAGTGGGGCACCCGGCGAGATCGGCGATCCTGATCAAACGGCCGGCGGCGTCGATTGAGATCGTCGTATGCTCGAGATCGATGCAAAGCCAGTCGAACGGACCAGTAGCGAGCATCTCGGTCAGTGATGGCTCGCCGAGCTGGATCCATGAGCCGATTGTGATTTGGCCAAGATCGAGTTTCTCTTTGAGAGTCGGCATTGAGGTGAATTCTCCATTGGTCGATCCGGTGCGACCGGGCCAACCTAGGGTAGCCTATTGACGAATGTGCCCTCTTGCTGGTGAAAGGGTCGCCGGTGCGGAACCGCTCTATTGCAATCACCACATCCAACTTCAACATGAACAACCCTCTGCTTGATGAGTTCCGGCGGGAGGGATGGGAAATCGAGCGGTCGCATCATGGCCGAAGGCTTACCGAGGAAGAGGTAACCGACCTGCTCCGCGAGACCGGCGTCATTGGCATGGTCGCTGGTGTGGAACCACTCACTCGCAAGGTCTTCGACGCAAACCCACAGCTGAAGGTCATCTCGCGATGTGGGACTGGTTTTGACGCCGTCGATCTTGGAAGCGCATCCGAACGAGGGATTATCTGTGTCAACACCCCTCATGCGCCGGCGGCGGCGGTATCCGAGCTGACACTCGGACTGATGCTTGCAGCGTTGCGTCGCATCCCCCAGGCTGATCGCGGCATTCGCCGGGGTGCCTGGCAAGCGGCCATGGGCTCGTTGCTGGCGAAACGCACTGTCGGCATTGTCGGTCTGGGTCGGGTGGGGCGGAGCGTTGCACATCTCGTTAGCGCCTTTGGCGCACATGTTCTCTACTGTGACCCGCATGTGGCCACCGCGGAGTTCAGTCGGGTGCTCTCGGTGATCGATCTGGCGGCACAGGTTGATCTGCTCACTATTCACGTGCCATTGGCCAGCGACACCAGGAACCTGATCAGCGCGGAAGTCATCGACGCACTTCCCGACGGCGCGATTGTCGTCAATGCGGCACGGGGTGGTGTCATCGATGAGGATGCCCTTGTCACAGCCCTTGCATCGGGCCGTCTCGATGCGGCAGCGTTGGACGTCTTCGCTGATGAGCCGTACACGGGACCGCTCACAGAGTTCGACAACGTCGTCCTGACTGCTCACATGGGATCGTATGCATCGGAAGCTCGTCAGATCATGGAGAGTGAGGCCCTGCAGAATCTCCTCGACGAAATGCGGAAACTCGGTCTATGAGCGACATCGGAGTCGTGGTCGACCTCATCGTCTTCGATTTCGATGGAACGATATGCCAGTCGGTGGACGTGAAGACCGATGCGTTCTATCAGCTCTATCTGGATGAGTGCGGTGAGCAATTCGCAGCAAGGGTTCGCGACTATCACCTAGCAAACGTTGGCATCTCGCGCTACGACAAGATTCGGTATTGCGAGGAAGTGATGTTGGGCCGGCCCTGCACCGCGGAGCGAATGAACGAAATGGCCCGCCGGTTCGGTGAAATTGTGCGCGACAGGGTGATCGAGTCAGCAATGGTTCCCGGGGTTGCCGGTTTCATCGAAGCCCATCGTGATGTTGTCCTGATGATGGTTGCATCTGGAACACCGACCGATGAGCTGCGTCAGATTGTCGAAGCGCGGGGTATGCACACGTGGTTCGACGATGTCCAGGGAAGCCCGATGCCAAAGGGAGAGATCATCGGCCGGTACCTGCGTGACCAAGGGATCCTGCCACATCGTGCGGTGATGGTCGGTGACCAGATTTCAGACATCAAGGCCGCCCGCTTCGCTGGAGTGCATTTCGTTGGCTATCGACCACCCGGCGAGGATCGCCTCTTTGACGAGGACGCCACCGTCATCAAACACTTCGACGGGCTATCGGATGCCATTTGGTCGCTCGCCAATTCGGGAGGCGATGCTGCGGTCGCACCATACGAGACCGCGACCCGCAACTGGCCCACACCGTACGCCGGGTCGACACCGATTCTTCTGCTGCCCAGTGCCGTGAATCACGTGGACGAGATCATGCCGCTCTATGGAGCGCTGATAAACAGAGGATACGAGGCAGTTGTGGCCGTGGGTGATCGTCATTGGCCCGCCGTAGCTGCCGAGCTCGGTCGGTATGACCTTACGGTGCTCAACCTGGTTGGGGTTACTGAGGCCATTTCCCGGTTGAGGGCAATTGTCAGTATGTCCCCAGCGGATCACGATGGTGAGGTGGTCTCCATGGCCGCCGCTGCAGGCGTCACTGTCTTTGCCAAGGTTGAGGGAGCCAAGGACTATGCCGGAGGCGACATCTCCAATACGTTGAACTCGTTTCGTGTGGTCGATCACGTTCTCTGTCAGGGAAGGAACGACTTTGACGGGCTCGATGGAAGTCGGTTCATCGTCGGGAGCAGCCGATTGGAGCGGATTGCTCGAGGACCGATTCGTCCGGCTGTTGCCGACCACATTGTTATCAACGCTGACTTTGCTCATGGTGATGTTCGCGACCAGCTGGTTCCGTGGGTTGAGACCGCAGTTGCGGCGTGTGAGACACTCCATGTCCCGTACACCGTTGCGGTCGATCCTGAGACAAGACAGATCGACTCGATTTCCCACGCTAGCACGCTGACCGCTTCTCGACTTTTACCGGCCGCGAGCACGCTCATCAGCCGGTTCTCGACGGTGCCCTTCGAGGCGATGGCTCGCGGTGTTCCGTTCGTCTATCACAACCCGCACGGGGAGAAGGTGTCAACCTTTGCTCATGGCGGTGACGCGTTCCGCACGACTGCGACGCGTGGCCGAGTTGGTCGCGGCGCATCGAGGAAGCTCGCGGCTGGCGGTGCGACTATCGGAGCCGCTGCGCCCGTTCTTCTCCGAGACAGGTGGATATCAACCCGGAGGTGCGTTCGGAGGATCGGGCCGCCGACGTGATCTACGGGCTGCTCGGATAGCTCGTCGAACCCGTATACCATCGGCGCTCAATCTCGAGGAGTGGAACATTGGTGGATGACCAGGAACCGTCGGCGGCTCACGCCTGCAGGGTTTGATCGAAACTGTCAAGCAGCGCCCGGCTCTCTACGGCGGCATTGGGGTCGTCGTACTGGCCGCCATCGTCGTTATCGATGGTGATGGCGTTTGGCGGCGGTGGCGGTGACGAGCCGGATGACGGTCGACATCGCAAACGGCCCGACGACCACCACGGCCGGCACGCCGGCGTCACCGTTACCACCGGTGCCGCTACTGCCGACGAGGATACCAGGCGCAAGGCGAAGTAGCTCTCGGTGGAGCTCGACCGCAACCCGCTCACCGGAGCGCTACTCGACGGGCACGAGCGCCGACCGGGTGGTGGCCGTCAAGGTCGACAACTCGACCGACGCCGGCCCGCCGATCGGTATCCAGGACGCCGAGCTGATCATCGAGGCGCCGGTTGAGGGTGGGATCACCAGGCTCACCGCGATGTTCTTCGAGAATGAACCGACAGCGATCGGCCCTATTCGATCTGTGCGGCCGGTCGATGCCGATCTGCTGGCGCCGTGGCGGCCCTTCCTGGTGACCACCGGTGGCCAGGACTTCGTGTATCGCGAGATCCTCGCCGCGGGCGTGTCGATTCTCGATGAGGGCACCGACGGGCTGTTCCAGCAGATCGAGCGCCGGCAGCCGTACCACCTCGTGGCCACGATCCCACTTATCGAGAGTGGAAGCCGGAGAAGGGGCCCCTCCGGTGGCCGCGTTGCCATTTGGCGACGGGGAGTTCTCGGGTGAGTCGGCCGCGTCGGTGTCCATTCCGTACTCCGGTCTCGCCGACGTCGAGTGGCAGTATGACGAAGCCAGCGGCCAGTACAACCGGACTCGTCAACGGCGAGCCGTTCCAGATCTATCCCGAATACGACGCGGAGTTGACCGGGTTCAGCACCGACACCGTCATCGTGCTCAAAGCGGCGCAGCGGTCGGCCGGCTATACCGACAGTGCCGGGGCAGATGTGCCTACTTTCGACGTCATCGGTTTTGGTGACGTGATGGTCTTCCACGGTGGACAGGTAGTCACGGGCCAGTGGCTGCGGGCAGCCCAGTCCGATGGCTGGGTGTTCCTCGACGACAGCGGGGCTCAGTTCACGGTACCGATTGGGTCGGTGTGGATGGAGGTCGTTCCTCGCTATATCGAGGTCGACTTCCAATAGCGGTCCGCACGGCCGACTTCCGATAGCGAATCAGCGGGATTTAAGATTTCCCGCACACTTGCCGATCAACATCAAACAGCAGCGGGCGAGAGGGCTCGGATTCCTCGTAAGGGGCATCGCTGCTGGATGAGGAGTAGAGGCCCTCATCGCAGCAAGACCGGCGACGCTTCTGTGGCGTAGCGATCCCAGAAGCGAGTGAGAGAAGTGAAATGAACGGCAAGTTGCGAGCGTTGCTCGCTTTTGCGCTCGTGACGGCCGCGTTGGCCGGTACGAGCGCAGCCGCTCCCGCAGGCGCGCGCCGATGAGGAGATCTACGGCGCATCGATGTATCTTCCCGGTGGTGGGAGAGAACCACTACACCGACACGTTCGGCGCTCCTCGTTCCGGGGGACGCACCCACCAGGGTGTTGACATCATGGCCGACAAAATGATCCCTGTCGTGGCGGTTGCCGCCGGTACGGTCGGCTGGATGCACGACGAGCAGGGTGGTGACTGCTGTGCCATGGCACTCAACCACGACGACGGCTGGGAGTCGTGGTACATCCACCTCAACAACGACACACCCGGTACGGACGACGGTCTCGGCTGGGGTTTTGCTCCCGGTATCGAGTCCGGTGTCCATGTCGAAGCCGGCCAGCTCATCGGCTACGTGGGCGATAGCGGCAACGCCGAATGGACCGCCTCACATCTTCACTTTGAATTGCACGATCCGGACGGGGTTGTAGTCAACCCGACCCCCCAGGTGGATGCGGCGATTGTCATCACTGCCCCGCTCGACAGCGCCGGCCCAGGGATACTTCCGTGACGACGACGGCTCCGTTCACGAAGCCAACATCAACAAGATCGCCGAGCTGCGGTATCACCAAGGGCTGCAACCCACCGGTCAACGACATGTACTGCCCCGAGCGGCAGATAACCCGTGGCGAGATGGCGGCATTCCTACGCCGAAACCTCGAGCTGCCCGTCTAGCGAGACCGACTACTTCGTCGACGACGGCAGCAGCGTCTTTGAAGCCGATATCAACGCGCTCACCGAAGCTGGGATCGCATTCGGATGCACCGAGACCGAGTATTGCCCCGGGGAGCCGCTGCTGCGTGACGAGCTGGCCGAGCTGTTTGTTAGATCGTATGGATTCGAGAATCCCGAGAACGCGGACTACTTCGTAGATGACGACGGGAACCAATTCGAGGCGGCGATCAACGCCATGGCGTTCAATGCGATCACGCTCGGCTGCAACCCGCCCGACAACACGGAGTACTGTCCAACCCGTCCTCTCAGCCGTGCTGAGATGGCATCGTTCTTTGCCAGGGCACTGGATCTCTGAACGATCGGCCTGAGGGCTTGGTCAACGGTCGTGCGCCCGGTGAGCGCGGCGAGTGGTGTAGTGCCGTCCCAGACCTACTCGAGGCCCCGGTAGAGCTCCAGTAGCTTCTGCTCCTCGTTGCCCCAGTTGTATTTCTCGGCGGCAGGCTTGGTCGCGGCCTTGTACTTCTCTAGATCGCTGAGGATGAGCCTTGCTGCCATCGCCAGGCTCTCCGGGTCCGCAGGATCGGCAACCTCACCCACACCGGTCTCCTTGACGATGCGGCCGATCTCAGGAGAGTCTGATCCGATTACAGCGATGCCGGCGATGATGTATTCGAAGAGCTTGTTCGGCAGCGATGTGTAATAACTCAGCGACGAGTTGATGATGTTGCACATGCCAATGTCGGCGGCTGCCGTCCAGGCGAGCAACTCATCGTTGGGTATTGGGCCGAAGAACTTGACCCGGTCCGTCAGACCGCGCTTGCGAACCTCGGCCTCGAGCGTGGGGCGGTGATAGCCATACCCGACGACCACCAGCACGGCCTTTGGCATCAGAGTGATCGCATCGATCGCAGGCTCGATGCCGCGGTTCTCCTGTATCGAGCCCTGGTAGATCAGGACCGGCACGTCTTCGGGTATCCCCAGCTCGCCCCTGAGGTTCTCAGGCCGGTCAATGGTCTCGAGCTCGGGAGTATTGATGATGCTCACCGCAGGATCCGGGACCTTCCCGTACTTCTGCCGGTTGATGTCGATCCACGACGGCGACGCGACAATCATCGCATCGGCGTGCGGGAGCCCGCGCCGTTCGTTCCATGACGCCCACCAGCGCCACGACTTGGTCATCCGGTTGCGTTCGGTCTGAAGCTCGTGTGAGTCGTACACCAGTCTGGCGCCGGTTCTCTTCTTGCACCGAGACCCGATGTAGAGAGTATTCAGGTCGTGTGAGTGGTAGACGTCGGCACGTTCGGCGAGACCGATCTCGATCATGCGCCGATTGATTGCCCACGTCTTGAGCGCCCGTCCCTGACGGCCGACCAGGAACTTGACCCCCTTGAACCCGAAGCGTGCGAATCGTGCGACTCCACGCAGAATCGGTGTGGTCACCCGACCCCAGATGCGGGTGAGGGGGCTTGCCGCGGGGTCGTCGGTTTGCTCGACGACGACATCGACCCGATCGCTTGGTGTCGCTGTCGATGTTGGCAGCCACTCACTCAGCTCCCGGGCTCGGTCCTCATCGACGTCATCTCCCGTGAGACGGGAGTGACGGGTTTCGATCGAGCCTGCGTAGCGAGCGGCAACCTTGTTGAGCGTTCCCAACCCGAAACTGAGCCTGCTGACTCTGATGACGTTGATCCCGTCGGGAGTCACCTCCCGCTCGGCCGTCTTGTCGGGGACGTGGATTGCCACAACCGTTACCTGGTGCCCGGCTCCAATCAAGGTTTTTGCTTCCTTGGTGACACGGGCGTCGTATTCGAATGAGTTCTTGACGAACATGCAGATCTTCATAGAGGTCATGAGCGTACTGCGAAGCTGACTCGACTGATTTCAAGATGGTTTGCCCAGCTCCGCTAGCATCACCGCTTATGCGAATCTGCTTGGTTGCTGTAGGCCGCTACTGCAACGACCCCCGTGCGAGAATACTCGCCGGAAGTCTTGCCCAGGTAGGCCACGATGTCGTCGTCATTGCCAGTGGCAGGCCGACGGAATGCCCCAATGAGGGTGTCGAGATCAAGTTCGTCCCTACCCGCTACCCGGTGGGGCGTGGACGGCTTGGCAAGGTCCTCCGTCGTATGCAGCCCAAAGGCATGAGACGACGTCTGCACCACGCACGGCTTGCCGACGCCGTTCGGGCGACAAAGCCGGACATTGTGTACCCCACGTCTGAGGCGGCGGTTGCGGTGGCGGCGTCCGCGGTCTCCGGTACCGATGCGACGGTGGTGAGGGATCCACGCTGGCCCAATGCCGGGCCTCGCGACCTGGTTGATCTGGCACCACACAATCCTGAGCTGAGCGTGTCGCCTGCAGGGCCTGGAGGCCACTACCTGACGCCTGCGGACGAGCGGGAGCCATACACCCCCGAGCCGGGCCGCTACAAGCACATGAGAATTGCACTGTGCTATCGGAAGACCGACACCAATCCCGGCAAGTACCTGGAAGCTGCAATGCTCCGCGCCGGGATCCAGGTCGACCTGCACACAGATGAGATCGACTGGCGAAAAGTGCCCGCCGACACGAATGCGGCCTTGTTTGTCGAAGGTCCGTACCCGGCGCTCAAGGTCAAGGGTCTCAACCCCGGCATTCCGGTCATCTTCTGGGTGCACCACGGCGAGCATCACATCCCGACCAACCTTCGCCTTGTCGAGCGCTACGGCGCTCACGCCGTGCTGTTGGCCCACTCCTGGCATCTGGCGCATCGCTTCCCGGTGCCGGTGCACCGCTTCACCTTTGGTGTGGCTCCCGAACTGGTGGACGCATCCATCCCGTGGAAAGAGCGCAAGTACGACGTTTCGATGGTCGGTGGCCAACTCCGGCGCAAGGGCGGGACGTACGCCCGGCGTCAGCAACTGGTTGATGCGCTCGAGGACGCCCTAGGGAAGAAACACACCGCGTTCCTATCCGACATATCCGCCCAGGAGATGGCCGAGCTCTATGCGGAAGCAAAAGTGATTCTCAACGAGGGCGGCACCCGGCATTACCCGATAACCATGCGCGTGCTCGAATCGATTGGATCCGGTGCGATCCTGGTCACCGATGATTTACCGGGCACCGACCTCATCGTTCCCCGGAACCAATACTTTGTGCTCGAGGATGACGTCGTTGCACAGGTGAAACGGCTGCTCGCCAAGCCGGACGAGATGACGGCAATTGCTGCTGAAGCCCGCGAGTTTGCCATGGGGCGCCACACTTACGACCACAACGTCGATGATCTGGTTGAGATCATCCAGGGCATCGACGCGCCTGTCGCCACAGCATCGACGGACAAGCTGAGCGACGATGGCAGCGCTGATAGACGAAGACGTCGAAGTGCAGCGGCTTGCGCAGTTCGGGCTTCCGGGGCTCGCCACGGAGCTTTCGAGTCGTGAAGTGTGGGACGGCGTCGAGCGAATCGGGCGGCTGAACGCCGACATCATGGAAGCTGTGGCCATCGGACCGGAGGGTACGCGTCATTTGAATCGTGCCCTTCAGGCGGCTCGTCGCTACATATATGCCGCAGGCGACAAAGAAGCGATAGAGCAGTATGTGGCGCGTGAGCTTCCTGATGCGACTCTCACCCATCACGGTGATCTGTTGCGGGTCGACCTGAACGCAGAGTCGTATCGAGTTCTGGCACACGAGCGCACCATCACTACCTGATTCGGAGAGGCGATGTCTCGCTACGTTGCGGCCGAGAACGACTACCGCGGTGTCCTGACGTTGGCGCCGGGCCCCGAGCTGCGGGTTGCGGTGATCATCCCGGTCTACAACCGTGTCGGCCTCCTCGCCAATACTCTCGCCGGTCTTGTAGCACAGACACATCGGCCGCTGCGCGTCGTTGTTGCCGACGACGGGTCGGAAGAAGACGTAGCCACGGTGGTCAAGTCGTTCTCGGCCAAGCTCGATGTCGAGCTGGTGCATCAGGAGCACCAGGGGTATGGAGCAGGGAGGGCGCGCAATCTCGGAGCCGCCAACGCGGACGCCGATGTCCTGGTATTCATCGACGCCGACTGCATTCCCGACCCTGCGCTGGTGGCCGGGCATGCCGCATGGCATCGACGCGCCGACAATCTGGTCGTAATCGGTTCCCGCCACCACCTGGACACATCGAGCATCACAACGTCTGACCTCGAGGCGGGAACGGCAGATCTGCGGGATCGTGTCTCGAGCAGCACAGAGGCAGGGGACGATCTCACCCCCGACGACTTCCGTCGGGTCTTTTATCGACGCACCGCCGGGCTCCGGCTTGGTGATGAGGCCTTTCGCTCGCTGGTCTCCTCCAACTTCTCGGTTCGTAATGATCAGTTCCGTGCCGTTGGCGGGTTCTCCGAGGATTTTGGGCGTTGGGGTGGTGAGGACACCGAATTGGGCTGGCGGCTGTTCAACGATGGTTGTTTCTTCATTCCAGAGAACGACGCCTCCATCTACCACCAGACTCAGCAAGATGCGGGGGACTCACCCGACTGGCGGCGCGACGCTCGTGAGGCCAACGACGGGACCATTCAGGCGAAGATTCCACATCGCTTCTACCGCAAGTCTCAACGCGATTACATATATGAGACGCCAAAACTCACCTGGGTGGTCACGCCGACAGTTGGTCACCGTTCCACTGAGCTACTGGATCAGCTTCTGAAGCAGAGCTTCACCGACTGGGAAGTGATCTTTGTCGGAGGGGACCCGGAGACCAATCGTCTTGGTGAGACCCTCGTGGGCGACCCCAGGGTCATCGTGCTCGAACCAGGCCCGCACGGGGCGGCGTCGCTGAGCGACGCCATCAGGGTTAGTCGCGGTGAGTACGTCGCCATCCTCCATGGCTGGGCTTCCCTCGATCACCGGCTTGCCAGCCGGGCTGTGCGTCGACTCGACGCAAACCCGAGGACGTCGATTGTGCGTTCCGGCTATCAGATCGTTGCCGGTGACGGGACGACAACCTATATCTACGACGAGGCGATCGCCGATATCGATTCGGCATGGGGCGATCTGCCGATCTTCGCCATGACCAGGCGCCGGGAATGGGCAAAGCTCATCGGTGAGGGGCTCGGTGCAAGCGAGTTGTGGCTTGCGGTCGTCGCGCTGTCCGATGTCAAGGCTCTCCGCGATGGTCTCGTTGCCATGCCGGCGCTCAGCCCCGAAGATGAACTCCCATCGGAGTTTCCCGCCATAACCGGAGAGCGCACCCTGTTCATGGATGATCTCACCAAGGGTGGCACGAAGCGTGCCGCTCTCGCCGTCGCTCGCTTCGCAGCTGCGAAGATCCAACGCAAGCCATATCGGCCGGTCGGGCTCGACACGGTTCGTGCGCCGAGCCTGAAGTCGGGTTCGAGCGAGGAGACCGTGCCCGGGGTTTCCTATATCGGGTGGCTGGGCAGAGACAACTTCGGTGACGAGATCATGTTGCGGGCGGTTCAGCAGCTTCTCCCGGATGCCCGGGTGGGCTATGAGCCGCCCGGCGCCCGGCTCCTCCTGCTTGGCGGGGGCACCCTGATCAATCGGCTCACTTACCTGGAGGCATTGCGTCGCCACGACAGCCCCCGCGTAGAGCGCGCGGTCTTCGGCACCGGGGTCGCGGATCCCGAGTACTGGGGGATCACCGAACCGGTAGACCAATGGCTCGACTTCCTCGATTCGTGTGGGTACGTGGGAGTGCGGGGTCCCCGGTCCGAGGCGATTCTCAGAGATTGGGGATTCTCAGGCGGTCTGGAGATCATGGGCGATCCGGGCTTGTCGATACAGCCGACGACGCTGGTCGAGCCCCACGAGGGGCTGGTTGTGGTCAGCCCCGCTTTCACCGGCAATCAACTCTGGGGGGAGAACGATGAAGCAGTCTTCTCCGCAATCGCCGACATGGTCGAGACATTGCGAGATCGCGGCCACCCGGTTGCGTACCTCTCCTGCTATCCCGGTGACGATCGATTCATCATGGAGATCATGCGGCTCTCCGGATCCATAGACGCCGAGTACGTAGCTGCATACGCAGATCACGACGCAGGCATCAACCTGCTTGCGGCTGCGGATGTTGTCGTCGCCGAGCGTCTCCACGCAGCCGTGATCGCGGCGGCGGTAGGCACTCCTTTCGTCGCTATCGAATACCGACCAAAAGTCAGGGACTTCGCCCTGTCCGTCGACTGCGAGATGTTCTCAATACGCAGCGACCAGGTATCGGGCGGGCATCTTGTCGAGATGGTGGGTCTCGCCGGGGCAGATACAACCGCCAGAGAGCGGCTGAGCGTCGCGGCAGCGAAGTATCGCACGCGTCAGCAGCAGGCGGCTGCTCTACTGGGTGGGATTCTCAGGGAGAACTGACAGCGACAACGACAGGCTTTGCCCCCGGCCGCAACTATCGTCGGTGACTATGCGAATCCTCTCTGTATCTGCAGCCGTGGCGGTTCTGTTGGTGGTGATGGTTGTCCCGGCCGGGGCCGAGCTTCCTCCAGGCGGTACCTTCACAGACGACAACGGGAATGTGCACGAAGGGTATATCGAGGCTATTGCCGCCGCGGGGATCACCAAAGGCTGCAATCCACCATTCAACGACCGGTACTGCCCGACCGACTACATCACCAGAGGCCAGATGGCCGCATTCATTGTTCGCACCCTCGGGCTCACCGACGATGGGGGGCGTGATTGGTTCACCGACGACGACGGGAGTCTGTTCGAGGCAGACATCAACAAGCTCGCTCAGGCGGGGATCACGAAGGGCTGCAATCCGCCGGACAACACCAGATACTGTCCCCAGGACCGAGTGTCCAGGGGACAGATGGCCGCATTCCTGGTCCGTGCCTACGGCTATAGCGATCCCGGGACGGTGGACTTCTTCAACGACGACGAAGGGAACATCTTCGAGGCAGACATCAACGAGCTCGCTCAGGCCGGAGTCACCCGAGGGTGCAACCCTCCCGACAACGATCACTTCTGTCCGTATTCTTATGTCCAACGCGACCAGATGGCTTCTTTCCTGGGCCGCGCCGAGGGTCTCGACCCGATTGCGCCGCCGCCGGCTGCCGAACCTGTCATCGAGACAGTCGTGACCGGGTTGGACTATCCGGTGTACGCCACATCACCTCCCGGGGACTCTCGTCTGTTCATCGTCGAGAAGGGTGGCTACATCCGGATCGTCGAGAACGACGAGCTGAAGCCTGGTGTGTTCCTCGACGTGCACAATCTCGTTTCCGCAGGTGGTGAGCAAGGTCTGCTCAGCCTCGCCTTCCACCCGGACTACGCCAGCAACGGCCTCTTCTACATCTCATACACGAACACGTCTGGTGATTCTCGCATCGTCGAGTATTCGGTGTCTGCCGACCCCGATGTTGCCGATGCCGGATCTGCTCGTGCGATCCTCGGGCTCGACCAACCGTACTCCAATCACAACGGCGGTCTCATCACATTTGACTCGGACGGGTATCTGCTCGTCGGTTTCGGCGACGGCGGGAGCTCAGGCGATCCCGGAGAGGTGGCCCAAGACAACACATCTCTGCTCGGCTCGCTGCTACGTATTGGCGTAGCTGGCGACGACTTTCCCAGCGACTCTGGCCGCAACTACACCATCCCGGCCGGGAATCCATTCGTCGGATCGAGCGGCGCAGACGAGATCTGGGCTTACGGGCTGCGCAACCCGTGGCGTTACTCGATCGATACTGAGAGCGGCTTGCTCTTCATCGCCGATGTGGGCCAGGCCTCCTGGGAAGAAGTCGACGTCGCACCTGTCAACGAAGCGGGTCTCAACTACGGCTGGGACAACTACGAGGGCGACCACTGCTATTCGGACCCGAACGGCCCGAGCGACTGCAGCACTACCGGACTGACGTTTCCGGTCTACGAGTACTCGCATGCTCAGGGGTGCTCGATCACCGGTGGCTATGTATACCGCGGGGAGGAACTGCCACAGCTCAAGGGCCACTATTTCTTCGCCGATTACTGCGTTGGTGAGCTGCGGAGCTTCCGCTACCTGGATGGCGTAATCGGATCCGAGAAGAACTGGTCCGGTGAGTTCGGCATCCTCGGCCGGGTGACCTCATTCGGGATCGACAGTCAGGACCGTCTCTACATCATGAACTCTGCAGGGGAGCTGATGCGATTGGGAGCAAAGTGAATGTTCGTTTCGATGGATGGTCCGGCGCCGCGGCAGCGGTGTAACGGGGTTCGCTCCACCTCGCCGTCCTGGTCTTGCCCCCTGCTTCGGGTCGGTCCCGCATGATGAACCGCGTCAGGCTCCTGTTCGTTGCTGCTGTGATCCTTGCCGGGTTGCCCCCGGTTACACCCACCGCGGTGGCCGCGGTCGGCGAAGGCACCACCACCATATCCACAAGTGAGTCATGGACGTGTGGGCAGCCGTCGACAAACGGCAGCTATGCAGCAAAGACGGGAGCTCTGCCTGATAGCCAACTCATCGGCGGACCGCGTGCCGATTTGCTGGGAAGAAGCATCGGTGAGATCAAGGAATCGCTGGTCTGGTGGACGATGCCGATGTCCGGCGGCTACAAGGTCCTGATTCATGAGCGAGCTCTGCCCGCGTTCAACCAGGCAGCGGCCAACCTCGCCGCCGAGCAGGCCAAGGGCAACTACTACGCGGTGAAACCGACTCAGACCTTCGGCTTCTCGCCACGCACGATTGGGGGCCGGTACCAGGTATCTCTGCATGCCCACGGAGTCGCTGTCGACATCAACAGCCTCAGCAACCCGTACAGCTCCACCGGCACGCTGATCACCAACATGCCCGAGTGGTTCGTCAAGGCGTGGAAGGACGCCGGGTTCTGCTGGGGAGGCGACTGGGCCACGAGCAAGGACCCGATGCATTTCTCGTGGATGGGCCCGGCGGCGACACCGGGATATGGCGATGCGCCGATGGCGTACCCGGTCGACACCGCGGCCGCCGGGTACGGTGAAGTGGTCCTTTCCACTAAGACCGAGTTCGGTGCTCCGAACCCCGACTACCGGTATCTGCTCGGTGACGGCGACGGTGACGGACTGGCTGACGTGTTCCAGCTCGTGCCCAAGGACAACGGTACCCGGCTCGAGTACTCCCAGACCGATCGCAAGCACACGTGGTGTGCGATCGGGCGGGATCACGCCCTCGATGTCACTGTTGGCGACCGGATCCCGCTGCTGGGTGACTACTCCAGGGTGGGGAGGAACGACCTGCTGCTGCTGGATACGAGCGGAAGTGCGCTGAGCATCGAGGTGTCGCTGAAACCGTCTGGTTTCTACGAGTCGAAACTCATCACGACCGGTATCCCGGTCGTCCCCGGCGACGACTACCTGCTCGGTGATCACAATCGGGACGGCTATGTCGATCTCTATGTGATCCACCACCAAGGTGAGGCGACCACGATCGACATCTACAGCGGCATAGACGATTTCACGACCCTGTTGGATTCCGTCGACACCGGCCTCGGAGACACAGCCGGGAGCCTGTTCACACTCGGTGACCCCGATCTGGACGAACTGCCGGACCTGTTCGTGGTCACCGCGACCGGCGATGAAGCGATGGTGCGGGTGCTCTCCAACGGGTACGGAGCCGTCGACCAGCACGTTCAACGTGCCGATCGACGCAAAATTGATGGACGTTCTCGTCAACGACTATGACGGTGACGGGCGTGGCGATCTCTGGCTTTGGGATGACACGGGGGAGCTGACTGTGCGGCTCGGCAACACCGCCCTGCCCGGTGTGAGCGCCAACTTCTGGCATAACAGCCCTAACTGGACGTGTGACCCGGACAGTCCTCCATATGTGTTCAACGGCACATTCCGGGACGATGACGAAGACATCCACGAGAACAACATCGAGATCATTGCCGCCGCCGGAGTCACCAAAGGCTGCAACCCGCCCTTCAACGACGATTACTGCCCAACAGGACGTGTCACCAGGGGCGAGATGGCTGCCTTCCTGGTGCGGGCGCTCGGATTGACCGACGATGGTGGTCGTGACTGGTTCACCGACGACGACGGCATCGTGTTCGAAGCCGACATCAACAAGTTGGCCGCGGCCGGGATAACCGCCGGCTGCAACCCACCCGACAACGACGAGTTCTGTCCCAACGAGCGGGTCAGCCGGGCGCAGATGGCTGCCTTCCTCGTCCGCGGCTTGGGGCTGAGCGATGGCAGCGGCACAGATCGGTTTGTTGACGATGACGCATCGATCTTTGAGGGTGACATCGATCGCCTGGCCGCATCCGGGATCACTAGGGGCTGCAACCCGCCGACGAACGATCGCTTCTGCCCGTACGCCGATGTTCGCCGGGACGAAATGGCGAGCTTCATCGCAAGGGCGTTGCCTCTCATCGACGGCTGATCGGCGTTGCCTCCGCCATGTTTCGTTGTGGTGGGTTGTCAAATATTGGGGGTGAGGTCTCTCGCATAAGGTCGCGACATGTACGATCATTGTCACCCCGTGTCGCTCAAGGCGGCCGCGGGGTTGTCGATATCTGGATTTATGCCTGTGATCAGCAAAGGTCGGCGACCGGGAATCCTCATAGCGTTGGCGCTCGTTGCCACCATGGTGGTACCGCCAAGTACGGCGTATGCCCAAGAGTCAAACGACTCACTCTCGTTCATCGGCTCCGGCTGGGGCCACGGCGTGGGGCTCAGCCAATATGGAGCGTATGGGGCCTCGCGAGACGGGTGGACGGCCGAGCAGATTCTGCAGTACTTCTATCAGGGCACAAGCATCGGAGTCATCGGGGAAGGTGGTCTCGCCCCAAGGGAGAATCTCTGGGTGAACCTCGAGAAGGATCGGTCACATCTGGTTCTCATCGCTCACGAGACTGGCCTCGTGTCTCCGGCTGAGCCGGTGGTTGTCACCCGTGAGACCGATGGGACCACCAAGTCGTGGCAGCTCGACAAGGATTACAGACTGGTGATCGATTGGGATTCCACCGCTAACACCTGCTCACTCGAGATCCAGGATGCATCAGGAGCGCCCGTCGCCGATCAGCCGGGCAGTGGGCCGTGCGACGCCGATATCACCTGGGACGGCTGGGTGGAAACACCATCCCGGAAGATCGAGGTCCGCTGGACAGATGCTGCCGAGGATGATGCGTGTGTGCAAATGGACTGGAATGCAGGGACCTACGAGCCATGTGAATATGCGCGTGGCGATCTGCATCTGAGGGTCGGCCCGGGCGGAATGGATCTATCGGTCGAGCTCGATATCGATGACTATGTGCTCGGCATATCGGAGATGCCCTACTACTGGGGCCAGGACGGTGGCATGGAAGCGCTCAAGGCGCAGGCGATCGCGGCCCGCTCGTACGCTCGTGAGCTCCAGATCTATCGCGATCCACCGGGTGACAATGGCTGCGCCGCATGGTGTGACGTTCGGGACTCGACCGTCGACCAGCGCTACGTGGGTTGGGGTCACGTCGGTACCGGAATCGACGATTGGATCGCCGCGGTCAAGTCGACAGCGGGCGAGGTCATCACACACCCGGATGCCCCAAACGGTGGAGTTGTCAGGGCGTACTACTCGTCGTCGAGTGGCGGAGCCACCGAGAACGCCAACGAGATATGGGTGGCGTTCCCCGACCCGATCCCGTACTACACCAGCGTTCCCGATCCATGGGCCCTCGACCCCAGCCTCAATGGCAACGCAAGCTGGACGGTTACGTTCAGCACGGGCACCGTCGCCGCAAAGGTCGGTCTCGATTCGCTGACGTCGGCAGCGGTGATTGCCAGGAACACGTCTACAAGCGCCCGCACCGTTCGTTTCATAGGAGTCAAGGACGGCGTGCCGATCACCAAGGACTACTCGAGCGCGTCCGTCCGATCGCTGTTCGGCCTGAAGTCGATCTACTTCGACGTGCAGTTTGGTGATCAGGCACTGCCGCCGTTTGACGACATCGACGGGAACGTGCACTTCAACGACATCATCTACATCGAAGAGCAGGGGGTCACCAAGGGCTGCAATCCGCCGGTGAACAATCTGTACTGTCCCGATGCGAGTGTGACCCGCGGGCAGATGGCGGCTTTTCTCGTCCGGGCCCTCGGTCTGACCGACGACGGTGGTCGTGACTGGTTCACAGACGACGACGGTACGATCTTCGAGGCCGACATCAACAAGCTGGCCGCCGCCGGTATCACCAAGGGGTGTACCGCCGACGGCGCCAAATTCTGCCCCGCAGATGCAGTTTCGCGTGGGGAGATAGCGGCCTTCCTCGTCCGAGCTTATGACTATGACGATCCCGGTGCAGGCGACTGGTTCGTCGATGACGATGGATCGATCTTCGAGGGGGAGATCGACCGTCTCAAGGTGGCAGGGATCACCGTAGGCTGCAACCCACCGGACAACGATCGCTTCTGTCCGACCGACTCGGTGTTGCGGGACCAGATGGCATCGTTCCTGGCGCGGGCTCTTCGCTGATACCGGATCGCATCTACACTCCTATGGACCCACGCAATGAGGATTTCAATGAACAACGATCGCGCTCGTTTCTTTGCTGAGGAGAGGTGGACGGGGGGAGTCGTCGGCCTTGGCTATGTAGGGCTGCCTCTCGCGGTGACCATGGTCCAGAATGGTCTCAAGGCGATTGGATTCGACCGATCGCCTCGCCGTGTCGAAATGCTTCAAAGCGGCGTTTCGCCGGTAGAGGACGTGTCGGATGATGAGCTCGCCGCCGCACTCGCGGCAGGTCTGGAGATAACCGCCGACGAGACAGATCTGAGTCGAGCTGATGCCTTATTCATCTGTGTTCCCAGCCCGCTCGGCCGCAACCGTGAGCCGGATCTCTCCTACATCAAGGCAGCGGCGGACACTGTTGAGGCCGTTGCGCAGCCCGGCATGCTCGTGTCGCTCGAATCGACCACTTATCCCGGCACGACGGAGGACATCATCATCCCGGCCGTGACCAACCGGGGTCTGGTGCCTGATGAGGATGTCTTCATCGCCTTCTCCCCGGAACGGGTGTCTCCGGGCGCCGAGATGAAGACCGGTGACATCCCCAAGGTGGTTGGGGGGATCTCGCCGATCTCGACCGAGGTGGCGGCCGCCGCCTACTCACGAGTGGTTGCGACGGTTCATCCCGTCTCGTCGGCTCGCACTGCCGAGATGGCCAAGCTGCTCGAGAACACCTATCGGGCGGTCAACATCGGGCTCATCAACGAGATGGCTCAGCTCGCCCACGAGCTCGACATATCGATTTGGGAGGTCGTCGACGCCGCGGCTACCAAGCCGTTTGGGTTCCAGGCGTTCTACCCGGGCCCCGGCGTCGGAGGCCACTGCATCCCGCTCGACCCACAGTTCCTGGCCTGGCGGGCGAAAGAGGCCAACTTTGCCACCCGGTTCATCGATCTCGCCGAGCAGGTGAACACCAAGATGCCGGCGTACACCGCGTCCCGGGTCTCCGACATGCTCAACCGCGCAGGCAAACCCGTGTTCGGCACGAAGATCCTCGGTGTCGGCATCGCCTACAAGCCAAATGTCGCAGACGACCGTGAGTCTGCCTCGATCGAGGTTCTCAAGGATCTGCAGCGACGCGGCGCCGAGGTTCACGTGCTCGATCCGCTCGTCGGGGCCGAGCGGATCGAGAGTCATGGCTTCGCCGCGGTCGAGGATGAGGAGCCGCTCACCGGGTTCGCCGTCGCCGTGCTGCTGACCGATCACGAGATGCTCGACCTCGATCGGATCGCGACCGAGGTACCGCTCGTACTCGATGCCAGGGGTGCGTACCGGCGGAGGGGAGCCGAGCCCGGTAATGTCGAATCGCTGTGAGCAAAAGGCTTCTCGTACTCTCGACAGTCCACCCTGCCGATGATCCCCGCATCAGGCACAAGCTGATCGGGACCCTGCAGGACGACTGGGATGTCACCTTCGCCGGCAAGGGAGTGGGGCCGATCAACTCGGACGGGATCATCTGGCGCGAGCTACCCGGAGGAAGACTGCGTCGCTGGCTTCGGCGCCGGTCGTCTCCTGCTGGGACGACGATTCGACGTTGCCTCAGTCCACGATCCCGAGTTGCTCCCTTTGGCCCTACTGGCCGCATTGTTCGGGAGAACCATCGTCTTCGACGTACACGAGAATGTGCCTGCTCAACTGCGCACCAAGCCGTGGCTTCCGCGACCGGTGCGGAGTCCGCTGGCAAGCATCTTCGGCTGGCTGTTTCACGTTGCCGAGAAGCACATGGCGATCACGCTGGCTGAGTCCGGGTATCAAGAGCTGTTTCGCCGCCCCCATCCCGTGTTCCCCAATTATCTGATCGGCGCTCCGCCCGATCCACGTGCAGCAGACGCCACGTCGGCATCGTGTATCTGGGTGATGTGACCGAGGCGCGCGGCCTTGCCATGGCGACCGAAGCCGCCGGTCGGGCCGGCGTGGGCACGTTCACGATCATGGGTCGGTGTGCTCCTGATTTCCGGTCGAGACTCCTGGAAATCGGTGCACGCCATGGTGTCGAGCTACGTTTCCACGGCTTCGTGACCCCGGACCGGGCTCTCCAGATCGCCGCAGTGCGCCCAATTGGGCCTGTCGCCGCTACTCGACACGCCCAACTACAGGGACTCGCTGCCAACCAAGGTGCTCGAATACCTCGCGGTCGGGGTACCAACGCTCGCATCGGATCTTCCGGGGACACGCGCCGTTCTTGCAGGCAAGCCCGGTGCGGTGCTCGTCCACGCCGGGCGACACCGACGCGTGGTCGCAGGCGATTCTGTCTGCGATCACCGACGAGGCGTTGCGACAGGCCGCCAGGGATGGTGTGACGGCTATTCGTGCCGAATACGTGTGGCCCGCGGCCGACGTGCGGGGATTCTATGGAGCCCTAGCGGCCGATTAGGAAGCCGAGGCCCCACGAGATATGCATGGTGAAGACGGCAGCAGGAAACGCCAGAGCAGCACTGTCGTGCGTCCGCGCCAACTGCTGGATCGTGCCCAGGAGGAGTAGCAGCGACGTAGACGCCGGGAACGATCAGGCCGAGCCACCGCAACGGGGTGAACCCCAACGCAAGTGATGCCAGCAGCGCGACGACGAAAAAGGGAGGAGCCAGTTGACGCAGCCGTGTCGACTCAGGATGCATGCGTATCACCTCACGTTTCCACCTGCCGTACTGGAAGTACTGACGCCAGAGCTCGAGCAGGCTGCGCCTCGGTCGGTACGCCACCTCGAGTCGCGGATCGAACCAAACGGTTCCTCCGTTGGCACGGAGGCGGATGTTGAGCTCGTAGTCCTGATTGCGGGTGAGGCTCTCGTCGAACTGACCCGCGGCGATGCAGGGCGTCCGCCGGAACACTCCGAGGTAGACGGTGTCGACGGGCCCTGCCTTCCCCCCGTAGTGGAATCGGGCGTCCCCAACACCGATCGGGGACGTCATGGCACATGCGGTGGCACGTTGCATCCAACGTGGTGCCCATGGCGCGCTGGACCCCGCCCACGTTGACCGCCCCGGTGTTGTCGAGGATCTCAACGGCAGTGCTGATGTAGCCGGGAGGCAGCTCGGCGTGACCGTCGCATCGCACGATGACGTCTCCCCGGGACGCCGCTATGGCCAGATTCAAACCGGATGGTGTGCGGCCGGTCGGGTTGTCGACGTAGCGGATCCTGCTGTCGCGGCTCGCCGAGTCGATCCAGGATGTCCCTGGTTCCGTCGGTGCTCATCCCGTCGGCCACGACGACCTCGATGTGGCCCTGGTAGTCCTGAGCGAGAACAGAGTCGATCGTCGCTTCGATGAACGGCGCCTCGTTGCGCACCGGGATGATCACCGAGACGAGCTTGTCAGCCATGATCGCGCCCCGCCAGTGCGGCGGCGCGTGCTCATCCACGAGACTACCCACCTCGCCGAACGGCTCGTGGCGGTTCTCGACGGCAATCGCGATCCGGGCAGCGGTAGCCCGGACAGTGTCGACCAGCCGTGGCGGATACTCCATCTCCGCCTGGTGCGCATGGAATTCGTCCTCGTCGACCACCTCGACCGTGCCGTCGGCCATCCGCACCACGTCGAGATCGATGTCGACCATCGTCACCGTTGTCCCCGTGCCATGAAGGTGGGGTGATGATGTCGACGTATAGGTCGATCTCGGCGTTCATGAGACCAGATGGCAGTCCACCACTTGCCGTCGGGGATCAGCTTGACGTTGAGCGCAGGCGACTTCCGCACCGGCTCGTGCCCCGCGCTGCATCGCGGTTCCGGGCGGCGACCACAACCACAGACCGTGCTCATCCTCACCGAGCCGGTTCATGGTGAACTGCCAGTGGCGTCGGCCGTCCCACTTCCTGAAGTCGATCTGAACGGTTTCCACTAGCCGTAGAGACTAGGAGATGACGTGGCTAGAGGCTACTGCCTGTCGCCCGCCTACTCGATCGTCCAGGTGCCGTGCTGCTTCGACGAGGTCGGCGATCGATGCGGCCTTGTTGCGCTCCTTTGCCTGCTCGATCTGTGCCCGCAGCAGGTCCCCGTAAGTGTCCCGTCTGCACGTTGCGGAACACGCCGATCGGCGTTGGGCCGCTCGGGCCGTGAGCCAGCCGGCTCAGAGCAAAGGCAATGCCCGGGATTGGGGCGGGTCGGGTCGTGGACCTGAATCGCATCCATGCCCGACATCCTCCACACGGACGATCTTGCGCTCCGTCGATGCCGAGGACGACCCCCATCTCGTTGTTCTCCCCAAAGACGATTGGCTTGCCCGGTTCCAGATAGATGCGGTTGGCGTCGCGTACTTCGCGGCCGGTCAGGAGTTGGAACGCCTTGTCGTTGAAGACGTTGCAGTTCTGGTAGATCTCGATGAACGCCGTGCCGTGATGCTCGTATGCCGCCTCGAGGATCTTGGCCGTGTGGTCACGATCCATGTCGATGGTTCTGGCGACGAAGGTGGCTTCGGCGCCGAGGGCGAGGCTCACCGGGTTGAACGGGTAGTCGAGCGAGCCCATCGGGCTCGTCTTGGTCTTCTTCCCAGTTTCGCTGGTCGGCGAGTACTGACCCTTGGTGAGACCGTAGATCTGGTTGTTGAACAACAAGATCTTCAGGTTCACGTTGCGGCGCAGCGCATGGATGAGGTGGTTGCCTCCGATGGAGAGCCCATCGCCGTCACCGGTGATCACCCAGACCGTCAGGTCAGGGTTGGCGAGCGCCACGCCGGTAGCGACGGCAGGGGCACGGCCATGGATCGAGTGCATCCCGTATGTGTTCATGTAATACGGGAAGCGGGACGAGCACCCGATTCCTGACACGAACACGTGCTTCTCCCGGTCGATGTCGAGAGTCGCCAGGAAGTTCTGCACCGAGGCGAGGATGGTGTAGTCGCCACAACCTGGGCACCACTTGACCTCTTGGTCCGATTGGAAGTCCGCTCTCGTGTAGCGGGGTTCGATAGTTGTGGTCATGACTGGTCCTCGAGCAGCTCGATGATCTTCTTCGTCATCTCATTTGCCATGAACGGTGCACCCTTGCACCTTCGACAAGGGTCACGGTCGGAGTCAGATACCTGGCTCGGAGCACCGCGGCCAGTTGGCCCCGATTCAGCTCCGGGTACCAGCACCTTCTCGTAGCCGGCGAGAACCTCGCCCAGGTTCTTGGGGAACGGGTTGAGATGGCGCGAGATGGACGTGGGCGGTTGGGATATCCGTCCCTCACCGGCGTTGTTGACTCCGGCACGGACGCTGCCGTACGTCGATCCCCAGGACACGACGAGAAGCTGGCATCGTCGGGGCCGTGAACCTCCGACTTCCGGGATATCGTTGGCGATGCCGGCGATCTTGGCAGCACGGGCGGCAGTCATCAGCTCGTGGTTGTCCGGGTCGTAGGATACGTTACCGGTCAACGCCTGCTTCTCCAGGCCACCGACCCTGTGCTCCAGACCGGGCGTGCCCGGTATCGCCCACGGCCGGGCGCCGGTCTTCTCGTCGCGTGCATACGGGTAGAACACGCCATCCGGGCCGTTCGCCTCGGTGGCGTACTTCACCTCGATGCGGGCATGCTGTCGAAGTCGGGCACCCGCCACGGCTCGGCACCATTGGCGAGATAGCCGTCGGAGAGCACGATGACCGGGGTCATGTACTTGATGGCGATCCGGGCCGCTTCCATGGCAACCGCAAACGCGTCGCTCGGCGATCGTGGCGCGACCACCGGCAGCGGCGCCTCACCGTGACGGCCGTACAGCGCCATCATCAGATCTGCCTGCTCGACCTTGGTCGGCATGCCGGTTGAGGGGCCGGCGCGCTGCACGTCGATCAGGATGAGCGGCAGCTCCGTCATCACTCGCCAGGCTCAGCGTCTCGCTCTTCAGCGCAAGGCCAGGACCTGAAGTCGTGGTCACGGCCAGATGCCCTGCAAACGCAGGCGCCCAGCGAGACGCCGACTGGCGGCGATCTCGTCTTCTGCCTGGAATGTCTTGATGCCGAAGTGCTTCAGCCTGGCGATCGCCTCGAGGATCGAGGTGGCCGGGGTGATCGGGTACGAGCCGAGGAAGAGAGTCATCCCCGCGGACTGGGCCGCCGCCACCAGGCCCCACGCCAACGCCTGGTTGCCGGTGACGTTGGTGTACGTGCCCTTTGGCAGCTTGGCCGGGGGAACCTGATAGGTGTGATGGAACTCCTCGGTCGTGTTCCCGAAGTTGAATCCGGCGCGGAAAGCCTCGATGTTGGCCTGGCCCACCGGCGTGTCTGCGCCGAACTTCTCGTCGACCCAATTGAGGATCGGATCGGTTGGCCGGTTGAACATCCATGAGATCAGCCCGAGCGCAAAGAAGTTCTTCGAGCGAAGAACCGAGCGTCCCTTGACCCCTGTGGTGGCCACTGCGAGCTTGGTCAGTTTCTCCATCGGTGCCGTCATGACGTGATAGCCGGAGAGGCTGCCGTCGGTGAGCGGATTGCTCTCGTAGCCGGCCTTGTCGAGATTGCGGTCGTCGAAGGCATCCTCGTTGGCGAGAATCAAGCCGCCGGGGCGACGTCGCTGAGGTTGGCTTTGAGGGCGGCCGGGTTCATGGCAACGAGCACGTCTGGCTCGTCGCCGTGGGTGAGGATGTCCCAATCGGCGATGTGGACTTGGAACGACGACACACCGGCGATGGTCCCCTGGGGCGCCCGGATCTCCGCCGGGTAGTCGGGGAACGTCGCGAGGTCGTTGCCGAACGCCGCTGAGGACTCGGTGAATCGGGTCCCCGCCAGCTGCATGCCGTCGCCGGAATCGCCGGCGAAACGAATGACCACCCGATCCCGCTTTTCGGGTGGTTCGGGGGTAGACAGGGTTTCTTCCTGCATGGTGGAAGCTCCTATGGTGGCTCCTTATCGCCACGGTTTGCGTCTGCTTGCCTCGATCGTGCCGCAAATGTGCACGCGCACCGGTCACCAGTCTATGCAGAAAACTATCGCGACGTACGTTGTTAACGAATCCTATTCACCAGCGGAGGTTTGCGGTATCTGCTGATCCCGAGTCGCTCGAGCGTGCATCCCAGCTCCAGCAGGCGATGTTCTTCCCAGCGTCGCCCGATGAGTTGGACGCTCGGTGGCGGCGATCCCGTCCTGATCGAGCGGCAACGCCAGAGCCGGAAGCCCTGTTTGGTTGACCAGGGATGAGAACCGGGAGAGTGCGGGACGGTACGAGACGAGCCTTCCTGCGACCTCGATCTCGTCGTCTCCGATGGGCTTGATCGTGGCCGCCACCGTCAGGGGTGAGCAGGAAGTCGCATCGGGTCAGAGCCTCCTCAGCGGCGTGGCGTGACGCCGGCTCGCCATTCTTGCGCAGCCACGTACGCTTTCGGGGTCGATGGCGAATGCCTCGGCCAGTCGTTGTGCAACCTCTGGCCCGTAGGTCTCGGGTTGGGTTCGCCAGCGCTCGGCGTGCACCATGGCGATCTCGGGGTAGGCGATGTCGTCGATCTCGCCGGCAGGCTCGAGTCCGGGGAGGTCGAGATCGACGACCTGAAGCCGGCCGACCTCAGGTCGTGAGCGCGAGGGTGGCGAACGAGCCGGCAACGAACTCCGTCGTGGGGAGATCCACCCAGGGGTGTGGGATCCCGATGGTGATCGGTCTCCGGAGCGAGCGGGTCACCCGGGCTCGACACCGGCTGTGGGGCAGACCAGGGGTCGGAGGGTCGTAGCCGGCGATGACTGTGTACACCAAGGCGGCATCGTTGCTGTTGCGGGCGATCGGCCCCACCGTGTCCAGACTCGCAGCCAGCGGGAACACCCCGGTGAGCGGCACCCGCCCATGAGTCACCTTCAGCCCGACGACTCCGCAAAGCGCCGCCGGGACCCGCACCGAGCCGCCGGTGTCGGTTCCGATGGCTGCGGCGGCAGGCCGGCGCTCACCGCCAGCTGCCGAGCCGCCTGAGGACCCGCCGGGGGAGAGGGCGGTGTTCCAAGGGTTCCGCACCGGCCCGAACCAATGGTTCTCGCTGGAGAAGCCGAAGGCATACTCGTGCAGCCCGGTCCGCCCGATGATCACCGCACCCGCTTGCTCCAGCCGGGTGACGACAGGGGCACTGCTCGCCGCGGCAGCACTGTCGGGTAGCTGCTCCCGGCCGTGTTCGGTCAGCTGTGCCTGATCGATCAGGTCCTTGAGCGCCATCGGAACCCCGGCAAGGGGCCCCAGCGGGATCACCGGCGGCGATACGCTGATCGATGGCGGAGGCTGCGGCCATGGCACCTTCGTGGTCGATCAACGTGAAAGCATTCAGCGCTTCCTGACTGCGCTCGGCATGTTCGAGATGCTCGGCCACTACGGCAGTTGCCCGGATCGCCCCGGAAGAGACCGCGGTGGCGATGGCGGCAGCCGAAGTCAGCAGCTCGGTCATTCCCAGGTGATCGGTTGATTGTCCGGGAATACCGAGATCCAGATCCGCCCGGCAGGGACGACGATCGGTGTGCCGTCTTCGAGGGTCAGCTCGAAGCGCTGATCGATGCTGTCACGCTGCCATTGCCCCTCGACGACCTTCCCGTCATAGAACACATAGGCAGTGCCCGTCCCGACGGTGTGGAGAGCGGGGACTGCCGAACCGGCGCCGCTGCTTGGAGCTTGCCCAGTACTTGGTCGCTTCGAGGACGACGAGCGTGTCCGTCGAGATCTGGGTCTCGACCTGATCCTCACCCTCCACGGGAGCGCTGAGCCAGTTGTGTGGGGTGTCTCCGTTGAAGCGGATGTACTCGGTGCCGGTCCATTCCCAGTGGACGATCGGGTTGTCCGACCAGTCGAGGTTGATCCGGTTGGCCCCGGGCGTCGCCCGGCGTCGGGTCACCGAAATTGAACATCGGCTGGGCGGGCGGATCGTCGGGGTAGCCGCGCCTGTCCGCCTCGTCACGCATCAACAGAGTGGAGCCGTACAGATTGTGTGGAGCACTGCGGGTATGGATCCGGAACGTCGGTTGCCCCGGTGTCTCCGAGTAGGTTCACCCCGTCGCCGACGATGAGGCTCGATACCCACGGCTGGGCTCCCGAGATCTGCAGCGGAGCGCCGAGGAACTTGATCAGGGTCGGATCGGTGGGCCTGCCCGAGCGAACGGGACCGAGATACTCGGTGTCGGAGTTGTGGAACAGCGCGATGAAGCGGGTGAGCCCACCTTCGACGAGGAGCTCGTAGATGGCGTCGGCCTGCTCGATGCCGGATTGGGGACGCGCATCCCAGTGATTGTCGATCTTGACTGCGATAACCCTGCGGTCGAGCAGCGACGGGTCCTCGACACCCATGCCGTTCAGGGGCGACGGGGTCAGCGGCTCGGCCGTCGTGGTCGTCGCTTCGCTCGTGGACGAACTCGTCGAACTGGTACCGGCAGTGGTCGTGACCGGGGCCAGCGTGGTGATCTCTGCTGTGGTGGTGGTGTTCGCGTCGTCGCCTCCGCATGCTGCAGCCACGACTGCAAACGCGATCACGAGGACGAGATGTTCTGAGGAGTTTCACGGATCGGGGAGTGTATACCTCGACCGGGGGACAACGGGTATGCCATTGCCTGGTAGCGTCCGCATGTGGACTCGATCGCAACGCTCGCCGCCGCCGAACTCGCCGCCAGGGGCCGACCCGGGCAAGGCTCCAGCGATGGCTGCCTACATGAAGACCGACATGCCGTTCTACGGCGTGCAGAAGAAGGAGCGGGTCGACGTCCTCCGCATCATCAAACAGAGATTCCCGATCGAAGACAATGCCGGCTACCGATCACAAGTCTGCGCGCTCTGGCAGCAGCCGCATCGGGAGGAGAAGTATCTCGCCATCTCGATTGCCAAGAGCAATCCGTCGTTTCATCACGAGCGACAACCTCGATCTCTACCGCAGAATCATCGTCGAGGGCGCCTGGTGGGATTTCGTCGACGATGTCGCCGCCAACTGCGTCGGCGTCGTGCACCGTAAGGAGCGTGCGCTGATGGAGCCGGTAATCGAGGCGTGGGTCGACGACGACTTCATGTGGCTGCGTCGCACTGCACTGCTGTCTCCGCTCAAGCACAAGTCGGAGACCGATTACGTCACGCTGTTCGATCACTGCTTGAGGAGAGCGCACGAGACGGAGTTCTTCATCCGCAAGGCGATCGGGTGGACGCTTCGGGAGTACGCCAAAACAGAGCCGGATCGAGTCCGCTACTTTCTGCTCGAGCATCGAGATCGCTGGTCCGGGTTGACACTGCGTGAAGCATCCAAGCACATCGACATATGATGGATGCCCATGGATCAACGCGAACTCTGGAACAACCGATACCGGGAGAAGGGCGCCGTCTGGGGAGCGGAGCCGAACCAATTTGTTGTGGCGTACCTGGCCGATATTGCTCCTTGCCGCGTGCTCGATCTCGGGTCCGGGCAGGGACGCAACGCGATCTGGCTGGCAGCCCGAGGCCACTCCGTCACGGCGGTCGACATCTCGGACGTCGCCGTCGACCAGGGAAGGGCACTCGCCGAGAAGGCGGGCGTCGATGTCGAGTTCGTGGCAGCCGATCTGGAGCATTGGGAACCGAGCCCCGCCGCATACGACCTGGTACTGCTGTCGTACATCCAGGTGGGTGAGCCTGCGAGGAAGCTCATCCACTCGAAGGTCGATCGGGCACTGGCTCCTGGGGGAATGGTGTTCATCGTCGCTCATCACCTCGCCAACCTGAACGGCGGAATCGGCGGACCGTCGTCGCCGGAACGGCTCTACGACGAGGAGATGGTTGCAGGGGATTTCCCCGGATACCAGATCCAGGAGAACAGGAAAGCCACGAGGCGTGTTGAGAAGGCCGAGGTGCGAGGCGATGCCATCGACTTTCTGTTCCAGGCGCTCAAACCGGTTGACTGACCCTGCCCGCCGATCGTGGCGGCCAGTAGCGTCCCGCCACCCGCCAGCGGACGGCCTCTGCGGGGATGGGCCCGATGCTGCGACTGTCAGACGCCGAGGCCACTCGATTGTCCCCGAGCACGAAGACCTCACCAAGACCTAGCCGCCACTCGGCCTCCGGCAGTGTCGGGCCGTGAGCCCATGGCTCGGGGAGGAGCTCACCGTTGACGTTGAGGTGGCCGCCGCTGATCACCACTCGCTCGCCGGGAAGTGCTACGACGCGCTTGACCAACTCGAGTTGCGGCAGGTCCGGGTGATCGAAGATGACGATCATTCCCCTGGTCAATCGCTCGACCCTGACCGCGATCACGAAGTCACCGGCGTCGAGCGTCGGCCACATCGACCGCTCAGCGATCTCATAGCGGCGCAGCCTGCCGCGGAGCGCCGGGTACGAGCCCGCAGCAGCTATAGCTCCGAGTATCAACTGAGTTCTTCGGCGCATAGGTGACCTCGGTACGGTGTTTGGGCACGTCTCTGGGCGGGTACACACCAGTGTATGGTCCCGTAAGAACGGCAAACACCTGAGGAGGTGACCTGTGGGAATATTCCGACCCGGTCGGGTGGCTCACGCACACTGCGATCTCTTCTGTGGGGTTTATGACCCGGCACAAGCGATGATTGAAGCCAAGTCGGTGCTCAACACCTGCACCAAGTACCACGCCTCGGATGACGAGGTCTTTCGCGCACGTTGCATCATCATCAAGGAAGAGCGCGCCGAGCTGGCCAAGCACCACCTCGATGTGCTGTGGACCGATTTCTTCAAGCCACACCACGTTGAGCAATTCCCGAATCTCCACGACCTGTTCTGGCGTGCCACCAAGGCGGCCGGGGATGCCAAGAAGTCGATGGACCCGGCGGTGGCCCAGAACTTCATCGATCTCATCCAAGAGATCTCGGACGTCTTCTGGCAGACCGAGGAGTCCAAGGCAGCCGGGGTATACCCGCCCAGCTGATTCGATACGCACCCGAGATATGAAACTGGCTCCCACACAGCGGGAGCCAGTTGTCTTTGTAGGCTCGAAGCCGTCCTCACAGGCTCAGTCGTGCAGGTGCTCCATCTCGTCCTCGCTCGCCTCACCGGGCTCCTTGCCCAGGATGATCATCGCCAGCACCTCGTCCTTGGTGACCTTGTCCTTGTCGACCGTGCCGACGAGCTTGCCGGTCGCCATCACGCTGATGCGATCGGCGAGATCGAACACGTCGTGGATGTCGTGGCTGATCAGGAAGATGCCGATTCCCTCGGCCTTCAGCTGCTTGACCAGCTCGCCGACCTGAGCGGTCTCGGCAGGCCCCAGGGCAGCAGTCGGCTCGTCCATGATCAGGATCCTGGCGTTGAAATGCACGGCTTTGGCAATTGCCACGGATTGCCGCTGCCCACCGGAAAGGGACTGGACCGGTACCTTGAAGTTCTCGAACTTCGGGTTGAGGCGTCCCATCACGCGACGGGTGGCGTCCTCCATGGCACTGTCGTCCAGGGTGCCCCACCGGGTGATGAGCTCACGTCCGAGGAACATGTTGCCCGAGGCATCGATGTTCTCCGCAAGGGCGAGTGTCTGGTAGATGGTCTCGACACCGAGGGCTCTGGCGTCCCGCGGGCTGCCGATGTGGACACGCTCACCGTCGATGTAGATCTCGCCCGAGTCGGCCAAGTGGGCTCCAGACAGTGTCTTGACGAGCGTTGTCTTGCCGGCCCCGTTGCCACCGACGAGGGCGACTACCTCACCAGGGAACAGATCGACGGTGACGTCGTCTACGGCGTGGACGCCACCGAAAGCCACCTTGATATTGACGCAGCTCGACGAGCGGTGTGCGGGTCTTGGTCTGTGTTGCCGTCATATTCCCTCCGTCACTCATGGGCCACCCTCCTCCTGAAGGACGAGTCCAGACCGACGGCCATGACCAGGACGATACCGACGATGATGTCCTGATAGGCGGCTTCGATTCCCATCAGCACCATGCCCGATTGGAGCGACTGCATCACCACCGCACCGAGCACGGCTCCGGGGATCGTCCCGATTCCCCCGGTGAATGATGTGCCGCCGATCACGGCTGCGGCGATGACATACAACTCGGCAAGTGTCCCGAGCCCGGACGTCGCTGCGTTGAGGCGGGCGGTCGCCACGACGGCAGCTATGCCCACGAGGACGCCCATGGTGATGAACGTGCGCACGATCATCCAGCGCGTGTTGACACCACCGAGCTCGGCTGCCTCGGGATTGCCGCCTATGGCGTACACATAACGCCCGAATCTGGTGCGGTTTGCGATGAACGTCATCGATCAAGGCCACCCCGATGGTGATCAGGACCGGAAAGGCAAGACCGAAAGGCACGTCGGTTCGCCCGTCGGCGAGCGTAGGCGGCTTGAAGTAGCGATTGAGTACGTAGACGGCTCCGAGGATGGCGCCGCATTCGACGATACCGAGCATGATCTCGGCCCACATTGGTCGGAGGGGGAAACCGAAACGGCGCCGCTGCCTGCGTTGGTTTATCAACAGGGCGATGACGCCGAGGCAGCCGATAACGCCGACTACCCAGCTCATCCTGGCACCGAGCGAACCATCGGCTCCGCCACCGAGCAGCCGGAAGGTCGCATCCATCGGGGCGATGGTCCTGCCGCTTGCGAACGACCACGCAAAACCACGCCATACGAGGAGACCACCCAGAGTCACGATGAACGAGGGGACGCCCACGTAGGCGATGATCACGCCCTGGAGGCCTCCCGCCAGCGCTCCCATGGCAATTGCGGCGAGGACGGCGATTATCCAGATCGACCAGTGATCGAAGCCGAGCCACTTGGGGAGTATCTCGGCCTGGAGAATGGCGATCCCCATGCCGATCATGCCCAGCATCGATCCCACCGACAGATCGATGTTGCGGGTCACGATCACCAGCACCATCCCGGTTGCCATGATGGCCACCACCGCAGTCTGGACCGACAGGTTCCACAGGTTGCGTGGAGTGAGGAACGTGTGACCGGGTGAGAGCCAGTGGAAGAGCACCCAGATGAGCGCAAGCGCGGCCAGCATCCCGATCAGGCGTGGGTCGATCTCGGTAGACCTGAAGAGTCGGACGAATCCGCTCCAGTATTCGGAGATCGGCCCTGTCCCCTGCCGTACTGCGCCTTCCCCAGACGCTGCCGCCGACGGCTCGACGGGTTCTTTCTTGACGCCCCTTGTATCGCTCAACGCTGCTCTCCTCCACGTGTCCCGGATAAACGTTGCGCCCCCGAGGGCGGGGGCGCAACGCTCATCTATCGATTGAAGTTCACGGTCTCAGTATCAACCGCAGACTGCAACGCTCCCTGCTGGGACGTTAGCGCACAAGGCGTCCTGGGTGATCCAGCCAGCGTCCAGAACAAGGTTGAGATTGTCCTGGGTGATGGCGATCGGGGTGAGCAGGATCGACGTCATCGAGTTGCCACCCGGGGAGTCGAACTGCACGACACCGGCCACGTCGCCGAGGGCCGTGCCCTTGGCCAGCGCAACGGCTGCCTCACCGGCGGCCTTGCCCAGTTCACGTGCGTCCTTCCAGACGGAAACCGCCTGGGTGCCGAGCGCGATCCGGTTCAGGGCTGCCCCATCACCGTCCTGTCCGGAGACGGGAACGGTGCCTGCGAGGCCGACGGCCTCGAGGGCTGCGACGACACCAGTCGCCATACCGTCGTTCTCAGACACGACGGCCTGGACATCGTTGTTGGCCTGGGTGAGGAACTGCTCGGTCTCAGTCTGAGCCAGGTCGCCGGCCCAGTTGTCCGTGTAGGTCTCGCCCACGATCGTGATGTCACCGTCGGCGACGGCGCTGCCGATGACCTCTTCGATGCCGCTACGCAGGAAGTCTGCGTTGGCGTCGGCCTGGTTGCCCTTGATGATGATGTAGTTGCCCGTCGGAACCATGTCGTAGATGACCTGGGCCATCAGACGACCAACTCCGACATTGTCGAACGTGATGTACAAGGCACCTGGGTTCTCGATCAGGCGGTCGTATGCAACGACCGGGATGCCCTGGTCAAGCGCACTCTGTACGGCCGGCAGGATCGCCGTGCCGTCCTGTGCGAGGATGATCAGTGCGTCTGCGCCCTGAGCGATCAGGTTCTCGACGTCAGTGAGCTGTTGCTCCTCGGACGAACCGGCATCGGTCGAGATGTACTTTGCGCCGGCATCGTCGAGTGCCTGCCTTGATGGCAGGCTCATCCCAACGCGCCCAGCGCTCTTCGTTGTAGTTGTTCCACGACACGCCGACGACTAGCTCGTCTGCCATTGCGGTCGTTGTCGTTTCCGCAGGCGCCGCGGTTGTGGTCTCCGCAGGCGCTGCGGTTGTGGTCTCTTGAGACCCGGCCGTAGTAGTCGTCTCTGCGCTGTCATCTCCGCCGCATGCTGCTACGAGCATGGCGAAGACCGCGAGAAATGCGACCAGTTTGCGTATGGACACTTCCTGTTCCTCCTCCTGGGGGCCGGCACAACTCGGCCGGTGACCCGCGTCGGCTAGCTGTATTAGCCCAACTGGTTTGACGGGTTACCCCGTCGAACCCAGAGCATACGATACAAATGTTCGACATTGCAACAAAATGCAAGTGGACCACAGTTCGTTTGGTACTCGCCGGTGCCTGTGCCAAATCGTCACAACTGCTGGGGAAGATGACGGTGGCGGGTGGAATCGAGGGAATTTGGTCTTGCCAGCATCGTGTTGCCGATTACACCTTTATAGTGGACAGTCCAACAAAAGCGAGGAGATCCGAGGTGCCCAAGGGGAAAGGTTCGGCGGTCCCGAAGCGGGTACGCGGAATCGCGGCAGAGGAGCTGCGTCGCCACAACCTGGCGACGGTGCTGCGGTATGTCCATCTCCGGGGCTCGGCGTCACGTTCCCAGCTGACCACGCTCACCGGTCTGAACCGGTCGACCGTTGCCGACTTGATCGGCGAGCTGACGGATCTGGGGCTGGTCCGAGAGAGCCCGGGTGTCGCTGTCGCCGGTCCCGGTCGGCCGTCACCGGTCGTCCACATCCGCCCCGAGGGAGCGGTGGTGCTCACGTTCGAGATATCGGTCGACTCGGTTGCGGCCGCGACCATCGGTCTCGGTGGGCACATCTACAACCAGGTACGTATCGCAAGACCGCGCGGGCACTTCGAGCCGGAGACGTCCGTGCGTGACATCTCCGAGTTGGCCCGACCGTTGTTGGCCGCATTGCCGTCCGGCCACAATCTCACCGCGATCGGGGTTGCCATTGTGGGTGTGGTGCGCCGTGAGGACGGGTTCGTTCACCTAGCTCCGAATCTCGGCTGGCGTGATCTGCCACTCGGGGACTTGCTGGCACAGGAGCTCGGTCTTCACGTGCCGATCCGGATCGCAAATGACGCAGACCTCGGTGCGCTCGGGGAGTATCGGCGTGGCGCTTACAGCGGCAGTTCGCACTTGGTCTATCTCACCGGCGAGGTGGGTATCGGGTGCGGCGTCATCACGGATGGAAGGCCGCTCCTCGGAGTAGCCGGCTACGCCGGCGAGGCCGGCCACATGATGGTGAACCCGAACGGACAATCGTGCCGCTGCGGGGCAACAGGGTGCTGGGAGACCGAGGCTGGCGAGGAGCCGTTGCTCCGCAGGGTCCCTGCGCTGTCGGCGACATCGGGGTTGGCGGCCGTCGACACGGTGAGTGCACTAGCTGCTTCTGGTGACCCGGAGACGCTGCGTGCCATCGCAGAGACCGGCCACTGGCTCGGTGTGGGCATCGCCAACTTGATCAACCTGTTCAACCCGCAGGTCGTGCTGCTCGGGGGTCTGTACTACCGGCTGTTCGACTATCTGCAAGAGGCTGTGTTGACTGCGGTGGAGCGGGCGTTCCGAGCCCCACTCGACATGGTCGACATCAGGCCGAGCACCCTGGGATCGGACGGCGAGCTGATCGGTGCCGCCGAGCTTGCTCTGGCATCGCTCCTCGAAGACCCGGCTCGTGTGATCGCCGCCAAGGACGCGCCGTTGCAGACATCGTGAGTTACTGCGACGGTGCAGCTCGTTCCAATCGAGCGGCGCGGCTGGTGAGCCAGTCGTAGAGGATGCCGCCGAGTAACAGGCCGACACCGGCAAATGCGGCCGATCCCAACACGACTGTGGCTACGGAGATCACCGTCGTGGACATCGATCCGAGCTTGGAGATGTCCACGACCTGGCTGATGCCAAGGGCGACGGCGTATGCGGCAAAGCCACCGATGACCGCGAGCGGGATGACGCGGCTCGTGTCGGCGAGCACAAAACGCAAACGGATCGCATCGATCGCCGAATACCAGACTCCCGCCAGTACGGCGACGTAAACCGCCAATGCCAGTGTCGAGGCGAGCGCGACGCCGCGTATGCCGAAGGTGTTTTGCAGGAATGCGTATAGCGGGATGGCGACAATGGTTGCTGCGGTGCCGACGATGACAGGCGTCCACATCTCCCGGCGGGCATAGAACGCACGGTTGAGGATCTGCAGCGCACCCCACACCGGGATGGCGAAGACATAGAAGAACAGGGCATCGGCGGTTCCCACCGTGCTCGCCGGGGTGAAATTGCCTCGCTGGAACAGGGCACGCACGATCGGGATGCTCATCGAGCCGACCAGAGCGGCGGCGATGATCGAGAGAACGAGCACGTAGCGCAAGGCGCGATCGACGGTGTCCTTCATCTCCTTGACGCGGCCTTCGGCGAACAGCCGGGCGAGGAACGGGTAAGCGGCGACACCGGCTGCCTGGGCGATCACGCCAACCGGAACCAGCATGGTTCGCCTCGCGTAGTTCAGTTCCGTAACGGCACCTGTGCTGATGAACTGGCCGAACACTCGCGAGAACGTCTCGTCGAGGACGACGATCGACTGGCCGATCATGAGTGGGAACGCGATCAGCAGATATTCACGCGAGCACCGGGTTCCGCCACGATATCCCCAGATGGAGCCGCATCCCCAGCCGGTGGGCGCCCCACCACTGGAGAGCGAAGTTGCCGATGAACGCTCCGGCCAGCGCACCCCACACGAACCCCTCCGGGGAGGCCTCGCTTCACCATCGCCCAGCCGACGCCGCCGACGATGATGCCCGAGGTTGTAGATGATCGGGGCAAGCGTCGGGATGGTGAAGACACCCTTGGTGTACTGCACCGCGGTGAACAGGGCGCCGAGAACGAAGAAGACCTGGGCGGGGAGGATGATCCTGGTGAAATGGATGGTGTTCGTCGATCTGCTGTGGGGTGAAGCGGGGGAACAGCGTGTCGATGACGGTGGGGGCGGCAACCCAGCCGATGACGACGAGCCCGACGATGGCGATGGCAACCGGCCGGATGATGGCGCTCAGCGCATCCCAGCCTCCTTCCTCATCGTCTTTGGCCAGATATCGGGAGAAGATCGGGATGAACGTGATGGAGAGGAAACCGCCGGCGAGCAGGTAGTTGAGGAAGTCGGGGATGGCGAAAGCGGCGACGTACTCGTCGGTGACGCGTTTGCCCCGAGCAGTGAAGCGAAGATGACATCGCGCAGCTGGCCGAGGATTCGGGAGATGAGCACCCCGGCGGACACGATCAGCGCCGCGGTGCCCATCCGTCTGTCCCAGTGACTTGCTCACGACGTCAAGCTAGTCGCAGGCTCGGCGATTGCGAGGTTGTGCGCTGTTGCCGCAGCGCAGCGGTCAGGTGGCCAGATCGCGCTGTTCGCAGGATCAAGGCGATGAGCCCGGCGCTCGACCGCGGTCAGCACCAATGCCTTCAAGACGGCGCCGCCGGCACCGGGGACGATTGAACCCGAGCGAAGGTAGGCAACTCGTTGAGGAACCGTTCCGGGGCAAGACCGCCGTCGCGCTCGAGTCCGATTCGCCACGGCGAGATGCCGGCCACAGCGGGAACGGCGCCTCCGATGCCGTTCTCCCAGATGAAGACGTAGGAGAGCCCGATGAGGGTGGCTCGTCTTCAGTAGATAACCGAGTGGAACGAAGACGGCGGAGTAGGCGGCGGTGGCGACCGCGGTGCCCACCAGCAGGGGCAGCATGTAGGAGAAGTCGTTGATCCGGAGAGCGACGATCATCCCGAGTGCGAAGCGCACCGATGCCCGGCAATCGCGAAAGCTCTCGAGAAGGCGGCGACGATCTTGGCAGCGCGATATGACATAGCGGCTGATGGGGCGGAGCACCAGGAACGACATTGTGTTGTCGCGCCTCTCGTCGCCGAGCACCGAGGTGGCGATGATCAGCGTGACCACCGGGATGACGATGTTCATGAAGGTACCGATGGTGACTCCGACGAAGGCCTGGAAGGCGGTCTCGTCCGAGAAGCTGCGAAGTTGCCGCGGCGAGCCGATGACCGCCATCAGGTACATGAATGCGGATGAGCCGGAGAGCAGCAGCAGGCCGACGGCGCGCCGGAAGCGGAGTGTCTGCCGATGGTGACCCGGCTGATTGCGATGAATGCCGTCATCGTCGACCTCACCAGGTATCGGAAGACGCTCTCGAGCGACTCGTCCTCGGGAGAGAAGCGAGTCGAGGCGTACGTCGAGTCGCGTGGCCAACCCGGCGATGACCCTGCCGAGCCCGGCGAGATCGGATGGTCTCCACCTGGATCCGGGCGGGTCTCGACGGTGACGCTCGCCTACGGCCTCGTTGTCGAGCAGTGCGGCAGCGAGCTGGCGTGGTCGATCGCAGTCGATGGCTACCCGGTAGGGGATGTCGGACATGGCGCGGCGGATGGCGCTGATGTGGCCGGCGGCAGCCAGCTTGCCGTCGACCATGGCGATGACCCGCTCCGTCATCCGCTCGACCTCCTGGAGCACGTGCGAAGAGACGATGACGGTTCCGCCGCGGTCGGCAAGCTCGTGAAGCAGGCCGATCAGGTGGGCGCGTTGGACCGGGTCTGTGCCGTTGAGGGGCTCGTCGAGGACGAGGATCTCAGGTTGGTGGACGAGGGCGGCTGCCACCTTGGCCCGCTGCCTCATGCCCTTCGAGTACCCGCCGACGCACGGTCGCTGGCGTCGCCGAGGGCGACGGTATCGATTGCCTCCCTGGCCGCCTGCTCGGGTTGTCGACTCCGGAGAGTCGGGCGGCGTAGGCCACGTACTCGGTGCCGGTGAGGCTGCCGTATAGGGCGCTCTCCTCGGGCACGAACCCGATGTCACGGTAGCGAGCATACGTTGCTTCGCGGTTGCTTGCCCTTGACCAGCACTTCTCCCTGGGACGGCAGGGTGAGGCCGGTGAGCATCCGAAGGAGGGTTGTCTTGCCTGCACCGTTGGGTCCGAGCAGACCGGTCAACCCTGGCCGAACGAGCAACTGATGCCCGAGACGGCGACCTTCTGACCGAACCACTTCGAGACGTCGTTGACCTCGACTGTCGGTGTGGCGACGAACGCGGGCCCGGTCGTCATAGTTCCACCCTGTAGCGACGGTGCATCAAGATACCCGTGATCACCGCAACGGGGATGATCACAGCAGTGACGCCCACGGTTCGAAGCCGGCTTCGATCGGTGCTGCGGTCTGGCCCTGGCCGAACACCCAGGCACGGACGACCTCGGGATGCTGGAGGAACGAGAGCAGGGTCCCGTACCGGGCTCCCGGGAAGTTGACGTCCTGGAACGCCTGGGCGAAGCCCGGCAGAGCCGAACATGATCGCCAGGTAGATGCCGGCTGCCGGGCCCGTGCGCTTGGCGTACGTGCTGATGAGAAGAGCCGGGGCCCCGTAGCCGACGATGTAGGCAAGCGTCACCAGCATCACTTTGCCGAGATCGCCGATGTTCCCGACGAGTGCCGAGCCGAGGCCTCTGCTGTCGAGAGCGGCGAAACCGACATACATGAGGATGTTGGGGAACGAGCACGAAGGACGCTGCGACCGCGACACAGCGCCCCCGCCCTGGCCGCTGATGTAGTCCCACGCGGTCATCGGCCGGGAGCTGTAGACCGCCAGCACTCCCTCTTCACGATCCGGGATGAGCAATTCGGGTGCGGCGAGTGCTACGAACAGCATCACGATGGCGCCGGACAAAGCCATGTACTCGGCGTGGCCGCCGAAGGGGCTATCGGCCCCCGGGCTGAATGTGCCCATGAAGAAGGCGAGCCCGACGAACACCACCGCCGGCAGGGCAGCGATGCTGACCAGGATCCAGGGATAGACCTTCCGGCGTGCCTTGCGACGGATGCCCATCACACGACGCATCCCATCCTTGATCATGGCTCGAATCGCGCCCGACCTGCCAAGACGGGTGCCTTCGTATGGCTTGTAGCCGAGATCGAATACAGCGCCGCGATTGCTCAGTCATTAGTCGGTGCCTCCCCGAGGAAGATGTCTTCGAGCGTTGTCGATCGTTGGCCCATCCTGCGGAGCGTCGCCCCGGATGTCGCCAGCACATCGCGTGCCAGCAGGAACGGGTCTTGCTCCTGCGCCGCGAGGTAGATCGAGTTTCCCTTGATCTCGACCGGAACCACCGAGGCGTCTCAGCTCATCGGCGACGGCGGTCGGATCGTCGAGGATCTCGATCTCGACGACTCCCGTCTCGGTCAAGCCGGAGATCGGGCCGTTGCGCAGCACCTGACCGCCGTCGAGCATCACCACCCAGTCGCAGGTTCGTTCGATGTCTGGGCAGCACGTGCGAGGAGACGAGCACATTGATGCCGAAGCCGCCGAGACGGCTGATCAGTTCGAGCATCTCCTCACGGCCGGCCGGGTCGAGCCCGGCCGTCGGCTCGTCGAGGAAGACGATCTCAGGGTCGTGGACGATCGCCTGGGCGAGCATGGCGCGTTGCTTCATGCCGGTTGAGAAGTCGCCGAGGTAGCGGAACCGCTCCTCGTGGAGGCCGACCATGGTGAGAATGTCTGAGGCTCGCTGCCGCGATTCGCGGGGCGGGATACCGGCGAGCTCGGCGGCGTAGGAGATGAAGTCGGCGGCGCTCTGCTCGAGCGGGAGACACTCACCCTCCGGCATGTAGCCGACCCGGTTGCGAACCTTGATCAGATCGTTCGGCGGGGTCGGAGCCGAGCACCTCGACCTTGCCGACCGTGGGGTTGAGGATGCCGAGCAGGATCTTGATGAGCGTGGTCTTGCCCGCCCCGTTGGCACCCACCAGCCCGACCCGCCCCGGTGGCACCTCGAGGTCGAGGTGGTGCAGCGCTACGAAGTCACCGTAGGCGTGGCCGAGTCCGTGTGCCGAGATGGCGGGGGTTTCCATGATTCGGGAGGCTAATCGCGTTCGACCCTGATAGTGAATAGGGGATTACCCTCGTCTCCATCCCCGGATGCGTCTCATCACGTAGTCCCACACCTTCTCTCCGATGCACGCGGGCTCCGGCTGCGGGTGGTGGCGCGGGCGTGGCGGTGACTCATTCGCGGGGTGACCTCGACCTGTTGGCGCAGCTCGGCGAGTCGCTCTCTCAGGAAGCTGCGCCTCGGTCTCGGCCCTTGCGGCCCTTTCCCGCGCCTCGGCGAGTTGCTGGCCCGCCTCGTGGAGATTGCCGAGCTGGGTGAGCATCTTGTTCCAGGCATCGACCGGGATGATCATCGAGCCCGGGTGGTGCCTCCTCATGGCGCCGGGGGAGGCGGCTGTGGCGCGCGGCGATGGCCCGGGATGGTCTTTCTGCATCGGTCTCCGGTTGCCAGATCTCTTCCCAGCTCGCCGGCGCGTCTGACCACACCATCGATGTCGACGAGGCGAATCTGTGTCCCATGCTCGCCTGCGGCCAGATAGGAAGGGATCGTCCCCCGGCGCGCCCACTTCCGCAGCGTCTCGACGGGTATACCGGTGTCGCGGCTTGCGTGCACGAAGCGTCAGCCAGCTGCCCGGATGCACCGGTGCGAAGTTCGACGGCTTCGATCTCCGCCTCCGCCACCCGGTGCGCGGCGGATCGGATCGCCTCGGTCTCCCACAGAAAGCCGGATCATGTTCGGTCATCGCCCTCCATCATATTCGCGGTGCGCCGGGTCATGGCTAGAGCACTGTTTTGTCGTCACGGACGGCGCCGATACTCGACCGAACTGTGCCTCGGCAGTGACATTCTCCTAGGATGACGGCGATGTCTACTCGTTTCGATGGCCGGATACCCGGTCGGCCAAGCCCTGAAGAAGTCCGGGAGATGGTCTCCAGGATCATCGACGGTGTTCTGGAGGATCAACGGGGTCCAGACCGAGGTGGCCACGTCAGCCACCCCGCCGCCGAGCTCCGGCAAGGCGTGCGCAAAGACGTCATCGCTATCGGCGCCGACCACGGCGGGTACCCGCTGAAGGAGAAGCTCGGGTTCCGGTTGCGGGAGCAGGGCTATGCAGGTCGATCGACTGTGGCACCGACTCGACGCAAGTCCGTCGACTACCCCGACTTCGCCCATGCGGTCGCCAGCATCGTTGCTCACCGGGCAAGCACGGTGGGGGATCATCGTCGACGGCGCAGGCATCGGGTCGGCGATGGTCGCCAACAAGGTGCCCGGCATCAGAGCGGCCCTCTGTTACGACCTGTCGACCGCACGCAACTCACGGGAGCACAACCTCGCAAACGTGCTCACCTTGGGTGCAGGGCTGATTGGGGATAACCTCGCCTGGCAGATCGTTCAGGAGTGGCTCGCCACGGAGTGGGGCGGCGACCGGCACGCCCGGCGAGTCGACAAGATCACTCGAAATCGAACGACGCTACTTCTCAGAAGTCGTAGGAGAACCATGGACCGCGAACAATTGATCGATGCCGTGACCAAGGAGGTGCTCGCAGCACTGACCTTGCGTTACGACGTGTGCAAGACGCCCGAGGGGGTGCGCAGCGTCGTTAACAACGGTGCCGATCGGGTGAGCTTCCACGGCGACGCATCCGACGTCCCGATGGATCTCGCCAGATACATAGACCACACGCTGCTCAAACCGGAAGCCATCGGCGCCGGACATCGACAAGCTGTGCGACGAGGCCGAGGGAGTATCACTTCGCATCGGTCTGCATCAACCCCACCTGGGTGAAGCGGGCCGCCGATCGGCTGCGCGGCACCTCGGTCGTCACCTGCACCGTGATCGGGTTCCCGCTTGGTGCAACCACAACCGCGGTCAAGGCTACGGAGGCTCGCAGGGCGCTGCGTGAGGGCGCCCGTGAGGTCGACATGGTCATCAACATCGGTGCTCTGAAGTCGGGCGACTACGACCTGGTGCGCGACGACATCGCCAAGGTTGCAGAAGCTGCCCACGAGGTCGGCGGCCTGTGCAAGGTGATCCTGGAGACGGCGCTGCTCACCGACGAGGAGAAGGTCATCGCCTCGTCGCTCGCCAAGGAGGCCAAGGCCGACTTCGTCAAGACCTCGACCGGTTTCGGTCCCGGTGGTGCCACCGTGTACGACGTGGCGCTGATGCGGGAGACAGTTGGGCCCGACATGGGTGTCAAGGCATCAGGGGGAGTCAGGACGGCCGAAGACGTGGAAGACATGATCGCCGCTGGAGCCACCCGGATCGGGGCCTCGGCAGGTGTCCAGATTGTGGCGGGGGACAAGGGAGGTAGCAATGGCGACCGGTATTGAGCTCAGATCGTATGCATTCCTCGACAGCCTGCAGCCGCAATATGCAGCCTTCCTGGGCACCGTCGCCAAGGGATTTCTACCCCTTGCCTATGACGCGTCGCTCTGGGTCGAGGTAGCGCCGGGAATCGAGATCAACCGGCTCACCGATGTTGCCCTCAAGGCGACCAAGGTCTGGCCCGGTATGCAGATCATCGAGCGGTATTACGGGGTTCTCGAGGTCCACTCGCCCGACCAGGCGGAGACCGCGGGCCGCAGGCGAGGCGATTCTGGAGTCGATCGGTCTCACCGAGTCGATGATCGGATCAAGCCTCGGCTGCTGTCGAGCCAGATCATCAGGCGAATCGACGACCACCACGCCCAGCTGGTGAACCGGGACCGGCACGGTCACATGATCATCCCCGGGCAGACCCTCTACGTGCTCGAATGTGAGCCAGCGGTCTACTCGGCACTTGCCGCCAACGAGGCGGAGAAGGCAGCCGACATCAGCATTCTCGAAGTACGCTCGTTCGGCTCTATGGGTCGCATGTATCTTGCAGGTGAGGAAAGAGATATCGACGTCGGTTGGCGGGCCGCTGTGGCTGCGCTCGAAGGCGTTTCCGGGCGCGAGAAGTCGTGACCGACGTAACGAAAGGAGATGCTTCGGATGGCTGAAGCTCTTGGAATGATCGAGGCTCGAGGTTTTGCTGCAATGGTGGAAGCCTCTGATGCGATGGTTAAGGCGGCCAAGGTCGAGCTCGTCGGATACGAGAAGACCGGTGGCGGCTATGTGACGGCAGTCGTCCGCGGCGACGTTGCCGCGGTCAAGGCTGCGGTAGAGGCCGGTGTCCGTGGTGCCGAGAAGGTCGGTGAGGTCATCGCGACTCACGTCATCGCCCGCCCGCATCTCAACATCGATCTCGTGCTGCCTCTGGGGCGGCAGGAAGACGCGGCGCAGGAGCTCGGTTAGGACTCTCAGCACCCGACGCAACCCCGGGCTCGTCGCGCCGTTCGGCGCACGGGCCCCGGTGGAGGAGGTAATCCATGCATCTGGGAAAGGTGGTCGGGACTCTCGTTGCCAGCCGCAAGGAGGAGCTGCTCGAGGGCATGAAGTTCCTCGTCGTGCGCCAGCTCGATGTCAACAACGACGAAACGGGTGGCTACGTAGTCGCCACGGACGCGGTTGGGGCAGGAGTCGACGAGGTGGTCATGTACGCCTCGGGAAGCTCCGCCCGCCAGACCGCGCTCACGAAGGACAAGCCGTGCGATGCAGTGATCATGGCGATTGTGGACACATGGGAAGTCAACGGCGACGTGAAGTATCAGAAGTGAGCTCGCTGTGCTGAACGACCATGATGTCCAGGCAATCATCGAGCGGGTCAAGGGACGTGTAGCTGCCACCGAGATCGCAGGTTCCGCAGGCAGTGCGCTGCAAGCTGCCGACGAGCTTGCCGTCGATGAGGACCTGCTCGGTGACGGCATCTACCCGACGATCGACGCCGCTGTTGCCGCAGCCCGTCGCGCCTTCACCCAGGTGCGGGGGATGGGCCTCGACGGGCGCCGCACCATGGTCGAGGCGATGCGCAAGGCGATGCTCAAGGAAGGTCGCAAGCTGGCGTACATGGCGCGGGAGGAGACCGGTCTGGGACGTGCCGACGACAAGACGATCAAGAACCGCCTGGTCACCATCGGAACCCCCGGCCCCGAAGACCTCGAGCCAAACGTGGTCACGGGCGACGACGGCATGATGATCACCGAGTGGGCTCCGTACGGTGTGATCGGCTCGATCTCTCCCACGACGAACCCGACTTCGACGATCATCAACAACTCGATAGCGATGATCTCGGCGGGAAACGCAGTCGTGTTCAACGTGCATCCGAGCGCAAAACGGGTCTCGGTCGAGAACATCAAGCTGCTCAACCGGGCGATCGTCGAGGCCGGCGGGCCGTCCCGACCTGATCACCGCCATCCCCAATCCGACGCTGGAAAGCGCCCGGGAGGTCATGTACCACCCGGACGTCAGGGTCTTGCTCGTCACCGGCGGTCCCGGAGTCGTCAAAGAAGCGCTGAAGACCCAGAAGAAGGCGATCACGGCAGGCCCGGGGAACCCGCCTGCGGTAGTCGACCAGACCGCCGACATCTCAAAGGCAGGTCGCGACATCGTCAACGGGGCTTCCTTCGACAACAACATCATCTGTGTCGACGAGAAGACCACGATCGTTGTCGACACGGTCGCCGACCGGCTGGTCCAGGCGATGACAGCAAATGGTGCCTACCGGCTCAAGGAGCACGAGCTGAAGCGGCTGGAGCGGGTGATCTTCAAGGAGATGGGTGATCCCGGCAAGCCCGGGGTGATCAACGGTCGAGTGGATCGGCAAGGACGCAGACAAGATCCTCGCCGCGATCGGTGTCACCACAGACCCCTCGATCCGCCTGCTGCTGGCCGAGGTACCGCAGGAGCATCCGCTGGTCTGGACCGAGCAGATGATGCCCGTCATGCCCGTGGTGCGGGTCAAGGACGTGGACGTTGCCATCGACCTTGCGGTCCGTTCCGAGCACGGCTTCCGTCATACCGCGTCGATTCACTCGACCAATGTGGCGACGATCACCAAGATGGCTAGGGAGATGAACTGCAGCATCTTCATCGCCAACGGGCCCAATTTCGCCGGTCTCGGTGCTGGAGGCGAAGGATTCACGTCTTTCTCCATCGCCTCGCCGACCGGCGAAGGCCTCACCCGGCCTCGCACATTCTCCCGGGTACGACGAGTGACCGTGGTAGGAGCGCTGAACTATGTCTGATCTGACCACGAATCCCCCGGGGACCGACCCGGCCGTCGCTCTGATCGAGTTCGCCTCGATTGCGGTCGGCATCACTACGGGAGACGCCATGGTCAAGGCGTCCCCGCTCGGCTCGATCTATGCGGGACCGTGCATCCCGGCAAATACCTCGTGCTGGTCAGCGGAGACACCGCCAGTGTCGATGAGGCGCTCGGCGTCGGGCTCGCGGTGGGCGGTTCATCGGTGCTCGACTCCGTATTCCTTCCCGACATCCACCCCGCGGTCACCGGGGCGATCTCCGGCGGCGAGGAGGCCGCCTGGCTGTCAGGTGAAGCACTCGGCATCGTCGAGACGGACCGGATCGCCACCGTACTGCAGGCAGCGGATGCCGGGGTCAAGGCTGCCTACGTCGAGCTGAGCGCAGTGCGGATGGCCGACGGTCTCGGTGGCAAGGGCTACGTGTTGTTCTCGGGCGCAGTCGCCGATGTCGAGGCGGCAGTCGAGGCCGCAGAGCAGTGGAGCGAGGCCTCGGGCCACGTGCTCGAGGCGCGCGTCATCTCGCAATTGGCTGCCGAGATGGCCTTCAACCTCCGCTCGGATCTCCGGTTCCGGCACAGGATCGTGCTGCGTGCCATCGAACGAGGTCAGTGACATGCAACTCGGTCGGGTTCAGGGCACCGTTGTCGCCACCGTCAAGTCCGAAGGCTTGGAGGGAATCAGGTTCCTGATCGTCCAACCCCTCGACAAGCATCAGCAGCCCGAAGGGTCACCGCTGGTGGCGGCCGACGCCGTCCACATGGCGGGGCCGGGTGAATTGGTGTATTTCGTCGCTTCCCGCGAGGCCGCTGAAGCAATGCCCGAGCGCTTCGTCCCGGTTGATCACGCCATCGTCGGGATCGTCGACGAGGTCGATGTCACATGAAGGTAGGAGTCGTCGCCGGCAACGTCGTCTCGACGATCAACTTCCCGTTCTTCGATTCGAAGAAGCTGATGATCTGCGACCTGCTCGACCTCGAGGGCAACCCGACCGGCGGGTACACGATCGCAGTCGATCAGGTGGGCGCCGGTGTCGGGGAGAAGGTGCTGATCATCGATGAAGGCAACTCGGCCCGCCAGATATTCGGGCTCACCACGGGCCCGATCCGTGCCGTCATCGTCGGGATCGTCGACGAGATCGATCTCAACTTTCCTTCCACTTCCGCCGACAACAGGTAGGGTCCCGCGCCCCGGCCCAACCGGGAGGGGAAGACTGTACGACCATCAGGGGAAGACCCAATGAAGAAACTGTTCATCGTCATCGGAGCGTTTGCGCTCGTGGCTGCCTCATGCGGCGGCGATTCGGCAGCATCATGCGCCGACATCGCAGACGACGGCGTGGCCGTGTTCCAGGAAGTAATCGACCAGTTCGACAACATGTCGGCAGAGGACATGCAGGCATTCTCCAGCGGCGAGGAGCCGGCGTTTGTATCCGAGATGACCTCGAGGCTCGAGGAGTTGGACCAGCGAGCGAATGATGCGGGTTGCACCGATGCGGACCTGGAGGCGCTCTTCCAGGATCGTGTGTCCAACCTGACGGCGAAGACGGAGATCGGTCAGATGATGATCGATGGGTTCGCACAGTCCGGCTTCTCCAACTGACACTCATCGGCAAACGCGGATTTGCTGGGTAGTCCCGCCTGCGTGATGTCGCGAGACATCGGAAACCCCCGAACCACAGTTCGGGGGTTTCGTTGTGCCGGGTGTGCGAGCCTGCACGGCATTCATCCGGGAGTCTCCTAGTCGTCTCCCGGGTGCTGCTGGTTTCGGCTCGCCTGTGAATTGTCTCGTGTGGGGTTTGCTCGGGTGTGCGAGCCTGCACGGCATTCATCCGGGAGTCTCCTAGTCTGCACCGGCATGAAGGGCAGCGGCAGGATCGTCTTGGCGGCAGTACTGCCGCTGCTATTTCTGGTCACCGCTTGCACCGGGCCGGACTTCGACGTCGAACAGCCACTCGAAGTGGATTCGTGTGACCAGTTGGCGGCGGTCGGGATCGAGCTCGTCAACGACTACGTCTACACACTCGAGGAGACGGACCTGGCGGCCACCCAAGGTGATCCCGATCAATTGCCGACTTCCCTCGTTGCGCTGAACCTGCGCGGCAACGAGCTCGACGCTCGTATCGTCGCACTCGACTGCGACGCGGTTGCCATAAACCGGGCCATCATCGATGCGACAGCCGGTCTCGAATCGGACGACCCTGTTGCGTCGGCCTTCCTCGATTCAGTGCGTGGCGGCATTGTGGCCCCGGTGCTGCCGACCTATGGCGAATGGAAGCTCGAGTCGGGAACGGTTTCGGGTGCGCCCTTGGTCCCCGATCCCGACAATCCGATCACTCTGATTGTCGAGCGGAACTCGGCAAGTGGGTTTGGTGGGTGTAACGGCTACTTCTATCCGGTCTCTCTGGTCGACGGCGTCTGGTCGTGGCCCGACGGCACGTCGTCGGTGACGGAGCTCACCTGCGAGCCCGACGACAGCGCGTCTGCCGGGGTTGCAGCAATCGAAGAGACGTATCTGACCGGTCTCCAGATGGTGGCAAGGTACGAATTGGTCGACGGCGCTCTTGTGCTCACCGGAGACGGAGTCACACTTCGTTTCGTCCGGGACGGCGGAGAGTGACCGATGCGGCCGGGATGGCGAGGATCCGCCGACCGGCGTATACGATGACCGCACCATGACGCGACGTTTGGTGGTCAGATGGGGCGCCGGGGAGAAGGTCACCGCCCGGCTGGCAGTGCCCGCACACGGGAGTGGAACAGGCATACTCCTCGCCCATGGGGCGGGCGCCGGGCAGGACCATCCATTCATGGCGGCGTTACGGGATGCGCTTGCCGACGCCGGCTATGCGACGATGACGTTCAACTACGCATACACGGAGGAGGGGCGCAAAGCCCCTGATCGGCTGCCGAAGCTGCTGGAAGTGCATCGGGCTGCGGTCGACCGTCTCGCCGACTACTGCGACGAGGTCTATCTGGCAGGCAAGTCGATGGGAGGTCGAGTTGCGTCGCATCTGGCAGGGGACGACGGCTATCCCGTTGCCGGCCTCGTCTACTATGGCTACCCGCTGGTCCCCATGGGCAAGCGAGAACCACGGGACACCTCCCATCTCGAGCGGATCGAGAGCCCTCAGCTGTTCTTCTGTGGTTCGCGCGATAGGTTGAGCCCACCCGATCTGATCATGGCTCTCGCCGCGAGTCTGCCAAACGCTTCGGCAATTGTCGTCGCCGACGCCGATCATTCGTTCAAGGTTCCAAAGCGAACCGGGCTGACACACGAAGAGGTGATCGGCGACCTTGCGACCGCGACGGCTCGGTGGATCAGCCCCGGCCCTCGTAGAAGCCGGAGACGACCTGACCGTCGATGAGGTCGAGGATCCACACCGACGCCTTCGGCCATTTCCGGATACCCCGTAGATGGGCACCCTTGCTGTACACGTCTTGGATCAGTGGCCCGATCCAGTCCTTGTGCGAGCTGATCACGACTGAGCCGGGGCCGATCGATGCCAGGAAGTCGTGGATCTCGGCGAGGGGCGTGTATTCCTTCAGCGCCTTGCTCACCTGAATCTGGAGCCCGAGATCCGCGGCCGTCGGTTCCACCGTCTGCGAGCAACGAAGTGCCGGGCTCGACCAGATCTCGGTGATCGGATGACGGGCCAGGATGGCAGCGACGCCCTGCGCCTGCGTGGCACCTTTCTCGGTGAGCGGCCGCTTCTTGTCTGGGCCCTGCCACTTCGATCTCACCCCGGCGTTGGCGTGCCGAACCAGGATGACGCGTGTTGCCGACGGGTTGGTGAGCGTAGCGTGGGCGCGTTCTACCAATCGGGCGTCCCGGTTGTACGACAGCAACGCCATAGCGCCGTGTAGGCCCACCCACTCGACCGCGATCCACCTCGGCGTTCGGCTTGAACTTGCCTTTCTTCGCCTTGAGCAGCCAGTACTTGACCAGCTTGATCCGGTTCCGCTGGGTCTCGTAGGTGACGGCTCCCAAGTAGTCACGCATCGACGACTTGATCCCGGTCTCCTCGTAGACCTCGCGGAGTGCCGCGTCCTCGAAGGTTTCCTTGCTGTCGAGCTTCCCTTTCGGCAGCGACCAGTCGTGATACCGATTGCGGTGTACGAGGAGGAATTCAGGCCCGCTGTCCGGATAGCCATCGCGGTAGAGGACTCCGCCTGCGGCCGTGATAGGACGTGAAGCCATCACCGGCCTCCAGCTGTGCGGACGAGCGGGATCGTCGTCAACGAAGGTCTCCTTGTCGAGAGCGCGGGAGATGCCATCCTACCCGGCGGGTGCGTCACCCGACGGCTCAGGCGCGTGTCTTCTCGATATCGAGAACCTTGTTGAGACGGCGGATGTAGCGCTCCTCGGGAATGAACTCGGCGCCCAGGTAGGCGTTGACGATTTCCTCCGCAACGGCCACCCCGGTGACTCTGGCCGCAAGTGCCAGAACGTTGGCGTCATCGTGCTCGACCGCTTGGTGTGCGGTGTATGTGTCGCTCGCCTGGGCACAGCGGATGCCGTCCAGTTTGTTGGCGGCGATGGCTGCACCCGCCCCCGAGCCGCATACGACGATGCCACGGTCGGCGCGATCGGCGAGCACGGCCCGACCTACGGCCGCGGAGAAGTCCGGGTAATCGACAGACTCAGTCGAGTCGGTGCCGAGATCGAGCACAGAATGTCCTGCAGCGGCGATGAGCGACTTGAGCTCCTCTTTCAGCTCGAACCCAGCGTGATCGGATCCAATTGCGACGCGCATTATTCCTCACTTGTGCGGATGAGGTTGAGGGTACTCGATCTCACCACGCGGGCCGCCCGCGCGAGACACGGGTTTAGCCCGGCCGCGACTTAGACTTCGATCATGTCGTCGCTCAGAATTGTCGGAGGAAAGCCACTCTCGGGCAGGGTCGCCGTTCACGGTGCCAAGAACGCCGTGCTCAAGCACATGGTGGCGATGTTGCTCGCTCCCGGCCGATACCGGCTGGACAACGTGCCCGGGATTCTCGATGTCGACATCATGGGAGAGGTACTCGATCATGTGGGTGCGTCCTGCACCAGGAAGGGATCGGTCCTCGAGGTGGACGTGCCGGACACCCTGAACCCGGAGGCACCTCTCGACCTGGTCCGTCGGATGCGGGCATCGATCCTGATCCTCGGTGCACTTCTGGCGCGTGTCGGTCATGCCAGGGTGGCGCTTCCTGGTGGCGACGACTTCGGTTCTCGCCCGATTGGGATGCACATCGACGGATTGGAGCAAATGGGCGCAGAGTTCGACTTGAAGCACGGGGTGCTCCACGCCAGCGCCCCGGATGGGTTCCGCGGTACCGAGATCTTCCTCGAGTTCCCCAGCGTGGGTGCCACGGAGAACCTGCTTTTTGGTGCAGTTCTGGCCAAAGGCAGGACCGTCATCGCCAATGCTGCGCGGGAGCCGGAGCTTGCTGACCTCGCCAGGTTCCTCAACGCCATGGGTGCCGATGTCAGTGGTGCGGGCACTGCCACCATCGAGGTGGTTGGGGTCCCCGAGCTGCATCCCGCCGATCACACCGTTGTCGCCGATCGTCTGGTTGCCGGTACATACGCCCTGGCTGCGGCCGCCACCGGTGGTCGTCTCGAGGTAGAGGCGTGCAATCCCGATTTCTTGCGAATGGAGCTTCGCAAGATGGAGGCAGCCGGTTGCGAGGTACAGCGGGGTGACGATTGGTTCCACGTCACCGGACCCGATCGGCCCCGAGCCCAAGACATTGCAACGCTGCCCTACCCGGGCTTCCACACCGACATGCATCCGCAGATGGTGGCCTTTCTGGCCAGAGCCAGGGGCACGTCGCTGTTCACCGAGAACGTGTACGCCGCCAGATTTCGATATATCGGCGAGCTGAATCGAATGGGTGCGGACATCCACACCGACGGCCAGCATGTGGTGATCCGGGGTGTTGACGAGCTGAGCGGGTGTGAGGTCGACGGCTGTGACATTCGTGCCGCCGCGGCCTTGACCATCGCCGGGTTGTCGGCCGAAGGTGAGACCATCATCCGTGACGCGGAGCACATAGATCGTGGTTACGACGGATTCGTCGATGTGCTCACCGCGCTCGGTGCGGATATCGATCGTTCGGAGTAGCTGTCGTTACCTTCCTGCTCGCGCTTGCTCTAGTCGCCGGCCAGGTCGGTGTCGATCAGCCGCCGATCTCGATTTCCCAAGAGGTGTCGTCTGTCTCTCTGCAGCCCGAGCCGGGTGCCGCCCTCGAGCTCGGCCGGGGTGCCTACGAAGGTCGTATCGAGATAACGCCTCATCTCGCGGGGATCGCCGTGGTCGAGCAGACCACCATCGACAACTACTTGATGGGTATCGCCGAGGTGCCTACCTCGTGGCCGGATGAGACGCTGGCTGCACAGGTGGTGGCAGCCAGGAGCTATCTGGCGTGGACGCTGCATCGGGGCCGTTCGATCAACGGCACCAAGTACGACTACGACATCTGCGCCTCCCAGTACTGCCAGGTGTACCGGGGCACCGCCGATACCGCCGACTCGTGGGCGGCCGCCGTCACTCGGACCAAAGATGAGATCCTCATCTACGACAACAGCCCGGCTCAGGCGCTGTATTCGGCGAGCGCCGGCTCCGGAACCCGATCCAATCAGGACATTTGGGGAGGTGGGGCGGTTCCCTACCTCCAAGCCGTCGATTCTCCCGAGGCCGGATTCACCCCCTACGAGCGCTGGGAGTTGACGCTGAGCGCAGATGAGTTCGGCCGTGTGTTCGCCGCGGGTGGGTATTGGTTTGGCGAGCGCATCGATGACGTGGCGCTTGACAGCCCGGGTGAAGGGAACGGGCCCGAGCACATCGAGGTCCACAGCGAGCTCGGCGTGACATCGATCCAGGCGACCGACTTTCGGGCGATCCTCAACGTTCACGGTCCCGAGCTCTATCCCGGCGTGATGCCTGCTCGCCGCCCCGATGGCGGGCGGTGGCCGCAGGCGATCCTGTCCTACACGTTCTCGATCCAATACGAGCCGCCGGTACGGCGGCCGCCTCCCTTCCCGCCGGGGGAGACCGGGGCCACCGGCACGCTCACGGTCGTCGGCGAGGGCTGGGGTCACGGGATCGGTATGAGCCAGTGGGGGGCCATGGCCATGGGGAGCAGGGGCTCCTCGTACCAGGAGATCCTCGACCACTATTACGGGCTCATTCCTCGAGATGGCGGCGCGTTGCTCCCCGACACTGTGAGGGTCGGCCTGCTCGTCGAGACCCCGCGGGTACTGGTGAGCGCCGACGGGCCGTTTGCGCTCGAGGCGCCGGGGTATGAGCCGGTGCGACTTCCGGCAGGCGCACTATTCGTTCTGGTGGACGGGAGATGGCTTGGTCGTGGTCGCTCACGGGGCAGGTCCCATCGACTCTCCGCTATTTCGCGCCCGAACAGTGCAGCCACGATGACCAATCGCCGCGTCTCGCGTTTCAGAAGGCGGAGCGGGGCGTATCGTGGGGTCAGGAAAGCGAGACAACCATGCCCATGAGCGAACTGGAGATGATCGGCCGAGTGGCATTGGCCGCGCTGTTGGGTGCCATTCTCGGTACCGAACGTGAGGTCCAGCAGAAGACTGCAGGCTTGCGCACCCACACGATGGTGGCCACCGGAGCGGCGCTGTTCGCCGTTGCCGGCGTGGAGCTCGCGGCAGGATCGCCCGTTGCCGACCCCGCCCGGGTAGCGGCGCAGATAGTCACCGGGATCGGTTTCATCGGCGCAGGCGGGATGGTGCGGAGTGGCCTCACCATCACCGGGATCACCACCGCGGCGACTCTCTGGTTCTCGGCAGCGCTCGGGGTGGCCGCCGGATTCGGCTACTACTTGTTGGCGCCTGCGGCACTGGCCATCGCCCTCGCCACGATGATCGGGTTCGCCCCGGTGCGTAAGTACATGAGGCGCGGTGTCGTGCAGCCTCTGGCAATCGAGTACCACGCCGGGCATGGCACTCTCACCCCTCTGTTCGAGACGCTGAACTCGGTCGGTGCCACCGTTGGGCGGATCTCGATGATCGAAGACGAAGGGATCCGCAAATTGACCTGTGAGATCGTCGGGATCGGCTCGGAAACGATGGATGATGTGGTTGCCTCGCTGCGAGCACGCCAAGAAGTGATCAGGGTCACGACTCCTCCAAAATGAAACGATTCGGAACAGCGAACGAACCGACGCACACCGAGGAGTACGATCTTCGCCCACTGTGGTGTTTCCTGAGGTGAACATGCTTCCCGCCCATATCGAGTCAGCGCTTGTCGACATCGGAGCGCAGCTCGACGACCACCAACTCGACTACTGCATAGGTGGCAGCGTGATGCTCGCCTTGAACGGGCTCGATATCGCGGTTGGTGACATCGATGTTTGCGTCGCCGGGTCGGATCGAGCCACGGTCGACGAGATCTTTCCCCAGCACGTCAATCGCCCGCAGACAGAGCTGTGGCGCTCGGAGTGGTCGATTCGGGCGGAGTGGCTCACCGGGCAAGACACGGTCGGCATCGACGTGATCGGGGGCCTGCGGGTCGGCATAGACAACGTGGTTGCCGAGTTTCCTGTGATGGTGGAGCGCTGGATACCGCTCGGGGGAGTCGATATCGCCATTGCCCCGCTGCGGCATTGGTATCACCTCTACCGGGTGCACCGTCCGGAGCGTGCCGTGATGATTGCCGCCGTGCTTAGCGATGCAGAGATCATTGCCGGCGCTCGCGAGTTGGGTATCGGCGAAATATTTTCCCCTACACTGATAGTGCGAATCGGGAATGAAACCCAGCCTCGAGGACTTGAAAAGAACATGAGCAACGAACAGCAGAGTTCCATCATCGAGGTGGCCTCGCCCACCGATCACAAGTTCGATGAGCCAGAGTCGACCGTGATCGACATGGATCTACTCAACGAGACGCTCGAGTACATCCGCCCGGCGTTACAGGCGGATGGCGGCGATCTGGTGTTGCTCGGAACTGAGGGTGGCAAGGTCACCCTGCAGATGGTTGGTGCCTGTGGTGGCTGCCCGCTGTCGACGATGACGCTCACCGCCGGCATCGAGAGGATCGTCCAGGATCGGGTGCCGGGAGTCACCGAGGTCATCTCAGTCTGATCGTGGCTCGCTAGGCTCGTGCGACGATGGCGCGTCTCACTGATCCAGCGATCCTGATTCCCAGAGCCCGCGACGGTGACAGGCGATCGTTGGCGCGGCTGATCAGCATTGTCGAAGAGGGAGGGTCGGCCGGGGCGAGGATCCTGGCCGAGTTGTTCCCCGATGGTGGCAGGGCGTGGACCACCGGTCTCACCGGTGCCCCCGGAGCAGGCAAATCGACGCTCACCGACCATCTCATCACGTCGATGAGGCACGACGGCTCGGAGGTGGCGGTCGTCGCCGTCGACCCGTCGAGCCCATTCAGTGGTGGAGCGGTGCTCGGTGACCGGGTTCGCATGCAGAGCCACATCGACGACCCCGGTGTGTACGTCCGGTCCATGGCCAGCCGTGGTCACCTCGGGGGCATCTCAGCAGCGACACCGCGGGTGATCGCAGTTCTCGACGCAATCGGCTTCCCCGAGGTTGTCATCGAGACCGTCGGCGTCGGTCAGGCCGAGGTCGAAATAGCCCGTAACGCAGACACAACACTCGTTGTGGTCAATCCCGGTTGGGGCGACAGTGTGCAGGCCGCAAAAGCCGGCTTGCTCGAGATCGGCGACATCTTCATCGTCAACAAGGCAGACAGGCCAGGAGTCAACGAGACCGTCAGGGATCTGACACAGATGCTCGAGCTCGGCGGTGAGCGCCGGTGGAATCCACCGATTCTCACCACGGTCGCCGCCACAGGCCGGGGAGTGGCCGAGCTGTGGAGCGCCGTCTCCGATCACCGCCGGTTCCTCGAGACATCCGGGCAGCTTCCCGCCATGCGCAGCGAGCGCATGGTCGGTGAGATGGAATCCTCTCTGCTCGCAACGCTACGGCATCGGGTGCGTGCCTCGATCCCGGACGATGATTGGGCCGCGCTGACCAGCCAGGTAGCGGGGCGTATGCTCGATCCTTGGACGGCTGCTGAGCGCTTGTTGAAATCGCTGGGAGTAGCCTCCGAGTAGACACAATCGAGGAGGGCCGAAATGAGCCTTGTGGAGTACGAAGTTCACGGAGCTGTTGCTCAGATCACCTTGAATCGGCCGCCGGTGAACGCGCTCAACGAGGAGTTGATCGCGGATATCGATGCTGCTGTCGCCGAAGCTGAGGATCCATCGATCCGTGCAGTTGTCATCAACGGCAAGGAGCATTTTGCCGCAGGCGCCGATATCAAAGGGTTCGTTGCGGCACTCGAGAGCGGTGAGCCCGAGCCACAAGCTTCCGGTTTGAGCCTCGCCATCCTCCGTTTCGAGTCTCTGCAGAAACCCACGATCGCCGCAATCTCCGGCTATGCGCTCGGCGGCGGCCTCGAGCTGGCGATGGGCGCCGACTTCCGGTACATGGCGTCAGACGCCAAAGTCGGGCAACCGGAGATCCAGCTCGGAATCATCCCCGGGGCGGGCGGCACGCAGCGTCTGCAGCGGATCGTCGGATTCCGGGTGGCCAAGGAGATGTGCTTCACCGGGCGTCATGTCTCCGCAGAGGAGGCTGAGCACATCCATCTCGCCGACAAGGTCGTTGCACCCGAGTACCTCATCGACGTCGCCCTCGAGGATGCCGATGATGGGCGAAGGGGCCGACCAGGGCATATTGGGCCATCAAGAAGGCAATGGCCGACGGCAATGGATTGGCGCTCGAATCGTCGCTCAGCGTTGAGCGTGCCGCCTTCGAGGAGGTGTTCGGGACGGAAGATGCTCGGGCCGGGATCCTGGCCTTCGTCAACAAGAGCAAGGCCACGTTCTCCGGCAAATAGCGGATCGCGGGTAACGTCGGCGGGTGGAAAAGAGCAAGATCGGCTTCTGGCTGCGGCTTCTGGGAGCCGGCATTGTCATCGGTCTCGTTCTCGGCTTGTTCATCGGAGCCTTTCGCGGCTCGTCGGTGATCGCCGGTGATCTACTCATCCCGCACGAGCGACCGCAGGGAGAGCAGGTAGAGATCGAGTTGGTCGGTGCCGGTCGGATCAAACTCCCGAGGACCGATGTGACCGAGCGACCCGGTATATGGGGAGTCACCAACGACGACGGAGCATACGGCCAGATGGCCGCCGTGATCTCCAAGGACGCCGAATCGATCGAGCGCTCGTTCCGCACCCTCAGTGGGCGGTTCATCGCAGGAGATATGGTGAGCTTCGACGACTATGCGGTCGGCAGCAACCCGATGGAGGCGTTCGCCATCGACTACGGAGAGGTTCGTATCCCCGGGATGCTCGGAGTGAACCCGGCCTGGCTGATTCCGGGTGAGCGGGACACCTGGGTGATCCTGATCCACGGTGAGGGGCTCGACGAGCGGGCACAAGCATTGCGCATCTTGCCCGTCATCGAAGATGCGGGATTCCCGGCACTGATCATCACCTATCGCAACGACTCGGCGGCGCCCGATGATGGTGGCTACTACCGGTGGGGCCTCACCGAATGGCAGGACGTAGAGGCTGCGATGACCTATGCCAGCAACCCGAGTCACGGGGCAGAGAATTTCATCCTGCTCGGGTATGGGATGGGCGGTGACATTGCGATGATGACGCTGCACAACTCCGACTACACATCGGACATTCTGGGCGTGGCCATGGACTCGCCCGTCTTCGATCTCGGGGCGGTTGTCGACAAGATCGCTGCCGAGCGGAACATCCCCGGTGTGGTGGACGGTGCCGCCAAGACGGTTGCGAGGGTCCGGTTTGGGCTCGAGTGGTCCGAGCTCAATCAGATGGATCGGATAGACCAATTCGACGTCCCGATGCTCCTCATCCAGGGAACCGACGATCCGGTCGCTCCGGTGGAGACCGCCGACGCGTTCGCCGACGCATTGCCCAACCTGGTCACGTACGAGAGATTCGACGGGGCAGGTCGCACCGAAGCATGGAACATCGATGCAGAGCGATACAACGCCGCTGTCTCGGAGTTCCTCACCCGGGCCGCAGGGGAAGTCCCGTAGCCGGTAGGTGCAGAGTGGCCGTGTCGATCAGAGGCTCGGGATTGATCACAGTCCGGATCGCGTCGCCGAACCCTTCCAGCTCGTCCATCGCCGTGTTGACCCCGTCGGCGTCGAGCGGGATGTGCCGCTGCACGACGTTGCTCAGGTCGAGCCGACGCGGCCGCGGCGAGGGCGAGCAGTTCGACGATCTCCGCTGCTGTGTGATCAGACGCCCCGATCAGCTCCGACTCCCCGGTGACCAGATCGGTGTACGGGCCGACCGAGAGTGTGTCTGCGGTCAAGCCCACCGCGACCGCTCTACCCATCGGCGCCAGCGACGCTAGGCAGTCCTGCATCACCGCTCCTGATCCGACCAGATCGAGCGCAAGGTCAACACCGCCTGCGGCGAGCAACTGATCGACGGGCCGGGTGCGCCCGTCGACAGGGATGGCACCCAGGTGAGCGGCTGCTTCGAGCTTCACCGGGTTGATGTCGACCGCGTACACCCGCTGGGCACCGAGGATCGAGGCAAGTTGAATCGCCGACATGCCGAGCCCGCCCGCACCGAACACCGCAACCGACTCTCCCGGCGCGAGCCGTCCCTTGCGCAGAGCATGGAGTGAAGTTGCCGAAGAGCACATCATCACCGCAGCATGATCGAGCGGTACCTCATCGGGGACCGGGATCACGTTGCGCTCCGGTACGACGATCTGCTCGGCATACCCACCGTCACGTCCGTTGCCGATCATCCTCCCGTCGCGGCAGAATTGCTCGAAACCTCTGCGGCAATACGCGCAGTCTCCGCAGCCGACCTGATAGTGGATGCATACCCGATCTCCCCGGCCGAAGGTGTTGACACCGGCTCCGGTGGCAGCGACGGTCCCGGCCACCTCGTGGCCGAGGGTCAACGGCAACGGTCCGACCTGCGGAAAGCCGGCGCGGTAGTGAACGTCCGATCGGCAGATGCCTGCTGCAGCCACGTCCACAACGACCTCGCCGGGCCCGGGCGTGGGCGCGGTGACGTTGCTCATCAACAGTGGCTCGCCTGGGGTGACGAGTTGCAGCGCACGCATGGCACTCCTCGGGTCTGAGGGCGTCGAGGCTAGCGCCGTGGTCTGCCAGACTGGTCGTCTCATGCTCTATCTGGATCATGCTGCAACCACCCGTGTCCGGCCCGAGACCCGGGAAGCTATGGCGCCGTTCCTCGACGATGTGTTTGGCAATCCGTCGGGCATCCACGGCGTGTCTCGCGATGCCAAGAACGCGCTCGAGACAGCACGCGAGGAGGCAGCGGAGTTGCTCGGAGCCGCCCATCCACTCGAGATCGTGTTCACAGGTGGAGGCACGGAAGCCGACAACCTGGCTGTGATCGGTAGCGCTCTTGCCGGGGGGCGACGTGGTGGGGTGGTGACGACCGCCGTCGAGCACGAGGCGGTCCTGGAGTCAGTCGACTTCCTGGAACGGCTGGGGTGCCATGTCTACCGTGTCGGTGTCGATCGTTCGGGTGGGCTCGACGTCGCCGGGCTGGCTTCACACGTCGATGGCGAGACGGCAGTCGTCTCGGTGATGGCGGCGAACAACGAGACCGGAGTGGTGTTCCCTCTGCAGGAGATCGGGGCGGCGGTACGGAAGGCTGCACCAAACGTGCTGTTGCACACAGACGCGGTGCAAGCCTTCATCACCGAGGAGATCACGGTCGCGGCAACCGGCGCCGACATGATCTCGGTGGCGGCCCACAAGTTCGGCGGTCCGAAAGGCGTCGGTCTCCTCTATGTGCCGCGCGAGATCGATCTCGAGCCCGTCGTGCACGGCGGCGGCCAGGAGTTGGGTCGCCGCTCGGGCACCCACAACGTCGCCGCCATCGTTGGCATGGTCGCCGCGATGAAGGCAACTGTGGCGGAGCGGGGGACCACAAGGGCGAGGATCAGGCGCATTCGTGACGAGTTCGAGTCGGAGCTGGCAGCATCGACACCGGATTTGCAGGTGACCGGGGCGAGCCGGCAACGGCTGGTCCAACACAGCCACTTCCGGATCCCCGGCGTCGAGGCCGAGACGCTGCTCATCCGGCTCGATCAGGAAGGGTTGGCCGCGGCTGCAGGCTCTGCGTGCAACAGCGGTGCGGTCCAGGTGTCCCACGTGCTCAGCGCCATGGGGATGACGCGCCAGGAGGCGGCCGAATGTGTCCGCTTCACATTCGGATGGTCCACCGAGCCGGAGGCCGGATCGCTTGCGGCAAGGCTGGTTGCCGGGGTTGCCGGGGGGCTGCGATGAAGGCACTCGTCGCCATGTCCGGGGGTGTCGACAGCTCGGTTGCGGCGGCGCTGATGCTCGAGCAGGGCTACGACGTCATCGGGGTCACTCTCAAGCAGTGGGAGGGCGAGAACGGGCAGATGCCTGTTGCCGGATGCTGCACGGTGTCAGATGCCGAGGATGCGAGGAGGGTTGCCGCGCAACTGGGTGTGCCCTACTACGTGCTCGACTACGTCGACGAGTTCACCGAGAAGGTGGTGGATCACTTTGGTGAGATGTATGCGGCAGGCAAGACCCCCAACCCGTGTATCGAGTGCAATCGGCGGGTACGGTTCTCCGTGCTGCTGGAGCGAACCGCGGAGCTCGGCTGTGACGTGTTGGTGACCGGCCACCACGCCCGCGTCCGGAGCGACGGCGACGGCTACCACCTGATCAAGGCGGTCGACGGCACCAAGGATCAGTCCTACGTGCTGCACATGCTGGATCAGCGCGACCTGGCACGGGTGCGCCTACCCGTAGGTGAGATGACCAAGACCGAGGTGCGGGCGCGCGCCGCGATGATGGGTCTGCGCACTGCGGCCAAGCCGGACAGTCAGGATCTCTGCTTCGTCGGCAACGGCTCGTACCGATCGTTCATCAGGTTTCGATTCCCCGACGCGGCACGTCCCGGTCCGCTCGTGCTCAGCGACGGGACCGTGGTTGGTGAGCATGACGGCATGGTCGACTTCACGATCGGCCAGCGGAAGGGCCTTGGCGTAGCCTTGGGGGAGCGCCGCTATGTCGTGGGCATCGACCCCGAGACCGCGACGGTGACGCTCGGCTCGCGTGACGAGCTGCTTGCTGCGGGCTGCCTCGTCGAGGAGGTCTCCTTCGTTGCAGGCTCGCCGCCCCGCGATCGCAGGGTCGATGTGAAGATTCGCTACCGGTCGCAGCCCGTTCCCGGCCGGCTCGAGGCTGCGGACGGCGCGTGGCGAGTGCTCTTCGACTCACCGCAGGCTGCAGTCGCTCCCGGCCAATCTGCGGTCCTCTACCGAGGTGACGAAGTGCTCGGCGGCGGTGTCATCAGCGAGGCGATCAGGTGACGGTGCGCAGGACCGGTGTGGGGAGCTTGCCCCACACAGATCCACGTCGGGCTGCTCGCTTCGTGGCGGAGACAACCGACATCCCATATCTCCCGCAATTGCCGCTACGCCATCCGCAGGAGTCGATGCTGGTGCAGTGGGGCGACGGGATACTGGGCGCAGGTCCTCGAGAGACCGGGCTTGCGCTCGGAATGCCTCCCGGGCCGAGGGACCAGGCCTTCGTGGGGGCGGCCGAGCTGCTGGCCACAGTCGCCACAGACACAATCAAGACCCAGGTCACCGGCCCGGTGACGCTCGCAGCCGCATTGCGGGCCGGGGGAGCGACCGGCCCCAACTTGATCGGGTCCGTTGCCGAGCAACTGGAGACACGAATCGACGAGCATCTCGCCTGGATTCGCTCCGAATCTGATGTGTCGTCGATCATCCTGGTCGTCGACGAGCCGGCGCTGGCGGCTCTCGGGATCAGCGGGTCGCTACCGGGTGAAGCCGCCAAGGCCCTGATCGACCTGATCGACGCCTTCGATGTCGAGATCGGCATCCATTGCTGTGCCGACACGGACTGGGGTGGTATCGCCCAACTCGGATTCGACTGGTTCTCGTGGGATGTGGCCGCTCTGGGCAGCGGTTTTTACCGTGACGTCGACAGCGTGGCCGCAGCTCTAGGTGCGGGTGCCAGGGTGATGTGGGGCATCGTTCCCACGACTGCCGGTCCACTCCCGAGCACGGATGTCATACTCGACCGGTACGGTACGGCTGTGGCAAGCCTCGTCGTCGCAGGAGCACCTTTCGAGTCGCTCATGGCCGAGGCGATGTTCACGCCGGCCTGCGGCATGGCAGGCCTGTCGGTGGACGATGCGGAAGCCGTTGCGGATGCGCTACGGCGGGTTGTGGAAGAGGTCGAGAGTGGATGGTGATCTGAGAGAGCGGGCAGAGGAGCTGCGCACCGCGCTACACCGTGCCAACTACAGGTATTACGTGCTCGTTGACCCGGATATCTCCGATATCGAGTTCGACGACATGATGCGGGAGTTGATCGCGCTCGAGAGTGAGCATCCCGAGCTCATTGTGGACGACTCGCCCACACAACGCATCGGCACCCCCGTCGCCAGCGCCTTTGCGCCGGTCACGCACCTCGAGCGGATGTTCTCGTTGGACAATGTCGAGTCGGAACAAGAGATCGCGGCGTGGCAGGCCAGGGTGAGCCGTGCTCTCGGCAGGGACCCGTCCGGTTACGTGTGCGAGCTCAAGATCGACGGTCTTGCCGTCTCGATCGTCTACGAGGAGGGTCGTCTGGTGCGTGCGGCGACCCGCGGTGACGGAGCGGTGGGAGAAGACATCACGGCCAACGTCCGCACCATCGATGCGGTGCCGCTCCGCTTGCAGGGCTCAGCCCCACCGCTGCTAGAGGTTCGTGGCGAGATCTACATGCCGGTGAGCGCCTTCGAGGAGCTGAACGAGCGTCAGGCAGAGCTGGGGGAGAAGCCGTACGTCAACCCTCGCAACACGGCGGCGGGCTCGGTGAGGCAGAAGGATCCGGCCAAGACGGCCGAGCGCACCCTGTCGGTCTGGCTCTATCAGATGGGTCGGGTCGAAGGCGGCCCCACCTTCTCCACCCATTGGGACACGCTGCAATGGATCTCGGAGCTCGGGCTGCGCGTCAACCCGGCGAGCAAGCGCATCGGAGACCTGGCCGGCATCGAGGCTTATGTATCGGGTGCCCTCGAAGGGCGGCATCGCAACGACTACGAGATCGACGGGGTCGTGGTGAAGGTCGACGATCTCGGTGAGCAGCAGGAGCTCGGGTTCACGGCAAAGAGCCCCCGCTGGGCTGTCGCCTACAAACTTCCCCCCGAGGAGAAGACGACCATCCTGGAGGATATCAAGATCAATGTGGGGCGCACCGGTGCGGTCACACCCTATGCGGTGCTCACGCCGGTGTTCGTCGGTGGGGTCACGGTCACCAACGCCACCCTGCACAACGAGGGCGAGCTGCACCGCAAAGACCTGCGCCCCGGTGACACGGTCATCGTGCGCAGGGCCGGTGACGTCATCCCTGAAGTGGTAGCGCCGGTGCTCTCCAGGCGGCCGGAGGGCCTACCCGAGTGGCACATGCCTGCCGATTGCCCATTCTGTGGGAATCCGATCGTCCTTCCCGAGGGCCAGGCGAAGGCGAAGTGCACCGGCGGTTTCTCCTGCCCCAGCCGGCTGCGGGAGTACCTGGCCCACTTCGTGTCCCGGGGAGCGATGGATATCGAGGGCTTCGGCTACAGAACCGTCGATCTCCTCCTCAACGAGGGAATCATCAAAGACCCCGCCGACATCTTCACGCTCGATCGGGAAACCCTGTTGGGGTTCGAGGGCTGGGGTGAGGTGTCCGTCGGGAACCTGCTCGGCGAGATCGAAACGGCCAAGGATCGACCGCTCGGCAGGCTGATCACCGCCCTCGGGATCGATCTGGTCGGAGGCACCGTCGCCCGTGCTCTTGCCGCCCGGTTCCTCTCGATGCAGGCATTGATGGCGGCGAGCGAGGAAGAGATCACATCCATCGAAGGCATCGGGCCTGAGATCGCCCGTTCGGTACGCTCCTGGTCTGAGGATGCGGACAACGTCGAGTTGGTGCGCCGGCTGGGGGAGGCGGGTGTGCGCCTCTCCGATCCTGAGCCAGAGCCGAAAGGCGAAGAGGCAACGTTGCTCGCCGGGATGTCGTTTGTGGTCACCGGGACTCTCGATAGCTTCAGCCGCAATGAGGCCAAGGCGGCGCTGGAGGCCGCAGGAGGCAAAGTGACCGGGTCGGTGTCCGGCAAGACGTCGGCGCTCATTGCGGGGGCTTCGCCCGGTTCGAAGCTCGCCAAGGCGGAGTCACTCGGTGTCCCGGTACTCGACGAGACGGCGTTCCAGCGTCTCCTCGATGAAGGGCCATCTGCGCTCGGATAGGACCGTCTTCATCCGCTTTGCACTATTGCTCCGAATTTAGCACTAAAGACCCTGAGGGGTTCGCTAAAGAGGAGTAGCCAAATGAAGATCCGATTCGTTGCATTGATGGCCGTTATGGCTCTGGCGATTGCAGCGTGCAGCAGCTCCGAGGAGGAAGCTGTGACAACCACGACCGCGGCGCCGGTGACCACGATTGCGGAAGAGGAAATGACCGGGCAGACGATTGTCGACGTCGCGGTGCAAAACGATTTCACGACGTTGGTGGCCGCCGTCCAGGCTGCGGGCCTGGTCGAAACCCTCGAGGGTGACGGTCCGTTCACGGTCTTCGCTCCGACCGACGAGGCATTCGCCGCTCTTCCTGAGGGCACACTCGAGGCCCTGCTAGAGGATCCGGAGGCTCTGGCCGAGATCCTCACCTATCACGTTGTGAGTGGTGAAGTGTTTGCGGCAGATGTCGTCGGGCTCGACTCAGCAACCACCGTGCAGGGACAGGACATAGCAATTGAGGTTGTCGACGGTGGTGTCGTTCTCAACGGCAGCGCCAACGTGGTGGCAACCGATGTGCCGGCATCGAACGGTGTCGTCCACGTTATCGACCAGGTGATCCTGCCTCCCGGCGCCTAGTCACTTGACTCACGTGCGGTATCCCTCCCACCGCAGGTAGCGCAGCAGCCCCCGCTCGTTCGGGGGCTGCTGCGGTTGTGGTGGAGCTGCTACTGCACCCGGAAGCTCCAGGTCCATTCGCCTGGATCGGGAAGGCCGGTGGTGCGGTTCCAACGCACCCATACGGTGTGGATGCCGGGGGTGAACTCAGGGATGATCGTCGTCTCGTCGGGACGCCACGAGAACATGCCGGTTTCGGGGATGACGTCGATCTCGTCTGCGGGGATGGTGATGCCGTCGACGACGAGCTGGATCTCGTAGTTGACCGGCAGATCGATGTCGATGTCGATCTGTCTGAGCACGGTTGCGTTGTTCAGCGGGGAGTACGACTCGACCACTGCGGGCACGTTCTCGGGATTGCCCGTCGGGGCGAAGGCGATGGCGGCGAACGCGACGGCGGCGAGGGCGAGGCCGAGCAGCGTGAAGATGATTCGGTAGCGGTTCACGGGGAGATCATAAGTCGAGTACCGTGTTCCGATGCGACTGAACCCCGTTCTCGAACAGCTCGGAAGCTATCCCATCGCAGTCGTCCATGAACGGGCGCGTGCGATGCGCGACGCCGGGCAGCAAGTAATCGACTTCTCCATTGGGGACCCGCGTGAGCCGACGCCTTCGTTCATACCGGACGCGCTGCGGGCGGCGGTGCCCGTGGTCTCTCAGTACCCGACCACCGCAGGCATCGGCACTCTGCGTGCTGCCATTGCCGCCTATTTGGAGCGGCGCTTCGGCGTCGTGGTGGATCCCGACACCCAGATCATCCCCACTTCGGGGTCGAAGGAGGCAGTGTTCAACACGCCGCTCGCCTTTGTCGATCGGGAGCGCGGCGACACAGTGGTCTACGGGAGCCCCGGCTACCCGATCTATCGAGCGCGGGGCGCTGTTTGCCGGGGCGATCACCCATCCGGTCGTCCTCGAGGGAGATTTTGTCCTCCGCGCCGGTGATGTCGCTGAGGAGGTTTGGGAGAAGGCACGGCTCCTGTGGACGTGCACTCCGCATAATCCGACAGGTGCGGTGACGAGCCGCGCTGAGCTCGAGGAGCTCTACGCAAAGGCGCGTAGCCATGACACGCTGGTGTTGTCCGACGAGTGCTACGCCGACCTCTATGAGCCGGACGCTTTCCCCGAAGGGCCGCCGTCGATACTCCAGATAGCCGGTCCCGAAGGCTGAAGGTGTGCTGGCGTTCATGTCGCTCTCGAAGCGGTCCGGGATGACCGGTTATCGCTCCGGCGCCATCGTCGGGGACGCCGAGGCGATTGCGGCGTTGAAGAAGCTGCGCACCGCAACGGGTACCGCCTCGCCCGAGTTCGTGCAAGCCGCGGCCGTTGCTGCCTGGTCCGACGACAAGCACGCAACCGAGCGTCGGCCAATCTTTGCGGCCAAGCGTGCGGTTTTGCGCACCGCTTTCGACCGGGTCGGTATGGAGGTGGTCGCTTCGAAGGCCGGGCTCTACCTGTGGGTACGCGTCGACGACGACCTGGCGTCACCGATCGGCTGCTCGCCGGCGGTGTCGTCGTGTCACCTGGGACGGTTCTTCGGCCCGGGAGGTGAGGGCTACCTCCGACTAGCGCTGGTGCCTACCCTTGCAGAGTGTGAGCAAGCTGTGGAGGTACTCGTCTCGTGTCTGAGCTGACCAGCGATCAAGAGGCCATATCGGCAGCGTATGCCGACCTCGATCTGCTCGATGCTGCGGCAGATGCCGTGGTCAGAACCATCGAAGCGCTCGACAAAGGCCGGGTCCGAGTCGCCGAGAAGGTCGATGGTGAGTGGCAGGTCAACGTCTGGGTCAAAGAGGCGATCATGCTGTACTTCCGCATCGCCAAGCTGGAGACGATGACGGTGGCGGCCCGTTCGAGTATCACGACAAGATCCCTACGAAGAAGGGCCTGGCCGAGGCCGGGATCCGTGTCGTCCCACCAGGGACCGTACGTTACGGGGCGTTTTGCGAGCCCGGAGTCGTCATCATGCCCGGGTACGTCAACATCGGCGCCTACGTGGGCACCGGCACCATGGTCGACACCTGGGCAACCGTCGGGTCGTGTGCCCAAATCGGCAGCGGTGTGCATCTGAGCGGTGGTGTCGGCATTGGCGGTGTGCTCGAGCCGCCGGGCGCCAGGCCGGTGATCATCGAAGACGGCGCGTTCATCGGGAGCAGGTCGATTGTCGTAGAGGGCACCCTCGTCGAGGAGGGAGCGGTGCTCGGCGCCAACACGACGATCACCTCTTCGACACCCATCATCGACATCACGAGTGAGGAGCCGGTCGAGTACCGGGGCCGTGTCCCGGCCCGCTCGATCGTCGTTCCCGGGACACGTCCCAAGAGTTTTCCCGCGGGCAGCTACGACCTCCAGTGTGCACTGATCATCGGGAAGCGCTCGGAGTCGACCGACCGCAAAACGTCACTCAACGAAGCCCTACGCGTATTCGAGGTACCCGTATGACCGCCATCCACGACACGCTCGCCGAGCTGGTCTCCATCCACTCGGTCACCGGAAACGAAGGACGACTGTGCACGGCAGTTGCCGAGCGTCTGCTCAAAGTCTGGACGATGCAGGGAGTGAGCCGGGTCGGCAATGCCCTCGTCGTCGGGCAGCAAACGGGACGGCCTCTGATCACGCTGTACGGCCATTTCGATACGGTCCCGATGCAGGACAACGGTGATCCCGGTGGTTAGAGGTGACCGGATGTTCGGACTCGGTACCGTCGACATGAAGTCCGGTCTGGCGATCATGATCCACCTGCTCGAGGACGACGCAGTGCGGACCGGTCCCTACGACGTGGTCGGCGTCTTCTACGACAAGGAAGAGGGCCCGATGGCGGAGAACGGCCTCGAGGACGTTCTCGACCAGGCTCCCTGGCTGAACCAAGCCGAGTTCGCGATTGTGCTCGAGCCGACCAACCTGGGCATCGAGCTCGGCTGCAACGGGGCGATGAATGCCGACGTGTTCTTCGAAGGGAAATCGGCGCACAGTGCCCGTCCCTGGCTGGGGGAGAATGCCGTCACCAAGGCGGGATCATGGCTGGCGATCGATGCACCAACGAGAGCCGCACCTCGTCGATGTCGACGGGCTCGAGTTTCGTGAGGTGTTCTCCGTCACCATGGCACAGGGCGGCATCGCCAACAACGTGCTGCCTTCCTCGCTACGGATCAACCTCAACTATCGATTCCCCCCGATCTACGACCTCGACCAGGCCGAGCAGCGTCTGCGTGACATCGCAGCCGAGGCCGACATGGTGGTCATCAAGGACCGGGCCCCCGCCGGCAAGGTGGTGACCGAGAACGCTCATCTCGAACGCCTGATCGAGATAAGCGGTGCGGCGCGAACGTCTAAGCAGGGATGGACCGATGTGGCCCGACTCACCGCAAGAGGTGTTCCCGCAATCAACTACGGTCCCGGTCGACCCGGGCCTGGCCCATCAGCAGGAGGAATCGATCCCGCTGGTCCAGCTGGAGGTTGGCTTTGACACGCTGCGGGAGTTCCTGATCGATGGTCAGGAGGATTCGTCGGCAGAGTTGGCTTCGCTGCTGGAGGATCTCAGCGAGCCGGAAGGCTGACGACGTCGCTCGGCGCCTTCGTCGGCTACGGGTGAGTTGCCTGGGCAGTCCAGCGAAGCGTTCCGGTGCAGTCGTTGTGACGCCGTCGTCTGTGTCGACCACCACGGCCATCGGACGGGTCGCTCCCGCCGGGATGTTCACCGAGGCGATTGGTCATTCACGGTTCCTCGCGAGACTGACATCATCAACTGCCAATCACCCGATGATCCCGGGTGTGCCCGTCGGGGTGGCTGTCGTCGCCATGTAGATCGTGACATCGATGTCGTCCCAGAAGTTGCCCGCGACGTAGGCAGGATCGACTGCAAGCCCACCGCCCGGATCGTTCTCCGAGACGAAGGTGACCACGGATGCCGGCCGTCGCAGTTGTTGTTGAAGTGAACCGCATCGGTGTAGAGCAGCCGGTCACCGGCGAAGCCCTGCACCGACATCGTTTCCTGAATCAGGTCAACGGTGCCGCTCGGATCCTGGATGGTGGCGCCGCCGTTGAATGTGAGGAAACCGGAGCCACTAGATGCATCAGTGCCCGCGGTCTTAGTGAAGCACGCTGCGTTCACCGTCACGTCGGCTCTCATGAAGTTCTGTGTGATCACGGCCGCTGATGCTGGCACCGCGATCATCATCATCGCAACCAAGATGCCGGCCCATCGGCGTGTCATGGTCCATGAGTTGGTCATCGAGTGTCCTCCGTTGTCTCTCTGCGCGAGGCGCGAGACCTACGCACTGTATCGGATCTTGTTTTCGACTGCTTGAGGGCGGTGATCAGCAACACGACACCGAGCACCAGCTCAAAACCGGCGAGCCACGCCCAGTCCCAGCGGAGCACCTGCGGCCACACCCAATGCCGGAGCGCTTCCAGAAGGAATGTCTCGGCGCCGATGGCCAGGCCGACGGCGCGGCCCCATATCGACTGGCTGTCCCAGCCGCTCTGAAGGACGGGGCGGATCAGCAACACCAAGCCGGCCGTGATCATCGCGATGGTGGAGAAGGTGACGATCGTTGTGAACGTGGTTGGGTCGGCGATTATCCCGAAGTAGGGCAGGAACCCGAGGAAGAACTGGATGGTGATCGTCGCCCCCGAGAAGTTGCCGATGAGTAAAACCGCGGCGATCTTGGACAACAACACCGTCAACGAGGCCGAGAAAGCAGTCAATACGAGGCGCTCGTAGGTCTTCTCCGGCGGGCCGTTGCCCAGCGTCGGGGCGAGCTCGATCTCATCGAGTGGAATCGGCGGGAATTCGTGGGGGAACATGTCGCGATCGCTCATGGCGCAGTCACCTCTACGGCGAAGTCGGTCTCGATGTAGACGGAATGCCCCGCCTGATAGTCGAGCTGCCACGAGAACGTCACCGTGCTGGTCCCGGAACCGACCGCCGAGCTGTCCAGCACCACGGAATAGGGATGGTCCGCTTGGAACAAGACCGGGGCGTCGCTGGGGAGCGTTGCCGATTGCTGCACGCTGTCTATGCCGAGAGCGGCGTTGACGAGCCGGATGCTCTCCTCGGTGAGGTTGGCCAGGTTCACCGCGCCACGGTAGACGACGGTCGCCTCGCTACCCGCGAAATCAGGGGCGGTTGTCTTCACGCGCAGCAGGTATGAGGTCGTCACTGTGGGGTCGAGGGTGGTGGTGAGCGCAATGGTCGGGATTGCGCCCAGTGAACGGCTCAGCGGCGGTAGCCCGGAGTCAACCGAGACTGCGTCGAGTTGCGGCGTCGTGGTGGGGTCGGTCGTTCCGAGGTCGGCCCTGACCCTGAGCAGCCTGTCCCCGTCGTGGCTGAAGTCGGCGACCGCGGGAAGGGTGTCGATGGTGAAGAAGCTGGCCGAGGTCCCGTCGGGTCCGACGAAGGCGGTCGGGGTGCCGGTGGCGCTCGTTGCTATCTGGAGCTGCAGCGAGGTGTCAGTCGGCGTGTCACCGGCGAGCGACACGATCCCGTATATCTCGTTGCCTGCGCCGACATCGATGGTGGCGCTCTCCCATGTACCCGCCGTCTCGTAGAGGCCTTCATCGGTACCCGGTGTGACAACGGGCTCGGGCCAGGTGTATTGCCTGGCCTGCCTGGGACCGAGCAGCCCGACTTCATCATCGGTCGCCAGATTCTCGTAGTAGGCGTAGAAGGGTGAGCCGTCATCCGTCGAGATCGAGATACCGACGCCGGTCACGCTGAGATCGGCTGTGTCCACTGCCCAACCAACATCAGGGCCGCCACTGCAGGTGACGGGGCGGTCGGGTTGTCCCGGGGCCGTCACCGTCAGTGCCACGTCTGCCGAGCCCGTGGTGGGACATGCGAAGGCAACATATTGTGAATCGGTGGCGAGCCAGTACTGAGAGCTCAGCTCGAAGGCGGGCAGGACCGTGGTTGCCTCGTTGCCGTCGCCGTCTTCAGATCCGATGACTCCGATCGGCTGGTCGGCGGTCAAGTGAATGCCGTCGGCGCTGGTCCCCCCCTGCGTGCCGCCGCCTGTGATCGCAATGGCTTCACCCCGGTTGCCGACCGTGGCTGCGACCGTCCCGTCGGATTGTGATTCGTCGAGGTTGGTCCCGTCGGTGCCGAAGCCAATCAGAGTCTCGGTGGAGCGGACGGCATAGAAATCTCCTGCAGTCGCCGGGTAAAGCGGTAGCGCATCCCCTCCTGTCGAGGAGCGGTGGGTGACCAGAATCGGGACGTCCGATTCGATGATGGCGGTGTTGCCTGCGGTGATGTCGTCTGCGGTATCGGTGAACGGTGTGCCCGCGGTGAGGGTGAGCGTATTGACGAGTGTGGAGCCGTCGTAGATATCGACGGTGGCGTCGGCGAACGGAGCCAGGAACGAGAACTGCTGGCCGTCCCGGCTGACCGGGGCGAGGAACGAGGTGCCGGCGAACGAGATGGGCACGAGCGAGTCCGTGCCGTCACCGACACCCGTCGCCGCGATCGGCCCGAGCACCGAGAGGACCGAGCCTGAGGCCACGTCGGCCGCGGCAAATGTGGTCAGGTCACCGGCGGCGGCGAGTGGAACCGCGGCCGCCCCGTCGAGTGAGACTGTGTTGTTGTCTATGTAGGACACGACATTGATGTCCGCGCCCGGGGCGGTGAAGGTACCGTCGACGGTGTAGTAGACATCCTTGGGTGTGGTGTATGTGAATACCGCCGTTTCCGTGTGGTTGGCGGGAACCGGAGCATCGCCCGTTGTGTAATCGAAGTAGATACATACCGACTGGGTGGCGCCGGCTGTGATCTCATCCACCTGTATCCACAGGGCGTCGGGCTCCGTGTTGTCTACCCACAGGGGAAGCGCCGTTGTGCCATCCGTGCCGATTGCCCTGAGATCTCCGAGGTCGGGCTGGAGGTACCCGTCTGCGAGCAGCGCATCGATGGGGAAGGAAATGCGGATCGGGTACTCGGTTACCGTGGCTGCATCCGTCGCGGTGTGGTCGAGCGAATAGCACCGCCGATTGTTCCAGTCCGTGTCCCACCAGGCGATGGCCGGGTCGGGAGCGGTCACCCCGGTGGGGCCGATGAGATCAAGTACCACCGATCCCGGGAGTGTTGATCCGTCTGTGCTCGTGTAGGTGCCTGCGTCGAAGTCGGTGGCATCCGTCCAGGCGTTCGCAGTCCCCCCCGAGTAGGTATAGAACGCGGTGGGCGTCGATGCCACCGAGACGTCCGCCGTGGCGAAATTGTCTGTGATCACCGCAGCGCCCCCAAGCGTCGGTTGGAGAGCGAACAACAGGAAAGACACCCCGAGCACAAATGCTCGGCGTAACACACCGACCTGCCTCCGCCCAGTTTCAGCCTTCATCCAACGCGCTTGTTAGGCCCCGGAGCCCATCCGAGGCGAGATCTACGACGTTAGTCCGCTGCGGAGGTGTCGGTTGAGAACGCCGCATCACCGAGGCTTCTGCGGCGTGACAACTTGGCGCGGCACCGGTCGGGTCTATTCTCGCCCCATGCCTGTTGAGATTGATATTGCCAAAGTTGCCAAGCTGGCGAGGCTCGCACTCTCCGATGAGGACCTCGCCACATACGGATCCCAGTTGGAAGGGATAATCGAGCATGCGGAGCGTGTGGGTGCGTTGCCGACCGAAGGGGTGGCTCCAACCTCGCATCCGCTGCCGATGACAAACGCCTTCCGCGCCGACGAGACCCGACCGTCGCTTGATCGGGACGAGGTGCTGGAGCAGGCGCCTGCCCGTGAAGGCGATTACTTCCGGGTGCCGCGGATATTGGGGGAATCATGACCGATCTCGCCGATCTGTCGATAGCGGCCGCGGGTGCCGGGCTGCGCCGCGGTGAGTTCACCGCCACCGAACTGACCAACGCCGTGATCGAGAGGGCGGCGGTCACCGAGGCACATCTCCATGCCTACCTGACTCTCGACCAGGAGGGTGCTCGTGCTGCCGCAGGCAAGGCCGATGCAGACTTTGCGGCAGGGGTCGATCGCGGCCCGCTCCAGGGCATCCCACTCGCCATCAAGGACAACATGTCCATCCGAGGCATGGAGACAACGGCGGGCTCGAAGATCCTCAGTGGGTACGTCGCTCCCTACAACGCCACGGTCATCGACAAGCTGAACGACGGTGGTGCCGTCGTGACGGGCAAGACGAATCTCGACGAGTTCGCCATGGGGTCCTCGACCGAGAATTCCGCATACGGCCCGACCCGCAATCCATGGAACACGGATCGGGTGCCCGGCGGTTCCTCGGGAGGGTCGGCGGCCGCGGTTGCCGTCGGCTCGGCTCTCGGTGCACTCGGCAGCGACACCGGTGGCTCGATCCGGCAGCCTGCATCGCTGTGTGGGCTGGTGGGCGTGAAGCCCACGTACGGGCTGGTGAGTCGCTACGGGCTGATCGCGTTTGCCTCGTCGCTCGACCAGATCGGGCCCTTCGCCAGAAACGTGCGCGACGCAGCCACCATCCTCGAGTCCATCGTCGGCTTCGACATCCACGACGCCACCAGCTATCGGGGAGACTACCCGGACATCTCGACGCTGCTGGAGACGGGCGTGAAGGGGATGAAGATCGGCATCATCGCCGAGTTGACCGGAGACGGCATCGCACCTGAGGTGAACGCGGCATGCCGCAAGATGTACGACCAGCTGTCTGACGCCGGCGCCGACCTGAAGGAGATCTCGCTGCCCGCCACCGAGTACGCCCTCTCCGCCTACTACCTGATTGCCCCTGCCGAGGCATCTGCCAACCTGGCCAGGTTCGACGGGGTTCGCTACGGGCTTCGGGTCGATCGGGGCAACGACCGAGGAGATGATGGCGAACACGAGAGCGGAAGGATTCGGGCCGGAGGTCATTCGCCGCATCCTGCTCGGCACCTATGCGCTGTCGGCCGGCTACTACGACGCCTTCTACGGGCAGGCCCAGAAGGTGCGGACCCTGTTGCGCAACGAGTTCGCCGCGGCATACGACCAGGTTGACGTGCTCGTGTCACCGACCAGCCCGACCACCGCGTTCCCGATCGGGGAGAAGACGGCCGACCCGCTCAGCATGTACTTCGCCGACGTGTGCACCATCGCCAGCAACCTGGCGGGTGACCCTTCCGGATCGATCCCGATCGGGCTAGACGGGGATGGATTACCGATTGGGTTCCAGATCATGGCCCCGGCCTTGCATGAAGCGCAGCTGTTTCGGCTCGCCGCCGAGGTAGAGCGACTCGCCGGATTCGACACCAGGCCCGCCCTGGCCACTTCGGAGGTGAAGCCCGCATGACCGATTGGGAAGCCGTCATCGGAATCGAAACGCACGTCGAGCTGCAGACGAAGTCGAAGATGTTCTGTGGCTGTGCCGTCAATTTCGGCGCAGAGCCGAACACCACCGTCTGCCCGGTATGCCTGGCGCTGCCCGGGGCGCTCCCCGTACCGAACGAGGAGGCGATCGAGGGGATCCTCCGCATCGGGGCCGCATTCGGGTGTGACCTCGTCGAGGACTCCCTCTTCCACCGCAAGAACTACTTCTATCCGGACCTGCCGAAGAACTACCAGATCTCGCAGTACGACGTCCCTCTGTGCATCAACGGTCACCTCGACATCGACGTCGACGGTGAGGAGGCGACCATCGGCATCACCCGGGTGCACATGGAGGAGGACACCGGCAAGAGCATCCACGGCAGTGAGACCGGTCGGATCCACGACGCCGACCATTCGCTCCTCGACTTCAACCGAGCAGGAGTTCCACTGGTCGAGATCGTCAGTGAGCCCGATATCCGTACTCCGGACCAGGCCCGTGAATATGCCACCGAGTTGCAGCGAGTCGTCAGAAGCCTCGGTGTCTCCGACGTACGGCTCGAAGAAGGCAGCGTCCGCTTCGACGCCAACATCTCGGTGCGCCCGGTGGGACAGCAGGAATTCGGGACCAGGGCCGAGGTGAAGAACATGAACTCGCTGCGGTCGCTGCAGCGAGCGGTCGCATACGAGATCGAGCGCCAGATCGGTGTGCTCGAATCCGGCGGTACCGTGACCCAAGAGACCCGCCATTGGGATGAGAACAGCGGAAAGACGTCGGGGATGAGGTCGAAGGAGGAGTCGGAGGACTACCGCTACTTCCAAGAGCCCGACCTGGTGCCGCTGCACGTGGACGCGGCGTGGCGCGAACGGGTGGTGGCATCACTCCCCGAGTTACCTGCGGCACATCGGCGGAGGCTCGTCGCGGCAGGTGTGGATCGCCAAGCGGCGGCGACGCTGATCGATGCCCCGGATCTCGCCGCAATGTTCGACGAAGCGCTCGAACTCGGCGCAGACCCGATCACCATCGCCCACTGGCTCACCGGCGACGTTGTCGCCTATCTCCGGCGCAATGAGGTGACGCTGGCCGAGACCTCGCTCGCTGCCGAGCATCTTCGGGACCTGGCGGCAATGGTGGCGGATGCGACGCTCTCCAGCACGGCGGCCAAGGACGTTCTCGGTTACGTCCTCGATGGGGAGGGCAAGCCGGATGAGGTTGCCGCGGCTCATGATCTCACCCAGATTTCCGATGCCGGTGCGCTCGAAGGCGAGGTCGATCGTGTTCTCGCCGAGAACCCGGACGTGCTCGACAAGATACGTCAGGGCGACATGAAGCCGATCGGCTTCATCGTTGGCCAGGTGATGCGGGCGACGAGGGGCAAAGCGGATCCGCAGTTGGTGACGGATCTCATCCGGAGCAAAGCCGGGGCGAGTTGAGCGAACGAGCAACCATCGCCTCGATCGCAGAGCGAGTGATCGATCTAGATCCCACCCGCGTGTGGGCGCTCGTCGCCGACCCGGCGCGGCTGGGGGAATGGGCCGGCGTTGTGACCGTGGGGTACATGGGCACCGAGTTGCCCCAACCGGGTCAGCGGGTGTTCGTACGAAGCAGGCTCGGTCCGTTTCCCGGCAGGCAGCACCGCATCGAGATCGAGTCGTGGCAGGCAGGATCTGCGGTGTCATGTTTGGTGGCAGCGGCGGGGGAGCCGACCAAGTTCGATCTCATGATCTCCCCACGGGTCGAGCCCGATCACATCGCCACCCGGGTCCGCTTGGAGCAGCGCTCCGAAGTGCCGTCCTGGGCGAAGTCGCTCGCAAGGTGGTGGATCGACATGCGGCTACGGAGGATGCTCAATCGTATCGAGCGGGTGGCAAGCCGATGAACGGGATCGTGTTCGACTTCGACGGGGTGCTCGCCGACAGTGAGCCTATCTCGTGGCGTGCATGGAGCGATGTTCTCGCTCCATTCGATGTGGCGGTCGCCGAAGCCGACATAGCGGCGTGCACCGGAACGAGGAACATCGACACGTATGCGCATTTCGCCGCGATGGCGGATCTGCCCCCGTACGACGAGGTCATCGAGGCAGTCGATGAGCGGTGTTTTGCCGCGTTCGCAACCGAGCTCGGTGGTTTCGACGACGCGATAGAGGCAGTGCGACGTCTCGCCATGGTTGGGGTGCCGTTGGCGGTGGCATCCTCGAGTGCGCGGGCCAATCTGGATCGCAAGATGAAGGTGCTCGATCTGCAGCGGTATTTCGATGTGACCGTCGCCGGTGATGAGGTGGATCACGGCAAGCCCGCGCCCGACATATATCGAGCCGCGGTGGCACAGCTCGGGATTGATCCTGGGACCTCGATCGCGGTCGAGGACACGGCTCTGGGTGCGGATGCGGCCGCCGGAGCCGGTCTGCGCACCGTGATCGTCAACCGCATGAACCTCCCTACCGGTCAACATACCGTCGTGTCTGCGGTCGACGCCGACATGCTGTTGCTCTGGCTCGGGCGATAGCGACGCATTGGGCGAAGTCGGCATTAACCTGCCCGCCATGAACGCACTCTTGTATCTGCCGTTTGCCCAGATCTCCATCGAAGATCTACCGCAGGACGTGGTCGACAAGCTTCCCCCGGACGTGGTCAACCAGATCAAGGACGGTCTCTTGGACAAGCTCCCGAGTGATGTCGTCTCCAAGCTCCCGGCATCGATCCAGGACAAGATACCCAGCGGGCTCATGGAGGCCGCTTCATCGAATCCGGCGTTCCAGAAGGTGCTCATTGCCATCGGTGTGCTCGCCGTGATCGGCTTCATCGTCGGGCTGCTCAAGAGCGCCATCAAGTGGATGGTGATCAGTGCCATCATCGCCGTCGGCGCCTGGTACTTCTTCTTCCAACAGGGCTAGAGCGGGCTCTATCGGCATCCTGCGATCTACCGCTCAGCGTCTCTCCGAGACCTCGATCGAAATCGACGCTCCCGGTGGTGGGGTCGCCGTGTCGAAGAATCCGTAGTAGACGCCTAAGTGCCATGTCAGGTGATCGTTCTCACTCCCGTAGGCGCCAAAGACCATGTGACATGGGCCGACGGCCTCGCAGCCCAAGAACGGCTCCGAGATGATCCGCGTGCCGTTGCCGGTCTCGAATGCCTGCGACGAGATCGTCACCCCGGATGTCGATTCGATGGTCAGAACACCGACCGCCATACCTACAGCGTCCGGTGGGATGTCGCGAAACTGGACGTCAAAACCGGCGGCGTACTCGCCTGACGCATCGAGAGTGATCTCATCGGACAACTCTCGGGTGAGCCACGTCCGGGGAGCATCCGTTTCGACTCGGATGGAGCCGCCGGGAATGGAGCCGTCGTAGCGGTCGATCCAGTCGACGACCCGTAGATCCATGTCGTCCGGAGCCGGACGTCCATATGGCGTGAGCACGGGCACAAGGAAGGAATACGGGTTGCAGCGTCCCTCCGGGCAATCTGAAGCCACGGTTCTGACGTGGTAGATCCCCAACTCGACGGGATCGGCCGTGCCGGTTTCCATAGCGACCCGGGTATAGATCTGCTCTCGGCCGGGCCAACCACTCAATCCCGAATGCGGGACCAGAGCGGGGTCGATGCGAACAGTGACTCGACGTATGTCGTAGGGATGTTCCGTGCTCCATGCGGTGTCGTCGACGACGCGGTTGGACAAGACACGGGTGGGTGTGGTGTCTGGCGGCGTCATCTCGACGGAGACGGACGGCAATGTTTCCGCGTCGACGTCGTCGTACTCGCCCGGATTCCAATAGAAGAACGTGCGATAGGTGACTTGGGTGGTCTCGGTCACGCTCGGATCCAGGCTGAACTCGATGCGGTAGCGATACGCACAGTCGGTACAGGTCGGTCCGAGCGCAACCGGCAGATCTGCGACCTCGCCGACGGCGTCGCTCTTGACGGGAAAGGCGACGTAGTCCATCAGTCGCTGGTAGCTGCCGACCTGTCCGGTGGTGGGCGTAGACGCAAAAGCCAGTGTTGCCTCTGTACCCGGAGTGCCTCCGCTCAGGGCAAGGGTGACGTCGACAGTTGCGATGGGGTGGTCGGGGCCCATCTCGATGACGCCCATGGCCTCAGCTCCCGGGAGTCCCGGCTCCGGGATAAGACGCATCACGATCGTGAGGACCAGGGGGGCGATCGAGGCGACCCCGATGAGTGTAGGTACTATGTAGTACGGCCAATCTCGATTGCCCTCCGCTCGTGCTGCTTTGTGCCGCAGCTCCCACGAGCCCGGACGCGACGGCAGCATCAGCACGGCGAGCGACAGCAGTACCGCCCCAAACACAACGGACCAGATCCACACCGGGCCCTTCCACCGGGCAACGGCCGCCGCGAGCACAATCGCGGCTACGGCGATCCACGGCCCACGCCGCAACGATGCCCGCCATACCAACCACCCGACGAATCCGATCACCGGCGCCAGGAAGATAGCCATCATGACAACGTACGGGTATGGATCAACCGAAGCGACCATCGGGGGCATCGTACGATTATCGGGTGCGTTCTTGCATAGCCCAAACCCATTTGGGCTATCAGCCGCTAGAGCACGAGCGTGGCCAGCCAGCCGATGGCGAGGCCGTATAGACCTGCCACGACATCGTCGGCGGTGACTCCGATGGCCCCGGGGAGGCGCTCCGCCTGGGGGACTCCGGGCATCACCTTGTAGATGTCGCCGAGACGGGCGATCACCAGCGCGATCAGCCACGGCCAGCCGGTGAGACCGATCAGGGCGACCAGTGTGCCCGCGACCTCGTCGATCACCACCCAGTTGGGATCGGCATGGTCGACGGCGAACGGAGCGGCCGCCCACAGCGACAGCCCGATGGCGATGAGCGCTGCCAGCAGGTCGATCCACCATGGTGAGCCCCAGAGCGCAAGACCGATCAAGGCGGCAACCGCAGCTCCGAATGTTCCTGCGCCGGTATCGGCATCCCACAGCTTCTTGGGGAGGAGACCCGATCCAAAACCGGTGGCAACGAACCTGTGCATGGGGAGCAGGCTAACCGCACGGCATCACCGGGTGTTGCCAGCGCGGGGGCAGGCCGAGGGATCTTCCGATTGGCTCGAGGTCGATAGAGTGGCCCCGATTTCGTAGAGAGGACCTCATGCGCCCCGAGCAACTTGGCGACTTCGCCGCTCCATCCGACCCCCGTCTACATCCTGACGGCACCCGCATCGCATTTGTCGTCAGCCGGATGGACCTCGAAGCAGACAAATACGTGAAGCGAATCTGGTTGTGGGACGGCGAGGAGGCACGCCCGCTCACATCCGGGCCGACCGACGTCGCTCCGCGGTGGTCGCCCGATGGCACCCGGCTCGCCTTCATCCGCAAGGCAGCTGATGATGACGCAAAGCCACAGGTGGCGCTGCTCGACATGGCTGGGGGAGAGGCAGAAACCGTCACCGACTTCGAGCTCGGTGTGACCGAGCTCGCCTGGTCCCCTGACGGCAGCAGCATCGCGGTGGTCGCCGCCGAATGGATCCCGGAGCTCGCCGACGTCGATGCCGATGAGCGGAAGCGTGCCCCGCGGCGCGTGACCCGTTTCCCATATCGATTCGACAACCAGGGCTGGGTGGGTGACCGCCGCTCCCACATCCATGTTGTCGACATCCCCAGCGGCGAAGCAACGCAGCTCACCGAGGGTGACTACGACGAGGAAGGGATTTTGTGGCATCCGTCCGGGGAGAAGATTGCCTTCACGTCTTCCCGCCACGAGCGGCGCGGTCTCGAGCCAGGGTCGCAGGTTTGGACGGTGGCCGCATCTGGGGGCGAGCCGGTGGCCCGCACCGAGCTGGGTCTCTGGGGATGGCTCAGCTACGACCCTAAGGGCAATCTGTACGTCACCGGTATCCGCGACGTGTGGGGGCACCCGGATGTGAATCCTCTCTACCGGATTGAGGACGACGGCTCGATGACGGATCTCACCGGCTATCTCGATCGCAGCCTGTCTCCGTGGGCGCCCCTCGTCCAGCCCATGGGCCTCCAATGGCTCGACGACGGGAGTGCCGTGGTGACCGTTGAGGACTCCGGGTGCGTGCCTCTGGTGCATATGGGCGCCGATGGGGCCATCACAGAGCTGCTGGGCGGGGAGCGGGCCATCATCGGTGCCAGCCCCAACGGTGACGGCAGCAGGATCGCCCTTGTGATCACATCGCCGACCAGCCCCGGCGAGCTCTACATGTTCGAGGATGGCTCGGAGCGGAAGCTGACGAGCCTGAATGACGGCTTTGCCGAAGCGGCCGGCCTGGTGACGGGCGAGCGGTTTGTCATCGATCACGACGGGGTCGAAGTCGAGGGCTGGGTCTACCTGCCGCCGGGCGACGAGAAGGTGCCGGTTCTCTTCAACATTCACGGTGGTCCTGCGTCGGCATATGGAAACTGGTTCTTCGACGAGTTCCAGGTGTTCGTCGGAGCAGGCTACGGCGTTGTCGCCATCAACCCGCGTGGCTCGGCAGGCTACGGCTCGGATCACGTTCGCTCCATTGTTGGCACCTGGCACGAAGAGGACTCTCCCGACATGGTGGATCTGCTGGCCGCGGTGGACGTGGCAGCAGCACAATTCCCCAGGCTCGACACGGAGCGCATGGGGATCATGGGGGGCTCATATGGGGGATACGCCACGGCCCGGGTGATTGCCAAGGATCACAGGTACAAGTCTGCGGTGGCAGAACGCGGGCTCTACTCGTTTGTGTCGTTCAGCGGTACGTCGGACATCGGGCCATGGTTCTCGAGGATGTATCTGGGCGATGGAATGGATCAACTGGAGACCATGTGGCTGTCCGGACCACTGTCCGAGGCCGATGCGATCACGACGCCGACTCTCGTTGTGCACTCCGAAGGCGACTTTCGCACCCCGATAGAGCAGGGCGAGCAGCTGTTCGTCAAGCTGCTGATGAATGACGTTCCCACCGAGATGGTGCGTTTCCCGGCTCCGGAAGGTCACGAGCTGTCCCGGAGTGGCAAGCCCAAGCACCGTGTCGATCGCTTCCATGCGATCCTGGAATGGCATGGCCGCTACCTGAAGTAGCGTCGATTCTCGACCCGGGCTCTGGTCTCTGTGGCAAGATAGGGCCATGGAAGCCACCAAATACATCTGGTTCGACGGCGAGATGGTCCCATGGGACGACGCCAACGTTCATGTGCTCTCGCACTCCCTCCACTACGGATCGGGGGTGTTCGAGGGCATCCGCGCCTACGAGACCGCAGAAGGCACCGAGGTATTCCGTCTCACCGACCACATGGTGCGGCTGCTCCACTCGGCGAAGGCATACAAGATGGACCTGGAGTGGTCGGTAGCGGATCTGGTGGAAGCCGCCAAGGAGACGCTTCGTGTCAACGAGCTCGAAGCCGGGTATGTGCGGCCCATCTCTTTCCTCGAGCTGGGCTCGATCGGGCTCAACCCGGCAGGTGCCAAAGTTCGCACCGCCATCGCAGTGTGGCGCTGGGGCGCCTACCTGGGTGAGGACGGCATCAAGAACGGCATCCGGGTGAGGGTCTCGTCGTGGCGCCGTTTCCCCAACTCCTCCTTCCCGAACGCCAAGGCCACAGGCACCTACATCAACAGCATCCTCGCCAAGATGGAGGCCGTGTCGTCCGGCTATGACGAGGCATTGATGCTCAATCAGGACGGCGTTGTCAGCGAAGGAAGCGGGGAGAACCTGTTCCTCGTCAAGAACGGTGTCGTCTACACGCCACCGGTCTCGGTCGGTTGTCTCGACGGCCTCACCCGTGACGCGGTGATGACGCTGCTCGCCGAGGAGGGATACGAGGTCGTCGAGAAGATCCTCGACCGCTCCGACCTGTACTACGGCGACGAGGTGTTCTTCACCGGAACCGCCGCCGAGGTGACGCCGGTGCGGGAGATCGACGATCGGCCCGTCGGCGACGGCATCCCCGGTCCGGTCACCCGGAAGGCGCAGGCGCTGTATGCGGATCTAGTGACCGGCAAGCTCGACCGGCACCGGGAGTGGCTCGAGTTCGTATAGCGCCCGGTCTACGTGACTGATCCCCGGGACACCCGGGGTACCATTGCCGTGCAACTCGGAAGGACAACGTGGGACAACAGCCGAACATCGAACTCGAGATTCCTGATCTTCCCCGGCCGCGGCCCAAGCCCGACCCGGCCCGTAGCTGGGTCCCGGATCGCCCGGGTGAGCTGGGTGGTCCTGAGGACATGCAGTGGGGCTCAGGGTTTGGAAGAATTGGGCCCGACTCGGGTTTTGCACTTTCACTGATCGCAGCCCGCGAGCTAGAGCTCCCGGCCGGCGAGCATCGCGCCAATGTCGATGCGGCCCTGGCCGCAGTGGTCTCGGCGCGGGCGTCGCTGTACGGTCGAGCCCCAACCGGTAAGGATGTCGACGCGGCTTTGGTGCTGCTCGGCCTCGATCCCGCCACGCCGGAGAGCCTGAGCACCGAACTGGCAGCGAAGCGCAAGAAGTGGTTTGCCGCAGTGGCGCACCATCCGGAGAATCTCTACTCGTTTGTCTCCTCCCTCGATGCCGAGGTGCTGGGTCTCACCGCAGAAGAGGCACGCAGCCGGATGGCTCTGGGTGTTTCGCTGATAGGTGACTGACGGGGAGCTCATATGAAGATCGTTCGTGTCGACAGCGACGTCGACGACATCACTTATGGCCTGGTTGATCCGGAGGGGATCCAGCTGCACCTGGGCACGCCGTTTGTCGCGTGGGAGCCCACCGAGACCATCGTTCCGTGGAATCGCGCCCGGCTGCTGGCTCCGGTGATCCCAACGAAGATCGTTGCGGTTGGCCGCAATTACGTGGATCACGCGGGCGAACTCGGCAACGAGGTTCCGGATCATCCGATGATCTTCCTGAAGCCACCTACGTCTGTGATCGGCCCGCTGCAGGCGATCCGTATTCCAAGCGATACCACGGAGGTGCATCACGAGGCGGAGCTGGCGATCGTCGTCGGCAAGGTGGCCCGCGACGTCCGTATCGAAGACGCCGGGTCATACATTCTCGGTTACACCGCGGCCAATGACATCACAGCAAGAGATCTGCAGCGCAGCGACGGGCAGTGGACGAGGGCCAAGGGTTTTGACACGTTCTGTCCGCTCGGCCCTGCGATCGACACCGATCTGGACCCGCTCGAGGGTCTCCAGATCACGTGCCGGGTCAACGGTGACCTGCGCCAGTCGGGATCGACGGCGGACATGGTGTTCGGGGTCTCCGAGCTGCTGTCGTATGTCAGCCACGTGATGACTCTGCTCCCCGGCGACGTCATCCTCACCGGCACGCCGGCCGGAGTAGGCCCGATCGAGCCCGGGGACAAAGTCGAAGTGGAGATCGAGGGGATAGGTGTGCTGATGAACCCGGTGATAGCCCGGCAAGGCGGGGCGACGAGATGACTGTTCGAGTCACGTTTCGCTCCGTCGCCGACCGGCTACCTGCACGTCGGTGGTGCCCGCACTGCGCTTTACAACTTCCTGTTTGCCCGCGGCGAGGGCGGCACCTACATCCTGCGCAGCGACGACACGGATCGCGCCCGCAGCACCGATGAGTTCCAGCAGGACATCGTGCTCAGTCTCCGCTGGCTGGGCCTGGACTGGGACGAGGGCGTTGAGGTCGGGGGCAAGTTCGACAGCTACCGCCAGAGTGATCGTTTCGAGCGGTACCAGCAGGTCGTTGCCGAGCTGGTTGCGTCTGGCAAGGCCTATCACAGTTTCGCCACGGCAGAGCAGCTCGATGAGTTCCGTCGTGAAGCCATGGCGGAGGGGCGTCCGCCGGCCTACGACGGGCGATGTGAGCCGGACCCGGCGGAGGCCGCGGAACGGGTTGCAGCCGGGGAGCCTGCCACGGTGCGCTTTGCCGTTCCGCGACCCGGTGAGACGCGTTTCAACGACTTGATTCGTGACGAGATGGTGTTCGACCACGTTCAGGTCGAGGACTTCGTGATCCTGCGCTCCGACGGCACGCCGACCTATCACCTGGCCAGCACCGTCGACGACGTCGACTTTGGGATCACACACGTGATCCGGGGCGAGGACCTGCTGTCGTCGACGCCGAAGCACATCCTGCTGACTGAGGCGATGGGCGCGGCCTCGGCCCTACGCGCCACCTGTCGCTGCTGATGGGTCCTGACGGCAAGAAGCTGTCGAAACGGCACGGCCATACGTCGCTCAAGGCGTACCGGGATGCCGGGCTATCTGCCTGCGGCGATGGTCAATTACCTGGCGCTGCTCGGCTGGTCGCCGGGTGACGAACGAGACGATCGTGTCGTTGGAGCAGATGATCGAGCGGTTCGATCTGAAGGACGTTTCCAAGAACCCTGCGATCTTCGATACGGACAAGCTGCAGTGGATGAACGGCGTGTACATCAGGGAGATGACGGGCGCCGACTTCGTTGCCGCCGCACTCCCGTTTGTCGAGACCGGCCTCGGGCGGGCGCTCGATGCGGCCGAGGTAGCAACCTTCACCGAAATCGCCCCGCCACGTCCAGGAGAGGGTCAAGCTCCTGTCGGAGGTTCCGCAGCAAGTGCTGTTCCTGTTCGGCGACATCGAGTACGACGAGCAATCGTGGGACCAAGGTGATGACCAAGGACGGTGCGGTCGAGGCCGTTTCCGCCGCGGCGGTGCGACTCGGCGAACTGGGTGAGTGGAGCGTGGAGCCTATCGAGGCGACGTTGCGTGAGATGCTCGATGAGCTCGAGCTCTCTCCGCGAAAGGGGCTGCAACCGTTGCGAGTTGCGGTCTCCGGGTCATCGGTGAGCCCGCCGCTGTTCGAGTCGATCGCGGCGCTGGGAAGGGACCGTGCGGTGGAGAGACTCAACACAGCTCTGGGGCGGATGCAGTAGCGGCGGCCGCCAGGTTGCCATTCGTCGCAGTTGTCCCTAACCTTCCCGGTCGCTCCTTTCGGGGGTGGTGTAATTGGCAACACAGCAGGTTCTGGTCCTGTAATTGGGGGTTCAAGTCCTCCCCCCCGAGCGAGATCTGGTTCAATAGATCAGGTCGAAATACGGCCCCGTCGTCTAGTGGCCTAGGACGCCGCCCTCTCAAGGCGGTAACGGCAGTTCGAATCTGCTCGGGGCTACGGGTCTCTGCCTTCGGCAGAGACCTTGGCACAAACCCCCGCCGATGCGGGGGTTTCTGCATTCGCGGGGTCTTCCGCGGCAAGGGTTTCTGCTGTTTCCGGGGGCGATGCCGGGAGGGTCCGAGATGCGCTCGGGGCGCGCTCGGGGCGCGGCAGAGAAAGCGAGATCGCCGCGAGGTGTCGACGGTGTATTGATGTTTCGGTAGATCCTGGTGTCGGCACACGGTCGTCGAGTAGACCGCTCAACCGGCTGTCCGCATCGCACGCTGTTGGGTAGTGGTGTTTCTATCCCGGATTGATCTGGCACAACTCACATACTGCCTGTTCGGGCGCTGTAGAGACAGCTACAAATGCCGGGTCGGGTGTGGCGCCACGACGACACCGGCGCGCACCATATCGAGATCCGATGCACTGCTGATCGGCCACAGCTATTCGGGATTCCTGATCGTTCAGAGCCCGATGCCGGGAGGGTCCCCTGTCTGCTCGACGACGATTCAGCGGCGTGCCAGATCGGGCGCGGGTGTCGAGATGGAGAGCGATCTGGTCATCGAGTCCGTCCATCAGCTGCGCGTACCGGTCCATGGTCACCGCGATCGAGCCATGCCCGAGCCGTGTCTGGAAGGCCTTTGGGATGTTCGCTGTGAGCGACGAGCCAGGCGGCGTGGGTGTGGCGCAGGTCATGTTGCCGGCGGATCACCCTATGCGCATGTATCGGGCCGTGGTCAGTCGCCGGCCAGTCCGAAGAACACCACGACAGCACGTCCGAGTCTGATCATGTCCTGGTCGCTGAGGCGGCCGATTTGTTCGCCAAGCTTGGACCGGGGCACAGTTGTGATCTTGTCGACCATCAGACTGCTTGCCTCGCGAAGACCGTTCTGCTCATCGGGAACAATGGGGAGCCGAATCAGCGGAGCCTCGGTCGGGTCAGTGGTGAAAGCGCACACGGTCACCGAGTCGGTGGCATCAAACCGGTCGTCTTGAATGATCACAACCGGGCCGCGGTTTGCCTGTGTAACCAGTCCCTGCTGCAGCTGTCCAGACTTCGGAGCGTCTCACTTGTCGTCGATGCTGATTGCATCGATGAATGCCTGATCGTCGGCGGCGTGATCGCTGGCGGCGACGGCGGCCGCTTGTCGGTGTGCCTCCGCGGCGAAATCCGGAGAGCGAACATCGGCTACCCAGATCTGGATTGGACGCATGCCTTGTGCCCGCATCCGCTTTCGGTAGTTGCGTACTCGATTCGAGACGGAGGAATTCTCTTCAGGTGTGGCCATGCAGCTGATGTTACATGTAACGCGGGCTCGATTGAACCCCCTTGGTCAAGGTCGTTGTATTGCCTCCGGTCCGTGGCATGACGCGATCCCCATATCCAGCACGTCTCGGGGCGCGCTGGGGCGGCGAGGATCATGCGAAAACCCCTGGGAAGCCCTCTCAGGGCGGTACCGGCAGTTCGACGCTCGGAGTTGTGACTTGCTTCGGACGACACCATGACTCAGTTTGCGGAGGCACGGGCATGGGTGTTCGGCGCACTGCGCTCTCAACGGGTCGTGAGTCCGAAGCTTCTATTGATTTCGGTCTGGCCGGTTTCAGTGATGCGGACGCTGCGGGGTCGTCGCCCCGGCCTGATCCAGCCGTTGGTGAGGAACGCTGTGAGGAGCTCTTTGCCGGCCGCGCCGGCGAGGTGGTGGCGGCGTTGCGTCCAGTCCAGACAGGGTCGCGCCTTGGAGCGAGTCGCACTTCGTATCGCTTCGGTGTCGACGCCGAGAGTGGTGAAGAGATCGTATCCGGTCGACGTAATCTCGAGATGCTCGTCATTGAGACTTAGGTGGTTGTCAGCGATGAGTCGCTCGTAGATCGTGACGGCAAGCTCGCCGGCGAGGTGGTCGTAGCAGGTTCGTGCGTAGGTGAGATCGCCGGGCGCTCTAGGGTCGGTGGGGCGGGTGGCACGGGCGCCGAGTGTTTCGAGTAGATCGGCGACGCGAGGTTCGGCGATGCGCCAGTAGCGGTGGCGTCCTTGTGCTTCGACGGTGACGAAATTGGCGTCGAGTAGCTTCGAGAGGTGTTCGCTAGTTGTGGAGGCGGCAACGCCGACATGGCGCGAGAGCTCGTTGCCTGTATGGGCGCGTCCGTCCATCAAGGCGCACAGGATCTTCGAGCGCGTTTCGTCGGCGAGTAGCGATCCGAGGCGAGCCAGGTTCTTTGCGGTCGTGCTTGCTGTCACCGTGAGTCGATACTAACCCGCGACATTTCGGTGCTGGCCTAAACGTAGTGGTCCTATGTTTGGAAGCATGGCGACACATGAGATCTTGCGAGATGACAGCTATCGGGTTCCTGAAACGCCGCCGGGTCGGCTGGGAGTCGACTGGCTGCGATCACACGTTCCGCGATTCAGCGAGGGTAGGGACCATGCCCGCCGGCGCGCGATGGTGGAAGAGATTCTGAGTGGTGTGTCACCCGAACGATTGCGTCGAGGCGGCGATCACGTTGCCACGCTCGCAGCAGCGCTTGGGCTTCCACGAGCCGTCAGTCGTGACGTGCGCACGATTGCTGCGTGTTATCAACCGCATGTGGCGATCGCACCAGGCGCGGATCGCGCCGTCGCGAGGCTCGTCGCCGAGTGCGGTGGCTCGTGGGATGACGCGACCGCGGCAGTGATCTGCGTGCTGGTGCAGGCGTGCGATGCGACGGCTCGCTTGATCGAGGGTCACGATCTGCCGGTCGCGGCAACCCGTCGCATCGCACCGAACGGCGACGAGGTTGTCGTCGACCTCTCCGGGGCTCCGTTTGGGGAGGGCCGTCACGCATGCCCAGGGAAGGACCACGCGCTCGCGCTCGCCGATGGGGTCGTACAGTTCCGTCGGCTGCACGAAGGCCCCGAACCGCTGATTCTCCCCAACGCGTGGGACGTGGCCTCCGCGTCGATGTTCGTCTCTGCCGGGTTTCCGGCAATCGGTACCACCAGCCTCGGTGTCGCGGCGTCACACGGCCTGGCAGATGGGCTTGGCCTAACCCACTGTCCCACAGTCGTTTTGGCTCGCAGACTTGTCGGTCTTCCAGTCTCCGTCACGATTGACGTTGAGAACGGCTGGGGCAAGGATCCGGCCGATCTCGTGGCTGAGCTGTGGGAGCTCGGTGCCGCCGGGATCAACATCGAGGACGGGCGGGGCGATCACCTAGCGGGAGCAGCGGACCAGGCCCGGATCATCGGTGAGATGAAGCGGGCAGCGCCGCTCCTGTTTCTCAATGCGCGGATCGATACTTGGTGGCTTGGGAGGGAACGGGACGCTTCGGTGACACGTGCCCGGATGTATGAAGATGCGGGTGCGGATGGGGTCTTCGTCCCGGGCGCTGACGAAGCCACAGTCGCTGCGGTTGTAGATGCGGTGCGAATTCCTGTCAACGTCCTCGCCGATCGCCCGATTACGCGATGGCGGGATCTTGGTGTGCGGCGGATCAGCTCCGGATCTCTGCCCTACCGATGCGCGCTTGCCGCTGCACAATCTGCGATGAATGCCATTCTCGGGGGGAGTGAAGCGCCAGGGGCGCTTCACTACGACGAGGTCAACTCGCTTGCGATTCCCATGATCTGACTCGCCGAGACGTTTCGGCGCCTGCCGAAGAGACTCGAGCATAGGGTGCGTTCTCGACGCGGTGAGTGATGGAGACCCGGATTGTGATTGTGATGATCTTCGAGTTCTGGATCCGGCCCGGCAAGGCTGTTCTCGCTGACTACACGGCAATGTCGTCAGACCTCCGGATTCTGCTCGCCGACATCGACGGCTTCCGAGGTGTCGAGCGTTTCGAGAGCAGCAGTGAACCTGGGAGATTCGTTGCGATCGGATTCTTCGACGACGAGGACGCGGTCACGCGGTGGCGCAACGACCCGTTGCATCGCCACGCCCAACGGTTGGGTCGTAGCCGCTTCTTCTCCGACTATCGGTTGCGGATGGCGCACGTCGTCCGTGACTACGGACCGAACAACCGCGGGACCGCTCCCGCCGACAGCAACCAACTCCAGGAAGGGCCGTAGGTCGTGCTCGATATCGGAATCCACATCCAGATAGCTGATCCAACCGGGCCAATCTGCGCTGATGAGCAGCGGGTCAGAGTGGATGGAAAGGGTGCTCGTCGTACGCCGTTTCGGCAGACAATGCGGCGAGATCCTTCCTCGCCCGGAGGCGACACCGCTGACAGATGAAACAGAACGATCCGTTCCACGAGGAGGAATAGCATGGTATGTCTCGTATCCGGCGCCACCGGCGCAGTCGGCCGTCGCGTTGTCGAGGGTTTGGTCCAAAGTGGTGAACCGACGCGTGCGCTCACCCGCCGGCCCGAAACGGCTGCACTGCCTGCTGCGGTTGATGTCGTTGGCGGCGACCTGGCCGGAACGGTCGATGAGGCATGGTTCGACGGAGTGAGCCAGGTCTTCATGTTCCCCGCCGCTGGTGATCTCCGGCCATTCGCGAATGCCGCGGCCAACAATGGGGTGAGCCACCTGGTGGTGCTTTCCTCGCTGGCGGTCGCAGCGGAGTTTCCCCGCGATGTCGGGTCGGCGAGCAACGTCCATCACAGCCAGGTTGAGGCCGCTGCACTGGACTCCGGCCTCACCACCACGATTCTGCGGCCGGGGACATTCGCCAGCAATCTGCTCGCCTGGGCTCCCTCGATCAAAGCCAGCGGCGGGGTGGACGACCCATATCCGTCGTCACGGCAGGCACCCATCCACGAGGCTGATGTCGCTGACGTGGCCCTCGCCGCTCTTCTCCGTCCGGAGCTGCGGGGTGCGGTGATACCGATGACAGGCCCGCAGTCGCTGACCAAGGTCGAGCAGCTCGACACGATCGGAAGGGCAATCGGCCGCACTCTCACCTGCCGCGAGATCACTGAGGACCAATTCCGGACCGCGATGGCCTCGTACATCCCGGACGACGTGCTCACGATGATGCTCGACTACTGGCGCGATACGGTCAGCGAACCCGACGTGCCGCGTCCTGTCGACCACATCACAGGCCGTCCTGCCCGGACACTTGCTGACTGGGCTGCCGAGCACGTAGCGGCGTTCCTGTGACGAGCTCGGAAGAGGTCGCATCGAGGCTCCGCCGATTTGGCCCGGGGCGGTAGGAGACGACATGAGCCGCGTGTTCGAGGCGCGAACGGCAGCTGCTGTGGCAGATCGGTGTTCATCTCGTCGCCCGGTATCTGCTGGTGCCGGAAAGGATCAGCGGCCCGGCTGCGGGTGGTAGAAGCCTGCCAGTGCCTCGTAGAGTTTGGAATGAGCCGTGGCGAGCCGCTGTGGAGTCGTGAAGAACACCTCGGTGGCGACCGCAAAGCACTCGGCCGCGTTCGTCTCCGCATAGGAGCCGAGGACCGGGTCCTCGTGTGCGGCGTTGCGCAGCGATGTCAGAGTCGCGTCCATCATTGCCTTCCACTTCAGCTCGACGGGTCTCCCGCCGACCGGGGGCATTCCATTCGAGGCTCCGGTGAGCATGTCGAGCGTGTGCGCAAACTCGTGATAGACGACATTGCGGCCACGCTCGGGATGACGAATGTCGCGGGCGACCGCATCCCAGGCAAGTACAACGGGACCGTGGAGCATCGCCTCGCCCAGGATCGGCATGGGTGTCGCATTGCACACCGGCGAGCCCGGGGCGGTGCCGCGCTCGCCACGGTGGATCATCGCCGATGGATACACGATGACGCTGTGGACGTTGTGGTAGGCGTCGACGTCGTAGAAGAGCACGAGACGACTTGCGTGTAGTGCGATCGTCACGCGCATCGTGTCGTCGAGCACCGCACCGCCGGCGCTCTCGAAATCGGTATGGTCCAGGAAGCGCCTGGTCAGATCGACGAGATGTTCGAGTCGATCCCCGTCCAGTTCGGGCCACGTCGCTGAATCGCGTGTGATGATCTCGAGAGCATCGGGGGAGAGGGTGTTGCTATGCCGGTGATGGTGAAGCATCGGTCAGCACCCTACTGCGGCCTTCGGGCCACAGTGACGGTGCGAGTCGGGGGCCTAGGCGGGGGGAGGCAGAGGCGTGAGCGCTCCGGATTGCAGGATTGCACGGCGATCGCACCGGATCGTATTCTCACGGTCGGAATCAGATCGACCGGCATCCAGGGCACCCTCACCGACATGGCGAAACACGAACGACGGAATCTCGGGCCGATTGGCGGCGACATGATCCGTACGCGGCTCGTCATATGAGCGACATCCCTTCGACAGGAGAGCCAGCGACCAATTCTGGTGGCGTGCACCCTGATCATCGTCTCGTTGTGGAGATGCTCGACGCCGCACCGATGTCGCGTACGCACTACATCGTGTGGATGCTTGCCACCGGCGGCACGCTCCTCGACGGTGTCTCCGTGTTCATGCTCGGACTGGCGATTCCGCTGTTGACGGTCGATCTTTCACTCACTTCGATCGAGGTGGGATTGCTTGGCGGTGCACTCGTTTCGGGAGCGATAGTGGGTGCGTCGATCGGTGGGAGGCTCGGCGACTCCTACGGGCGGCGAAGAGTGTTCATCGTGGACATGGTTGTGGTGTTTGCCGCGGCTCTCGTCGGATCGCTCGGAGGGACCCCGCTGATCCTGATCGTGGCTCAGGCTGCCGTCGGCGTCGGCGTGGGGATGGACTTCCCCGTCGGAAGCAGCTACGTCGCCGAGTGTATGCCACACCGCAAACGAACCGGGATGATGGTCGCCACCATCGCCGCGCAGGCAGTGGGGATGGTCACGGCGGCGGTCATCGCCGTCGCCCTGCTGCAAATCGCCGGGTCCACTCACGCATGGCGCCTGTTGTTCGTTGCTCAAGCAGTGATCGCCGGCGGCTTTGCGATCTCCCGCCTGGGCCTCCCGGAAAGCCCACGTTGGTTGATGAGCAGAGGCGAGAACCGCAAGGCACTCGAACAACTGGCTCGCCTCGTGCCGATGGACCGATCCCAGATTGCCGACGTGAGTGCGCGATTGGGCGCCACTGAGTATCGGGTCAGCCGGCTATCCACACACGAGCGGCGCACCGGGCTCGCCGTGCTATTTCACCGCCGCTATCTGCGCCGGACTCTGCTGGTCACGGTGCCGTGGTTCTTCATGGACATCGCGACCTACGGGGTGGGATTGTTCACTGCGGTGATCCTTGGCGCCATGCACCTCGGTGGTCATTCCGGGTCCCTCAGCCAGATCGAGCAACTCGCCGCGGGTACCGGTGCGATCGACTTGTTTCTTGTTGTCGGCTTCGCAGTGGGTGGGTGGGCGGTCGGTCGGTTCGGGCGCATCCGCATGCAGATCCTCGGATTTGCAGGGATGGTGATCGGACTGATTGTGCTGTCGGTGAGCACGATCGATGGCGCAGGGGGGCACACGGTGCTTGTCTTTGCCGGGTTCATCGTCTTCAACCTGAGTATGAACGCCGGTCCGAACAGCACGACGTACATTCTGCCCGCAGAGCTGTTCCCGACCCACGTGCGAGCGACGGCGGCAGGATTTGCGGCGTCCACGGCCAAGTTGGGAGCGACGCTCGGGGTGTTTCTCGTGCCGCTCATCAAGTCGCAACTCGGCATCACCTCGCTGCTGGTAATGATGGCTCTAGTGGCTGCCGCCGGGCTGGCGGCGACCATCGCCTTCCGCGTCGAGGGAACAGGCCTGACGCTCGAGCAGCACCAGTCGCCGGATCTGGTCCGCTGAGACTCATCGAAACGGAGTAGCCGTTGTCTCTACGTGGTGGCGGGAAGCTCGACGCCGCTCAATCCGGCGCACGCCTCCAACAACCCGTCCTGGTTGGATGCGACGGACGCCGCCCTAGGGAACTCCAGGTCGCTCATGTGACGCATGTACCGGCCGGTCCGGAGTGCCGCAGGATCGTCGCTGGCGGCGAGCCAGACCTGGGTAGCCGCACCGGTGAGCACGTCGGTTGGGGCACCGGCTCCACCCATTCTCGTTCTCACCCAACCCGGGCATATCGCGGTGGTGACGGTATCCGGATACCGTCGTGCGATTCCCAGGGTGAGCGCCAATATGCACATCTTCGAGTCGCTGTATGCGGCGCTGCTCGACCACGGTCGTCGCAGTCGCTGCAGATCGTCGAGAGCGATCTCACCCCCTGAGGCCATACCGGACGCCACGTAGATCAGTCTGGAGGGCATCGGGATCAGTGCAGTCAGGACGTACGGTGCCAGCACGTTCACCTGGAAGGTGCGCTCGATCCCATCTTGCGTCTCGACGCGCCCCCCGCTGCCGTAGACCCCGGCGTTGTGAATCACCGCATCGAGTGGGCCGAGCGCGCCGACTGCCGCGGCGATCGCCCTTGTCTCCGAGAGGCTCTCGAGGTCACCGACAACAACATCCGGGGTGAGCGATGCGACAGCGGCGACGCGCTCCTCATTGCGGGCATGGGCTACGACACGGTGCCCTGCTTCGAGGAGCATCTCGATGGTCGCCAGCCCGATGCCGGTCGTCGACCCGGTGACGAAGACCCTCTTCGGCGTGTCGAAGGCGTGCTCACACCTTGCCGAATACGGGGATAGTGGCGCCGTTGATGACCTCGGATGCCGGGCTCAGCAGGAAGTCGAGCACCGCAGCGATCTCGGCAGGCTTCGGCCAATGCATGTAGTCGGCGTATGGGAGCGTGCGGCGGGTGGCTGCAGTGTCGATGACCGACGGGACAAGCACATTGGCAGTCACGTTGGTGTCGTCGAGCTCCTTGGCCAGGGTCTGCACCAACGATGTGACGGCTGCCTTCGAGGCATTGAACATCGCCTGACCGGCTGGATTGTCGGTCGCCGACCGGCTGCCGATAGCGACGATGCGACCCCACTCGACATCCTTCATGTGGGGGAGAGCCGCCCGCAGGGTATAGAAGGTGGAGCGGAGATTGAGATCGATCATGCGATCGAAGCGCACCGGGTCGGTCTCGGCGACATCACGCCCGCCGGCCCAACCCCCGACCAGGGCGGCAACGACATTCGGAGGCCCGAGCAGCTCGACGGCGTCTTTGAACACCGACTCGATTGCCTCGGCGTCCGTGCAGTCGCAGCGGCGCAGGATCAGGCGATCCTCGTCGAGCTCGAGCTCCTCCTCGAGCTTGTGGGCTTCCTGGGGGATGAGATAGGTGGCGGCAATCTTGAAATCACGCCTCACCAGATAGGGGATCAAAGCGCGACCGACACCGCCGGTGCCGCCGGTGACGACAGCTACGTTCTCTTGCATGCGCCCAGCCTAGTGATCGAGGCCGACTCCGTTGAGTTGATTCTTCCCCGCTGGCCGCAATTCCCAGCTTGCCCAGCTCGGAATCGAAGCAGAACCGGGTCGGCCACCGAGTGCATAGCTGCGGCGCCCCGGAAGTCGATTGGTACCGGTGGCGACCATGTCGACGAGTGCCGTCGTCGGGAATGCCGTCATCCTCGCCAGCGAGGAGAAGCGGGCGTCGTTGTGGTCCTCCACGCGGACTTCCCTGTGGTAGCCGGGTGCGGAGACAGTCACGGAGATCAACGTGACGTCGGGCCCACCTGCGGGGAGGTTCCTGGTGAGCAGGTCGATGAGGAGGTCGCGGGGCGCAACGTTCATGGCCCGTCTCCGGTGTTGTCGCAAAGAACCCGAGCTCACGCAGCGCGGCGAACACGGCGCGGTGGCCCGGATATCGCAAGGTCTTGTATTCGAGCCGGCGGACGCTGCCCGCATAGGTCTGGCACATCGTCGAGGTTCCACCGGCGGTCGAGAACGCCTCGAGATCCCCAAGCCCGGGCCATTCGAGAGAATTCGGCTCGCCCGAGCGGGTCAACGGTCGTTGCGATGCCGTCGTCGATGATCTCGCATGGCTCGGCATATTCGTTGATCAGGCCGCCGGCGTTGAATGCAAGCTGATACTTCAGCTCACCGACCGGGCTTCTGCGGCAACACCCCAACCCGGATCTGCACGTCGATCGGTACGCCCGGTGAGTCGGCAATCATTCCGGCGGCGATGACGTTGGCGTAGCCGGGGGCGAGCCCGCAGTCGGGAACCACGGCGACGTCCCTTTCCCGCGCCGTCTGGTCGAGCTTCAATTGCTCTTTGACGACTCCCGGATTGCCGCCGAAGTCGAAATAGTGGCATCGTCGTTGCGTGGCCATGGAGGCGAGCTCGGTGCCAAAGCGGAAAGGGACGGCGGCGACGACACAGTCGATCCCGGCAAAGGCACGCTCCACTGCCTGTGGCCGGCGAACGTCAACCGTCCTCCATGGCGATCGAGCTCTTCGCCGACGTGACGAGCCGTTTCCCGCTCGGCGTCGGCGATGGTGACTTCGTGGCCTCTCCGATCCGGAGATCCCAGGCGGCGGCCCTGCCGACGATGCCGGCGCCGAGCACCAGCGAGCGAGTCATGGTGTGATTCTCTTGAAGGATTCGGCGGCTTCGAGACCGGCTACCGCACCCTGGCGACCGGCCCACTCTGTCATCCTGGCAACAAATTCGGCTCGATTCGTCGTCGCTCTGCTCTGCCCCTCCCATCGTGGTGGTGCCCTGGGACGAATGGCAGAGCAGCGCCTCGATCTTGACACCGAAGGTGGCGCCGATGTCCTCCCAATGGTCCGGCTCGTCTGCGGACCACAGCAGCACGGCATCGGGGCGATGTGCCGGTAGACCTTGTTCCGGGAAGAAGAGGTGGTCCCGGGCCGCCACAACACCGTCCATCACCGCCCAGCCGGTCGCTCGGTGGTCGGGGTGCAGTCTGATAGCGCTGCCAGGGATCGTGGCTGAGCACCACATCGGGCCGGACATCGCGGATCTGGCGGCAGAGCTCCTTGCGCAGCTCCATCGTGTACTCGAGCTCACCGTCGACGAAGCCGAGGTGGCGAACCTCTCGGGCGCCGAGCCGGGTCGCGGCGGCCTGTTGCTCGGCGATGCGCGTTGCTATCAGCGCCTCGGGGTCGGCATCCGGATCCCACGATCCCTTGGAGCCGTCGGTCATGACCAGCATGGTCACCCGGCAACCGTGTGGCCGCCCATTTGGCGAGCGTGCCCCCTGCACCGAACTCGATGTCATCGGGATGGGCGCCGACTGCGAGTGCGCGTTGCGGGATCGGGAGCGCTGCGTGTGGCAGTTCCAGGTCTCGATAGGTGCCGGTTGTCGGTTTCTGCATCGGTCATGGGCGCAGGCTACCGAACCAGGCGGCCGCAGCCAGCGCCCCGTGGGTAGCTGCAGCGCCCGATCCAGATCCACGCGTCGTGTCGAGATCGAGCGCCAGTTGCGGATGGGGACGGACACCGATACCGGTGCGTTCGTGTGCCAGGTGGCGGTGGAAACTGCCGGGACCGTAAGCGAAACGGAACCCCGCGCCGTTTCCGGCGACGATATTGGTGCCTCCGTTGTATGACGGGACCAGGACCGTCGCGACCGTGCTCAGCATCGAAGACGCGCTGCGAGCGCGCCGGGCGTCACCAGCGGGAGGTCGGCGTGGATCACTGCCCAGGGCCGCTGTCGCCGCGCAGCCTCGATCACCACGGAGGCGGCGGCCCCGTCGAGACCGGTTCTGCCGCGAGAGGGTCTCGTCGATGACGAGATAGCCGAGGCCGCGTGCCCAGGCGGCGACCCCGGCGTCGGCAGTGACGATGGCGACGAGCGCGCCTGCATCGGTGGCAGCTTCGGCCGTTCTACGCCGCAATGGCTCGGCCGAGTCGCAGAGCGCCTTGTCGCGTCCAGCCGGTCGGCAAGCCTTCGTTTGGCGACACCGAAGGGTTTGATCGGGATGGCGGCCAGGATCGCTTTGCTCATCGAAGAGACTATATCCATGTCGGGTGATTGGGTATGGTGCGGTCGTGAGAAAGACCAAGATCATTGCAACGCTCGGTCCGGCCGTCTCCAGTTACGAAGCCATCCGCGATCTGGTCGACCGCCGGCATGGATGTTGCCCGTCTCAACTTTTCCCACGGTGACTACGACTCGCATCGCCGCTTTGCCGATTGGGTGCGCAGGGCCGCCGACGAGATCGAACAAACCGGTGGCGATACTGCAGGACATCCAGGGCCCCCGCATCGGGTCGGCACGTTTCCCGGGCGGCTCTGTCACTGCTCGAGCCGGGAACCGAGGTCGTCCTTCATGCCGGTGAGGCCGAGGGATCGGCCGAGCGAGGTATACATCGAGAATCTCCAGGCTGCCCGGCTCAGCCCAGGATCTTCGGTTTTGATGTCGGACGGGCTCATCACCGTCGAGGTCAAGACATGGGACGGGGAAATCGGCGCATGGCGACGGTCATCGAAGGCGGCGCAGCTGCGCGACCACAAGGGTGTCGCATTCCCCGGGGCCGTCATCGATGTGCCCGCAGTCTCCGAGAAGGATGTTGCCGATCTGGCCTTCGGGAGAACGCTCGAAGTCGACTATGTCGCTGCGTCGTTCGTCTCGTCCGGTCTCGACGTGAAACGGGTCAAGAACCTGGTTCCCGGCACCCCGGTGATCGCCAAGATCGAAAGCGTGGTCGGCTTCGGCAACCTCGAGGACATCCTCAGCGAGGCCTACGGGGCGATGGTGGCCCGTGGCGATCTCGGGGTCGAGCTGTCCTACGAGGCGGTGCCGCGTGCGCAGAAGGCGATCCTCAATCGGAGCAACGCCAAGGCCAAGATCTCGATAACCGCAACCGAGATGCTCGAATCGATGAACAACTCGCCAAGACCAACGAGGGCCGAAGTGAGCGACGTCGCCACCGCGGTCCTCGACGGGAGCGATGCGGTGATGCTGTCTTCCGAGACGGCAGTTGGGAAGTACCCCACCAGGGCGGTGGCCGCGATGGCCCGGATCTGCAAGGAAGCAGAAGCAAGCCCTGAATACGGGCGAGGGCCCGAGATCCATTTCCTCGAAGACCGCGCCCGCTTTGCGTCTGCAACCGCCCAGGCATGTGTCGACGCCGCCGAGAATCTCGATCTGCGCGCCATTGTCGCGTTCACCGAATCGGGGAGCACCGCCCGGCTCATCTCGAAGTACCGGCCCCACACCGACATCTTCGCCTACACGCCCCGGGAGGGGACCTATCGGAGGATGGCGCTCTACTCCGGCGTCACCCCGCTGCGATTCGGCGGCGTCGACTCGACCGATCTGATGATCGATCACGCCGAGCACAGTCTGCTCGCAGCTCGGCATCGTCAATCCGGGCGATGGTGTAGTCATCGCGGCGGGCATCCCACCCAACCAGGCTTCGACCACGAACCTGATGAAGCTGCATTCGATCGGCGCCTCGACCGCGACGGTCAACCTGCCGCCGGTGTGACGCACCAGTTACCAGGTGTCTGGAGGTCGACCTCGAATCGGTGTGCAGCCTCCTAGACTGACGCCGTCTCTGCCGAGGAGGACCGATGGGTCAGTCGATTTCAGTTGCCGCCAAGCCCATGGACGGTTTCTGTGTGTTCACCACAGACCGGGTCCTCACCGGTCAGGACGGTGCCAGGTTCGAATCGGCAGAAGAAGCTGATCCCGAGGCCGGATTTCCCGCGCTGCTGGCCTCACGTCTCTTTGCGAGCGACGACGCCGTCATCAATGTCTGGGTTGCTGCAAGCGAGGTGGTTGTGGGCAGATCCGGTGGCTGGGACGATGCGGCCACGGCCAGCGCTCAACAGACCATCGCCGACCTATACCGCTTCTACAACTAGCCGTCGACCCACGTACCGGCTCGCCACCTAGCCTCCGGTGTCCGGAGGTGGTTCCTGCGGCGGAACGTAGACGCCGACATTCACGGTCACCGTCGACCCGACCGGCAACCATTCGCCCGCCGGGGGTGACATGGTGACAATCAGCCCGTTGGAAGCTTCGGAATCGACCTGGACTGTGGCGCCTTCGGTGAGGCTGAGACCCAGCGCTTGTAGGGTCGATCGGGCGCTATCGACGCTGCTACCGACGACCGAAGGGACCTGCACCGGGCACTCCTCCTCGGCATCCGGCACCATGCACGGATGGACCTCGATGATCTTGGGCTCGGCGAGGTAGGTCCACTGGAACTGCTGCTCTTCGACGTGGCCGTCGGGCCAGGTCATCACCCGCTTGACCGTGTTGGAGAAGCCGCCGAAACCGTTCTGGGTGACCTTCTGCTCGTCGGGATTGAGATCAGGGTTGCCGACGTACTCTTCTTTCGGGTCGGTGAAGCCGTAGCGATCGCCTAGTACGCGTTCCACCTGGCAGCCACCGTTGTTGCCGTAGAACTGGACTGTGATATCGGTGGCGGTGTACTGCGTCTTGATGATGACAACCGTGTCCGTGTTGTTCTCGAAGACGAGATCGGGCTCCGGCCACGAGATGGTGGCCTCGTTCACCTCGGGGTAACGGCTGAAGTAGTAGCTGTGCGGCTTGTGGGTCACGTCCTTGTAGCAACCGTAGAACACGGCGTTGAAGAACGTCGTGGCGAACTGGCTGACGCCACCTCCGACGTCGTCGACCAGCTCACCACCGAGAATCATTGGAGCGGGGACGTATCCTTTTTCCGTCGTTCGCTGTCCCACATAGTCGTTGAGCGAGAATTGCTCTCCGGGCATGACCATGGCTCCGTCGATGGTGTCGGCGAACAGATGGATGTTCGTCACCCGCGGCTGCCCGGCCGGATGCGATGTCGTGAACTCCGATACGAACTGCACGTCACCCATCGCCTGCGCATCAGCGGTGGTGAAACTCGCCTCGCGCGCCTTCGCCGAACGGGAAGTCGCCGGAGTTGGAGGATGATGCTGCCGCGGTCTGCAGCGCCTGCACCACAAGGTCGACATCAAGCAGGGTCGCCGGCCGAGACGGCAGAAGTGTCACCGTCTTGTTCTCCTCGTCGATCTGGAATTCCGCGTCACGAGCCGGCTGCTCGATCTCCGATTTGTGTGCGGTGAGCAGAGGCCCGATCTTGTCCGGATCGAATGACAACTCCAACCTGGCTGGTGTGTCGTTTGTGACGTCGGTCACGAGAGCGGCAGCCAACTGCTGCGTCGTGAACGTGATGGAGAACTCGGGATCATCGGAAGAGAGCGTCACGTCGGCATCGATCCATCGCGCCGCCTCAGCGGTGGCAGCGTCGATGTCGGCTCTGGTCAGGTCCGGCTCGATCTGAGTTGTTGCCAGAGCAACGGTGTCCCTGTCGATGGTCTGCACCGATGCCAGCACCTCACGGTATGCCTGTTTTCGATCGATGCCCTCTCCGGGACGGGGATAGTCGGGGAGGATCCTCGAATCCTCGACGATGATGCCGCCCTCGTAGGCAGGCATGGCGATCGCCTCGGATCTGCCATTCGTCGAGGACCTCGTCGAGCTTGTCCTCGTCGATGGTCACGGGCACGTCGAGCTCGATGTGGTTTCCGAAGCTGCCGAACCAAGAGAAGAAGGTCCCCAGGAAGCCCTTGTCGCGTCGCTGCTCCATTGCGGTCGCCACAATTGCTTGTTCGTCGATGTTCAGCCCGATCGAGCTCGGGATGAGGTCGAACTCGGTGCCGTTCACGGTGAACGGTGCGGGAGTATCGGCCAACTCGGTCTTGTACTCGTGAAGCGCAGCCAGCGCATCCTGTTCGCTGAGGCCCCCTAGCTCGATTCCGGCTGCGGATACGTTCCTGGCCACTTCGCCGGACGCTCGAGCGCTGTCGAGCACGAACAGAAGAAGCGGTAGCAGCACGATCGCCGCGACGCCGCCAATGATCCACCGTCGAAGTTGCTGAGTCATAAGAAAAGCAGGGGAGGGTTGAGGTAATGGGAGTGTAATGCCTCCGACCCATTACCTGGGTTCGACTGGTTGCCGGGATAGCCCGGCAACGCAACGGAGCGTAGCAGGCGCAGAGATGGGCCGGTGGGGCGATAGCATCCGCATCTGATGCGATTCCCTCGTGTAGCTCCCGGCGATCCAATCAGCGTGTCGGCGACCATGTTCATGACCTTCACGCGATGCCCCGACCAGGCGTTGGGGAGGCTTCACGGCATCTTTCCTGCAGAGAGCCTGGTTTCGTTCCGCGGAGGGTTGGCCCATCGGGTCTTTGCCCGGCACCTGGGGGCCGGGCCGATTGCCGACCATGAGCTGGAGCGGATCTGTAAGGAGGAGATAGGGGCCGGGCTCAATCCGCAGCTGAGTGCCCTTGGTCTCCGTCCCTCTCAGCTCGCCGGGGTGATAAGCGAGGTGGGTGACCTGTACCGACGTTTCAAGGTGCTTTCTGCCGAGGGCTTCCGCGCTTCCGAGGAGTTCATTGAGGTCGAGCCTGCGACCGGTGTCACCCTCAAGGGATCTGTGGATGCTGTCTTCGATGAAGACGATGGCGTTCGGCTCGTCGACTGGAAGACCGGCGGGCTCTACGAGGCGGACCAACAGCTGGGCTTCTACGCGATGCTGTGGGTGCTCGATCGTGGAGAGCTACCCCGCCGGGTCGAGGCGATCTCGGTCGGGTCCGGGGAACGGCTCGAGGCGACGCCGACCGAAGACAGCGTGGCGGAGACGGCCGCTGCGGTAGCCGCCATGGTCACCGAGTTGCGACGGTCGTTCTCGGCCGGTGCGGACCACCTGGAGCGGGTGGCGGGGCCGTGGTGCCAGTATTGCCCGTTGCTCGATTCTTGCCCCGAGGGAGCCGCAGCGATGCGCATTCGGTCGCCACGTTCCAATGGGACGCTTGTTGAAGACGAAGTTCCATGATTGGAGCTGGTCTGCCACCCATCCGTCGGTGCCTATGCCACCCGGCGCGTCTCTGACGGAGGCAGCGTGAGCGCCCGCGTGGTGTCGTCAACCAAATCGAGCAGCTCGCTGCGCAATGCGTCGAGCTCTTCGCGCACCGTGTCCAAACCCGATTGAGCGCTTGCCAGCACCTTCTTGCTTCTCGAGAAGTGCTGAGCCAGGCCGCGGATACGGTCGAGGCCATCGAGGGCGCCGGCGGTATCGACCATCTGGTCGGCTGCGCCCGAGCCGCGGGCGGCGGAGGCGATCCAGCGCAAGGCCACCCGAAGCAGGGTGCCGTCACCCGGATCCACGACCAGCAGCCTGTTGCCGTAGACCCCGAACGTTCCCACCTCCCTGGGAAAGGCATCCTGTCGCGAGATCCCAAGCGACCAGGATGCGTTCCGGTTGTCCATGGCACGATCGAGCTCAGCGAGGATTCCGGTGCTACCGCCGAGCGAGATACGAGATACGTTCTTCGCTTCAACGGCAACCCGTGTCCCGTCTGCCAGCGTCAAGACGAAGTCGCCGACCTTGGCGTCGGGCCCGAGTGTCCCCGCGAGTTGGCCGGTCCGTTCCACGATGCAGCCGGACAGGTTGTGGGCTTCCTCGCGCAGCACCTCCTCGACCGCATCCTCGAATTCGAGGCCCTTGGCTGTCCCGCGCTCTGCTTCCTGACGTCTCTGTTGCTCTCCGATCATCAGGTCACGGATCTCGCGGAACCGTTTCTCGAACATGTCGACCAATCTGCCCATGCCGTGCTCTGCCTCGGCCGAGTCGAAGACGTCGGCGAGTCGCTGCGCCAGCTGACCGCCGGGTCCGAGCATCTCGGTGATCGCCCCGACCAGCTTCGCGGTATGGCTGTCGATACGATCAGGGTCGAGACGGGCGAGCGTCTCTCGATGGACCTTCTCCAATTCGGCAACGGTGCGTGCCGTCAGGGAAGAGCGGAGCTCCGGATCGAGGTTGTTCGCCAGCGCAACGCGCCCGCTCTCGACTGCCTCGCCGACCTGGGATTGGGCGGCTGCGGAGGCCAACGAGATGATGTCTCGAACTCGATTCTCCATTTCCTCGACTGTTGCTCGCATCGAGGCCGTGGCAAGCCCGTGGAGCCCGATGCCGATGGCGCGGACCAACTCGTCGGCTCGCTGGTCGGTGCCGAGTGAGCTGAGATGGGCGACAACGGTGGGATCGGTGAGCACGAGACCAGAGACGGTTGCCTTCTCGTGCTCGATGACCACGGTTGCCGGGGTGACTGACTGGTTTGGGGAAGGCTGTGGTACGTCCATGTCGGCAACATATTCGGGTGGTGTGACACGTTCTGTGGGCTCGGACGCGGAGAATGATCCCTCGCTGGTACCGGGCAACGGCGCATGATGTGGTGTAATCATTTCATGCAGGCAGATTCCGTCGCCCTGAGCGCACTCCGACCCCGGCTCGAGAGACTGACCGAGTTACTCGCCGGAGTGGAGTTCAATCTGCCGACTCCGGGAAGGGACCAGGCCGAACGTGTGCGCACTGCGGTGAGCAGAACCATTTCAGAGTATCTGATCCCCCGACTCGATGAACCGGAGGCCCCGGTGGTTGCCGCGGTGATTGGCTCGTCGGGCACCGGGAAGTCAACCATCGTCAACTCCCTGGCCAACGATCGGATCAGCGAGGTTGGGCCGTTGCGGCCCACGACCCGCAGTGCAGTGTTGTGGGCCCACCGTGACCACGGTTCTCGATATTGGTCCGAGTTCGTCTCCCGGGTTCGCGATCGGGTGGGCCCCACCGTGGAGGTGGTGATCGGCGATGACGAGCTGACGTCGGATCTGACGATCATCGACACACCACCTTCCGAATACGTTTCTCCTTCGGGCAGGCGACCTGCGCTGGATGCGTTGGCACTTGCCGATCTGTGCGTGTTCGTCACCAGCCCGTCCCGCTATGCCGACATCTCGGCGTGGCGAGTTCCTGCGCGAGATCAGGTGGAGGGGGGTACCGATGCTGTTCGTGCTCAATCGCCTGCCATCCGACCGCAGCGAGGCGGCGTCGCTGCTCAACGACTTCGCCCGTCGGCTTCACGACAATGGTCTTCTGCTCGAGCCCGACCCCGCCATGGTCTTCGGGGTGAACGAGGCAGTCGGAGACCGCTGGCATGGTGGCCTCGACCCCGGAGCCGTTGGCGCTCTCCGCAATGAGCTCGGTGCCGTCTCGAACACCGATTACCGCGACACGCTGGTCTCGATGACCGCCTACACGGCCGGGCGAAATGTTGTCGACCGCTGCCGGGTGATCACAGACGAGTTCAACGACGTCGCTGTGATCACCAAAGAGCTCGACGATTCGGTGGCCGCCGCGTACAACAACCAGGTGGCCGAGATCACCCGGATGGTGGCGAACGGCTCGCTGCACGACATGGCAAGGCACAAGACCTGGTCGGAGGCCGCGGTCGACCTGACCGCGATCGTGACCAGGCGAGCCGGTGTGGCGGCACAGGAGACAGCGACCGAATGGCTCGAGAACGACACTGGTGCATCCTTGCTCGAAGGCAAAGGGACGACGCTGTGGCGACACACTGAGGACACCTCGTGGGATGTTCAGGGGAGGCTCGAAGATTGGCGGGAGGTGCTCGCTGAGGTTGCGGCACACAACAGCAAGACGGGGTCGTTGCGGCCCCGGGTGGCTCTGCGGCTCGCCGCCAAGGCCTGGCGGGCGGTCATCGACCCGACTCAGCCACCACCGCGGGCGGTGCGGCGGAAGTTCAAGCGGAATCTCGCCGGATTCATTGAAGACGCCCAGAACAGCCTGACCAGTGTTATCCGGGACGCTCTGGAGTTCGACGCCAATAGATTTCGGGAACGGCTCGACAACCACGAAGAGGCAGCCATCCGCCTCGAGCGAGAGCTCACCGTGATCTCAGCGCTGCTCGAAGGCGACACCCAGGCACAGCTCGAGAGTGTCCCTGATCGTGAGGACTCGGGACCAGATGATCTGGCTCCGGAACCGTCTGAGCCCGCGATGACCACCAGCGAGGTCGGTCCCGATCTTGCCGATGCTGAGCTCAGCGAGGCCGACGAGGATGGTGCCGATGCGTGACGTGCCCGAGCTCCTCGACGCCATCGATCTGGTCATAGCCCGTGCCGATGGGGTCGTGCCCCGGGAGATCTTGAGCGAAGCGAAGCAGTACGCAGACGAGATAAGGCAACGGCGCGGCTTTCTCGGGGAGACGCTGGTGCTTGGCGGTCGCCGGGGGGACGGGCACCGGCAAGTCGAGTCTGGTCAACGCCCTCGCAGGTGAAGTGATCACGTCCGTCAGCGTGTTGCGGCCGCACACCGACGAGCCATTCGCCGTTGTGCCGGTCAACCCGGAGCCCGCGGTCACGGTGTTGCTCGACACGCTGGGCATCGCCTATCGCCGTGAGCACGCTGCGTTCACGCGTACCGCCATCATCGACCTGCCGGATATCGACTCGATCGCCGATTGGCATCGGGAGCGGGTCGAAGATCTGATCCCGAGAGTCGATGGCGTGATCTGGCTCTTCGATCCCGACAAGTACCGCGACCCGATCGTCCACGACGAGTTCCTCTCGCAGCTTGCGGTCCACAAGAGCCAGTTCATCTTCGCCCTCAACAAGATCGACAAGTCTGCGCCCCGACGACCTGCAGACGGTGCGTCAGGACCTGATCGAGACGCTGGCGGCGGACGGGTATCCGCGACCAGCGCTCTTTGCCCTGGCCGCCGATCCACCGGGTGCCTCGCCGCGTGGCATCGACTTGTTCCGTGAGCACGTGACCGAGCGGATCGACACGAAGACCGTGATGCTGCGCAAGGTGATCCGGGACGCAGCCCGGATCGTGCGGGCGATAGGGGAGACTGCCGGGGTGTGGCGAGGGGCGTCCCTCGACTTTGAGCAAGGCTGGGCGCGAGTGAGCCGGGAGGTGCTGGCCGGAGTGGGGCCGGAGTCGACCCAGGCCGACCGTGAGGACGCACTGTGCCGTCTCGAAGACCTGACCGCCGCCATCGGTGTCAAGGCGGGTCCGCTACTCGGGCCGCAGGGTGCGTGCGGCAACCGATCGCGGCACGATCGAAGCCCTTGTCGCCGAGCTGGTCGGCGGCCGGGACCGTCGATCCGGCCACCAACCCCCGTCTCTGGGGCCGACTGACCGGTGCCGAGGAAGACAAGCCGGTCGCAGGCCCAAGGGTGAAGCTGCTCGACGACGTGCTGGGCAAGCCCCTCCGCGAGATCCTGTGGAAACGCGTCGCTGCTCGGAGCCACCGTTGCCCACGCCGCGATCGGGGCGATGCAGTTGGAGGAGAAGATCAACCGACGGTGCGAAGCGAGCCGCCGATCACCGCCTGAGCCGAGTCGGGGCAACTCGGGTCGCTACGAAGGCCGGTGGGCGCGATCACCGTCAATGCATCATACGCGGGCGTGATCTCGACCGCATCGGTTGTGCCCAGCAACTCGCCGTCCGCCTGGAAGCGCGCAGCAGGCTCGGCCTCGACGATGAGCTTCTCGATGTCGGTGAAGACGTGTGCTCGTCTCCTGCTTGGCCATTGCCCGTCCCATCAGCCCACGGGCGGCGAGACCGATGGCAGAGGTCGCCGAGACACGTTCGATGGCGACTGCGCTCAACCCGTCACCCGGGCTCGGGTCGATTCGGAGCGGCACTCGGCCCCAGTAGGTGTAGGCGTCGTGGATCTGGACGAGCACGGTGCTGGCGTGCGCCCGCACCCCGTTGCACTCTGACGAGCATGTTGGGCAGTCTGGTTCGGTAATTGGCAAGCACCTGTCTTGTGGTGATTGCGGCGAAGTTCAGCGATGAGAAGTGGTATTTGGCGGTCGGGCGCAGATCCGAAACGGCGACGACATCGGCATCGAGACCGAGGCCCAAGCGAGAACACGGCATACTCGGATCGTGCGGCGAGCTCGCTCTCGGTGGCGATGTGGGCGAGGGTGAAGGGCTGGCGGCGTTCCCGATACGAGTCGGGAGGCGGCCTTGGCTGGGTTCATCGGGATGCCGAGAATGCGTGCCGACGACGTTGGTGGTGCCGGTGGGGATGACACCGAGTGCGGTCCGGGGCGAAGGCGAGCCCGTTGGCGACGTGATGGACCACGCCGTCGCCGCCCATGGCTGCGACCACCGCATAGCCGTCGGCTGCGGCGTCTGCGGCGGCCTGGCGGGACTCGGCGGGACCGTTCGGCCAGGCCGTGGTTACCTCGTACTTGCTGCCCAGCGTCGCTTCTACATCGCGCAGTGCCGCACCGGTGAATCCCGATGCCGATGGGTTGGCGATGAGTAGGAGCCTGCGCATATCGAGCAGACCTTACCGGTACGCTTGGGGCTATGAGATACAAAGACCGGGAGGACGCCGGTCGCTCTCTGGGGGAACCGGTTGCCGAAGTGCTTGCCGAGAGAGGGGTCACTTCGACACCGCATCGTCCTCGGCATTCCGCGGGGTGGGGTCATCGTGGCAGCACCCGTGGCGAGACGCCTAGGCGGTGAGCTGAATATCGCCCTCGCCAGGAAGATCGGGGCGCCGGTCAATCCTGAGCTGGCGCTGGGAGCGGTCGGCGAAGGCGGCGATGCCTTCTTACTGCACGATCTGATCGACGAGCTCGGTGTTTCGCCCGAGACAGCTCACGCAGGCAACGCAGACCGCCCGCGACGAGCTGGAGCGGAGACTCGCGGTCTACCGCAAGGTGAAGCCGCGCATCCGGACCTCCAGGACAGGGTTGTGGTAGTCGTGGACGATGGAGTCGCGACCGGAGCGACCTTCCAGTGCCACCTTGCAGACGATTCGAGAACAGGAACCAGATCTGCTGGTCGGTGCGGTGCCGGTCGGGCCCGATCGATACGACGAGCGCACTTGCCGAGCAGCGCCGACGCTTTCGTGTGCCCGCAACGCCGCGCTGGTTCCGGGCGGTTGGCGAATGGTATGACCGATTCGGTCAAGTGAGTGAAGCAGAGGTGATTGCGGCCCTGAGGTGAGAGAGTCGCTAGGAGGCGATCATCTTGGCGACGCGATCACGCAGGTCGGTCGGCCGGAATGGCTTGGTCATGAAATCGTCCGCACCGCCCTCCTGAGCCTGAACGGCCACCTCAGGTTGGGCATGGGCCGTGAGGATCAGCACCTTGGTGTCCCGGGTCGCCTCATCGGCGCGCAGGCGACGAAGCACCTCCCAACCATCCATGCCCGGCAGGCCGATGTCGAGGACGATGGCAGTGGGCAGTGTTTCGCGGGCTGCTTCGAGACCGGCAACGCCGTCGGCAGCGCCGACGATGTTCAAGCTCAGCTCACGGAGGCACACCTCAATGAGACGGCGAACACTTGCAGAGTCTTCAACAATCAGAATCGAATCACTCACCCACTCAGTATCGGCGGTTTGGCTCTCTACCGAAGAGGTTTCTTCGTATTCCCAGATTCTGCGTTCATAGCAAAAAGGGGGATTCCGACGTAGCCTGGTGCTGTGCAACCCGGCGAGAGAAGGACATCACATGGATCCGTTCCGAAACGAGCCTTACTCTGATTTCTCCGAGCCCGGGCCACGGAAAGCCTACGAAGAGGCGATCGACATCGTGGTGTCGAAGCTCGGCGGTCATGTGCCGCTCATCATCGGTGGCAAACCCGTAGATACCGACGATCGCATTGTCTCCGTCAACCCGGCAGCCCCGGAGCAGCTGGTCGGCACGACTGCCCAGGCTTCCGAGGCCGAAGCGCAACTGGCGATCGATGCGGCGACCGTAGCGTTCCCCGACTGGTCGAAGCGCTCGGCCAAGGAGAGAGCGGAGTTCGTGTACCTGCTCGGTGACCTGATCGCCGAACGGAAGCTCGAGATGTCCGCGTGGATGACCCTCGAGGCAGGGAAGAACTGGGCAGAGGCGGAGGCCGATGTCGCCGAGGCAATCGACTTCTGCCGCTACTACGCCCACGAGGCCATCCGGCTCGATGAGCCGGTTCCGGTGCACTCGCTATCCGGGAGAGACAAACGAGTCGTTCCTCATCCCGATCGGTCCCGGAGTCGTCATCCCGCCGTGGAACTTCCCGCTTGCGATTCTGGTGGGGATGACGGTTGGCCCGGTCGCCGCCGGCAACACCGTCGTGCTGAAGCCGGCATCGAACACTCCGATGCTCGGAGCCCATTTCATGGACATCGTGGCCGAAGCCGGGATTCCCGATGGTGTCATCAACTTCCTACCCGGCCCCGGTGGCGTCGTCGGCGACTTCCTGGTCGACCATCCCGGCACACGATTCGTGAACTTCACCGGCTCGAAGGAAGTCGGACTGCGCATCGCCGAGCGGGCCGCGGTGGTCCGGCCCGGCCAGAAGTGGCTGAAGCGCGCCTACATGGAGATGGGTGGCAAGGATGGGCTCTGATCATCGACGAGACCGCCGACCTCGATCTGGCCGCCGACTCCCTGGTCCGCAGCGCATACGGGTATCAGGGCCAGAAGTGCTCGGCCTGCTCTCGAGCGATCGTGGTTTCGACCGTCCACGATGACCTGCTGGATCTGGTGGTGGCCAAGGCCGCCTCGCTCGAGATCGGCCCCGGTGTCGAGAACAAACCCGTCGGCCCGATCATCTCCGCGGCGCAGCACAGGGCGATCCTCGCCGAGATCGAGCGGGGGCGTGCAGAGGCAAATCTGGTGCTTGGCGGCCAGCCCGTCGACATGGACGGCGGCTACTACATCGAGCCGACGATCTTCGACGGCGTTGAGCGTCATCACCGGTTGGCCCAGCACGAGATCTTCGGCCCGGTGCTCTCCTTCATGCGGGTTGCCGATTTCGACGAAGCGATAGACGTTGCCAACGACACGGAGTACGGGCTCACCGGTGGATCTGATCTCGACAGACCAGGAGTCGGATCGAACGGGCGAAGCGCGAGTTCCACGTCGGGAACCTCTACATCAACCGCAAGATCACCGGCGCCCTGGTCGGCGTGCAGCCGTTCGGAGGGTTCAAGATGTCGGGCTCGAACGCCAAGGCGGGCGGCCCCGACTACCTGCGGCTGTTCATGGAGATGAAGACGGTGGCGATCCGCAACTGAAATCCCCTTCATAGCTCCGGAGGGGTGCGACAATGTGCCGAGCCGCGCCTTCCCGGGTGATGAAATGAACCTACAGTTTGCCGGTCGCGCACGGTCAGTCATCGTTGCGCTGGCCGCGATCTCCGCCATCGCCCTGGCCGCTATTGCCATCGCCGCGGTCGGTGTGCGCAGTGCCGATGCCTCGCCGTCACCACCATCACCACCACCACGACCACGACTCCGCAGGTCGAGTCGAGCGCCCAAGAATCGGCTCCAACGGACGCCGGGATTGCGTTCGTGCCGGATGGGGGAGCCGAGCTCTGGGATGGCCCCGGCCGCGATCCCTACTTCACCATCCACGAAGGGGTTGTCCTGCCCTTCATGCACCGCGAGGGTGATTGGCTGTTGGTGACCACGATGTGCAACGAGACCGCCTGGGTGGATGCGAACGACGTCGAGGTGCAACCACAGGCGCACAATGGTTCTCCAGGACCGGGGTTTGATCTCTCCGCTGCCACGATCGTGCTCGATCCCGGGCACGGCGATCGCGACTGGGGCGGGGTCGGGCCGACCGGTCTGAGCGAGAAAGAGGTCAACCTCGACATCGCCGAAAGGGTCAGAGATCTCATGTCATCTCCGCACGACGTCGACTGGACCACCGGCGCTGTCACCACCGGCTCAGAGGTGCCCGCGTTTGGGAGTGTCGTCCTCACCCGCGACGAGAACGGCCCCAACGACGGTGATTTCGAGCTCGGCCTCGGGTACCGATCCACGGTGGCAAACGCGGCCGGCGCCGACGCGTTCGTGTCAATCCACAACAACACGGTGCCCCGCTTCGACACCGACATTCCCGGCTCCGAGGTGTACTACGCCATCGGTGCGGAGGGATCGGACCGGCTCGCCGGGCTGATCTACCAGGAGCTGTTGCTCAGTTTCTCGTCATTCCACGCCGACTGGACGCGGCGGTGAGATCCTGGGGGCGAGGGCCCGGATCGACCCGGACACGGGTGACGACTACTACGGCATCCTGAGGAGGGCGATGATGCCGGCCGTCATCGTCGAGGGCGTCTACATCTCCGAGCCCGAGGAAGAGGCATTGCTCGCCACGCCCGAGTTTCGGCAGGCCTACGCCGATGCCGTCTATCGAGGCATTGTTCGCTTCTTGACCACCGATGAGGTTGGCGAAGGGGTCCACGATCCTGAGATGTTCCACCTCGATGCCGGCACGGTCTCCGGGAACGGTTGTGATCTTCCCGCACAGCCGAGCCAGTAGCGCGTCTGCCGGTGCACACAACAACGCCCCGTCCTCGATCGGTGCCCGACTACATTGGCCCGATGCGCAAGATCCTGCTCACGACCGCGCTCGCCCTCGTCATATCAGCATGCTCCGGCACCGCGGCTACCACGACGACTCGAGCGGGTACCGATACCACTGTTGTCGCCACGACTACCAGCACGACGACACCAACGACGACTACAACAACCGCAACGACCACGACGACTACGACGATTCCGGTGCCGATCGGTGTTCCCGAGGAGCCCGGTGCCCCTCCTGCAGCTCCCGAGTCCGGTATTGCCGATGGGTTCACCGGTCGTGGTGTCGTCACCGTCGCAGCCGGCGGCGCCGACCTGTACGAGGAGATCGGCGGTGAGCCGACCGTCACTGCCCGTGAAGGGCTCGTGTTTGCCGGGGAAAGCATGGAGGGCGATTGGATCGAGGTATTCACATCTTGTGACTCGACCGCCTGGGTGAGCTCTTCGCAGGTACTGGCGCAACCACCAACTCCGACGTACGAGATCGGGGACGGGTTCGACTTCGCCAATGCCACCATCGTGATCGATCCCGGGCACGGCGGGCCGTGGAACACCGGTGCGGCCAGTCCTTCCGGACTTGCCGAGAAGGCGGTCAATCTCGACATCGCCAGACGTGTTGTCGATCTCCTAAACGACTCGCATTCCATCGACTGGAACACGGGGCAGATCTTCACGGGAGACCAGGTCCCTGCGGCGGGGTGGACGTTGATCACCCGTGTCGGTGATGCTGAGACCGGTGACTACGAGGCCGGGCTCACCTTTCGCTCCGAGCTCGCCAACTCCGCAAACGCCACCGCGATGGTGGCGATACACAACAACGCCGGTTGGGAGATCAACCTCGACATGCCGGGCTCCGACGTCTACTACCAGTCGCAGATCCCCTCATCGCGTCGTTTCGCCAGGATCATGGTTCAGGAGTTGCAGCGGAGCTTCGCTCCGTTTACCGCCGACTGGGTAGGCGCCAGGTTCACCGGGGCCAAGTCACGCCTGAGCCCCCGTGACGGAAACCCGCAGTACTACGGCATCCTACGTCGCAGCGAGATGCCGACGGTGATCACCGAGGGCGCCTACATATCGAATCCATCGGAAGCCGCGTTGCTTGCGACACCGGAGTTCCGGCAGGCTTATGCGGACGCTGTATATCGCGGTCTGATCCGATTCCTCACCACAGATGACACGGGAACGGCGAACGCCTCGGATCCCGAGATATGGAATGGTGATGCGGGCAGTGGGGATGCCCGTCCCGAGTGTCAGATCCCCGAGCAACCCGCCGAGTGACGATCAATCCCGGTAGACCCAGCCACGCTGTTCTGCCAGTTCCCGCGCTTCTTCGTCGGTCATCCTGACCAGGGCGCCATAACGGAGACTGCCGCGTTCGATCATGTGAATGAATGACTCGACCATGTCCGGATCGAACTGGGTGCCTGCGCCATCGCGGAGTTCTCGGAACGCCTCATCCTGAGTGAGCGCCATCCGGTACGGTCGGTTGCTGGTCATTGCATCAAATGCATCGGCGATTGCGAGCACGCGCTGATTCCGGTGCTGGGCGCTCACCCGCGTCGGTGTAGGCACCGTGATAGCCACCGCCGTCGAAGTGGGCATGATGGTCTGATGCGATCCGTACCAAGGGATGGAGCCATTCCACATCATTGAGCAGCGCGTCGATGTGGTGGACGTGCCCGCGGATGGCGTCCATCTCCTCCGCGGTGAGCCGTCCTCGCTTCTTCAGCAGCTCCCGTGGCACAGCCAGTTTGCCGAGATCGTGGATCAACGCCGAGTGCCGGATCCGCTCTTGTTGGTCACCGTTGAGGCCGAGCTCTTGAGCAAGCTGGACGGCGAACCGGGCAACCCGGTCGGTGTGCCCTCGCGTGTAGAGGTCCTTGGCTTCGAGCGTCTTGACCAACGTCGCAAGCATTCCCTCCCGTGCCGCCCGAGCTTCGCCAGCGACGCAAAGAACAGACGACTCATCAGCAGCATGCCGACGATGAGAATCAGCATCGCGTTGTAGGTGCCGTGACCAGCCGCGTACGTGACGTAGGCGTATCCAAGCAAGCCGCCGACGGCACCAAGACCGACGAAGCTGAGCAGGATCTGGCCGACATTGGACCACGGTCCTGCAAACTTGGCACCAAACACGCGCAGGACCACGAACCGAGTCAAAACGTAGGAAGCAAGGTCTCCGGCAGCAGCCGCTCCGGCGCCAACTGCGGCTATACGAAACATGCCGGCAGAAGCAGCATCGATGGGCAACAGGAGATATAGCACTCCGGCAGTGAGAGCGGTCCCGGTGGCGACGATCCCGAGATTGACTGCAGGCTGAAAGATGCGGCGCTGGACCAGATCTTGGGGCTGCATCAATCCGAGTACGGCCATCACCGTGAGCCCACCGAGCACTTGGTCCCGCCCGAGCACGATGCCCGCCGCGATGACGACAGCGATAGTCGGCGTCGTCATCAGCCGATCGTTGACCTCCACAGCCGTTATCTCGAGCAACAGGAATACCGCGGCGAAGGTGGCCCAAAGAAACACCTGCTCGGGAAATCCCGCGTACAGAATTGCCGAGGTGATGATAGAGACCCCGATGAGAAACGACACAGCACCGTAGACGCGTTTGCGTCGGCGCTGAATCGCATATGGGGTCTCGTAGTAGGACATAAAACAGTGATCGGTCGGGAGCCTAAGAAAGTTTACCTGTGGAGGGTCGGGTCGAGCTGCAGTCTCTCAGCCAACCTTGCAGCCGTAGCCGACCTTGCAACCTTGCATGAGATCACGTCCGAATCATGGTTCTCTGAATGAAACATGGTTTCAACCAGGGGGTATTGCGCTTCGCTCGGAATGGATCACCCGGCCCGGACCGCTCCACAAACCTTCGTTGTCTAGGTGCCGATCTTTCCCCATTCCCAGAGCGTTCCGCTGTGAGGACCCTCTGGTTCCGCCCGTAGACCTCAAGTATGTTGCTGTGAGATTAAGGGACTTCGTGTCCTTAATGCAAGAACGCTTTTCGCGATTCCCAGAATCTGATCCACCAAACTGCGTACATGGACAGCGCCCGGGTGGCGCAGGACGCCCTATCCGTTCCGCACCGGGCTCAGAAATCGCCGGAATACCGGTCTCTAGCGACGATCGTGCCCGCCGGAAGTTGCACGATCACGGTATCTCCACCGTTTGACCAGACCGGATCATCAGAACACCAGAAGAGGTCCGATGAAGTGTCATCGCCACAGCCGGAGTGGACCACGACCTCGCTGTTCGGTGCCAACTGGAATCCATTCGGGAAGTGGAAACGGTTCTGTGTCGACTCGTCGCGCATGGTCCATCCCGATAGATCGGTTGAGCTCGAACCGCGATTGGCGATGGCAACCCACTCGTCATTCATCACGTCTCCGTCCGGCCCGGCGGGGTTGTACACGTAGTCGGTGATCGTGATACCAGTTGGCGGTGTGGCATCACCGCATGCATCGGCTGCCCACATGCCGAGGCCCGCGGCGGCGGCGTCGTCGGAGGTTGCAGCGAAGTCGGCGTCTGCGGCATAGTCGCCCTGTAACACGACGGCATCTCCGTTGGCCAGCATCGCCATGTTGACGTTCAAGTCGTCCACATACAGGTACCGCAGCAGCCTGCCGTACTGGTCGGTGTCCTCTCCGTCGGATACGAGGGTCAATGTCCCGGACGAGAGCAACTGCTGCAAAGTGTTACGAGCCTCGTCCCCATAGCATTCTGTTCCTTCGGGAGCATTGATCCCGAGCAGCCTCACTTCAACCTCTTCACCATCGACGGCCATCAGCAGGGAGTCTCCGTCGAAGACACGCACTACCGTCGCCGTCTCGCCCGGAGGTGCGGTGCTCGATGTCGTAGCTGTTGGGGTAGTGGTAGCGGTAGTGGCGGTGGCCCGTGGCTCGGCGCCACAAGCCGAAGCCGCAACGGCGGCAACAAGGAACAGAGCAAGATATCGCACGCAATCAGCGTAGGGCGCCGGAGGCTACTGTTCGATGGGTTGGCCAGATGCATACCAAGCTTGGATGCCCCCGTCGAGCTCGTAGACCTCTTTGAATCCGATCGAATCCATGAGTGGCAGAGCGTTGGCCGAACGGTTGCCGGAGTTGCAGTACATCACGTACGGCAGGTTGACATCGAGCGCACCCAGCTTCGCCGCAAAGTCGTTTGCGTAGTAGTCGATGTTCACCGCCCCGGCGATGTGCCCGGCGGCAAACTCCTCGGGAGTCCTGATGTCGAGGATGACGAGACCGTCGGGTGGGGAGGCCACGATCTCGGCAACATCGGACACGGAGGTCAGCTGGAGCTTGGATGCGGTATCGGTCGACCCACCACAAGCACCGAGCAGGAGCAGTGCAGCGATGGTAAGAGTGAGCGTGTTGACGAGTCTTCTCATGAGGCAAGTCCAATCGCAACTAGGCCGCCCGCGAGGTTAGCGGCATGGTATCCATTGCGAGTCAGGAACTCGGCAGCGACCATGCTGCGGTTCCCGGATCGGCACACCACGAGGACGGGGCGGCCCTGTTCGAGACGGCCGAGGCTGGCGGGCAGGTAGGCGAGAGAGATCGTGACACTCTCCGGCAACGTGCCGCGTGCCCATTCTCCCGGCTCGCGGACATCGAGCAAGATCCCGTTGTTCTCCTCGATCCAGCTCGCCCAGCCGGATGCCGGGACCTGCTCGATGGTGGAGGCGCGCCTGCCAAACAAACCTTCTCCTCGAAGTGTGGGGTCGGGCAATGTAGCACAGGTCGCATGCACAGATTCGCATACGACCTGTGTGCCGCAAACAGGGACCGAGCTGTCAGAACTGCTCAGACTCCGTGGAACCATCGAGTGCAAGTGTCGACGCCAGGCCACCGCTGATCGTGGTGGCGACGGTGTCGAAGTACCCCGCTCCGACCTCACGCTGATGCCTGGTAGCCGTATAGCCGGCGCGCTCCATCGAGAATTCCCGCTCCTGGAGCTGCACATACGCCGACATCCCATCATTCGCATAGCCTCGCGCCAGCTCGAACATGGCGGCGTTGATGGCGTGGAAACCGGCAAGGGTGATGAACTGGAAGCGATAGCCCATCGCTCCCAGCTCCTTCTGGAACGATGCGATCTCCTCGTCGCTCAGATTGGCTCTCCAGTTGAATGAGGGTGAGCAGTTGTAGGCGAGCATCTTGTCCGGGTACTCGGCCCTGATCGCCTCGGCGAAACGTGCCGCCTCACCCAGATCGGGCCGTGACGTCTCGCACCAGATGAGATCCGCATATGGCGCATATGCGACGCCTCGGGCGATGGCGGCTTCCAGACCGTTGCGCACAGCAAAGAATCCCTCGCTGGTGCGTTCTCCGGTGAGAAAGCGGCGGTCACGTTCGTCTATGTCGCTCGTGAGCAGGGTGGCTGCAAGCGAGTCGGTGCGAGCAACGACGATCGTTGGGACGCCCATGACATCTGCGGCAAGCCGGGCCGACGTCAGGGTGCGGATGTGTTGTGAAGTGGGGACGAGCACCTTGCCACCCATGTGCCCACATTTCTTCTCGGCGGCGAGTTGGTCTTCGTAGTGGATACCGGCAGCACCTGCTGCAATGAGGTTCTTGGCGAGCTCGAAGGCGTTTAGATTGCCGCCAAACCCCGCTTCAGCGTCGGCGATGATCGGCAAGAAGTAATCGTGCTCGCGCCGGCCTTCGGCCCACTCGACCTGGTCGATTCGCATGAACGCGTTGTTGATGCGACGCACCAGCGCCGGTGCTGAATTGGCAGGGTAGAGCGACTGGTCCGGATACACCTGCTCGGCGAGGTTGGCGTCACCGGCGACCTGCCATCCAGAGAGGTAGATCGCCTCGAGCCCTGCCTTGGCCATTTGCACGGCCTGCATTCCGGTCATTGCCCCGAGGGCATTGACGTAGTCCCTGTTGCCGAGCAAATGCCATAGCCGCTCGGCTCCGTGCCTGGCCATGGTCTGGTCGACCATCATCGATCCCTGCAGTCGAACGACATCCTCGGGGGTATAGCTGCGGGTGACCCCCGCCCAGCGGGGATTGGTTTCCCAGTCTTTGCGGATCTCCTCGACGCGATCTTCGAAGCTCTGCATGTGACGTCTCCTTCTCAATCAGTCGATGAGCTCGTATGCGGGCAGGGTCAGGAAGTTGGGGAATTCGTCCGAGATGGCCACCTGCTCCAGGAGCTGCCGGGCTTGCTCGAACCGCCCGTCGGCGAACGCCTCGTCCCCGAACTCGGTGCGCATCCTCTCGAGCTCCTCGTCTGCAATGCGGTGAATGGTCTCCGCCGTCACCGGGGTCCCCTCTTCGGTGACCACATCGTTGTGCTGCCACTGCCAGAGTTGGCTGCGCGAGATCTCGGCCGTTGCCGCGTCCTCCATAAGGTTGTAGATGGCGGCGGCTCCGTTGCCCCGGAGCCATGAGGTGAGGTATCGGATGGCGACGTCGACGTTCATGCGGACGCCTCCATCAGTGATCGTCCCATCCGGCACGGTCACGTCGAGAAGAGCTGCGGCATGGGCAACAACGTCGTCCCGCTGCTTGTCGATCTGATGCGGGCGCTCGCCAAGCACGCTGGTGAAGACCTCGTCGGCCAGCGGGACGAGGTCAGGATGGGCGACCCAGGTGCCGTCGTGACCGTTGCGCGACTCGAGTTCCTTGTCCGCACGCACCTTGGCGAAGGCTCGCCGGTTGACCTCCTCGTCACGGCGGCTCGGGATGAAGGCTGCCATTCCACCCATCGCATGGGCTCCCCGCTTGTGGCAGGTCTTGATCAGCAGGTCCGTGTATGCCCTCATGAACGGCACAGTCATGGTGACCTGGGATCGATCCGGCAGCACCATCTCAGGGCGATTGCGGAACTTCTTGATTATCGAGAACTGGTAGTCCCATCGACCCGCGTTCAGGCCTGCAGAGTGCTCCCGCAATTCGTAGAGGATCTCCTCCATCTCGAATGCGGCGAGGATCGTCTCGATCAAGACGGTCGCCCTTATCGTGCCCCGCGGGATGCCGAGCATCTCCTGAGCGGCGATGAAGACGTCGTTCCACAGTCGTGCCTCTAGGTGGCTCTCCAGCTTTGGTAGGTAGAAGTAGGGCCCGCTCCCGCGCTCGAGCAACTCGCCTGCATTGTGGAAGAAGTAGAGGCCGAAATCGAAGATGCTGCCCGACACTGTGGTGCCGTTGACCTCGACATGCTTCTCCGGGAGGTGCCATCCCCTGGGGCGCACCATCAACGTCGCGGGGTGCTTCACTAGGCGGTATTGCTTTCCCTCGGGCGAGTCGTAAGCGATCGTCCCGCGCACCGCATCGATCAGGTTCACCTGGCCCTGGACCACGTTTGACCAGGTCGGTGATGCGCTGTCCTCGAAATCAGCCATGAAAACGCGCGCTCCGGAATTCAGGGCATTGATCATCATCTTGCGCTCAACGGGACCTGTGATCTCCACGCGGCGATCGAGCAGATCGGCCGGGGGAATTGCAACCTGCCAATCACCGGAACGGGCGGGGCCGGCGGGGTCGAGGAAATCGGGCTTCTCGCCCGCATCGAATCGCTGTTGCCGCTCCTCGCGGTCTGCCAGCAAGGCGAGCCTGCGACGGTCGAATTGGTCGTGGAGCGCGGCGACGAAATCGAGTGCCTTCGGTGTGAGGACCTCGTCGTGGCGTGAGCCTGGTGGTCCGAGAATCTCGACTGTCATATCTGTGCCCTTCTGCTGGTGGCTTGGGAAATGATCAACATGCGGGTCCAACGAACACAATGGATGTTGCCGATAAGTTCTTTATTTCTTATGCTCATAGCCAGATACTGCGAGGTTTAAACATGCAAGAACCGATAGATCCGCTTGTATTTGGGCACCGGGTGCGGCACTTTCGTCGCCAAGCAGGCCTGACCCTCGATGAATTGGGAGAGCGAGTAGACAAGCCCGCTCCATATCTCTCTCTACTCGAGAACGGGAAACGCGAGCCGCGGCTCGGCATGATCAACGCCCTGGCAGATGCCCTCGACGTCCCGGTAGCCGAGCTGGTGCGCCCCGACGCTCCCAACCGAAGGGCACGCCTCGAGATCGGCATCATCCGTGCCCAGGAAGACCAGACCTACCGCGAGCTCGAACTGCCCGCGCTCAGACCGAGCGCCAAGCTCCCGGACATCGCTCTCGAGCATGTGCTTGCGCTGTTCGGAGAGCTCAAGGGACGGGAACAGATCACGATGGCGACACGGGAAGAAGCTCGGATTGCCAATTCCGATCTCCGCGCCGAGATGAGGGAAAGAGGCAACTACTTCGCCGAGATCGAAACGATCGCGGCAAGGGCGGTGGCCGCCGCCGGCTACACAGGCGGTGGCTTCACCGAGGGAACGACGCAGGCGATGGCAGCCGAATTCGGGTTCACCGTGCATCGTGCCCGCGATCTGCCCAGCTCGGTGCGGTCGCTCACAGACCTCAGGCACCGGAGGATCTACATACCCCAGCGCGATGCCATCTCGGTTCGGGCCAGCCGGTCGGTAGTGCTGCAGACCCTGGGCCACTTTGCGCTCGAGCATCCCGAGCCGCGCGACTTCGCCGAATTTCTCCGGCAGCGTGTCGAGGCCAACTACTTCGCTGGTGCGGCTCTCATGCCTGAGGTATCGCTCGTGCCGTTTCTGCAGAAAGCAAAGCAGGACAGGAATCTGTCGGTCGCCGATATCCGAGACTCGTTCTACGTGTCCTACGAGATGGCGGCGCATCGGTTCACCAACCTGGCTACCCGACATCTCGACATCCCGGTTCACTTCGTGCGCTCCGACGAGCAGGGGATCATCTGGAAGGCCTATGAGAACAACGGCGTGCCCTTCCCCCGAAACTCAGTTGGGGCTATCGAAGGGCAACGGCTGTGTCGTGAATGGGGGACGAGACAGGTCTTCAAGTCGGAAGACCGCTACTCGATCCGTTTCCAGTACACCGACACGCCGGTGGGGACGTTCTGGTGCGCCACCCGTTTCGAGGACTCCCGCTCTCCGGCACACGCGGTCACAGTCGGTGTCGGCTTCAAACACGCCCAGTATTTTCGGGGCCGTGACACCAATCATCGATCAGTGTCGCAATGCCCCGACGGCCCCTGCTGCAGGCGGCCGAATGATGAGCTCGCCTCCCGGTGGGACGGTTGGGCGTTTCCCTCGGTACGACCCAACAGTCACGTGCTTGCGGCGATGCCGGTCGAGACGATCCCGGGAGTGGACACCACAGAGATCTACGAGTTCCTCGACGAGCACGCTTCCGAGTAGAGCCGAGACCACGTTGCCAGGTACGCGGTCGCCTGCGATCGCGGCGTCGCAGTGAGGCGTGACCCTTCTGCCAAACGTCACACATGCCGCCTACAGTGCCCCCATATGGAAGCACTCGTCGCTGTAGAAGTGCCGCTGATTGGTGACTCACGCCTCAAGAACTGGGGGAAGATCGTCGCCAATGTCGATGAGACGAAATCCAATGGGTGGGCATACGACGGGGAGTTCATCGCCGTCGGTGGTGTCCAGGATGTCCCTGTCGGCTCGGTATTGATGATCTACGGCGAGCGCGGCTCCCGCGCCAACCCCCAGATCGAGGCTCGGGTGTTCGTTGCCAACGGTGACGGTACGCTGTCGTTGATCCAGACTGCTTCTGGTCGAGCGTGGGCGCGCACACTGCGCGACCGCACGGCAGAGCTGCTGATCGATCGGAGGGACAGCCTGGCCACCGGGCTTGCCTGGGATGAGAGCCTCGTCGGCTACAGCGACGACGCCATCATCGAGGAACTGAGACGCCGCGGGTTGGACAGGGAGTGAGCCGTGCCATACGCCGAGTTTGACGATATCCGCCTGCACATTCGCCAGCAGGGCAGTGGTCCAGTCGCCATCTTCATCCACGGATTCCCGATGGACTCGACCATGTGGACGGAACAACTGGCGGCGCTGGCCGAGATGAGACGGTGCATCGCAGTGGATCTGAGGGGGTTCGGGCGCTCGTCGCCGGTCACCGGCAGCGCGCTCACGATGGAGCGTCACGCGACGGATCTTGCTGAGGTCCTCGACCTCGTATCGGTCGAGAAGGCGGATATCGTCGGCCTTTCGATGGGAGGCTATGTCGCTCTGGCGTTTGTGGCCATGTACCCGGATCGGGTTCGCAGCCTCGCTCTACTCGACACCCGCGCCGGAGCGGACAGCGACGAAGGCAAGCGGGGCCGCGATGCCATGATCGAGTCGGTGCTCGCAGACGGAAGATCCGCGCTTGCCTCGCGAATGCAGGAGGCGCTGCTCGGGCCGAGCGCATCGGTCGAGGCCAGAGCCCGGCTCAAGACGATGATCGAGGAATGCCGGTACGAGACGATCGTCGGTGCGCTCAGAGGAATGCGCGACCGCCGTGATCGGGCGGGCATCCTCTCCGGCATCGATGTGCCAACTGCCGTGCTGGTCGGTGAGCACGACGCGGTCACCCCGCCGGATGCTGCAGAGGCGATGGCTTCCGCCATCAGCGGCGCCGAGCTGGTCACGATCCCCGACGCAGGCCACGTCACGCCTATTGAGGCGCCGGCGGCGGTCAACGCTGCTCTCGGCGAGCTATTAGGGCGTAGCTGATCACACAAATGGTTGCGGGGCGCGTCTCTCGCTATTTACGCTTCACGGGACATCCAACCGATCGGGGAGCGGCAGTGAAGAACGACAAACGGACCATCTTCGGTTGGGCGATGTACGACTGGGCTAACTCGGCCTACATCACAACGGCAGGGGCGATCATCGCTGCTTTCTTCACAGGCGAGATCGTTGCCGACGGAGGTTGGCATGGTCTGAGTGGGGAGACCCTGTGGGCTTGGGTGGTTTCGTTCGGGGCACTACTGCTGTTCCTGGCGATGCCCGTCCTCGGCGCCGTAGCCGATTTCAGCGACGCCAAGCGCCGCTACCTGCGGGCCTTTGCTTACTTCGGGGCGGTTGCCACGATCATCCTCGGGCTCGTTCCCGCAAACGCAGTGGTGGCGTTCCTCTCCGTGTTCCTGCTCACCCAGATCGGCTTCGTCGGTGCGAACGTCTTCTACAACGGTTTCCTCCTCGATATCACCACCGACGAGACGATCGACCGCGTGTCCTCGAAGGGCTACGCGTACGGGTACATCGGAGGCGGGTTGTATGTCGCTCTGGCGTTCGTTGCCATCAGCCTCAGCGATACCGACCCGGTGGTGGTGCGGCTCGCCATCGCCGGGTCTGGTGTCTGGTGGATCGGCTGGTCGCTTTATTGCCTGCGAATGCTGCCCGCCCCTGGGGAGGCGCAGGCGCTGTCAGGGGAATTGGCCGAGATGAACCCGATCCGGGCATATGCCCGGATCGGGTTCGGGCGAACCATCGACACAGCACGCAAGATGCTGGGGTTCAAACAACTGCTGCTGTTCGCCATTGCATACATGCTGTACAACGACGGTACCCAGACCGTGATCAATGTCAGCGGCGCGTATGCCGAGGACACACTCGGTCTCGATACCACTCAGATCATCATTGCGTTCCTCATCGTTCAATTCATCGCGTTTGGCGGTGCACTGTGGTTTGGGACGATTGCGGCCCGTATTGGGGTGAAACGGGCCATCCTCATCTCGCTCGTGGTGTGGACGGGCATTGCCATCGGCGGGTATTTCCTGCCCGAGGGCAAGGCGATGCCGCTCTATCTGCTCGCAGTTGTCATCGGGTTCGTGCTCGGAGGGGTGCAGGCGCTGTCCCGGAGCCTGTACGGCTCGATGATCCCCGAGGAGGCGGCCGCCGAGTTCTACGGATTCTTCACGGTCTTCACCAAGTTCTCGGCGATCTGGGGGCCGCTGTTGTTCGGCATCGTCAGCGCAGTGACGGATTCGGGCAGGCCCGCCATCATCTCGATCGTGGTCTTCTTCCTATCTGGAGGATTGCTGCTCGCCTTCGTGGATGTCGACGCGGCGAGAAGGTCCCGAGATCAGTGGTCATTCCAGGGTGCCTCTGCGGACGCTGAGTGAGTCTCAGGGCTGGATTTCGAGCTCAAAGGCAGGGCTACTGTTGCGACATGCGACATTCCATTCTGTTCCTTGTGATTGCGGCGGTGCTGGCGGGATGCAGCGGCTCGTCGTCAACACCGAGCACGGTAGGTGACACGAGTCGAACAACGGCGACGAGCACGCCTGTGACCAGTGGCGAGACATCTACGACGACAACCACCACCGTCGAGCCGACCACGGCTTCGACGGCCGAGCCCACGACCACACTGCCGTCTCTCGACGATCTCGTCATCGAAGGAACCGAGGCAGGCACGGGCTTCGAGGCTCCGCTGCTGATGATCACGCCACCCGGTGATGCTCGGCGGTTCGTCGTCCAGCAGCCGGGCTCGATATACGTCATTGATGGCGGCGACCCACAGCAGTTCCTCGACATCACCGATCGGGTTAGTTTCAAGGGCGAGCAGGGTTTGCTCGGTCTCGCCTTTCACCCTGACTTTGCCAACAACGGCTTGTTCTACATCGACTACGTCAACAACGACGGCAACACCGTCATCGCCTCCATGCAGGCAGACGGTGCGACGGCCAATCCTGGCACCCTCACCGAGATCATGGTCATCGACCAGCCTGCCGCCAATCACAACGGTGGGATGATCCAATTCGGCCCGGACGGCAACCTATGGATCGGCATGGGCGACGGTGGCGGTGCCAACAATCAGTATGGCAACGGACAGCGGGCCGATACACCACTCGCCGCCATGCTCCGCATCAGTGTCGGCCCGGGCATCGACGGCTACGAGATCCCAGCGGGCAACCTCGAGAAGGAGGTCTGGGCGATTGGTCTGCGCAACCCGTGGCGGTGGAGCTTTGACGGCAACGATCTCTGGATCGCAGATGTCGGCCAGAACAAGATCGAAGAGGTCGACGTGGTCGACTGGCGCGATGGCAATCCCAACTTCGGCTGGTCGATTCAAGAGGGCCTCTCCTGTTTCGATGCCGCTGAGTGCGACAAGACCGGTCTCACCCAACCGATCTACGAGTACACCCACAGCGAGGGTTGCTCGATAACGGGCGGGTTTGTCTATCGAGGTACAGCCATGCCCGAACTCGACGGCCAGTTTTTCTTCGCCGACTATTGCTCCGGCTGGGTGCGTAGCGTCGACAAGAGCGGGAACATGAGGGAGTGGTTCCCGGCAGGTACCTTCCCCGGCACGATCGGCTTCGGCCGTGACGCCGAGGGCGAGATCTACGTGCTCACGAACAACGGAGTGATCACCAAGCTCACCCCGGCGGGGTAGGGCGTCACTCGACGGCGTCGATGTCGTTGATGGCGGCTCGGAATGCGGCGGCCTCCGCCCTCCGGGTCATGTCGAGCTTGTGCAGCAATGCCGAAACGTAGTTCTTCACCGTCTTCTCCGCCAGATTGAGCTCGTCGGCAATCTGCCTGTTGGTGAGGCCGTCGGAGATCAAGCGAGAGCACGCGCCGCTCCTGCGGCGAGAGGCGGCGAAGGCGCTCAGTCAGCTGCGCCTCGGCCCCTCCGGTCTCCAGGGCTGCCTCGGCGCGCTCATCGATCACGAGCTCCTCACCCGCCACCACGCGCCGGATCGTGTCGACCAGCGATTTGAGCGCCATCCGCTTCACGACGTATCCGGAAGCACCCGCCTCGATCGATTGTCGCAACAGGTCGAGATCTGCGTAGGTGGTGAACATGACCACCTTGGTCTTTGGATGGCTCTCCCGAATCTTGCGGGTGGCATCGATTCCCGAGCCGTCTCCGAGCCGGATATCCATGAGCACGATATCGGGCTCGAGCTGATCGACGCAGGAGAGCGCATCGGCATAGCTCCCCGCATCTCCTACCAGATCCATATCGGTTTGATTGTCTATGTACGAGGCGACGCCAGCGCGAACCACGAAGTGATCGTCGACGACCAGTACCCGGATTGCCATATAGCCATGACCCTAACGCGGAATTCGCGAGTTTTTATACTCGTACATTCGTCGCAACGTATTTGACGCGGCCGTTATTCGTCGGGCCAGTCCTCGACCGGGTACCGAGCCTCGCGGTCTGCGATGCGTCGGGCCATATAGGCAGCGGCCTCGTTGCGGTTTCTCAGGCCTAGCTTGGCCAGGAGCCGGGAGATGTAGTTCTTCACGGTTTTCTCGGCGAGGAAGACCCGATCGGCGATTTCCCGATTGGTGAGACCGTCTGCGATGAGCTCGAGTATCCGCACCTCCCGTTCCGAGAGCTGCGAGAACACAGGGTCGCCGACGCTCTGACCGCGGATCTGGTTGAAGAGCTTGGCGGTGGCCGCAGGGTCGATCACCGAAGCACCCGCGCTAACGCTGCGGACCGCATCGACAATCCGGTCGCCATCGATGCGTTTGACCAGATAGCCGGAGGCGCCTGCCAGGATTGCCTCGTGCACGGTCTCCTCATCGACGTGTGAAGACAGCATGAGCACCCGCACTTCCGGGAACCTCTCGACGATGGTGCGACAGGCTGCGACTCCGCTCATGTCGGGCAGGCGCACATCCATGATCACCACATCTGGCGAGTCGTAGCCGGCGCGACGAATCGCCGAGGCACCGCTGGCGGCCTCGCCTGCAACCTCGATGTCATCCTGTGAAGCGAGCAGAGCCCGCAGGCCCTCTCTGACTACTGGATGGTCGTCTACAACTAATACTCGCAATTCGGATCCCTCGCTGTGCCCAAACTAGCCAATAGCGTCACCTCCAGTATGTGGCCATCCTCCCCGAACCTGGGGCCGTTCGGCCCCACCGGTTGAGCGTGGCCATAGCACCAGGCGACTCCCGACGGCCGCTTCAAGCAAAGAGAGTATCGTTTGGGAATGGAATCCATGGCAGCAAGTGATCGCTTCGCCGCGTTGCTGGACGCTGCAGCCCAGGTGTCCGAGCAAGAGGAATTGCACGGTCTGCTCGAGTCGCTCGTCGATATCGCGATGGGGCTCACCGGTGCCCGTTACGGAGCTCTCGGTGTCGTCGGCTCCCACGGTTTTCTCGTCGATTTCATTCACAAGGGCATGCCCAAGGAGCAGGTAGACGCGATCGGCCACCTCCCGCTGGGGCTCGGTTTGCTCGGTGTCATCAGCAGAGGGGAGTCGGTCAGGATCGATGAGGTCTCGCAGCACCCTGAGGCTGCGGGAATGCCGGATGGGCATCCTGACATGTCGTCCTTCCTGGGTGTCCCGCTGCGCACACGAAACGAGCTGTTCGGTGACATCTATCTCGCGGAGAAGCCGGGTGGGTTCACCGCCGCCGACCAGGCGACGATCGAGACCCTATCCCTCATCGCCGGTGCCGCAGTCGCCAACGTCCGGATCCATCGCAGGCTGCGGGAAGCGGCAGTCGCCGAAGATCGGTCCAGGATCGCCCGCGATGTCCACGACGACATCATCCAGGACCTCTTTGCCGTCGGGCTATCTCTGCAAGGACTCGCAGATTCGCTCGGTGACGATGAGGCCCAGAAGGTCGTGCGCACCCAGGTGGAGCGAGTAGACGACTGCATAACGTCGCTTCGCCAGTTCATCTTCAACCTTCGCGCAGCCGACCTCGCACACGCGTGACCTCGAGATCGAGGTGACCGAGCTCGTCGAGGAGCTGGCCGAACCGTACTCGGCCGATGTCGAAGTGTCCGTCGATCTCATTGCCGATCAACTGAGCAACGATCTCACCGATGCCGTCCTCCACATCATCAAGGAGGCAACCAGCAACGCGCTGCGTCATAGCGACAGCCCTGTGGTGCGGGTGCTGGTGACCGGAGGGTTCAACAACTCTCTCGATCTCGATCATCGATCACGGGTCGGGCTTCGACGCCAACAGCCCCCACAATGGGATGGGTCTCGCCAACCTGCAGCAGCGCGCCGCCGAGGTGGGAGGCGAGCTGGCCGTCAAGAGCAGCAGCAACGGCACGACCGTGAGCCTCGTTCTCCCGCTCCGCTGATGCCGCGGCCGCACATCACCGATGCAGATCTCGTCAGCCATGTGATGGACCACATCGAAGACTCGATAGGGTGAGCCGATGAGCCTGAAGAAGCTGCTACCTATCGTCGTGATCCTCGGCATCGTTGCCGGCGTTGCCGTCTTGCTACTGCAACGCGGCCCTCACGAGTTTGCGGGAACGGTGTTTCCCGATCACCAGGCAGCACCGGACTTCACCCTCACCAGCGACAACGGAGAGCCGATGTCGCTCGATGATTTCCGAGGCAAAGTCGTGCTCCTCTACTTCGGCTACACCTTCTGTCCCGACATCTGCCCTGCGTCGCTGGCTGAGTTGGCTGCAGTGCTTGACGAGCTCGAGCCTTCGCAGCGGGAGCGGGTCCAGGTGGCGATGGTCACCGTTGACCCGGCCCGAGACACGCCCGCGGTGCTCGACGGCTATCTCGCCCATTTCGACCCTTCGTTCATCGGCTTCACCGGTACCGATGCGCAGATCGCAACGGTGGCAGGCGACTACCACGTCTTCTACGAGGCGCAGGCAGGCACCGCAGAGACCGGCTATCTCGTCGACCATTGGTCGGGTGTCTACCTCATCGACCCGGACGGGAATCTCGTCGGAGACTTTCGGCTTCGGAACGTCTCCGGATCTGATCGCTTCCGATGTGGCGGAGTGGCTGTGAGGCCACGCTCGCAGTAGATGCCCGGTGCGGCCGTCGCCGGGCGTCACCTCACGACTTGCGAGTCCTCGCCGTCTGCCGTTTCTCTTCCGCGAGCTCCCCAGATCGAAAGCAAAAGGGCGATCACGACAACCCCCGCCGTGATCAACCCGACGTCGCGGAGGGCCGCCGCCTGAGCGAACGCAGGCGCATCCTCGGGGTCGATGCTGGCGCCGTAATGGGTCGAGACACGCAACGCCCATATTGCCCCTAGCACGGCGATCCCGGTGAGTTGACCGGTGTTACGGGTGAGCCCGAGCATCGCCGAGGTCACCCCGAGCCGCTCGGCACGTGCGGTGCCCATCACGGCGCTGTTGTTGGGGGATTGGAAGATGCCCATGCCCAATCCAACCGGTGCCATGACCACCATGATCAGCCACGCCGGCGAGGTCTCGTTGAGCAACTGGATCAACGAATAGCCGATCACCAGGACACCGAGACCCACTACGAGCACGCGTCTGGGCCCGATCCGGTCGGAGATCGAGCCGCTCACCGGAGCGGCCATCCCGAGCAGCAGGGGTGCTGGCGCAATGAGGAGGCCGACGGCGCGGGGAGGCGTTCCCAGGGCGTTCTCGAGATAGAACGGGGCGAGTAGGAAGAGGCCGGAGATCCCGAAGAATGTCATCCACCCGGTGGCGAGATTGACGGTGAGGAGCCGGTTCCGGAACAAGGTCATGTCCACCATGGGTTGTGCGACGGTGCGCTCGATGACCACGAAGATGCCCATCGCCACGAGGCCGAGCGCAAGCAGCGACAGCACGACAGCCGAGCCGATCCCGCGGGTCTGAGACACCGAGAGCCCGAGCATGACAGATAGGAGCCCGACGAAGAATGCTCCCGCCCCCAAGTAGTCGAATCGCTGACCACCCGGCGGGGGAATGTCGGGGACGTACCGCATCGAAGCCAGCGTCCCGAAGATGCCGATCGGGAGATTGACGAAGAAGATCCACCGCCACGACCACTGATCGACGATGAGACCGCCGAGCGATGGGCCGATGACGATGCCGACCGAAACGAGGGCACCGGAGATTCCGAGTGCCTTTCCTCGCTCGCTGGGCGGGAACGCCTGCGTGATGATCGCCATGCCGAGAGCAAAGATCATCGTGGCGCCGATCGCCTGCAACACCCGGAATCCGATGAGCCATCCGATGGATGGGGCGACACCACACAGCATCGAGCCGACGGTGAAGCCGGCGAAACCGCTGGTGTAGATACGCTTCTTGCCGAGCATGTCACCGAGCCTGCCCACCCCGAGGGTCAAGTGTGGCGAGCGTGAGGATGTACGCAACCACCACCCACTGGACGGCGGCGAAGGTTGTCTCCAACTCTTCGGACATCCTGGGCAAGGCGACATTGACGATGCTCGAGTCGATGGTCCCGAGGAAGATGCCGGAGCCCGTAGCCATCATCACATGCCACTTGCGGCTGTAGTCGATGTTGATCTGCGGCGCAGTCATCGGCGTCATTGTCGTCTATCGCCATCCGGGCAGAGTCCATTTCATGTCGGCGGCGCCCGTTACCATCGCCGCAATGGGTCAGCTCTTTGTAGAAGGATGGGCGCCGGAGTACGGCAGCCCGTACGAGGCCGACGACGCGCTCGCCGACCGTGACAAGGTCGACGAGACTGTCGAGGTCGATGGTCCCTGGGCGCCGATCGCGGGTGTCGACGACGGCATCGAGGTGGTCGCCCTCGTCGATGGGGTGCGGCGCATCGACGCCAGGCTCACCATCGACGAGCCGGGCGGGCCGATTCCCGGCATCTGCGGCTCCTACGGTGTCGGTGCTGTGATCTGGGATCGGGTGAGGCCGGCATCGACATTCGGCGAGATGCTCATCGAGCGGCTTGGCTGTGTTCGGCAACGGGCGTGGCGCTCCGATCCCGGCCGATGGCCCGCATCGTCTACCGATCCGAGTCGGTGCCGGATTCCGACCCTGGGGCGCTGATCAGACGCTTCCACGGGGCCATGCGAAAAGCCGAGGCTCGGCTCGTCCGAGAAGCTGGCCCAGTCGGGCGTGTTCGTGGTCGCAGACGGTCCCATCAACGACCTCTCCGCCACGGAGAAGATCGGCTACATCAAGTCACACAGAGCTCCGTATCTGTCGGAGCAGCGTGCCCCGATCATGGGCCGGGTGCGCGCCGGGCAGCGGACCCCACTGTTCGTGATCGGGCACGGGGGCCAGTACGAGCGGTACTCCTGGTACCAGCGTCTCGCCGACCTCCCTGGCGGGCACTCGTGGACGGGAATCGTCCGCTGTGAGGTGTCGAGCGCCTTGCCGCTCGAACGTGCGATCAGCGTGGCCAACCGGGCGACGGCCATCCTCCCCAAGCTCGCCTCAGCATCACACGTCGATCCTCGTGCCCCGCAGAACCTCGTGCCGATCGCGGCCCTCGAGCGTGAGCTGAGAAGACGCCTGGGAGACCCGGCTTTCGTCTACCGTGCACTGCGGGCGGCAGTTGCCGCAGACAACCTGGAGTCTCGTGATGGTTGACAACAACAGTGAAGGTGAGGACAACGGCGTCGGACGCGTCCTCGGTACCGAGCACACCTCGACCCGCGAGTTCCGTGTGGTCCTCGACGAGACCGAATACCTCCAGCTCGACGATCTGGTCGTCGTGCGCACCCAGGTCCCCAAGCAGGGCGAGGTGCGCACCTATGGGATCGTCACCGAGGTGGCCGCCATGTACGAGGGCGCCACCTTCGAGAGCGACACCCACCGGATCGCGGTTGAGGGCACGCTTCCCGGGGCCAAGGTGCGGTCCGCCGAGGTGGCGATCACCCGGGTCGATCCGGAGCTGTGGGTCTCCCCGGATCCCGGCGAGAAGGTCGAGCGGGCTCGTGGCGAGGAGCGGAACAAGGCCCTCTACGTCGACGAGATGGGCCGGCCACTTCCCATCGGTCTGGGGAGGGACGGCGAGCCGGTGTTCGTCGACCTCGACTTCTTCGACGGGCGCAAGGGCGGCCACATGTCCATCTCCGGGATCAGTGGCGTCGCCACCAAGACCTCTTTCGCCCTCTTTTTCTTGCGGCTTCTCGCGGCACGGCCCGATGTGCTCGGTGAGGGAGCCGCCAACCTGCGCATCCTCGTGTTCAATGTCAAGGGTGAGGACCTGCTGTGGCTGGACAAGAAGAACCGCTACTTCGATCCTGCGGCCGCGGACGTGTGGGCGCTCCTCGGCGTCGAGCCCGGCCCATTCCCCTCCGTGTCTTTCTGGGCGCCGCCACGTGTGCAGAGCGGCGACGTCGTCATCCCCGACACGGGAGGCCGGCAAGAAGGCGTAGACGCCTTCAGTTGGACACCGCGCCAGTTCATCGAGGGTGGGCTGCTGCGCTTCCTCTTCACCGACGCCGTCCGACAGCCGCAACCAGATCCCGTTCATCGAGGAGACGGGTCCGCGCTCAGCTGCAGCGGTTTGCGGTTGATGTCGAGGGCCGTCCCGGTGCCATCGTGCTGCGCGACCCGATCGAGGGGCATGCCCCCGGTGCCACCGTCGTTCCCAATCCGGGGGAGCGGATCATCGTCGATCTGCGCACCCTGGTTGCTGCGATCGAGGAGTTCGTCGACCCCGAGGACGGCGAACCCGACCAGAAGTGGACTGGTCGGGTCCAGGCAGGCACCGTCTCGGCCTTCGTGCGCAGGCTCCACTCCGCGGCACACCGGCTCGGCCATCTCGTGCGCGCCGGAGAGAGCCACCACATCGATCGGCGGTCCGCCCAGGTGACCGTTGTCGCCATCCAGACGCTCCACGACCTCGGGCAGCGTTTTGTGGTGGGGGCGTTGCTCGCCGAGACGTTCGCCGAGAAGGAGCAGACCGGGCAACGGCTGCCGCTCTCGGTGATCGTGCTCGACGAGTTGAACAAGTATGCGCCCCGCGAGGGGAACAGCCCGCTCAAGGAGATGCTGATCGACATCGCACAGCGGGGTCGCTCGCTCGGTGTGCTTGCTGGTCGGGGCGCAGCAGACCGCTTCCCGGGTGGCATCTGAGGTCATGGAGAACGCGGCCCTCCGGGTCGCCGGGAGGCTCGATGCCGCAGAGGCGGAGCGTTCCGAGTACGGCTGGATGTTGCCGTCGACCCGAGCCAGGGCGCGCCTCCTCAAACCGGGGACGATGGTGGTGAGCCAGCCTGCCTTGCCGGTGCCACTCGTCGTGGAGTTCCCCTTCCCGCCATGGGCGACCCGCAAGGAAGAGGTCGACCCCAGCGACAGCGATCCGTTTGCCGGGCTGTGAAGGTTCTGCACACCTCGGACTGGCACATCGGCAAGCGGCTCGGCCGCTACGACCGGAGCGACGAGTACCGCGCCGTCATCGACGAGGTCGTCGGAATCGCCGCGGCGGAGGACGTCGATCTGATTCTGCACTCGGGGGACCTCTTCGACCGCCCGGTGCCGCCGATCGAGTCACTCGAAATTGGGCTCAGCGGCCTGGTACGGCTCACCGACGGCGGGCGGAGACCGGTGGTGGTGATTGCGGGCAACCACGACTCGGCGGGTTTCTTCGAGGCCCTGGCTCCCTTCCTGCGCCACGCAGAACATCTATCTGGTCGGTGAGATCAAGCGGCCCGACCAGGGCGGTGTGTCTCGACATCACCACCCCGGCGGGACGGGCCGTCGTCAGCTGCTTCCCCTTCCTGCGCGAAGGGACGGGCCTTCCACGTCTGGGACGAGGTTTCCGAGCACTACAAGCAGTACGCCGACCGGCTGCGTGCCATCTCAGAGGCGTACTCGGCACATGCCGCGGAGCTGGCAGGTACCGATGCGGTTCAGTTCCTCGTCGCCCACTTCCTCGTCGGCGGCGTCAAGGTGCACGGGCACGGCGCGCCCCGCGGAGAGCGCTCGCTACACATGGGCGAGGCGTATACCGCCACCAGCGAGGCGATTCCTCCCGGTCCTCAGTACGTGGCGCTCGGTCACATCCATGCTCCTCAGCCGGTTCCCGGCGCCAAGGTCCCCGCAGAGTACGCCGGCTCGCTGCTGGAGCTCGACTTCGGTGAGGCCGGAGAGGAGAAGCGGGTCGTCATCGTCACCGCTGAGCCTGGTCGACCGGCCACGGTTCGCTCCGTCCCGCTGACCGGAGGGCGCCGTCTCCTCCGGCTGAGCGGTGAGTGGGGAGACCTAATTCGTCGAGACGACGTCTACGAGAGCTATCTGGACCTGACCGTGCAAACCGCAGGCCCCGACCCGGGATTGGTCGATCGTGCTCGCGACGAGTTCGACTACCTCGTACACATCCGCGCCGAGTATCCGCGTGCGGAGACCGAGGCAAGCCTCCGTGCCGGCAAGCCCCTCGATGAGTTATACGCCGAGTACTACCTGGAGACGGAGGGCGTTGCCGCCTCGGAGGATCTGATTGCCGGATTCCGCGAGGTCATGGAGGAGGTCGGCTATGCGTCCTCTTGAGCTGCGTGTCCGCAACTTCAGATCTTTCTCCGGCGAGCATGTGTTCGACTTCAGCGAGCGCAACCTCGTCGCCATCGTCGGCCCCATCGGAAGCGGCAAGTCCTCCATCCTCGACGCCATTGTGTTCGCCCTCTACGGACGGACGCCGCGTATCGCAAACGCAACCAAAACACTGATCAACCAGCGCGCCGCCGATGCTGCGGTCTCGTTGCGGTTCGAGGTCGAGGGAGAGCTCTGGGAAGCCACACGCTCGATACGAATCAAGGGCGCAAGTCGCCACGCCCTGTATCGCTACGAGGATCCCGAAGGTGAGCCGGTGGAGAAGATAACCATGGACGGCGACGTCAATGACAAGATCGTTGAGCTGCTCGGCCTCGACTACGCCGCGTTCGAACGCTCGGTGCTGCTCGCACAGGGGCGCTTTGCCGAGTTCCTCCAAGCCCGACCTGCGGAGCGGGATCGAGTGCTGAAGGGCGTGTTCGGCCACGATCGCGTCGACAAGATGAAGCTGCTCGCCAAGGAACGGCGTGACCAGGCCGAGCTGGAACTGGAGCGGCTCAACGTTCGGCTGCAGCGTTTCGACGAGATTTCCGCCCGTCTCGAAGCAAACCGGGAGGAACTGAGCGACGCTCGCAAACGGCACGACCAACTCGCCGCGGCTGCAAGAGTCGATGCTGATCTCACAGCACGGAAGGCCGCGCTCGAGAAGACAGCCGAATCCGCTTTATCGCGCCTCACGATGTTTGAGGAGCAGGCAGCCCGTATGCCGGACGCCGCAACAGCACGTCGATCGATTGCTGAGGCAAGCGCCGCGACACGGCGCCGTATCGATCTGGCTGCGTTGCTCGACGAGGCTCAACAGGATCTGCAACAGGCGGACAAGGCTCTTCAACAGGCGAATGATCGAGAGGAGCCTGCACTCCTGGAAAGAGCAGCGGAGCTGCTGGCGGCCGCAGGCCCCCAGCTCAAGGCCGTCGTCGATGCTGATCGTCGGATCCGCGCCGCCACGAAAGTACTCGAGGATGCCAAGGGCGATCGGGAGGAGGCCATAGAGCTCCTCGCCAAGGCCGAGGCCGATCGGTCGAGGACGCTGGGTAGAGCAGCCGAAGCGGCCAAGATCCTCGAGGAGGCTCTCTCCGCCCTGGAACAGGGCAGACACGCCGACATGGCGGCCACGCTGCGCGAGACACTGCATGTCGACGAGCCGTGCCCTGTTTGCGAGCAGATCATCGTGACCATGCCCGACACTCGAGGCAGCCCCCATCTCGGCGAGCTGGAGGATCTCGTTGCCACGGCTCGACGCACCAAAACGAACGTGGACAAGGCCCACACCGACGCCCTCACCGCATTGGAGCGAGTCAAGAGCAGCTCGCAGTCTGCCAGAGAGCGTGTTGAGGCGGCCACTGCGCAACTCGCCGGGGCAGGTGACGATGCCGACAGGGCACGTGGCGACCTCGAAGAGACCAATCTGCGCCTGGAGAAGATCCTCGGGCCCGGCGATCCTGCAGACAACCTCAATTCGCGCAAGCAGAGCTACGAGTTGCTTGTGACGGCTCGGGAGGCCGCGCAGCGCAGAGTCGATCAATTGCGCGGAGAGCATGACCAGGCGATCCGTGACGAGCAGAATGCCGGCAAGGCCTTGCAGGACCTCGGCATGCGGCTCACCGATCTGACGGCCCGCCTCGAATTGGACATCGAGGTAGGTGAGGACCCTGAGTCACTTGGCAACACCCTCGAGACCCTGCGTAGCCGCTTGGTGGAGTCCACCGCAGGGTTGCGTCGCGAGCAGAAAGAGACTGCGCGGGCGCTCGCCGAGATCGATGCAGAACGGGCGGATCTGCGTGCAGAGACCGGCGTGGACGGTGATGTGGCTGCTGCGGTGGCCGTGATCGCCGACCGTGCCGACCGGCTCGAGAAGGGTATCGCCGAGGACACGGCAGAGCTCGACAAGGCGAAGCAGCTCACCGCTGAGCGCGTGTCTCTGGAGACCCGGATCGATGTCTTCGGTCGGATCAACACGGATCTCACGGACTCGCGGTTCATTCGTTTCCTGCTCGACGATGAGCGTGCCCGTCTCGCCGAGCTCGGCAGTGAGCACTTTCAGCGGCTCAGCGCCGGCAGGTACCGATTTGCCGACGATCAGTTCGCCATACTCGATCTGGCAGCCGCCGACACCACCCGCGGAGCCGAGAGTCTCTCCGGCGGAGAGACGTTCCTGGCTTCACTCGGCCTGGCTCTTGCTCTCGCCGAGATGGTCGCAGGCACCGGAGGTCGGCTAGATGCCTTCTTCCTGGACGAAGGGTTTGGAACGCTGGACCCGGAGCACCTCGATCTGGCCATGGAGGGCATCGAGACCCTGGTCGCCGAGCAGTCCGACCGCCTCGTTGTGATTGTCAGTCACGTGCCCGAGCTGCAGGAGCGAATCGAGGATCTGATCGAGCTGGAGCGAAACCCCGTAACTGGAGATACCAGGGTGGTTGGCGGATAGACGTACCGCAGCAGGTGGTTTCCACCTACTATGCCAGCAGTGAAGAAGCATGACCTCCCCATCATTATCCAGGGCGGCATGGGGGTCGCCGTCTCCGACTGGCGCCTCGCCAACGCAGTATCCCGTCTCGGACAACTCGGGGTGATCTCGGGTACGGCCCTCGACGTCGTGCTGGTGCGCCGTCTCCAGTCGGGCGACATCGGTGGTCACATCAGAAGGGCAGCGGCCCATTTCCCGGTTCCCGAAGTAGTCAAGCGCGTCTTCGACAAGTACTTCGTCGAGGGCGGCAAGCAGCTCAAAGAACGTTTCAAGAGCCACCCGATGGGCCGGCTCAAGCCGTCGCGTAACCTGCTCGACCTACAGGTGCTCTCCAACTTCGTCGAAGTGTTTCTCGCCAGGGAAGGGCATGACGGGATGGTGGGAGTCAATCTGCTCACCAAGATCCAGGCGCCCACCATTCCCTCTCTTTACGGTGCCATGCTCGCCGGGGTTGATGCGGTCCTCATGGGAGCAGGCATCCCCAAGGAGATCCCCGGAGTGCTGGACAAGCTCGCCAACGGCGAAGAGGCCAGCATCAAGCTCGATGTCAAGGGATCTGACCGGGACAAGCCATTCTGGCTCCGCTTCGATCCTGCCGAGTATTTCAAGGGACTGGCGCCAAAGCTGAAACGGCCGAAGTTCTTTCCGATCATCTCTTCGGCGGTGCTCGCCAAGATGCTGTCGAAGAACGCAACCGGAAGTGTCGACGGCTTCATCGTGGAGGGCCCGACCGCGGGCGGCCACAACGCACCACCGCGGGGCAAGCTCGAGCTGTCCGATGTAGGTGAGCCCGTGTACGGCGAGAAGGACGTGCCGGACCTCGATGCCATCGCCGAAGTGGGGCTTCCTTTCTGGCTGGCAGGCTCTTATGCCGAGCCGGAGCGGGTCAAAGAGGCACTCGATGCCGGAGCAACGGGTGTTCAGATAGGCACCGCCTTCGCCTATTGCGAGGAGTCCGGATTCTCTGCCGAGATCAAGAAGGCAGTGCTCGCCAGGAGCAGAGCCGGCGATCTCGCCGTCTTCACCGATCCGCTGGCGTCACCGACGGGATTCCCCTTCAAGGTGGTCCCGATGCCGGACACGATGTCTGAGGAGAACATGTACGACAAGCGGGAGCGTGTGTGTGACCTTGGCTATCTGCGCACCGCCTATCTGATCGACGACGACACCCTCGGATGGAGGTGTCCCTCCGAGCCGGTCCGCGATTTCGTCCGCAAGGGTGGAGATGAAGCCGAGACCGTAGGGAGGAAGTGCGTCTGCAACGCTCTGCTTTCCAGCATCGAGCTCGGCCAGATTCAAAAGAGCGGGGAACCGGAGCTTCCGATGGTCACCTCTGGCGACGACGTGGCCAACGTTGCCAGATTCCTCAAGCCGGGCGCGGACACGTACACGGCCGGCGACGTGCTCGACTACCTGCTCAGGGACGTGGCCGTCTAGCGATCTACGTAGCCCGCCCGTCGGTCGCTCACCTCCTAGACTCGCTTCATGGGCCCACTGGCGGGGATACGTGTTGTCGAGCTTGCTGCGATCGGGCCGGTTCCGTATGCCGCAATGTTGCTGGGTGATCTCGGCGCAGATGTGGTGCGGGTCGACAGGCCGGCCGGTGCCGATCCATACGGTCTTGCTCGGGTCACTGGACGGAACCGTCGCTCGCTCGGTGTCGATCTCAAGCACCCGGACGGGATCGCGGTTTGCCTGGATCTCGTTGCCACCGCAGACGTCCTGCTCGAGGGGATGCGCCCCGGGGTTGCCGAACGTCTCGGGATCGGCCCCGAGCCGTGTCTCGAGCGCAACCAACGGTTGATCTACGGGAGGATGACCGGCTGGGGTCAGGAGGGTCCCCAGCGAGACAGAGCGGGCCACGATATCGACTACATCGCCGTCTCCGGAGCCCTGGCCGCGATCGGTGGCAATGACGCCAAGCCAACAGTTCCGCTCAACCTGGTCGGGGACTTCGGCGGTGGGGCTCTGTTCCTGGTAATGGGCGTGTTGGCCGCCCTCATCGAACGTGGTACCTCGGGCCGCGGCCAGGTGATCGATGCGGCCATGGTCGACGGTTCCGCTTCGTTGATGACGATGTTCTACGAGCTGAAGGCCCTCGGGTTGTGGGACGGTGGCCGTGGCAGCAATCTGATCGATGGGGGAGCACCGTTCTACGACACCTATGAGACGGCCGACGGTGAGTGGATGGCGGTGGGTGCGCTCGAGCCGAAGTTCTTTGCGGCATTGCTCAACCTGCTGGGAATCACGGACTTCGATGTCTCTAGCCAGTACGAGCGCAGTAGCTGGCCTGGTCTTCGTCGTAGGCTTGTGGAGGCTTTCCTATCCCGGAGTCGAGACGAATGGGAAGGAGTGTTCGGTGACACGGATGCGTGTGTGTGGCCGGTGCTCGATATCGATGAGGCACCGCGACATCCAATGAACGTCTCCCGAGACGTGTTCGTCGACGTAGCCGGCGTCATCCAGCCGGCACCGGCACCGCGTTTCTCACGGACCGGCACCGATCCGCCTCGCCCTCCCGCGGTGGCCGGGGAGAGTACCGCGTCTCTGCTGGGTGAGCTTGGCTACGGCCAGGACCGTATCAACAGCCTGCATGAGTCCGGAGCTGTGTTCTCGGCGACGTAGCTGCGGCTGGATTTGGTTGGGGCCCCCTTCGTTAGCATGAGCGAAAAGGAGGCCTCCGTGAAACGCATTCTCATCAAGCACGGCACAGTCGTGACGGCAACTGAGACGATGAGCGCCGATGTGCTCATCGAGGGTGAGCAAGTGGTTGCGCTCCTCGGGGAAGCCGGGCCTCACGTCGATGACGCAGAGGTAATCGATGCGTCCGGCAAGCTGGTGTTCCCCGGGTCCGTTGATGCCCACACCCACATGGAGATTCCGTTTGGCGCAGCGACCTCGAAGGACACATTCGAAACGGGCACGCGTGCGGCCGCCTGGGGTGGGACGACGACGATCATCGATTTCCCGATTCAGATGAAGGGCGATTCGCTGATCGGAAGCTTCGAGGAGACCATGGCCAAGGCCGCCGGAAGCTCTGCGATCGATTTCGGCTTCCACCAGATCGTCGGTGACGTCAACGAGCAGTCGCTCGCCGAGCTCGACACGGTGTACGACGAGGGAGTGACCTCGTACAAGCTGTTCACCGCATACCCCGGTGTCTACTACTCGACCGATGCCGAATTGATGAAGGTCATGCAATGGGCGTCCGGCAACGGGTCGACGATCCTGATGCACGCTGAGAACGGGTCCGCTATCGATCTGCTTCGCGAGCAGGCGATTGCCCGGGGTGACACCGCACCGTTGTATCACGCACTGACTCGTCCCGCCGAGATGGAGGGTGAGGCCGCCCACCGCACGATCCTGCTCGCCGAGTTGACCGGGGCTCCGCTGTATATCGTCCACATCAGTGCCAAGCAGGTAGTCGAAGAGATCGCCGCGGCTCGAGCCCGCGGCAGCGACGTCTTCGGCGAGACATGCCCCCAATATCTATTCCTCGAGCTCTCGCTGCTCGACCAAGGTTTCGAGGGAGCGAAGTACGTCTGTTCCCCGCCGCTGCGTGACCCTGCCGAAGGGCACCAGGACGCTCTGTGGCGGGCTTTGGCCAACAATGATCTCCAGGTGGTCGCCACCGATCATTGCCCGTTCGACTTCGAGGGTCAGAAGACACTCGGCCGTGGCGACTTCACCAAGATCCCAAACGGGCTTCCCGTCGTCGAGCATCGCTTCCCATTGCTGGTTCACGCCGCGCTCGCGGACAAACAGTTCTCACTGAATCGAATGGTCGATATCGCATCGGCCACACCGGCGAAGATGTTCGGCATCTATCCCAAGAAGGGAACGATCGCGGTCGGTTCGGATGCCGACATAGCGATCGTCGACCCTGCGGCCACCGACACGTTGTCCGTCAAGACTCATCACATGAACGTTGACTACTCGTGCTTCGAGGGCATGGAGCTGACAGGAAAGGTAGAGACTGTGATCTCCCGGGGACGGGTGATTGTGGCCGGGGGCGAGTACCAGGGGAGCCCGAGTCATGGGCGCTATCTCAAGCGAGGGCTCAATCAACTCGTCGTCTGACAAGAACCACGTTGCGCTGCCTGCCGGATTGAGCGTCCTGGCTCTGCCAGGCTTTTGTACTGCCGCCGATTCAAGAAATCAGGCCCGTTCTGCCGATAGGGCAGACATGGAAGCTCTACGGCGTGACGATAGGACCAAGCGGTTGTCGGTTCTCGCACGCACGGTCGAAGCCGGCAACTACCAGGTGCCTGCCGAGTACGTAGCAGACGCCATCATCTACAGCTCCAGCAGAAGGAGCTTCGACCCTTTTCGGCAGAGCGAGTAGCAGCATCCTCCCTCGTCCATGTGACAGACGGGGGACGCCTCTCAGCCCCGGGCCGCAGAGCGCGTGCCGAGCTTGCCGAGCCCGATCACGACGATGAGGGCGGCGATCGCAAGCAGCGTGATCGGAATCAGGTTCGATCCAGGAGCGCCCAGCACAGTTGAGTCGAGCCCGTCCGGCCAGGGCCACAGAACGCGCAGCGATCCTGCCATCAGGCCGATGAGGGCGGCGACGACCTTGTCGTGATGGTGCTGCAGAGACCAACTCAGGAGCTGTGAGAAGAGAGCGAGGCCGAGCACCATCCCTGCAGCGAGCACGATCAGCGTCAGCATCGAGCGGTCGTTGACCGCTTCGAGCACCGGCCCGTACATGCCGAGGATGACGAGCAGGAATGAGCCACTGATCCCGGGGAGGATCATGGCGCAGATGGCGACCGCACCGGCGAGGAAGAACGCCCAGATTGCGGGATCAGCCAACTGTCCCACCGTCTGATCCGTGGTTCCCTGTCTCAGGCCGAGAAGCACAAACATCACCAGGGTGACCACGATCAGGATCGTGATGGCAGTCGCATCCCATTTCTTGACCAGGCGCCAGGCGATGATCACTGAACCGGCGATCAATCCGGTGAACAGTCCCGCCATCTCCTCTGGACGATCTTGCAGCATGGTCTCGATCAGGTGTGCCAGCGACACGATGGCAAGCAGGATGCCGAATAGCAGCGGCACGAGGAAGGCCCAGTCGACCTTCTTGATCGAATCCCCGGCGCCTTTGCCATCTCCCTTGATGAGGCGGCCAAGGGCGGTGCTGCCATTCCTGATGGACAGCACCAGCCGTTCATAGATGCCGAGGACCAAAGCGATAGTGCCACCGGAAACGCCGGGAACGACGTCAGCGGCTCCCATCAGGAAGCCGCGGAGAACATGAAGTGGGCTCTTTCGGATCACGGCGGGTGATTGTAGGGGTAGCGCAGCGTGTTGCTGCGCTACCCCTGATCGAGTATCGGGTGTTTCTGATCAGCGCCTCAACCGGCGGTGATCGTGACCGTGACCGCCCCGTCGTAGCCGGTGACGGCAGTGATCGGTGCGCTCTCGGTATCTCCCGTGTTGGGACCGCTTTGGCGTGCTCCCTGATTTGCGCCTTGTCCCGGGGTCTCATCGACTTCGGTGCCGGCGTCCCAGAGTGCCACCATCGTGCTGATGTCACCTGTGGTCGGCTCGCCATCGGTGAAGAGGGCAATACCGCTCCCGGCGGGTGCGAAGAACCAGTCGTTCGACTGCACGAACATGGTGGCGAAGGACAGATAGTCACCGGGGACGGCGTCGAACGTGAATGTGTAGCTCCCGTCCGGAAGAGCCGGTCCGGGTTCGCTTGCACCATCCGGAGTGTTGAAGATCCCCGACTCGGTGACCGAGGACATGGCCGACAAGTCGGCGACGATTGCTGTCGGATCGCCGTCTTCGGCCAGCGACTCCAGCCCCTCACCCCGGTCCGCTGTGCCCTCCGCAAAGAGCGTGTCCATCGCGGTGTGCACGAAGTAGGCGCCGGGCGACAGCGCTGTTGCCAGACCTGCCGTATCGGAGTGATTCGTGATTGTCACCGTGAACGTCGTTGTGTCGTGACCCATGGAGTCGTCAGCCATGGAGTCGTCAGCCATGGAGTCGTCAGTCATCGAGTCGTCGGTCATCGAGTCGTCAGCCATGCTGTCGTCAGCCATATGGTCATCAGTCATCGAGTCGTCGGACATGGAGTCGTCGGTCATGGAGTCGTCAGCCATGCTGTCGTCAGCCATGGTGTCTTCCGACATTTGGTCGTCGGTCATCTGGTCGTCTGCCATGGTGTCTTCCGACATTTGATCGCTCGATTGGCCTGCGACCGTAGTCGTGGTGGCGGCTGTGCCGCCGCTGTCATCGCCGGTGCCTCCGCACGCGGCGAGCAACAACACGAGGGCCAGGGTCAACGCAATCTTCCGCATTCGATCTCCTTCTATCGATGCATTGCATCGTCGGAGATCGAGCTTGCGAAACTCTTGCCGGGCTATTGCGATTCGATTAAGTCCGCGGCAGGCTGAACTCCACCAAGCCCCCTGGGCCGGGTTCCGCTCTGATCAGGCCGCCGAGTGCGGTGACGAAGCGGTGCGCAATCGCCAGCCCGAGACCGGTACTGCCTCCATCACGGGTGCGGGCGGCGTCGGCGCGGGTGAAGCTGTCGAATGCTCTGCCGACGAACTCGGCGGGAAAGCCTTGACCATTGTCGGTCACACGCACCAGGAGCTGATCGTCATCCTGCAGCGTGACCACCACCCGGCCGGCGGAGTGTCGGATGGCATTGTCGATCAGGTTCCGCATCACTCTTCCTAGAGCTTCCGGGGATGTTGTGGTCGTTATCGAGCCGGGGGCGTCGAGCTCTACGCTGACACCGAGCCTGTGCGCGGTTGCTTGCAGCACCTCGATCGCCTCGTCGGCAACCTCCGTGATGTCGACAAACTGCATCTCGATTGCCACCGCTCCCGCCTCGAGTCTCGCAAGCAGGAACACATCGTCGACCAGACGATGGAGAGCGACGATGTCGCGCTGCATCGATTGGAGATACCGCGCCGGGTCGGCGGCCAGACCATCCTCGAGCGCCTCTATGGCCGCCTGGAGCGAGCTGAGCGGGCTGCGTAGGTCGTGCCCAACGGCAGCCAGGAACTCCCTCCGTGCAGCCTCGTCGGCTTCCCGTTGACGCTGGGCGGTGTCGAGATCCGTTGCCATAGCGTCGAAAGCTCCTGCGAGGGAGCCCACTTCGTCGGACCGACGCACTGCCGTGGTCGCGGCGAAATCTCCTGCCGCGACCCGTTGTGCCGCGTCGGCGATTTGCCTGAGATCTGATGTGATTGGGCGTGACACCGCATAGGCGAACCCGAAAGACGCCACCAGCCCGAAGCCCAGTACCACGAGCAGCAGCTGCAGATCGTGCGACGAGAGGAACATCTCTTGTGCCGCGAGCACGGCCGCCCCGGCGACGATGAGAAACGAGATCATTCCGACCGCGACGATCGAGAATCTGATGGATCTCGCCCGTACCGACCAGCGGGGGAGAAGGAACACGGCGAGTGCGGCGACTGCCGCCAGAACCAGAAACACGACGGCCAGCCGGGCACGCTCGGACGGCGACGGGTGCATCGTTATCTCGAATAGCCACAGCGCAAAGGCGACGGCGAGGGGGAGCCAGAGGAAGGCCTTGTATCTCACGGTTCGAACTTGTAGCCGACGCCCCACACGGTTGTGATCCACCGTGGATTCTCCTGATCGGTCTCCAGCTTGCGGCGAAGACGTCGCACGTGGACAGTCACGGTCGACGGATCCTGCCAGTCGGCAGACGAGTCCCATACGTGCTCGAGCAGCTGGCCTCGTGAGAAGACCTGCCGCGGTGAGCGGGCGAGGAACGCAAGCAGATCGAACTCCTTCGGCGTCATCTCCACCTCATTCTCGCCGAGCGTCACGACACGGGCCTGCTCGTCGATCCGCAGGCCATCGAATTCGAGGACCTCAGCGGGTTTCTCCGTCGTGTTCGATCTGCGAAGCACGGAGCGCACTCTGGCAACCAACTCGCGTGGGAGAAGGGCTTCACCACGTAGTCGTCGGCTCCCAACTCGAGCCCGAGGACTCGATCCGGCTCCTCGGTGCGTGCCGTCAGCAGGATCACGGGGATATCGCCGCTGCGGCGCAGCTCCGTGAGCACGGAGAACCCGTCGATCTCGGGAAGCATCACGTCGAGCACGACCAGATCCGGCCGCGTTTCAGCAATACGTTGCAGCGCAGCGCGCCCGGTGGCCGCCTCGTTGACGCGAAAGCCTTCTCGTTCGAGATAGGCCACCACGACCTCGCGCACCATCGGCTCATCGTCTACGACGAGTATCTGCTCGGGTTCAACCATTGTGGAGATCATATGTACTTCAACGGTTGTCGCCATCGGAAACGTCCCAATTCTCAGAATGTTCACAACTGTGCGTTGTCAATACCGGGCATTGCGACCGGTCGACGCTACTCTCCGCGGCCATGCCCGCTCAGCGATGGTCCTCACGTGATGTGATCGGCGACGACACTGCTGCTCGCTCGTATCCGAAGATCGAGGTGACCCGTGATCTCGAACTGGTGCACCGTCCCTCGCGTGTTGCCGGCCGGGTTGCCGTGTTCACAGCAGGTCAGCGGGTGGTCCTCTGTGACCAGGATGGCAACCTTCATGAGTTCAAGCCACACCCGGGCGTGCTCCTCTACCGGGGCAAGCCGGTCGAGCTCGTCGCGGGTGAGTGGCAGAGCGAGGCACCCGCAGTGTTTACCGCATCCGGATCGGTCGATGCCGGTCCCGTGCCGGCCCGCACCGCCCGCGCCAGCCGCATCTGGGTAGAAGGCATCCACGATGCCGAGCTCATCGAGAAGATCTGGGGCGACGATCTCAGGGTCGAGGGCATAGTGGTCGAGCCGTTGCACGGCGCAGATGATCTGCTGGCAGCCGTGCACGGGTTCCAGCCGGGCAAGAGGAGGAAGCTAGGGGTGTTGCTCGATCATCTCACTCTCGGCACCAAGGAGTCACGTCTCGCAGCTGGGGTCAACAGTCCGCATGTATTGGTTGCGGGACATCCCTATGTCGACATCTGGCAGGCGGTCAAGCCCGGTGCCGTCGGTCTCACCTCCTGGCCGGACGTGCCACTGGGAATCCCGTGGAAAGAGGGCGTCATCGCCGCGTTGGGGCAACGAGCCCGCCCGGGGGAATTCTGGCGCACCGTGCTCGGCCGAGTGTCTACCTATCGGGACTTGGAGACGCCGTTGATCAACGCTGTCGAGCAACTGATCGACTTCGTGACCGTAGGCGAGTGAGCGACATCGGTTAGATTCGGCTGATGCGAGCAGTCATCCAGCGTGTCTCCCGTGCTTCTGTGACGGTGGAAGGCCGTACGGTTGGTTTGATCGGATCCGGGCTCCTCGTCCTGCTGGGAATCGGCCACGCAGACGGGACGCAGGAGGCAGTCGCGCTCGTGGACAAGATGCTGGGTCTGCGTATCTTTCCCGACGAGGAGCGCAGGATGAACCTCGCTGTGACCGACGTCGGTGGCTCCGTGCTCGTGGTCAGCCAGTTCACCTTGCTCGCCGACATACGCAAGGGGCGGCGTCCCTCGTTCACAGACGCTGCAGATCCGGAGAGGGCGAGCGCACTGGTAGACGAAGTCGTCGCCATGGTTTCGGCACGAGGGGTGCCGGTGGCCACGGGGGAATTCGGCGCCATGATGGACGTTGAGCTGGTCAACGCCGGTCCGGTGACGATCGTTGTTGACGTCGCCGACGGCAAGGTTCAATGATCGACGTAGTCACGACCTGCGTCGCAGAATCTGAGAAAGTCACAACGACGGCAAGCATCTGATGGTTGCTGGGGATATTGAGGCCCCGATGCCAGATCGAGCAGATGCTCGAGATGGCTTCTCGCGGCTGTCAGCCACTCCTGGTCTGCAGCCACCGTCACCTCCTCCAGGTTTCCTCCACCGAGGTACGCAAAAGTGACGGTGATCGACGCGGGCGGGTTCGCCGAGAGCGCCCGATCTGCGACGGCTACCGCATATGCCTCCAATTGGACGATCGCCGCGTCACTGTTCCGGTTGCGGCCGGACTTGAAGTCGACGATCTCCCAGTGTCCCGGCTCCGGCTCGTAGACCGCATCGATGCGACCACGCACCCGTCCATAGCCGAGTCCGATGTCGATAGGCGTCTCCACGAATCGTGGTTTGATCTCGGCGAATCGTGAGTCGAGATACACCTGATACGGGTCCGGGCCTTCCACAGAGGGCTCATCGAACTCGGTCACGTCGTAGAGATCATCTGCGAGCTCATCCAGCGGCATCTCGCCGCGACCGTGTTGTTCGATCATGCGATGCACCTTGACACCGCGCCGCATCGCCGGGGCGGGCCGACGGGGGAGCGGCTCCACCTCCGACCAGAAGAATCGCTGAGGACATTCCGCCAGCGTGACCAACCCGGTCACGGATGTGTCTACTTCGGTGCTCTCTTCGTCGATCCTGGGCGGGGCAGGCATGTCATCGAGAATCATCTGCAACTGGTCCACGGCGGCATCGTATGACGTGCGATCGTTCCCGGCCAGGCCGGCGGGCCAGTTCCGGTCGGCGAGCGTCGCACGGACAGCGCGCTCCCATCCATCCGGGAGCAATGGATCTGGCGCCCCCGCGGTGGTGACGATCGAGAGAGTCGCGGGGCGTTCCCCGGGGTCGTCGACTCGCCGGTTCAGGGCTGATGCCATCGGCCCGAGTGATCGCAGAGAGAATGGGGCTCGGATCCCGTGGTCGCTTGACCGTGCCGTGCCAATGGGATCCCGACAGATAGAGGCGACGCTTGGCGCGGGTTGTGGCCACATAGGCCGTGCGCCACTCCTGTCGAGTGCTAACGGCTCGCAGCGCATCACGGCGGTCCTCTCCCTCCAGCTCGAGGGGGACCGGGGCCTCCAGCCGGAGCTGATACGGGACGAACCGAGACAGCCGCTCCGGGTCGTCGAGCGTCCCGCCGCGGTGCGGGAAGACCCCGGTGGCCAGCGCAGGCAGAAAGACGGTGTCCCACTCGAGGCCCTTTGGCCGATGTGCGGTCAGGAGGACGATGGCATCCTCCGAACCGACGTTGGCAGTATCCAGCTCGGCGGCCGAAGATTCGTCGGCGATCAGTTCCAAATAGGCGAGGAACGCCTCGAGAGTTGGTCTTCCCCGCAGCGGGCTCCACTCCTCGGCTAGGTCGAGGAAGCGGAACAGATTGACACGTGCGGTCAGTGCCGACCCGGAGTCCTTGGCCTCGACTTCGCTCCAAATCCCTGCGTCGTCGAGAATCTGTCGGCAGAGGTCGACGAGCGACGATCCCTGTGCCGACTCGAGGAACCGCCGGTACTGCCGGCGGAAGGCATTCATCCGCTCCCTCGCCTCGGGGCGAATGCCGTCGATCTGCTCGAGCTGGTCAATCGCCTCGACGAGCGGCCATCCCAGATCCGGATCGTCACCCATCATGGCCCGGTTCGGCTTGATCCAGCGGCTCAGCGAGGCCAGATCGCGAAGCCCGAGCCGGTAGGCGGGCCCGAGCAGGATCCGAGCCAGCGCAATGGAATCCCCGGGACGCTCGATCGTGCGCAGCCAGGCGTGCAGGTCGGCCACCTCGGGCAGATCGAGCAAGCCACCGAGGGAGCCGACCTCGACTGGGATGTCGAGCGCCTGGACGGCATCTCGCACCAGCGCCATGTCGTTGTTCTTGCGGAAGATGACGGCGATCTCATTCCACGGGACATCCTCCTCCTCGTGGAGGCGCAGGATCTCTTCGGCCATCCACTCGGCTTCGTCGACTGCTGTGCGGAAGAACTCGGCGGTGACCTGACCCGGTGGCGCTTCCTCGATGGGCCGCAGCTCGGGGAATGACTCACCCCCGTAGAGCTCTATGCGCAGTTGGTGGGCGGCATCGAGAATGATCGATCCGGAGCGTCGATTCTCGGTGAGCGGCAACGTTGTCGCCGGGGTACCGTCTGATTCGGGAAAGTGGATCGGGAAGTCGTCGAAGTTCCTTGTCGACGCTCCTCGCCACTCGTAGATGGTCTGGTCGGCATCGCCGACTGCGGTCACCGGGAACCCGTCGCTGAAGATCGCTCGAAGCAGTTCGCGCTGTGCCGGGTCCGTGTCCTGATACTCATCGAGCAGCGCCACGTCGTAGCGGTCTCGTATCTGTGCTGCGATATCGGGATGCCCGGTCAGCAGCAGGTGGGTGAGCCGGATCAGATCTCCGTAGTCGATGACTCCCAATTCCCGCTTGGCCTCGTCGTAGCGACCGACGATGCCGGCAACCTCGAGTCGTTCTCGAGATACCTCATCCGTGGCCCCCATTACCATGAGCTCCTGTGGCCTCAGGAGATTGCGGGCCAGCTGGCTGCTCAAGTCGACCGCGGCGTCGACGCGCGGCAGGGATCCAGGTGAGATCGAGTAACTCGTAGCTGCCGTTGGCGATCGCCTCGTGGAACAACTGCCGGACATATCCGGGGCCGACTACCTCGGTGTCACGCTCGACACCGATGACGGCACCGAACTCCTGGAGAATGCCGTAGGCGAACCCGTGGTAGGTGGTCACTTCGACTTCGCGTCCGTCGTCCGCCAGCTCGGGCAGGGTCTCTCGCAGCCGGCCGGCAAGCTCGTCGGCGGCCTTGTTGGTGAACGTGATCCCGACGGCACGCTCCGGGCTCAGCCCGGATTCCACCAGATGTGCCAATCGATGGACGATGGTGGTCGTCTTTCCCGTGCCCGCCCCTGCGATCACTCGCAACGGGCGAAGTGGGTATTTGATGATGGCCATCTGCTCTGGAGTTGGAATGAAGGTCATGCGAAGCCCGGGCCTCCCTCTGCCCACACCGGGCATATCTGCCGTAGCGAGCATCGTTCGCATTGGGAGCCGGGCTTCGGCGTCCAGTCCTCTACTGCGATGCCGGCTGCGGCGGCCTCCAACCGGGCTTCGACCTGCTCGAGCAGCGCCATGTCGAACTTGCGCGTGGTGACGGTCTTGGCGGGGGCCATCGGGTACCAGAGCTCCGCTGCGATCACGGGGCCGTGGCCGGCTAGCTCGTCATCTCGACCGGCGGCAAGCGCATAGAAGCCGAGCTGCAGCGACTCTGCCGCGTCGGCGACCTGCATAGGTGCCTTGCTGGTCTTGTAGTCGACGATGGTTAGCCCGGCGGCTGTGACGTCGATGCGGTCGGCCCGTCCGGTCCAGGTGATTCCGCCCACTTCGGCGTGCAGCTCGTGCTCGAGGCGCAGCGCCGTTCGCTTTGGTGCCGGCCACTTCTCGTAGAGGTGGATCAGGCCGCCGCGCCCTCGCTCTAGCCAGGATTGGGAGAAGGGGGCACCCCCGTACTCGTCTGCATCGAACCGGGCGTCGAGCTCGGTGAGAGCCTCTTCGAGATCGGCATGGGCTCTGCCGTCGAGCTGTGCGATCCGTTCCACTTTCTCCAGCACGTCGTGGATCAGGGTCCCGAACCCGGCGTGCAGGGAGGTGTCCGACCCCACCTTCAGCCGTCGTTCGAGCACGTAGCGACGTGGGCAGTCCTCGTAGAGCTGTGCCTGGGAGGGGGAGAGCACGAGGCGATTGTCGAGGAGCCCGTCATCCGGGCCCCGTTCCGGCACACCGGCAAAACGAGCAGCAGATCGCATGCCCCATCGCTCCCCATCGGTGAGAACGCGCAGCGATGCAAGCCTGGAGGGCGGGGGAGCAGCGGGGTCGACGAGGCACCGCCGCAGCGCCGACTCGGCTTCGTGAGCAGTGACCGGTAGCCGGGTCCCATCGCCCGGAGCCGGGGGAGGGCACACCCGTACCCCTCCCGGAGGTCGGCCTGTGGCGGCGCCGGTGACCCGGGCAACCTTGGTGAAGAATCGGCTGGGACGGCCGGGAGCCTCATCGAGGCCTCGTTCGGTCGCCGTCCATACGACACGGCGACGCGCCCGGGTCATTGCGGTGTACGCCAATCGGCTCTCCTCGCGGAGGCGGAACGCCCTGTATTGGGCCGTGTCGGTCGGCACATTTGGGAGCAGATGGCGGACGCCGAGCAGCGAGTCTCGAGACCGCAAATCGGGGAAGACCCCGTCAACTGCGTCCGCGATGAAGACGACGTCGAGCTCGAGCCCCTTCGCTTGATGAAGGGTAGTGAGGGTCAGGTAGTCACCTTCTGGTCTTCGATAGCTGAGCAGGGGCTGTGCCTCGAAGTCCTCGCTCTCGGCGAGGTTGCGATAGTCGAGCAGAGTGCCCGTCGGGTTGCGCTCTTCCCACCTGGTGAGCACTTGGGCGAGTGACCGCCAGGCGGCTCGTTCCTCGGCGGCAGACGGATCGCGGACGAGCTCGTCGATGCCGGGGAGGGCATTCCACACCAACCACATACCGTCGGCGGCCGGTATCCGGGTCGCCCAGCCGGGCTCCTCGAGCAATCGGGCGAGAGAGATCCAATCGGGTAGGGAGCTGCGGATCGCTGCGGACCATGACCCGGTACTGCGGGCCAGGCGCTGCAGCGACCGGAAGGCTCCGATGGTCAGGCCGACCCTCGATCCGAGCAGAACGCGCCGAAGCGCTTGCTGGGCAGCCATCGGACCATCACAGGCCGACGCGGCCACCGCCAGGTCGAGAAGAAAGCGCACCGCAGGCTGATCGGTGAGGCGACTACCCGGTAGCTCGTGCGGGACATGGCGGCGCTCCAGAGCACGGGACAGGTCGGCGAGGAGCCGTCGCTTACTTCTGACGAAGACACCGATCTTGTTGTATGGAATCCCCTCGGTCAGGTGCAGGCGCTGGGCCTCGGCAGCGATCCATTCGGCCTCCTCCACCTGCTGGTCGAAGCGATAGGCCTCGACCACACCTCGTCCCGGCGCCGGGACGACGGCTCCCGTCGCACCGGGCAGATCGCCGGTGGTCACCGCGACGGCGGCGTCCAATATCTCGGCAGGAGTGCGAAAAGAGGTGGTTAGCAACAGCCGTTTTGGCGGGACGGTGGAAGCACCGAAATCGCCCTCGAAAGCGGCGACATTTTCGACGGTAGCCCCTCTGAAGCTGTAGATCGACTGATAGGGGTCTGCTGCGGCAAGGATGTGGCCGCGGCGCGCCTGAAGAGATTGGAGCAGCCTGACCTGTGCTGTGGTCGTGTCCTGATATTCGTCGACGAGCACGAAGGACTCCACGTCAGGTGGTGCGACCTCACCCTGCTCGATCAGGGACACAGCTGTGGCAATCAGCGTTCCGTAGTCGATGCGGCCCCGGTCACGCAGTGCTAGCTGGTATGTGGCGAGGAATTCGGGTAGACCGCGCCAATCGGCTCGGTCGAGGGCTTTGATTGAATCCGGGGTCTGCATTTGCTCGGCGGCCCGCAGGATGAAGTCGGTGATCTCGCCTGCGAATGTCTGTGTGCCGAGCAACCGGGCAAATGCCGGCGACCAAGCGCTCGGGCTCTCTCGTAGCAGGAGATTGTGGATCAATGCCACCTGCTCCGGCCCGGTGAGGATCTGCGGGTTCTCCGACCAGCCACTGGCGGCGGCGTTGCGCTCGACGATTCGGGCCGCATACGAGTGAAAGGTGGCCACGTCGAGCGCACCGAGCGTGCCCGGCACGTGGCTGCGGATCCTGCTGCGAACCTCGGCGACACCACGTCTCGAGAAGCCGAGGATGGTTATCTGAGCGGGGCCGACGCCGGCGACGGTCAGCAGGTGCACCGCACGGCGGACGAGGAACTCCGTCTTCCCGGTGCCCGGCCCACCGACTACCAGTTGCGGTCCGTGGATCGCCTCCACCGCTTCCGCCCAGTCTCCGGGAGCGATTGCAGCAGAGTTGCTCACGACGCGGCGGCGGAGTCCGGCTCGGCGGCGAACGCGGGGCAGCGGTCCTGGAACGAGCACCAGGCACACAGCTTGCCCGGGCGAGCGGGGAACTCGTTGGTGACGATGGCGCGGTTGATCGCCGCCCACAGCGCTTCGAGCTTGCGTTGGGTGGCGTCAAGTTGCGGATCGGTGACGGGTACCTCGTACACGGTGGGACCGTTGAGGTACATGAGGCGCAACCGCACCGGAGTTCGACCCGTCCGCTTTCTGATGAGCAGGGCGTAGATCTTGAGAGCGAAGAAAGCCGGGATCGCATACTGCTCCGGTGGCGCCTTCCCAGTCTTGTAGTCGGTGATGACCAGACCATCGGGCGCTTCCTCCATACGGTCGAGGATGCCCCGGATCGTGATCTCCCCGAGGCCCTCGGTCATGTCGAGCTCACGATCGAGAGGATCAAATGTGGTCGGGTCCTCGATGAGGAAGTAGTTGGCGAGGACGGTCAGGCTCTCGATGCCCCATTCCCGCTCGTCTTCGACATTGTCGAATAGCTCAGGGAACTCTTCATCCCTCAGCTCCACCCACGCCTTGCGGAACAACTCATAGAGTGTCTCGGGCGTGCGCTCGTGCGGAGCTCGATCGAACAGCCATTGCAGGGCGAGATGGGCCGTCGTGCCGCGAGCCTGGTATACGGTTGGCGGCACCTCGATCTTGTCGATCGCCTTGAATTTGAATAGGAGCGGGCAGACTTTGAAGTCACTTGCCCGACTCGGAGACAGTGTCTCCAGGGTGGGTGCCGGGATCGATTGTGCTTCGGGCTGGCCTGTTGAAGTCATCACTGTGCCGACTATACGCCGGGGTAGTGACATGAACCACATGTGTGTAGTTATCCACAGTGGCTGAGCGCGAAACAAATCGCTAGATCGCGAAAACGAACCACCGCTCCGGGTTGACTGCCCAGCGTGGTGACGCGTACGTTATCAGTCCTCGAGGGCTCCGACCATGGAGGAGCGGTTCTCGGAAGGAATGGATCGGGAAACCGACCGGACCGGCACCGTGAGCCAACGGGATGGCGACATCCCACGACACGGCTTCGGCCATGTCAGTCGGAGAGGCTTCGGTCTCGAAGACGCAGGTCACCCGGGTCACCGCCCGAGCGACCAGCAGAGTTTCGGCTCTGCAACCGCCCCCCGAAAAGGGGGCAATCTGGAAGAGCTTCGGCTCGACCGGGCGGAAGGGTTTCGACCCATCCAACCGCCTGGGAGGCTAAAACCTCCGAGGCAACGGACGACCTTCGGGTCATCCGGTCCTCCAAGTGAGGCGAACCACCGCTCCGGCGAGGGTCACATCCCGAGCAGGAGAGGCAGGCACCCTACGAGGTGGACAACGCCGATCCATTCGGCGGTGCGAGGGTTTCCTCGGAAGACGGCTTCGGCCGGAGTCCGAGAAGGCTGCAGGGCTACGGCTCTCGCGGCAAGCCCCCGGGCCAACGAAAGGTATCGGTGAAGGCACAATCGGCTGCCTCGAGTTTCGGCTCGGAGTGACCGGGCGGGCCGGTGGATGTCCTCACGGCCATCTACAAAGCCAGCAGCTGGCGGCGGTTCCGACCCCTCGTGGGAAGGCGCCCAAGCCAGAGGCGAGGATCCCCGAGAGGGTGGAGACTTCGGTCGAGACTCCCTCGGGGTTTCCTTTTCCCACTCAGGAGCACCCGACGAGCGGCTGGAGCAGGGTCACCTGGTCGGTGGCGTCGGGACCGGTGATGAGGCCGCGAAAGCCGGCGTTCTCCACGCGAAACGACCAGACATCGAGCTCTGCGTCACCGTCGATCACCAAGTTCCCTCCGTAGGCGACGCGCAGGGCGTCGACCTGGGAGCCGATCCCGATCCCGGCGGCGGTGGTCAAGTGCAGGTCCCGGGGATCGATACCGCCTGCGTTCAACTCGTAGTCATACCCGTAGGTGTACGTGTAGAAGTACCCGCCGAGATCCGATTCGCCGTCATCCACGAATATCGTGACCAGGCTTCCCCAGCCGATGGCTCGCATCGCCTGGCCCGGGCACGATCCGTAGATATTGGGCTCCGCCGGGATCCAGTCGGAGTCGTGATCCGGGGCACCGAACCGACCGGTGAGCTCGGCAACCACCTCATCGGGGGACAGGCCGAAAGATACGCTGCCGAGGCCATCGGGGGAGAGCTCGAGATCGGGGAGCGGCGGAGGATTCGTGGTCGTCGTGGCCGCGGGAGCAGTCGCACACGCGGTGACCAGGAGGCCAAACAGGATGATGCCCAGAGATCGCCTCATTTTGATCGCCATTGAAGAGTGCCGTCCGATTCCGCAATGTCCGCTGCTTCGCCGGACACTACCGCGGCAGACGCTCCCGAATGTCCTCTGCGGGGGAATCGACCCGGCGGACGGGCAGTATCTATGCTTAGTTCGGGTTGAGGAGAGAATGGGCGGGACGGACGAAAGAGCAGCAGCCGCTGAGTCGACGGGAATCGCGCGCGAGCTCGATCTCGTCGGCGGCCGCCGCGAATTCAAGGTCGCCGGGGTCACGATCGCGGGTCGGAGGCGACGTCCCTCCGGAGAGGCGGCGGCGCTGCCTCGCGATCTGCGTGGCGCGGCACAGCTCTGGCTGATCTTCGGGCTGTTGACGCTCCTCATCTGGATTTGGTTGTTCGCCGTGCCGTCCTCAACACTTTGGTGGGAGGCGCAAGACCATCGCATCCTCACGTGGTTCGTGGACATGCGCTCCGAAGGGCTCACCACGATCGCCAGGGGCCTGAACGCGCTCACCTCCGAATGGTTCCTGCGAACGCTGCGCATCGGCACCCTCATTGCCGTGGTGTTCGCCAAACGCTGGCGCCACTTCTTTGCGATCTTGATCGCGGTGCTCATCGTCGAGGTCACCGGCGACGCCCTGCAGGACCTGATCGGGAGGCCCAGGCCTCTCGTTCCGATCCTCGTTGATTGGAAAGGCGCTTCTCACCCGTCCCGTCCTGTTGCGTCGCTGGCGGTCACCCTTGCCGTTATCACATACGCAGCCTTGCCTCACGGGCGAATACGGAGAGGGGTCCTGGTCGGTTCGGGGATCTTGATGGTCACGGTGGGCATCGCCCGTGTGTACCTGGGTGTCGACCACCCGTCGGATGCCCTGGTGTCGCTCATCTTCGCCCCGTCGGTTGCGGTGCTCACATTCCGGCTGTTCGCCCCGGAAGCGGCGTTCCCGGTGACGTGGAAACGGGGGGTCACCGCTCACCTAGATGTCACGGGCCGCCGCGGTGAAGCCATCAAGCGGGCGATCAAGGACCAGCTCGGCATCGAGGTGGTCGGGGTCCAGCCCTTTGGCCAGGAAGGCTCGGGTGGTTCGACACCACTTCGGCTCGAGCTGGCCCCTGATGAATCCCGCCCCGAGCAGTACCTGTTTGCCAAGTTGTACAGCCGGACGCACTTGAGATCTGATCGTTGGTACAAGATCGGTCGCACCATCCTCTACGGGGCCCTCGAGGACGAGTTCCGGTTCTCGTCGGTACGTCGTCTTGTGGAATACGAGGACTACGTACAGCGGCTGATGCGGGATGCGGGGATCCCGTCGGCCGAGCCGTTCGGGATCGTCGAGATCACCCCTGAGCGGGAGTACCTGATGGTCAGCCAGTTCCTGTTCGGATCCGTGGAGTTGACCGAGGCAGACGTCGACGTCGACATCATTGATGATGCGCTGGGCGTCATCCGCAAACTCTGGGACGCCGGTCTGGCCCATCGTGACATCAAGCCGGCGAACGTGATGGTGCGCGACGGCAAGGTCGTGCTGATCGACGTCGCCTTCGGGACCGTGCGCCCGACACCGTGGCGGCAGGCGGTAGACCTCGCCAACATGATGGTGATCCTGGCATTGCGGGCGAGCCCCGAGCTCGTGTACGAACGTGCACTGCTGCAGTTCGATGCACGAGACATCGCCGAGGCGTTTGCCGCTACGAGAAGTGTGACGCTCCCGTCGCAATCGCGAAGCTCGCTCTCCATCTTGAAGCGCGAGACCGGTGTCGATCTCGTCGAGGCATTCAGGGAGATGTCACCGCACGCCGAGCCGATCAGCATCCAGCGGTGGAGCGCGCGGCGACTGGCGCTCACCGTAGGTGCCGTCCTCGTCGGCATGATCGTGCTCAGCATCGTCATCTCAGAGGTCTCTGGTGGAGGCGTACTGTGAAACCGCGGTTCCTCGTCGCTCTTGTGCTGCTTGCGGTTGTTGCCGGAGGATGCAGCCGGCTCGGCACAGGCCTCCCGTCGTGCCGGGCTCCGGCCGACGATGTCAGCGCGGCGACGGTGCTCTCGGTCCAAGCGGTCCCCAAAGCCGAGTACATCCCGTGTGTGAACGCACTTCCTCTCGGCTGGGAAGAGGTCAATTTCGAGGTGGAGAGCGGGAAAGCGAGCCTCGAATTCCGGCGCAACCTCGACGAGTCGTTCCTGAATGTGACGCTGAGATCGTCCTGCGATGTGACCGGGGCAACCGAGGTACCAAGTGGCATCGAGGATGTGATCTGGTACGAGAGCATCTATGAGGTCGCAGACGAGATCACTGTGGCAATCATTCCGGATGGGGAGCGGGCCCGCATCTATGCGCACACCCTCGTAGACGATCTGGAAGGCACCGTTGTCGAAGACCGACCGGTCGTATTCACCGTCGATGACGACATCCAGTATCCGGTGCGCTCACGGGTGAATCGTGCGTTCTTCAATGACCAATATGTGTGGATCATCAGCGATCTCGACATTGATGAGAAGACGCTCGAGATGCGCTCTACCCCGGATGGGGAGGGTGTCCACGGCATCGATGTGCATGACGCCCTCGAGCGTATCGCTCATTCGAGTGAGGAGATGCAATACCGGGGTCAGTGGTATCTCGTGTTCGACGGAGGGTGCATAACCTACGATTTCGATGCAAGAGGCGCGCTGGCAGGATCGATAGCCGAAGACGCAGAACTCACCATTGGTCTCTACCCGACCGAGGAACTGTACGAGGCCGCCAGAAGAGCAGGCTACGAGCTGACCGATGAGTGAGATCTAGTGAGCAGGCAGGCCCCGGAGACCCCGGCCGATGTGCACGGCTTCGAGCACTGGATTCTGGAGGATCATCAAGGTGCCGAGCGGGTCGCCATCGGCGCCTGGATCGTTGCCGGGCTGCTGTTCGTGGCGATGGCCATCGGTCCGATCCGTCGCCCGATCGATTCGTTCGATCTGTGGTTCCACAACCTGATCTATCCCGTCAAGTGGGGCCCGCTGACCGGACTGTCGTACGTCCTGGCCTTTCTCGGCAGTGCCAGTTTTGTCTGGCCGCTCCGGGTCGTGGTGACCGCATTCCTTTGGCTCAGGCATCGTTGGATGGCTCTGAGTGCTTGGCTACTGGCAATTGTGGTATCCGAGCCGCTGGTCGGCATACTGAAGAACCTGTACGACCGTCCCCGGCCATCGCACCACCTGGTCACGGAGGTGACCCCTGCGTTTCCGTCGGGTCACGCCATCGCAGGCTCGGTACTCGCCATATCACTGGTGATCGTCTTGGTGCCGCACGGACCACTGCGTCGCAACCTAGAGATGACGGCCGCCGGATTCGCCTTTCTCATGGCAGGATCGCGGGTCTACCTCGGAGCGCATTGGCTAACCGATGTCTGTGCCGGAGTTGCCCTCGGTGCTGCATGCGCAATCGGCTCCGCTGCGGTTGTCCAGCGTTGGTTCCGCTACAGACGTGGCGCTCAGGAGAGTGCGTAGGCGTCACCGGCAAACACATCGCGGGATTCGGCATTCATCCGCCACGAGCGGTTACGTCTCCAGATCACGTAGGTGAGCGATCCGAACGGTATCGGCAACGCGTAGGTGATCACTCGAAACACCAGGATGGCGGCGACGATCTGAGCCTTCACTGTCGCATCCATCCCGATGGCAAGTGCTGCCGCGTAGCCGAGCTCGACAACGCCGACACCGCCGGGGGTCACCGGGAGGGCAGATATGAGCCTGACGAATGCAAACGCCGCCAGGACCTTGACCCAGCTCAGTTCAGCCTCGCTCACTCCCACGTGTCGCAATGTGATCAAGAGAACGAAGTACAGCGAGAGGTGGCTGATCACTGTGGCCAGCGTCAGCTGGAGCCATCGGTGCCTGAGCAGGCCGATAGTGTCGTTGCGAAACGCGGCGGCGCGTTCGTCCCATCCCAACACGCCCTCCTTGTGGAACCAGGAGCGCACCCTGGTGATGAGGGCTCCGAGCCAGGCTCCGGCGCGGCGAGCGAGCGCATCGCTTCGCAGGACCATCCAAAGGACCACCACCGCCCCGACCAGCACGGCGACACCTAGCGCCGAGGCGGCGAGCCAAGTCGACGAGGAGTGTCCCTGGATGGCGAGTAAGCCGAGTGCCACGATGGGCATGCCCAGCTTGACGAAGTTGTTCCAGATGCCGGTGACGATGGCAGAGCGAGTGATGGCCGACACCCGGAAGCCCCACGAAGTGAGCATCGCCACTGTGACTCCAACGCCAATGGCCCCGCCACCGGGCAATGTGTTGGCGACGGCGGTCGATGCCTGGTTCACGACGACTGCCTCGCGGATGCGAAGGCCGGGCAGCGAGGCGACGAGAACGAACCAGTAGGTAGCCAGGTTCCACGCAGCGACCAGGAACAGCGAGCTGGATTCGAGCCAGGTGAGTGCGGTGATCGTGTTCCAGACTGCGGAGTAGTCGGCGATCTGCGGCATCACACCAACGAAGATCCCGACGACGATCACAATCGACACAATGGCCTGGAGGATCTTCTTGGTCGGCGAAGTACCGCCACCGTCGTTGTGGCGGCCATCCTCGTGATCCGGGGGAGCTTCCCGGCTGCGCTCACGTTCCGGTGTCATCCCGGTGTAGAGCCTACACGGGCGACAATGCGGCTTCATTCCCACGGCCTCTCGAGGCGGTTGCGACGTCTCGCGAAACAATTTGATAGAGCGCGAAATCAAGAGAGCGTTCTGGCTTGACCGGGGCACGACGCCCGTTATATCGTGGTCTTGTTGCTGAGGCGGGAGACCGCAGCGGCAACACCGGGTCCCCGCAAGGGGAAACGGGATCTGGACGAGTTGCCGGGCTGCGAGGCCGGGCAGCGACCCTGCAAGGGAAGTCCGGGGACGAGCCCCAGTGGTTTGGCCCCACGGGCTGCGAAAGATCGGCCGATTGGAGCTTCGGTTCCGAACGGTATCTCGGCTGGGCCGAAAGGCTCGACCGAGTTGAGAGCCCCGAGAGGGTAGATGCTTCGGCAGACACTTTCTCGGGGTTTCTCTTTGCCCTCCGCTTCGGGAAGAGACAGGCGCCGCGGTGCGAGACGTCGTATCATTGCGTCATGGCTTTTCCAGACAACATCCTCACCGAAAACGAGACGGTCGTCCGACAATTCCGACCGCACTGGAGGCTACTGGCGATACCGGTGCTCTGGCTGATCGCGGCGATAGTGGCCATCGTGGTCGTCTTTGCGGTGCTACCGCTCTCCGACTACGCCATCGTGGAATGGATCCTCACCGGGCTGGTGATCATTGCGCTCTTCCCGCTGGCGGTGAGTCCCGTCATCAAATGGTGGTTCACTGCGTACGTGCTGACCAGTGAGCGGCTGATCACGAGGACGGGGATGATCGCCAGGAGCGGTATCGAGCTCCCCCTGGCCAGCATCAACGATGTCCGGTTCAGCCAGAACATCATCGAACGCCTTCTCAAATCCGGGGACCTGGTCATCGAGTCGGCAGGAGAGAGCGGGCAGAGCAGATTCAGCGACATACCCAACCCTGAGGAGTTCCAGTCGTTGCTCTACCGCACCAGGGAAGAGCAGCAGCGCCAGACGACAGTCGAGGAGTCTGCAATCGCGGCCGACGTCGGGCGCGACCCAACCGAGCAACTGGAGCGTGCGGCCCGGCTCCGTCAAGAGGGCGTCCTCTCGGAAGATGAGTTCCAGGCGATGAAGCGGCGCATCCTCGGCACCGGCGAGTAGATCCCTTTCGAATCGACCCTGGTCCGGAGCATCTGCAGCCTGTACATTGTCCTCAGGACAAGGAGGATGTATGTCTGCAGAGACGCTCCGTGAGTACCTCCTGACCCATGGTGTGCCCTACGAGGTGCACGAGCACGCTCTTGCCTTTACGACATCACGCGTCGCCGAGGTAGAGCACGTTCCCGGCAAGGACATCGCCAAGCCCGTCATCCTGATGGCGGACGACCACTTCGTGATGGCAGTTGTCCCCGGTCACGCGCATGTTGATCTCAACAAGGCCCGGTTCGCCCTGGGCTGTGAGCAAGTGCGCCTGGCTGAGGAGTCGGAATTCGCCGGCGCTTTCGGCGATTGTGAATGTGGAGCAGAGCCGCCGCTCGGGCACTTGTACGGCATGCAGACTGTTGTCGATCTGGGCCTCGATTCACCCCGCATAACGTTCCGGGGCGGAAGCCATACCCAGACGATAACGATGGGGATGGACGATTATCGAACGGTGGCGAAGGCTGTTGTAGGAGATCTCGTAGCCCACAGGTGAGCGAGGCCGATAGCTGAATTCGCACGGGGGGACCGTCGAGTCGCGTCAGTATTCCCTGACGTAGCGGGCAACCGTCTCGACGTGGAATGTCTGCGGGAACATGTCCACCGGTGTCGCCAACTCGAGCCTATACCCGAGGTCTGCGAGCAGCGCCGTGTCACGGGCCAGGCTCGCCGGGTCGCAGGAAACGTAAACAATGGTCCGTGGCTCAGCCGCAGTGACGGCATCGATGCCGTCACTGCCCAGACCGCGGCGTGGCGGATCGACAATCGCCACGTCCCAGTACTCGTCGATGCGCTCGATTGCCTCCTCGGTGGTGGCGCGGAGAATGCGGAACTCGTCGATGCCGGCACGATTCAGGTTGGCGTGGAGATCCTGGGCTGAGGTCTCGTCTACCTCGATGGCGAGCACCCGGCCTGCGGTCCGACCGACGGTGGCAGCGAATAGCCCACCGCCTGCGTATGCGTCGAGCAGTGTGTCTTCCGGCTGCAGCCCCGCCGCCGCTGCTACCAGTTCGACGAGCGATTCCGCTCCCGAGGAGTTGTTCTGGAAGAACGCAGTTCCCGTGATGCGAAACGGAACACCTGCGACGGTCTCCTCCAGCACCGGGTCACCGTGGATCGCCTCCAGCCTTCCCTCAGTGAGAGTTGCCACACGACATCCCCAGCCTGCGGCTTGTCTGGGGAGCTCTCCGGTGATGACGGCGAGGCTCTCTCCGGTTGTTGTCGCAGTGCGCAGGGTGATCGAAGTCGCCGATCCCAGATCTCCGAGATCGACGAGCAGCGCAGCCAGGTTCGGGTGGAGGATCGGGCACTCGGTGAGTGGCACGAGTTGCTTCGAGCGCCGCTCATAGAGGGCGGGTTGGCCTTGGGCGATGTGATAGTCCATCCGATTGCGATAACCGTACGGGGGTCCTGGTGCGACGGTTGCCGCCACGGGAGGGTCGGGATGGCGCCCGAGATGAGCGAGCTGACCCGCAACGATTGACCGTTTCCACTCCAGCTGTGCTCGATATGATCCCTGCTGCCATTGGCAGCCGCCGCACTTGTCGAAGTGGCGGCATTCCGGTGTCACCCGCTCCGGAGAAGGCTCGATGACCGTGTCGAGCCGGATCTTTCCCCAGGAGCCCTTGTCGATCTCGATGGTCCCGGCGATCAGCTCTCCCGGCAACGCCCCGTCCACGAAGAACGCCTTGCCCTCGACACGGGCAATTGCCGAGCCGCCGTGTGCCATGTCACTGGTTCTCGCCTGGATCTCGCCGTCGATGAGTGGCTCCCGTCGTCATCGGTCCCATCCCCCGACACGCAGACTACCCTCCCGCCCATGCGTGCCTTTCATGGAGCTTGGTTCTGGGTGGCGGTCATCACGACCGGCGCAGTGGGCTTGTGGGGATTGATCCTCGCCGCCGCCAAGCGTGAGGCACCGCCGCTGTTCCGCTACGCCAGGTGGGTGGCATTCGGGGCCATGGCGGTCCAGGTGAGCGCCGGGTCTGATTCTCTACGCCCAGGGATTGCGGCCGACGAACGACTTCCACATCTTCTACGGGATCGTGATCGTTTTCACGTTTGCGATCGCCTACGTATACCGCGCACAGCTCGATCGCCGCCCCGAGCTCGCCTACGGTCTCCTGCTCCTCTTCATCATGGGCCTGGGACTGAGAGCGTGGGCCAACGTCCATTGATCCAGCCAACCGGGCGCGCGGTGAGTACGATGCAGCCCTGTTTGCTACCCGCGCCGAGGAGGACAGATGCTGCTGGAGGGAAAACGACTCGTATTCACCGGTGTCCTCACCGATGACTCAATCGCATTCCACTCAGCACGGAGTTGCGCAGGAGCAGGGCGCTGAGATCGTCCTGACCGGCTTCGGCCGTGCCATGCGGCTCACCCAGCGCTCCGCCAAACGATTGCCTGATCCCCCCGACGTGCTCGAGCTCGACATCCACAGTGAAGAGGACATGGCCGCGCTGGTCGCCGATCTAGGTCAACGGTGGGGATCGGTGGACGGTGCCCTGCACGCCATTGCGTACGCCCCCAACGATGCTCTGGGCGGGAATTTCCTCGAGACGCCTGCGGAGAGCGCTTCGACGGCTTTCCTGACTTCAGCCTTCTCATACAAGACGCTCGCAGCCGGGCTGCGCCCCCTGCTGCAAGCTGCCGGTGGCGGTTCGCTGGTAGCCCTCGACTTCGACAACACCCAGGCTTGGCCGCTCTATGACTGGATGGGCGTCGCCAAGGCGGCGCTACAGGCAGTGACGCGGTACTTGGCGCGCGATCTGGGTGGTGACGATATCCGGGTGAATGCCGTCGCCGCGGGCCCGCTCGGCACGGTCGCGGCCAAGTCGATCCCGCACTTCGAGGTCTTCGAACGGGAATGGGCGGTACGAGCTCCCCTGGGATGGGACGTTGCGGACCCGACCCCGGTTGCGCAGATGGTTGCGGTTCTGCTCTCCGATTGGTCGAAGATGACGACAGGGGAGATCGTTCACGTCGATGGCGGGATTTCACGCGATCGCAGCGGGAGCGGATCCTTCGTAACGGATCCGTGGCATTCTTCGGTATGGCGACGGTGAAAGTCGCCCCGCCGCCGGATGTTGGCTGGAACCAGACTCGTCCGCCGATCACCTCCGAGAGGCCACGAACGATGGAGAGACCGAGACCGGTGCCGCCTGCCGACCGCGTGTAGTGCGGGGCGAGCTGGGTGAAACGATCGAAGATGTGATCGTGGAGCTCGTACGGGATCCCTTCACCGTGGTCGATGACTGAGATCCAGATCTCGTTGCCGTTGAGCATGGCGACGATGTCGATCGGGCTGCCCGGAGCGTATTTGAGAGCGTTGCCGACCAGATTCACCAGGATCCGCTGCAGATGGTCCGGATCCGTTTCCACCGAGTCGACCCCGGGGCCCATCTGGACATACGTGACCTCGGCGGCGTCGGGGATGTGGGCGACGGTGTCCTCGATGAAATCCTGCAGGTGCACCAGTTCGGGCCTGACCGGGAGGGCCTTGTTGTCCAGGCGGGACACGACGAGCAGGTCCTCGATCAGCGATCGCAGCCGATTCGCCTGACGGCTTGCCGTGTCGATCAGCTGCTGGGCACTCGGGTCGGGGTGGGCGAGCTGGGGTCGCTGCAGAGTGCTGAGTGAGCCGATGATGGCGGTCAGCGGCGTGCGCAGCTCGTGGCTGACGACACTGACGAAATCGGTCTTCAGCTGGGCGAGCTCCATTGCCTTCTGGCTGTTCTCCTGCGCCTCCTCGTACCGGGCGAGCTGGTTCAGCACGAGTGCGGATGGCCCTGCCAGTGATTCGAGGAGCGCCAGGTCGTTGATGGTGAAGTGGCTGTCGCGCTTCTCTGCGGTGATCAGCACGCCGATAGGCCGGGATTCGATCCGGAGCGGTACCGCGGCGATCTCGTGGCTGCCGAGCTCGAGCAGGAAGGCATCGGCCTCGTTGGCACTCTCGTCGAGGTTGTTGAAGACGGCGGGCTCACCGCTGGTGAACACCTTCTGGGCGATGCTCGGCTTGGTCAGGGGCAGCGAGTAACCCTCTGCGCGCAGCGTCTGGCCCGCCACCCAGATTGGGGACATGACCTCGAGCGCTTCCTGATCCCGTCGGTAGAGCAGCACAACGCCCACCCGGGCCTCGAGGGCATTGGCGACCCGGCCAACCAATTCCGGCAGCACCTCGGACAGGTTGCTGCCGATGCCGATCGTCCGGGAGACGTCGTAGAGCCGCTGCAGCTCCTGTTCCTGCTCGGAGAGATATGATCTCGCGCTCCTCGAAGGTGAATATTCGCCGGGCCGCCTCCTCGACATGGCGGTGCAGGTTCACGGCACCGATGGCGATGAGCGCAGCGGCAATGGCGAATGCGCCGACTCTCCACAGCCGAGCGCTCGATGTGATATCTGCATTGGCTGGTGATGACGGCGAACACCCCCGTCGACGCGATGGCGACGCCCGCGACGTATACGCCGCGCAACGAGATCAGCGCGGGCAGGATGGTCGCGGCCAGCATCGAGATAGCGACGACTGTGCTGTCCGCGCTGGGCCCGAGCAGCACAACCGCCATGATGATCAAGAACGACCAGAAGAGGATGAGCAAGTCGGACACGATGGAACGGAGAGCCCGTTGCCACGGGGTGACCGTGAGTACCAGGAGGGCGATGGCGAAGAGGGGATAGCCGTCACCGAGCAGCGACTTGTCCATCTCGGCGCGAGCGACACCGACCGCAACGAAACGCAATCCAGCTCATGACGAGTGCGATGTACACGGCACGCACCCGATGCTGGATCGGAGGCAGTTCTGTGGTCAATGGACGCCCTTCAATCGGTTCGTATGTAGCCCAACCGTCACGGTAACCTCTCGGCATGGCTCGTGTGCTTCTGTTGTTCGGCGGCAGGTCGGCCGAACATGAGGTTTCATGTATTTCGGCGGTTGCGGTTCTCGCCGCCCTGCGCAATGCAGGTCATCAGGTTATATCGGTTGGCATCGATCGTTCGGGATCGTGGTTCCTGGCCGACGACAGCAGGGACCCGCTTGTGGCCGCGGGTCGTCCCGTCTCGTTCCGTGTGCCCGAGGGCAGGCTGCTCGCGGCGACGGACGAGATAACGTTTGATGTTGCGTTCCCCGTCCTGCACGGTCCGTATGGTGAGGATGGCTCGATCCAGGGTGCCTTCGAGATGTCAGACACTCCGTTCGTCGGCTGCGGGGTAACCGCATCCGCCCTCGCCATGGAGAAAGACTTCGCCAAGCAGATCTTCTCGCAGCAACGGATTCCCACGGCGCGCTGGTTCGCCGTCACCCGCGATGACTTCGACAACAACCCTGCCGCGGTGGTCGGCACGGTAGTCCGCCAGCTCGGGCTGCCCGTCTTCGTCAAGCCCGCCCAGTTGGGGTCGTCGGTCGGGGTCGCCAAGGCGGCAACCGAGGGTGAGCTCAAGGATGCAATCCGAGATGCGCTCGATTATGGAGACAAAGCCATCGTCGAGGAGTACATCGAAGGTCGCGAGATCGAGGTGGCGGTGCTCGGCGGCAAGGCGTCGGTTCCCGGTGAGATCAAGATTCAGTCCGAGTGGTACGACTACGACACCAAGTACAACGACGATTCCAGTGAGTTCGTCGCACCTGCGAGATTGACGCCGCCGCAGTCGAGCACGGTGCGGGAGTTGGCGGAGCGGGCCTATGCCGCGCTTGGCTGCAAGGGGCTATCCCGTGTCGATTTCTTCTTCGAGGAGCAGCGGGCGCGGTTTCTTGATCAACGAGGTCAACACGATGCCCGGGTTCACCCCGATCTCGGGGTTCCCGACCATGTGGCAGGCGAGCGGGATGAGCTACGAGGACCTCTGCGACGAACTCGTTCGACTCGGGTTGAGCGGCGAGTAGCGCCTAGGGCGAGCTACAACCGCACCACGGGGCAGGTGAGGGTTCTGGTGATCCCATCAACTGCTTGGATGCGGGCCACAACCAGCTTCCCGAGCGAATCGACATCCTCAGCTTCAGTATGGACGACGGCATCGTATGGGCCGGTCACCGCCTCGCTGTGGGTGACACCCGGTATCTCGCCGATCCGCGCCGCTACCTCCGCTGCCTTGCCGACCTCGGTCTGGATAAGAACGTAAGCCTCAACCACGGGGCCTCCTCATAGGTGCTCTAAACGCATGATACCCAGGTGCGGCCTCGTGGATAGGGCGAGAATGAGACGCGGGTCCTGAGAGCGACATTCCGGGTGTGGTAGAGCGGACCGACGGGGGCGGTGTTACTTGCCGTCAGCTCCGAAGCGGAGGTTGCCCGCCACGAGGGCACCGTCTACTTCTGTCGGCGTCGAAGACGAGGCGCTGACCCTGGCGGAGCATACGAAACGACGGACCCTTCGAGAGAGCCGGGGCGCAACTCGATCTCGTTGCCGTCGTCACGGCGAATGATGCCGATACCGGTGACAGGGTCGTATACCTTGACGACACCTTGCATGATCAGGCCTTCTGGATCTTCCCGGCCTTGATGCACGAGGTGCAAACACGGACACGCTTGGAGTTGCTGCCGTGCTTGACGCGCACGCGCTGGATGTTCGGTAGCCAGCGCCGGCTGGAGCGCTTGTGTGAGAAACTGACTTGCTTTCCTACCCACGGCTCTTTGCCGCAGACTTCGCATCGATATGCCATGACGGGGAAACCTCCTGGGGCGGCGGGGGAGTGTACCAGCGTTCTGCGTCGCGGCAGAATACGGCGGCCCAAATCCGGGCACGGCGGAACGATCCCGACGAGATGCACGAGAACCATACCAAATGCTGATACTTTCTGTTACATGGCTGGCAGATCGCTCGCATATCTCGCCCGGGTACCGGTTGACCAGGTCAAGGGCATCGGCACTCAGACGGCAAAGAAGCTCAACAAGGCAGGGATCCTGTCGGTTGCCGATCTGCTGCTCCATGTACCGCGCCGCTATCTCGACCGCAGCCAGCTATTCGACTTGTCTTCGGTTCCGCTCGACGAAGAGGTGACGGTGGGGGGACGAATCACCAAATCCGAGCAACGTCGCATCAGCAAAGGTCGCTTGATGACCACGGCGGTCATCAGTGACCGGACCAATGTGATTACCTGCACCTGGTTCCGCAAGTGGATGAAGAAGCCTGAGGTCGGCACCGAGATCCTGCTGTCCGGGAAGGTGGAGAGATGGCAGGGCCGGCTCCAGATGAAGAACCCGGACTTCGAGCTGTGGCAGGAAGAGACGGAGGAAGGGCTCGTTACCGGCAGGGTGGTCCCGGTCCACCCGCAGGCAGGCGGCTATCCCCCGGGGCAGATGCGTGAGTCGATCGCCAATGCGCTGAGGCGTTCCCGGCCGATCACGGAAATCCTGCCGATGATGATGCTGGCGAGGCTTGGCCTGATGGGTCGCGATGAAGCTCTTGCGGCAGTCCATTTCCCCGATTCGCACGATCAGGTAGGACCGGCACGGCGCCGGCTCATCTTCGACGAGCTCTTCAGGCTCGAGATCTCGCTCGCTCTCCGGAAACAGCAGCAGATCGACAAGGCAACCGGAATCCAGCACGATCCGGGTGGGGAGATGGTGAGTGACTTCGTCGAGGCGTTACCGTACGAGCTCACCCGGCCCCAGGCCAGATCAATCGACGAGATCCAGGCCGACATGGCGGCACCCCATCCGATGCATCGGCTGCTCCAGGGTGAGGTCGGCTCGGGGAAGACGGTCGTAGCGGTTGCCGGGCTGCTCACCGGAGTGCAGAGCGGATTCCAGGGTGCGGTGATGGCACCGACAGAGGTATTGGCAGAGCAGCACTACCTGGGCATCAGGGAGTTGCTGGAGGAGGCCGCGCTCGCTCCCGACGAGATAGATCCTGCCGGACGTGCGGGTACCGAGAGCCTGTTCACCGGTGACGACGAGCCGGGCGAAGGGGTGCGGTTGGCGCTGTTGACCTCGAACAACGCTGAGGTCAACTATCTGCCGCCGGGCACGGCGTCGCGCCGTGAGGTCGTCGACGGAATCTCGTCCGGGCACATCGACATCGTCATCGGCACTCACTCGCTCATCCAGGAAGGTGTTGAATTCGCCAGGCTGGGTGTCGCCGTCGTCGATGAGCAACATCGCTTCGGTGTCTATCAGCGGATCCAGCTTCGTGAGAAGGCGTCCGACTATGACCCCGATCTCTTGATCATGACCGCCACACCGATTCCGCGGACGCTTTCGATGACCCTCTACGGTGACCTGGACGTGTCGGTCCTCGATGAGATGCCTCCGGGCAGGATCCCCGTCCGTACCGTGCACAAGACCCGCAACCGGAGCGCGTTGGCGGAGGTGTATGAGTTGGTGCGCACGGAAGTTGCCGCCGGCCGTCAGGCCTTCGTTGTCTGCCCGCTCGTTGACGAGAGCGAGAAGCTCGAGGTGAAATCTGCGACCGAGGAGTATGAGCGGCTGTGCGGTGTGTTCCCCGATCTGAGGCTCGGTCTTCTCCACGGGCAGATGCGACCCGATGAGAAGGACGCCGTGATGCGGCGGTTCCGTGAAGGGTCTCTCGACGTGCTGGTGGCGACGACGGTGATCGAGGTCGGCATCGACATCCCCAACGCCACATTGATGATTATCGAGGATGCCGACCGGTTCGGGCTGAGCCAGCTGCACCAGCTGCGTGGCCGGGTTGGTCGCGGCGACCCACGCTTCGACATGCATACTCATCGCCGAGCCGACGACCCCGCAGGCCGAGGAGCGAATTGCTGCCATGGTGGCGACGACCGACGGGTTCCGCCTCGCCGAGGAGGATCTTCGCATCCGAGGACAGGGCACGGTGTTCGGGGAGCGGCAGGCAGGGGTGAAGGACCTGAAGCTCGCCGACATCCTGCGGGATGCCAAGTTGTTGGTCCTGGCCAAGGAGGAGGCATTCTCTCTGGTAGCTGCGGACCCTGAGCTCGACAGATCACCCGCTGATCCGCGACGAGGTGGATGTCATGCTGGGCGACGACGCGGAATGGCTGTTCCGGTCATGAGGATCATCGCCGGGCAGGCACGCGGGCGCAGGCTGGTCGGTCCACCGGGCCAGACAACGAGGCCGATGACCGATCGGGTGCGTGAGTCGTTGTTCTCGTCGATAACGGCTCGGATCCCGGGAAGTGTCGTCCTCGACCTCTATGCCGGTACGGGGTCGCTGGGTCTCGAGGCGCTGAGCAGGGGCGCTGCCGAGGTCACTTTTGTCGAGCGCGACCGGAAAGCGCTTGAAGCGCTCCGGCGCAATATCGAAGCCGTCGGGCTGGGTGGCGCGGTCGTAGCGGCTGACGTCGATTCGTTCCTCGACAGGTCGGACACAAACTGCGATTTGGCTTTCGTTGACCCCCCTTATGCTGTGGCGCTACCGTCGCTGCAAACGACGGTCGGCAAGCTGGCTCGATTGGTCAGCGAGAACGGTCTGGTTGTCGTGCATCGAAGGTCGGGAGAGGAGCCGCCCCGCGACATGGGTGGGCTCGTCCTGACCGACGAGAGAGGCTACGGAAGCGCCGTGCTCTGGCGCTACGAGAAGGAGAACAGGTGAAAGCGAGGCGACGGTGGTAGCGGCGCTGGTCCCGGGGAGCTTCGATCCTCCGACCAACGGTCATCTCGACGTCATCGAGAGGTGTGCCGGCCTGTTCGATCGGGTGCTGGTCGCAGTTGTGGAGAATCCATCCAAGGCGCCCATGTTCCCGTCGGAGGAACGGGTTGCGATGCTCGAGAAGTGCACCGCGGGGTGGGACAACGTCGAGATCGGCTCGTTCTCCGGCTTGCTGGTCGATTACGCCGCACAGGAGAACATCGATGTCATCGTCAAGGGGCTGCGGGCGATGACGGACTTCGACTACGAGTTCCAAATGTCTCAGATGAATCGCCACCTGAGCGGGATTGTCACCCTTTTCGTGGCAACCAAGGCAGAATACGGGTACCTGTCATCGTCTCTGGTCAAACAAGTTGCGGGACTCGGCGGGTCGATCGACAAGCTCGTACCGCCGGTTGTCGCCGCGGCGATAGAGGAACGGTTAGCCCATGAATGACCAGCCCCAATCAGACCCACCGCCGATCCCCGGTCACGTGTTGGATCTCGTCGAGCAATCGCAGGCGGACGTGCGGGCGGCCCTCGACCAGTTGATCATCGAGGTCGAAGCAGCAAAGAACGTGCCGCTCTCGAACAGTGTCATGTTGCCACGCGAGGAGTTCATCGAGCGGATGCGATCGATCCGCGCCACTGTGGATCGAATGCTCAGCGAGGCCGTCGCCGGGTTGCCCGAGGAGCTGCGGGCGGCGCGCTGGATGGTTCGCGAGCGTGAGGCGTACATCGCAAGGACAAACGAGTCCGCCCGCGAGGTTGTCGCCAAAGCCAAGCAGCGCAGCCAAGAGCTGGTGTCGGAGAGCTACATCGTCTCGGAGGCAGTCGAAGAGGCCAACACTCTCGTGCGTAACGCCGAGAAGAAGGCGGAGCGTATTCGGCTCGAAGCCGAGGACATCGCAGAGCGCTCGCTTTCGGAGGCGGAAACCGTCCTCGGTGAGCTGCTGCGGTATGTCCACGACTCCCGAGCCGCCCTCCACGAGCCGCTGCCGCCTGCAGAGGAAGTCCCGATCTCTGAGTGAGGCCTTTCGAGTTTCACATCGGGGATTTGCGTGCCGGGCGTGCCGAGCCGCGGACGATAAGCGCCGAGGTGCCGGTCGAGTGGCACGTCGAGCTCTCCCAGGTGCTTGCCGACCCTCCGGTGTTCTTCGAGTTGGAGCTCTCCCCGATCGTCGGGGGCATCTCGGTGATGGGGACGGTCGAGGCCACAGTGAGGCATCAATGTCACCGCTGTCTCACCCAGTGGGTCGAGACAATCGTCCACGACATCACCCAAGTGATAACGACAAATGGCGATGAGGAAGACGACTACCGTCTTCAAGGAGAGGTATTCGACTTCGAAGATCTCGTCCGTGACGAGCTGATGCTGTCCCTACCGATTGCGCCCAGGTGTGGCCCTGATTGCAGGGGACTTGTTGTGGACGAAGGAAACGACTTGAATACAGACCCCTCCGAAGACGAGGCGGGTGCTAGCTCGCCCTTTTCGGTTCTCAGAGATCTGTTGGACAACGGGGACTGATCCCCGAAGAACGAGGCTTCCCATGGCGGTCCCAAAGAAGAAGATGTCGCGCTCCCGAACCCGGCGCCGCAAGGCAGGGTGGAAGGTCAGCGCGCCTGCAACCGTTTCCTGTCAGCGTTGCGGCAGCCAGCATTTACCGCACCGGGTGTGTCCGGAATGCGGCTACTACAACGGACGCGAAGTCGTCGAAACCGACTGATCCGTGAGGCATTGATACCGTGGCCACCATCGCCATCGATGCAATGGGCGGCGACAACGCCCCTGCAGAGATCGTTCATGGTGGTATCGACGCCTCGGCTCGCGGTCACGAGATAGTCCTGGTCGGCGATAGGGCGCGCCTCGAGCCAATCCTCGAGGAAGCCGGCTCCGATCTGCCCATCGTGCACGCCACCGAGACGATCGACATGTCCGACGATGCGGCGGTCGCCATCAGAGAGAAGCGGGATGCCTCGATCTCGGTAGCGGCCCGGCTGGTCAAGGCAGGAGACGCTGATGGTTTGGTGTCTGCCGGCTCGACCGGGGCGGTACTGGCTGCTGCGACATTCATGATCGGGCGGCTCCCGGGTGTCTCCCGTCCCGCCATCGCCACCTACCTCCCCTCGGGCTCCGTCGTCATCGATATGGGCGCAAATCTCTCCGTGCGACCTGCCGACCTGGTGCAGTTCGCCGTCATGGGAACCGCCCTCGCCAGGGCCCACTACGGGATCTCCGAGCCGACGGTCGGGCTGCTCAATATCGGCTCTGAGGCGGGCAAGGGGAGGGTGCTGGAGAAGGAGGCGTATGTGCTGCTGGAAGCACACCCAAACGTCAACTTCATCGGCAACGTCGAGGGCACAGATCTCGCCGCAGCACGATCGAACGTCATCGTCTGTGACGGGTACACGGGCAACATCCTGCTCAAGACCGCAGAGGGGATCGCCAAGATGGTGTTCGGCCTGGTGCTCGAGGCGGTATCGCAGCCGGAGTACGAGGATGCAGTGCGGCAAGTGGCACCGGCGTTCTTTGGGCTGCGTGATCGTCTCAACCCGGAGCGCCACGGGGGCGGGCACCTCCTCGGTGTCAACGGTGTTGTTGTGATCACCCACGGTTCCTCGACGCGAGTCTCGATCGCCCATGCCGTCGACAAAGCCGTTGAGGCGGTGAACGGACACGTGCCGGAGATGATCGCCGCCGATCTGGCGGCAGGCAGAGAGTCGAAGTGATCGACCAGTCCCGCCTCGAGGATGCCCTCGGCCACCATTTCGCCATGAGCGACTTGATCGATCTGGCACTGACTCATCGCTCCTACGCCGCAGAGCACGATCTCGATATCTCCTACGAGCGTCTCGAGTTCCTCGGGGACGCAGTGCTGCAGCTTGCCGTAACCCGGTATCTCTACGACGAGTACCCCGAGCTCGCCGAGGGCGAGATGGCCAAGGTCAGGGCTGCCGTGGTCAACCAGACTTCCCTTGCCAGGGTCGCCAGACGCCTCGGCATCGGGGATCACCTGAATCTCGGTGAAGGTGAGTTGCGGTCGGGAGGCAGGGACAAGGATTCGATACTCGCCGATGTCGTCGAGTCACTTCTCGGTGCCATCTACCTCGATGGCGGATACGAGCCTGCGGCTCGGCTGGTCCTGGACCTGCTCGTGCCAGACATCACCGAACGGGCGGCATCGCCCGGGGAGCGTGACTACAAGACGAGGCTCCAGGAGGTGCTAGCCCAGCGCGGCCTGCAACCTCACTACGAGCTGAGCGAGACCGGGCCCGACCACGCCAAGGTGTTTACCGCAACCCTGTGGGTGGGCGGTGAGGTGATCGCCACCGGGGAGGGCACCTCGAAGAAGAGAGCCGAGCAGGCGGCCGCCGAGGAAGCATCCGTGCGATTCAACGGGTCGTGAGCCATGCCTGAGCTTCCCGAGGTCGAGACGACCCGTCGCAGTCTGGCCCCCGTGCTCGAGGGGGCTCGCATCACCTCGGTGACCGTGGCCAGAGCCCGGATGTTGCGCAGGCAAGCAAACCCGGACGACTTTGCTCGAAGGCTCGAAGGGCAGCGCATCATCACCGTGGGCAGGCACGGAAAGTTCATGCTGACCGAGCTCGGCAACGAGATGATCTGGGTGACACACCTGGGAATGTCGGGCCGGATCAGCCTCGTCCCACACGATGCCCCGCTCGTGAAACATTCGAACGTCGTTGTCGCCCTCGACAGCGGCACCGACTTTCGCTTCGTTGACCCCCGCACGTTTGGCTTTGTAGCCGCGTTCACGCCCCAGGAGCTGAGCGAGTCCTCGATCGCACGACTCGGGCGAGATGCGCTCACCGAGCTGCCGAGGACCAAGGCGCTCGCCGAGCTGCTGGAGGGCAGGCACGCACCGATCAAGGCCCTGTTGCTCGATCAGAACCTGCTCGCCGGGCTCGGCAACATCTATGCCGACGAGACTCTCCACCGCGCCGGGCTCTCTCCGCTGCGGGCAGGCGGCTCCATACGGCAGGAGGAGCTCGTGGCATTGCGCAGTGCGGTGGCGGAGACGTTGCGACACGCTTTGAAGTGGGGCGGGACGTCGCTCGACGACCTCGCCTACCTGTTGCCGGATGGGCGCACAGGCGACTACCTGGGCAGGCTCCGGGTGTACGGGAGAGAGGGTCAGAGATGTCGCAGGTGCGGCGGAGAGATCGTCAGGACGGTCGTTCGCAACCGCAGCTCGTATTGGTGCCCCGGCTGTCAGGTGTGACCAGCGCCGGTTAATCACATTGGTGTGATTCGGTTGGTAGACTCACGGCACCGTGTTTCTGAAGACCCTATCTCTCGCTGGATTCAAGTCCTTTGCCGATCGCACTCGTCTCGATTTCGAGGAGGGAGTCAACGTCGTCGTTGGGCCAAACGGCTCGGGGAAATCGAATCTCCTCGACGCGTTGGCGTGGGTGATGGGCACCCAGGCGACCCGGGCTTTACGTACGGAGAAGATGGAGGACGTCATCTTCGCCGGAACCGCCACCCGGCCTGCGCTTGGTCGAGCAGAGGTGACGGTCACTTTCGACAACTCCGATGGTTTCCTGCCCATCTCGCTCAATGAAGTGAAGATGACGCGCCGGCTGTTTCGGGACGGAAGCTCGGAATACGAGCTGAACGGTGCACCGTGCCGGCTCCTCGACCTCCACGAGTTGCTCTCCGACACGGGAGTCGGTCGTAGCCAGCATGTGCTGGTCGGTCAGGGTCAGATCGGGTCGATCCTCAACGCACGACCTATGGAGCATCGCGCCATCATCGAAGAAGCGGCCGGCGTCACCAAGCACAAGAACCGAAGGGATCGGTCGGTGCGGAGGCTGGAGCAGACCGAAGTCGATCTCAACCGCCTCAACGACATCCTCGACCAGCAACAGGCGCGGTTACGTCCGCTCAAGCGGCAGGCGAACGCGGCGAAGCGCCACGGATCGGTGAGGGCGGAGATCAAGGCGCTGCATCTCTGGATCGGTGGTGAGAAGCTGAGGGCGCTGCGCGAGCGTCGAGCCAGGGCCACCGTCGAGCAGGGACAACTGACGGCCAAGCTCGAAGCCGACCGCACCGAGCTCGGTGCGTTGACCAATCAGCTCGGTGCTCTCCAGGGTGAGGCGACCGAGGTGACCCAGGCTCTGGAACGAGATACCGCGGCAGCGGCTCGTCTCGAGACCGTCACGGAGCGGTTCCACCGTATCGGGATGGTGGCCAAGGAGCGCCGTATCGCATTGGAGAGCCGGCAGAGGGGCGCAGGCGAGCGGAAAGCAGATCTAGAGCTCGAGCTGGCGCAACTCGAAGATGAGATAGTCGCCACCAGGCTGGCCGGAGAGACCGCGGCAGGCATTGCCGAGCAGCGCGACAGCGTGCTCAGACAACTCGAGGATGAGGAGCGCTCTCTCGCCGAGCAGATCCAACTGCCCACCGAAGGCGTCGTGGCAAACCTGCGTGGTGATTTGCGTTCCCTGGAGCACGCCGCAGATCGGGACGGCAAGGAGTCGGAAGCTCTCGGCCGCAGGCGCGAGGTGATCGTCGCCCGCATGGCCGAGGAAGAGGCGGACGCCCAGACGCTGATCAGAGAGATTCACAAAACCGATGCCGCGGCGACTGGCGCCCAACCCGCCTACGAAACGGCGGCAGCTCTCGCCACCGCCGCAAAGGAGCAGCTCGAAGCTCTGGAGGAGATGAGGCGCGAGCGGCAGATCGCGGTCGCAAGCGCACACGCCCACGTGAGCGCGCTCGAGGCGGCGCTGGAGGGTCTCATTGATCCGGTTGCCATGCAACGAGCTACCGAAGCCGATGGCATGGTTGGTGCGGTCGTGTCGCGGCTCGACGTCCCGCCCGACATGGCGGTGGCGGTAGACGGGGCGCTCGGCGAGTGGCGAGATGCATTGCTCGTTCGGGACCGAAGCGCGCTACAGGCGGCAATATCGAGCCTGAAAGCGGACGGCCTCGGCGGTATCGGATTCATCGTGGCCGGCACCGGCTCTGCGGCAGTCGCTCGCACGGTTGCCGCCGAGTGGGGCGTCGAGGCGCTGGTCGACAGGCTGGGGCCCGACGCCGACACCGAACTGGCAGGTGCGCTGCTCGGTGACGTTGTCGTGGCCGAGGGCTGGTCGGCAGCATGGGGGATCGTTGCGCGTCATCCCGAGCTCCGGGCAGTCACTCCTGAGGGCGATGTCATCACGGCTACGGGGATGAGACTGGCGCAACCGGATGGCGCAGGCCCTGCTGCCCTCGAAGCCGCAGGAGTGGTCCTCGAGCAGGCCCAGATCGATCTCGCCAGGGCTGAGGCCCGCAGGGTCGCCAAGCAGCGGGAATTTGCCGACCTGCAGCGCAGTGAGCGCAGCGCTCTCGAGGCTCTCGAAGATCACGAAGCGCGCCTTGCGGGCCATACCGAGGCGCTCGGGCTCAACGAGAGGGCTCGAGCCGTCAGTCGTGAGGAGTTGGAGCGCATCGACACCAGGGCTGCGGCGCTGGCTGCGGCAGAGGCGGCCCGTACCGAACGCCTCATCGAGTTGCGCAGTCGCATCGAGGAGTTCGAGGGCGAGGAGCGCTCACGTCAGGAGGCCTGGGAGGCACTGAATCGGAGACGCGACGAGGTGGCGAGACGGCGCGCCGAAGCCAGAGGGCAACTGGAAGAGGTGGCGAGGGAGCAAGCCGGCGCCGCCGAGCGGCTCCGTCTGCTGGAGAGCCGGCGCGACGTGGCTCGAGCAGAGTTGTCGGGATTCGACGACAGTCCTGTCGATCCCGCTGCGATTTCCCGGCTTCTCGACATCGAGGACGGTGCCCGGAGAGCCCAGGATGTTGTGCGCAGTCACATCGCCGCCCTGCGTGAGAGGCAGCTGCAGCTACGCAGCGAGATGGGCGAGGCAGACGAGCGGCTGGCGAGAGCCTATGACCGGCAATCCGAGTTGGAGGCCGGTGTGTCCATCGCCAAGGAGAGGATGTCGGCCCTGGCGATCGAGCTTGCCGAGATCGCGGTGCGTGACGAGTCGGTAGCGGAAGGCTTGCGGAGAGACGCCGACGTGACCGAGGAGGTGGCGCTGGCGGCTCCCCGGCCCGAGCTGGAGGAGAACTCGACAGCTGAAGAGCGGCTGCAATCGCTCGAGGCACAGTTGCGGCGCATGGGACCGATCAACCCGCTTGCCGCACAGGAGTATGAGGAGTTGGCTGCCAATGTCGAATTGCTCGAAGGTCAACTGGCAGATCTCGATGAGTCCCGTTCCGAGTTGCGGAAGGTCATCAGAGCGCTCGATGCCGAGATGGCGGCACTGTTCCACAGCGCATTCGAGGAGATCGCCGCGCTCTACGAGGAGAACTTCGCCCTTGTCTTCCCGGGCGGGAAGGGTCGATTGGCCCTGACCGATCCAGACGCCCTGCTCGAGACCGGGGTCGACATCGAGGCGCAACCGCTCGGCAAGAAGGTAGGCAAGCTCAGCCTGCTGTCCGGTGGCGAGAAGTCACTGGCGGCATTGGCGTTCCTCTTTGCAGTGTTCCGGGCAAGACCGTCTCCGTTCTACGTCCTCGACGAGGTCGAGGCGGCTCTCGACGACGCCAATCTGCACAGGTTCCTGCGGCTGGTCGAGCCGCTGCGGGAACGCGCCCAGGTGATCATCATCACTCACCAGCAGCAGACCATGGAGGCCGCTGACATCCTCTACGGTGTCACCATGGAGCCGGGCGAATCCTCCAAGGTACTGGCCAAGCGTCTGCATCAACCCCAGACGTAGGGCATCTGCTCGATTAACCTGCGTCGCTGAGTCTGATCTTGCCCCGGAGGGCTTTTCCATGGAGTGGTACTACATAGTCATTGCGCTCGCGTTGGTTGCGCTTGTTGCGTTCTTCGTCGTCCGCCCAAGGGTTGGCCGCACCCGCACAGGCCGGGAGGCACCTCCGGCAGCGAAGCCGAAGCCCGAGGCGACTGCTCCGGCGCCGCGCGGCCTGCGGGATCGTCTCGCCAAGACAAGGCGGGCGCTGTCGGATCGGCTGACCGGTGTGTTCAGCAGGTCGGGCTTCGATGCCGATTTCTGGACGGATATCGAAGACTCGCTCGTGGCGGCGGATGTCGGCGTTGCCGCAGCCGAGAAGGCCGTTGCCGCTGTCCGCAAGTCGAACCCCGAAGATCCTGCCGCGGTGCGGGGGTTGCTGGCCGGAGAGTTGGTGGCCCAGTTGGCCAGCGCCGATCGGCACCTCGAGGTCAGTGCAACCCCCGCGGTGATCCTCGTCGTGGGTGTCAACGGCAGCGGCAAGACGACGACCATTGCCAAGCTGGCTCAGCAACTCAACACCCCGGATCACCCTGTTCTGCTCGGCGCGGCAGATACGTTTCGTGCGGCTGCCACCGATCAGCTGAAAGCGTGGGCGGACCGGATCGGGGTCGACATCGTCACCGCCGAGAGCGGCGCCGACCCTGCGTCAGTCGCTTATGACTCATACCATGCCGCCCGAGCCAGGGGAGCAGGGGTCGTCCTCGTTGACACCGCAGGACGGCTGCATTCGAAGTCGAATCTGATGGATGAGCTCGGCAAGGTGGCCCGAGTGTTGCGGCGGGAGGCCGGTGACATCGCCGAGGTGCTCCTCGTCCTCGACGGCACGACCGGCCAGAACGCCATCGGCCAGGCCAAGGCTTTCACCGACGTCGTCGGGGTCACCGGGATCATCCTCACCAAGCTGGACGGCACGGCACGTGGTGGGGTGGCTATCGCAGTCGAACAGGCGTTGGGCATTCCGGTGAAGTACATCGGAGTAGGTGAGGGGGTCGAAGACCTGATACCGTTCGACCCGGAGGCATTTGTCGACGCCCTCCTCGGAGCATGACCGACAGCAGCGAGCTCTACGAGCAGGCCAGGGAGGCCGCCGAGCAGGCCTATGCGCCCTACTCCGGTTTCCGGGTCGGCGCGGTTGTGGTCGCCGCCGACGGCCGTACCTTCACCGGATGCAACGTCGAGAACGCCGCGTATGGTTCGGTCATCTGCGCCGAGGGCAACGCCATCAGCTCTGCGGCCGCGGCAGGTGTCAGGAAGATCGCCACAGTCGTTGTGGCATGTCTCGATGCAGGAGAGTGCTACCCGTGCGGGAATTGCCGGCAGATCATGCGTGAGTTCTCCGTGGAGACGGTCGTGGTGATGGGAGATGACGGACGGCTGCGAAGCCACCGTTTCTCGGAGATCCTGCCGCATTCCTTTGGTCCCGACACGCTCGAAAATGGGCAGAAAAAGGGCTAAGTAGCAGGCAGGCGGTACCGATACCCTTCAAATGGGAAATCGCCGCGACTTCGTTGAGGGCTGGTTCAGCCCGTGGACCCGCAACTTCATGCTGATTCTCGGCTACGGCTTGGTCGTGGCAAGTGTGGTCGTGATGGGCTCGGGAGTCCGTTCCGACGACGTGGGCGTGATCGTCGCAGGTGTCGCTGCCGGATTCGTCGGCTGGCTGATTTCGACACTCGTGCCCGACCCAACACCCGCTCCGCGTAAGTCGATGCGCCGCCGCGCTGCCATGCTGGCACGCGTCGGCGGGCATCAACTGCCGCACTGATCCGGCTCGCTACACCCCGGTCGAGCTCACCTAGCTTCTAGCGCTTCGATGAGTGACGGAAGGACGTTGTGCACGTCACCGACAATCCCGAGGTCGGCGACCGAGAAGATCGGCGCCTCCGGGTCCTTGTTGATGGCGATGATGGTGCCGGAATCTTTCATGCCGACCACGTGCTGCATGGCACCACTGATGCCACAGGCGATATAGACAGAAGGCTTGACCGTCTTGCCCGTTTGCCCCACCTGCAGTGCGTAGGGGACCCAGCCGGCATCCACCACGGCGCGGGTGGCACCAACCGCCCCGCCCAGGAGCGAGGCGAGCTTGACCACGGGCTGCCACTTCTCGTCCGGCCCGCCCATACCGCGACCGCCGCTGACGACGATGCTCGCCGCTTCCAGATCCGGTCCCTCGCTCTCCTCGACATGATGTTCGAGGACGACCGCCGAACCGGCGTGGCCGACATCAGGCATGGCGACTGCGACAACCTCAGGTGTGGCCGCTTCCCCTGCCTCGGCAGGGAAGGCCTTGGGCCTGGTCACGACGAGGACCGGACCGGAGGTGGCTGCGGTGACGACTTTGGTCGTCCCGCCGAGTATCTCATTGGTGACTGTTACCCGGCCGTCGCTCGATTCGACATCCGTGGCATTGGAGAGCACGGGGCCGCCAAGGCGTGCGCTGAGCCTGCCTGCCACATCGCGGTCTGTCTTGCCCATCCCGAAGAGCACGATGTCTTCGCTGTCGACCAGGTCGGCCATGGCGGCCGCCGCGGCCGCGCCCGGGGAGGGCGCTACCGGGATCCATCTGATGGATCTTGGATACCCCGTGAGCTCCCAGCGCCCCGTACGCCGCTTCCGAACCGGCGCCTACATAGAACGCGTCGACCTCGCCCCAGCTTCGGGCTTTGGTCGCAAGCTCGAGCGACGATGCGCTGGCTTCACCGGACTGTTCCTCGCAGAAGACCCAGGTTGTCATCACACCACCTTCAATTCTTCGAGCTTCTCGATGATCTTGAGATAGCCTTCACCTTCATCCTCGACTATCTCGCCGGCCTCGCGGGCGGGGATCGGCTCGACAGCCTGGATGACCTGTTGCACGTTCGGCGTGATGCCGAGATCGCTACATGTCTTGGTGTCGACCGGCTTCTTCTTTGCCTGCATGATCCCCTTGAAGTTCGGGTAGCGGGGCTCGACCACGCCGGCGGTCACGGTCAGCAATGCGGGCAACGACGCCTCAACGACGTCGTATCCGGCCTCGGTTTGCCGCTCGATCCTGAGCTTGTCGCCGTCTCGTTCTACCTTGCGGGCGAAGCTGAGCGAAGGAACTCCGATCAGCTCCGCAATCTGCTGCGGCATCACTCCCGAATAGCCGTCCGTCGACTCCGTTCCTGCGATGACGAGATCGAAATCATCGCCGTCGCTCTGCAACGCAGCTGCCAGGACCCGGGCGGTGGTCAGCGCATCGGCGCCCTGCAGCGAGTCGTCGTCGATGACGATGGCCCGATCGACGCCCATGGCCAGGGCCTGGCGAATTCCCGCAAGTGAGCCGGAAGGGGTCATCGAGACCAGAGTGAGAGACGCCTCTTCACCGATCTCTTCGACGAGTTGCAGGCCGACTTCGATGCCGTAGCGGTCGGTGTCATCGAGCACCTGGTCATCCGGGCGGGAAACGAAGTGGGTGTCCGGGTCGAGCGAATAGGGTGTTGCCGGGTCCGGTATCTGCTTGACGCAGACCGCGATCTTCATGGCTGTTTCTCCTCACAGAGCCTGTGGCGATCTTAATTTGAGTTTTCGCTCAAAGATTCGATTGCGTCGATTCTTGGATTATCTTGGTAGCTCGACCAAGTGGGGGAGCAGCCGATCGACGAGGTGGGTGAACTTGGTCTTGGCCAGTGCCGCCGCTTCCTGGACCTCCTCGTGGGTCACCGGCTCATCGGAGGTTCCCGCCGCCAGATTGGTCACCAACGAAATCGCTCCCACCCGTCTTCCCATATGGGTCAACGCGATCGCTTCCGGCACGGTTGACATGCCGACCAGGTCCCCACCGATGCGACGCACCATCTCTATCTCGGCGGGTGACTCGTAGCTCGGGCCCGTGAACCAGGTGTACACACCCTCCTTGTACGGGACCTCGACCTCTTCGAACACGCCTCGCATGATGTGGCGGAGCTTGCTGCTGTAGGCGTCGCTGACATCCGGGAACCGTGGCCCGAGTCGCGCATCGTTGGCTCCAACGAGCGGATTCTGGCCCGTTATGTTGATGTGATCGGCGACGGCGACGAGGTCTCCGACGGAGAGGCCCCTGCTCACTCCACCGCTTGCGTTGGTGAGCAGGAAGGTGTGGCATCCGGCCAGCGCCGCGGTACGCACTCCGAAGACTAGGTCGAACATCTTCCAGCCCTCGTAGAAGTGCACACGTCCCGAAAAGACGAGTGCTGCTTTGTCTCCGACCGGAATGGAATAGAGAGTCCCGGCATGTCCCGCCACCTTCGGGGTTGGGAAATGCGGGATGTCGGCGTAGGGGATGGCGATGGCGTCGGTTCGAGATGCTGCATAGTCGCCCAGCCCCGAGCCCAGGACTAGTGCTGCTTCGTGGCGAGGTCTGCCCGACTTCGACGCGATGGCCGCGGCAGCTTCCTCGATTTGTTCGTAGCCCACTTCAGCCTTTCTGGGTAGGTCTCACACCCTCTCAGGATACTCCGCAGAGCTCGGCGCGATCGAGGTGTGGTCAGTCGATATGACCGATGAATAGCTGCAATTCCGCAGGCTGATCTCCGATCCCGTATGCCCGTTGGAGGAGCGGGAGAGCACGATCCAGCTTATCCCGATCCCGATACCGGACCCGGGCAAGGACGTCTCCAGAGGCGACTTTGTCGCCGATCTTGGCGAGCAAGGTGATCCCGACACCGTGGTCGACATCGTCTTCCTTGCGCTCCCGCCCTGCACCCAAACGCACTCCGGCAACCCCTATGTCGCGGGCATTACATGTGGTGACAAAACCTGCTTCGGTTGCGGTGAGCTCGTACACCTCGGGAGCGACCGGGAGCAGACCCGGGTTCTCGGTGACGGCGGGGTCGCCGTCCTGGGCGACAATGATCTCCTGGAACTTCTCCATCGCTGCGCCCGACGCAACAACTTTCTTCAGTATGGCGACGGCCTGCTCGTGGTCGTCGGCAACACCGCCGAGCAGCAGCATGTCGGCGCCGAGGCTATAGGTGAGCGCCACGACGTCCTCGGGGCCACCACCGGCGAGCACATCGAGGGACTCCTTGATTTCGTTGGCGTTGCCGACTTCGCGGCCGAGCGGTTGATCCATGGCCGTGAGGGAGGCGATCACCTTTGTGCCGTGGGCGGCGCCTATCGATACCATCGTCTTGGCGAGATCCCGCGCCGACTCCTCGTCCTGCATGAAGGCGCCGACGCCCGTCTTCACGTCGAGAACGAGCCCATCGATCCCCTCGGCCAGCTTCTTCGACATGATTGACGACGCGATCAATGGCAGCGACGGCACGGTCCCCGTGCTGTCTCGCAGCGAGTAGATACGCCTGTCCGCCGGGGCCATCGACTCTGACTGCCCGCCTAGCACCAGGCCGTGTTGCTCGAAGATCCTGACAAATTCCTCGCGATCCAACCGCGTCCGGAATCCGGGTATCGACTCGAGCTTGTCGAGGGTGCCTCCCGTGTGGCCGAGGCCGCGCCCAGACATCATCGGCACGGCGACACCACAAGCGGCGACCATGGGCGCCAGCGGGATACTGATCTTGTCGCCGACGCCGCCGGTGGAGTGCTTGTCGACTTTGGCGGCAGCCACATGGCTGAAGTCGAGCACCTCACCAGATCGGAGCATCGCTTCAGTCCACGGAGCGAGTTCCTCGTCGGTCAGCCCGCGAATGAAGATGGCCATCAGAAGAGCGGACATCTGGTAGTCGGGGATCCGATCTGCCGTGTACTCGGAGATGACCCACTGAAGCTCGTCCGGCTTGAGCGTCTTACCGTCGCGCTTGCGCTCGAGAATGTCGATGATCGAGTGATGCTTCATTTCGCGATTATCGCGGACAAAGGGCGCGGGTGCCTATCACCTATCGTGCATGTGCGGTAGCGGTTGCCGTTTCACCCTCCCGTTGGCGACGGTGACACCCTCGGCTCGCAGCCGCTCGGCCTGCTCCTGCTCGCTCCCCGGGGCCAGGCGCCCCGCTGCGTTGACGACCCGCCACCAGGGCAATCCGGGCACCGTACGGAGCAGGTTCCCCACCGCCCGTGCTGCTCCCGGATAACCCGCTTCCGTGGCGACCTCCCCGTAGGCAATGACATCTCCGGGCTGGAGAGCCTCGAGAACTTTGATCACGGATTCGGTGAATTCTTCCTGCTGGCCGGGCATTGTTCCTCCGCTTCGCTCCCAGGGGATGGCTAGGAGCTTACCGACGGCGGGTCCGGGAGCTTCTCCAGCGTCAGCACCTGGGGATGGAGGCCCTCTTCGCTGTCCGCATGGCGGAAATCGCAGCCGAGCCTCCGGAAACCGGGCGTGGGCAATAGGGCAAAGTCATCGTCCGCATATAGGGCGAAGAAACGTGGTGGGTCGGTCCACTCGTCTTCCAGAGTGCCCTCATGATTGACCCCGCCGTAAACCGTGATCGAGGCAATGCCCCCGACGCGCAGGGATCGGTGGATCACGGCGATGGCCTGCCGAAAGAGTTGCTTCGGCACATGGAGCAGCGAGTTCATCGCAAAGACCCCGTCGAACTCGCCGACGAAGAACTCCGGGTCGGTGAAATCGCCGACTCGGGCATCGATACCGCGTCCGCGTGCCAGCTCCACGTTGGCGGGGGAGAGGTCCATGGCCGTCACCTCGAACCCCTTGCTGCGGACATAGACGGCGCCCTGGCCTGCGCCTGCACCCAATTCGAGCACCGAGGCGCCGGGGTGGAGCTTTTCCAGGAATGAGTCGACTATCTCGGCTCGCCAACTGTCGAAAACGTTGTTGTCGCGGCGGGGTGCGTCGAAGTCGTACGCCGCACGTAGCGTTTCAGAATGCTCGCTAGTCATCATTACAGCGGTGGCCGCTCGAATGTGCCGAAGAGGCGGTCGCCCATGTCCCCGAGGCCCGGGACTATGTAGAACGTGTCGTTGAGGCCCTCATCGAGCGTTGCCGCGACGATCCGCACGTCCGGATGATCCCGGTACATGCGCTCAACGCCCTCGGGTGCAACCACGACGCAGAGGGCGGTTATGTCGGTGGCACCCTTCTCCTTGGCCTTGTCGACGGCCCACGACAGCGAGCCCCCCGTGGCGAGCATCGGTTCGAGGATGAGGACTGACGCCTTGTCCACCCGGGGGAGGTTCACGTAGTACTCGACGGGCTCGGCGGTCTCCTCGTCTCGCTGCAGCCCTGCGAAACCGACCTTGACGTTTGGCATCAGGTCGACGACGGCGTCGAGCATTCCCAGGCCTGCCCGCAACACCGCAACGGCGACGACATCGGCCAGAGTGTGGCCCGTTGTCTCTCCCATCGGGGTGGTGACCGAGGCCTCGATCGTGGGGACTTCCTTGGTCGCCTCCATGACGAGTGTGTTGGTGAGGCGACGGGCGGCGGCGCGGAAAGCGTCGTTGCCGGTGGACGAATCTCGGAGAGTGGTGAGGTAATGCCGAGCGAGTGGGTGGTCGACGACTGTCAGATTCATGTCAGCATTCCTCCAGCGCAAGGATCGGTTCTCCGCAGGGTAGTTGCCTGAGCAGCGGTCGGCTTCTAGCCGCACTGCAGCCCCGGCGATGGTGTGGGCTGCCATACTCCTCGCCGTGGAGGAAGCGTATGACATCGAAGCGCTGCTGGCGTGGCGGGCAGAACGTGACGAGGAGTTCCGTAGCTCGTATGCGTCGCCTATCCCGGAAGAGCACATGGAGTCATTCCGGCACCTGCGGTACTTCGAACCCGATGTGGCGCTCGCCGTGTCCGGACCGTTCACCCGGGGAGAGGGCAAGTACGACATAACCTCGTCGACCGGGAGCGTCAGCGGCTACGACCTTGCGGGGAGGGTCGAGCTGACCGTCAACGGCGAGACGAGGACGCTTGTCGTGCTGGGGATCGACGGCGAGATGTTTATTCCGTTCCGTGACGGCACCTGCGGCACCGATTCATACGGCGGGGGCCGGTATGCGCCGGTCGAGTTGACGAAACCTGATCGGGCCCTTGTCGACTTCAACCGTGCGATCAACCCGTATTGCGCCTACGACGAGGAATTCTCGTGCCCGCTGCCGCCTGCAGACAACCGGTTCACCGTGCCGATCCGAGCCGGCGAGATGGACTACCGGCCTGAGGGGTGATCGGGTGCGGTAGCTACGCGTTGGGGAACACGGCGGCTCTGGATTGTTGTGGGCAATCATCGCTCGACGCGTACATAGGGATCCCGCATGCTTTCAGGTTTCTGTGCGGCTGGACCATCGACACGGACGTTGTCGGCCCGATTGACTGTGGCCGGAAGGCTGAGGCGGAAAGTGGACCAACCGTCCGTATGGGCGTAGTCGACGTCTCCGCCCATCATGCGAGCAAGTTGTCTGCTCACGGTGAGCCCTAGCCCGACCGAATCTGTGAGACCAGGTCGATCGTGGGCTCTCCCGTATGGAGTGAAGATCTTGTCGATCTGGTCAAGCGGGATCGCATCGCCGTCATCCTCGACAGAGATCGTGGTCGTCGAGTCTTCTGTCCTCACCCCTATTCGAACGTTTGGGCCGCCGTAGCGTTTTGCGTTGCTGAGCAGATTCCGCAGGATCTGGCGCACCCGGATCGGGTCGGCTTGCACGAAGTGGGTGGCTTGGCAATCGGTATAGATCGGTGTGCCCTCGGGAGCGACAGCCTGCGCTTGAGCCACGAGGTCTACATCCCCGATCACGAGCTCCAACTGTCCTGAGCCGGCTCGAGCGGCGGTCAGGAGATCGTCGATGATCGAGGCCACTTCCTCGCTCTGTTCGACGAGGGTGGCGAGGAGTTCGATGCGCTCCTGCCCATCCAGGTCGTACGAAGGATCGGCGAGGGCATGTGCCAGCCCGACGACCGCAGTGAGCGGGGTTCGGACTTCGTGACTCACGCTGGCAACGAAGCGATCCTTGTCTGCCAGAAGCTCATCCTTCTCGAGGGAGAGCTGTTCTTCCTTCCGCCGATGGAAGTGTATTTCTGCTCCGGCGCGCATCTGCAACCACAAGGCGGGGACTGCGGTAATGGCGATGACGATCGATAGAAGCAGGAGGGTTTCGGCGGGCGTTCGCTGTTGATTGTCGACAAAAAGCGATGTCGTTGCCGCGGCCAGTCCGCCGATATTGAAGAGAACAGCGGCAACGAGGGCGCGCCTCGGCGGCACGAAGTGGTAGATCATGAACGACAGGGCCATCGCATCAAACACCGCGAGTTCAGGGGAATCGATGACCACCGTCATCATCAGATACATGGCTGCGTCATGAGTGAGGACCTCGAATAGTGACGCATCAGGCCGCACCAAGTTGTGGATGATGATCACACCACAGAGGATCGACATGGCGCCGATGACGATGGCCGGGTGATCCAATAGGCTCGCACCAGCGAGAGTTGAAGCGAAGACGGCCAGGCTGGCACCTACCCGAGCGATCCGGATCGTCTTGCGGTACTCATTGAGTTCTATGGGTGCCCTTGGCGAGGCGAGATAGGCGCGCAAGTCTCGATTGTCCACAATCAGTTTGTCGGCTGATCGCACCCCCCCTGAAGGATTGTCCCGATTGGCGCTGCAAACCTGTCCGGCATTGCACCGCAGCGGCCGCGGCGACGACTATCCGCAGCGCAAACCTCCCTGCAAGTCGCTAATGGGTGACACCACCTCCGTCGAACCTCACCAGGGGGATGGCAACGGCAAGGGCTTAGACCACCAGCCTCATGCCACGACCTCCAGACGCAGCGACCCCTGATTCTGCCAAGAACGTTTCCCTCCTCCAGTCCAATGCGACAGGTCACGGGCCGGACACGTCCGCACACCCTCAGCACCCGTGCCGCCGTCTTCCCGACATATCCTTCCAGGCTACGGTGCGAACGCGGGTATCCTGATGCGACGATGAGGCACTCGATCCGCATTTGCATGATCCTCGCTGCAGGCGTGGCATTGGCCGTAGTTGCTTTGTGGATTGGAGACGACCGTGTCGTGCCGTGCGGTTTGCGCCGAGGTCTTGACGCATGGTTCTTCGACCTCGGTCACGTCGATGGCCCCGAAGGGGGAGGCGGATGCATCGTCCCCTCAAGAAGTTCCTGGATCATGGCATCTGTCGGACTTGTGACTCCAGCCGTGATCTGGGTTGCGGCACACCGTCTGTCTCGGCACTCTCGGAAGTCGGACGGTCCTTAGGGTCTCAGCACCGCTGATCTTCCCGGGGGATTTCTTGTCACAGGGGGCTGATACCTTGATCGTATGATCTTGCAAGACAACGCTGAGTGGGTGCCGGAATCGCTGGACACCATGGAACCAGGCCACGAGTTGGCCTGTGTGTTGTCTGCGATCAACGTCAACGAGTGCACCGGGTACGACCGCGTCAGGGTCTTGCGTGCTCATGAGCGAATGCGATCCTTCTATTCGGCAGCGCTCTACCAGGACATGACTGCCATAGTTGATGCAGTCGACACCGAGGACATGGCAGCGGAGTGCAAAGAGGAAGCCGCCTCGGCCGAAGTCGCTACCGCGCTGAAATGGACCCGCCGCACCGCCGACAATGAGTTGGGTTTCGCCATCGACCTCAGAGAGCGACTCCCACAGGTTTGGGCGGCACTGACATCGGGTGAGCTCGACGTTCGGCGTGCCAAGGTGCTCGTGTTCGGAACAACTCATCTCTCCAAGGAAGTGGCCCGGGAGGTTGTCGACTCGATCCTCGACCGTGCCCATCGATACACGACGACGCAACTGCAGGCCAGGCTCCGCAAAGCGTGTGTCGGAGCCAACCCCGACGATGCTGCGGAGCGCTACGAGAGCGCAGTCGAGCAGCGCGTGGTCACCACCCAGGTGGACGAGTCGGGCACGGCGCATCTGTTCGCCCGCGATCTGCCACCGCACCGGGTCGCCGCCGGGATGAAGAGAATCAACGACCTGGCCAAATCCCTGCGCAGGCCCGGTGAGACCAGGACCATGGATCAACTGCGTGCCGACGTGCTGCTCGACCTCCTCGAAGGAACCGGTATAGCCACCAAGTCGGGGCGAGGCACCGTGGTGATTCACACCACACTGAATGAATTGGCAGAGCTCACCAATCGACCTGGTGAGTTGGGCGGGTACGGTCCCGTCATCGCCGACATCGCCCGTCAGGTTGCTGCCGACCAGGTCGACGGTGAGTGGCGATGGGTTGTCGAGGATCCGGACACGGGGCAGCCTCTAGCCATCGGGATCACCAGCAGACGGCCGAGTGCGGCCCAACACCGTCTCGTCGAGACCCGCGACAGAACATGCATCTTCCCCGGGTGTCGTATGCCGGCCACCGAGTCGGATATCGACCACAACATCCAATGGTCCCAAGGCGGTCCCACCCACACCGGTAATCTCGCTCCGCTGTGCAGTCACCATCACACGCTCAAAGACAACACCAGCTGGAGCTATCGAGCCGTCGCCAACGGTGATTACGAATTCACCAGCCTCCTCGGCCACACCTACACGACCAGCGGGCGATCGCCATAGCACCGCACCCGGGCAGGTGCCCGGATGGCCGCATTCTGGCCCGTTGACCATCCACCTCCCACAAAGACGGGGGCAGGGTCTATCCTCCGCCGAGCATGTTTGACACTATCAGTGAGCGATTCAACGACGTCTTCTCCCGGCTACGGGGCAAGGGGCGTCTCTCCGAGGCCGATGTCGATGCGGCGCTACGCGAAGTGCGGCTGGCGCTGCTCGAAGCCGACGTCAATATCGGCGTGGTCAAGTCGTTCCTCGCCCGCGTCAAGGAGCGGGCGCTCGGGGCCGACGTCGCCAAGAGCCTCACCCCCGGACAGCAGGTCATCAAGATCGTCCACGAGGAACTGATCAACACCCTCGGTGAGGAAGCTCCGCTGAAACGGCCCTCGTCGCCACCGCTTGTCATCCTGATGGCCGGTCTGCAGGGATCGGGTAAGACAACATCCGCCGCCAAGCTGGCAAAGCTGCTCAAGAGCAAGGGGAAGCGCCCGCTGCTGGTCGCCGCTGACCTGCAACGTCCCGCCGCCATCGATCAGCTCGAGACGCTGGGCAAGCGAGTCGGTGTGCCCGTCTACGTAGACCGCAAGACGAAGGCGCCCAAGCTCGCCAAGGCCGCGCTCAAGCATGCCCGGCAGGAGGGCTTCAACGTCGTCATCATCGACACCGCAGGCCGTCTGCAGGTAGACGACGAGCTGATGAAGGAACTCGCCGCGGTGCGCAAGGTCGCCGAACCGGACGAGACTCTGCTCGTTGTCGATGCCATGACCGGTCAGGAAGCGGTCAACGTCGCCAAGGGATTCCTCGACTATGCCGAGCTCACCGGACTGGTGATGACCAAGCTCGACGGTGACGCCCGCGGTGGCGCCGCCATCTCCGCACGCGAGGTCACCGGCTGCCCCATCAAATTCGTCGGTCTCGGCGAGAGCCTCGATGATCTGGATGTCTTCTACCCGGAACGGATGGCATCACGAATCCTCGGGATGGGGGACGTGCTCACCCTCATCGAGAAGGCCGAAACTGCATACGACGAGGAGCAGGCCGCCAAGGCCGCCGAGAAGCTGCGCACCGCCAGCTTCGATCTCGAGGACTTCCTCGAGCAGTTTCAGCAGCTGAGAAAAATGGGCCCGCTGCAAAACCTGATTAGTATGCTTCCCGGCGCCGGACAGGCGCTTCGTGATGTTGAGGTCAACGAGAAGGACCTCAGCCGTGTCGAGGCCATCATCAGATCGATGACCCCGACGGAGCGCCACCACCCGAAGACCATCAACGGAAGTCGGAAGCGGCGCATCGCGGCTGGATCGGGAACCCGGCCGCAGGACGTCAATGCCGTCCTCAAACAGTTCTCGGAAGCACAGAAGATGATGAAGATGATTGCCGGCGGCAAGAGCCCGATACCGGGGCTGAGCCTGCCCGGCCTGGGTCGTAAGAAGTAACAAGAAGAGGTGACATAGATGTCGGTCAAGATCCGCCTGACGCGGATGGGCAAGAAGAAGCAACCGTCTTATCGCGTCGTTGTGGTGGATTCGCGCAAGCCGCGCGATGGGGCCTACATCGAGCAGATCGGGTTCTACGATCCGCGCGCCGAACCGTCGCTCGTCGAGATCAACAACGAACGAGCCCTCGACTGGCTGCAGAAGGGTGCCCAACCCACCGAGCGTGCCAAGAAGCTCCTCGAGATTTCCGGCGCATGGACCCGCTTCGCCATCGATCGTGGCGAGATCCACACCGTTGGCGGCGCCAAGCCGAGCCCCGCACCGAAGCCGAAGCCGGTTGCCGAGGCGGCCCCGGTCGTGGAAGAGGCTCCGGTCGCCGAAGTGCCCGTCGAAGAGACCGCGGCTGTGGAAGAGGCTCCGACAGACGAGGCGCCGGCAGAGGCTGCTGCAGACGAGTCTCCGGCCGCCGAGGCTGCGGCCGATGATGCCGAGCCTGACGAGACCAAGGTGGACGAATAGTGGAACAGGGCCAAATCGTCGAGAAGGTAGTCCGGTACGTGACCGAGCAGATCGTCGACGATGCTTCGAGTGTCGAAGTCGAGGTGCTCAGCGACGGTGAAGACTCGGTCGTGGCCGAGGTTCGCACCGCCAAGAAGGACATGGGTCGTGTCATCGGACGCCGCGGCCGGGTCGCCAGGGCCATCCGTGCGGTGGCCCGCGCTGCTGGAGAGGAAGAGGGCCTGGACGTTCAGGTCGAGTTCCTCGACTGAACGCTCCGGATCTCTCAGCTGTGAGCACAACGCCGCAGGACCCGGGCGAAGATCTCCCGGCAACCGGTCCCGTCAAGATCGGCTACATCCGGCGCGCCCACGGCATCAAAGGCGCCGTCATTGTCCGTGTTCTCGGTGATGAGGACGCGCAATACACGACGGAACGGGTGCTGGCTACCGACCGGGAGGACTGCCCGGAACTGACCGTCGTGTCCGCTCGCCCACACCGCGATGGTCTCCTCGTTGAGTTCGAGCAGATCGACGACCGCAACAGGGCCGAAGAGCTTCGGGGCACGTCGCTCCTGATAGACGCGGCCGAACGCCGCGTCCTCGACGACGATGAGTTCTGGCCCGAGGACCTGATCGGGGCTCAGGCGGTCACTCCGGACGGCGAAGTCCTCGGCCGGGTGGTCGGTGTGGTCGCTAGTAGCCAGGATCGTCTCGTATTGGAGACGCCGGCAGGAGAGCGTGAGGTGCCCTTCGTGGCAGCAATCGTGGTTGCGGTCGACCTCGAAGCGCACCGTGTCGTCATCGAGGCACCCGAAGGCCTGCTCTAGCCGGACACACGCCTACACGTCGGATGTCTACATGTCGGACGCCGACGGCGGGTCCACGGGCGTGGCATTGATGGCGACGTGCACTGCCAGATCGTTCTTGTCCGCTGGGGTGACCACCAGGTCGATGGGTGCCCGCGGGACTTCACGAAACACCATCGAGAACTCGCGCCAGATACGGCTGGCGGCGGCCGGGCTCACCGTCGTCGTCGCCACCTCGGATTCATCGACAACGAGCGCACCGGTCACCGTCTCGAACGTTCCCTTGACGTAGCCGGACACCCGGAGTGGGGCGCCGACATACCCGGTTGACGGTTCGACGATCACGACATCTTGACCGAAGGTCGCGCCAACGACCGGTTGTGCCTCAGGGTCCTCCTTCACGTCGACGACGACCCGGCTGGGCGAATCGACTTCGTAGGCGCGTACCGCATAAGCCTTGCCTGCGGCCAGATGAACATCGACGGCAAGACCGTCCCCTGTGGCGACCACGTACGAGCGGGTGATCAATTCCCCGTCGAATCTCGAGTCAGCTACCGCAGACCGGGCAATCGCAGGTGCCAGGCTGACCCTGACTACCCCGGACACAGCGTCGTACTCGACCCCGGCGGCGTCGAGCGACCCCGCAGGTGCCCCGTCTGCTGTGAGGAATTCGATCACAGCCTGCTCGCATCCTTCGTATACGGCCCAATGGACGCTCGAGATCTGTGTCGCATCACCATTCGGGCCACCGAAGGCAGAGATGACCCCGTCATCTGCGAAGGGCCTGTCGCCGGCCAGGCAGGGGGAGTCGGCGGGCTCGGTTGTTGCCGGGACGGACGACGACGCCGCGCTCGGTGCCCAGCGTCGTAGTAGTTGTCGTCGTGGTCGTTGTTGTTGTGTTGCCCTCGAGGTACCCACAACCTGTCACCAGGAGAAGGAGCAGTAATAGGGCAGTGCCGCGCAACATCTCGGCGAGCTTACCGACCCGCCGTGCATGTTCTGTGGCGGACGGGTCGATGGTTGGTCAGCTCATGACTTCTGAAATTCAGATTTGTCTTAAACAACTAGGCACGTCGCCGACGGGAGAAGCCTCAGAATTCGGTCAGGCGAGGTGATGCTGGACATGAAACGCTCCTTCAACTGGAGATCCATCGCAGTCAAGCTGTGGATCGTCCCTCTCATCGGGGTATTGGGAATAGTCGCCGGTGCCCTGTTCTCGCTGAACCGACAGGACTCGCTGGTTCACACCAACCTCGAGTCCAAGACCCGCGAGCACGTCGAGACCGCGATCAGCGTGATCCAGGCGGCGTACGACGCCGAGTTGAGTGGGGCGCTCACCGAGGAGGAAGCGCAGGCACAGGCCCTCGCCACCGTTTCGGCGATGCGCTACGGCGGAAGCCAGTACTTCTGGATCAATGATCACACCCCGACCATCATCATGCATCCCGCCAAGCCGGAATTAGACGGGACGGATGCGTCCGAGATGACTGACCCAAACGGCGTGCGTCTCTTTGTCGAGTTCGTGTCAACCGTCGAGTCGCAGGGTGCCGGCTTTGTCAGCTACGAGTGGCCGAAGGCGGGTCAGGACGAGCCCGAGCCGAAGATCTCGTATGTGGCGGGCTTCGAGCCCTGGGGATGGATCGTCGGCACCGGGATCTACGAGAGTGACGTCGCCGGAGTGGTCGCAGACCAGGTCAATGCCACCCGAACGGGATTGATCGTAATCGCACTTGCCGCACTGTTGATCATCGGGCCGTTGACTTGGTGGATGAGCCGGCGGATCACCCGGTCGCTCAAAGAGATGGCCGACTCCGCTGAGACGCTCGCGACGAAAGATCTCGTGGAGTTGAGAGAGGCTGCCAACGACATCGCATCAGGGGATCTGAGGAGGACGGTGACCGTCACCGCCCAGCGCCTCGACGTCCATTCCAAGGACGAGATCGGCGCAGCCACCCAATCATTCAACGAGATGCTCGACCGCATCGCCGAGACGGGCGCCGCCTTCGACAAGATGACCAAGGCGCTTCGGTCGCTGGTTCGTGACGCAAACGAGATTGCCTCTGAGGTAGAGGTAGGCTCCGGGGGATTGGCAGGGGCATCGGACGAGGGTGCCAGAGCGGCCGCAGAGGTCGCCACCTCCATTACCGATGTAGCTGCAGCCGCTTCGGCGAATGCCGGAATGAGTCGCGAGGTCGCCGACGCCGTGACGACCATCACACGGGAGCTCGAAGACGCCATCCCCGCCATTGCGGCAGTGTCGGACGCTTCCCGCCAGGCAGAGGAGCGCACCACCGACGGCGAAGCCCGCGTTGCGGACGCCGTCGCGAGCATGGATGCGATAACCGCCTCGATCTCGAGGATCTCCGACCGTGTCACCGCCATGGGTGAGCACTCGCAGAAGGTGGAGCAAATCGTCGATGTGATTCGCTCTATCGCAGATCAGACGAACCTATTGGCGCTGAACGCCGCTATCGAGGCCGCCCGCGCCGGCGAGCACGGGCGAGGATTCTCCGTCGTGGCCAGTGAGGTGAAGTCGTTGGCCGAGGAGTCGGCCGCCTCAACAGACCAAATCGCAGACATCGTCGATCAGATCCAAGCGTTGCTCCAGGATCTCGTCACCGAAATGGCTTCAGGCCGCGACGGTGTCCTCACCGGTGCCGAGGTAGTTGCCGCCGCAGGCGAGGTGTTCGGTTCAATCGCAGAATCGGTGCGTGAGATCTCGCAGCGATCCGCAGCCGTGAACAGCTCGGCACAGGGGATCAAGACCGCGGCTGCGAGTATCGAGGGCCGTGCGGGGTCGATGGTTGGCCTTGCCGACGACACTTCGACGTCGTCCGAGAGCGTCGCGGCTGCTGCCGAGGAGTCGGCGGCCACATCGCAGGAGATCGGAGCTACCGCCGAGGTGCTCTCGACGGCTGCGGCCCGCTTGCAGAAGAGCCTCGCCCGCTTCACGCTCTAGAGCCTGTGCGCCCGCCGCGCGGTGCAGTCGTCGCAACCTGGTTCTTCCCGGTGATAGCGTTGCGGGATGCGATTCCCGTCTCCAGAACGTGGTCTTGCCATCGCCTTCCTGACCGGGGAAAGGGACAGCGCAGGGCTATTCAGCGAAGCGCAACGGCTGAGGGACGAAGGCAAGGGCCGCACAGTCACCTTCTCACGCAAGGTCTTCGTGCCGGTCACCACCCTCTGCCAGGACACGTGCACCTACTGCACCTTTGCCAAGCCACCCGGTGCTGGTGGGGAGTACCTCACCCCCGAGGATGCCATCGCCATCGTCAAAGCCGGTGAGGAGCACGGATGCACGGAGGCATTGCTCACCCTCGGCGACAACCCGGAGGACGCGGTGGCCGCAGGCACGTGCCTTCCTCGATGACCACGGCGCCGCGTCGACGCTCGACTATGTCAGGATGCTCAGTGAGACCATCGTTGCCGAATCGAGCCTGTTCCCTCACGCCAACCCGGGGTTGATGGACGATGGTGCGCTCGAGGCGCTGCGTCCCAGCAATCCCTCGATGGGTCTGATGCTCGAGAACATCTCTCCGCGGCTGCTCGAGCCGGGAATGCCGCACCACAATTGCCCGGACAAGGACCCGGCGCGACGCATGGCGACGATTCGGGCGGCAGAGCGACAACGCGTTCCGTTCACGACCGGCATCCTGGTCGGAATCGGTGAGACGATCCCGGAGATCGTCGACTCATTGTTCGCCCTGGCAGATTGCGAAGGTGTGCAGGAGGTCATCGTCCAGAACTTCAGGGCCAAGGCCGACACCCGGATGCGGCGCAGCGCCGAACCGACGGTTCAGTTCTTCGCAAGAGTCGTTGCGGTGGCCAGATGGATCCTCGGCGCCGAGATGAATCTGCAGGTGCCGCCTAACCTCACCGAGGACTTCGGTGTATATCTCGACGCAGGGATCAACGATTGGGGCGGCGTTTCCCCGCTCACCATCGACTGGGTCAATCCCGAGGCGCCTTGGCCGCATCTGGAGAAGCTGGCGCGAGTCACCGAGGAACGGGGCTTCGAGCTAAAGGCCAGGCTGCCGGTCTATCCGGAGTTCATCGACTCCGATTGGATCGATCCCGGCCTGCTTCCCAAAGTGCGCGCCGCCGTGGACGACGAGGGCTACGCTCTTGCCCCCGGAGTTGCCGCCGTCGACTGAGCCACAGGAGGATCAGGACAATGAGAGAATCCATTACGTTCCTGCGGCTGCGACCGGCCGAGGACATCAACGAGTTGTGGGCGGCGACCAGGCGTCGAGAAGGCACGACTGCGGTCGAGGTCGAGGCTCTGGATGAGAACCAGAGAGCAGCCGCACTTGCGGGTGGTCTCACCCCTATCTCGGTTGGCCCGGGAGCCTCCGAGCCTCTGGCATGGGTCGCCGATCCCGCTGCTGCGGTTCGGCTCGCCAAGGATGGAGTGGCAGGGTGGCGTGTCACCGTTGTCGACAGCGGTGATCGGGCCGCCGTGCTCGACGCAGTAGCAAGGAGCAGGGCTGCGTTCCTGCGGACCCGAAGGAGCCGGGTCGCCCGGGCCGCAGAGCTGGTGGCTCTGCCTGCGATCGTTTCACGAGTGTCGGTGTTCGTCGATTCGGTGGATGAGGCGGTCAAGGCGGTCGGCAGTGGGGCGCGGGATCTGTTGCTGCGTGGCTGGACCACTGAGACGCTTGGCGAGTTGCGCTCCGGGCTTCCCGCTTTCGAGCTGATTGAGCGAGGTGCCCTGCCGATCGAGGTCACCGTCGATGATGCGCGCAGCAGCCTCCCCTCGGATTTGTTCACCGCCTACCTCCACCAGATCGACGCGTCGGGCTCGATCCGGCCGAGGTATGAGTGGGCTCCCGGCATGGACACGCCGGCTCCGATACCGCATGGTCGTGTCTCGGCGCAGTGGTCGGACCAGTCGTGGCTCGAGACGGACTATGCGTTGGATCTCGACGCTCTGGAAGCCGACATCGCCGGGATTCTCGAGCGCTCCCTCAACGGACCAGGCACCAACCCGCGACGAGATTGAGCGACTCTTCCGGGCGCGGGGCGAAGAGGTGGATGCCATCGCCACCGTTGCAGACGAGTTGCGGAAACGCTCCGTCGGCGATGTGGTCACCTATGTGATCAACCGAAACATCAACTACACCAACCAGTGCACGTTCCGGTGTGGGTTCTGTGCATTCTCCAAAGGCCCGCGTTCACTGAATCTGCGAGGCGAGCCGTACCTCATGTCGATTCCGCAAGTCGTGGAGCGGTCGGTGGAGGCCTGGGAGCGCGGGGCGACCGAGGTCTGCCTCCAGGGCGGCATCCATCCTGAGTTCACCGGCGACTTCTACGTCACCGTCGTCGAGGCGATCAAGGAATATCTGCCCGGGATGCACATTCACGGCTTCACGCCGCTCGAGGTGTGGCAAGGGGCCGAAACGCTCGGGGTGCCGGTTCGGGATTTCCTGATGCGGCTCCGTGACGCCGGCCTCGGCACGCTGCCCGGCACCGCCGCCGAGATCCTCGACGACTCGGTCCGCGTCCACCTGTGCCCCGACAAGATCCGCACCGGCCAGTGGGCAGAGGTGATGATCACAGCCCACGAGCTGGGCCTGAAGTCGACGGCAACGATCATGTTCGGTCACATCGATTCGCCGGTGGCATGGGCCAACCACTTCGAAGTGCTGCGAGACATCCAGCGGCGCACCGGTGGCATCACCGAGATCGTCCCGCTTCCGTTTGTCCACATGGGCGCTCCCATCTACCTGCGTGGTGACGCTCGCCCCGGTCCCACCTGGGACGAAGTGGTGCTGATCCACAGTGTTTCCCGAATCGCCTTCGCCGGACTGGTGGACAACATCCAGGCATCGTGGGTGAAGTTGGGGCTCGATGCCGGAGCACGTTTGCTGCAGGCCGGATGCAACGACCTCGGGGGCACGATCATGGATGAGACGATCTCGCGCTCGGCGGGGGCATCACATGGCACTGCTGTCGAAGCCACCGACATGGAGGCCGTGATCACGTCGATCGGACGAATACCGGCACGACGCAACACCCTTTACGACATTTTGGAGAGCTCGGACAAAGACGGCGCCGAGGTATGAGGGCAATCGGCTAGCGCGCCTTCTCCTGGAGCGTCACCGCGGTGCCGGTCATCGTGATCAGCATGCGGGTTCCGATCGTGGTGTACTGCATGGTCACCCCGATGACCGCATGTGCCCCACGTTCGATTGCCTCGTCGACGAGACCCTCCAGGCCCACCTGACGTCCCCTGGCGAGGGTCGCGCCCACCTGGCGTAGGTCGCCACCGGGCGCCTCGACGGCAACCTCGGCCGTCACCACTCCCAGATATGTGTGGACATCCCAGTTGGCCAGTTGCTCGGTCGTTGTCACCACGGGTCGCCATGTAGCCCTGCCGTCGGCACCCGTCACCCAGCCCTGTGCAGAGCGTTGCCATTCGGCGCCCCATCTGCGGCCGAGACCGTAGTCGGCATCACGTACCGCGGGCATAGGGCCGGGGATACGATCGGCGTCGGGGCGCAAATCAACGACAACGTGGCTGGACGTGTCCTCTACGGTCTCGTCGCGCGGCACCGCGCCCTGGCGTGCTGCGCCCCATTCGCTGACCTCGCCCCCGTCGCGGATCGAACGGGTGCTCGTGGCGATCTGCTTTCCTGCCTCGATGCGCTTCTGAGCGACGGTCATGGCCTGGTCGAGACGGGAACGAGCTCGGAACCGCTCATCACCAGGACGGCCGCCGCCCGATGAGGTATCACCGGCAGCAGCCGGGGCAGCCCAGGTCGAGCTGTCCGCGGGTGTTCCTGCAGGTCTGATAGGTTCCGCCAAAGTATCACTTACCCCCGTACCCGGAAATCAGAATACCCTGTCACCGTGAGAATCAACGTAATCAGTATCTTTCCTGAGTTCTTCGACTCCCCATTGCAGGTCAGTCTGGTCGGCAGAGCGCGGCAAGATGGGCTACTCGAGGTCGAGATCATCGATCTGCGCCGGTTTGGCAAGGGCTTCCACCGCCAGCTCGACGACGCCCCATTCGGCGGTGGGCCCGGCATGGTGATGATGGTCGAGCCACTCGACCAGGCCCTCGAGCCGCTTGCATCCAGTCACAAAGTGCTGCTGGCGGCAGCCGGGCATCCGTTGACCCAGGATCGGCTGGACGCGTGGGCCGGGCTGGACGAGGTGACGCTGGTCTGCGGCCGCTACGAAGGTGTCGATCAGCGTGTCGCCGACGAATTGGTCGACGAGGAGATCTCGCTCGGCGACTACGTGTTGCTGGGTGGCGAGGTCGGTGCGCTTGCCATCATCGAGGGTGTGACCCGACTGTTGCCCGGCGTGGTGGGTAACCCCGAGTCGATTGCGGCCGAGAGCTTTCGTGGCGGGCTCCTGGAGGAGCCGCAATACACGCGTCCCGCAGAGTATCGGGGCTGGAAAGTCCCGGACGTGCTGCTCTCCGGCGATCACGGCAAGGTCGAGGAGTGGCGGCAGGCGCAGCGGGTAGAGCGCACCACCCAACGGCGTCCCGATCTCATCGAGGGGCGAGATTCTCGATCATCGGGGGATGGTTAGCGCAACTATTGGAGTGTGGCTACACTACCGTTTCCGAGTTTCCCTTTTCCCTCATTCGGAGGAATCCCGTGAATACGGTCGATCAAATCGAGTCCGCCTACGTGCGCGACGACGTACCGGACTTTGCGCCCGGCGATACCGTGCGTGTGAACGTACGCGTCGTCGAAGGCGGCCGTGAGCGCATCCAGATCTTCGAAGGTGTTGTCATCGGTCGGAACGGCAGAGGCGCCCGAGCCTCGTTCACCGTTCGCAAGCTGAGCTTCGGCGTTGGCGTGGAGCGCATCTTCCCGCTCCATGCTCCGATCATCCACTCGATCGAGGTTGTGCGCCGTGGCGACGTGCGTCGTGCCAAGCTCTACTACCTGCGTGATCGTGTCGGCAAGGCGGCCCGCATCAAGGAGAAGCGGGACTAGCCGGTTCCGATGATGTGATGAGCGACCACCCCGGGGATCGCCACGCTGGATCCCGACGACGAGCTGCTCGATGACGAGCCGCGCTGACGGAAGCGGCTGATGATCGTCTCGTCGGGGGCGATGCAGGACGATGAGCCCAAGAAGTCCGAGGCGATCGCCTTTCTCAAGGAGCTCCCGTTTCTCATCGTCGGAGCGCTCATTGTCGCCGTCATCGTCAAGTCGTTTCTCGTCCAGGTGTTCTGGATCCCATCCGGCTCCATGGAGAACACGCTCCAAATCGGCGATCAGTGTCATCGTCAACAAGCTGTCATACCGGATCGGTGAGCCGCATCGTGGTGATGTGGTCGTCTTCGAGCCGGAGAGCTTTGCGGCAGAGTCGCTTCCGGCCAAGGTCTCGCGCAACCTGCTCGAGTCGATCGGGCTGCGGACACCGCAATCGGACCTGATCAAGCGGGTGATCGGGCTCCCCGGGGAGACCCTCGAGATCCGCAACAACGCCATGTATGTCGACGGGAAGCCGATCGACGAGCCATATCTCCCGGAGGGACTGGTGATGCGTGATCGAGGGGCCGTGGGAGGTGCCCGCCGGGCATTACTTTGTCATGGGCGACAATCGGAACAGCAGCAACGACAGCCGTGTGTTCGGCGCCATTGCAGAGAGACCGCATCGTCGGTCGCGCCTTTTCCATAGTCTGGCCGCCGAGCCGGTGGAGTGGTCTCTGATCCTGCTCGATGAGGCTCTGCTGGCGCACGCCGTTTCCGAGCTTGCTGCGAAAGATGATCGTCTCGGGCATCTCGCGACGCGCAACGGGCTCCCGCCGCTGTGGCCCCGCGAGCCGGGTTTCACGACGTTGGTGAGGATCATCCTGGAGCAGCAGGTATCGCTGGAGAGCGCGGCTGCCGCATTTGCCAATCTGGAGTCGGAGCTTGGTTCGGTTCGTCCTGAGTCCTTTCTCAGCCTCGACGATGCGGCAACTGCGTGCCATCGGCTTCAGCAGCCAGAAGGCCGGCTATTGCCGGGACCTCGCCGCCGGGATCGCCGACGGGTCGATCGATCTCGATGGGCTGGGGGATGCCGGCGACGAGGATGCCAGGCGAGCGCTGACGGCGATTCGCGGCGTCGGGCCGTGGACGGCAGACGTGTACCTGCTGTTCGTGTTGCGACGTGCCGACGTCTGGCCGCACGGCGACCGCGCCCTGGTCGTTTCCATGGCGGAGAACCTCGGTCTCCATGGGGTTCCCAGTTACGAGGAAGCAGCTGCGATGGCATCGTCGTGGTCCCCATGGCGAGCGGTAGCCGCCCGGATGTTGTGGCATGCCTATCTCGTCGGCGCGGGGGCGAGCGCTGTGACGACGCTCACCACGTGTCACTGGGCTACGAGATACTCAACTTGGGTGACATCTGAAAAAGTGATGCGCCTATCGACCCACAAGGGCGTAGTATGCGGAATCCGCCACGAGGAGCGGTAGGAGAGGCAATGGGCGAAGAAGACCTCGAGCGTTACGAAACCGATGTCGAGCTGAACATCTACAAGGAGTACCGAGATGTGCTCCCGATGTTCCGCTACGTCATCGAGACCGAGCGCCGCTTCTACCTGGCCAACGAAGTGGAGATGCGCACGAGACGGTCGGAAGGGTCGGTCTACTTCGAGCTGGAGTTGAACGACGCATGGGTATGGGACATGTTCCGACCGGCCCGCTTCGTCAAGAGCGTCAAAGTGATGACGTTCCGCGACGTCAACATCGAGGAGCTGGAGCCCTCGTCCGCCCTGTAGACCGGCAGACACCGCAAGCTGCTGGGTGCTCTCGGTGAGCGCATCGCCGCCAGTTTCCTCGCCGACCGTGGCGCAACCGTGCTCGAGCGCAACGTCCGCGTGGGCCGGGGAGAGCTCGATCTGATCGTGGCTTTCGACGGGCGACGGGTCGCCGTCGAGGTCAAGACCGCGCACCGGCAGACGCGGATCCCGGTCTACCACTTCGACGAGGCCAAGGTCGGCACAGGTGCGGTCACTCGCCGCGCAGTCGCGGTATCCACCGGGTCGACTACGTGGGAGTCGTCGTCGGCCCGGCGGGGGCGCTGGTGCGCTGGCTACCCGCCGCCGGCTGAGTAGCATCCCCGAGCGGCGCATCTCCTTGAACCAGCAGCCACGGTGCCAGTGACGGCGCAGCTCCGGGCTCGTGCTCGGGCACGACGACGAGGTGTCCCTCCCCGGGCGCGATGTCACCGCTGCAACCGGGGCAGGCGTATGCCTTGCGGGCCTGATAGGGCTGGATGGGGTTGACGATGAGCGGGTCCGTGGGCGGGTTCTCCATGTCAGCTCCCGAGGAATGCCCACAGCACGACGATCACGATGATCGCCAGGAAGATGGCGACGATGACCACGTCGGTGGCCGTCTTGTCCTGCTTGCGAAACGGATTGAAGCCCACGGCGCCCGAGAGTAGTGCGCCTCGCGATATCGATCTGTATTGTCAGAGCGATGAATGAGCCCCCGTATGTCCTGGTCACCGATTCGGGCCCGGTGCGCTTTCTCGACGCTGCACCAACCCGAGCGCAAGAACGCGGTACCGGCTGACGGGCTGGGTGGAGCTGGCAGACGCTCTCGATGGATTCGCAGAGTCCGACACAGCGAGTGGTCGTCATCCGTGGCTCCGGCGACGACTTCTGCTCGGGGGCCGATCTGCGCTGCTCGATGACGCTCGAGGACCTGCGGAGCCCTGCGGTGGGCGAGAGCGTTCATGAAGGGCCCGGGTCGGGCTGCCGTGGCGTTGCATAGGCTCCCGAAGCCGTCGATCGCCGCGGTGGACGGGGTGGCGGTAGGTGCCGGGATGAACCTGGCGCTCGGATGCGACATCGTGGTTGCCACCGACCGGGCCCGCTTCTCCGCGCTGTTCGTCAAACGTGGGCTCACGGTGGATCTCGGAGGAACCTGGCTGCTGCCGCGCATCGTCGGCATGGCCCGGGCGCGAGAGCTGGCGCTCACCGGGAGGATGGTCGGCGCGGCCGAGGCTCTCGAAATGGGGATGGTGAGCAGGGTGGTGTCGCCCGGGGACCTCGAGACGGTGGTCGGGGAGATCGCAGAGGAGCTGGCGAGCGGGGCACCGATTGCCCAGAATCTCCTGAAACGAGCGCTGTCCCGGTCCTTGGATATGACGTTCGAGCAGGTGATCGCATACGAGGAACAGGCTCAAGCCGTGTTGCTCGCATCAGATGATTTGCGCGAGGGGATCGCTGCATTTCGCCAGCGCCGCGATCCTCACTTCGAGGGCCGCTAACTCCCGTTCGTGCGTGAATCTGTACGGTATTTCGAACATGCTCCCGCAAGAACGAGCTCTTACTCGAGTGTGAGCAGGTATGCGCCCGGCCCGGTGTAGCCATCGTCTGTGACCATCACCAGATACGTGCCTGCTTCCTTTGCGGTGTAGACGAGCCGCGCATTGGATCCGAAAGGCCCGCCACCGGAGTCATAGTCGAATGCCAGCGGATACTGGCTGGGATTGTCGAGGCTGTCGATGTACACGGAAGGATCGACGGTGACGGTGTCCACCTCGATCGTCACCGATTGGCCCCGCCCCAGCTTGAGCCAGAACCAGTCGATGTCACCGGGAAGTCGAGATTGCCGTAGAGCTCGTCGGGTTTGTGGAGGACGATGCCGTCGTCGGGATCCTCCCATGGGGTCATTTCCACTGAGCCTGTTACCAACTCGGAGACTTCATCCGCAGAGAATGAGGTGATGACGGCGAGTTGGGGGCCGCTGTAGGTCACCTGCCCGGTCACCGTCTCGCCACCGCCAAGATTGTCGTCGACGTACGCCAATTCGTAGCCGTCGATGGTCATCAGTTCGATGGCGGTGTCGGCGTCCCCGTTGGTGCTGACCTCGACCTCGGAGAACAGAGGGGCCTCGAATGTGAACACCGCCTGATCCCAGAAGTGGGCGAGATCCGCCCATTGCGTCTTGTCCGCTCCGAATTCGGGCGGCAGTCGATCTCCGAGGTCGGCCTGCTGGGTACCGTTGCTCATCGCCTCGATCCTTCCGGAGACGTCGGCGATCGACCCGGAGATCCCGTATTCGGTGGCGAGCTGGAAATTGGTGATCCCGATCACGTTCCCGTGGCGTCGACGAGGGCGCCGCCGCTCTGGCCACCCACGACCGCGGCATCGGATTGGAGGAATGTCCAATCCTGGCTCGGCCACTCCCGGATTCGCGAGAGGATTCCCTGCGAGATCGTGGGGACCGGGCTGCGCTCCGGCTCGGCTGGGTAGCCGACCATGTAGACGGTGCTCCCAATCGGCAGGTCCTCACCGTTGCCGAGGGTGGCAGGCTCGGGCTGGTTGACGATGTCGCCTATGTCGACAAGAGCGAGGTCGGCGATGAGGTCCCGGCCGATGACCTGACCGGCGTCGGTGGACTCGCCGTTGGGGAACGCAACGCGCACGGTTCGCTCGGGCCAGACAACATGGGCCGCGGTGAGCAGGAGATCGCGTTTGATGAGGATGCCGCTGCCGGTGGCGATGTCCGTCTCGACGAAGGCGATGGCGGGGGAGACTCTCTCGAAGACATCGGTTGCGTCGGGAGCGGCCGTCGTCGTAGTGGTCGGGCACCGTTGTCGAGGTGTTCACCCGTGTCGTAGCACCGGCACTGTCACAGGCACCCGCCAGCAACCCGGCTGCGAGCAGCAGAAGGCCCAATCGGAGATTCAACGTCACCCCTGTCTCTTGTCGGGTCCCGCTCAGTCTGTCGTGGTCCGTGGCGAATCTCAAATCAGTCGCCGTCGTGTCACAGCAGGCCCTTACGTTGTCGGTATGCTTTCACGTGTCACTTCAGTTGTTCTCGTTGGATCCGAGCCGAGACAGGTAGATGTCGAGGTGTTCGTCGGCGGGGGCAAGCCAACATTTCACATTGTCGGGTTGCCCGACACCGCAGTTCGAGAGGCCAGGCAGCGGGTCATCGCCGCTCTCAAGGCCTCGAAATGGCCGTTCCCGGATCGCAGGGTCATCGTCAACCTGGCCCCTGCTGACGTCCCCAAGGGTGGCTCCGCATACGACCTCCCCATTGCCATCGGGGTGCTGGTCGCCGTCGGCCATGTGGAGCCGCGGGCGGCCGGCGTGGTAGCCCTCGGTGAGTTGGCACTCGACGGAGAGGTGCGAGCAGTGCGAGGCGGTCTCGGCGCGGCTCGGATCGCCGCCGATCTTGGTCTTCCGTGTTTGTTGCCTCCACAATCTGCCGCCGAGGCGGTTGCACTCAGCAACGATGGAGCCGTACGTGCGGTGCGCAATCTCAGCGAGGCGGTCACGGTGGCGCTTGGCGAGCATCGAGGGGGGCCGATCCCGGATCTCCCCGCTCCGCAGACGTCGGTCGCCGATATGGCCGAAGTCAGGGGCCAGGCGCTGGTGCGGCGTGCTCTCGAGATCGCCGCAGCCGGCGGCCATCACATGTTGATGACGGGCCCCCCGGGCGGTGGCAAGACCATGCTGGCGAGATGTCTACCCGGCATCCTGCCCCCGCTCACCGGCCCGGATGTGGTCGACACCGCGCTCGACCTGGGCGGCGGCCGGTCTGGCCCGGCCCGACCCGACCTTGCCGCCCTTCCGGGCACCGCATCACTCGGCGTCGCTTGCCGCGCTCATCGGCGGCGGGTCGGGGATCCCGGTCCCCGGGGAAACTGCCCTGGCCCACAACGGTGTGCTCTTTCTCGATGAGTTGGGGGAGTTTCCGGTTCATCATCTCGATGCGATGCGTCAGCCCATGGAGGAGGGTCATGTCGTGGTGGCGCGCAAGGGTGCATCGGTGCGTTTCCAGACCGGTTTCCAGCTGGTTGCAGCAACGAACCCCTGCCCGTGTGGCTATGAGGGTGACAACCTGCGGCAGTGCTCGTGCTCGCCTCAGGCGCTCTCCAAGTATCAGCGGCGGTTGTCGGGACCGCTGCTCGATCGTTTCGACATCATGGTGCGGGTGGCCAGGGTCGAATCGGCTGAGATGGCCGGGGCTCCAGGAGAGCCGAGCGCCGAGGTGGCGAATCGGGTCGCGGCGGCTCGCAAGCGGCAGATGGTGCGTGGTCGGCGCAATGCACGGCTGCGCCGACGTGATCTCGACCGACTGGATTGGGAAGAGGGCATCGGCGCCATGTTGGAGCAGGCTATGCGTCGATCGGCCCTCACGGCTCGGGGGTGGGATCGGGTGCGTCGTTTGGCCCTGACCATTGCCGATCTCGGCGAATCGGAGCTGATTCAGCGCTCGCACGTTGCCGAGGCGCTTGCCTACCGGGGGCAGCGGTGAAGGATGCAAGGCTCCAGGTTGCGTTTGCGGGGTTGCATCCCGACCGGATACGTGACCTGTACGACAGCTACGGGCCTGCGGGAACGCTGCATCGCATCATCTCGGGGGGAATCGATACAACCGATCGTGCCAGGCGCGAGGCCGCCCGCCCGGCCACAGGTCGCCGCGAGCAGCTGAAGGCCGCAGGCATCGAGGTCGTCTTCCGCGGCGACCCCGAATACCCCGGTCATCTCGATGCTCTTCCGGACGCACCGGACTTGCTGTATGTGCGGGGCTCTCTCCCTCAGGGTGCGGGAGTTGCCGTGGTCGGGACGCGCCGCTGCACCAGCTACGGGAGACGGATCGCCGAGGACTACGGTCACGCCATCGCCGGGGCGGGTTGGCCGTTGATCAGCGGTCTGGCCCGCGGTGTCGACGGGGCGGCGCATACCGGGACGGTCGCGGCGCGAGGCGTCGGGGTTGCCGTGCTCGGATCGGGGATTGACGTCATGTATCCCCGGGAGCACGGACGCCTCGCCCATGAGCTCATCGAACTCGGTGGTGCGGTGATCAGCGAGGCACCTCCAGGGACTCCGCCCGAGGCGTTCCGGTTCCCCCCGAGGAATCGCATCATCAGCGGGTTGGCGGCCGCAGTGGTCGTGGTCGAGGCCACGGTGAAGGGTGGTGCACTGATCACCGCCGAGGCCGCGCTCCGTCATGGGCGCCAGGTGTTTGCGGTGCCGGGGGATATCAGCCGGGCCTCGTCTGCGGGGTGCAACCTGCTGATCCGTGACGGGGCTTTCCCGGTGCATGGGCCCGACGATCTGATCGAGTCCCTCGAGCTGGTGATGGGGCCCGCCCGCCCGTCGGGGGGAGTGTCGGCCGAGGCGGGGCTGAGCGCTGAAGACGTCAGGCTCGTTGAGTTGGTGGCAGGCGGGGCAGGCGACCTCGATTCGCTCCTCAGCCACGGCATCGGCACTGCCGGTTCGATCCTGGCCGCACTCGGCCGTCTGGAGCTATTAGGAGTGATTCGCAGCGACTGTCCCGGCCGCTACACGGTGGTGGGTCGTTGACGACGCGTTGTCGAGCGGCAACGATGGGGAGTCGATGCAACAACCCATCACCATTGCCGACGCCGCACTCGACTTTGTCCACAGGGGCAAAATCGAACGCGGCCTCTCTGCGCACACGCTGACGGCATACGAGCGTGACCTCATCCAGTTCGCTGACTTCTGCGAAAGGGTCGACGTCGTCGGCATCGATGGGGTGAATCGGCGAATCGTTCGCCGCTACATGTCACAGCTGTCGGTGCGCGGGTACTCGCCGCGGTCGATAGCCAGGAAAATGTCGGCGATTCGGTCGTTCTTTGCGGACGCCGCCAAACGAGGCCTGGTCCCGGCGAACCCGGCGGAGGGGGTGAGGCAGCCGAAGCGCCCGGCTCCGCTGCCAAAGGCGCTCCCGGCGAACGCGCTCGCCGCGTCTCTCGACGCCATCGTCGGCGATGATCCCGTCGACCTTCGTGATCGAGCGATGCTGGAGCTCCTATATTCTTCAGGGTTGCGCGTCTCGGAGCTGGCATCGTTGCAGGTGCGAGACGTGGAAGCGAGTGGATCTGCTTCGGATTGTCGGGAAGGGAGGCAAGACCCGCGTGGTTCCGATAGGGAAGACGGCGCAATCAGCGATTGAGCGCTATCTGAGCGACGGCAGGCCGCATCTCGCGGGCGACAAGGCATATGCGGCTCTCTGGGTCGGTGCCAGAGGCGGACCACTCGACACGAGGGGGGTGAGACGGGTGGTGCGGAAGCGGCTCGGCACGTTCCCGCACACGCTCCGCCATTCTTTTGCCACCCATCTTCTCGAAGGCGGTGCCGATCTGCGCACTGTCCAGGAGTTGCTCGGCCACGTTGAACTTGCGACCACCCAGATATACACTTCCATCTCCCGCCGGCATCTTCGGTCCACGTACGAAAGAAGTCATCCGCGTGCTTGAACGCGCCGAACACGAGCTCCAAGATCTATGGAGATCATTCAAGGAGAATGCCGATCCGGCCGCCCGCGAGGGTTTGATCCTCCACTATTCGGCTTTGGTCAAGTTCGTGGCCGGCAGGCTCAAAGCCGGTCTTCCCCGCAGCGTCGATCCCCAGGATCTCGTTTCGTACGGGACGTTCGGGCTCATCGACGCAATCGACAAATTCGAGCCAGAGCGTGGTTACAAGTTCGAGACGTACGCCGTCAACCGCATCAAGGGGGCCATCCTCGACGAGTTGCGCGCCCTCGACTGGGTGCCGCGGTCGGTGCGGGCCAGGGCACGGGAGATTCAGCGCAGCCTCGGTGAGCTCGAGCACAAGCTGCAGCGGAACCCGACCGACGAGGAGCTCGCCGAGCATATGAATGTCCCGGTTGAGACCCTCCAGGATCGATTGGGCGAGATCTCAACGCTCGGCATCATGGCGCTCGACGATTTGCTCAATCCCGGCGAGCGCGATTCGGCGACGATGGGCGACCTGCTCGCCGACCCTTCGGCTGCCGACCCGAGCGGTAGCTTCGAGCGTGAGGAGACCCGGTATCTGCTCGTGGATGCGATCAACCGGCTCTCGGACCGGGAGCGGCTGGTGGTGACCCTCTACTACTACGAGGGCTTGACGCTGGCCGAGATCGGGAAAGTGCTCACAGTCACCGAGTCCCGTGTCTGTCAGATCCACACCAAGGCGGTGATGAGCCTGCGCAACCGGCTCATGGAGCCGCCCAGCCGCACCTGATCACAGCCCACCGGGCTTTCCGTACCGGCCGATGGCGAGTACACTCTCGCCCGAAATACGCACGGCCACTGCAATCTCCGATGGTCGGGATCTTTCCCGCGGAGGCTCGACGGCGTCGCAATCGCGGTCGCAGGGTGGTCGGAGGAACCAACCAAACAGGAGGAAACGCATGGCAGTGACTATGCGCGAATTGCTCGAAGCAGGCGTCCACTTCGGTCACCAGACCCGTCGCTGGAACCCGAAGATGCGCCCGTACATCTTCACCGAGCGCAACGGAATCCACATCGTCGACCTCAGGATGACGGTCTCGCAGGTCGAGCGCGCCGCCAAATGGTCGAGAAGCATCGCATCCGACGGTGGCACGCTGCTGTTCGTCGGCACCAAGAAGCAAGCCCAGGACGCCATCGAGAAGGGAGCCCAGATCGTGCGGCATGCCCTATGTCAACCATCGCTGGCTCGGCGGCATGCTCACCAACTTCCAGACCATTCACCGCCGCATCATGTACATGCGTGAGCTGGAGCGGATGGATATCGTCCGGTGAGATGGATGCCCTGCCCAAGAAGGAACGGCTGCGCCTGCGTCGCGAGCTCGCCAAGCTGCAGGCGGTGCTCGGTGGTGTGCGCGACATGCACAAGACGCCGGATGCGATTTTCATCATCGACATCAACGAGGAGCACATCGCGGTCGCGGAAGCCGCACGGCTCGACATCCCGATCATGGCCCTCGTCGACACCAACTGCGATCCCGATCCGATCGATCTCGTGATCCCGGGCAACGACGACGCCATCCGTGCCGCGTATCCTGCTCTCCAACGCGATGGCGGAAGCGGTGATCAGGGGGATGGAGACCTACAACGCCTCCAGGAAAGACAAAGACACGAAGAAGTCGGGTGCCGAGAAGAGTGGTCCCGATGCCGAAACAGCAGCACCCAAGGAGTAGCTACCAATGGCCAACATCACAGCCAAGGACATCCAGGCCCTACGCCAGGAGACCGGTACCGGCATGATGGACGCAAAGCGGGCCTTGCAGGACACCGACGGCGATATCGAGAAGGCCAAGGACCTGCTTCGGGAGCGCGGTCTTGCCTCGGCGGCCAAGCGCACCGAGCGGACCCAGACCGAGGGCATCATCGGCTCCTACCTTCACATGCAGTCGGACCGCCCGGTCATCGGCGTGCTCGTCGAGCTTGCCTGCGAGACCGACTTCGTCGCAAAGACGGAAGGTTTCCAGGAGGCCGCGAACGACATTGCCATGCATGTCGCCGCCGCCCGGCCCGGGTGGGTCGACCGGGACGAGGTCCCTGCCGACGTCCTCGAGCACGAGAAAGAGATCATCACCGCCCAGGCCCGCAACGAAGGCAAGCCGGAGCACATCATCGACAGGATCGTCGAAGGCAGGCTCAATTCCTTCTACAAGGAGAACGTCCTCAACGACCAGGTATTCGTCAAGACCGAGAAATTCGATGGGACCATTGGCGACATGGTGAAGGGGCTTGCCGCTTCGCTGGGAGAGAACATCTCCGTCAAGCGGTTTGCACGGATCCAGGTCGGCGAATCCACCGAATAGCCGTCATGCGACGCGTCGTCCTCAAACTCTCCGGTGAGTCCTTTGCCGACCAGGAGCTCAACTACGGCATCGACCCGGTCACCGTAGACCGGGTCGCCGCCGAGATAGCCCAGGTCTGCCAGGAAGGCTTTCAGATAGCGATCGTCGTCGGTGGCGGCAACATCTTCCAGGGGCCTGAGCTCCACGGCCAAGGGCATGGACCGTGCCAGCGCCGACTACATGGGCATGCTGGCGACGGTCATCAACGCTCTCGCGCTTGCGAGACGCCCTGGAGCGGGCAGGCGCTCCTACCCGGGTGCAGAGCGCCATCACGATCCAGGAGGTCGCCGAGCCGTACATCAGGCTGCGCGCCATCCGGCACCTCGAGAAGCATCGGGTCGTGATCTTCGCCGCAGGGACAGGCAATCCCGTTCTTCACCACCGACACTACGGCCGCCCTGCGGGCCGCCGAAGTCGGTGCCGAAGAGGTGCTCAAAGCCACCAAGGTCGACGGTGTCTACAGCTCCGATCCTGCCGAGAACGACGATGCCGAGCTCTACCAGGATCTGCAATACATGGACGTGATCAACCGGCAACTCCGGGTGATGGACTCCACTGCCATTACGATGTGCATGGAGAACGACATACCGATACGGGTGTTCAACCTGGCCAAGCCGGGAAACATCGTTGCGGCGGTTCGAGGAGAATCGATCGGAACCCGAGTTCACTGAGGTGGAGCTGTGATCGACGAGCTGTTGGAAGAAGCGAAGGCCAAGATGGATGCTGCGATCGAGCACACCGTTGGCGAGTTCGGAACGGTCCGGACGGGCAGGGCCAATCCCGGCTTGTTGCACCGGATCACAGTCGACTACTACGGCACGCAGACTCCGCTCCAGCAGATCGCCGGATTCAGCGTCCCCGAGGCTAGCATGCTGCTCGTCCAGCCCTACGACAAGTCATCGATCAACGCCATCGAGAAGGCGATCATGAAGGCCGACCTCGGGCTCAATCCCTCCAACGACGGCAACGTCATCCGGCTCGTGTTCCCGCAGCTCACCGAGGAGCGGCGCAAGGATCTGATCCGGGTGGTGCGCCAACCTCGCCGAGGACGGCCGGGTCGCCGTTCGCAACGTGCGCCGGCACATCAAGGACGACATCGAGGCGCTCGAGGGCGATGTGTCCGAGGACGACGTGCGGCGCGCCGAGAAGGTGCTGCAAGAGATGACGGATACCCATGTCCAGAAGATCGACGAGCTGCTCGAAAAGAAGGAAGAGGAGCTGCTCGAGGTCTGAGATCCGGCGGGCGAGCGAAGCGCAGAGGAGACCATGTGAGTCATCGCGACGGCGATGGGGAGGACACAACTGCATCGGGTGACGACACGTTCCCGCCCGATGAGGAGTTCTCGGCCGAGGACGAGTTCAGTCGATGGGCCGAGGACACCGAGGCAGGCCCCGACCGAGGAGGCCGGTGGTCAGGGCTGGGCCGCCCGCATCTTTGGACGCAGGAAGCCCGCCGACGCGCAGCCACCCGACCCGGAGAGATGATCGAGACGCCGCAGTCGGCGGCTTCGACCGAGCCTCAGGCCGCAGTGCACGAGCCGTCTCCCGCCGATCTCGAGAATCCCGAGCCCGACCAGTTGGATGTTCCGAGCAATCAACCCCGCTGAGGGCCGACCGCGCGGAGCTGGACGACACGCGCCAGCCGGAGATCCGGTCGCCCGGTAGCAGCAGACGATTCGCAGCCCGAGCCGATCCGGCATCACCCTTCGCGGCACGCCAGGAGCCGGTCGAGAGCGGGCACCGGCGGGATCGACCCGGGGTACGAGCGACATCCGGAGCCGTGGCACCAGCGACGAAGTCGCCGATTTTGCTCGGGTGAGATGGGTCGACGGATGAGGATCCCGACGAGCGTCGTCGACTTTGCCGATTTCACCAGTGAGGACTACCTGGCCGCCACTACCCGCGAGTACGCCGGTCTTGCCGAAGCTGTGGCCAGGGCCGAGGAGGAGGGGACGCAAGCAGATCGCGGTATCTGCCGAGATCCGCGGTCTCGAGAGCGGGCTCGTCGGTCTCGACGATATGGTCGATGCCGAAGGCGGTAACTCCACTGAGGACATGATCGAGCCTCCGTCGGGCTCCGAGTTGTCGGTCCGGGTTCTGACCGCCGTTGGGTTGGTTGTGCTGTTCGCCGCATCCCTGCTGTCGCCGTACGGCATCGGAGCTCTTGTCTTTGTCGTGCTCGGTATTGCTGCGGTGGAACTGTTTGCCGCACTCATGCGCGGCGGGCTACCGCCCGTTGCCGATCTTCGGTTACCTGGGAATAGTCGGGCTCTTCGTCGGCACCTGGCTGGCCGGACCGATCGCAGTACCTGTTGCATTGCTGATGACGACAGTGGCGGTCTTCCTCTTCTATGCCACCGTGCCGGGGCGGAGGGCCGTGGTCGACAATGCGTCGCTGACTGTGGCCGTCACGGCCTGGATCGGCGGTTTTGGCGCATTTGCGTTCGATCTGCTGGGGTCGGATCAGTACCAGTGGTTGGTGTTCGCTCTCGTGGTGACGGTCGCGGCCATGGACATCGGGAGCTATTTCGTCGGGCGCAAGATCGGGAAGCGGCCGCTCGCCCCATCGGTGTCCCCGAAGAAGACCGTCGAGGGCTACGTCGCCGGTCTGATCACGGCAGTAGCCGTCGGGCGCGGCCTTCGGCTGGGCGCCGCCGTTCGATCTCGTGCGACGGCCTGCTCATCGGGGCGATTGTCGCCGTTGTCGGCCCGATCGGCGATCTCGCCGTTTCGGTGGTGAAACGTGCGCTCGGCGTCAAGGACATGGGCTACATCCTCCCCGGGCACGGCGGTGTGCTCGATCGTGTTGATGCGATGATCATCGCCATCCCGGCGTTGTGGATCGCATATTCGTGGATGGGGCTGCTCAACTGAAGCCACTAACAGTCCTCGGGGTCACCGGCTCGATCGGGACTCAAACCCTCGCCGTGGCCGCACAACTGGGCATCCCGGTGAGCGGGATCGCGGCAGGGCGCGGATCGGGAGAGCTCCTGCAGCTGGCCAGGAAGATCCCAGAGGCGAGCGTCGTCGTTGCACAGCCAACTCCCGAGGAACGGGAGCGGCTCACCGACACGCTGGGGGCAAGGGTTGCGTTCGGGGAGGAGGCGCTGCTGGAACTGGCCGCCACGCCCGCCACGATCACAGTCAACGGGATTGTCGGGGCCGCCGGCCTGGGACCGACCGTGGCAGCACTGGAGGCAGGCAACCGTGTTGCCCTCGCCAACAAGGAGAGCCTTGTCGCCGGCGGACCGGTTGTTGTGGCTGCGGCGACTGCGGGGGCCGGGGAGATCATCCCCGTCGACAGCGAGCACTCGGCGCTGTGGCAGTGTCTGGTCGGCGAGACGGCGGCCTCGGTGCAACGGCTCGTCCTGACCGCGTCCGGCGGCCCGTTCCGTGGCAGGAGCGCCGATTCTCTCGACGATGTGACCATCGCAGAGGCGCTCGCCCATCCCACATGGTCGATGGGCCCGCGCATCTCGATCGATTCGGCAACGTTGATGAACAAGGCGTTCGAGGTGATCGAAGCCCACTATCTGTATGCAGTCCCATACGACCGGATCGACGTGGTCGTGCATCCGCAGAGCATCGTGCATTCACTGGTGGAATTCGTCGACGGCACTCTGAAGGCAGAGCTGGGCGACCCGGACATGCGGGTGCCTATCCAGTATGCGATCACCTATCCGGAGCGGCGGGCGGCGGAGCTCGATCCTTTCGATCTCACCGGCAGCGTCGCTGACGTTTGAGGAGCCGGATCGTGATGTGTTCCCGTGTCTCGACCTCGGCTACGAAGCGGGACGGGCAGGACGCTCGGCAACAGCCGTCCTGAATGCTGCCGACGAGGTGGCGGTGGCGGCATTCCTGGATGGCATGATTCCGTTTGCGGCAATCTCCCGGGTAGTCGCGGCAACTCTCGAGCATCTTCCTGTCACCGATGTGCACACAGTTGCCGATGTGTTGTCCGCCGACCATGACGCACGGCTGGTTGCGGCTGAGTACGTCGCTGTAAACATGCAGTCCGGTTAGCGTGGCCCCCGCAACAGCCACCCGAACCGCAACGAGACCAGGACAGGAGCAATGGGACCGATCGTCGTCATCGTCGGGATGATCCTGATGATTGTCATCCACGAAGGCGGCCACTTTGTCGCCGCCAAATTCTTTGACATGAAGGCGACGGAAGCATTCTTCGGCTTCGGTCCACGGCTCTGGTCGACGCAGCGTGGCGAGACCGAGTACGGAGTCAAAGCGATTCCGCTCGGCGGGTACGTTCGCATCGTCGGGATGAACCCTTTCGAGGAAGTCGCCCCCGAGGAAGAGCACCGTACCTACCGGTTCAAGCCTTTCTGGCAGAAGACCGTCGTCGTCCTGGCAGGAATCTTCACCCATTTCGTCATCGGCTTCTTCCTCTTCTACGTAGTCAGTGTCACCTGGAATGAATTCGTGCCCACCACCCAGATCGCAGAGGTCGACAACGTGCTGGTCACAGCAAGCGGGGCGACCGACGAGATCCCATTGCAGCTCGAGGCAAATGATCGGGTCATTTCGGTTGACGGGGTTCCCCTGGCAGACGTCGGTAGCACAACCGACAAGCCGCCGAACGATGTCATCGCCGTCGTCGTGGAGCGGGACGGCTCCGAGGTGACGCTCGAAACCAACGACGATGTTGTTGCAACACCCGCATATCTCATGGGCCTCGAAGTGGGGGATAGGCTACTCGCCGTCGACGGTGAGCCGATCTCCGATTGGGACCAATTCGCCTCCCTGGTACAGGCGAGGCCGGGCGCGGAGACCGCAATAGCCATCGAGCGCAACGGGGAGACGATCACCAAGACGGCCGTGCTCGCCGTTCGTCAACTCGGCGGCGAAGCCACCGGTTTCGTTGGGGTGAGACCGGATGCGAAAGAGGTCAATATCGGCCCGGTCGACGGTATCGGAAGGGCTGCAGGCCTCGTCGCAGACACAACGTGGCTCTCGCTCGATGGTTTGTGGACCATGGTGAACCAGACACCCCAGTTGTTGGGCGCCGCCGTCGGCCAGGACACCTCCGTGCTCAACGAGGCCAGGCCCGTCAGCGTCATCGGAATCGCCAGAGTCGCTACGGGGCTCGAGTCGGCACTGGCGATGCTTGCCTACGTCAACATCTTTGTCGGCACTCTGAACTTCATTCCGCTCTATCCGCTCGACGGCGGCCATTTCGCCGTCGCCCTCTACGAGAAGGTACGGGGCCGCAAAGCCGATGTGCGACGGCTCATCCCGGTGGCGGCGGCCGTCTTCATCTTCATCATGATGCTCGGCGTCCTCGGCATCTACTTCGATATCGTCGATCCCATCCCCGTGCCGCGTTGATATCGAAAGCGGAATCTCCCGATAGCATTGGAGAGCCATGAGCATTACACGCCGCAACTCGCGCCTTCTCCATGTCGGCAATGTCCCGGTAGGTGGAGGCAGCCCGGTCACCGTTCAATCGATGACGACCACCAAGACCGCAGACGTCGACGGCACGCTCGCCCAGGTCTACGCGCTGTCGGGTGGGGGCGCCGACATCGTGCGCATCACGTGCAACGACGTGGAGGCGGCGCAAGGGCTCGCCGAGATCGTGCCCCGCTCTCCGGTTCCGATCATTGCAGACATCCACTTCCAGCATCGACTTGCGCTTGCGGCTATCGAGGCCGGTGTGGCCGGCCTGCGCCTGAATCCGGGCAACATACGCAAGGAAGCTCATATCAAGGCGGTAGCCCGCGCCGCCGGCGAGGCGGGGATACCGATCCGCGTCGGGGTCAATGCCGGGTCATTGGACAAGGATCTGCTCGACAAATACGGATCGCCTGCGCCGCAAGCGCTCGTCGACTCGGCGCTCAAGGAGATCAAGTATCTCGAAGACGTCGAGTTCCACGACATCAAGATCTCGGTGAAACACTCTGACGTCCCCTCCATGGTGGAGGCATATCGCCTCCTTGCCGAAAGGGTCGAATACCCGCTCCATCTGGGGGTTACCGAGGCGGGACCACCGCCTGCGGGGCTGATCAAGTCCGTGGCGGGCATCTCAACTCTGCTGCTGGAAGGAATCGGCGACACGATCCGCTTCTCGCTCACCGCCGACCCTGTCGAAGAAGCGAAAGCCGGCCGCAAACTGCTCGAAATCCTCGGGCTGCGTGAGCGCAAGGGCTTGGATCTGATCGCTTGCCCGTCCTGCGGGAGGGCAGAAGTGGACGTGATCGACGTGGTGCGTCGTGCCGAGGCGGTGCTCGAAGCGGAAGGTCTGCCGATCCAGGTTGCGGTCATGGGATGCGTCGTGAATGGGCCTGGTGAGGCTAGAGAAGCCGACATCGGCATTGCCGCCGGTCGTAACAAGGGCCACCTGTTCATCAAGGGACAGGTTGTTCGAGTTGTGAAGGAAGCCGAGATGGTGGATGCGTTGCTCGATGAGGCACGCAAGCTGGCTGCAGAGGGAGTCGAAGCTCGCCTCGCCGCAGCCGACGTCACTGCCGCCGATCTGGCAGCGGAAGAAGCGCTCGAGCTGCGCTCCGTGCGGGGAGACGCCAATCAGGCCGCGGCGCGACGAGCTGCGGTTGCCGAGATCGCAGGCGAGTGAGCCCGGCAGGCCGAGGAGCGCGCCTTGTGTCGTACCTGCCATTCCTCTTCGCTGTCATCCTCGTCTTCGGCTGGCTGGCAGGGGCGAGCCATAGGGTCGGCCCGCGGGCCATGCCCGATGCCGCGGAGTCGTTCAATGCTCGATTCAGCCCGCAGACGACCGGTGCGGAGCCTGCGGGGGTTCCCGCCATCGAGGCACTCATCCCCCTGTCCGTCGACGCGATGCGTGACAATGTCGCCCAATCGGTAGGTTTCGTCCTCTCGGAGCACGGCACCGGGAGCGGTGTTGTCATTTCCGATGATGTGCTGGTGACCAACGCCCACGTTGTGTGGCCGGACCCGTCGGTCTCGGTGGTGTTCCAGAACGGTGTGGTCCACCAGGGACGGGTGCTTGCGCTCGATCCGTTCGTGGACCTAGCGCTCGTCGATATCAGCAGGATGAGCAGGAAGCCGCCCCCGATCACGCTCGGCAGCGTTCACGACATCGCCGTCGGTGACGACCTCTACGTGCTCGGCTATCCGGCCCCCGCCGAGTTCACCCCGTTGCCGACCGTGGACGTTGGAGAACTGCAGAGTCTCTCCGACTGGGAGTTCACCGGGGTGGAATGGTTCACGATCGAGGCACCGGCGATCGGAGGTCAGAGTGGTGGGGCCGTTGTCGACCGCTACGGGAGGCTCGTCGGCATGAGCACATTCGGGAGCACCGCGGACCTGACGTCGATCGCCGTCGACGACGTCGTCGCCGCGGTTGATCGACTGTCTGGATCGTCGTTGGTGCGAGGCCTCGAGCCGCGGGCGCTGCCTCACAATGGGGGATCTCGGCGCAGCGAGCTGCAACTCGGCGGCCCGTGGGATCAGCAGTTGCTGTTCGGATGGTTCCTGCCCGATGCCGATGTAGCAGTGAATTGGGAGGATGGCTCAGGCCAGCTTCGGGTTACCGCCATCGATGGCAGCTCCATCGCGACTGGAGACGGTTCGGTCGACTTCGCCCCCGACTTTGCCTTCCCTGTGGTGGTACGTGCCGAATCGGCACGTACCACGGGCGGGACCCTCGACAGCTCTCTGCCGTTGATTGCATACCAGGACCCGGATCACGGCCGGTTGCTCTCGGCGAACGGGACGAGGAACGGCATCTACGAGGTCGGCGGTGATCGCGACTTCTTCTACGTCGATCTCGAGGCCGGCCAGCAACTGGCGATCACGATCGAGTCTGCCGCACGTACCCACTTGACGGTGTACTCCCTCGACGGTGAGGAGATCGCCGACGACTTCGATATGGCGGGCTTCTTCGTTGGGGACGCCGAGACCGTGGTCACGGCACCATCTTCCGGCCGGTTCGTGGTCACGGTGCAGAGCACGCTCTCCACGATCGCCGGCTACACGGTCGTCACCAAGGAGCTCTGATCGTGGCAGCAGCGGCCCGGCGCCGGACAGCAGCTAACCTCCGCATCTCACAATCGATTCTCCGGAGCAACTGTGCGCTGGTCACAAGCATTCATTCCCACCCTTCGTGATGATCCCGCCGATGCCGAGGCGGTGAGCCACAAGCTGTTGGTGCGCGCTGCCTTCATTCGCCAGCTCATGGCGGGTGTCTACACGCTGCTTCCGCTCGCCTACCGCACGAGGGCCAAGATCCGCCGCATCATCGAGGAGGAGATCGATGCCATCGGCGGCCAGCAGTTCTTGTTCCCGTCGTTGCATCCTGCCGAGATCTGGCGCAAGACCGGCAGGCTCGACGTGATGGGTGAGGAGATGTTCCGGTTCCTCGACCGCAAGTCCGGGGAAGTGGTGTTGGGGATGACCCACGAGGAGATCTTCACCACCGTCGCCACCGAACTGACCTCCTACAAGCAGTTGCCGCAGATCTGGTATCAGATCCACACCAAGTTCCGTGACGAGCCGCGGCCGAAATCAGGGTTGCTGCGGGTGCGCGAGTTCACGATGAAGGACTCCTATTCGTTCGATCTCGACCAGGAGGGCCTGGATCGGGCTTTCGACGCCCACTACGCCGCCTACAAGAGGATATTCGAGCGAGTCGGCCTCGATGCAGTGCCGGTGGCCGCATCGTCGGGGGCAATGGGCGGCAGCGGCTCAGTCGAGTTCATGGTGCGCTCGGTGGCGGGGGAGGACCTGGTCGCTCACTGTGCCGCCTGCGGTTACGCGGCCAACGTGGAGAAGGCAACCAGCAGGGTGCCCGAGATCATCGACGGGAAGGGCCCGGACACGCCCGAGAAGTTCCCGACCCCAGGCGTCCGCACCATCGAGGATCTGGTCACATTCGAAGGTGGCGCCGAGGCGTCCCGGCAGATCAAGACGCTCGTCTATGTGCTCGACGGCACCCCTGCGCTCGTTCTGCTGCGAGGTGATCACCCGCTCCAGGAGCAGAAGCTACAGGACCAGACGGGCGTGCTCGAAGTGAGGCCCGCACATCCTGAGGAGATAAGGGAGCTGCTCGGCGCCGACGCAGGCAGTCTCGGTGCGGTCGGCGTCCAGGACGTCGACATCTACATCGACGAGGGACTGCGGGGACGCACCAACATGACCACAGGCGCCAACGACAACGACTTCCACCTGCGCGGCGTCTCGGTAGCTCGCGACATCGCCGTCACCCGCTGGGTGGATGTGCGTGAAGTCCGTGCCGGCGAGCCGTGCGTCGAGTGCGGCGAGCCCATCGACGTGTTCCGCGCCATCGAGTGCGGCCACATCTTCAAGCTCGGCACCAAGTACTCCGACCCCCTCGGAGCGGTCGTGCTGGACGAAAACGGCAAGTCACGCCCCATCTACATGGGCTCGTACGGGATCGGGCTGGAGCGCAACCTCGCCGCCATCGTCGAGACCTATCACGACGACAAGGGGATTGCCTGGCCGGTGACCGTCGCCCCCTACGAGGCCGTGGTCACCGTGCTCAAGCTCGACGAGGAGACGATGGCCGCCGCCGAGGGCATCTACCGGGGCCTGCTCGACCGAGGAGTCGACGTGATCATCGACGATCGCAACGAGCGACCCGGCGTCAAGTTCAACGATGCCGAGCTGGTGGGCATCCCATACCGGATCACCGTCGGCCCACGGGGATTGGCAGAAGGCAACGTCGAGCTGACCACTCGAATCGACGGAGAGACGGTCAACGTCCCGGTCGACGAGGTGGTAGCCGAGCTCACAGCCAGAATCGAGTCGGAGCGGCGCTAGGCGCACCGCAGAGCCGGCAGTCACTAGCCGCCCCGCCCCGCCCCGCCCGGGCCGGGCGCACTTGGTGCTATCATCCGGGGTCCAACGGAGAATAAGTCTCTCGAGGTGGGCCTGTGCCCGCCTCGTTTTGTGTGCACACGTGTAGGAGGATGAAAGTGACGGGCAAGATCGACCGGCTCTGGGCCGTGATCGATCCATACGTCGCCGCCGAGGGCATCGAGCTCGACGATTTGGAGATCGTGGGCAAGGACCCCGGCGTGGTTGTCCGCGTCACATTGGACGCTGATGGGGGGGTCGGCGTCGACCGGCTGGCTGAGATATCCAGGCGGCTGTCACGGCTGCTCGACGAAGAGGATCCTATCGCCGGCTCCTACACGCTGGAAGTGTCTTCCCCGGGCCTGGAGCGAAAGCTGAGGCGGCAGCGACACTTCGAGAAGTCACTCGGTCGTGAGGTGAAGGTGAAGAGCGGTCCCGAGATCGACGGCTCGCACAGTCACAAGGGCGTCCTGGTGGAAGCCAACGACGATGGGTTTGTTGTGGAAATTGATGGAGAACGACGCATGATCGCCTACGGTGACGTTGTGTCTGCCCGCACGGTGTTTGCGTGGGAGAAGGCTGTGAAGCCGGGGAAGCGGTGAGAGAGGAACGGCTATGGACTTCAATCTGATGCTTGATGCGCTCGAGGGAGTCGCTCGCGAGAAGGGCGTTCCCGTCGAGACCATCCTCGACGCGCTCGCCAATGCCTTCGTTTCGGCGTACAAGCGAACCCCTGGTGCCGCCGAAGAAGCGCGTGTGACCATTGACGCCGACACCGGCGAGATCACCGTGTACGGCCAGGAACTGGACGAAGAGGGCAATGTCATTCGAGAGTGGATAGACACTCCCGAGGACTTCGGCCGCATCGCTGTGCAAACCGCCAAGCAGGTGATCACCCAGCGGCTGCGCGACGCCAAGCGGGAGCAGGTCTTCGATCTGTACGACGGCCGCGAGGGCGACCTCGTCACCGGGATCGTGCAGAGCTCCGACCACCGCTATGCCATGCTCGATCTCGGCAACGCCGAGGCGATCATGCCCGGCTCGGAACGCATCCCCTATGAGCGTCTCGAGCGTGGCAACCGCATCAAGGCATACATCCTCGAGGTCCGCGGCGAAGGCAAAGGCCCTCAGATCGTCGTGTCGCGCAGCCACCCGGAGTTCATCCGCTCGCTGTTCGAGCTCGAGGTGCCCGAGCTCGTCGACGGCGACGTCGAGATAAAGGCGATTGCCCGCGAGCCGGGGCATCGCACCAAGATCGCCGTGCTCTCGCACGATCCGAACGTCGACCCGGTCGGCGCCTGTGTAGGTGCCCGAGGGTCACGGGTACGTCAGGTGGTCAATGAGTTGCGCGGAGAGAAGGTCGACATCGTCGAATGGCGTGAAGACACTCGCTCGTTCATCTCGGAGGCATTGAGCCCGGCAAGGGTCAAGGAAGTGCGTCTCGATGAGGACGAGAAGATCGCAACGGTGATCGTGCCGGACCATCAGCTTTCGCTCGCGATCGGCAAGGAAGGGCAAAACGCCCGGCTCGCCGCCCGGCTCACCGGATACAAGATCGACATCCGCTCCGAGAGCCAGGACCTCGGTATCGACATCGAAGAGCAGCCGGAGATGGCCGCAGACGTCGCACCCGAGGTGGAGGAAGCGACCGTCGAAGGCTCGGTCGCCGAAGCTGGTGGTGGCGAAGATGTCACCGAGGACGAGGACGAGGACGAGGACGGGATATCGCCGATGACGAGCAGGTCATTGCAGACGAGGTCGTAGAAGACGTCGCCGCCGATGACACTGCAATCATCGAGGAAGACGAAGCCACGGACTCTGATGAAGAATCCGAGCCCGTGGATACAGAAGAACAAGATGCAGATGCCGAGGCAGATCGCAGACAACTTGGACGTCTAGCGGAGCCTGCAACAATGGGCATCTCGGAGGTGACAGTTGGCTAAGAAGCGCGTATATGAATTAGCACGAGATCTTGGATTCGAGTCCAAGGATGTGCTCGAGCGCGCCCAGAGCCTCGGCATTGATGTGAAGACGGCCTCCTCGGGCCTCGAGCCGGACGCGGTCGAGCTGGTCACGCTCTCGTACGAGGAAGAGACGGCGTCCGACGTGCCGGCGCCTGCCCCAGAGCCGGTTGCCGAGCCAACGCCCGTCGTCGAAGAAGAGCCGCAACCGGAGCCTGCGCCCGAGCCGAAGCCAGAGCCCCAGCCAGAGCCCGCTGAGCCGATGGCCGAGCCTGCGCCGGTTTCCGGTGAAGACGAGCGGATGATCATGGTCACGCCCGGGATCACCGTGGCCGAATTCGCCACCGAGGTGGGCGAGCGCACCGGGACCGTCGTCAAGGAGCTCATGGGCATGGGGGAGATGGTGCCCGGTGGTGGCACGATCCCCGAGCATGCGCTGGTATCGCTTGGAGAGATCTTTGGCTTCGAGGTCCTCGTCGATGAGAAGCCAGAACGGGAAGAGGACACCGGTCCCGAGCACCACATGGTGGAGTACGAGGACGACCCGACGAGCCTCGTGCCGCGCCCACCGGTCGTCACTGTCATGGGTCACGTCGATCACGGCAAGACGCAGCTTCTCGACACCATCCGCAAGGCCAACGTCATTGCCGGCGAGGCAGGTGGCATCACCCAGCACATCGGTGCCTATCAGGTAGAGCGCAACGGATCGAAGATCACGTTCCTCGACACCCCGGGACACGAGGCATTCACTGCGTTGCGGGCCCGAGGCGCCAACGTCACCGACATCGCCATCATCGTGGTCGCTGCCAACGACGGCGTCATGCCGCAGACGGCTGAGGCAATCGCCCACGCCAAGGCGGCCAATGTCCCCATCATCATTGCCATCAACAAGATGGACCTACCTACCGCAGACCCGAACAACGTCCGTGCGGCTCTCACCCAACAGGGCATCGTGGTCGAAGCGCTCGGTGGTGACACCGTTGCCGCCGAGATTTCGGCGCTGACCGGCGAGGGCGTCGATGATCTGCTCGAAATGGTGTCTCTGGTCGCCGAAGTCGAAGAGCTCAAAGCCAACCCGAACGCTCCGGCCGTCGGTACCGTCATCGAGAGCCGTCTCGAAGTCGGTAGGGGCCCGGTTGCCACCGTGATCGTGCAACGAGGAACGCTCAAGCAGGGCGACGCCATCGTCGCCGGTGGTGTTCCCGGCAGGGTGCGAGCCATGTTCGACGATCAGGAGAACAAGCTGAAGAAGGCAGGCCCTTCAACCCCCGTGCTCATCATGGGGTGGGACGACATTCCCACCGCCGGTGACATGTTCGAGGCGGTCAAGAATGACAGGGTCGCCAGGAAGCTCGCCCAGGAGCGACTGGACGACATTGCGCTCGGCGACCTACAACGTGCCGACAGCCACCGAACGCCTCGAGCACCTGCTGGAGAGCCTCCGCACCGCAGACCACGCCGAGTTGCGCATCATCGTCCGAGCCGACGCCATGGGCTCTCTCGAGGCGATCCGTGATTCGGTCAACAAGATCACCCGCGAGGACGGCAAGGTCACCATGATCCAGGGCGCCGTCGGCGGGATCACTGCCAATGACGTGATGCTTGCCGAAGCCTCGGATGCGATCATCTACGGTTTCAACGCACGGCCAGACGCCGCGGCCCGCGCTGCGGCCAAGGACGCCGGTATCGACATCCGCACCTTCTCGATCATCTACGAGCTGCTCGACGATATTGAAGGCATGCTGCTCGGTGAGCTGGCACCCGAGGAAGTCGAGTCCTTCCTCGGCGTTGCCGACGTACGTGAGGTCTTCCGTGCCCCACGTCTCGGCAAGGTTGCCGGGTGCTACGTCACTGAGGGTGAGATCAACCGGAACGCCCGGGCCCGCGTGGTTCGCGACGGCGTCGTCGTCTACGAGGGGAAGATCATCTCGCTGCGCCGGTTCAAGGATGACGTGCCGTCGGTGGCCGCCGGATTCGAGTGTGGCATCGGGCTGGAGAACTTCCGCGATGTCAAGGAAGGCGACACGATCGAGTCATTCGAGGTGCGGGAAGTCGCCCGCGTCTAGAAGATGCACGTTGCGGCACTGCGGCTCGAACTGCGAATCCGGGACGCCCATTCGCTCAAAGAGAAGCGGCACGTCGTGAAATCCATCTCGAGCCACCTGGCAAAGACGTTCAACGTGGCCGTGTCCGAGGTGGATCATCAGGATCTCTGGAACAGGGCGACGCTGGGTGTTGCCGCGGTGGCGCCGTCCGCGTCCCAGCTGGACCGTATCCTGCACGCCGTGGAACGTCATATGAGACAGCGGACCGATGCCGAGCTCATCGGTGTGCGAGTGAGCTATCTGGAGAAGCCGGAATGAGCAAGCCCCCGTCGCCGAGGATGCGAAAAGTGAACGAGCTGTTGCGCGAAGTGATCGCCGAAGAAGCGACCGAGCTCAAAGACCCCCGCATCGGCTTTCTCACCATCACCGGTGTGGACACCGCCCCGAATCTGCGCAGCGCCCGCGTCTACTACTCGGTCATGGGAGACGAGGAGCAGCATGCGGCGACGGCAGCTGCCCTCAAGAGCGCCGCCAGGCGCTTCCAGGCAGTCATCGGGGCACAGACCAGGCTCAAATACACCCCGGTCCTCGAGTTCATCGTCGACCCGTCGATCGAGCAGGGGCTCCGGATCGACGCCTTGCTGCACCATCTGGAGGAGGACGGGGAGGATCAGATTCATGAGTGATGCACTCGCCGAGGCGGCGGCGGCGCTGCGAAATGCGCGGTCGGTGGTGACCATGGGCCATGTTGGCCCCGACGGCGACGCGCTCGGCTCGATGCTCGCCGTCGCCATCGGTGCCGCCAATGCCGGTAAGCGGGCTTTCGCCACTTTCGGCGAGCCGTTTGTCGTAGGCAAGCAATACCGGTTCCTCGACACGTCGCTGCTCGTAGCCCCGACCAAGGTCCCCGATGACATCGATCTCGCCGTCGTCGTCGACACATCGGTCCCGTCGCGGCTCGGTAGCGCCCTCAGCGTTGCCCAGAGTGCGCAGCGGATACTGGTCATCGACCATCACCTCACCCAGGACGGGGAGTTGGAGGGGATCCAGTTGGTCGACACCAGTGCCGGCGCCGCCGCCCAGGTCGTCTACCGGCTGCTCGTGGAGTTGGGCTGGCCGCTCACCGCCGAGATCGCCACTGCGCTCTACACCGGCATCGTCACCGACACCGGCCGTTTCCAGTACTCGGCGACCACGCCGGAAGTTCACGAGATCACCGCCGCCCTGCTCGAGGCGGGCGTCGAACCGCCGGTGGTGGGGCGCCACGTCTACGAGGAGTCGCCGTTCGGCTACCTCCATGTGGCGGGGGCGGTGCTGGCCGGGCGCAGCTCGATCGAGATCGCAAGCTCGTCTGGTCGGTGCTGACTCGTGAGGACCTCGCCAATGAGGAGCTCAAGTACGAGGATGCCGACGGGCTGATCGACCTGATCCGCATCGCAGAGGAGTCCGATGTCGCCTGTCTGCTCCGGGAGATCGGCGACGACCACATACAAGGGGAGCCTCCGCTCCCGTGGGCGTGTCGACGTGAGTGCCATCGCCGGTCTATTCGGTGGGGGCGGGCATCACAACGCCGCCGGGTTTGTGGCAGACGGGGACATCGATTCGATCATCGCCACGATCCGGGAATCTCTGGCATGACGGTGAAGTCCGGATTCCTGCTGGTCGACAAGCCATCGGGGCTGGACGTCGCATGACGTGGTTGCCAAGATCCGGAACCTGCTCAGGATCAAGAAGGTCGGCCACGCCGGGACGCTCGACCCGATGGCGACCGGTCTCGTGGTTGTCGGCTTCGGGCGAGCCACCCGGCTGCTTGCGCTTCGTCCAGGGCGCACCCAAGGAGTACGTCGCCCGGGCGGTGCTCGGCGTCGCCACCGACTCGCTCGATGCCGATGGGGCCATCCTCGAACGAGTTGAGATGGATGTCACCCGCTCCGATGTCGAGGCGGTCATGGAACGATTCGTCGGCACGATCTCGCAGGTGCCGCCCATGGTGTCGGCCCGCAAAGTGAAGGGTCGAAGGCTCTATGAGCTGGCCAGGGAGGGCATCGAGGTCGAACGGGAAGCACGCGACGTCGACATCTACCGGCTCGAATTGGTCGACTATGCGCCGCTGCCGTATCCCGAGGTGACGTTCCGGACCGTATGCAGCACAGGGACCTACGTGCGCACGCTTGCCGACGATATCGCCGTCGCCCTGGGTGGGCGCGCCCACCTGAGTGCGCTACGCCGGGTCCGCAACGGCTCACTGCATGTCGCCGACGCGGCGCAAATCGAGGATGTGGAGAAGGCCGTGGCCGATGGCCGTGAGGCGGAGCTGGTGCTGACGCCGCGGGCCGGGTTGCCGGATCTCGCAGAAGTCGTCGTCGGTGATGATCTGGTCGCAGGGGTGCGCAGCGGCCTGGCGTTCCCGATAGCCGCCCTCTCGAGTGAACGACCCGAAGCGGGCCCACTGCGGATCATCGACGGGGAAGGGGACATGCTGGCGGTCTACCGCGTCGACGGCGGCAAGGCGACGCCCGAGGTGGTGCTCTCGTGAAGGTGTTGTCGGGAGACTATCGGGCCTGGGAGCCGCTCGAAGAGCCCACTGCGGTGACCATCGGGGTATATGACGGAGTCCACCTCGGCCACCAACGCGTGCTCGAAACACTGCGCGACACCGGGCTCCCGGTTGTCGTTGCGACGTTCCGGGAGCACCCGCTTCGCACTATGGCCCCCGAGTCTGCTCCGCCGCTGCTGACCACGACCGAACAGCGCCTCGAGCTGTTCGAGCGTTATGGCGTGGCAACAGTGGCCCTGCTCGAATTCGACGAGAATCTGAGACGGCTGCCTGCCGAGGAATTCGTGGAGCGGATCGTCGTAGCGACCCTACGCGCTCGGCGTGTCGCCATCGGCCGTGGCTTCCGCTTCGGACACGACCAGCTCGGTGATGTGATGGTGCTTCGCCGTATGGGAGAGCAGCTCGGATTCGGTGTCGAGGCCATTGAGATCCTCGAAGCAGGGGTGCCGGTGCGCTCCACGGTGATCAGGGCCCTGCTCAAGGAGGGCGATGTTGCGGCAGCAGACCGAATGCTGGGCAGGCCGTACCGGATGGAGGGACGAGTTGTCCCAGGCGACCAGCGAGGGCGCAGGATCGGCTTCCCGACCGCGAATCTCGAGACCAACCCCGCTGTCGTTGTCCCCCATGCCGGTGTCTACGCGGTCCGGCTGTGTTGGGATGGGACCGTCCATCAGGGTGTCGTCAACATCGGGAAGCGGCCGACTTTCGGTGGGACCGAGTTCGTGGTGGAGGCTCATGTGCTCGATTTCTCGGGTGACCTGTACGGTAGGCAACTGGAGGTGGACTTCATCGAGCGGCTTCGCGCCGAGCGAAAGTTCGATGGGGTCGATTCTCTCGTGGCGGCCATCGAGAACGACGTGAATCATGCCAGAGGCATATTGAGCGAGAGACGGCAGTGATGCGGGTGCGATCAGGGTCACCGTACGAAGACCGATATGGGTTTGCCAGGGGCCTTCGGAGTGGCTCTCTTGTCGAGATCGCCGGCACGGCACCGATACCACCGCCGGGACAGGCAGTCGCACAGACCGCATACGAGCAGATGCTGCGATGTGGCGAGATCGCCATCGAAGCGCTCGAGGAGATGGGGGCGTCGGCGACCGACGTCGTCCGCACCAGAATGTATCTCACTGACGTGTCAGACGCCGATGAGGTCGGTCGTGCCCACCGCGAGCTGTTTGGGCCTGCCAGGCCGGTCGCCACGATGGTTGTGGTCTCGGCTCTGCTGAGCCCGGAGTGGAAGGTCGAGATCGAGGTTGAGGCTGTCGTAGGGGAGCGAGCCGAGTTCACCTAGGAATCACGAGGCCCTCGGGCAAAAAGAGGCGCCAACCGGGAGCATCTGCCGCCACTTGTGCCTAGGTTATGAGTTGTTACTCGACCGAGAGGGTAATCATGAAGCCGCTGGAGACTTACGCCGTTGTTCCCAAGTTGCCCGGAGAGCTCGAACCACTCCGCCGCGTCGTGTACGACCTGCACTGGTCATGGAATCACGCTGCGATAGGCCTGTTCCGAAGGCTCGACTCGGATCTCTGGGAGAGCACGGGGCACAATCCGGTGCTGATGCTGGGGACCATAAGCCAGAGCCGGCTCGACGAGGCGGCTGCCGATCCGGCATTTCTATCCCATCTCGAGACCGTAGTGCGGGAGTTCGATGACTATGCGGCGTCCCGAGGAACCTGGTACGGACGGGTCCATGGTGCAGACCGTGAGCTCGAGGTTGCCTACTTCTCGCTGGAGTTCGGGATCACCGAGTGCCTCTCCATCTTCGCCGGTGGTCTCGGGATCCTCGCAGGAGACCATCTCAAGTCTTCGAGCGATCTGGGCCTGCCGCTCACCGGTGTTGGCCTGCTCTACCAGGAAGGCTATTTCCGGCAGCATCTCAACGAGGCCGGTTGGCAGCAGGAGACGTTCGAGCCGAACGACTTCAACAATCTCCCGGTGAGCCTGGTCACCGATGCTTCAGGGCGCCCGCGCACCGTGTCCGTCCCGTTCCCCGATCGGGAAGTGGTGGCGTTGATCTGGAAAGCACAGGTGGGGCGTGTGCCGCTTTACCTGCTCGATACAAACCACGACGCCAACGATCCCGCCGATCGGCGGATCACCGACCAGCTCTACGGGGGCTCACGGGAAACGAGAATGAGACAGGAGCTGGTGCTCGGGGTTGGGGGTTTTCGTGCGCTCGAGGAGCTCGGCATCAAGCCAAACGTGTTTCACATGAACGAGGGGCACTCGGCGTTCCTCGTCCTCGAGTGGATTGCCACCACCATGTCCGAGCACGGTCTCTCCTTCGAGGAGGCGAAAGAGGCCGTCGCGGGGCTGGTGTTCACAACACACACGCCGGTTCCCGCCGGTCACGACTACTTCGCACCCGATCTCGTCTCTCGCTACCTCGGTCACTATGCGGCGAAATTCGGCAAGACGCCTGATGAGTTCCTGGCGCTGGGACGCCGCGATCCGACTGACAAGTTCGAGGAATTCTGCAACACGATCCTGGCGCTCGACACAGCCTCGTACGCCAACGGCGTGAGCAAGCTCCACGGCGCCGTCAGCAGGCAGATGTGGACCGTGCTGTGGCCCGAGCACCCGGTCGAGGAGATTCCGATCACCTCGGTAACGAACGGAGTGCACGCCAAGTCGTGGGTCTCGCAGGACATGAAGGATCTCTACGATCGTTACCTCGGCCCGAAGTGGCGTGAGGAGCCCGGCAACGCTGAGCTATGGAAGAGAGTCCGTGACATCCCGCCCGGTGAGCTGTGGGGAGTGCGTGAGCGCAGGCGGGAACGTCTCGTCGCATTCGCCAGGAAGCGGTTGAGCAGGCAGCTGGCGGAGCGGGGTGCCCCGGAGGCCGAGATCGCCATGGCAGACGTTGTGCTCGACCCCGATGCGCTGACCATCGGGTTTGCCCGTCGCTTCGCTACCTACAAGCGAGCAGATCTCTTCCTGCAGGACACGGCGAGGCTCGCCGAGCTGATTATGAATGCTGATCGGCCGATCCAGATGATCTTCGCAGGCAAGGCACATCCCGCCGACGACGGGGGCAAGGAGTTGATCCGGAGGATCGTCGATCTCACCAGGGATCCCGGGATTCGTCGTCATCTGGTGTTCATCGCCGACTATGACATGTCGGTGGCGAGGGCGCTCGTTCAAGGTGCCGATGTTTGGTTGAACACTCCGGTGCGGCCGCTCGAGGCCAGCGGCACGAGCGGGATGAAGGCAGCGGTGAACGGGGTTCTCAATCTGAGCACGCTCGACGGCTGGTGGGACGAGGCGTACGAGACGGGCGTTGGCTGGGCGATCGGGCGCAGAGATTCAGATTCCGATCCGGCCGTACGCGATCGCTTCGAGGCGCATGCCCTTTACGACCTGATGGAGCGTGACGTTGCTCCTCTGTTCTACGACCGCGGTGTCGACGGTCTGCCCCGCGGGTGGCTCGCCAAGATGCAGAACGCAATGTCGACGCTGAACGCGTACTTCAACACGCACCGGATGGTGCGGGAGTACACGGAGCGTTACTACTTGCCGGCCGGTGATCGCCAACGTTCGATGAGCGCCGACGGTGGTGTGAGGGCACGGGAGCTGGCCGCGTGGAAAGAACGGGTCCGGTCGGCATGGCCGCGGCTGCGCGTTGTCGGGGTGGAGAGCTCTGCCTCCGGTGCGATCACGGTGAATGACGAGATGACCGTCACCGCACAGGTGGATCTAGCCGGGCTTTCCCCGCAAGACGTCACGGTCGAGTTGTATCAGGGTGCTATCGATGCCTCAGGGGAAATCGTCGACGGTTCCGGTACGATCATGGAACCGGTGAAGTCCACCGGCCGTAACCATCGCTTCGAGGCCGGTGCAGTCTCGTTCGAAGCAAGCGGCAAGCACGGTTTCACGGTGCGTGTCCTTCCCCAGCACGCCGATCTACCCAACCCGCATCACATGGGTCTGATTCGTTGGGGATGAGCCTCGAACGAGGGAATCGGCCGTTGGGTTGGCACGATCAGTTTCCGTGTTACAATTCATCTCGGACGTTCGTCCGCGCTTTCTTCTCTCAAAGGGAATCTCTGCGTGAAAGACACGAAGACAATCATTGAAGAACATGGGCTGCACGACTCGGACACGGGCTCGCCCGAGGTTCAGGTCGCGTTGCTCACCGAGCGCATCAGCCATCTCACCGAGCATCTGAAGGTCAACAAGAAAGACCATCACAGCCGGAGGGGTCTGCTGATGATGGTCGGCAAGCGTCGGCGACTTCTCAAGTACCTCAGGAACCAGGATGTCGAGAGGTATCGCAGCCTGATCGCCAGCCTGGGACTGAGGCGATAACAGATCGAGAAGGCGGCTTCTGGCCGCCTTCCGCTCGTTCCAGCGGGATTCTTCGAGTCCCACGAATGGGATTCTTCGAATCCCACGACAACCGGAGGGGGAAAGCCCTCAGTTGTCAGTGGTCGGGTTTCCGCCGCGGCGTGACCCAGCGGAAAGCACCCGACAGAAGCTCGACCACTGCCAATTGTCCGCTCTCCCCCCAGACATAAGGAGACGCGCGTGGCAGAGACCACAGTACGCGGTCGCATCGGCGACAAAGAGCTCGTATTTTCATCGGGCAAACTAGCTCTCCTCGCAGACGGAGCCGTCGTCGCCAGTATTGGCGAGACGGAAGTCCTGGTCACGGCTACAGCCAGCCGCAACCTGCGAGAGGGTGCAGATTTCTTCCCACTCACCGTGGACGTAGAAGAGAGAATGTACGCGGTCGGGCGAATCCCCGGCTCATTCTTCCGTCGTGAAGGCAGGGCAACCGAGAAGGCAACGTTGACGGCACGTCTCATCGACCGTCCGTTGCGGCCTTCATTCCCCGACGGGTTCCTCTATGAGACCCACGTAGTGGCAACCATTCTCTCGGCCGATCTGGTCAACGACTACGACGTGCCATCGCTGAACGCGGCTTCTGCGGCGCTCACGTTGAGCCCGATCCCATTCCTCGGACCGATCGGTGCCGTGAAACTGGCGCTGAGCCACGGAGAGTGGATCCCATTCCCGACCTTCGAGGAGCTCGAGGAGTCGGTATTCGAGATCGTCGTTGCCGGCAAGCGCAACGCGGCAGGCGACGTCGACATCGCCATGGTCGAGGCCGGTGCCACCGAGCACGGGCATCGCATGGTCGATGGCGGCCAAGTCCCAAGCGATGAAGAGAGCATCACCCGTGGCCTCGAAGAGGCGAAGGGCTACATCGGTCAGATCATCGACCTCCAGCTCGAGTTGCTGGCGCAGGTCGGAGATCCGAAGCCCGTCGAATTCCCTGTCCTGGAGTCGTACAGCGAAGAGTTGTACGCCCGCGTCGAGGGCATCGCAAAGCCGAAGTTCGAGGCGCTCGGCACCATCGTCGACAAGACCGAGCGGCAGAACGCCGAGGCAACCGTCATCGACGAGACGATGGCGGCACTGGCGATCGACGAGGACGACACGGCGACCCAGGCCGCCGCACGCAAGGCAGTCAAGGCTGTGCAGAAGAAGGTCATGCGGTCCCGGGTCGTCAACGACGGCGTCCGCATGGACGGGCGTGGCCTCACCGATATCCGTCCGATCGACATCGAGGTCGGCTTGCTCGGCCAGGCGCACGGCTCGGCGATGTTCAAGCGTGGCGAGACCCAGGTGCTGAACACGACGACTCTCGGCATGCTGCGCATGGAACAGATGCTTGACACCATCAGCCTCGAAGAGTCCAAGCGCTACATGCACCACTACAACTTCCCACCGTTCGCCACGGGCGAGACCGGCTTCATGCGCGGTCCGAAGCGGCGTGAGATCGGCCACGGTGCCCTCGCCGAGAAGGCGCTGCTCCCGGTGATCCCACCAGTCGAGGATTTCCCGTACGCCTACCGGCTGGTGTCCGAAGTGCTGATGTCGAACGGCTCTAGCTCGATGGCATCTGTGTGCGGTTCGTCGCTCTCGCTGATGGACGCCGGCGTCCCGATCGAGGCACCGGTGGCGGGTATCGCCATGGGCCTGATCGAGCAGGACGGCAAGTACGTCACCCTGACCGACATCCTCGGGGCGGAAGACCACCTCGGTGACATGGACTTCAAGGTCGCCGGTACCCGTGACATGATCACTGCGCTGCAGCTCGACACCAAGATCGAGAGCCTCCCGGCCGAGGTACTGGTGCAGGCGATGGGTCAAGCCCGCGAAGCACGCCTGTTCATTCTCGACAAGATGGCTGCGGTCATCGCCGGGCCACGCGAGGAACTGGCCGCGAACGCACCGAAGATCGAAGCGATCGAGATCCCCAAGGACAAGATCGGTGAGGTCATCGGGCCAAAGGGCAAGACCATCCGTGAGCTCGAGGAAGAGACCGGAGCCACCATCGAGATCGATGATGAGGGCATTGTCCGGGTCGGTGCCGCCGACACTGCTTCGATGAAGCTGGCCAAGGAGCGGATCCTTGCGATCGGCTTCCCGCCTGAGGCGAAGGTCGGCGAGACCTACGAGGGTGAGGTGGTCAACATCACCAAGTTTGGTGCCTTCGTCAACATCCTGCCCGGTCGGGACGGTTTGCTGCACATCTCCAAGATGGGTGGCGGCAGGCGTATCGAGAAGGTCGAGGATGTCCTCGCGCTCGGTGACAAGGTCAACGTCATCGTGCGTGAGATCGACGACCGCGGCAAGGTCAGCCTCGACCTGGCGGAGGGTGTGTCCCTCGTCGACGAGAACACACCGACCAGCGACGACAGTGGCAGAGGCGATCGCGGCGAGCGTCGTGACGGTGGCCGTGACCGGGATCGTGATCGTGGTGGTCGTGATCGTGGTGGTCGTGATCGTGGTGGTCGTGATCGTGGTGCGGTCGTGATCGTGGCGGTCGTGACCGCAGCGAGAGTCGCCGCGAGACCCCCAATCGCACCGTGGTGTCGTTCGAAGACGAATTCGAGAAGGGTCTCTAGTAGATCCCGCTCCATTGCACTGAGGCCCCCGATTCAGGGGGCCTCAGTCGCGTGAACCTTCGGTGCGGCCCTAATCCTCGAGGATGAAGGTGAGCTTCATGTCTACCCGGAAGTGCTTGATAGTCCCGTCGTCAGCGAGTTCGACCTTTTGCTCCGATATCCAGGCCCCTCGAATACCGTCGATGGTGCGCTGCGCTTTGGAGATGCCCTTGCGGATAGCGTCTTCAAAGGACCCGGGCGAGGTAGACGTGATTTCGATCACCTTCGCAACAGACACTTCAAGCTCCTCTCATTGGGAGTGTCGTCCGCCTAGAGGGTACCGCGTCCCGGTTGCCGCAACTAGTTGGGGTCAGTTACCAGCGGTCGGCGAGCCTGGCACCGAGAAAACCGCCACCGGCAGCGCCGAGGAGCGTCATCAGCAGGGGAATTACCCCGGTCAACCAACCGATGAGCACGCCGACGATGCCACCGGCGAGAATGCCGACGCGCATTCCGTTCACCCAGTCGTAGTCGGTTCGGCCCTGCTTCTCTTTCGATTCCATCTCCTCCATCGTAATCCCGCCGGATAGCAGCGACTCGATGCGGCCGGGAACCAACACCGCTCCGGGCTACGTCCAATTGCTACGACGACAGGGAGCCGGGTCAATGGCCGCACGAAACATCAAAGCAGTGTTCGCATTCCTCATCGCGGCGATGTTGTTGCTCGCCGCCTGCGGCGGGAATGACGAGGCCGACAGCAGAGCTGCGCTCAACGACACGGCCACACCTACCGACACGGGTGAGACCCAATCCGACGCAGGAGGAGGGTACGCAGGCTCGGCCTCCGAGCCAGCGGGTTCCGAGTCGCTCGGGAGCGGGGGAGTCGACGGCACGGTGCTGCAGACCAGCACGCTCGGCAGGGAGATCATCTACACGGCCGACCTGACCGTGGCGGTCACCGATGTGGCATCCGCAAGCGCTGAGGCCACCCGAATCATCGAGGAGATGGGCGGCTACCTCTTCGGGCAGGAGAGCACCGGAGCCCCCGAGCCCCACAGTGTCCTCACCTTCAAGGTGCTACCCGGCGACTTTCAGGAAGCGCTTGCCCGGCTTGGGTCCGTCGGGGAAATTCGTACTCAGGACATCTCGACGGATGACGTTACCGAGCGGGTTGTCGACCTCGAGTCCCGCATTGCCACCGCCGAGACCAGCGTCGAGCGACTGAAGGGGTTCCTGGCGGAGGCCGAGGACATCGAGACGATCGCCGAATTGGAGAACCAGTTGCTGCAGCGGGAGACCGATCTCGAGACCATGCGCGGCCAGTTGCGCACCCTGCGCGATCGCATCGACCTGGCAACCATCAACCTCACTCTCACCGAGGCGCTGAGCAATCCAGGCATCTCCGTCGAGGTGACCGGTGTTCCGGGTCATGATGACGGCATCTCCTGCCCCGGTGATGGCGGGATCTCGGTCGTCGAGGGCGGGGATGCGACGGTGTGCTTCGAGATCGTCAACACGGGCGATGTCCCACTCGCCGGGTTCGAGTTGAAGGACACGGTGCTCGAGATCGAGTTGGACGATCTGATCCGAGTGTGGGGCGACCCGCAGGATGTACTCGAGCCGGGTCAATCCTTGGTACTTGCCTACGAGACCACGGTGGAGCGCAGCCTCCGCACCCAGACCAGAGTCAGCGCCGAGCCGGTGGATCAGGATGGGAACCGGGTCGAGGGTCGCGAGGTGGCCAGCACGTCTGTCATGGGTGTCATGGCCGAGGACCCGGGTGGCCTGCCTGGTTTCCAGGACGGATTGGAGGCGAGCTGGAGCGCGTTGCAGTGGATCGGTGGGGTGATCGTGCTCTTCGCCGGTGCCGTGCTCCCGTTCATCGTCCCGTTGGCAATCCTGGCTGCGCTGGTGCTCTGGATAGTCCGCCGGCGTGGGCCGAGGGAGCCATCCAAAACGGCAACACCACCGTGGACGCACCGAGACACGAACCCCGAAGACGCACCTGCCGAGTAGAGGCGCACACATCACCTTCTGGCGTCCAAACGGGCGATATTTTGCCCGTTTGGACGCCAGAACCGGTTAGGGGGTGGGGCGCTTGCCTATCGAACATATGTTCGATAGGCTGGTGAGCCCCAACGAGGCGGAGACGGTGGCGGCGGAAACGGTACGGTCTAGAGCATTTCAAGGGCAATGCCGCCGCGTTCTCCGAGGATTTGCTGACCTTGCAACCCGGCAGGGTGACCGGGCTCATCGGGCACCCCGGGTTCGGGTTGACCCGGCTCGGGCTCACCATGTTGGCATCCCGGGAGCAACTGGGCACGGTTGCCTATCTGGATGTGCGTGGCTGGCTCAGCCCACCGGCCGCGTGGGAAGCCGGGGTAGCTCCGGAACGTCTGGTGGTGATTCGTTGTGATGACCCGGTGCGTTGGGGGCGGGTTGCCGCTCATCTGCTCGAGGGCGTTGTTGCCCTCTATGCCGAGGTGCCTCCCAGGACCAAGCCAGCACATTTACACAAGCTGGCCGCACTGGCCCGCAACAGAGCCACCCCTCTCGTGCTCCGTCCGCTCCAGGGTGATCTACCCGGTGGTCTGGCCCATCTCCGGCTCGAGGCAAAGCGGGTGATCTGGGAAGGAGCCGGGTTGGGCCACGGGCGTCTTTCCCATCGCAGATTGGTGTTCGAGGCATCGGGAAAGGCGATGCGAGGAATGACGAGGCTCATCGAGATGGAGGACGATGGAACGAACGCTATGCGTCTGGTTCCCGGACTGGCCGCTGCGCCGTCCGGACGTGCCACCGGCTGAGCCATGCCAGGCGGTCGATGGCGAGAATCTCGTCATCGCCGTCAATCGCCCGGCCGTGGATTCCGGCATCGAGGTCGGGATGCGCCGTCGCGAAGCCGAAGCAGTGTGCCCGACCGTGGTCACCATCGAGCACGACCCCGGGGCCGAGATGGCGCGTTTCGAGCGGGTGGCAGTCGCCGTCGAGACTCTCATCCCTCGTATCGAAGTTGTTTCCCCTGGTCTGATTCTGGCCCCGATCACAGGTGCGGTTCGCTACTTCGGTGGTGAGCAGCCCCTTATCGACAGGGTCGACAAGGAGATCGGCGTCGTGGCCGGGCAGCGGCTATCGGCTCGGGCTCGCCGCCGGTCCCTTTGCCGCCCGTCGTGCCGCCGAGATGGCAACCGATGGCGATCCCATTCTACATTGTCACCGATGACGACGACTTCCGCAGCACGCTCAACGTGGCGGCATTGGGCAGTGAGGACATGGCGGCGGTATTCCGCTGGCTCGGGATCAGCACGCTGGGGGAGTTGGCCGCATTGCCCCGCGAAGCGGTGGTATCACGGTTCGGGGTCGACGGGCTACGGGCACACCGGCTGGCCTGTGGGGAGGATCGGGAGACCCGTGATCGGGTCATCGCCGAGGATCTGAGCGTCGAGGAGAAGTTCGATCCACCGCTCGAGAACCTGGAGCAGGTGGCCTTTGTCGCCAGAGTCGATCGCCCATCAGCTGCTCGACGCGCCCGTCCTCGATGGTGCCATCCCGCATCGGTCGAGGTGGAGGCGGAGGCAGCAGATGGCGCCATTCGCACCCGGGTATGGCGCAGCGCCGATCCGTTTGACGAGCGCATGCTGGGGGAGCGGGTTCGCTGGCAGCTCCAGGCATGGCTCGATACCGCCAGGATGCGCAGCGGCCCCGGCATCCGGGGTGGTTTGGTCCGGCTCACGGGTCATGCCCGCTGATCTGTCCGATCGGGGCAGGCAGCTCGCTCTCGATGAGGATGCGCAGTCGGTGGCAGAAGCACAACGGGCGCTTGGCCCAGACACAGTCGATAGTCGGCAACGACGGTGTTCTCCAGGCAATCCCACAAGGCGGGAGGGATCCTCGGGAGCGAGGCGCTCTGGTATCGATGGGGAGAGCGCTCCACCGGCTCCGGAGCGAGATCCCGCGTGCGCCGTGGCCGGGACAGATCCCGACTCCGTCGCCGACGCTCGTGCCACCAGACCCGTTCCCGCTCGAGGTGGAATGGGACGGCGGGATTCCCACCAGGATCCGGTTGGGCAGCCGCTGGGTCGAGGTGCTGTCCTGGGCGGGCCCGTGGCGAAAGGTGGGGCGTTGGTGGGACGGTGAGCACCCGGCGGATCGCTATCAGCTGGTCACTTCGGCGGGGGCATTTCTCTGTGCCGTTATCGAAGGCAAGACCTATATGACCGGGGTCTACGACTGATGCAACTCGATGGAACTGCTGGTCGATGATGTCATACACCTGGCTCGAAGACCGTCGATGTCCTTCACAGTGAGATCGGCGGTCGGGATCGGCTCGTGGATGACCACATTGGCATGGCCCTTGTAGAAGAGCTTCGAACCTGGTGGCCACACCTCCCAGGTGCCGTTGATCGGTGACCGGGACAACCGGGAGCCCGTCGAGATGGCCATCCGGAAGGCGCCCTTTCTTGAACGGGTGCAGCTCGCCGTCGCGGCTTCGTGTGCCCTCGGCGAACACGATCAGCGAATAGCCGTTCTCCTTGGCGCGGGCCACCCCCTCGTTGATCGCGGCATAGGAGGATACGCCTGCACCCCGGTCGATCTTGACGATGCCTGCGACGTGCAGAGCCTGGGCGAACACCGGGATCTTGTAGACCTCCTTTTTGGCGAGATACCGGATCGGGGTCGGTATCGCCCGGAACAGCAGCGGGATGTCGAAATTCGAGAGGTGGTTGGAGAGGAAGAAGTACTGGGTACCCGGTTTGACGTGCTCGGCTCCTGTCACGTGGTAGCTCATTGGCGGCACCAGCAGGAACATCCGGCTCCAGAACTGCACGAACCACTCGCCGACCCTCCGCAGCCGCAGGGTCATGACGACAATGAACAGAGCCGAGATGATGATCGTGAAGAGCAGGAACAGTGGGACGGCGATCGCCGATTTGATTCCGAGCAGAACCTTTCTCAACATCGGATTAGCGTAGTGCGGCCCGTTGCAGGGACGGAGGATGAATGCGACAGTTGAGCAACAGCCAGGCAAGGCGGATCGCGCTCGCCGCACAGGGGTTCACCGACCCGGCACCGAAGAACCGGGTCGATCGACGTCACTTTCGTCGTGTCATCGGCCGTATCGGGCTGCTCCAGCTCGATTCGGTCAACGTGCTGCAGCGCTCGCACTATCTGCCGATGTGGTCCCGGCTTGGCGGTTACGACGCTGAGCGCTCGACGAGTTCACGGCCCGAAGCGGCGAGATGTTCGAGTATTGGGGCCATGCCGCGTCGCTGCTGCCCGTCGAGCTGCATCGCCTGTTGCGATGGCGGATGAAGGCGGTTCGGCCGGGGCCGCGCACTCGAGGCCATGCTCGATAATCATCCCGATTATCTGGAGTCGGTGCTGGCGCAGATAACGGAGCAAGGTCCGCTGACCGTCTCGGACCTTGCCGACCCCGGGAGTCGCACCGGTCCCTGGTGGGGTCATGGCAAGGGCAAGGTCGCCCTCGACTGGCTGTTCTGGAAGGGCGAGATCACGGCATACCGCACCGGCAACTTCGTTCGTGTTTACGACCTCCCGGAACGAGTGATCCCGGCCGTGCATCTCGACAGCAGCCGAGCCGAGTGAGGAGGAGGCCTTCCGGGAACTGTTGCTGCTCGGCGCCGGCCACCACGGAGTCGGCACGGCTCGCGACATCGCCGACTACTACCGGCTGAACATCCCGAAAGCGCGCAAGATTCTCGAGTCAGTTGGTCGCCGCGGGCGAGCTCGAAGAGGTCCGTGTCGAAGGGTGGCCGCAGCCCGGCTATCTCCACCCTGAGGCGAAGCTGCCCCGCCGGGTATCTGGTGAGGCGCTGTTGACGCCATTCGACCCGATCGTGTGGGAGCGTGACCGGACCGAGCGGCTCTTCGACTTCTTCTACCGGATCGAGATCTACGTTCCCGAGCCCGATCGTGTCCACGGCTACTACGTGCTGCCGTTCCTGATGGACGATCGGCTCGTTGCCCGGGTTGACCTGAAGGCGGACCGCAAGAGCGGCGTTCTCCTGGTCAGGGGTGCCTTCGTGGAAGATGGCGCCGATCCTGGTGAGGTTGCCGTCCGGTTGAGCCCACACCTTCATGGCATGAGCGAGTGGCTCGGACTGGGCGGGGTGTCGGTTCGGGACTTCGGCAACCTGGCCCCGAAGTTGCTGGCTGAAGTTCAGTAGGACGGATCCGACATGTAGAGGGCAGCGAGCTCGTCGGTGAAGGGGACGTGGTACTCGATCCCCGTGTCCCAATTCTTGAAGACGACCTCGTGAGACTCGAGCTCCTGCATCACGATGAAGCGATCGTCGGCCGCCGTGCCCAGCACGACGGCGGGCTCGCTGATCGAAGTGATGCGGGCAGACCGAGAATTGACCGCCCGTGCCAGGATCGTGGTTGGCCCATCCTGTTGCTGGGTCGTTGCCAGTACCCACTCGCCGTCCTCGGTGAGCTGCAGATCGGCGGCCCAGATCTCCAGACTGGGCAGGCTCGTCGCGGTTCCATCCGGGCTCAACAGGAATGGCATGGCTCCGCTGTCGATCAGATCGGCGATGAGCAGAGTCCCGTCTGCAGCCGCATCGAAGAACGTCCCTGTGGCGGAGCGAGTGGCGATGCCGTCGGGATCCCAACCGTATGTCATCTCGTCGTTCACGGTGGCGAATCCCCAGTCCCCCCATGCGGCCAGCTCGTGGTGGCCGGACAACCGGAAATCGAGAAGGGGGGCGAGGTTGCCTGCGGTGCCCGAGACATCGGTGACCGCGACGATGGTGTCCTCTCCGTCGTCTGCGGTCCAGGCGAACAGATCGGGGTTGGTTGCGTGCCACGCGCCACTGGTGGCATCTGGGACTCGCACCGTGTTGCCCCCCGTCGAGTCGGAGAGGAGGAAGGAAGATCCACCCGCCCAGCTGAGGACGGCGAGCCGCGAGCCGGAAGAGTTGAAACTGGCGCTGCGTGGTGCCGTCACGGTGCGTCCGTAGGCGGGGGCGGTGGCGTCTGGGGCCCAACTGCCGATGCGGTCGGACGTCGGGCCGACCGCAACCAGGCTGAGGCCATCGTCCGCCACAGGAAGGAGGTTGCTCAAGGGCTCTGCGGCCGGTGGAGTACTGGTAGTCGTTGTGTCCGGTGGTGTCGTGGCGACGGTAGTGGTGGGCGCGCTGTTGCCACTCGATACGACCTCCGGATCTCCGGAGCCGAGTCCTGTGGCGATGATGCCAAACGCGATTGCTCCCGCAGCGATGACGACGAGTGGCGCCCATCGCAGCTTCGGCCCGACCGGACCGTGCTGCGGTGCGTCCGTGTCGAGGTCATCAATCGGGATGGGTCGTATCTTCGACCCACGATCCCATGCCTCCATTGCGGCTCAGAGTACCCGCCGAGCGGCGCCGCGTCCACGGCTCATCCAAACGCTCTCGTCTCATCTCGCGATGGGGCTGTCCGGCTATCGTCTTGGCGACGCGATCCGAGGATGAACGTTGCAGGTTCCCGAAATCGATGCGACGAAAGACGAATGGCGTCGTTGGGCGCGGGCACGTCGCGCAGACCTCGACTGGGACCAGATCTCCGAGCGCGTCGTCGACTCGCTGCAGAGCTGGATGGCCCCCGACAGCTACCAAACGGTTCTCGTTTATCTACCCCTCGCCGATGAGATCGATCTGAGCCGCCTGATGCGAGAGGATCAGGAGACCCGTTTTGTGGCGACGCGCACCCCCGAACATGGTGGCGATCTGAGCGTCCATGAGCTGGGTGGCCCGCTCGAGGTCCACAGATTCGGATTTCTCCAGCCACACGCCAGTGCGAAGCGGGTTGGCCCGGATGCGATCGATATCGCCCTCCTTCCCGGGCTTGCGTTCGATCTGTACGGGAACCGGCTCGGGCACGGAGCCGGCTATTTCGACCGGCTGCTGCCTGCCACCCGGCTGGGGGTGAAGCTCGTGGGCGTTGTTCCCGCCGCGCTCGTGGTGGATCAGCTCCCCGCAGAGCCACATGACATTCCGGTCGGCTATCTGGCCACCGAAGAGGGAGTGATCGAGACCGCGTGATCGTCATCCCTCGACGGTGAGGATCGCCCCGGCGTCGATGTGGAAAGAGACATCATCGTCAACGTCGAAGTGCCTGGGGCTGGAAGCAGTCAGCTCTACCTCGTCGACGGTGAACTCGACCGAATACTCCCCGCTGCGGAACACGGACCCGGTGACGGTTCCGGTGTTGGGCCCGTCTGATGCCACCCTGATGGCTTGCGGCGGTATCACCAGCCGGTGCTCGCCTGGGGGGAGATCGAGGTCGAGTTGAGCCCATCCGAGGTCGGCCACCCCATCGACCACCTTGGCATCGACGATCGCGTTGAACCCGAGCATGTGCGCCACGAATTCGTGCTGCGGATCCCTCCACAGCTCCTGTGGCGTTCCCTTGCGAATCATCCTTCCCTGGTGCATGACCGCCACCGTATCGGCGATGGCAAACGCCTCGTCACGGTCATGGGTCACGTAGAGGGCAGTCACCGATAGCTTGTCGAATATCGCTCGCATCTCTGAGATGAGATGCTCCCGCAGCGCTCTATCCAGAGCGCCGATGGGCTCATCGAGCATGACGAGCCTGGGAGCGGGCGCGAGTGTCCTGGCCAGGGCTACTCGCTGCTGCTCGCCCCCCGACAGCTCATGGATCGGTCGATCCTGATAGCCGTCGAGACCAACGGTGGCGAGGATGCCGGCGACTCGCTCGTCCCTTTGGGATTGGTCGAGGCCCTGCATGCGGAGCCCGAATGCAACGTTCCCGCCAACCGTCAGGTGGGGGAATAGGGCATAGTCCTGAAACATGAACCCGAAACCTCGATCATGTGGCGGTACGTCGCGAAGATTGCGGCCATTCCACGTGACGGTTCCGATGTCCAGGTCCTGAAGCCCGGCGATGGCCCGAAGCAGCGTTGTCTTGCCGCAGCCCGACGGGCCCATCACGGCAACGATCTCAGAGTCGTGCACCGTGAGGTTGACCGCATCGAGGGCGTACGTGTCGCCGAAGGAAACGGTGAGTCGGAGCCCTTGCAGCATCAGAAGTCCCCGAGCCCTTCGGTGCGGAAGCGTTCGATGAGGAGGATGGTTACGGTCGTTCCGATCATGAGGATGGTGCTCAGTGCCATTGCGTGCGAGAAGCTGTCTGTTCCCGGCCTTCCGAGAAGCCTGAAGATAGCGGTCGGAAGCGTCGGGTTACTCGGCAACGCCAGGAAAGAGGTTGCGCCGAACTCGCCGAGCGAGACGGCAAAGGCAAAGCCGGCGCCGATCAAGGCTGCGCGGAGAATGAGCGGAAGATCTATCTCCCGCCACACGCGATTCGGTGGGGCTCCGAGCATGGCAGCAGCTTCACGGAGCCGGTGCCGCACGGACCGCATCACGGGCACGGCCGTGCGCACGACGAACGGGATTGCAACCATCGCATGGGCCACCGGGATGATCCACAGGGACGTGCGCAGATCGATGGGATCGTCGAGCGCCAATAGGAACCCGAAGCCGAGGGTGACCGCCGAGGTGCCGAGGGGGAGCATGAGGAGAGCGTCGAACCATCGGGACAGCCAGCCACGCCGGTAGGCGATCACGGTAGCGGCGGTGAGGCCGATCGCAACTGCGAGCACGGTTGCCGCTACGGCAAATCTCGCTGAGTTCCAGATTGCCGTTGTCGCCGGGGCGGCCATCCCGGCGAGACGATCACCGAGATTGCGGTATGCGGCGAGCGAGTACCCACTTGCCGAACGGAATGATCGGTCGATGAGCACCAGCAGTGGAGTGCCGAGCAGTAGCAGCATGGTCAGCAGGTTCGCCAGTACCTGCAGGCGCTGTCGCCCCGTCGTCAACGGCCTCGCCGAGGCAACGGAGCGATGCTCGAACTCGACGGCGCGTCGTTCCTGGTAGCGGGCGTACAGGAAGAGAATGAGGGTGATGCCGACGATCTGGAGGAAAGCGAGCGCGGCCGCCACCCCAAAATCGAGCAGACCGGTCGCCTGACGCCAGATCTCCACCTCGATCGTGGCATGCTGCAATCCGCCGAGGATGAGGATGATCCCGAACGAGGTGAACGTGAACAGGAACACGAGCGATGCGGCTGACGCGATTGCCGGGCGGAGCATGGGCAGGGTGACCCGCCGGAATGTCCGGAATCGGCTTGCGCCGAGCATTGCTGCCGCTTCCTCGAGAGCGGGGTCGATACGCTCCCAGTAGGTCGAGACGGTCCGCACCACGATCGCGTAGTTGAAGAACACATGGGCAAGCAGGATCGCCCAAATCGTGTGGCGCAGATCGACCCCGAGCGGTCCGCTCGGCCGCAGCAGTGCGAGAAATGCGCTGCCGACCACCACCGTCGGGAGGACGAACGGGACGACGATCGCCGCTCTCACGAGTCGCTTCCCCGGGAACTCATATCGGGCCATCATGTGTGCCGCAGGCATGGCGATCACGAGTGTGAGCAAAGTGGATGCCACCGCCTGCCACAGCGTGAACCAGGCGACATTGAGCAGGGCTCCCCGGCCTAGGACCATCCGGATCGGGCCGAGATCGAGCCTCCCGTCGGTGACAAACCCGGTGACGAGCACCGAGAGCAGTGGGTATACGAAGAAGTACGCGAGAAACAGCAGCGGGGCCGCGACTACCGCGATCCTGCCTGCTTTCCTCAGCGCAGAGTGTCCGTCCACTGGTTTATCCAGGTCTCCCGATTCTCGCCGATAGTCTGCGCATCAATACTGGCCGGGGCAACTGGCAGTGGCGAGAAATCGGTGAAGACCTGGGGGATTTTCGCCTCAGAGTTGGCCGGGAAGACGAACATGTTGAGCGGGATGTCCTCCTGAACCGGGACCGAGAGCAGGAAGTCGATGAGCTTGCCTGCTGCCTCGGGAGCATCGGTGCCTGCCATGATCCCGGCGTATTCGATCTGGCGGAAACAGCCGTTCAGCAGAGATGCTGTCGGCGCCTCAGCCGGAGCCGGATCGGTGAAGTAGACACCGACCGCGGGGGACGAAGCATATGACACGACGATGGGCCTCTCCCCACCTTCACCGCCTCCACTGAACTCGCCGTAGTAGGCATCCGACCATCCTGATGTGACCGCCACTCCGTTGTCTCTCAGATCCGCCCAGTAGTCCAGCCATGCGTAGTCGCCATCCTCTCCAAACGTGGCGATGGTGGCGAGCATGAAGGCCAGGCCGGGGGACGAGGTCGCCGGATCTTCGACAACGAGCATGTCGCGGTAGCGGGGATCGGTGAGGTCGGCGAGAGTCTGCGGTGGCGGCGTGTCGGTGAAGGCCCCCTTGTCGTAGTTCACGCAGACGTCGCCGTAGTCGATCGGGGTGACGTGCGGATCGGTGACCAAGTCGGCAGGAACCGAGCCGATGTTGGCGGACTGGTATTCGAGAAAGAGGTTCTCGTTCAATGCCTGGGAGAGGAATGTGTTGTCGATGCCGTACATGACGTCGGCGATAGGGGAGTCCTCGGTCAGAACGGCCTTGCTGAGCATGGCTCCGGCGTCACCCGCCTCGAGAACGGTCACATCGATTCCAGTCTCTGCAGTGAACTTCTCGAGCACGCCGTCCGAGAGCGCAAACGAGTCGTGGGTCATCAACGTGAGGCTGTCCACCGACGCCTGATCGATCGTCGTGGAGCTAGCAGCGTCTTGCGTGTCGGAGTTGGCGCATGCCGTCAGCACGAGGCCGATCAGCAGCATCAGAATCAATGGGCGTCGCAAGTCAATCCCTTTCCTGGATCGTCAATACCTGTCCACCCATGACCAGAACCTTGGCCTCCTCAGCGACGAGCTCGTTGCTGACACCACGAGTCGAGCCTGCATCGAGCGTGATCGCATCGAGTGGCCAGCGCAGTCCCTCGGACTTGCACGTGGCGCGCCCGCCGACAGCGACCACAGAGAGCAATCTGCCGACATCGCGCCGGAAGGCCCGCATCTCGGTTGCGTGGAGCGCCACGATGGTCGCTGCACCTGCCAACCACTCGAGGGCAATCGAATGATCCTCGAGCAAGAGCATCGCATTCGCCAAGGTGTGTGCGATCCGCCCTCCGGTGCCACCGATGATCGTCCCGGTCGTGTAACCGGCCCTTGCGGCGGCGGCGATGGCAAGCTCGAGGTCGGTGGCATTCTTGTCGACCGGGTGTCGCTCTATCGCGACACCCTCGGCGATGGCCCGTTCCAGGGACCGAGCCGTGACCGAGTCCATGTCACCGACAACGAGGTCGGGGGAGATGCCGAGTCGATACGCCTGGTCGAGACCCGAATCGGCTGCAACTACCCAGGCGATACTTGCCGAGACGTGTGACGCAGCTCCGGTTCGACCGGGCTTCCGCCGGCAATGATCAGTGCCGATTCTGGCTTTGCGTCTTCCACACGCTTCCTCCGCTGGCATGACCCAGATCAGGTTCCACGGGTCGGTGGCGTCCAGAGCAGCTGCTCTACCGGCCACCCTCTCAGTCCGGCGTTCCCGAACTCCCCGGGGTGGGATTGGAATCACTCTATCACCCGCTGCCGGTGCGGAAGTCGCCAATCCCACAAACCGCTTGACATGATGACATCGTTATGACATCATAGTGCTGTCACCATAATGTCGAACTGCAACAAGAGTTGCACAGACCGAGGAGGAAAGCGATGCTTTGGGCGAACAACACAGAGATCTTGAGGGAGCTGCACGACGAGCGGGTTCGTCAACACCGCCACTACCGGACCACGCGCAGACCGCGTCTCAAGCTGGTTGCGCTCGAGAAAGAGGCAGACGCTCTGAGCCACTGGTGGCTCTGCGTCCTACAGTCGGACAATCATGAACACAGAAGCAATCGTATCCAAGTTGGAGAGCCAGCTCTTTACCGCCGGACGAATAGGCTCCACTGATCCCGCGGCCGAGCCGATCATCGAGGCCCTGGTGGCATCGCTGGGGCCGGCGATCCACCAGGCAACCATGGAGCTCGCAGAGCAGGCCGCAGTCGAGATCGGTGCTCAGCTGCCCACAGGCCGCGTCGAGATCGTGCTCAGCGAAGGCGAACCAACGCTTGTCTACCGGACCGACGAGACCGAGCCCTCCTTCAGTACCGAAGAGCTCGAGGCCCGGATGACGGTGCGTCTACCGAGCAATCTCAAGTCGGCGCTCGAGGAGGCGGCCGATCGCGCCGGAGATTCGGTGAACAGTTTCGTCTTGAAGACGCTCGCCGTCGGGACCAATCGGAGTCGGCGAGGTCGGAGAATCACGGAGACGTTCGAAACATGACTGATCGTCTCGAGAGTTTCCAGGTAGGCGACTCGGTGCGGGTTGTCGCAGGCACCCGCAGCGGCGATATCAACGTCGTCGTTGGCGAGCCGGGCCGGGTTCAAGTTGTCATCGATGGTTCCGGAGCGCAGGGATTCCAGATCGACCAGGTGGGTGACGTGATCACGGTCGCCTCGCAGCGGAAAGGTATCTTTGCGGGCGCCGACATAACGCTGACGGTACCGCCCCGAAGCCGTCTTGAATTGTCCTGCACCTCGGGCGACATCGATGTCCAGGGCGATGTCGAGCAGCTGCAGGCAGGGGTTGCCAGCGGGGATGTCCGTGCGAGCAACGTCTTTTCGGTGTGCCACGTGAATTCGGCTTCGGGCGATATCACGGTCGGCTCCGCAGGGAGCGCCGAGCTCAACACCGCATCGGGAACGGTCCGCATCGGCCGAGTCATCAACGATCTGAGGTTCAACTCGGCCAGTGGTGATGCGTATATCGACGAGGTAGGGGGGACCGCAACAGTGAAGGTTGCCAGCGGCACGGTGCGGATCGGATCCTTCCTCGGTACCGAAGTACGGCACAAATCCATGTCGGGAGACCTCTATCTCGGCATTCCGCGACGCCGGTCGGTCGAGCTCGACTTCTCCAGCCTCTCCGGGCGTCTTCGCAACCATGTTTCGAAGGGGGATGGAGGACCGAGCGAGGGATCGTTGCTGATCTCCGTGACCGCCGTCTCGGGGGACCTGGTGCTGCAGGACTCTCGCTGAACGAGCCCGTCCAGCCCGAGGCCGGTGCGGCCATGGCTATCCTCTGATCCCGTGGCCGTCTCGTTTGAACCATTCCATGACCCCGATGCCCGCTATCGGGAGCAAGCCAAGTGGCCCACGGGTGGTGAAGACCGGCCTGTGATCATCGGGATCGCAGGAGGATCCGGGTCAGGGAAGACGACGATCGCAGAATCGGTCGTGGCAGCAGTCGGTGCAGATACCGTTTCCTTGATACAACACGACGCCTACTACCGGGACTTGCCGCATCTGTCTCTCGAAGAGCGTTCCCGCGTCAACTACGACCACCCCGACTCGCTGGAAACGGAGCTGTTGATCGAGCACATCAACATGCTGAGAGCCGGGCAGGGAGATTGCGCGACCCGTCTACGACTTCACCATTCACCGGCGCACTGTTGAAACTGTGCCTGTTCGCCCCGAGCCCGTCGTCGTCATCGAGGGGATACTGGTGCTGAGCGAGCGCGAGTTGCGGGACCTGATGGATCTGCGCATCTACGTCGACGCCGACTCAGACCTGCGTTTCATGCGCAGGCTGCAGCGGGACATCGTCGAGCGGAAGAGAACGCTCGAATCCGTGATTGCGCAATATCAGCAGACCGTGAGGCCGATGCACCTGCAGTTCGTGGAGCCGTCCAAGCGATATGCCGACATCATCGTGCCCAATGGTGGCTACAACCTGGGCGCCGTCGGCACGATCACTTCGATGGTTCGCGACATCCTGTCGGGGTCACGCACCCGATCCTCGTAGCTGGGTAGCCGACGACGTGCGCCATCGGGCTTGCTCACGCCGCTCGATCAACACTTCTACTGCCGGGATCGCGGCCCGTGCGTAGATCCCATGGCCGTAGGCAGAGGCGTGGAAGAGGTCGGGGGCGAAGACCTCGCCGGGATTGGTGAGGAACTCCTCCCATCCTGACGACCAGGTATCGGTCTTGACCACATCGGGGAAGTCGTAGGCGACACGACGGATGGCGCGGTCGAACGACCGTCCTCTGATTCTCACCAGTGATCGCGCCATCGCCGGAAGACGGGGAATCGACCCCAAGTCTCCAATGCCGGAGACGGCCACCCCGGGGATGTAACGAGTCAGCTCGGCGAGGATGTGCCGGTACTCGCGCTCGAATCGGGCGAGTGGTGTTCCCCGCAACGCATCATTGGCACCGACGGATAGGAAAGCGATGTCGGCATCGGCAGCGATCGCAGGTTGGATTTGCTCTGCGATCACATCTCTCGTCTTGGCTCCGCCCACTGCGACCGAGACGAGCTCGACGTGATAGCGGTCGGAAAGCCCGATGGCAATCCGGCGCGGCCAGCAGGCGTCGAGCGGCGTTACCCCAGGCGATGTTACCGAGCTGTCTCCGAGCACGACCATGCGCAGCGGTGGTGAGGCATTGTTGCCGAAGGAGCCGGAGGGATCCTGGTTCTGAAGAGATGGAAGATCCGTACGGTGACCCGCTCGCAGCACCTGCGCAACGAGCAAGGCAATTCCGAATGCCGGCCTGCGAAGATAGTGAAATCGCGCCATGACCGGACCAATTCTATCCAACGCACGGCGTCCCGAAGCCCAATCGAGGATCGCATAGGCAACGTACAATTGGCAGATGGACGAACCAGAGAAGATCGATCAGCTTCGCGACTTGTTCCACAGGGTTCAGGAGATGATCCCATTCAACCGCTACCTGGGTTTGCGCGCCGGATCGATTGATGCCGATGGAGTAGAGATCCATCTGGATATGCGTGATGAGCTGGTTGGCAACTTCCACGAGGGGATATTGCACGGCGGCGTGATTTCCGCCAGTCTCGATGTTGTCGGTGGCATGGCGGCGATGGTGACGGCAATGCTCAGGGAGAGCACAGTCGAGCAGGGGCTGGCAAGGTTGCGACCGGCAAGCACCGTGGACCTCCGAGTCGACTACCTCCGACCCGGCTCGGGCACACGATTCACCGCTCGTGGATTCACCATCCGTGCGGGCTCCCGCGTTGCGGTTGCCAGGATGGAGATGCACAACGAGCTCGGGGACCTTCTCGCCGTCGGAACGGGCACCTACATCTACAGCTACGCCGGTGGAGACGCGTAGCGCAGCTCACCCGGTGCGCCCGGCGGGACGATCGGTTGTCTCGGCGAGATCATCGGCAGTCGAAGATACGGGGCACCAAGGGGCGGGCGCACATCGGGGTCTCCCTTGTTGGGCCAGTGCGCCATGGCCCTCTCTGTCATCGCCGTTATGGTGAGCGCCGGATTGACCCCGAGATTGGCAGGGAGAGCGGAGCCGTCGGCAACATGCAGCCCTTCGTAGCCGAACACGCGGTGGTAGGCATCGATGGCACCTTCGTCCGTTGTCCGTCCGATCGGACATCCCCCGATGATGTGCGCAGTGGTCGGCACGTCGAGCAGGACTTCGTTGATCGCGCTGCCGGGGAAGCCACCCATGGAGCGAGCCGCCACCCGGGCTGCCTCGTTGGCGATCGGGATGTAACTGGGATTTGGCTTGGCCTCGTCCTGGTGCGACCTGAGCCTCGATCCGAACCAACCTCTGCGGAGCGTCACCCGGATGCGATTGTCGAGACTCTGCATGACGAGCAGGATCACCGAGCGTTCCGACCAGCGTCGCACCGAGAGGCTTCTGAGGAAGCGGATCGGGTGCGCCGCCGCCTTGCCGAGGAATCGCAACTGGCGGGGGATTCGCCCACCGCCGTCGACGAGCATCGTTGCCAGCAATCCCATGGCGTTGCTCCCCGGCGGGTACCGCACCGGCTCGATGTGTGTGTGCGGCTCAGGGTGGATCGACGACGTGATGGCGACCCCCTCGGAGTAGTCGATGTCGAGACTTCTGGCCGTGGCACCCAGGAGCGCTTCCGAGTTGGTGCGGACCGAGTGCCCGACCTGCTCGGAGAGAGCGGGAAGAGAGCCCGATCGCATGGAGAGCAACAGACGGGTAGTGCCCAGAGCTCCGGCAGAGAAGACCACCTGATCGGCGCTGAACGATTCGAGGCCGCTTGCGCAGCCATGCGCCCGGTCGTCGGTGTCGACACCGTGTAGCCGCCCTCCGGCCGGGGCGCTACATCGACGACCTCGGTCTCCGGGTACACGACGGTTCCGGCCTTCTCGGCCAGGTAGAGGTAGTTGCGGTCGAGTGTGTTCTTGGCATTGAATCGGCACCCGACCATGCATCCGCCGCAGGTCGATGCAGCCGGTGCGCTCCGGGCCGACACCGCCGAAGAACGGGTCGGGCGACGTCTTCTCCCGGTTCGCCGAAGAAGACGCCGACCGGTGTCGGCTGGTAGGTGTCCTCCACCCCGAAATGGGCAGCGACATCCTGAAGGACCCGATCGGCCGGGGTCGGCTTGGGGTTCAGGGTCGAACCGAGCATCCGCTTTGCCTGGTCGAAGAACGGGGCCAGCTCGGTCTTCCAATCGGTGATGTCTGCCCATACCCGATCCTGGTAGAAGGCATCGTGCGGCTCGTAGAGAGTGTTGGCGTAAACGAGCGAACCGCCACCGACGCCCGCCCCGGACAGAACGAGGACGTCATGGAGCAGAGTCATCCGCTGGATACCGCGCATCCCGAGCCTGGGAAACCAGAAGAAACGGCGAAGATTCCAGTTCGTCCGTGGGTAGTCGGCGGCGGTAAAACGCTTCCCGGACTCCATCACCGCGACCGAGTAGCCCTTCTCAGAGAGCCGGAGCGCGGTGACGCTGCCCCCGAACCCGGAACCGATGATGATCACGTCGTAGTGCATCACTTGTGAACTTTGGCCGATTCGCCGGCGAAATGCCAGTGCGTGCCCTGTGACCGCTATACGTTGAACCGAAACAGGATGATGTCGGCTTCCTGTACGAGGTACTCCTTGCCCTCGAGCCGCCACTTGCCTGCTTCCTTGGCGCCGTGCTCTCCACCGTTCGCCATGAAGTCGTCATATGAGATCACCTCGGCGCGGATGAAGCCGTGCTCGAAATCGGTGTGGATGCGGCCGGCCACCTGGGGGGCGGTCATGCCGTGACGGAAGGTCCAGGCCCTCACCTGATTCTCTCCCTGGGTGAAGAACGTACCGAGGTCGAGCAAGTGATAGGCCGCCCTGATGACACGATTGAGCCCCGGCTCGGTCTCTCCGATGTCCTCCAGGAACTCCGCCTTGTCGTCATCGTCGAGTTGTGCGATCTCTGCCTCGATGGCGGCGCAGATGACGACGACGTCGGCGTCTTCCTCACGGGCGTGAGCCTCCACCATCTTGACGAACTCGTTGTCATGCTCGGACGCCTCTTCGATGTTGGCGACGTACATCATCGGCTTCAGGGTCAGTAGCTGGTACTCGCGAACCGACTTCAGCTCTTCGCCGTTCAGCGGCAGCGTCCGCACCGGTCTGCCCTGGTCGAGGTGATCACGGATCCTGGTGAGCGTGTTCAGCAGCTTGGCAGCCGCCTTGTCGCCCGCCTTGCCGCGGCGTCCGGTCCGGTCGATGGCCCGTTCGATCGTTGCCGCGTCGGCGAGGGCCAACTCCACGTTGATGGTCTCGATGTCATCGATCGGGTCGATCTTGCCGGCAACATGGGCGATATCCGGATCCTCGAAGCAACGCACGATGTGCACGATGGCGTCCGTATCGCGGATGTGGCCGAGAAACTGATTTCCGAGACCTTCACCCTTGGATGCGCCTGCGACCAGCCCGGCGATATCGACGAACTCCATCGCGGTGGGCACGATCTCACGCGGCTGGACGATCTCGGCGATCTGGTACAACCTCGGATCCGGCACAGGCACCACCCCGACGTTTGGGTCGATGGTGCAGAACGGATAGTTATCGGCGGCGATCTCGGCGCGGGTGAGCGCGTTGAATAGGGTTGACTTGCCAACGTTGGGAAGTCCGACGATGCCGCACTGCAGCGCCATTTACGCTCTCCGGGTCGCAGAGCTGTGAAGCTTAGCTACGGCATGGGTGCCGTCAGCGGTGCGGCTGCCGGTAGGAGCATGCCGGGTAGGCTCCGCATCGTGAACATGACCAAAGCCGGCTCTTCGGCTCGAAATCGGTAGGCCATCATGGAAGATCTCCGCATCCTCATTGAGTCGAGCGATTTCGACGGGTTGATCCGGCGCATCGATGGTCTCGTGTCCGCTCGGGACTGGGACGGGATTATCGAACTGCGTGACAACTGCCTCGAAGCGGTGGAGCGAGGAAAGCAGTTGTGGGGCATTGCCCAATTCGCCGAGTATCGCCTGGCACTCGATGCCCCCGCCGCCCACGCCGGACGTGTCGTACGAGAGGGTGCAGGCCGGTTTGCGCTCGGGCCGCTGTGGGAGGTCGCCGCTTCGACACACTCGTGGGCTGATCTCGAGGGAGAGGTTTCCGATCGAAGGTTGAGGACGTTGATCGGTCACGAGAGAGTGCTGCGCGGCGACGGCGTGGATCCGGCCACCGTCGATGCCCACGTCCTCGAAGTTCCGCTTGCGATGCAGCCCTGGGAGCCCAGGTACCCGGTTGCGGTCTATCGATCCGATCGAGTCGATTTTCCCGAAGGCGATCGTCCCGGGCTCGCCTGGGTGGAGCTGGGGGACCGGCTCGAGGCGGAACCCGAGGACGAAGCGCTAGAAGCCCTTGCCGCCCTCACCCAACCATGGACCGAGCAATCAAATGGCAGGTCGGTTGGTGTCGTCGTCGTGGGCAGCGCATACGATGCCATCCGCACCCTGGGACCCCACCGAGTACGTGCCGCCGAGATCGATCTCGGCACCGCGATGCAGCTGATGACGTGGACCGGCGCCTCCGGTGGTGCATATGGGAGGAGGCGCGGCACACCGGTCGGCCGCATGCTGGCGTGGTGGGCTCTTGCCACCCTGCTCGGTTTCGAAGATATCGACGATCACGACGCCATCGGGGAGGAAGCTGCCGAGCTTCGCTGGGTGCTCTGGGACCCGGGTGATCAGATCGGTGGCTGGGGTCTTCATCTCGCCATCGAGGATGCGAGCGACGGACTCGCCTGGGCCGTGAGCTGTGTCGATGCGGTCTGAAATGGCGTTATCGAGTGGTGTGTCACCGTTCTAGTCTCTGCCGTGGACAACCCGAGGAGGATCAATGAAAAGTCGCGGCGACTGCAACCTGGAATGGAGACCTGTTCTCCGGCTCCGGCACCGCCACTCTGGCGGGGAGCGGAGCAGCAGGGCCTCTCCCCGTTTCGTGGGCGAGTCGCACCGAGGAGGCCGCAGGCAAGACGAGCCCCGAGGAGCTGATCGCCGCCGCACACGCGGCCTGCTATTCGATGGCGCTGTCGAATGTGCTGGCGGGTGCCGGCAACGCTGCCGAGCGGTTGGATGTGACCGCCGAGGCGACGTTCGAGAAGGTCGAGGCGGGCTGGCGGCTCACCAAGATGGCCCTTTCCGTGACCGGCTCCGTACCGGGAATGAGCGCAGAGGCGTTCGCCGAGAATGCCGCCAAGGCAAAGGACGGGTGCCCCGTCTCGAACGCACTCAAGGGCAACGTCGAGATCACGGCTGAGGCGACCCTCGTCTGACGTAGATGCTGATTGGCCGGGCTTGTCCGTATGTGGTCAATGCCCGGCAACAGCATGGTCGACGATCTCGACCAGGTCACTGACATCGAGATGGGCCTCGATCGGGTGTCGCAGGGCGGCATCCTCGATGATCGCGTAGTGGTTGCGGCGGCCTTGTCTCTCATGCCTGAGATATCCGGCCTCCTCCAGGTCGGCGACGATCCGTTGTGCGGCGCGCTCGGTGATGCCGATTTGCGCCGCCACATCGCGCATGCGCACATCAGGGTCCTCCGAGATGCAGAACAGCACATGGGCGTGGTTGGTGAAGAAGGTCCAGTTCTTGGTCACGATTAGCCCTCTGGGTTGATGGTCGGGGAGTGCGGTCCTCCACACTCGGGGTGGTTGTCAAGAGTCATGACGACGGGTACCGATCGAGGAAGCGGCCGCTTGTCGTCATCGCCGCGGTTGGCCTTCGCCGCGCCGGGGTCCATGCCGAGAGCAATGATCTGCTCGCCGGCACGAACGGCTCGACCCGCTGAGTAGATGTCGCAGCTGTGGTCGGAGCGGAACACCAGCGGCAGGCTGGTCAAACGGGACCGCCCGCTGAGATGGCTTCCGCTCTGGATCATCTCTTCGGGATCGGGCACCTCGTATTCGAGGTCGACTACCGCACCGCGGGCCGCAGCGACATCCCAGACGGTGAGGTCGACCTGTCGACCAAAGAGGATCTCGGCATCGAGCTCTTCGACCATCCGCACCATGCTCCTGGTGGCCCCTTCGGGGAGCGCCACGTGGATATCGGGGATCCCGAAGCGTTGCTTGGCGAGCTGGGCGGTGAGCACGTTGACCTCGGGGTTTGGGGTGATGGCAATGAGGGTACGCGCCGTTGCCGCTCCTGCTTCTTCCATGACATCCTCGTCCATTGCGTTTCCCTTGATGATGGTGAGGCCGTGGCGGCGGCCGATGGCGCCATGATCCGGATTGGTGTCGATGAGGCTCACCTCGGTGTGCGTGGCGAGAAGTGCCGCGATGCGCTGTGCGATCGGCCCCGCCCCTACCAACAGGATCCCTTCTCGTTCGTCGGCGACGAGCTCTCCCCGCCGTCGTAGCCAGTTGATCGATCGGGTGAGGAGAACGGGGACTGTTGCCGTTGTGAACACGGCCATGAAAACGAGGATCGAGAAGATGCGCTCGTCGATGATCCCGGAGGTGAGGGCGATCTCGGCGACGATGATCTCGACTGCGCCGCGCCCATTCATGCCTGCACCGACCGCAATGCCCTCCCTGAACCCGTAGCCGGTGGGGAGATAGAACAAGGCGGTCCCGATGATCTTCCCTGCGGTGGCCAGTGCGACGACTGCGAGCAGCAACCAGAAGGAATCGAAGAACACGTCGAATGAGACTTTGAATCCGGCGGTCACGAAGAACACGGGGGCGAGCAGACCGACGGACACGTTGCGGGCGCGTTCCTCAACAATCGTCAGCTGCGAATGACTGAGGACGCCCTCCCTGATGAAGAGGCCCGCCAGGAACGCACCGAGGATGCCGTGCAGCCCTGCCGCCTCGGCGGCGGCGGCGAAAGCGAGGCCGACCCCGACGACCGAGATGAACAGTATCGATGGGTCCAACTTGCGGCGAGCGAGCGGGGCTGCGACAAGCGGGAATAGCCGGCTGCCGACGATCCAGGCGGCGGCGAGGAAGAGACCAGCCTTGGCAACGGTGATGACGATGGTCGACATGACGATCGTTCCGGTTGCCGCCAGGCTGAGCAACGCGGCAAACAGCACAAGTGCGGCGATATCGGAGAACAGGGCTCCGGCGACGAGCACGTGTGCGATCCGAGTGTTGAGTATCCCCAGGTCGACCAGGATGCGTGACTTCGTGGCCAACGATGTCACCCCCATCGCCACCGCGACGAATGAGGCGGCGATCGGGTCGCCGTCGATGATCATGATCAATCCGAAGCCGAGAGATGCCGGCACCAGGAACCCGCCGATCGAGGCGTAGAGGCCGGGTCGCGATGCCTTGCCGAGTGAGGAAGGGTCGAGGTGGATACCGATGTACAGCATCAGCAGCACAACGCCGAGCTTTCCGATGACGGTGGTCGCATCGTTCTCGGTGAGCAATCCCAACAGAGGTGGTCCGAGGATGATGCCGGTGGCGATCTCGCCGAGGATCGACGGGTAGCCGAGACGGCGTGCCATCCAGCCGCCGGCGAGGGCAGCGCCGAGCACGAGCAGAAGACTTGCCGGGTCGAGTGTCAGCGCGGCGCCGACAACGGGAAGGGTGGTCGCGATCATCGTGGCCTCCTCTGGGTATACCCGCCAAATGATACACGAAACATAATACGTGTTTCTGGTGTCGTCAACAGTCGATAGCTGTCGGTTGGGGGTGATAGCCGCGTTAGACGGCGGGGAGTTGGCCGATCAGGACGGTTGCCAGATACCCGAGGGCGACCCCTATTGCCCAGCTGGCCAGCGATCCGACCAGGACGTACTCGGGGGTGATCGCGGGCTCGTCACCGGTGATCTCGGGAAACCGGAGGATGCTCTTGGCGGTAACCACCAATCCGACGGCCGTCGGGGCATCGGCGATCATCAGCAGTACGATCAAGGCTCGCTCGAACCTACCGATCCAGCGTCCCAGACCGGGCGGCGGGATCGCCTTGGTGTCGGTGAGGTCGACGGAATCCAGAAGGCGGCGCACCAGGCCTGCGGCAGGCCACCACGAGATCGCCAGGGCCGCAAGCACGATCACAGCGAAGCCGATCCAATGAATCCATGTGTCGCTCATAGGGTGATATTCGCAGATGCGGCAAGGCTGAGCAGGCCATTGCGGTGGGCACGGCGCGAGACGACTCCGGCGGTGACACCCAGTGACGCGGCGATGTCAGCCTGGGTCTTGCCATCGAGCAACCCGAGGGTGATGGTGGCATCGGATGTGTCGAGCCCGGCCAGTACCTCGTCGCGCAAGATGGTGGCAACCCGGAGTAGCGAGGACGACGGCGTGTCGGAGGTGAAGACGGTGCGCCGATTGTCCGGCTTCTTCTGCCGCGATGCCGTTTTCAGTTGGGTCAATGCGGAGCGCGCCGCCCACCATGCAGGGCCGTCCTGTTCCGCGGCGTGGGCGGCATCGGGCAGCGCGGTCACCTCGTCCCAGGCGACGCTGATCCACAGGTCATATCCGTGCTGCTTCATCAACAGCCTCAGCCTGAGGGTTGCTTCCCACGCCGCAGATATGGTCGGGTAGGACCCTTCGAACTCGTCACCACGTGCGATCCGGAGCCTCGTCGTCGGGTTGGTGACCGAGTTGACGATCTCGAGCACGTCGAGGAACAGACGCTGCAGCGTGTCGCGATTGGTTGCCTGTTTCGATTCGACGATGTCGCCGATAACGGCCGCTTGTTGCATTCTCCCTCAGTGTTGCTCTACGGAGGCAATATCAAATCATATTGTCGCAAGAGGGCAATATAGCATGGATTTGCCCTTGTGGGACAATAGTTAGCCCGGTACAGCCACAGTCGGGCTGGACTCAGCTACCTCTCTGTAGGTGAGACACCGCCGTGGCGTGATCATCTACCGCCAGCGCAAAGTGGAGGCTGTCACCGTTGGCGTGGAGCAGATACATCGCCTCGATGTTGATGTCGGACTCGGCCAACTTTCTGGTCATCTCGGCAAGAGCTCGAGGATCATCTCTGACCACGGTCTCGATGACACGTTGCTCTTCGAAGCGAACGCCTGCGTCACGCAACACCCGCCGTGCGCCGTCGACATCCTTGGCCATTAGCCGAACGGTGCTTTCGTCGCCCATCGAGAACGCGGCGAGAGCTTCGACGTGCACACCCGCCTCGGCAAGCCGATCGGCGAGAGCAGCCAGCTGTCCCGGACGGTTGGCCATGTGAACCGTGAACTCAGTCATACCAAACAGACTACGCAATCGCGAGCCCGGAGGGGAGTCAAATGACTCACGAATGAGTCATCACAAACTCACCGTCCCGTCGCGCACTCTGGGCGTGTAGGCTCCGAGACACGCCAACTGACCGAGGGAGCGTCTATGGCAAAGTTCGGGAAAGCAAATCTGAGGGGAATGGTCATTGCGGCGGTGCTTGCCGTCTTCATGGTGCCGATCGGCGCTTGGGCGGCAGATCAGTTCACCGACGTGCCGGATTCTCACGTGTTCCACGACGATATCGGGTGGCTCGCTGCCAACGGGATCACACGTGGCTGTAATCCGCCCACCAACGACCAGTACTGTCCCGGCGACAACGTGACTCGGGGTCAGATGGCTGCCTTCCTCCATCGCAATGCACCCGTCATCACCCGTCTTCTCTACGACGGCAGTAGCGGCGACACCGACGTCACCGGCGACTACGAATATCACCGCGAGGTCGGCACCTTCACGAAGGAAGCCGACGGTACGGCGATCGTGCTCGACTGGAACGCACATGCCGACAAGGCCGCCGCCGGGTTCTGCGAATGGCAACTTCGCATCGACGGCTACAAGGACAACGGCAGCAATTCCACCTCGTTCGAGAACACAGGTGCCGGTGCGGTGGTCTATTCCCAGAACGATGTGATATCGGCGAAGGGACTGTTCACGGGTTTGTCGAGCGGCGTGCACACCGTCGAGATCTGGCTCCGCGGTAGCTCGTCGTATTGCGGTCTCAACTCGGGGGACTTCGGCCAGACGGTCATCGTCACCGAGACGCCGTACAACGAGGGTGTTCCCGTGGTGAAGTAGCCGGCGGGTGCGCACTAGCGGATCGAACACATGTTCGATAGAGTGTTCGATCTATGGTGCGTTACGCCGAGCTCCACTGTCATACCAACATGAGCTTCCTCGACGGGGCATCGCAACCCGTCGAGTTGGTTGCCTGTGCCGCTGAGCTTGGCTATACCGCACTGGGTGTGACCGACCACGACGGCTTTCGTGGTGCCGCCAAGGTGCATCAAGCGGCCCGGGAACTGGGGATGCCGGTCGTATACGGCACCGAGATCGGCATGCCGATCCGATCCACCGGGGACGTAGGAGAGAGGGCGGTTCGGTCGCAGACATCGGCGCACTCTGCGGGATCTGGCGGAGATGAGGCACAAGCCTCGAATCATCGTCGTGGCCGGATCCGCAGGATGCACGGGTCGAAACCAACGGGCAAGCAGGAAACCGATCATCTGGTGCTGTTGGCACCGGATCCAGCGGGATATGCCGCTATCGCCCGTATGGTCACCAGAGGCCAGTTCCGGGGGAGGAAGGACGAACCGGCATACGACTACCGGGACCTTGCCGAGGCATCCCGCCACGGCAACCTGGTGGCACTGTCAGGCTGCCGCAACGGTGCGGTGAATCGGGCCGCGCTCGCCGGTGACCTCGACAGGGCGCTAGGGGAGACAGAGCGGCTCAAAGACCTGTTCCCGGGTCGCCTCTACCTGGAGGTGTGGCATCACGGCATGCCCGAAGACGATCTACGCAACGACGTCATCGCAGAGGTGTCCCGGATCACCAGAGTCCCACTGGTCGCCACCAACAACGTCCACTACGCAAAGCGCGGTGATGCAGACCTGGCGGAGGTGCTTGCCGCAATCGGGGGCAGACGTGACCTCGATACGGCCGATGGTTTCCGGCCCGCCACCGATGAGAGGTACCTGCGATCGGCGGAAGAGATGTGGCAACGCCTCGGCCGGTACCGGGGTGCGGTCGAGCTTGCGGCAGAGCTGGGGGAGAGCCTCGCTTTCGATCTCGATCTGGTGGCACCGGCCTTGCCGGATTTCCCGATGCCAGGGGCTTTCACCACTGAGATCGAGTATCTGACCCATCTCGCTTTCGAAGGTGCCCGCGACGTCTATCCGGGTGAAGATGGTCGTATCGATCCCAGGGCCAGAGCCAGGCTCGATCATGAGCTCGGAGTGATCGGGGAGCTGGGTTTCGCCGGGTTCTTCCTCGTCGCCTGGGATATCGTGAAGTTTGCTCGGTCCCAGAACATCTATTGCCAGATTCGCGGGTCGGGAGCCGACTCGGCGGTGTGCCGTTGCATCGGTCTCACCAGGGTCGACCCGATCCGGCTCAACCTGCCGTTCGAGCGGTTCCTGTCGGCAGAACGAGGCCGTCCCCCCGACATCGATATCGACTTCGAGGCGGAGCGACGGGAAGAGGTGATCCAGTACTGCTACCAGCGTTACGGCAGGGAGCGGGCCGCCATGGTCGCCAACGTGATCACCTATCGGGCTCGTTCCGTGCTCCAGGACGTCGGCAAGGCGTTCGGGCTCACCCAGGCTCAAGTGAACGGGCTCACCAAGTATCTCGACACGAGGAACCCGAAGGCGATCCGCCGCGAGGTCGAGCTACCGGAAGGGTTGACCGCCGACCTCATCTACGACGTCTGTGACCGGCTGGACGGTTTCCCCCGTCATCTCGGCATCCACTCCGGGGGGATGGTCGTCTCCCAGCATCCCCTGTGGAACGTGGTGCCTCTCGAGTGGGGTCGCATGGAGGACCGCTCGGTGCTCCAGTGGGACAAGGACGACTGTGCCGCCATGGGGATCGTCAAGTTCGATCTCCTCGCCCTGGGTGCACTCAACGGCATGCACCTCTCGGTCGACATGATCCGTGAAGTGCACGGCATCGACGTCGATCTCGCCACTATCCCCCAGGAGCCGGTCATCTACGACATGCTGACCAGGGCCGACACCGTCGGCGTGTTCCAGGTGGAGTCGCGGGCGCAGATGGCGACCCTGCCCAAGATGAAGCCGCGCACTTTCTACGACCTGGCCATCGAGGTGGCATTGATCCGCCCGGGGCCGATCCAGGGCCATTCAGTTCACCCGTTCCTGCGACGGCGCAACGGCCTCGAGCCGATTCGCTATCCCCATCCTGCGGCCCGGTCGATCCTGGAGAAAACGCTCGGCGTCCCGGTGTTCCAGGAGCAGTTGATGGAGCTGGCCCGGGTGTGCGCCGGGTTCACCGCCGGTCAATCGGACCGGCTCCGCCAGGCGATGACCCACAAGCGCTCCGATGAGGAGATGGCCAAGCTTCGCGACGAGGTCTATGCGGGCATGGCGCACAATGGGATCGTCGACGGTGCCGCCGACGAGATTTGGGAGAAGCTCCAGGGTTTTGCCTCGTTTGGCTTCCCTGAGAGCCATTCAGTCTCATTCGCCTACATCGTCTACGCCACCTCCTGGTTGAAGTACCACTGGCCGACTGAGTTCTTCGCCGGCCTGCTCAACGCCCAGCCGATGGGCTTCTACACACCGAACACGCTCGTTCAGGACGCTCAGCACCACGGCGTTGTGGTGCTTCCTCCCGACATCAACCAATCCTGGTATGACTGCACGGTGGTCCCGTATCCCGTGCCCCGAAACGACACCACCGACTATCTGGGAGCCCGGTGGCGTGATGGGCAGGGCGCGGTCGACGATCCGATCAGGATGCCGGTGGCGTTGCGGGTCGGGCTCCGCTATGTGCGCAACCTCGGCGATCGTGAGATCACGAGGATCGAGGCCGCCCGCCAAATCGGTGGCCCGTTTCACAGCCCGGAAGACCTGGGGCAGCGAACCGGTATCGATGTTGGCGCCTTCGAAGCGCTTTCGGCTTCGGGAGCATTGGTTCCGCTCGGGCTGGGGCGTCGTGAGGGCATCTGGGCGGCGGGGGCGCTCGCCGGATTGGGACCGGGGAAGCTGGCCCTGGGAGATGGAACACAACCACCCGAGCTCAGCGAGATGACACCACCGGAAGTGATGCAGGCGGAGCTGTGGTCGACTTCCATCTCACCAACCCATCCCGTCAGCTTCCTGCGTGCCGAGCTGGAGCGGATCGGATGCATGGAGATCAGTGACGTCCTGTCGTTACGCATCCACGGCAAGCGGGGGAGGGTCGGGGGTCTGATCACCCACCGGCAACGACCCAGCACCGCCCGTGGGGTGCGCTTCCTCAACCTCGAGGACGAGACCGGTCTGCTCAACGTCGTTGTCCTTCCCCAGGTGTGGGAGGCGAACTACGAGATCGCCAGGAAAGCAATCGGGGTGGTGATCGACGGTGTTGTCGAATATCAGGATGGGGTCACCAACTTCGTTGCACACCGCTTCGAGCATTGGCCGGTGGAGGGCATCAGATCACGAGACTTCCGGTGAATGTGTGCCGCTTCGAGCGGGTGGCAGTGACCCGCGGAAACGCACTGGTGAAGGGGTCAATCCGGCTACCTGATGTGGAGGAATGTCGGGCAGAGTCCCCTCACCAATCATCATTGACCACGACCACTCAACGTTGGTCCCAGATAATGGGGATCTCGCGCGCTTGTTGGTTCGAGGTCGCGGGGGTGCACTATGACGTGCGGGGTGGTTGACATGATGGGTGGTTGTGCTATCTAGATATCGCGATATCATGAGGGCATGACTAAACAGACCACCGTCCGTCTCCCCGAAGACCTCGCCGACGATGCCGAGGCCGTCGCCCGCGTCCAAGGCACCAGCGTCAATGCGTTGATCGTCGAGGCCCTCAAGGCTGAAATCGGGCGAGTACGCCGAGACGAAGACTTCACCAGCCGCGCCAAGCGACTCCTCGACCGCGACCGGGAACTCTTGGAGCGCCTCGCCCAGTGACTCGCTACATCACGCTGGCCGAGTACTTCTGGCTGGCCGAATAAGTCACCGGTGTCGACGCCGATACTCTCGCCAAAGTGTCCCGATCCGAGCTAGCCGACTCGGCGTTGCACGCCCCTCGAGCCGGGTTCGGTGATATCGAGTTCTACCCCGACCTCTATGACAAGGCGGCGGTACTGGTTTGCCGGCTGGCTTGGAATCATCCGCTCCCTGACGGGAACAAGCGGGCTGCCTGGGCGGCGCTGGTGATGTTCATCGACCTCAACGACGGCACCTGGGAACCCGACCCGCCCGAGATCGACCAGACCGAAGCGGCCATGCTCGCCATCGCAGCCAGCGACGTCGACGAAACCTGGACCGCCACCTGGCTCAAGGAGCGCGTCCGCTTTGGCGACCCAGCCTGAGCAGATCGCTCGATACCGAGCAGGAACGAGCAGTCCTACTCGTAGCTGTTGATCCTCTCCGAATAAATCACGATGGCTGATCCTCGAGCAATAGGATGCTCGCCCGGCAACACGGCAATCGGGGCTTGGCTCGCTACTCTTTGCCCAAGCGATCGGAGGAGAGAGCCAGATTGCGGGTTGTGATCGTCGGTGCCGGTCATGATGGTTCCTATCTCGCCGAGCGACTCGTCGCCGAGGGTCAGGAAGTCGTCATCGTCGAGGTCGATGAGGATAAGGCGACACGGATCCAGGAGCGGCTCGACGTGCTCATGGTCCACGGCAATGGTGCAAGCCCAACCGTGCTGCGCCGCGCCGGCGTGGAGCAGGCGGGTCTGTTTCTGGCCGTCACCAACAACGACGGCGCCAACGTGCTCGCCTGTAGAGGCGCAAAGTCCCTCGGGGTACGCAGAACGGTGGCCCGTGTCGAGGACCCCGATCTGCGCGAGGTGTCACCCGGTCTCGGGGTCGATGTCGTCGTGGATGCCCGTATTTCCACGGCTCGACAGGCAGCCATGTTGGCCCAGCATGCCGGCGTCACCGAGTATGCGGACTTTGCCGGCGGCAGGCTCAGCCTGGTGGCAGGGGTAGTCACCGCCGAGTCTCCTGCAGACGGCCATACGGTTTTGGACCTCCGGCAACGGGTGTCTGGGAAGTGGCATTTCATCGTGGCTGCGGTCGTGCGTGGTGAAGGGACCCAGATTGGTCGCGGCGACACTCGTGTCGAAGCGGGTGACCACATTGTGGTGATGGTGGAGCACGATCATGTGCGTGATGCGATCGCCATGTTCGGCATCGATGTCGAGCCCATCTCCCGGGTGATCATTCTCGGTGGCACCCGGATCGCCGAGATGACCGCGGAGATTCTCCTCGACGCCGGTTATGAGGTGCTGATCGTCGAAGCCGACCCGGAAAGGGCGGCACTGATGGCACGCCGGTGCCGAGCATGGATCTTGCAGGCGGAGCCAACCGATGCCGATTTCCTGACCTCGCTGCGGCTGGGTCGTGGCGATGTAGTGGTCGGTCTGTCCGGCCTGGACGAGAAGAACCTCATGGGGTGTCTCGTGGCCGGTGCGGTTGGCGCACCGAAGACGATCGCCCGTTTCGGCCACCGATCGGTGGCCGGCTTGCTGCGCAACGTTGGTATCGATGCGACGCTGTCATCACGGGTCGCCGTGGCGAACATGATCCTTCAGTTCGTGCGTCGCGACCGGATCCTCTCGGTTGCGACTGTGAAGGACACAGACGCCGAAGCCCTCGAGATAGAGATCGGCGCGGATTCGCCATCTGTAGGTGTAGCACTGGTCGACCTCAATTTGCCACGGGATGCAGTCCTCGGTGGAATCGCTCAGGGGAGACCACGTCATCGTCCCAAAGGGCGACACCACGCTGATGACGGGGGATCATGTCGTGATCTTCGCCAAGAGCGAGGCCATCGACGCCGTAGAGAAGCTTCTGCTTCCGTGATCGCATCGGCCATTCGCCGACGACTGATCGTTGTGGTCGCTGCCGTGATCGCAGCCGGAGGTGTGGCCACTCTGCCCGCCATCTTGACCGGCGTGATCTATCAGGAATGGGCGGATGTCCTGGCGCTGCTGGTTACCGCAGCGCTGGGGCTATCGATCTGGTTGCTCGGGCGCAGGCACACCGAGGTAAAAGGAATCCTCACTTCGAGCGAAGGTTTCGCGGTAGTTGCGCTGGCATGGTTCCTGCTCACAGTCTTCGGAACACTGCCGTATCTGCTGAGCGGATCGCTCCACGGTCTGGTGGATCCGCTGTTCGAGACCGCGGCCGGGTTCACGACAACCGGGGCGACGGTGCTGGCCGACCCCGGGGTGCTCTCGCATGCGATGCTGATATGGCGTGCGACCACACAATGGGTGGGGGGCATGGGAATCATCGTGCTTTCGATAGCGGTGCTCCCGATGCTGGGCGCGGGTGGTGTCGAGCTGGCCCGCGCCGAAGCGCCCGGCCCGGAGCCCGATCGAATGACACCGCGCTTCCGCGACACGGCGGAGCGTCTCTGGTGGCTGTATATCGGTCTCACCGGTGTGCTGGTCGTTTTGCTCGCAGTCGGGGACATGAGCCTGTTCCAGGCAGTGGCTCATGCTCATGACCACGATGCCGACCGGCGGATTCGGGACGGAGGCTGATTCGCTGGCCGGGTTCGCCCCGTACACCCAGTGGGTGATCATCGTCTTCATGGTGATCGCCGGCACTTCCTTTGCCCTTCATTTCCGCGCTTGGCGGCATCCTCGCGCCTATCTGGAGAACAGCGAGTTCGTCGCGTATGTCTCGATCCTCGGTGCCGCAGGTTTGGTGATTGCTCTCGGGAGCTGGTCCCTCGGTAGCGGGGTCGAGCAACGGATACGCGACGCAGTGTTCACAGGCGTGACCACCGTCACCGGCACCGGTTATGCCACGGTGAACTGGGCGTCGTGGGCACCAGGGCTTGTGCTCGTCGTGTTGCTGTTCATGTTCCTCGGCGGGATGGCCGGGTCGACGGCGGGTGGGGTGAAGACCTACCGGCTCGGCATTGCCTACAAGAGCGTCGCGTCCAACCTGCGCCGCATCGTGTACCCGCGGGTCGTCCCCGTCGAGCGCTACGGCGGCAAGCCGGTCGAGCCCCGGCTGGTGCAAGGGGTGATGACCTTCTTTGCTTTGTACATCGGATTCTTCGTCGCCGGGTCGATCGCGCTCGGCTTCCTCGAGCCCGGTCTCGACCCATTGACGAGTATCTCGGCGGCGGCGTCCGCTGTCGGCAACGTCGGCCCGGCCCTCGGCCGTGTTGGGCCGGCGGGGAGCTACGCCGGTCTCGGAGCCGACAGCAAGCTCGTCCTGTCCTTCCTGATGGTTGTCGGCAGGCTGGAGATCTACCCGGTCGTGATCCTGCTCACCCACCGTTGGTGGCGTCACTGAGAGACGCCGCCAATGCACCGGGCAATTCGCCACAGCCCGGTCTGGAGGGCCCGGTTCAGGCCCTCAGTATGTGAGTGTGTGCTCTCCGTCGCCATTCGAGTAGGAGATCTCGAAGGCGAACGTGGTCAAGTCAGCGGTCAGCGAAGCCCAATGGTCGTCCCTGGTCCAGGTGAGGTTGAGTTGGCTTTCGGTGGAATCATCGATGCTGAGCCGGGAGCCCGGGCCGAAAGCGGGGAACGTGTTTCTGAACCGCAATAGCTCCAATTGGCGCTGAACAATTGGCAGCCGCAACCTCGAGCGAATGTCGGTCATCGACAGGTTGGTTCGGTTGATCTCCTTGTGGCCACCTTCCCGGGCTGCCTCGTGATCATTGGTGCCTGCAAAGAGGTCGAGATACCAAACCTCCGGTACGCCCGGCATGAACATCTGGATGGCCCTTGCCAGCATCAGCTTGTCATCGTTGTCGCCCAGGGCGCTGTAGAAGGTGGCGTTCACCTGGTAATACGCGATCTTCTTTCCGTCGGGCCCAAAGAGTTCCTTCACCATGCCGCCCCGATCAAGGATGACGTCGATGAGCCGGTCGATGGACTGGTCGGTGAGCAGGCCTTTCATGTCCAGAAGCGGAATCCCGTCGTGACAGCCGAGCATGTTGACGGTGACGTACTGCTGATCCACCACTTCCCGCATCCACTCGATCAGGTGGCCGTGCCTGCCGGTCTCGAGTGCGTCGATCACGAGCCCAGGGAAGAAGAAGTCGTAGAACGCATAGCCGTTACCTGCGAGCTTCTCGTGGATACGCTCGTCGTATCGGGAATGGATTTCCGGCAGCAGCATCAGGCCATACTTCGTGGCGATCTGCCTGAGCCGATCGATGTAGTCCCAGGTGCCGGGCTCGTTGAAGAAGTTCCGCAGGCCAACCTGCTTATGGAGGTATGCGAAGGCGTCGAGGCGGATGATCCTCGCCCCGTATCCCTTCATCCGTCGCAGCGATGCGTCGTAGTAGTCCCACACGTCCTCCGACCTCGCGTTGAGATCCATTTGGCCGAGGTAACTGGTGCAGTTGTGTTTGACGTACTCGACAATCTCGGGTCGGAGGTGGTTGTACTCGCCGAGGTCGATGTCGTCTATCGGTTCGCCGCTCCCGACGTGATCGGCGATGTGTTCGGCGATCACATCGGCAGCCTCTCTCCGGCAAGCCCACAGCAGAACGCAGGTCCGACGCACTTGGCGGATCAACGGTCACTTGCTGGTAGAACGTGTTCCAGTAGAACCGACTGGAGCCGTCGGGAAACGGTATCTCGAGGATGGGGAGCCCGGGCTTGCGCATGAAGAGCTTCTCCAGGTGCTCCCGGTTTGGGATCACGTAGCCGTCAGGGCCGACTTGTCCGTTCCCTTCCCAGAACTTGTTCCAGTCGATGAAGAAGTCGACGTAGCGAGAGTCATCACCGTTCACCAAGATGTCTTTGAACTGGGGAGACTGGACCGATATATGGTTCAGAACGAAGTCCAGCTTCAGCTCGAGACCGAGTTCACGGAGGTCCCGCAAGTCTGTTTCTGTGGCAATGACGCCGTTGATTCCGTAGTCGACAATCGAGAACCCGCGATCTAGGTCCGAGTTGTACAGAGACGGCAATATGTAGAAAAGCGAGAAGGCGCCGTCGAGAGCCTCTCCCGGACTCAACAAACCCACGATCGCACCCAGGGTGCCACCACAGCTGTCGGGGTATGCGTTGAACATGACTCCGTTGGGCAGTAGATCGCCGCTTGGCCTCATCCTCGTCTCCGTTGTGCTCGTCGCCGTTCTCTGGGGCACCCCCGCGATACCGGCGTCCCGTCTTGTGATCATGAGAAGGATACGTCGCAGTTAGATGTTGGTCTCATCTGCAATTCCTGTCACGGCTTGCGCCTGCATATAGGGGGAGTTTTGTGGGCTAGGGCTCGGCAAGCCGTCGTTGGAACTCCGTGAAAGGGAGGACGTCGCCATCCTTCGAGATGATCAGTGCGGCGCGGTCGGCCTGAGCGACGAGCTTCTCTTGTTCGATTTCCAACACCAGAGTGATCAGCGGGCTGTCGGCGTTCTTGTCCCGTCCTCGTGCCAGCCGGTGCGCCAGCGTCTCTGCAGGCGTACTGAACAGGAATATCGAGTAGTCGACGCCCTCGAGCAATGGGTTGTTGCCGTGGGTCCACTCGATGATGAGCACCCGGACGTCGGAGAGATCGACCGATTCGTAGCGAACATCGTCGACGGTTCGTCCCATCCGTTTCAGATTGATACTCTCCCGACCCGCCTTGAACGACTCGATGATGGTGTTGACCATGGAGAATTCGGTCTCTCGTTCCGTGCCGAGATAGTCGACGAGAGCCTGCCTTCCGGCGTCGTGGTAGACGCTCATCCATGTTGCATCGTCATTGGGGTAGGTCCTCGGGTCCATGTCCTTCATATCCGGCCACATCTGCCTGAGGGTCGTCATTCGGGCGTTGCTGAATTGGGCGTCTCGGGCGAACGCGCTCAGGGCAGCATTCCGGTACACGGACAATCGCTCGAGATCGTTGTGCTGTGGTATCCGATACGGGTAGTTGTCGCCCGACATGACGTAGGAGGCGAAACCCTGCTGCCGGGCGTATTCCCCGAGCACGGAGGCGATCTCGGACTTGCCCACTCCAGATCCCCCGCAGACGGAGACCACGATCCGGTCGTCGGGCGCCTCGTTCAGCCGTCGCAGCAGATGGGGAAAGATGGTGCTGGCTTTCCTGATGTGCGACTCGTTGATCTGTACTTTGTCACCCGGCATGTCACCGGTCTGCACCGAAGCAACGTCAATCGGAGGAGGTGCCCATTCAGACGGAGCCGCATCGATGGGGTCGGAGTTATCAGTCATCCCATTCCTCCTGCCAGAAGACAAGCCGACAAGGGCTTACCGTTGGAACGGCACGTACACCGCTGACGATAATCGCAGCGCCGGTCTGCGCTGAGCCGGCAGTACGGTTGGTGAAGCGGGGACATCACGCGGGCTGTGGCGGCCTGATCAAACTGAATATCGGCGCCTGCGTCGTCGGCGACGACGGCGACCCTGCCCGCCGGCGTGTCTGCCGGGCCGGTCACCACGGATCCTCCCATTTCGGTGATCTTGGCCACGCTGGCGTCGACGTCGGCCGTTGCGAAATATATCTGCCAGTGTACCGGGAACTCGGGCGGGAACTCTTCGCCCATGGTCAGGAGGCCCCCGTTGTACGGGTCCCCGCTGAGCGGTGCCTCAAGCGACTTGTCGGGCACTTTGATCAGCCAGTAATCGCCGGCGCCTTCACCGGGGAATAGCTCGAACTCCCATCCCAGAGCCTTGCCGTAGAATTCCCGTGCGGCGGCAGGATCGCGGGTGTACAGCTCGTTCCAGTTCACGGCGCCCGGTGTGTTGAAGACGTCGGCCCCGGCGTGTCCCCGCGGTTCCCAAAGGGCGAGGATTGCCCCCTCCGGGTCGGCCACGACTGCCATGCGACCGGAGTCAAAGACGTCCATTGGCGGCATCACTACCTTGCCTCGGGCGAGGGCCCAGCCGTCGACCACGGTGTTGACATCGTCGACTGTGACGTAGGAATTCCAGGCCGCAGGCATTGCCTGCTCTCCGCTGTCCGGCTGCGGTCCGAGCCCGGCCACTGTTTTCCCTTCGAGCTTGAACATCGTGTAGACGTGGTTGCCGTCGGGGTCATGCTGCTCTTCGGCCTCCCAGCCAAACAGCTTGGTATAGAACGAGGTTGCAGCTGCCGGATCCGGTGTCGAGATATCCACCCAGGTGAAGAGCCCGTGTTGGTATGCCATCCTTCCGCCTCCTTGTCACGAGCGCGGCGCGCATCGCTGGCCCAACCATACAGTCGGTCGGTGACAGAAAGCACCCAAACCCGGGACAGTTCCCGCCGCCACCGGGTCAACGAGCCGACGGCACCTGCCAGCCGGTCGCGTCGGCCCAGCTGCGTGCCTCGGCGAGTGCATCGAGGATGAAATCGGTTTTGGCGTCGGTGTAGGCGAGGCGGTCGTCCCGGTACTTCTCGGCGAGCACGGCCTTGAGACGGGCGTACTGATCCCGGGTGGCGGTCGAGTATCGCAGGTAGTCGCGAAACAGCAGGTGGTCCTCCGCCCACCGGCCGTACGCCCGGCACACGTGGATCTGAACGACTCGTGGCGTCCCGCGTGGGGGCCGGAAGTAGCGGTGGGCGCGAGTCTCGGCTTCGGAGCGGAACGCCGGTGCCTTCGACGGCAGGGACGTATGCGGTCTCATCCTCCAGATCAGAGACCCCAACCTGGATATCGACTATCGGCTTGGCTGCCAGCCCGGGAACCGACGTCGAGCCAACATGGTCGAGCGTGACCGCAGCCGACCCGAGTGCCGCCGCCAGCCGAGTGCGCCACTCCTCGAATCGCCGGGGCCACGTTGGGTCGTAGGGCACGACGTCGATGGGTGTGTCGCTCGATTCGCCAATCAGCTCGATCCCCGGAAATTGTGCGTCGAGGACCTCGCGTTCCACCCGGGCCCGGATTGCCCACGGCAGCACGCTTGCATCCAAACCCAGGACCGCCGCCTCGAGCTCATAGCGCTCCAGGATCGTCACCCGTGCCCCGAATCGCGCCCGGAGTTGGGCCCATGCCTGGGACGGGTCGCCGAAGTTGTCAGGATCGATACCCGCTTCGAGGAGCTGCAGGCGCAGCTGAGGCGTCATCAGTGGGCCTCCTGGGTCCCTTTTACCCAGTCGGCGTACAGAGCCGTGTACGCCCCACCGTGCTTGACCAGTTCGTAGTGGTTGCCCCGCTCGACGAGACGGCCATCGTCGAAAACCAGTACTTCGTCGGCGGCCTCCGCGGTGGAGAGACGGTGGGCGACAGTGACACTCGTGCGTCCGGAGATGAGCCGTTCCATCGCACGCCTGGTCTGAATCTCGAGCGCAGGATCAACTGCCGATGTTGCCTCATCGAGCACCAGGACATCTGGTGCGGCTATCCATGCCCGAGCCAGGGCCACGAGCTGGCGTTCGCCTGCAGATAGTTGGCTGCCGCGTTCACCCACGACAGTGCCTATACCCGCCGGCAGCTGCTCCACCCAGGATTCGAGCTCGAGGTCTCGAATTGCCTCCATTACCTCATCGTCAGTCGCCCCCGGTTTCCCATAGCGGATGTTGGCGGCGACCGTCGCATCGAAGAGGAAGCCTTCCTGGGGCACGTAGGCCAGCCGTCGTCGCAGCTCATCGGTGGCTAGTGAGGTGAGCGGCACGCCGCCGATGAGAATCGCACCTTGCTTTGGGTCGAGGATCCTGGTGAGCAGTTTCGAGAACGTCGACTTGCCCGATCCTGTAGCACCAACAACGGCGACCCGGGTTCCCGGCTCGATGGACACATCGAGGTGAGTGAAAAGGGGGCGTCCTTCTTGTAGTAGAAAGACACGTCCTCGAACTCGATGTTCAGCGGACCCGGGGGAAGAGGTACGGGGTGTGCTGGGTCATCGATCTCTACCTCGCTGTCGAGGATCCGCAGGATCCTTCGTACCCCGGCGGCCGCCGACTGGGCATGGTTGAGGGTTTCGACCAGCGTTTGGATTGGCTGTACCAGCAGATTCACCAGGAACAGAAAGGCGAGCAAAGTGCCGGCGCTCATCCCAGCGTCGACCCCGGTGACCACCCCGATGCCGATGACCGCCGCGGTGATCAGACCGGCGAACAGCTCGGCACTCGAGAACAGGCCCGATCCGAGCAGGGCGGTGCGGAACTCGCTGCGGAATTGGGCATCGAGCGCTGTGGCGACCTTCGCCCTTGTCACCTCCTCAGCGCCGTAGGCGCGGATGACGGGCAGACCCGTGATCGCCTCGCCCATCGCGCCGAGACTTTCGCCGACACGCTTGCGGACCCGGTCGTGGGCGCGGCCCAGGATTCGTTGAATCCACACAAGCAAGACGGTGTAAGCGATGACCGCGGCGAGCACGATGAGCGCAAGATCGAAGCGGTAGATCATCATCGCCACCAGAGCCACCACGATCTGAGCGATACCGATGAGCAGTCCTACCCCGCCCCAGTCCATGAAGTCCTGAATCGAAGATATGTCCGAGGTGACCCGCGCCACTAACGCCCCGCGCCTTTCGGTGTCTGTCACCAAGATGGAAAGCCGGTGCAGGTGGTGGAACGTTCGCACCCGAAGCTGGGACAGACCGGTCGCCGACGCGTGGGCGAGACGTACCAGCGCCAGCCGGCGCACCAGGAACGCCAGCAGCATCGCTGCCAGCGCCGCCAGGCCCTTCATGACCACCTTGCCGGTGTTGACGTGATCGCTGCCAAGCAGGTCGTGGTCGATGATCTGCTGCACGGCGACGGGCACCACGATCTGGATCAGGGTGCCGAGCGTGGCAAACAGAATCGTCACCCCGAGGCCCTTCCGTAGCGCAGGCGTCTCGGCAAAGGCGCGGCGGAGCGCCCTGACCGCACCGCTGCGAGAGACCGTCTCCGCGGTCACGGCTGGTCCCTCCGTCCCGCGTCGTCGGCGTATGCGTCGACGATCCTGGCGTACCCGGGGACCTGCTTGCTCATCTCGCCATGGGTCCCGTGTGCGACGATCGTGCCGTTGTCGATGAAGATCACCTCGTCGGCGAGTGCGATGCTCGAGGTGCGGTAGGCCACGATCACAACTGTCGACGGCAGCTCGGAATCGCGAAGTCGTTCCAAGATGCGTGCCTCGACCGAAGGATCGACCGCTGAAGTAGCGTCGTCGAGGATGAGCAGCCGGGGTTTGCGAACCAGCGCTCGGGCAAGGGCGATTCGCTGCCTCTGCCCCCCGGAGAGACTGGTTCCTCGCTCTCCCAGCACGGTGTCGTAGCCGTGGGGGAGATCGAGGATGAACTCGTGGGCCCCGGCGAGACGCGCCGCCGCGGTGACCTCCTCATCGTCGGCGATCACACCGAAGGCGATGTTGCCCCGGACCGTGTCGTCAAAGAGGAACGCCTCCTGAGACACATAGGCAACCTCGCCCGGGAGCGCTGATCGAGCAAAGCTGCGCAGGTCACGGCCGTCGATTGTTATCGAACCGGAGCCGGGGTCCCAGAGCCTGGCGAGAAGCGCGGTGAGGGTGGATTTCCCGGACGCGGTCGGCCCGACGATGGCGACCACGCGCTCCGGATTGATGGCCAGGTGGAGGTCGGTCAGCACGCTCTCTTTGTCGTCGTACGCAAAGGTCACGTCCGAACCGGACACGTGGGCGCCCGACTCGACGGTCTCGGGGAGGAGGTCGCCGTAGGGGACGAGGTCACGCACGTCGTAGACGTTCTGGACACGTTCCCACCCGGCCCGCGATGACGCAATGGACCAGAGAACGAACCCGATGATCCTGATCGGGATGAACAGCAGTGACAGCAAGTATGTGATGGTGACGATGTCGCCTGGGGTCACGGCGCCGCTGTTGATGCGGATGGTTCCGGCGATCAGCATCACGACAGTGATCCCGGAGAGCAGGCCCTCGACCCCGACCCGGTAGGTGGCCATCATTTGAAGCGTGTAGATCAGCCGGTCGCGCAAACGCTCGGACGCGTTGCGGAATCGATTGGTTTCGGTATCGATGCGACCGAGCGCCTTGATGGTGAGCGCCCCGTCGAGGCTTTCATGTGCGATGGAAGAGACTTCACCGCGCAGGTCCTGAACCTCCCGAAACGCGTTGAACATCCGCCATGCCCCCTGCATGTTGACGGCGACGATGGCGCCGAGGCAGATGAAGGCGGTGAGGGCGAGCCAGGGGTCGATCACCAGGATCAGTACGACCGTCCCCACGAGGAGCAGCGAAGATCCGATGCCGTAGGGGAGTGGAGCGAGAATGAACGTTCCCTGGCGGACGTCGGTGTCGCTGACCGCAAGCAGTGTTCCCGTCGACTGGCGCTGATACCAGGCGAGCTCCAATTTGAGCAGGTGCTCGATCAGGTCGTGCCTGGCGTCCGCTTGGACCCGGAACTGGAGGTAACCGGCGGCGGCCCGGCGCAGCACGATGGCAGCTGCTTTCCAGACGGCCACGCCGATGACGGCCCACATCGCGGGCCAGATGAGCTTTCCGTAGCCGGCGCCCTTGTCGAGCACGGGGACGATCAACTCGTCCGTGACCCGCCCGATCACCAGTGCCGAGGCGACGATGGCGGACACGAACAGGGCGGCGCCGAGCACCGCAAGGAGGAAAGAGCCGGTTCTGGCGCGGGCGAACCGTACTGCGATTGCCACACCCTCGCGCAGCATCGACCCCACGGGTGTCTGTTGGGTGGTCACGTTGAACCTCGCCTTCCGGACCGAGGATGGTACCAACCGGATCGCGGAAGACGACCGAGGTCAAACGGAGTAGTTGCTCGAGGCTCGGAACGTTTCGTCGATGTGGACGTTGACCAGCGCCGGCAGCCCGGAGGCGGCCGCACGCTCCAGGGCCGGCATGAGCTGGCCCGGCTCTGTGACCAGCTCGCCGTGGCCTCCCAACGCCGCAACTACCGCGTGATAGGGACGACGCCCCAGGTCGCTGGCGACCAGTCGATCCGGATAGAACATCTTGTGGAACGTCTTGATGTTGTTCCACACCCCGTCGTTTCCCACAACACCGATGATCGGTAGGCCGAGTCGCACGAAGGTGTCGAACTCCATGCCGTTGAAGCCGAAACCACCGTCTCCGAAGACGATTCCCACTCGCTTTTCGGGGAATACCGTCTTGGCGGCGAGGGCGAACCCGGGGCCGGTGCCCAAGGTTCCGGCCGGTCCCGCCTCGAGCACATGGCCCGCAGTGGATATTTGGAGCCACTTCGCAGTGGTGGCGACGATGTCACCGCCGTCGACGGCAACGATGGAGTCAGTGCCGAAGAACTCGGCGACGGTGCGCCCGAAGAACTGTGGCGCCCACCAGCTCGGAGGGAGCATCGGCCTCGGCGTTCGCCGCAGCAAGTCGCTCGGCCTCGGCGGCCTGCAGCTCTGCCGACCAAGCACGTGCCGCGTGGGCGACGTCGGGGTGCTCGAGCAATTGGCCGACGAAGACACCAGGGTCGGCAACGATGCCGCGGTGGGCCGCCCGGTTCCAACCGATCTTGGTCGGCTCGGCATCGACCTGGATGACCGTAGCGCTCGGGTTGATCTTCCTCCCGAAACCGGTGCGGAAGTCCCAGTCCACCCCCAGCGCCAGCACTACGTCGGCGCCGGCAAACGCCATCGAGCGGGTGCGATTGCCCAGCAGCGGATGACCGTAGGGGAAGGCGCCGCGAGCGCCGCTGTTGACGTAGGCAGGGATGCCTGCGGTCTCCGCCAATCCCACTAGTGCCTTTGCGGTGTCGCCGCGAAAGCCGTTGCCTGCAAAGAGCACCGGGCGCTCTGAAGCAGCAATGATCGCGGCAATCTCATCGAGCTCACGTCGGGTTGCACCGCCTCCACCGGTGGGGCGGTAATGCTCGGGAAGCACGGTTGCGGCGGCGACGGTCGCCGCCTGGACGTCGAGGGGCATGTCGAGAAACACGGGCCCGCCCCTGCCCGCAAATGCGTGCCGGGAGGCGATAGCCACATAGTCGGCAAGTCGCTCCGTTTCCCAGACGGTCTCAGCGAGGCGTGTTATCGAGCCGAACAACCGTGGATGGTCCATTTCCTGAAGCCCACCCGTGTGCTCCTGTTTGATGGGGTGTCGCCCGCCGATGACCAACATGGGCGTCGACGAGTAGTGAGCGTTCATCACACCTGTGATGGTGTTGGTGACTCCCGGGCCCGCCGTCACGGCAACGACACCGAGCTTGCCGGTGAGTCGTGCGTATGCCTCGGCGGCATGTGCCGCGGACTCCTCATGGCGGACGTCGACGATGCGGATGCCTTCGAGAACGCAGCCGTCGAGGATCGGGACGATGTGGCCGCCGGTCAACGCGAAGATCGTGTCTACGCCCTCGGCTCTTGAGTGCCCTGGCGAGCAGCTGACCACCGTGAATCTTCTCCATCACATCTCCCAATGCTCAAACAATCTTGGCTGCAACAGGTATGTGAGGCTTCCCATCGCGTCGGGGGCATGTGCCCAAATATCCATGTGGAGGTCGATGCCGGCAACTGTTGCAGTCTTCACACTCACTGATGCGCCCGTGACCGATCGGATCAGCTGGCCCCAGGTCGGCTGGTGACCTACCAGCATCAAACGCTCCACTGTGTCCGGTGCCTTTGCCGCGATCTGCTAGCGCGGCAGCGGCCGATGTGCCGTACAGCTCGTCGAGTTCCACGGTCTCGACCTCCCAGCCGCCGGCATCGGCGGCAAGCATGGCGGTCTCGTGGGCCCGCACCGCGGAGGACGTATAGATGAGATCGGGGACCTCGCCGATACTGGTGAGCACCCGCCCCATGGTCATGGCAGCCTCGGTCCCTCTTCGGTTGAGTGGGCGGGCATGATCAGATCGGCGCCGGTGCTCCAATCCGATTTGGCATGGCGCAGGATCATCAGTCGCTTCATGGCCGTGAACCATACCGCGATACTGCGCCGATGCTCGTTGTGGAACTCGACATCACCGACACGGCGTACCAGCTGTATTCGGGCCTGGGGTTCACCGTGACGGGGACGAGCACCTCGGTACCGGGGCTACGAGTGACGCATCCTGTAAGAGCCGGGGAGTAGGCGACTCAGCCACCCGCCGCCCAGGCGAGCAGCAATTGCCCGCCGTAGTAGAGCGGAAGGCCGATGATCCGATTAGCAAAGGAGGGGGCGGCAAATCGATCTCTCGCAACGGTGATGTCCGACAGGTAGAAAGCGACGGCTCCCACCGGAATACGCCAGTCGGCAATGTGGGCGTGCGTGGAAAGCGCAAACGCAACCATCACCGAGATTGCCGCGATGTAGGCGAGGACGGGGACCTTGAGCTCCGTGGGGACCGTGGGCAGCAACCAGGCGCCGATGGCCACGGCGGCAGCGGCGACACCAAGCAGGGGAAGGTAGATGGCGTCGCCGAGACCACGTACCGCAAACGCAGCCACGTAGGCGAGGTGCGCGGCCAGGAACGAAGCCAGGCCCGCCACGAACGGTGTGCGCCCGTCGAGAGCTAGGAACAAGTCTCCGAACAGAGAAAGGACGAGCCCAACCACCATGACGATGCCGAAGGTGGAGTCCAGCGCTCCGGCCGCGACACCGACAGCGACAAAGCATATGGATGCCGCCAGTTTTGGGTAGCGGCGCTGGCGGGGACGACGTGTCTCGAAGTACAGCAACACGACAACGAACAGGATGCACAGGATGGTGAATGCCCAGGTCATGCGAGCAACGTTAGTTCGATAGAGTGGCCGTGAGCCTAGGAGGTACACATGGCACTCACGGAAGAACTCGCTGCGGCGTTCAATGACCAGGTGACGCTGGAGTTGACCTCCGCCCACCAATACCTCGCGCTCTCGGCTTGGCTGGAGAACGAAGGGCTTCCCGGAATGGCCAATTGGATGCGCATCCAGGCCGGGGAGGAGAACGACCATGCGATGAAGTTCTATCGCTTCCTCATCGATCGCAACAGCCCGGTCGTGCTCAAGTCGATCCCGGAGCCTCAGACCGATTTTGCCGACGTCGTCGCGGTCTTCCAAGCATCACTCGCCGCCGAGCAACGGGTAACCGCTGCAATCAACGACCTCTACTCCATGGCAACAGATGCACGGGATTTCGCCTCGTTCCCTCTGCTCGATTGGTTTGTCGATGAGCAGATCGAGGAAGAGGCGACGGTGCAGCAGATAATCGACGACCTGACCCGGACCGTAGGCAACGGCCACGCTCTCCTGATGCTCGACCGTGAGTTGGGGGCGCGTGCTCCCGAACCGACCTGAGCTGCCACGAGGATGACCGGGCAACCGGTCCTCGACTACCCGCACCCGGATCTGAGTGACGGGGTAGTGAAGCTCCGCCGCTGGACGATGGACGACCTCGGCTGCGTGGAGCAAGCTGCCCAGGACAGCCGTATCCCCGAGGGGACCACGGTACCGGCGGACTTCACCCCTGACCGGGGGAGGGAGTACATCTCGCGGCAGCTGGGTCGCCAGATCAAAGGCGACGGTCTCTCCCTTGCGATCTCGAGTGTCGGCACCGGTGAGGCGATGGGCATGGTCGTGTTGATGCTGAGAGACGTGGAGGCGACGGCAGAGATCGGGTACTGGATCGTGCCGGGGCAACGGGGCCGTGGGCTGGCGACCAGGGCGATACGGCTGGTGTCGCGCTGGGCCGTCCAGGAGGCGGGGTTCGCCCGTGTCGGCGCACGAGTGATGCCCGACAACGAGCCGTCACTGCGGGCACTGCAGAAATGCGGGTTCGTTGTCGAAGGGATTCTCCGATCTCACTACTACTCGGTGGGCCGCCATCACGACATGGTGAGTCTGTCGCTCGTACCCGCGGATCTGGAGGCGGAGTGAACGCAGCCTCAGAACTGTATGACCTCGAGGTCTCATTGTGGGTCGCCGAAACCCGCGGCGATCGCTCCTACATGGAAACGATCCTGGCTGGCGACTTCATCGAGTTCGGCAGGTCGGGGCGGCGCTACACCCGGGAGGAGACGCTCGCCGTCCCCGTCGGCAATGCGATCGACATCGTCCTGCCTCTGCCCGATTTCGCCGTGCGGATGATCACAGACGATGTGGCCCTCGTCACATATCGCAGTGAAATCCGTTCGGGAGAAGTGGCTGAGATCGGAAACCGGGCGTCGCTATGGCGCTGCGACAGTGCCGGCAGGTGGCTGCTTGTCTTCCACCAGGGAACACCGACGACCCGCTGAGCCTCAACCCTCCCGCGGCTACAGCCTCTCGACGATGTAGTCGATCGCTTTCGTCAGAGTCTCGATGTCGTCCGGGTCGACGTTGGGGAACATGGCGATGCGAAGCTGGTTCTCGCCGAGAGCCCGGTAGCCGCCGGTGTCGACGATGCCGTTCTCTCGCAGGACCGCAGAGACCGTGCCCGCATCGATGCTGTTGTCGAAGTTGATGGTTGCCACGTTGGTGCTTCTGAGCGCAGGATCCTTTACGTATGGGTAGGCATACTCGGAAGCCTCCGCCCAGCCATAGATGGTCTCGGCAGATTTGGCGCAGCGTGAGATCGCCCACTCCAGCCCGCCCATGTCGAGCATCGACTCGACCTGCCTGCGGATCAGGAACAACGTCGCCAGTGCAGGCGTGTTGGTCGTCTGATCCTTACGCGAGTTGTCGATTGCAAGCTTGAGGGACAAGAAACCCGGGATCCAGCGATCGGTCGCCTCGAGCTTCTCGATCCGCTCGATGGCGGCAGGGGACATCAAGGCCAGCCACAAACCCCCGTCGGCGCCGAAGACCTTCTGTGGGGAGAAGTAGTAGACGTCGAACTGCTTGGGATCTACTGCCATCCCGCCCGCGGCCGATGTGGCATCGACGGCGACGATGCCGGGGGCGTTGGGCCGGCGAATCTCCATCATCACCCCGGTCGTGGTCTCGTTGTGCGTGAGGGCGTAGAGATCGACGTCGGGATTCGGCACCGGCAGAGGATGGCTGCCCATCTCGGACTTGATCACCTCGGGCTCTTCGAGGTGGGGCGCACCCGCAACCACCTTGGCGAACTTGCCGGAGAAGACACCGAAGTCGAGATGCTGGCTCTTGCGTTCAATCAGGCTGAATACGGCGCTCGCCCAGAAGGAAGTCGCTCCGCCGACGCCGAGTACGACTTCGTAGCCCTCAGGCAACGAGAACAGGTCGCGCATGCCACCGCGAATGGCGCCGACCACTGCTTTGATGCCGGGTTGACGGTGGCTGGTGCCCATGAAACTCGACCCGGTCACCCCGAGCTCGAGCAGCGACTCGGTACGTACTTTTGAGGGGCCTGAGCCGAATCGACCGTCTGCCGGGATGAGTTCTGCGGGTAGTTCGATGGATGGAATGTTGGACATGGTTCACCGCCGATTAGGGTTCACGAGATCTTCGACAGGAGAGTAGAGCAATGACCGATTCCCGCCCACTTGGGATATCGCAACGGGTAGCAAATGTCGCCGAGTCGGCCACCGTGGCCATCACTATGAAGGCCAAGGCAATGCGTGCCGCCGGAGCCCCGGTCATCGGGTACGGCGCAGGCGAGCCGGACTTTGCGACGCCGGATCACATCGTGGAAGCTGCGGTGCTAGCGGCGCGAGATCCGAAGAATCACAAGTACACGCCTGCGGTTGGTCTGCCCGAGATGCGGGAGGCCGTGGCCGTCAAGACCATGCGCGATTCCGGGTACGACGTGAAAGCCAACCAGGTCGTGATCACCAATGGTGGCAAGCAGGCCGTCTACCTCACTTGCCAGGCATTGCTCGATCGTGGTGACGAAGTGTTGCTGCCGGCACCGTACTGGGTGACGTACCCCGAGGTGGTGAAGCTGGCCGACGCCATTCCGGTTGCCGTGGACGCAGATGACTCGACCGGCTACAAGGTCACCGTTGACCAGCTGGAGGCTGCCCGCACCGACAAGACGAAGATGCTGATCTTCTGCTCGCCTTCGAATCCGACCGGAGCCGTATACACCAAGGACGAGGTGCGGGAGATCGGGCAGTGGGCCGTCGACCATGACATTTGGGTGATGACCGATGAGATCTACGAGCACCTCACCTACGGTGGCGTTGAGTTTGCCTCGATGCCCGTGGAGGTACCCGAGCTGGCAGAGCGCTGTGTTGTAGTCAACGGTGTCGCCAAGACCTATGCGATGACCGGTTGGCGGGTTGGCTGGCTGATCGGCCCCGAGGCGGTCGCCAAGGGTGTCGGCAAGCTGGTGGGCCACATGACCACGAATGTCGCCAATGTGAGCCAGCGAGCCGCACTCGCCGCAGTCACCGGGTCACTCGACTCGGTGTATGTGATGCGTGAGGCATTCGATCGGCGGCGAGTGACCATGCACCGGATGCTCAACGAGATCGACGGTGTCTCCTGCATCGAGCCAGATGGGCGCCTTCTACGCATTCCCCAACATGCAGGGTCTGCTCAATCGTGACCTCGGCGGCAAGACCGCGGCGACGACGCTGGAGCTGGCCGGGCTGATCCTCGACGAGGCACAGGTTGCCTTTGTGCCGGGTGAGGCGTTCGGGCTTGCCGGTTATGCCCGATTCTCGTTTGCGCTCGCCGATTCCGACATGGAGGAAGGTCTGCGCAGGATCCAGGCGCTCGTCGGTTAGCTCGCTAGCGAAGCCGCTGGATCTCTTCGACGACGGCTGCCCACGCCGGGGAGCGGGCGTCGATGAGCGACATGTGGTCGACACCTTCGAGCTCGCGGTAGGTGACGGGATCTCCGGCTGTTGCTGCCGCGGCCACATAGGCGCGACTCATTTCGACCGGCACGGCTTCGTCCTTGGTGCCATGGACCAAGGTGCATGGTGTTGCGATCGGCAGCTGTCGTCGTGGTGACGCAGCTCTGTATCGATCGTCGCCTTCGTCCGGGGTTCGTCGCAGGAACTCCTCCACGGCCCCATCTCCGAGCTGCTGGTCGAATGCCAGTTCCAGGTCGGACACCGGCGCGAGGGCGACAACACCACGGATCGCAACCCGTGGCGCTATGTCGGGGATGAGGTCGGACAGATGTGGTCGCGCCGCAGACCAGAGCGCCAGGTGACCCCCTGCCGAGTGGCCGATGACGATCACGCGTGACAGGTCGAGGTCATGATCGGCGGCGAGGCCGGCGAGGTGATCGATACCTGCCGCAACGTCCTCGAGGGTACGCGGCCAGCCCCCGCCCGTTCCCACCCTGTGATATTCGAGATTCCATGTTGCCCAACCCCGGGAACGCAGGTCGAGGGCAGGGCCGGCCATGATGTCGCGCGTCCACCGGTCACGCCAGAAGCCGCCGTGGAGGAGGACCGCCACCGGATGAGGGCCCGGTCCTTCAGGAGCTATTAGATCACCGACCTGGTCAATGGCAGCACCGTATGCCGACACGAGGGGAGCCGCGGCGGCGCGGTTGGCCAGGTACTCGAGGGCGTAGCGATACCCGTCGATGCCGCGCCCACGGATCATGTAGTCGCAAGCAGGTGAGATCACCGAGTGCCTGCGCCAGTCCTCGCGCTCTTTGATGTTGGAGATGTGCACCTCAACGGTGGGCAGGTCGATGGCAACGATGGCATCGTGAAGCGAATAGCTGTAGTGGGTCAGGGCCCCGGCGTTGATGATGACACCGTCGCAGGAGCGCCGACTGTCATGAAGCCGATCGATGATCTCGCCCTCGTGGTTCGATTGGAAACATGAGACGGCAATGCCGAGGTCGGCGCCCCAGGCGGTTACGTGCTCCTCGAGCTCGTTGAGCGTCGTTGCACCGTAGATCTCGGGTTCGCGGCTACCAAGCAGGTTGAGGTTGGGCCCGTTGATGACCAGGACACGTTTCATGTCCGAAAGCGTATTGGATTGAGAGCCTCCGGTCGAGTCACCCATCGGTGACACCGGTCACCTTCGGCTTCGGCAGGTACCGGTCGGTGTTGTCCCGGGCGGCGCGAACCATCTCATCGTCGATACGATCCTTCGAGATCGCGTACCGATCGGACAGTGTGCTGCGGAGTGCCGCGATCACGTCGTCGTTCGATATGCCGCGTCGCACGTCACCCAGCGAGCCTGCCGTTGCGGGCCGCCACTCCAACTGGAGCGCCCGATAGACGGGGATGAGAGCCCGCAGCAGCAGGTCGGTGTTGTTCACCGCGATCACCCCACCTACATGGGCGGCGTGCCGGGCGAGACGCTGGCCGACTCCCATCAGCTTGATGCGGTTGTTGTGGTGGACGCTGTACTCACCGGGGCAGTACTCACCCGGTATCTCCCCGACCGCAGCGGAGACCCCGAGCCGCCCGAATGCGTCGACCATGAGAGCGCTGATGTCCTCGAACCGGGCGTAGATGGTGCTGCGAGGATCGGGGTCGGGCACGGCAAGGGAGAAGGCGATGGTGTCCTCGGTGAAGACGGCGGCGCGGCCTCCGGCGAGGCGCTCGACGGGCTGGAAACCGGCGTCGCGGGCGGCGGCGACGGCAGCCGGATACTGTGGGGTGACCGTGTCGCGCTTGCCGAACGCCACCTCGCGCCCCGGCACATACAGTCGCATCGTCGCCGGCATGTCTCCCGCCGAGACACGATCCAGTATGAGCTGGCTGAGTGCTGTGTCGACACCGGGTTCGTCCGACCAGGAGCCGCCGAGCAGTAGCAGGGGGTTAGCCACGAGCGCAGGGTAGCGGCGAGTCGGGTGGCCGAAGCTGACCTGCTTGCCAGATGCGATGGCTATGGCGGCGCCTTGGTTATCCTGGCCCCACTGTCGTTGGAAGCCTCTTGAAACGAAACACCTTCTTGTTGCTGGCTGTCGCCATCTTCGTCACTGCCTGTGGCGACGCTGGGCTGATGGATGGCCTGGGGGACCGGTCGGTCGACTATGTGCACGGCGAGACGACGTCCACCACGACCACCACCGAACCGGTGCGGGCCGAAACGCCGCACGGGACGACACAGTCGACGGATCTCATCTGGATCAACGACGATATCGAAGGTGAGGCCGCCGACGGGGTACCGACCTTCGTCATCTCAACCGTGTGGAGTAGGGGTGACGGCGTTACCTCGGTCATCCAGGCGAGTCGCCGAGAGATTTCGGGTGCTCTCCCCGGAGTCCAATTCCCCGAGTTGGTCCCGGATTCGGTTGGCTGGGTGACCAGCCAGTTGGTGTACGACGTTGCTTCGGGTCTGCTCGGTCAGGATACGGCAGCACAGTTCGGGTTGTGGCACAAGGAGCCATACACCAGCGACGAGGGACGCACGGCCGTGATCCGTGTGCGTCCGGCAACGAGCGCAGATGTGATCGGACCGATTGCAGCCGAGGACACGGCAACGGGCCTCAATCTGTCTTGGGTGGCGGAGTCGTACCACTACGTCATCGAGTGCCCGCTGACTCTCGCGGAGGAGAGCTGCTATCAGATGGCGGAGTCTGTGATGCCGCTGAGCCAGTTGTTGCCGGAGCAGCAGTGATCGGTAATGGGAGCAACGGCGGCGCCACCGTCCAGTAGCGGCGATGCCGGGTCCTAAGGTTGCCTGATCTGCGAAGGGACTCCCGTTGATGCATGGGAGCGGCTGGTGGTCCTACGTCCGCTACGACGAGGATCAGGATCGGCCTCAGACTGAACCGAGAATTGCTGGGGCGGGTACTCCGCTACGGACTCGCATACAAGAAAGAGATGGTCATCGCCCTGGTGACCATCGTCATCATCTCTCTTGCGTCGCTGGTGCCGCCGCTGCTGGTACGTGACCTGCTCGACACTGCCATACCCTCGAAGAACATCGGTAGGGTGTCGGTGCTCGGCCTGATCATGGTCATCGTCCCCATCGTCAACGGTGGGTTCGGGGTGCTGCAGCGGTGGGCGTCTGCTTCGATCGGTGAGGGGATCATCTTCGATCTTCGCTGCCAGCTGTTCTCTCATCTGCAGCGGATGTCGCTCGGTTTCTTCACGGCCACTCGCACCGGTGAGCTGATGAGTCGTCTCAACAACGACGTTGTTGGTGCCCAACAGGCCGTCACCGGGACCTTCATGTCCCTCGCCTCGAACATCTTCTCGGTCATCGCGACCCTCATCGTGATGTTCTTCCTCGAATGGCGGCTGACGCTGATGGCGCTATTCATCCTCCCTGTGTTCATCCTCATCTCGAGAAGAGTCGGCCGGATGTTGCGCAAGGTGCGTCGGGAGCAGCTCGAAGAGAACGCCGAGATGAACGCCCAGATGCACGAGACACTTGGTGTCTCGGGAGCGTTGCTGGTCAAGCTCTTCGGTCGTACCGTCCACGAGGATGGGCGCTTCAGAGATCGAGCGCGCAGGGTTGCTGATCTCGGGATCAGACAGGCCACCATCGGGCGCTGGTTCTTCATGGCTCTCGGAGTGATGAGCGCACTGGGGACCGCCGTGGTGTTCTGGGTCGGGGCGGTGATGGTCATCAACAGCGACATCCAGGTCGGCGTGATCGTCAGCCTCTCCATGTACCTCAACCAGGTGTACGGGCCACTGTCGGGTCTGACCAATGCCAGGGTGGAATTCGCCACATCGCTCGTGTCGTTCGAGCGTGTCTTCGAGGTGCTCGATCTCGACCACGACATCGTCGAGCAGCCTGATGCGATCGATCTCACCGCGGTGCGGGGCCGGGTCGAGTTCGACGACGTCTGGTTCACCTACGGCGGCCAGCAAGGGCTCCAGGCCGTCAAGCGGTACGGGCACGGTGGAGTCACCCCGGGCGACGACGGCTCTCAGGGGCAGGTCGCCAACAGCTGGGCGCTGCGGGGAGTCTCGTTCCTGGTCAGCCCCGGTGAGTTGGTTGCACTGGTGGGGCCCAGCGGCGCAGGCAAGACGACATCAACCTATCTGGTTCCTCGCATCTATGACGTCGATCGTGGTGCGGTCCGTATCGACGGTCATGATGTGAGGGAGGTGACGCTTGAGTCTCTCTCCAGAGCGATCGGTGTGGTCACCCAGGAGACCTACCTCTTCCACGACACGATCGCGGCCAACCTCCGCTATGCCAATCCGGACGCTACGGATGATGATCTGCGCCGTGCCGCCGACACCGCAAACATCCGGGACCTCATCGAAGGTCTACCTGCAGGATTCGACACGGTGGTTGGGGAGCGCGGCTATCGGCTCTCCGGTGGTGAGAAGCAGCGAATGGCGATTGCCCGTGTGATCCTGAAGGACCCCCGCATCCTCATCCTCGATGAAGCAACGTCCCATCTGGACGCTCATGCCGAGGCGCTGATCCAGGAAGCTCTCGAACGGGTGATGAAGGACAGGACGTCATTGGTGATCGCACACCGGCTCTCGACGATCCTGGCCGCCGATCGGATTCTCGTGCTCGACGAGGGTCGGCTGGCCGAGGAAGGAAACCACGCTGAACTGCTTGCCATGGACGGTCTCTATGCGTCGCTGTATCGGACCCAATTCGCCTCCGAGGAGATCCCTTCGGACGGGCTCATATGACGCGTCCGATGCTGCTCATCGGGCTGGTGCTGTTCGCCGCCTGCGGTGGTGCGACGACATCTTCGGCGGAGGGATGTGCCGATGTTATCGACGCCACGATCACCGATGACGGCGGGACCTTCACCATCGCAGCAACGGTTCGATCGAATGACACTGGCTGGGACAAGTACGCCGACGCCTGGCAGGTTTGGGATGCGGAAGGCAACGTCATCGGCGAGCGTGTGCTCACCCACCCCCACGAGAACGAGCAACCCTTCACCAGGAGCCAGAGCGGCATCGTGATACCCGGTGAGCTGGCCGAGGTGACACTGTCCGCCAGAGACTCTGTGGCAGGATTCTGCGGCGAAGTCTTTCACTTGGAGGTACCGGGACGATGACGTATCAAGTGTGGTTCGATGAGTCCTGGCACCAGATCTCGATACCAGAGATGAGCGGCGAAGCGATCGTTGTACCAAACGTGAATGCCATCGTCCTGTCCCGCGATCGCAAGACCATGCTGCTGCAGCGCCGGGACAAGGTGGGTGAGCCGGTGCGTGGCAAGCTGGAGCTTCCCGGTGGTCGGTGGCGGGCAGGCGAACCTCCCGAGGTCGCCGTAGCCCGTGAAGTGAAGGAAGAGACCGGCCTCGACATCAGCGAGTTGCTCTCGGAAACGGGCCGAGTAGATGCGTCGCCCAACCGGGGTTGTGCCTATGTGCGTCCCGTCGCCGTGGTCAATGGGATCGCAGGCACCTACCCGTCGCTGCACGTCCTATTCGAGTGCATTGGCGAGGGTGAGCCGGTCGGCCAGCCTGGAGAGACCGCCGATCCGCGCTGGTGGCCGATCGAGGAAGTGCGGGCGCTGCTCCGGGCCGACCCTGATCAGTTCGTAGACCAGACTCGCGGCATGCTCACCGTGTACTTCGCCGGCAGCGCCGAATAGCGGATTGTCTACGGCTCGTCCTGGGGGTCATGGCTCGAGGGATCGTGGGACCCTGGTGGGAGAACCAGCACAGGCCGTCCTGATTCGATCATCACCCTTGCCGAGACGCTCTCCCAGGCCGATTGGTCGAAGATCTGTCGGGTGGCGCCGAGCAAGACGACATCGGCTTGCACTTCCTCTGCCAGCTGGGAGATGGCGCGTGCCGGATCGGCGCCTTCGCGGAACAGGGTTGTCGATTCGAGCCCGGCGGCGCGGAGGGCGGCACATACGGGCTCGGTGAGCCGCTTGCCGCGCTCCTCGACGTAGCGATGCATGATCGCCTCGTCGGTGTCGTCTTCGGGGTATTCCTCGGTGAGCGGGTGCCAGCCCTCGGAACGGAGTGTGTCCAGGAAGCCACGTGGAACCTCGATGACAGTAGTGACGGTGACCCGACCGTCACTACCGATGAGATGACGGGTGAATTCAACAGCCGGCTCCGGGCTCAGCACGCCGGTCGTGGCGATCAGCACATGCATACGGCGGATCATAGGGCTTTGATCGGGTACGCATCGAAGCCAGCGCCGTCAATCGGTCCGAGCAGGCTCATTACGCTTGGATGCAGCCTCGTTTCAAGGAGTGCCTGTGAGCGACCGACCAACCCCAGATGCAGAGACCATCAACAAGGTCATGTGGCAGATCCCCAGTCCACTTTGCCTGATCGGGTCCCGTGCCGGAGATGAATGGAACGGCATGACCCAGAGCTGGATGTCCCAGGTGTCGATGGATCCAGTATTGATCGCCGTTGCGGTCGACGCACATGCGATCACCAACAGGCTCATCAAAGAGGGTGGTGCGTTCTCGGTGAACTTGTGGGACCGGGACGACACGAGGGTCTTCGTCAAGTTCTCCAAGCCGGCGAGCAAAGAGGGTGACTCCCTCAACGGACGTCCGATCCGCGAAGGGACAACGGGTGTTCCCATCTTCACCGAGGCAGTTGCCTTCATCGAGTGCCGGGTCACCAAGATGGTCGAATTGGGCAGCCACGACCTCTTCATCGGTGAGGTGGTCGATGCCGGCTTCCACGACGGCCGCGAAGGAACCCCGGTTGCTTCCATGGATGACACGCGGATGAAATATGGCGGTGTGCTTCGAGAGGGCCACAAGAAGCAGTAGACAGCGCCGCAGGCAATCGACAGTGCGGGACCGGTTGAGAGGAGACCAACGATGGATGTGCGTATAGACGGCAAAGTGGCCCTCGTCACCGGGGCGAGTCGCGGGATCGGCGAGGCTACCGCGGCGGAGCTGCTGGCCTCAGGGGCAGCAGGTGTGACCATTACCAGTCGCAAAGAAGAGAACATCAGCGCGGCAGCAGCGAGACTCAATGATGATCGGGTCCTGCCGCTGGTGGCTCGGGCGGACAGCGAGGAAGACGCCGGGCGTGCCGTAGCGGAGACGATCGAGCGATTCGGGCGGCTCGACATCCTGGTCAACAACGCCGGGACCAATCCTGCCGCAGGCTCCCTCGATTCCGTCGATCTCGGAGCCCTGAGCAAGACCTGGGCGGTCAATCAGCTCGGGCCCCATCCTCTGGGCGCGCGCCGCCTGGCACAGGCACTGCGGGATGGCGGTGGCGCCATCGTCAACGTCGCCTCGGTCGGAGGCATGCAGGTCGGCCCCATCCTCGGTGCCTACAACATCTCGAAGGCGGCGGTGATCCACCTCACCCATCAACTGGCCATGGAGATGGCCCCGGGGGTGCGGGTGAACGCGGTCGCCCCCTCGGTGGTGCGAACCCGGCTCGCCGCTGCGCTCTGGGACGGGATCGAAGCGCACACGGCGAAGGCTCACCCGCTGGGACGCATCGGTGAGCCGGAGGACGTCGCCAACGCCATCACCTTCCTCGTCTCCGATGCGGCGTCGTGGATCACGGGAGTCGTGCTCCCGGTCGATGGCGGGGTCACCGGTGCCGCCGCCGCCCCGGGCTCGGCGGCTGAACCGAGAACCTCAGTGTGGCGCTGGGCCAGCTCCTCGAGGCTGTAGCCGGGGTAGCCGGCCGCCGCCCAGTCCACGTAGGCCTCGGCGCTGGGCACGTCTCGCCCCTGCGAGTAGGACAAGCAGGAAGCGGTGGTGGAGGAAGTCGGTGTATGCCTGCACCGGCTCGATGTCCGGGACATCAACGCTGGATCCGCTCCATCAACGGCTCGAACACCTGCACCCGCCACATCATCGCCGAGACGTCCTTGGTCGGTGCGCTGCGGAAAGGCTCCCGGGCTCGGTGATAGTGGAGGTCGGAGAGGATCTGGCGTGCCTGGTTCTCCGAAGCGTCGATCCGGGTGAGTTGTCGCAGCCGGTTGGAGTGGTAGTTGCGACCGCCGACCTGACCTGCATCCGTACCCGTTCCCACCCGACCTCGTCGGGGGTGAGTGTGACAGTCACCGACCTCGAAGCCGAGCTCGTTGAGCCGCTCGATGCGAGCCCGGATCTGGTGCCGCTCGTCTGAGGCCGATGATCGGGTCTTCCTTGAGCTCGTTCCAGAGCGACTCGTAGCGGGCGATGACGTCGGTGCCGAAGCTCGAAGTCGGCTTCGTCGAGGTCGCGGCCAACTGCCATCGGCGATGTCGGCCATGCCGCCCGCGACGTTGATCTCCATGATGTCGAGGTCGTGATAGCGCTGACCGTCGGAGAGCTGGTCATGCAGCTCGACGGTCTCGGCGTCGATCATCAGTGCCTCGATCGAGTCGGCGTCGTAGCGATAGAGAACATTCGACAGCGAGCAGTCGCCCCAGTAGCACCCGGCGAGATGCAGCTCGACGAGCAGCCCGGCGAAGGCGTCGAGCATCTGGCCCCGTCGCAGCTCGAAGCTCACCGTCCCCGATGAGCTCACGGTAGGTGAAAGTGAATGGGATGAACTCGGTGATGACGGCCGATGACCACTCCTCTCGGGGATCCACCCAGCCGCGCTCGACGACACCGACCGGGGTTGCGATCGGGTCGGAGACGGTCGCGCAGAATGCGCAGCGAGTCGTGCTCGTGATGGGCGAGGTGGCGGGGCAGCTCCTTGATCGCGTACAGCCCGTCGTCGTAGGAGACGAAGACGATCGGGTGGCGGTGCACACCGGTGGGGAGTTCCACTACCCGGGCGCCGTCCCATTCCGCGACGGATTTGCCCCAGGGCAGGTCGAGGAAATCAGGGTGGCCGGGCCTTATCGAGAGGGTGGGAATGGACAATGCGTGCTCCGCTGAACTTCTGGAGTTGTCTGCGGAACCGTACCAGCCCGCTGCCGATCAGGATGGCCTGGAGGCGCCCAAGTTGACCAGCAGGTCAATCCCGGAAGCTGAGGCCCTTGTATCCGACGACAAAGCCTGCACCCTGCATCGCCGGGCCAAAGCGGGAGGTGTGGATACCATCGCCGTCTATCTTCGAGACTGTGGTCCGGCGCTTGCGCCAGCCGCGCCATATCCGCCAAGCCCGCGGCGACGGCCTCGGGGTCGGCATCCCAGGTCAGCACCGATCGGGCCCCGCGGTCGACGAAGGCGAGCAGCCGGCCCTCGTTCGAGAATCACGTACGCACCCGCATGACGGCCCGCAGCTCCTATCTCGTGGTCCGGCCACGGCACGGCGGCGCCGTACGGATTGGCCGGGTCGGCGGCCGCCATGACTGTCAGCCCCGGCCAGACGCGGTCCCGGAGTCGATCGATGGCGCCGGGCAGCCCGAACTGGGCGCCACCGAGACCTTCGATGAAGTAGCCGCGCCGTACCCGGCCGGTGTCCTCCATGGTGGCGAAGACGGGATAGAGGCCGGCGAATCCGCCCGGGATGCCCTCCCCGACAACAGCCGGCGCGGGTGACGATGCCGTGGCGTTCCAGCAGCTGCTCGGCAACCGCCTTGGCTCGCGCTCCGGGTGGGAGTCTGCATGTCCCTGCCCAGAGGTCTGGCTCACCAGGTACCAACGCCCGGCAGGCCGGCAGGAGGCACCGAGAGTCGCAAGTTGCGGTCGAGCCGCGCTGCGCCGTGCGCTCCGGCATCCGAGTGAAGGCCCGCAGCGGGCCGAGCGTGTCGTTGGTCACCTCGCCGGCCCAGACCAGATCCCAGAGGGCGTCGATGACCGGCTGCATCTCGCCACCCCCGGCGGCGGCTGTAGATCTCAGTGAAGAAGCTGGCGCCTCGTGCGGAGAGATGGTGTGCGGATCGAGCTCGTGGATCTCTCCCGGAGGGGTCTCGACCGTGGGTGGCTCGAAGAGCAGACTGCGCCTGGTCGCGGTAGAAGAGCGCTACCCGGCCGTCGCCGGTGCCGAGCGGCCCCATGCCGATCCAGACGAGCTCGCCGGACGCCATCATGAGATCGAGCTCGGCGGGGTTGTAGTCCATCCGCTTGGCGAGCATGTCGCTCTTCGAGGATCGAGGCGGGAAGGGCACGCCCCTGGAGGCCCCGCATCGCCTCGGGAAGCCGGCCGATGCCGGGCCGTGCTACCGATCCCGTGCCACGCAGGGAGGAAGATGCCGAGCCGGTCGGTCTCGACGGCTTCGATCTCGCTCCGCAGCGCGGCGAGGGATCGGCGGCGAAGCCGGCGCAGCACGTCGAGGTCGACCCATTCGATGCCCGGCCCCGCCCGGCTGATAGGCGCCGGCCGCGACGCGCCGTTCGCTGTTCGAGACGGCGCAGCACCTCGACGACCGCCGCCTCGGGCAGACCGAGGTCGGTGGCGATCTGATGCGAGGTGAATGGGGCGTGGGTGCGGGCGTACCGGCCGACGACATCGCCGAGAGGATCGGCGACGGGCTCGAGCAGCGCCTCGGGAATGCCGGGAGGTGGCTGTACCCCGAGGGCGTCACGGAGTCGAGCCACGTCGTCCACGGTTGCCCAGCGAGCCGTCCCCTGGATCCGCACGGGGACAATGCGTCGTGCTCGCGTGAGCTCGTCGATCCAGCTCGCCATTCGAGCAGGGTCCTCTGCCCTGGCCTCCAGCTCGTCCGTCCGAGAGCGGTCCGAGGCTTCGCAGCGCGTCGTCGACTGCATCAGGCCCGCGCAGCTTCCGGTCCTCGGCCAGGTGCTGCAGTTCCATCTCGACATCTGTGATCACCGCGGCGTCGAGCAGGTCGCGGAATTGGGGATCGCCGAGCAGCTCCTGCAGCAGATTCCGGTCGAGGGTGAGCGCGGCTGCCCGCTTCTCGGCGAGCGGAGCGTCGTACTCGTACATGTACGAGGCGATGAAGTCGAACATCAGAGATGTGGCAAACGGGCTAGGCCCGGCGAGATCGACTTCGCTGACCCGGGTAGTGCGTCGTTCGATGTCGGTGAGCAGCCCACGGAGCCCGGGAAGGTCGAAATAGTCCTGGAGCATCTCCCGGTACGTCTCGAGAACGATGGGAAAAGCGGGGTAGCGACGGGCGATCTCCATGAGGCTCGATGCTTTGCGTCGCTGCAGCCAGAGCGGGGTGCGACTTCCCGGGCGTCTCCGGGGCAGTAGCAGTGCCCGTGCGGCGGCCTCCCGGAACCGCGAGGTGAACAGATGCGCTGTTTGCCGTTTCTTCGAGTACCAGCTCATCTATCTCGCCCGGGGCGATGATCGAGCTCGCCGGTGGCGGGACGGTCGTCGATGTCGGGGAAACGCAGAATGATGCCGTCGTCCGACCAGACGACATCGGTCTCCACGCCGTGCACCTCGCGGTAGCGGCGGCGTGCGGCGAGCGCCCATGGGGCGTGCACCCTGGCACCGAATGGTGAGAGCAGCACCATCCGCCAGTCACCGATCTCGTCGCGGAATCTCTCGATGACGATATTGCGGTCGGAGGGGAGCAGCCCGGTGACGTCTTGCTCTTCGGCGAAGAAGCCTGCCAGGTTGGCGGCTGCCCATTCGTCGAGCCGGTAGCGGTCGCGCAACGTCGCCTTGCGCTGATCCGGGGATGCCGCCCCGAGCTCGCGTACGAATGCACCGATGGCTCTTCCGAGCTCGACCGGTCGGCCGGGGCCGTCGCCGTGCCAGAAGGGGAGCTTGGCTCCTGGTTGACCGGGAGCAGGGGCGACGATGACCCGGTCGTGGGTGACCTCGGCGATCTTCCACGAGGATGATCCGAGCACGAACGTGTCGCCGACCCTGCTCTCGTAGACCATTTCCTCGTCGAGCTCTCCGATCTTCCCTCCTTCGGGCAGAACCACGGAATAGAGACCGCGATCCGGGATCGTGCCGGGATTGGTGACGGCGAGCATCTTGGCGTTGCTACGGGGAGCGATCGTGCCTGCAACGCGATCCCAGATGATGCGTGGGCGCAGCTCGGCGAACTCGTCTGACGGATACCTGCCGGCGAGCATGTCGAGCACCGCCTCGAAGGAGGCCCGGGTGAGGCTGCGATACGGGAAAGACCTGCGAACGAGCGCAAAGGCATCGTTCGACATCGAGCTCCTCGACCGCGGCCATCGCTACCAGTTGCTGGGCAAGTACGTCGAGGGGATTCTCCGGGACGGTCGTCTCCTCGATCTCCCCTCGGTACATGCGCTCCACGACCACGGCCGTCTCGAGGAGGTCACCGCGATGCTTGGGGAAGACCCTGGCGCGGGACGGTGCTCCCACCTGGTGGCCGGCCCGACCCACCCGCTGCAAGCCTCGTGCAACCGACGCAGGTGATTCGACCATCACGACCAGGTCGACGGCCGCCATGTCGATACCGAGCTCGAGCGTGGATGTGGCGACGACACCGCGCAGCTCACCGCTCTTGAGCCGGCTCTCGATCTCTACCCGCTGCTCCCGCGACACCGAGCCGTGATGCGACTGCACCAGCTCCTCGCCGGCCAGCCTGTTGATCTCGGCTGCGAGGCGCTCGGCAAGGCCCCTGCTGTTGACGAAGAGCAGAGTCGACGTGTGGCTGAGCACCAGGTCGAGGAGCTGCGGGTACACCGCAGGCCATATCGACTTGCGACCGGGGTCGTCGGCCCCGGCGCCGTCGGGTGGCGCGGTCTCCTCGGGCCTGGTCATATCCGCGACGGGCACGACGATCTCGACGTCGAGCTCCTTCTCCCAGGGAGCATCGACGATCGTCACCGGCCTCGGGGCCCAGGCATCGCCCGTCTCGCGGCGTTGCCCGCCGCGTCGAGGAACTCGGCGATTGTCTGCAGCGGCCGCTGTGTCGCCGACAGGCCGATGCGCTGCAGGGAACCACTCGGTGAGCGCATCGAGGCGTTCCAGAGTCAACGCCAGGTGGCGTGCCGCGTTTGGTGCCGGCAACCGAGTGGATCTCGTCGACGATGACGGACTCGACCGTCGTCAGTATCTCTCTTGCCCGGGAGGTGAGCATCAGATAGAGCGACTCGGGCGTGGTGATGAGTATGTCGGGGGGATGGCGCAGCATTGCCGTACGTTCTGCCGGTGGGGTGTCACCGGTTCGCATCGCCGGTGCGTTATCGCCGGCGGGGCGATGCCGAGCTGCTCCGCCGCCAGATGGATCCCGGCGAGCGGGGCACGCAGGTTGCGCTCGATGTCGTAGGCGAGCGCCTTCATCGGGGACACGTAGAGAACGCGGCAACGTTCTCGTGGCGGGCGGTGTCGGCTTGTGCGATGAGCCGGTCGATCGCCCACAGGAACGCGGCGAGCGTCTTGCCCGACCCGGTGGGGGCGTGGATCAGGGTGTTGTCGCCGCCTGCGATTGCCTCCCATCCCTCGCTCTGGGCGCGGGTCGGCGCTGGGAACGAGGCCTCGAACCAGGCCCGTGTCGCCGGGGAGAATTGATGCAGCGCCATCATGAGGGCAGGCTACCCGGTGGGGGCGACACAAGATCTCGGCCGAGATGGCAGGATATGGGGATAATCACAAAACCGACTTACGCGCGGGCCGCGGGTAAGACCAACCATTATCTAGCATGAATGACAAAACTGACTTATGCACACACCGCGTGTAAGAAGTGGCCGAAACGGTTCTGTCACATGAGATGTGGTGATCGGCGTCGGGTATGGTCTTCGGATTCGGCTCCCTTTTCGGCTTGAATCGAAGAAAGCTTCCGAAGGATCATTGAGTGGACATAGCAGTCAATCTCGTCGAGAACTACCTGAGACTCACCGGGTACATGACGCTGAGCGAGTTCGAGGTGCAGCGACGGGACAAGAACGGCCGGTTCAAGACCGTGACGGACATCGACATCATGGGCATTCGTTTTCCGGGCGACATCTACCTCGGGGACCCGCACGGACCGTCCGATTACGCGATGCTGCTGCTCGACGATCCGGTTCTCGAGTTGGAGGACGACACGATTGACGTGATCGTTGGCGAGGTGAAACAGGGCCAGGCCGAGTTGAACCCTGGGATCAAGGATCATGGCGTGTTGCACTCGATGTTGCGCCGGGTCGCCTGGGTGTACGACGTCGATATTCGACAGGTCATCGACGGCCTACAGCGTGAAGGCATCCACCGGGCGAGGGGCAAGGCCGGGGCGACGGTGCGAACCCGGTTGGTGGCGTTCGGCCGCAGCGACCATTCAGATGTGAACACGGTAGCGCTCAGCCACATGGTGACCACGCTGCTCGACTTCTTCGAGAAACACGAGGACGCCTTTCGTCCGATTCAGTTTCGTGAGCCGGCACCGGCGTTTCTCAGCCTGTTGTTGAAGGCAGGCTTCGACGTTCAGAAAGCGAACCCGCCGTCGGACTGATGCCGGGGAGGCGCTGGCCTAGTAGGTGCGGACGACCTTGATCGCGGTCTCTGCCTTGTCGCCTTCGGTCTTCAGCGAGCTTGCGGTGGATTCCATACGATGGACGGCGATCCGGCACCATTCGCCTGCGATGCCCTTGATGATGTCCCTGGCGTCCTCGGGACCGAACACCCAGCGGGAATAGCTCGGTCCCATCAGCTCCAGGCGGATTCCGCGACTCGGGGTACTCCTCGCCGGCCTCGGCGAAGGCATAACGGGAGCATGCGATGGGCCAGCCACGCGACGTGGCGGATGCGTGATGTGTCGGCGGTGGGGTCGTCCTCGTCCTCGGTGTAGGTGAGCAGACCCTCCATGGCGTCTTTGATGTCGAGACCGTGAGCCCAGGTCTCCATCAGACGAAGTGTGGCAAAGGCTCGCGCGCTCATGTCACCGCCAGCCAGGGCACTCGGTCGCTGCCGTCCATTCTGGAGAGCGCATCGACGACATCGGCCCTGCTGTTGCGCCACCACTCGATCACCTGCTGGTAGCGCATTTGCGTCCCTCCTTGACCCCGAGCGCAGTCCATTCGTCGATGTCTGCCATGCTCAACGCCGTCGAGCGCTGCGGCACCGTCGGCAAGAACCTCGCGCGGCGAACCGCTCGGAGTAGGCGAGATGGCTCACCGTGTCCTTGATGCTCCAGCCTGGAGCAGAAGTCGGCAGCTCCCATTGGCGTTCGTTGATCCGCTGCAGGAACTGATCGAGAGCTTGTTGCTCGGCTACGAGGTCAGAGAGTATTTCGCGCATGAGAACCACATTTTACTGCGCTCGTCACGCGGGCGAATCCTGTGCGGCCGCATTGAGCTCATCGACCATCAGACGAAGCCTGCCCAGGTGCCGGCGATCGAAGTGAAGCCGAATGCGGGGCAGATCGACATGGTCGTCAGTTCGGATCTCCGCGGCCGTGGTTTCGATCTTCTCGATCGTGCCGGAGACGACGATGTCGCCGAACTCGTCGTTCAGACGCTCGATCAGATCAGCAGACGGCTCGTGCTTGAGCCGGAGCACCAACTTCCCGTCGACGTAGCGTTGAGAGTGATAGTTGTTGTAGAAGCGCCTGATCTCGTCGGCCGCCTCGTCGGCGTTGTTGGTGTAGGTGAAGAGGCTCAGATCGTCCGGGGCGATCATCCCTTTCTCCCGGAGCGTCTCGACGAAGTCGAACCACTCGGACCAATACCCGGTGCCCTCAGCCTCCATCAGGACCGATCGGGTGCATGTCCGACTTCCCGGTCTGGATCAGTGTCAGCAGCTCGAATGTCTCGTCCTGGGTGCCGAATCCTCCCGGGAAAACGGCAAACGCGTTGGATTCCTTGACGAACACCAGCTTTCGGGTGAAGAAGTACTTGAAGTTGATCAGCCGACTCTCGTGCACGTACGGGTTGGCGTCGGCCTCGAAGGGCAGCCGGATATTGACCCCGAATCCATAGTCGCTGCCGGCGCCGCGATTGCCCGCCTCCATGATTCCCGGGCCGGCGCCGGTGACCACCATCCAGCGGTACCCGTCGGCCATGAGGTTGGCGAACTCTCCCGCCAGCACGATAGTTGGGGTCTTCCGGGCGCGGTGCGCGCCGACCCGTAGACCGTCACCTTGGGCGTCTCCCTGTAGCGGGAGAACACCAGGAACGAGTAGCGAAGCTCCTTGAGAGCGCTGTTGACGATCTTCAGATCACCACGGTCGGTGTCGTCGCGGTGCATCTTGATGATCGAGACGATCATCTCTCTGATCAGGTCCTCGTCGTTGTGATGGCCTTCCTCGCCCACAGCATCGCGAACGAGAGCCTCCAGCTGTTCGTCGAGTTCTTTGTTGCCAAGGTGATAGTTGCGCATTGCACTCAGTGGGTTGCTGATCCGGTGGAGGCGTGGCATCACCGGAACAACGACGCTACTACCGTCTCGGATCATGCGCCACGTCATCTGGGACTGGAACGGAACGCTCGTCGACGACCTCCCCGTCGTCGTCGAAGCCGTGAACATATCGCTCGCTCGCATCGGCGAGCCTCCGATCACCGCGGATCAGTATCGTGATCACTACACCCGTCCGGTTCGCCTCTTCTACGACGGGTTGCTGGGTAGGGAGATCACCGATGCCGAGTGGGTCAGCATCGACGCGTGTCTTCCACGAAACGTATGCCGGCACGGTCGATCGAGTACGCTCGCCGCCGATGCCAGGGAGGCGGTTGAGATGGCTGCGAGCGGCGGGCGCCACACAGTCGATCCTCTCGATGTGGTGGCACACGAATCTCGTCCCCGAGGTGAGTCGGCACGGGCTCGATCACATCATGGTGCGTGTCGAGGGCAATAGCGGTGACGGCGGGCAGACCAAAGCAGGGCTGCTCGAGAAGCATCTCGAGAGCCTCTGCAACCCGAGCGAGCCCGGTGCTGATCGGCGACGCCACCGACGATGCCCGTGCGGCGGAGGTCGGCATCGATGTGGTCCTCTACGACGGTGGCAGCCACCACGTGATGTGCTGCGCTCGCTTGGCGTGCCGATCGCTCGGACCCTGGCCGAAGCGGTGACGATTGGTCTGACGAGAGGACGACGCTTCGAGCGTGCAGACGACGAGGGGCGCGACGATGATCCTCTCGTGACAAGTGCTTGATCATGCACATGCCGAAGACAGGCGGGGTGTTCATCCGCATGCTTCTCGAAAAGCACTACGGGGACGACGTCATGCTCGCGTCGGGGAAGGGCTTCGAAGACCCGAGCGCACCGTGGGCACAGCACCATTCGATCGATGAGGTCCCGGCCGAGTATCGATACCTCCCGACAATCGGCTTCGTCCGGAATCCGTGGGACTGGTATGTCTCGTGGTTTCATTTCTTTATCTCGTATCCGTACCGGCCGCCGCATTTTATCTCGGTGTCACAGGACAAGTCCCTCGACTTCGAGGGCTTCATGGGGAGCCTGTTCACCTATCCGAGGGATTCGGAGGAGTACGTATACAACAGCTATTCCGCCGAGTATTACCGGATCTTTCGGCACCAACGAGGATGCGCCCAGTAACCCGGACATCGAGATGGGCTATTTCGAGAGCATCCACGATGACCTGCACCGATTCCTGGCCGAGGTCGGAGTCGACCAGGAATGCTCGACGATATCGACGGGTTCCGAACCGATGAACCCGAGCCCGCACCGCCATTATTCGACCTACTACAGCCAGGCACTTGTCGACCAGGTCTACGGCCACAACAGGGCCGATCATCGACGAATTCGGCTACCAGTTCGAGTCCAATAGCGTTCTTGCTTCGGTGGGTACGACATTTCGCCGGGCTCCCGCAAGAACGGGAAATCGATGTGCGCGGGACGCTCAGTCGCGGTAGTTGATGTACTGCAGGGGGAGGCGGTAGTCGAGGTCACGGAGCAGTGTGATGACTTCCTGGAGGTCGTCGCGCTTCTTGCCTTGCACCCGGAGTTGGTCGCCCTGGATCTGCACCTGAACCTTCAGCTTGGCATCGCGAACGACCTTGGATAGCTCCTTGGCTGCATCCTGGGGAATACCCTGGCTGAGGGTGAACAGTGTCTGGACCCTGCCCCCTGCGGCGGGCTTGATCTCGCCGCCAGCGATCGACTTCAGTGAAACGCTGCGCTTCACCAGCCGTCCCTTGAGCACATCGATGGCGGCTTCGAGCCTGCCCTCGGCGTTCGATTCGAGGGAGATGCCGTCATCGATGAGCCGGACGCTGGTGCCGGTCTCTCCATGTGGTGGCACGCGAATCTCGTCCCCGAGGTCATCCGACACGGCCTCGATCACATCATGGTGCGTGTCGAGGGCAGCAGCGGCGACGCCGGGCAGACCAAGGCTGGGCTGCCGAAAAGCCACCTCGAAAGCCTCGGCAACCCGGCGAGCCCAGTGCTGATCGGCGACGCGACGGATGACGCCCGTGCAGCACTCGAAGTCGGCATCGATGTGATCCTCTACGACGGTGGCAGCCACCATGAGGAGGTGCTGCGCTCCTTCGGGGTCCCGATCGCACGGTCTCTGGTCGAGGCCGTGACCATCAGTGTCGGGTCGTGATTGTCCGTGACACGCCGCCGTCCCGGTTCGTCTTTGGGGCTGATCTCATCGAGCAGCTCCCGATCAGCGGCGCATTGCACCGTATGTCAATTCTCGACGGCGCAGAAGTAATCGAAAGCGACGCACGGTGTCTGATCGGCCCGCTCAGCCACCACTCGAGTCCGGCGACGTGTGCTCATCGATGATCTGCTTGACCTTGCCCGGATCTTCAGGGCTGATCAAGGGTTTCACGAACCTTCCCACATCGATCAGCAGGGCGGTCGTCTTCGACGGTCGACCGGGATCGAGATGTGCCCATCGGTCGAGGCGTGAGGTTCCCCAGATGCGCAGTTTTCCGGTCATTGGTCCGATGTCCACCGATTGGACCGCAACGATTCTCCGGTACGGTATCCGCTTCCGGATGCCGAACGGCGGGTAATAGCCGCCGATCACCAGATCCTTTGTGGTGCACGTGATCCATCTGTCCCTGTACAGCTCGCCACTCCGGTCGTTCGCCGCCATGGGCCCGTCTCCAGAATCGTTGGGAGATTCGTCTGGCGTGACTATCTCTACGCCATGAATCCTACGCACTGCGAGCGGGCCGCGACCACGCGGTTCTTGCTGGAGCATGGACGAGATCCCGTACTGGGCTACGCAAGATCGCTATTGGCATGTGCTGTTGTCTCGTCGATCCGTCAGCCCTCAGTCGCGGTAGTTGATGTACTGCAGGGGGAGGCGGTAGTCGAGGTCACGGAGCAGTGTGATGACTTCCTGGAGATCGTCGCGCTTCTTGCCCTGCACCCGGAGCTGGTCGCCCTGGATCTGCACCTGAACCTTCAGCTTGGCATCGCGAACGACCTTGGATAGCTCCTTGGCTGCATCCTGGGGAATACCCTGGCTGAGGGTGAACAGTGTCTGCGACCCTGCCCCCTGCGGCGGGCTTGATCTCGCCACCAGCGATCGACTTCAGCGACACGCTTGCGCTTCACCAGCCGGCCCTTGAGCACGTCGATGGCGGCTTCGAGCCTGCTCTCGGCGTTCGATTCGAGCGAGATGCCGTCGTCGGTGAGCCGGACGCTGGTGCCGGTGCCCTTGAAGTCGAACCGGTTGGTGATCTCGCGCGCCGCCTGGTCGACCGCGTTGCGGACTTCCTGCATATCTACTTGTGAAACGACGTCGAATGAAGGCATGTTCGGGTCCTCAGCTCTACTTGTAGGGTTTCTCGTCCGGACCGCGCCGGGCCACCGCCGACCAGACCGTGTCGTAGTGGTCTCGATCGAATCGGTCGACGTGGGGGAGCACGAACTCCTCCCAGGTGCGGCGGAGCGGATCGGTGGCTTCGGCGTAGACGCGGAGTCCGGCAGGGATTCGGTCGAGCACCGTGCGCAGGCTCATCGGGGTCTCGACCCGTGTCTGGGAATCGGTCGAGCTGAACGATGCGTTTACCTCGACGGCCAGCTTGGCGATCGGCTCCGCGAAGGTCTTCTTGAGATCGGGATGGCGGCGGTACAGCATGCTCACCAGCTCGTCCTCCTCGGGGAAATCCTTCTCCCAGATGATCCAGCGGTCGGCAAACGCCTTGTTGAGCGTTTGGGTGCCCGCATAGTCCCGGAGGTCGGTCGGGTTGAGCGTCCCGAACACGCGCACGTCGTGGCGCAAGCCGAACCATCTCCCCGGTGGGAAGCTCGAGCGCTTGATGCCGGTCCAGCAATCCGTGCAGAGCGAAGAGGGTCTCGGCACCGGCGGCGTTCAGCTCGGAGAGATTGATCAGGCGCAGGCCCGCGGAGCGCCCTGGTGATGTCGCCGTCCTCCCAGCGACTCTCGGTGCCACCCTTGCCGTCGCCGTACAGCTTGACCGAGCCGATCAGCGTGATGTCGCGTACCTCGCCGGTGAGGGGGATCCGGTAGTGCGGCATGCCGAGCATGGCGGCGAACTGCTCGAGGTCGTGATCCTTGCCGGTGCCCATGTGGCCACGCAGGGCCAGATGCAGCGGCGTAGTCCGTGAAGTGGTTCCGCCGCACCTGCTCGACGCTGGGCGAGCCGGTACAGCATGCCGAGATCGACGTAGTACGGGTCCGGATTGGGGATGTGCTCCAGTCCGCAGGTCGCGGTCCGGCATGTCGGCCGGGATCTCGGTCCGTTCCAGGTCGATCGGTGGGCCTATCCCCCGCGGGATCGACGAATGTCACCATCTCAGACATTGGTGATGCTCCTTTGCTGATTCAGATATGCGGACGAGGACTGCGCCCACCACGTCTCACCGCCGGCGGCGGCGATGGTGCGCAACAGGCTGGATCGGACGCCGTCGATCATGGCTCTGGTCAGCTCTGCGGGCCGCTCCACGACCTGGTGGCGGCTGTAGGCGGCGGTGACGGTGTCGTCTCCGATGCCGATGCCGAGCACGGTCGTGCCGTTCCTCTCGGCGGCGTCCACGGCTCCGGCGAGAGCTCGGACCGAGCCACGGGTCATCCCGTCGGCGAGCACGACCAGGATCCGGGTCGAGACGTGCCGGCGCCGCCAGCCGCTGGGTCGCGTAGGTCACGTTGAATTCGTCGACGTTGGCCGCTTTGTCGAACATCGACACCGGCGGAGTGCCTTCCGGGTCACGCCGGGCCGCTGGCCGGCTTCGCGGGGCGCGGCGGCCATGTAGAAGAGGCCGGCCATCACGTCCTCGTGCTGGCGCCAGCGATTGTCGAACGGCTTGACGCAGGTAGTGATTGACGGTGCGGGAGAGACGGTCGGCCGAGCCACCATGGCTGCGGCGCAAGCCCACCGATGGCGCTGTGCCTGCCGGCTCGGAGAAGGTCCTGCTCCGTGTCGTCACCGGCGGCGGGGAAGGACCGGTTGAACACGGCGACCTCGAAGTCGATCTGCAGCTCGTGGCACAAAGCGGCGAGCGACCACGCGCCGAGCGTTGCGGCGGCCAGTGCCCACGGTGCCTTGCGCGCCGTGCCCACGCTGGAGGGGCTGCAGCATCGAGGCCGAGCCGTCGACGAGCAGGCTGACGGCATAGCTGCGTCGGGTGGGCAGGTCGCGCCGCTCGAACATGCGCTCGTACAAGCCGGCGCCGAGCAGCAGCGCCGCGTACGGGGAGAGATCGCCGGCGTCGAAACCGGAGCGGAGCCCCCGCCGCTGGTTGGCCAGGAAGAGCGGGTACAGCTCCCCGGCTACCCGGCGTTGCGCCACACCCCATTGTCGGGCGGCATCGTCGAGCAGCTCTCGGCCTTCGATGGCGAAGCTGCGGAAGTGGTCCGGGAACGGGCCGACCACGAGCTTGCCGGTCTGTCCCGTCGGCAAGATAGATGGAAGGGGCCTGCGAGACACGGACCAGCTGCTCGGTGGCGGGATCGCCGGCCTGGTCGGCGTCGCCCGCCTTGCCGTGCTCGGCGGAGACCGCCTGGGCGGCTGCCCTGGTCTGCTCGTATGACTCGGCGTCTCGCAGCGGCGGCGTGACGATGCGCACCGCGTCGACCGAATCACTGATCGCAGCGCTGTCGTCCTCGCTCTTTGCCGGTCCGGACGTGCCGGGTGTCCCCTTGGTGGACGATGTGGGCGAGCCCATGGAGCCGGGCAACCTCGAGCAGCTGGAGCGCCAGCCCGCCGACGGTCCATGGGTCGTCCGCTTCGGCGACGTCGTCGAGGAAGGGCTGAGCGTCGTCGAGGGCGATGGCGACGTGGGCCGGCAGCTGTCGTTGCAGCTTCTCCTTTGTGGTGTACCCGCCGACCAGCAGGAAGCAAGCGAGCGCGTACTGGCCGAGCGGCCGGGCCTCCTCGAGGCCTCCCGGGGTCGCGGCCAGGTACAGATCGGACAGCACCGACCGCACTCCCTCGAATCCTTCGAGCAGGACCCGCTCCTGGCGGGCATCCTCGAGCGAGAAGAACAACGCTTCGGCGGCAGGGCCGCCGATGCTGCTTATCGCTTCGAGCAGACCCAACGGATTCGTTCGTCGAGGGCCGCGACCGATCCTGGGCATCGAGCTCGGTCGGCCTTGTCGGCTGCTCGTCACGATCGTCCTCGAACAGCATGGGTGGCCGCTCCGGAGACGGCATGGGAAGCACCCTCGGGCTCCTCGGTCGTGGTGCGGTTCTCCCGGTGGGCCAGCCAGGATCGGGGGATGGGACGCTTCTCGTCGAAGTCGGAGGCGAGGAGGTGCACCACCTCGTGCAACGCAGACGTGAGGGCCACCTCGGCAGGCGTCACCGGGGCGCTGCGGGCATAGGCCGCCTGGAACACGCCGGGGTCGAGCACGATCTCGTCATGGCTGCCGGAAGCCTGCGACCCGAGCCGGACCACGAGATCTTCTTTGCCTGCGATGGTCCGCGCAAAGCGGGTGATGGCAGGGGCGACCCGCTGATAGCGCGCCACGACGGCCTCGATCACCCGTTCTTCGGGTGGAAGCACCTCGTTTAGTACGGATTGATCCCGGCCGCGCATGACGGATGATTTTCTCACACGTGTCAAGTGACCGGTGGCGGTCCTGGTTATCGTCGAGGATATGGATGATCTGGTTGTCACTGAGAAACTCGTGATCCCGGGTGCCGAGCTCGTGATGCGCTTCGACACGTCCGGCGGACCCGGCGGCCAGCATGCCAATCGCAGCTCGACGAGAGTCGAGCTGTCCTTCGACGTCGCTGCATCCGAGGTGCTCGATGACGCTGCTCGGGAGCGTCTCCTGGCACATCCATCGGTCGAGAACGGTGTCGCCAGAGTTCAAGTCGGGGAATCGCGCTCGCAGTGGCGGAATCGTCAGTTGGCGAGGCGCCGGCTCGCCGGGATGCTGGCGGAAGCGCTGCGGCCGCCACCACCAGCGCGGAAGCCCACCCGTCCCAGCCGTTCGGCTCGAGAGCGCAGGCTGGGGGAGAAGCGCGCCCGGTCGGAGAAGAAGCGCCTGCGTCGCCCTCCCGAGCAAGAGTGACGGCTCACTACCCCAGGTCGTCGCTTTCTACTTGATCCTCGAGGCGCGCGAGTCGATTGTCCCAGAGCTCACCGACCGTCCCTGGCTCGGCGATGCCGTCATGGCCCCGGGGCGCAACTCTCCCCGGCTCTCGGGGGATGCAGCAGAGATGCCGGGCGTCACGAATCGCGTTGTGACATCGCCCCGACCCCTATCATCGGGACAATGCACTACGACCTGACAACTCTCCCCAACGGTTTGCGAATCATCACCCAGAACATGCCGTCGGTTCGCTCGGTAGCGATCGGCGCCTGGGTCGACACAGGGAGCCGCGACGAGGAGCCGATCGAGGCCGGCACCAGCCACTTCCTCGAGCATCTGTTGTTCAAGGGGTCGGAGCGTCTGTCTGCCAGGGCCATCTCGGAGGCATTCGATTCCGTGGGCGCCCGCAACAACGCATTCACCTCCAAGGAGTACACCTGCTACTGGGCGAGATTGCGAAGCGCCGATCTTCCTCTGGCGGTTGACATACTCGCCGAGATGGTGCAACGACCGGCGTTCCGGCAGAACGAGATCGACTCGGAGCGCCATGTCGTCCTCGAAGAGATCAACATGAACGAGGACGACCCCACCGACGTTGCCCACGAAGAGTTTGTCACCGCCCTGTGGGGTGGCCATCCGCTGGCGCCGCCCATCCTCGGTACCCCCGAGTCGATCACCAACATGACCCGGGAGACGATCTACCACTACTGGCATCGCCGCTACACACCGAGGTCAACCGTGATTGCGGCTGTTGGTGACCTCGATCATCAGGGACTGGTCGATCTCATCGCTGAGCACATGGGAGATTGGGACGGACCGGCAGTCGATCGTGTCGAGATCGTGCCGACCATTGAGCCGAGGGTGCGGGTTCGTCACCGCGACACGGAGCAATCGCACATCGTCTTTGGCGCAGAGGGCCTCACCCGCGGCGACGATCGCCGCTTTGCGGTGACCATCGCCAATCACGTGCTCGGTGGTGGCATGTCGTCACGTCTGTTCCGCGAGATCCGCGAGGACCGTGGTCTTGCGTATGCGGTGCACGCCTTCCGGATGCCTTTCCTCGATACCGGGTCCTCCGCGGTGTACGTGGGCACAACCCCGACTCAGACATTCGAGGTACTGAAGCTGATCCGGCTCGAGCTCGACAAGATCATGTCCGACGGCATCACGGAAGACGAGATGGAGCGGGCCAAGGGGAACGTGAAGGGCAGCCTGGCGCTCTCGCTCGAGGATACCAACGGCAGGATGACCCAGCTGGGACGCCAGGAGCTCACCGGCGTCGAGCATCTCAGCGTCGACGAGATCGTCGCCCGCATCGAGGCTCTCACCCATCAGGACATCATCGACGCTGCTCGTGAGGTATACGACGGACCATACGTGCTCGGTCTGGTCGGTCCGTTCGAGGAAGCAGATTTTGCGGAGTTCGTGCAATGACCAAAGTAGGCGTCTCGGGTGCTGCCGGTCGGATGGGAAGGCTGGTGGCCGAGACGATCGCCTATGCCACCGGTCATGATCTGGTCGCTCTCTACGACCCCAACGCCGCGGACGGGGCCACGGTGGGCGGCATCTCCGTCTCGCAGACGCCCGAAGTGATGATGGATGTCGAGGTGGTGGTCGAGTTCACCAATCCCGACGTCGTCATGGGCAACCTGCAGAACTGGCATGCCATGGGACGCCACGCGGTCGTGGGTACCTCCGGGTTCAATGAGGAGCGGCTCGCCGAGCTGGACGAGCTGTGGACCGGTGGTGCGGGCAATTGCCTGATCGTCCCCAACTTCTCGATCGGTGCCGTGGTCATGATGCGCCTTTCCGAGATCGCGGCTCCCGCACTTCGATGCGGCTGAGGTCATCGAGATGCATCACGACCGTAAAGCGGACGCACCGTCTGGCACGGCGATCGCAACGGCACGCAGAATCGCGGCCGCATCGAACGGTCAGAAGCGGGAGGTGATCAGCAAGGAGCTGATGGCAGGAGCACGCGGCGCCCAAGTTGATGAGGTCAACGTCCATGCGGTGCGTCTACCCGGGCTGGTCGCCCATCAGGCGGTGATGTTCGGAGGGATGGGCGAGACCCTCACCATCCGCCACGACACCACGGATCGACAGGCATTCATGCCGGGCGTGATCCTGGCAATCGGCAAGGTAGCCGCCCTTCCCATGCCCGTGACGGTCGGCCTCGACTCCGTCCTCGGCCTCTGAGCCTCGTCCCTCAACTTGCTTCTGGCGTCCAAACGGGCGATATATCGCCCGTTTGGACGCCAAAACCGGGTCTTAGAACAGAGCGTTGGCGAGTTGGCGCCGGTAGCTGGTGGTGAGCGGGTGCCCGGTGCCGAGGACTTCGAATATGTCGATCATGGCGATCCGAGCCTCCTCCTTCTCCTCGCCACGAGCGCGAACGACCTCGAGGAGTTGATCGAGAGCAGGCTCGTACTCGGATCGAGCGGCCAGGGCCATGGCTAGTTCGATCTTGATGGATCCGTTTTCCGGATCGGCGTCGAGGCGCTTGGCGATCTCGCTGACATCGGTGCCTCGAGATGTGGCGAGCCTTGCCGCAGATTGGAGTCGCTCTACCTCGTCTGTGGCGGCGAGCTTTCCGAGCACGATGAGCGCTTCCTCCGGGTTTCCCGCGGCGATGAGGAGGGCGGCGAGACTCGTCCCGGCATCTTGATGGTCGGGCTGTTCGTCGAGCACGCCGCGGAAGAGCCGTTCTGCGGTTTCGGCATTGCCTGCGATGGCGGCATCACGAGCCTGATCGACGATCATGTCGAGCTGTGACGGCAAGAGCCGGCCCAGCCACTCACGGATCGCACGTTCTGGGAGCGCCCCTGTGAACTGATCGACGGGCACGCCGCCCCGAAATCCGATGACAGTTGGAATGCCCTGGACGTTGAATTGCGTCGCGAGCTGTTGATTACTGTCGACATCCACTTTGGCGAGGATGAAGGTCCCGTCCGACTCGTCTGCGAGCTTTTCGAGCATCGGCCCGAGGGTGCGGCAAGGGCCGCACCAAGCCGCCCAGAAGTCAACGACGACGGGTACGTCGTGGCTCTTCTGCAAGACAGCCTGCTGGAAGGTTTCGGCAGTTACATCCTGGATATAGGGGCTAGTTGATTTCATAATCAGAAGGATAGTTAGCGATGCAACTGTCGATCACCGTGCCGGCGTTGCCAAAGAAAGTGAGCTAGCTCGGTCCACTGCTACCGTGAAGGCCATGGATACTCGTCCCTCTGCACCATTCGGAACCGTCCTCACCGCTGTGCTCACCCCTTTCGATGACGAGGGCTCAGTCGACTACGGGGTGTTCTGGAAACTGATCCGTCATCTCGCCGACAACGGCAGCGACGGAGTGGTTGTCACCGGCACAACGGGAGAGTCGCCGACCCTGTCCAAGCCGGAGAAGATCGCCTTGTACAAAGCGGCTGTTGAAGCCGCTGGTGACAGGATGAAAGTGATCGCAGGGACCGGTACGTACAACACGTCGGAGTCCGTCGCGCTCACCGAGCAGGCAGCATCGGTTGGCGTTCACGGGATCATGGCCGTGACGCCGTACTACTCGAAGCCTCCGCAAGCGGGTCTGGTCAGGCATTTCACGGCGATCGCCGATGCGACCGACCTGCCGATGATGGTGTACAACATCCCGGGCAGGACGGCGCGGCTCATCGAAGTGGACACGCTTGTTGAGCTCGCGCATCACGACAGGATCGTCGCCACCAAGGACGCAGTCGGGGATCTCGAATTCACCCGGCGGGCGATCGGGGCGCTTCCGGAGGGGTTTGCGGTCTACTCGGGCAACGATGATCTGACCAAAGACCTGGTCGCCGCCAACGGTGTCGGCGTCGTATCAGTTGCGTCTCATTTCGTCGGGAAGCAGATCCAGCAACTCATCACGGCCGTGGTCAACGGCGACAACGACGAAGCAAACCGTATCCAGGACAAGCTCAGCCCGATCTTCGGGGCTCTGTTCGCCGAGCCGAGCCCGATGCCGCTCAAGGCGGGGATGAATGCCCTCTGGGGCAACGTGGGCCAGCCCCGGCTCCCGTTGTTGACTGCCTCGGACGAGACGACTGAGAAGGTGAAGGCGGCGTACGAGGTCGCCCAGGAAGTATGAGCTTTCGGGTCACAGCACCATGACCGTCAGAATCGGGTTTCTCGGAGGCCTTGGTGAGATCGGTCGCAACTGCGCCTCCATCGAGGTCGACGGCAAGATCGCACTTCTCGATTGCGGGATCATGTTCCCCGAGGAGGACATGCTCGGGGTCGATCTCGTCTTGCCAGACTTCTCGTCTGTGCTCGCCCGACCCGACGACATCTCCTGTGTCATCCTGACTCACGGTCACGAGGACCACGTAGGTGCGCTCGGATACTTCCTCAGGGAGGCAAATGTGCCCGTCTACGGGAGTGAGTTGTGCCTCGCTCTCGCCAGGAACCGTGTGGAGGAGGCCGGGCTCGAGGTCGATATGCGGCCCGTGGCACCGAACGAGTGGGTGCAGCATGGACCGTTCAAGTTCACTTTTGTGAGGGTGGCACACAGTGTGCCCCACGCCACCGGGGTGGTGCTCGACACGCCGGAAGGCACGATCATCCACACCGGGGACTACAAGCTGGACCCGACCCCGATCGACGGTGAGCCGACAGATCTGCTCACCTTCGCCGGCTTCGGGCGCCAGGGTGTGCGTTTGCTGCTTGCCGACTCGACCAACGCAGAGCGCCCGGGTTTCGTTGAGTCCGAGGCAACGGTCGGTCGCGAGATCAGCAACCTCGTCTCTCGCGCCGAGGGACGCGTGATCCTCGCTTGCTTTGCGTCGCATATCCACCGCGTTCAGCAGATCGTCGACGCCGTAGTCTCATCCGGCCGCAAATTCACCTTCCTCGGCCGATCGATGGTCCGCATCACCGAGATCGCCCGCGAGCTCGGCATCCTCGCATACCCGGATTCCCATCTGGTCGACATCGAAGCTCTATCGGAGCTACCGCCGGAGGACACCGCGGTCATCTGCACCGGGAGTCAGGGAGAACCGTTTGCGGCTCTGTCGTTGATGGCGTCCGGGCAGCATCGCAACGTATCTCTCGATCCCGGTGACACCGTTGTCATCTCGGCGACGCCCATTCCCGGGAACGAGACGAGTGTTTCTCGAGTGATCAACAATCTGGTTTCGGCAGGGGCGAATGTCTATCACGGGGGAAATGCCCATGTCCATGTCTCGGGCCACGCTGCTCAGGACGAGATCAAGACCTTCCTCAACGTGATCCGCCCGACCGCTTTCGTGCCGGTGCACGGTGAGCGACGCCATCTACACGCCAATGCCAGGCTCGCCCGTGAAATGGGTGTCAGCCAGGTCGAGGTGTGCATCGATGGCGATGTCGTCGCGCTCGAGAACGGCGAGATCCGTGTGGAGCGCTCGGCTGTGGCCGCAGGCTACGTGTATCTCGACGGCGTCGACATCGGGGATGTCGAAGACGTGTTGCGTGACCGCCGTCACCTGGCCGATGACGGTGTGGTGATCGTTACCGTAGGTGTCGATGTGGCAACGGGGGAGATCGTGATCGGCCCCGAGGTAGACAGCCACGGGGTTCGTGATGAGACCGACCATCTGCACAAGGGCGTCGTAGAGGCCGTCATCGAATCTGTCGGGAACCTCGATTGGCCCGCCGATCTCGACACGGTGCGGCGGCGCGTCCGGAATACGGCTAGCAGATCCGTGAAGAGTCAGATCAACAGCAGGCCCGTCGTGATCCCCGTGATCATCGAGGTGTGACGCTACCTCTTGCCGCGCTTGCGTCCCTTGCGACCCTTGGGATCCGGCTCGGGGCGCATCCCGCCCATGGCGCTGAGCACCGACCGACCTCCGTCGCCTTCGAGACGGGGGAGCTTGGCAGAGTGGCGGTCGTAGAAGGAGCGTCCGTCGTTGCCGACCAACATCATGCCCGGATCAGCCACGTCCGGGGACCCGGATTGCACCGCATCGTCATACTCGACTTCCTCAGCCTCGGCCTGGCGCAGTCTGGCGGCGAGCGAAGTGTCTTCAGCTTCTGTGGCTTCGGCGGCTTCAGCCGTCTCGGCTTGGCGCAGTCTGGCGGCGAGCGAAGTGTCGTCTGCCGGTGGCATGTTGGATGGCACCGGTTGCTGTGGCGGCGGTGGAGAGGTACGCACGGGCATCGGAGCCGGTGCCTGCATCGGCTGTCTCATCTGAGCCATGTCGGCGACCTTGGCCAGCTCTTCCATACGCTCGACGGCATCGGTGAGTCGCTGCACCAATTCGTCACGCTCGGATTTGAGCGTATCGATCTCAGCGAGTAGCTCCTCGCGCTCGGCCTGGAGCTGGCGCTGCTTGGTGATCAACTTGCGTACTTGTCCGATGATCTCGTCTGCGTTGCTACCGAGAGCGGCCAGCGCATTGGGTACAGGTGCCGACGCGGAGCCACGTGCCTCGGCGACGATCGCCTCCGCCTGACGGTGGGCACGAGCCACGATCTCGGCCGCTTCATGCTCGGCTCGCACCATCGGCCCGGCGTCCTCGCCTGATTCATCCTGGTTGTCTGGCACCGATTGGAGTGGAACACTCACGGCTGGTGGCTCCCTTCACTGCCCGTCCAGTACGGGCGGCTGCTCGTCTGCAAGGTCTATCGGCAGCTGGGCAATCGTCCTGAACCGCTTATCGCGTGGAGAGCGCGCAATAGCGCGCGTTGGGTTGTTTGTTCTATCCCACGGCTCCTGTATGCTGGACTTCCCATGGCAACACGGACCAAAACCCGTGGGGCTTCCGGGCGGAAAACGGCAAAGAAGAGACAAGCCAAGAAGCGGCAACGTACCTCGATCCTCGTCGCGCTGAGGGGGATGAAGGAGCGAATGCGGCAACGACTCGGGCGTCACACCGACGACGTCTGGGGCATAGTCCTGCTCATCATTGCCGCTTTGCTGTTTCTGTCGTTCTTCGAGCTCGCCGGGCCTCTAGGTGATCTGTCGGCGACGGGACTGCAATTCGTCTTCGGCATCTGGGCCTATTTTGTCCCGTTCGTACTTGCGGTCATTGGCATTGCCATGATCTCGACGATGCCGCGCACCGACTACGGTCGGCTCACCCTCGGCATGATCGTTCTCTTCGTCAGCTCCATGGCCCTCTTTCACTTGCTCACAGGTACGGTGTCACTTGCCTCTTCAGTAGACAAGGTGATCGAGCGCGGCGGCGCCGTCGGGTCTCTCATCGCTTTCCCGTTGCGCCGGCTGATCGGTTTCTGGGGCGCGTTTGTTCTCCTGCTTGCCGTCGTCGCCATCTCGTCGCTGATCTTGACCAAGGCGACCATCCGTGATGTGGGGCTGAGCATCGTCGCCGGCTTCCGCAAGGCTCGTCACCTGTGGCGTGAGATGTTCCACTCCGAGGCGGAGCGCCCCGTCCCGGCCCCGACCGTGCAAATGCCCGTCGCACCGGCTGCTGAGAAGCAGGCCCCGCCGAACCGGGCGGAGAAGACAGGTCCCCCGAAGACGAAACCTAGGCCGAAGCCGGAGAAGAAGCGCCCAGCGCCGCAGCAGCCAGCGGCGGCCGGCTATCGCCTTCCCCCACTCGAGTTACTCGAAGTCGCAGAGGCGAATGGTCACAACCGCAGGGCACTCGAGCAGGCAGGCTACGAGCTACAGCAGACCCTGAACCAGCATGGTGTCGATGCGCGGCTCACCAGGATCGTCCCCGGGCCTACGGTCACTCGCTACGAAGTAGAACTGGAGCCGGGAGTGAAGGTGTCCCGGGTTACCGGCCTGGCAACCGATATCGCTTACGCAATGGCGTCTGCCGACGTTCGTATCCTCGCTCCAATCCCGGGAAGGAGCGCCATCGGCATCGAGGTGCCCAACAAGCATCGCGACCTGGTCACTCTCGGCGAGATCCTCAGTAGTGATATCGCAGGGCACACTCACAACCCGCTCGCCGTCGGTCTCGGCAAGGATGTCAGCGGGAAGAGCCGGATGCTGCATCTCGACGAGCTTCCACACGTCCTGATCGCAGGTGCCACCGGTGCGGGCAAGTCGTCGTGCATCAACTCGATCGTCATGTCGTTGTTGATGAGGTCCACTCCGGAGGAGGTGAGGATGATCCTCGTCGATCCGAAGCGGGTCGAGCTGGGCCAGTACAACGGCGTACCCCATCTGCTCACACGGGTAATCACCAATCCGAAGAAGGCAGCGGATGCGTTGCAGTGGGCAGTCGCCGAAATGGACCGCCGCTACGACCTGCTTGCCGATGCAGGAGTTCGCGATATCGCCAGCTACCGCGAGCAATGGGATGCGGGTGGCCTGGACGAGGAGATGTTCGATCGATTCCCCTACATCGTTGTGATCGTCGACGAGCTCAACGACCTCATGATGGTGGCAGGACGTGCGGTTGAGGACTCGATCGTCCGTATCGCCCAGATGGCCCGCGCCGTTGGTATCCACCTGGTGCTGGCGACGCAGCGTCCTTCAGTGAACGTGATCACGGGCGTCATCAAGGCAAACGTGCCATCTCGACTTGCCTTCGCCGTTGCCTCACAGACCGACTCCAGAGTCATCATCGACTCGTCAGGTGCCGAGAAGCTGGTAGGTCTGGGCGACATGCTCGTCGTCACGGCCCGCGACCCGAAGCCGGAGCGCATTCAGGGCGCCTTCGTCACCGAGGGAGAGATCCACGCCGTGGTCAATTGGGTGCAGGAACAGGGCAAGACGGAGTACCGCGACGAAGAAGTGTTCGAAGTAGCTCAGGCCGCAGCGGCAATCGAAGAGGAATTCGAAGGTGAGGACCCCGAGCTGATGCGGCAGGCAATGGAGCTCGTGGTGCGCTCGCAGCTCGGATCGACCTCGATGCTGCAGCGCAAGCTTCGCATCGGTTTTGCCAGGGCCGGGCGAGTGATGGACATCCTCGAGACCAAGGGCATAGTGGGACCGTCCGAAGGCTCGAAGGCGCGGGAAGTGCTGATGACGGTGGAAGAGCTCGATCAGACTCTGGTCGGCTAACACCAACGTGAGGCCGGCACCGCGGCGAGCCGCTGCGATCTCAATCTCCGATGCGTTGAGTCAGCGCGATCCGCTGCCGGTCAGACATGTCCCCAATGGTGGGGGGTGCGCGGTAGGTTTGACCGGGTGGAGACCAAGTGCGTCAGATTTGATGATCTCTCTCGAGGGGGTTCCGGCTCGTTTGGTCTAGTGGGCGAGGCGGATGTCTTCACGGCACGACGATCGGACGACGTCATTCCCGTCATCGAAGCTGCGGAGGCCGCCGCCCGGGCCGGCTACTGGGTTGCAGGTTTCGTTTCCTATGAGGCCGCGGCGGGACTGGATCCCAGTCTGCCCGTCCGGCCCGCAGGTCTCCACGATCCGATGCGCGAGTTGCCGTTGGCCCGATTTGAGGCATTTCGGGAACGGATCGAGCTCGATCTCGACTCGGACGAGTCTGCGCAAGGGACATACAACGTGTCCGGGTGGAGCCCGGATTCCTCACGGCGTGACTACCGCGACAGCCTGGCGGTGACGGGCAGGGCGATCATGTCGGGGGAGATCGAGAGGGGCAAGCACACCTTCCGGTTGCACGCCGCGTTCAGCGGTGATCACGTGGCCCTATACCGGGACCTGTTGCAGTCGCAGCGCGGTCCCCACGCGGCGTGCATCGATATGGGCCGTTTCGGTCTGGTGAGCGTGTCACCGGAGCGGTTCTTCAAGATCTCAGACGGGGTTCTGACGGTGCGACCGGTGCTGGCGTCTGTGAGGCGTGGAAGGTGGCTCGAGGAGGACTCGGAGTATGCCGCCGGCATCGCCGCCGACAGAGATCTCAACTACGCGAACCAGGTATTGCTGGCCGCCACTGAGGCAGAGCTGGCCGAGCTGGGTGATCCGCTGCGTGCCGACGAGAGCCCGATCATCTCGCTCGATCGGCTCGAACTGATGTGGCACCTCACCGCCCGAGTCGGCGTCCGACTCCGCAAAGATGCGTCACTGATCGACATCTTCAAAGTGCTGTTTCCGCCCCTTGCTGTCACCGGCGTTCCCAAGCCGGAGGCGATGGCAGTCATCGCCACCACCGAGGACACTCCACGGGGCGCATACTGTGGAGCAATCGGATTCCTTGCCCCGGCCGGAACGAAGGGAACGAGCGCTAGCTTCAGCGTTGCGGTGCGAACTGTGGTCGTTGACAACGAGGAGGGCGTTGCCGAGTACGGCGTCGGGACCGCCATCACCCGTGCCCCTGATGTAGCAACGGCCTATGAGGAAGCGCGTCTCAAGGCCCGGGTCTTGGTGGATCGCCGTCCCGATTTCGAACTCGTCGAGGGTTTCCGAAGCGATGACGGGGAGATCGCCGGCCTCCGTGCGAAGATGGACATCCTCGAGGACTCGGCACGCTATTTCGGTTACCCGTTGAATCGTGAAGATGCAGTTGCCAAGGTGGAGAAGGCGGCGGCGGAGGATGGGTCTCTGGAGATAGAGCTGAGGGTCTCCCGCGATGGGCGATTGAACACCATCAGCAGGGAGATCTCGGGTTGGTGTGGATCAATATCCGAGGCCCCGGTGCTCACGGGTTGCGTCACCACCGAGCACGTGTCCGTCGACAACATCTTCCTGTTTCACAAGACCACAGATTCGCGGCTTCGTGATGTCGTCTCCAGGCAGCATCCCGGAGTGGATGTCGTGCTGCTCGTCAACGATGCAGGCAACGTCGCCGGGTCACCGGAGGGGAACGTCTTCGTCGAGTTCGACGGCGAGTGGGTGACACCGCCCCGACGCTGCGGGAACCCCGTATACGCCATCTCGCGGGAACTGGTGGCGACGGGTGCGGCCATCGAGCGGGTGATTCCCTCCGAGGCGCTGAGTGGCGCCTCACGGATTGCGGTGGTGAACGACACGATGGGGTGGAGGCTGGTGGAGTTGACAGGTTGAGGTGGCAGATGGCAAACGCGCTATGTCATCAAGATTCCTCGAGACCCGTGCGGTGTAGTTAGCCTGCCGGGCGTGACTGTCCAGCAAGTATTGCTTCTTCTCTTCGGCGGGTTGGCGGCGGGGTTCATCAACACGCTCGCTGGTGGAGGATCTGCAATCACCATCCCCATCATGACCGAGATCGTCGGTGTCAGCGTCGCCAACGGGACCAACCGGATTGCCATCCTGCTGGCCAACGCCTCGGCACTAACCCGATTCCAGAAGGGCGGCGTCGTTCCCTGGAGTCGTCTGACCAGGCTCATCGCACCGACTGTGCTGGGCGCAGCATTCGGCGCCTGGGTGGCAACCCAGACCTCGGGGGACGTGTTCAAGAAGATATTCGCCTTCGTGCTGGTACTCGTCGCCAGCTCAGTGATGGCCCGACCCTCGCGTTGGGTGGAGGGAAGGGAACGGGACATAGGCGAGCCGTGGCGGAGCCTTCTCTTCTTTGGTGTTGGGTTCTACGGCGGATTTGTCCAGGCGGGTGTCGGTTTCCTCCTGCTGGGTGCGCTGGTGCTCGGTTCCGGGATGGATCTGGTCAGCGGCAACGCAGCGAAGGTTGCGTTGATCCTCTGCTACACGCCGGTGGCGTTGCTCTTCTTCGCTTCGGCTTCCCAGGTCGACTTGCAGGTGGGTCTCGTCCTGTCGGTCGGTCAGATGACTGGGGCGTGGATTGCCGCACGACTTGCCGTTCTGAAGGGCGCGGCATGGATCAGATGGGTGCTCGTCGTGGTTGCGATTGTGGCCGCGATACGAATGCTCTTGACTTGAAAACCGATTCGGCGGACTATGTCATTGGTGCTTCGATCCCCGGAAGGAGCGTCATGGGTGGTGAAATGAGTTCCGTTTTGCGGGAACTCGAACAGGTACAAGACTTGCTCTCGTCCCTGACGAATGAGGACGAGGCAGATACGTACGCACTGATGACCCGCCGGGAAGAGCTACGTACTAGGGCAGCTCAGCTCGCCGTGGGCGTCGATGAGGGATGCTCCACGCAGGAGCTCTTGATACGTTTAGCGAGCCTTCGCCGCAGACGTGCTCTGCTCGAACGGCAGCACAGCTCGGTGACCCGGCCCGCACGCCCCGAACACGGGTCGCGCAGTGCTTCGCAGATCGAGATACAAATCGAGCGGATCTACGTGCTGCTTGCCGACCGTGGAATCAGCGTGCGTTGACGCTATGGCTCCGGTGGAACAGCTGGTCAGGCGGCTCTCAGAGGTACAAGATCTTCTGAGTGATCTCCCGAACGACGCGTTCGCCGAACGCGCCGCGCTGTTGGCCGAGCGACGTGAACTGCAGGTCCGTGCCGAGATGTATGCCGCCGGTGCCGACCGCGAGCGATCCAGTGACGATCTGTGCAACGAGATCTCCTCGCTGCGGATAGCTGCGAACAGAGTGGCTTCCGACAGTCAGGAGGCGGCCAGGATCATCGCCCGAATAGAGAGGCTCAACGCCATTGTCCGGCAAAGGGAATCGATCCCGCAGCCGTCCTGATTAGCCTGGCCCGCATGGGCGACTACCACGTACACCTTCACGAGCACGGGGCATATCGGGGCCGTGGCCCACGACCCGGTGAGTATCCAGACGGCCTGATCGAGAGCTACGTCGAGCACGCCGCTGCGAACGGGTTTGCCGAAGTGGGGTTCACCGAGCATCTCTATCGCTGCGTCGAGGCGGCCGACGTGCTGGGAGACTTCTGGGAAGGTGAGCCCAAGAGTGACCTCGCAGGAGAAACCGCTGCCATGGTCGTTGAGGATCGCACACTCTCCATCAACGGATACGTTGAGGCCGTCGTAGCGGCCAAGGAACGAGGGTTGCCGGTCAAGCTGGGGCTCGAAGCCGACTTCTTCCCCGAGACGATCGATGCCGTGCTGGCGTTCCTCGAGCCGTATCCGTGGGATTTTCTGGTCGGTGCCGTACATTGGGTGGGAGGATGGTCGATCGACTACGCCCCGTCTTCGTACGAGTTTGCCCGTCGCGGGGTGAGGCAGGCGTACGAGGACTACTTTGCAGTGGAGGCACAGCTGGCGGCTTCGGGCGCCTTCGATGTGATCGCCCATGTCGATGTGGTGAAGATATTCGGCGACGTGCTTGCGGAGGAGCCGGCCGACCTGTACGAACCGGTCGTGACGGCAGCGGCGGCCACCGGTACGGCGGTCGAAGTCTCCAGCGCCGGGTTGCGCAAGCCCGTCGGCGAGATCTACCCGGCACCGGGCTTTCTGGAGATGTTCCACGACGCCGGAGTTGCCATCACGCTTGCATCCGATGCGCATCGGGCCGAGGAATGCGGCAGCGGTGCGGCACATGTCATCGACGCGGCACGTGCCGCCGGATACCGGGAGTATCTCGAGTTCACCGAGCGAGTACCCACCAAGAGGTCACTGGAAGACGCACGAAGAATCGCAATTCCTTACAATCCGCCGGAACACAATGGAGGATGAGATGAGTGATCAGGGCGGAGTGCACGACGAGAATCCATTTGTCACGCCGGCGGATCAGCGAGATCCGGCCCGGCGCCTGCGGGGCAGGCTTGCTGCACCTGTGACCGTTATCACTGCAGGTGAGGGCGAACAGCGCACCGGTCTCACCGTGTCCTCGCTCGTGGTTGCGGAAGGCGAGCCGTCCCGCTTGTACTTCCTGCTCGGCTCGACAACGGATCTCTTTTATGTCTTGGAGAAGACCGGCAAGTTCGTCGTCCACGTCCTCGAATCGGGCGACCAGGCCATTGCCGACGTGTTTGCCGGTCTCCGGCCCTCACCAGGTGGCAAGTTCGTTGACCTCGAGGTGGAGCAGTCGGAGTGGGGTCCCGTGCTCAGCGATGTCGGCACTCGCGCCTACTGCAGCTTCGAGGGTGGTGATGAGGAGACCTACTTCATCGTCGCAGAAGGCACCATCGACAAGATCGAGATCTCGAACATCGAGGACCCTCTCGTCTACTTCCGGGGTCGATACCGCAAGCTCGGGTGAATCGAGTCGGGTGTCCGATAGACTCACCCGGATGTCTGCAACCCCAAAGATCTGGCTGACCACGCTCGGCTGCGCCAAGAATCAGGTCGATTCCGACAAAGTGACCGGAGTGCTCCACGACGCCGGTTACCGAGACGCCGATACCCCCGAGACCGCAGACGTGGTCATGGTCAACACCTGTGCGTTCATCGAGCCGGCACGTGAAGAGTCGATAAACACCCTGCTCGAGTTGGCGTCCGCCAAGCGTGACGACGCGAAGCTGGTCGTGCTGGGATGTATGGCGCAGCGCTACGAGCAGGAGCTGATCGACGCGCTCCCGGAAGCGGACGCCGTGATCGGTCTCGATCGCTACGCCGAGATCGTGGGCAGTCTCGATCGACCTCACCGAGTGGCAGCCAATTCGAGATCCGCCCGGTGCGGCGAACCTCGATGGACATCCTCTACGAGACGAGACGGCCGACACCTTCGACTCCCTATGCCTATGTGAAGGTAGCCGAGGGCTGTGACAAGCTATGCACGTTCTGTGCCATCCCCCAGTTCCGCGGCAAGCAGCGGTCCCGCAGCCCGCAGAACATCCGGGCCGAGATCGCCGGGCTTGCGGCAGCCGGGGTGGGGGAGGTGGTGCTGGTCGCCCAGGATCTCGCCGCATACGGGCGTGACGCATCGTTCGAGGGCGGGCTCGTCGAGCTGGTCAACGGCGTTGCCGACATCGCCGGGACTGCGGCGGCTGCGCCTCTACTACCTGTACCCAAGGGAGATCCGGCCCGAGCTGATCGACACCATGACGGGGTTGCCGACGGTGGTGGACTACTTCGATCTGTCGCTGCAGCACGTCGCTCCGGATCTGCTGCAGGCGATGCGTCGCCCTGGGAGCGGTGCAGGCGCATCTCGAGCTGATCGCCAGCATCCGCAGACGAGCTCCCGCATGCGGCGCTGCGCTCCAGCTTCATCATCGGATTCCCCGGAGAGACGGACGACGATGTCGAAGACCTCGTCGAGTTCCTCCAGGCTGCCGAGCTCGACTGGGTGGGCTTGTTCCCATACTCGGCGGAGGAGGGCACCCCGGCGGCGCTGCTGCCGGGTCGGGTGGATCCCGGATGTCGTCATGGAGCGTCTCCGCTATGTGCAGAGCGTCCAGGACGACATCACGCATTCGCAGAACGCCGCCCAGATCGGCAGGACGCGTCGAGGTGCTGGTCGATCAGGTCGAGGAGGGCCAGGCCGGTGGCGCGGAGCTACCGGCAGGCGCCTGAGATCGACGGGGTGATCCTGCTCGACGCGGCAAGCCCGGCGAGTGGCTGCAGGCAGAGATGAACGGTGCGTTTGGGACCGATCTCGAAGCGGAGGTGGTTGGGTGATCGTCGAAGTGATCGCGGTGGGAACCGAGCTGCTCTACGGCCAGACCGTCAACACCAACGCCGCCAGGATCGGGGTGACGCCTTGCCGAGGCCGGGCTCGAGCACCAGTACTCGTCGGTGGTCGGGGACCACCCGGGGCGGATGGAGGATTCCATCCGACTCGCCATGTCACGGGCCGACGCAGTGATCATCACCGGCGGCCTCGGTCCCACCCAGGACGACATCACCCGGGAGGCGATCGCCGCCGCCACCGATCGCAAGCTCCTCTTCAGCGACGAGTATGCGGATCGGCTTCGTCGCTGGTGGGCGAGCCGGGGCAGGGAGATGCCTGAGTCGAACCTGAAGCAGGCGGAGTATCCCGAGGGTGCCGATCTGCACGTGAACCCGAAGGGCACCGCTCCGGGTATCCGGCTGGTCGTCGATGGCGTGGTCATCTACGCCGTGCCCGGTGTGCCCGCAGAAGTGGAGATCCTGCTCGACGAGTTCGTCATTCCCGGATCTGTCGCGCGCGATCCGATCGCGCGAGTGGTGTTGAACCGGGTGCTGCGCACGTACGGTGAGTCCGAGTCCATGATCGGCGAGAAGCTGGCGGACCTCTACTCGGACGGCAATCCGTCGATGGCGTTCCTGGCGTCGGCAGCCGAGATCAAGATCCGGCTGACCGCCAAGGCAGCCACGGCCGAAGAGGCCGACGCGATGGTGGCCCCGCTCGAAGCCCGAGGTGAGAGCAGCGGCTGGGCAAGCTCGTGTTCGGTACCGACGACGAGACAATCGAGAAGATCCTGATGAGGCTCGCCGCAGAGAAGGGTTGGAGCCTGGCGACGGCAGAATCGGCTACCGGGGGCATGGTGGCCGCCAGGATCACCTCCATGCCGGGTGCATCGACGTTCTTCAGGGGCGCGGTCGTCGCATACGACACGGACGTGAAGCGGGAGGTGCTGGGAGTGCCCGACAGTGTGATCGATGAGCACGGTGTCGTCAGCGAGCCTGTCGCCAGTCGCCATGGCGGAGGGTGCGGCCCGGGTGCTCGGTCGCCGATGTTGCCATCGCCGTCACCGGATCAGCAGGTCCCGACCCGCAGGAGCGCCCGGTGGGCACGATGGTGATCGCGGTGCGGACGCCGGAGAAGACAATGGCCCGCACGGTCACGCTGCCCGGCGATCGGGAGCGGATCCGGACATACACCACTACGGGGGCGTTGCACCTGGCCAGACTGGCGATGACGGGGGAGTGGTGGCACGGCAAGCCCAGGGCGGGACGCTGGATCTGATGCCGGAGCGGATGTTCCTGGCGGTGGCTCTAGACGACGACACCAGGCACTCTCTGGCGGCACACCTCGACGAGGCGCTCGGAGGGCGGCGAGTCGCCCGGCAAGCCGACGCCGATCGAGAACTGGCATATCACGCTGCGTTTCCTCGGCGCCACAACACCGGTCCAGGCCGAGCAGATCCTCGCCCACCTCGACGATCATCTGGCCGTCGAACCGTTCCGGTTGCGGTTTGGCGGCCTGGGAGCGTTCCCCCGCGAGCACAAGGCATCGGTGCTGTGGCTGGGTCTCGACGGTGACCTCGGTCCTCTGCATGCAGTGGCGGTGGAGGCCGAGGCAGCGGCACAGCGGGCAGGCTTCGAGCTTGAAGGTCGCCCCTTCCATGCCCATCTGACTCTGAGCCGGATCCGGCCGCCGGTGGACGTCGGGGAGCTGATCGACGCAGTCGAGCCGCTGCGCCTGCCGCTGTCCGTCGACGCGGTGACGCTGTACCGCTCGGTGCTCGGCCGGGGCCCGGCCCGCTACGAAGTAGTGGATGTGGTCGATCTCTGAGCGGAAACACTGGACACCGAACGTCTGTTCGCCTAATGTTCCGTGTGCAGTACGATTACATGCTTGTAGTTATGTCCCAGGTGGCGTATAGGTTGGCTGATGTTGATGGAATCGACTGCTTGAAACCAACCGAAGGGAGCTCCAGTGGATTCGGATAAGAACCTCGAAATGGCGATGTCGCAGATCGAACGGCAGTTTGGCAAGGGCGCCATCATGAAGCTCAGCGACAGCGCAGTGAAGAACGTCTCCGCGATCCCGACTGGAGCTCTCGCGCTTGACCTGGCGCTCGGGATCGGTGGCGTTCCCCGTGGCCGCATCGTTGAGATATACGGCCCGGAATCTTCGGGAAAGACCACGCTGGCTCTTCATGTGGTCGCTGAGGCGCAACGCAACGGTGGAGTTGCTGCCTTCATCGATGCTGAGCACGCCCTCGACCCGGTATACGCCAAGGCGCTCGGGGTCGACGTCGACGAGCTGCTCATTTCACAGCCGGACACCGGCGAGCAGGCGCTCGAGATCACAGACATGCTGATCCGCTCCGGTGCCCTCGATGTCGTCGTCATCGACTCGGTTGCGGCCCTCGTTCCCCGTGCAGAGTTGGAAGGGGACATGGGCGACACGCACGTCGGTCTCCAGGCCCGTCTCATGTCACAGGCCCTACGCAAGCTCGCCGGAACCATCAACCGTTCCGACACTACGGCCGTCTTCATCAACCAGCTCCGTGAGAAGATCGGTGTGATGTTCGGCTCGCCCGAGACGACGCCGGGTGGTCGTGCTCTCAAGTTCTATGCGAGCGTCCGCATCGATGTGCGGAGGATCGAAGCAATCAAGCAAGGCACCGACAATGTCGGCAACCGGGTTCGTGCCAAGATCGTCAAGAACAAGGTGGCGCCTCCGTTCCGGACCGCCGAGTTTGACATCATGTTCGGTGAGGGGATCTCGAGAGAGGGCAGCCTCCTGGACATTGCGGTCGAGCAGGGTGTCGTCAAGAAGGCGGGAGCCTGGTTCACCTACGAGGGCGACCAACTCGGGCAGGGCCGGGAGAAGGCGAAGTTGTTCTTGCGGGAGAACCCGGAGATCGCGGTGCAACTGCAGGATCGGGTACTGCATGCGGTTGGTCTTCTCGGGGAAGACGAGGAACTCGAGGTCGATGAGGAGACCGGCGAGATCCTCCGTAAGGACGGCGCCGACTGATCGGTGGCGTGACAACCGCCGATATCTCGGACAAATCTCGTTTTCGCGGTTCCGGTTGGTTGACACGTGCGGTACGATCAGTTTTAGACACACGCAAACAAACTTGAAACTACGGAACCCTGAGAAGAAGCCGATGAGATGGATCGCACGGAGGTGCCGCAAAGCGGCAGCTGAATAGCTCTCCCTAGCTTTGATTCATCTTCTTGGTGCTGCGTGTGCCGAGCCGATTTGGCTCGGCACCGTTCGTTCCAGGGCCGAGAAACGGGGACGGCATGGATACGTGGCTCATCGCAGTAGCGGTGGCGCTACCTGTCGCCATGCTCGCTTTCTTAGGAGGACGGGAACTGCAACGCCGGAGCGTGTCGCGTACCGGTGCATCTGCCGTTGAGGCCCTTCGACAAGCACGGCTCGATGCCCAGCGCATCCTGTCACGTGCCGAGGAGGAATCGAGAGCATTGGCGGAGAGTTACCGGGAGCGGGAGGAAGCCGCTCTCGCTCATCGGGTGGTAGAGGCGGAGGCTCTGGAGGAGCGTCTTGCCCAGCGGGAGGCAACGCTCGAGCAGCGCGCGACGAACCTGGCTCATCGTGAGGAGATGCTGATCGACAAGGAGCGGTCGCTGAGCGATGCCCGCAGCGAGGCGGAGGCCCTGCGAGAAGAAGCACGCGGCCATCTGGAGCGTATCGCCGGCTTCGATGCCCGAGCCGCCAAGGAAGAGCTGCTTCGGAAGGTCGAGGACGAGGCCCGCCGCGAGGCCATGGTGCTGGTGCGAGACCTCGAGATGAAGGCACGCGAGGAGGCCGATCGGCGGGGCAGGCGGATCCTGGCCACCGCGGTGCAGCGGCTTGGCCGCAGAGGTCGTGTCCGAGTCGACGGTATCGGTGGTGCCGCTCCCTTCGGACGACATGAAGGGCCGCATCATCGGGCGCGATGGGCGCAACATTCGCACCTTCGAGGCCGTTACCGGAGTGAACCTGATCGTCGACGACACGCCGGAGGCGGTGTCGCTCTCCACGTTCGATCCGGTACGCCGCGAGACGGCGCGGCTCACGTTGCAACGGCTCGTCGAGGACGGTCGTATCCACCCGGCCTCGATCGAGGAAGCCTACGAGAAGGCGCGGGCTGAGGTTGAGCAGTCCGTTCGTGACGCAGGAGAGTGGGCCATGCTGGAGGTTGGTGTAACCCGTCTCCACCCGGAGCTGGTCACGCTGCTCGGCCGTCTCAAATACCGCACCTCATACGGCCAGAACGTGCTCAACCACCTGGTCGAGGCCGCCAACATCGCCGGAATGCTCGCCGCCGAGCTGGGCATCGATGACGTAGAGGCCAAGACGGGCGGCGTTCCTCCACGACATCGGCAAGGCCGTTTCTCATGAGGTGGGTGGCTCGCACGCCATGATCGGAGCCGAGATCGCCCGTCGCTTTGGCGAGGACGCCGCCATCGTGCACGCCATCGAGTCCCACCACAATGAAGTCGAGCCCCGCACCCTCACCGCGGTTCTCGTGCAGGCGGCAGACGCCGTTTCGGCGGCCCGCCCCGGGGCCCGCCGCGAGGCGTTGGAGTCCTATGTGCGCCGTCTGGAGCGGCTCGAGGAGATCGCATCGTCGTTCGAGGGTGTCGAGCGTGTCTTCGCCATGCAGGCGGGGCGTGAGGTACGAATCGCCGTTGCCCCGAACGTGGTCGATGATCTCGCCGCCGGGGACCTGGCGCGTCGCATCGCCCGCCGTTTGGAGGAGGATCTGAGCTATCCGGGTCAGATCGAGGTGACCGTGATCCGCGAGTTCCGGGCTACTGATTACGCACGCTGAGATTCCGATGCAGCCATGACAGAGTTGACCGTCGCTAGGGATGCCCAGCGTCCGTACGCCGCGCCGGCCGACCCGGACCGGGCTGACCTATCACGTGCGCACCTTCGGCTGCCAGATGAACGAGCACGACTCGGAGCGGATCAGCGGCCTGCTGGCCGCCGACGGCATGGTCGAGGCCGACCGACTCGAGGATGCCGACGTTGTCGTGCTCAACACGTGCACGATTCGCGAGAACGCCGACAACAAGCTCTACGGCTTCCTCGGCGCGCTGCGCGCCGTCAAGAGCGAGCACCCGGGGATGAAGATCCTCGTCGGTGGCTGCTCGGCGCAGAAGGACGGCGATCTCGTCCGGGAGCGGGCGGGCTGGGTCGACGTCGTGTTCGGCACTCACAACGTTCACCGAGTCGTCGATCTGCTCGACCATGCCGACGAGTGGGGGCCGATCACCGAGATCTGGGAAGAGACGACTTCGGTCGACGATTTCCCGTCCTACCTGCCGGCCCGGCGCCAGACACCACACTCGGCCTGGGTGACGATCGCCATCGGCTGTGACAACTCCTGCACCTTCTGCATCGTGCCCTACCGTCCGCGGCCGGGAGATCAGCCGTCGCTTCGGCGACGTCATCGGCGAAGTCAGGTCACTGGCGGCCGAGGGCGTCAGCGAGGTGACCCTGCTGGGCCAGAACGTCAACTCGTACGGGCGTGATCTGGCATCTGAACGGACGGCGGTCCGGTCTTCGCCGATCTGTTGCGGCAGGTCGGGGCGATCCCCGGGATCCGAAGGGTCCGCTACACGAGCCCCCATCCGAAGGACTTCCGGGAAGACGTGGCGATCGCCATGGCGGAGACGCCGGCCGTCTGCGAGCAGCTCCACCTGCCGCTGCAGTCGGGGAGCGACCGGGTGCTGGCGGCGATGCACCGTGGCTACACCGCAGCACGGTTCCTCGAGCCGGTTGGACGATGGCACGCCGCATCATCCCCGACCTCGCGGTATCCACCGACATCATCGTTGGGTTTCCCGGTGAGACCGAGGACGATTTCCAGGCGACGCTCGATGTTGTCGCCGCAGCCCGTTTCGATCAGGCATTCACCTTCCAATACTCGCCCCGCTCCGGCACCCCGGCGGCGACGATGGAAGGTCAGATCGACAAGCCCGTCGTTCAGGAGCGGTTCGACCGGCTGGTCGCTCTGCAGAACCAGATCTCGCTCGAGAAGAACGAGGAATCTGTTGGCAGAATCGAAGAGGTACTGGTCGAAGGGCCCGTCGAAGAAGGATGCGTCGGTGACGACGGCGCGCACACGGGGGAACAAGCCGGTGCATGCTCCTGGGGTGTTCGAGCCGGGTAGCTATCTCGAGGTCGAGATCACGAGGGCTGCGCCCCATCACCTGCTGGGGGCGGTGGTCTCCTGACTGCAATCGCCGTTCTCGGTCCCACGGCTGCAGGCAAGTCCGATGTAGCGATCGCCGTGGCGAGATGGATCGGCGGTGAGATCATCTCGGTGGATTCGATGCAGGTCTATCGGGAGATGGACATAGGCACCGCCAAGGCTGGTGCCGGGGCGCGAGCCGAAATCCCCCACCATCTGATCGACATCTGCGATCCCGCAGGACGACATGTCCGTGGCCGAGTTCCAGGACGTGGGCCGGAGCGTCCTTGCAGGATCTGGGGCAGCGCGGCGTGACGCCGATCATCTGCGGAGGGTCGGGCTCGCACTTCCGCTCGCTGGTCGATCCCTTGAGCTTCCCTCCCAGTGATCCCGGGCTGCGGGACGAGTTGGAAGCGCTCTCGGACGAGGAGACGCAACGACGGCTGCTCACGCTGGACCCCGAAGCCCGCAGGCGGGTCGATATGGACAATCCGACGTCGGGTGGTGCGGGCGCTCGAGATCGCCCTGATCACCGGGAAGACCCCAACCCAACGGGCACATACCCCTGAGGCGGACGCGGTACGCAACTATGAGCCCGACCTCGAGTTTGTCGCTGTTGGCCTCGACCCGGGGCCGGACCTTCCCGAGCGGGTTGAGGCCCGCTTCGACCGCATGCTTGCGCTCGGTCTCGTTGACGAGGTTCGGGAGTTGCGCCACCGGATGGGCAGGCTGGCGGCCCAGGCGGTGGGCTACCGGCAGCTGATCCCGGTGGTCGACGGCGAGGTGGACCTGGAAGAGGGTCGCGCCGCCGCCATCCGGGCCACAAAATCGCTCGCCAAGCGCCAGCGGACCTTCTTCTACCGTGATCCACGTATCGTGTGGTTACCCTGGACGGGAGATCCGGAGCGGCGAGCAGCGGCTGCGCTGGATGAGTTGAAGAGGCGGCTGCCATGGACTTCGTGAAGATGCAGGGGTTCGGAAACGACTTCATCGTTGTTGACGGTCCCGTAGACCTCGATGCGACACGGTGGCGACGCTGGTGCGACCGGCGTCGGGGCATCGGGGCCGATGGTGTGCTCGAAGTCACTCCCATCGATGACACCGCCGTGCGGATGCGGTATTGGAACGCCGATGGGAGTATCGCCGAGATGTGCGGCAACGGGCTGCGTTGCGTCGCCCGGCATGCCGTCGAGCGTGGCTGGGTGGACGCGGCCCGGAATTCGTGGTCGAGACGGCAGTGGGGCCGTTGCCGGTGGAGATTCTGCCGGACGGTGCGGTCCGTGCGTATCTCGGCATGGCGCGGCTCGATGGTGATGTCGAGGTCGGGGGAATGACACTTCACGCCGTCAATATGGGGAACCCACACGCCATTCAGTGGGTACCCGATCCGGCGAGCGCCCCGGTGGGGACGGTGGGACCGGAGGTGGAGACGGCTGCGGTGTTCCCTCGAGGAACCAATGCGGAGTTTGCCAGTGTCATCGCCCCCGATGTCATCGAGCTTCGTGTTTGGGAGAGGGGAGTGGGGGAGACCCTCGCCTGTGGCACCGGTGCGGCCGCGACCGCCTATCTGGCCCACCGGCAGGGTCGGGTCGGCCCGGAGGTGCGCATGCGGTTGCTCGGCGGCGAGCTGAAGGTCACCATCGACGGGGACGGGACATGGATCGAGGGACCGGCAGAGGTGGTGTTCCAGGGCACCGTCTGATGCCGCGGTGCGATCCCGTCATTGCACTCGCCGTAGCAAGGCGACGACCACGCCGAGGATCTCCACCCCTTCGCTGAAGACCATCGGGGGATAGGCGGGGTTCTCCGCCCTCAAGACCACCCGACCGTCGAGCCGCCGCAGACGCTTGACGGTTGCTTCTTCACCGTCGATGAGGGCGGCAACGATGGTTCCGTCCGAGGCGTGGCTCTGTCGTCGGATCACGACGTAGTCGCCATCGAAGATGCCGACATCGATCATGGAGTCACCCTTGATCTCGAGCATGAACACGGGGTCATCGCCAACCAACTCGACGGGTAGGGGGTAGATCTCGTCGATGTCCTCTTCGGCGAGTATCGGAGTGCCGGCGGCGATGCGACCCACCTTTGGCACGTCGCGGACCGGGGCACGGTGGAGGGATCGCACATCCTCGCCTGCGTCGATGACCTCGATGGCACGTGGCTTGCTGGGGTCACGCCGGACATAACCGGCCTTGACGAGCGCAGACAGGTGACTGTGCACGGTGGACGGTGAGCTGAGACCGACCGACTCACCAATCTCGCGAACCGACGGTGGGTAGCCCCGGTCGGCCACCGTTTCGAGGATCAGATCGAGGATCTCTCGTTGTCTGGCCGATATCTGCTTGCGCTCCATGTCGGTCTGCCTTTCTCGTCGACGCCGACATTTTAGGTTCCTTTTCGCGAGAATCCAAACATATGTTCGACTTGACAGTCGAACAGGCGTTCGCTTATGGTGGTGGCATACGAACAGACGTTCGTCCAAGGGTCACCGTGGGGCGTGAGAACCGTCGCTCAGAGGGCACGAGGGAAACGTGTCACACCCAGGAGTTACGTTCTGTTCATGGGCCCGGCTAGGTCCGAGCCCACGGTCGACGGTCCCGGTCTGGGGGCTGGGACCGGGGAGAACAGTGATAAGGAGATACAGCAATGCCACGATATTTGACCGCTCCAACTCGGTTCCTGGTCATCATCTCCACCTTCGTGGTGGCGCTGGCCCTCCTTCTCGCCTCCTCGGTCATGGCGGCGGGGCCGGAGCCGGAGACCGTCGACTACACGGTGCGATCCGGGGACACGCTCTGGAACATCGCGGCCGAGGTGGTCGTGGATGGTGACATACGGGATGTGGTTGCCGAGATCCGCCACATGAATGATCTGGACTCGAGCGTCATCCAGCCCGGCCAGGTGCTGGTGCTCCCGGCTGACCCCGACGCATAGCGCTCAGCGGAGGATCGGGAGCACTTCTGCGGGCTCGGGGGGAGTCCGTCCGGTGAGCACGCAGATGAGATCGACCGCCGCGCCCCTGAGGAGCGCGATCTCGCTGAGCAGGGCGAGTGTGTCGACGAGCAGCGCCTCCGGGGGAGACCAGGATGTGCCGATGGCACGGGCGATATCGATGCCGTGCACGGTCATCTCCATCACCCGGGTGCGGAGGTAGTCGCTGAGACGGAGCGGGCCGAAAGGTGTCGCCACCAGCCGGTGTGCCGGTGCCGCTGCCAGGGCAATATCCAGCCTGTCCGCTTCTGCGCGGATGACTTCGGCGGGGTGACGATCGTCGCCGGCGAGCTCGTCAGAGCCACGCGCCGCCACCGCTCGGTCCAGGCCCGAGCTCGCATCGTCTCGCTTCTCGAGATAGGCGGCCGAGTAGTGAGCGGCTCCGGGAAGCGCAGGTCCCGGGGGCTCAGGCTCGGCGAGATATCCGAGCGTGGTGCGCGCCGATCGCAGGAAGTGGCCGGTGAGACCGCCCAGATCCCACGTGCCGAGCCCGGGGACGGAGAAATCGTGGACTCCGGCAACGAGATCAGCAATCTCGGAATACGCAGCCTTGATGCTCGCCCGGTATGCGGCCGGGACGGGAGTGTTGTCGCTCATAGCCGTTCACAATCGCTCGCCTGGTACTCTGGGCCGTCGATGCGATGTCAGATGTGCAGATCCGAAGACACCAAGGTCATCGACAGTCGATCCGCCGAAGAGGGCACGTCAATCCGACGTCGCCGCGAGTGTATCGAGTGCGGTCACCGCTTCACAACGTTCGAACGCGCCGTATACCAGCAGATGGTGCGGAAGAGAGACGGTCGTCTGGAGCCCTTCTCTGCCGACAAGGTACGCCTTGGCATCGAGCAGGCTCTCGCCGATCGACCGGTGCCGGCCGGGATCGTGGAAGCACTCGTCATCGCCACCGAGAACCTCTTCTCACCGCAGCACGCGATAGTCGCCGCGGCTCAGATCGGCGATACGGTGCTCGAAGGGCTGCGAGCCTTCGACGAGGTGGCTTACCTGCGGTTTGCATCGGTCTACAAGGACTTCACCGGTGCGGGTGACTTCGAGAGAGAGATGGCCAGTCTCGAAGACCGCAACCGCTAGCGACTTGCTGCCGTTGTGCTCGCTAGGGGGCAGGCTCTCCGCCATCGGCGAGTACCGTCACCTCATCGATGGTGGCAGCGAGATCGATGAGATCCGTGTCAGTCTGACGCCGGATCTGTGCCAATGGCGTGATCAACTCAGCGTTGAGCTGATCGAGCTGGGCCTGTAGCTCGCCGATGAGGTTTTCGGCCCGTACGGTGTCCTGGGTTCTCAGTGCCTCGAGATAATCCACCTGCCATGTGGCGAACGCGTCGTTGATGCTGCGGGCGAGCGCGGCATGGTCCGAGAGGGAGACATCATCCGGGAGATCGCCGAGGATCGATGCCGATTGTGCTTGAGCGGATGCCAGCGCAACTCGCAGATCGGCCTGCTCGGCAGAATCGGCCTCTGTCGGTAGCTCCGGAAGCACCAGGAAACCGCTCATCAAGGTTCGGTATTTGACCAGATTGGAGATGCGCCGCTGGATGGTCAGCGCGGTCGAGGCCAACGGTTCGAGCCGCTGTTGGATGGGGACCAGTGCATCGATCGGCCCCGATGAGGTCAGTGGGAGAGTTTTCGGAAGCGCTGCCCTACCAGCCTTGTCCACCGCAGACGCCTTGGCGGTCAGCGCGGTGAGCTGGGTCGAGAGGTCGCTGAGGTCGGTGACGGTGGAACCGGGCTCGGTGGCGATCTGCAGGGATGTCTGGGTAGCGGGAAGCTCGGCACGGAGCTCGTGCAATGTCGTCACCATCATGTCCCGGTGAGCGTTCGCCCTATTCCGTGTCAGCGACGGCAACACCACAAGACCAACGACGACGAGGGCAATCACAGCCACGACCGCCATCACGGACGTCCACCGGAAGCTTCGCGATGAGGAGACGGCAGGATCCATCTCTTCCGGCGCCCAACCCTCGATCGGCCCTTCTGCTCGCTCTGCATTCCAGAGTTGCCCGACCATTTCGGTCTTCTTCTGTCCTGGCGACAGCTCTCGTTTCGGAACGGTGTCCTCGACCTCTGGAGTATCGGGCTCTGCCGATGCAGGCTCGTCAGGCTCGACCTGTGGGGTCTGCGTGGCAGCGTTGGCTTGTGCTTCGGCCTCGGCTTGAACCTCGGGCTCGACCTCGATCCCGGGTACGTCGGGAAGTGTCTCGTCGACGAGGGCCTGGTCGACGATGGAGATGTCGTCTTCGAGCACGCCGGACACGGAGGTATCGGGAACTGGCTCCGCCGCGACGTCTAGTGCTTGTTCCGTGATCAGGGACAGTGACGGGGTCGGTGATTCGGTATCAGCCGGCGCGGCCACGGCTTCTCTCACGTCCCGTGTGTCGTCCCCGGTCGCACCATTGTCTTCGAGCAGGGCCCGATACCAGGAGGCATCGTTGCCCGGCAATTCCGCTGTATCCACCTTGTCCAAGGACATGTCCTTGCTGCTCGCGAAGTCTCCGACCACAATCGGTCGGAATGAAGATACCTTTCTTGAGCCTCGATCCCGAACTGCCCACCCCCTCATCCGCTCACGACGGGGATGCCGGCCTCGACCTACACGCACGTGAGGACGTGACCCTGCCGCCCGGGACATGGGCGATGGTACCAACTGGGATCGCAGTCGCAATCCCGACCGGATACGCGGGGCTCGTCGCACCGCGGAGCGGCCTGGCCGCTCGCCTCGGCATCGGAGTAGTCAATGGTCCCGGGGTGGTTGATGCGGGGTATCGCGGCGAGCTGAGAGTCATCCTGATCAACCATGGTGATCAGGAAGTCCGGCTCAGCCGCGGCGACCGAGTGGCTCAGATGGTTGTCGTCCCGGTTGCACAGGTGGAACTGGTGCAGGTCACGGAATTGCCCGATTCTGAGCGGGGTGAGGGAGGATTCGGCTCCACCGGGACGTGATGAGGAGGCGGACTCGTGCAGCGGCGGGGAAGTGGTAACATCGCCGCTGTTCGCGGACGTAGCTCAGCTGGTAGAGCGCAACCTTGCCAAGGTTGAGGTCGCCGGTTCGAACCCGGTCGTCCGCTCGGACGAGGGCGGTCACCCGACCGCCCTTGCTTTTCGGCGACGTGGCCGAGTGGTTAGGCAAGGGTCTGCAAAACCCTGTACTCGGGTTCGATTCCCGACGTCGCCTCGGGCGATACAATGCCTAACGAAATCGACAACTAGGGCGCTTAGCTCAGCGGGAGAGCGCTGCCTCGACACGGCAGAGGTCACTGGTTCAATCCCAGTAGCGCCCACGGAGACCCTTCTCCCTTCTCTGGGGGAGGGTTCTTGTTGTTTACTGATAGCTCAGCAAGGGTCTCCGTGGGCGCTGTAGCGCACTGTTCGGCCCGCTCCGCTCGGGCCGTTCAATCGCCACGGAGGCTCCTGTTCTCGTTGTCGTGTCCACCCCGCGTCCGCATAGGATCCGCCCCATGGTGGCGCAAGAGTGTCGGCGGCGTCCCGATCGAGGCCTTCGGAGAGGTGGCCGTAGACGTCGAGGACGGTTTTGACCGAGACGTGCCCGAGCCGGGGCAGCGATGACTGCTGGGTGGGTGCCTTGATTGATGAGTAGGGCGACGTGGCCGTGGCGAAGGTCGTGGAACCGCATGGGTAGGCCGACTGAGTCGTTGACTGCGGGAAGCCAGAAGCGGCTGCAGAACGAGTTGCGCCGGATCGGGCCGCCTTCGGGTGCGGTAAAGATCAACCCGTCTATAACGCGCGGTGGCTGTGGTGGTGTTCTCGGGCGGTGAGGGTGCCGAGTGCCTTCCAGTTGTGCATGCAGTGGCGTATACTGATTCGTATGCAGAGTACGAGTGTTCGAATTGACAAAGCCACCCACCAGGAATTGAAACGGCTAGCCGATCAGCTAGGCACGACGGTCGGGGAAACCGTTGCGCTCGCGGTGCGGCGTCTCCGGCAGGACCGGATCGGTGAAGAGCTCACGGCCACCTTGAGCCGCGACGAAGTTGAGTGGCTCGATGCTGACCTCGGGTGACGTGATCCAGCTCGATCTAGGATTTCCCGAAGGCCGAGAAGCAGGGTTTCGTCATCCGGCTGTAGTTGTCACTGCTCAGCGGATCTTGGATGCCCAACCAAATGTGATCCAAGTAGTGCCATTGACCAGCACCGTGCGCGGCTTTGCGGCGGAGGTCACGATCGAACCCGACAGTGTCAACGGGTTGCGGAACCAGTCTGCCGCCCAGTGTCAACACATCAGGGCAGTGTCGATGAAGCGGGTCGACCAGGTGATCGGCAATCTGGGTGTTACAGCGGTCAGACAGATCCGTGACACGCTTGGCCTCATCCTCGACATCCCCGGCTAGCCACAGCACAGACCAACAATTCTGTTGCAGGAACGAGCACCTCGCCGAGCCATGCATAGCGGCACTTACCCGCTCGGGTCGGTGAATACTCAGAGTTGTGGGTCGTGGTGGCTAGCCTCCGATGAGCGCTGCGAATTGCTCTTGGGTGAGCGATTTGACGGAGGCTTTGGGCGTTCCGTCTTCGGTCGTTGTCACTTCGACTGCTATGGCGTATTGGCCTTCCCAATCTGAGGAGTCGATGAACCCGATTACGGTTGCGGCTGCAAGTTGGTCTGGTTGCGCGATGGTTACCTCAAACGGGTTGCCCGGGGAGCCGAAGATCGAATCACTTGCCCCATAGAGGTCGCTTGCGACCGAAGATGTGATCCCTAGGTTGTTTCTGACCATGACCAGCGTGTCGGGATAGGCGGTCGAGAACTCGCTGGTGAAGGTGTAGATGACCGACATTTCCGGGAGGGTATCGAGGAGGTCATCTGGTGCAGTTCCGCGTTGGAGTGCACGCTGTGTCGGGTCTGATTCGTTCCATATCGCCGTCGGATCGGACGCCGCTTGCTGCACACCAGCGATGGCTGCCAAAGCTGGCCCATAGGTGGTTCGCCGTTCGGAGCCCTGTTGGATCTTCATGTCGGAAGAAAAGATCTCTCGAGCGAGCGTAACGAACGCGGTTTCAGGATCGCTGTTGAGAGTGGTAGCAGCCACCGCCAGCTCGACTGCGAGCTTGTCGGCGTTGCCGCCGATCATGTGAAACCCGGAACCTGTCCAACTCGCGATGGCTGCGGTGGTCCATGGGGGGTCGAGGTTGGAGTTGTGGGCAACGATGGCCAGGATCCGGTCACCCGGGGTGAGGCTGTTGGTAACATCAAACTCGTGTACCCGGAGCCGGATCTGATCCCCGGGCGCCAGGACCGGAGGCGGATCCTGAACACCTGGCGAGTCATCGCCAAGGAACTCGGGCCATTCAACATCGATGACGAGATAGATGAAGTCTTCGAACTGGTCATCGCTATCGGACTCCACGTAGATACCGTCGATCATATACGCCGACGCACCCAAGCTAAGAAACGATTCGGGTTGCCCGGAAAGGTAGGCCCTGTCTATGTGGAAGCTGTCCGATGCCTTATTGGTGCAAGCCCCGATCGCCAAGCCGGCAACCAGCAACACAACAACACCTGCTGTCCTACCCGAAAACCATGCCATAACTTACCTCGTGGTCGAAACAATACATCGGTACAGTCGCCAGCGAGCTGAAACCGAAAGACACTGCTCTCAGGGGCTGGGTCTCGGTGGGGACTAGTTGCATGGAGTGCCGTTGTCGGAACTTGGCTTGTAGACGATGTCGTGTCCCGCCGCTGAAGCGGTGAGGGATGGTTCGGGTCCTTCCTCTATGAGCAGTTCCAGGTCGAGGAGACCATCGACGGCAGCGGCTTCCCATTCGACAGGTACATCGTCGGCGCTGTGGATGCGCTCTGTGACTACCGGATCGACCCCGATATGGGCGGCGACGCCGTTCCTCCGGATCGTAGGTAGCTTCGGTGAGGGTCGTGCTCGACGCCAACGTGTTGGTTTCAGCCGCGATCCCAAGCGGTGCTTCTGGCGGATCGTGCGCCCACATGTGGGCGTAGCGTCCGCACGAACGACGTGCATAGTCGGTAATTGGCTAGTTTCGGGTCTGAGGATTGGGTTCGACGCTCAGTGGTCGTTCCCCCTACGTGGGGTAGTCGATAGACTGAGGGCGGCTTTGAGGAAAGCGAGGCGATAGTGCAGGAAGGCATCTACACCGCCACGGAATACCGGGAGCCGGCTCTCGAGCCGGGCATGGCGTACCAGGGACCGATCGAAACATTGATCGGGAGCTTCAACGACGAGCGTGACGCGATCGCGGCCGCGCGACAGATGTGGAGGGAATACCGGATGTCGGATTCCCACGATGTCGCATGGTGGATCGTACGCAAGCAAGGTGAGGGGCTCGCCCGATGGATCGCCGAGAGCCGGAGCTCTGTGGAGCGAGTGCTGGACCTGAGAACCAATGAGTTGGTCGAGGTCGAGGCGTAGCGACAGGCCGTTCGTGAAACAAGGCGGCTCGCCCGGCATCGGTTGAGGCACGTTCGCTACAGTGACCTTGTTGCGGGAGTTGAGGGAAGGAACGAGCACGTGCCGGTCGAAACTATTCCCTTCAAGGTTCTACGAAACGGTGAATTCCACGCCGACAATGCCGCCTACTTCGAGAAAGTCGGTGGGCAATGGAAGAAGACCACATGGCGTGGCTACGCAGATGAGGTGATCGCCGCCGGCAAGGCCATGATCGCTTTGGGTGTCGCTCCCGGGGATATCGTCACCGTCCTGGGCTTCAACCAGCCCTCTTGGGTCATCTCCGATGTCGCGGCCATGGCGATCGGTGCCGTCCCTGCCGGCATTTACGCCACCAATTCACCGCGAGAGTGTCTCTACATACTCGAGCACTCCGAGTCGCCGCTCCTGGTGATCGAGGATGCGGGGCAGTGGGAGAAGATCAAAGAGATCCGCGACAGCATTCCCACGCTCAAGCATGTAGTCGTGATGCGGGGCGGCCCGGCGATTGACGATCCCATGGTGATGTCCTGGGAGGAGTTCAACGCCAAGGGTGCCGGCATCACCACCGAGCAGTTCGACGTCCGGCTGGCCGCACTCGAGCCCGACCAGCTCGCCACCCTCATCTACACATCCGGGACCACGGGGCCCCCCAAGGGTGTGATGCTGACCCACGACAATCTCGTCTGGACTGCGAGCCAGGCGATCCACGCCACCGGGCTCGGCAGGGACGACACGAGTGTGTCTTATCTTCCCGCTCTCGCACATCGCAGAACAGGTCTTCTCGGTGCACGGACCCGCCGCATCTGGATGGTCGGTGTATTACGCAGAGTCGATCCAGAAGCTCGCCGAGAATCTCCAGGAGGTCCAGCCGACGGTCTTCTTCGCCGTGCCGCGGGTTTGGGAGAGATTCCAGGCAGGGGTCCTAGCCGAGCTGTCCAAGACGACAGGGGTCAAGGCGAAGATCGCTGACTGGGCGCGTGGCGTCGCCACCAAGGTCACCGATCTGCGCAACCATGGCAAGGAGCCGACCGGAATACTGGCAGCGCAATACAAACTCGCAGACAAGCTGGTGCTCTCGAAGGTCAAACATGCGCTCGGCCTCTCCAGGACGGTGATTCTGGTGACATCTGCCGCACCCATCTCGGCAGAGCTGCTCGATTTCTTCATGTCGCTGGATCTCCGCATCCAGGAGGTGTACGGCCAATCTGAGGACTGTGGTCCTTCGACCATGAATCAGTCAGACGCGATCCGGGTCGGCTCCGGAGGACGGGCATTCCCCGGGGCAGAGATCCGTATCGCCGAAGACGGTGAGATCCTCGTGAAGGGACGCAATGTGTTCGCCGGCTACTACAAGGATCCGGTAGCAACGGCCGAGACTCTTGTTGACGGCTGGCTGCACTCGGGTGATCTCGGAGAGATCGACGAGGAGGGCTTCTTGTGGATCACGGGTCGCAAGAAGGACATCATCATCACCGCCGGTGGCAAGAACGTCGCCCCCAAGCCCCTGGAGACGGGGCTCAAGAATCATCCGCTCATCTCCGAGGCAGTTGTCATCGGGGACCGGCGCAAGTTCCTGTCGGTATTGATAACGCTCGATGAGGAATCGGCGGAGAAGTTCATGCTGGAACACAATCTCGCCGGGCCGGCCTATCACAGTCAGGAGATCCGAGCCGAGATCCAACGTGCGATCGACGAGCTCAACACCGGCTTTGCCCGGGTCGAGCAGCTGAAGAAGTTCGCCGTGCTGCCAAGGCAACTCTCGATCGAAGGCGGAGAATTGACCCCGACCTTGAAGGTCAAGCGGAACATGGTCAACGAGCATTTCGCCGACGTGATCGACGGTATGTACGCCGACTGAAGACGTCGAAGTTGGCTGTCCGGGGTCGGTAACATCAACGTTATATGGATTCTTCAACTGTTGTCGAGATAACCGAGCCCGCGCTGGATCAGATCATGGTGCTGCGTGAGCAGGAAACGATTGCCGATCTGCACCTCGGGCTGAGGATCGCAGGCACCAATGCGAACGGGTTCGTCTACGAAACCGCGTTCCTGCGCCCCGAGGATGTGTCCGAGGATGATCATGTCGAATACCACGGCCAATTGCCGGTGGTGATAGATGCCGGCAGCGTCGACAATCTCAGGGGCTCAGTGCTCGACCTCGCGGGAGATCCTGCCGCCCCCGGCCTCGTCCTCCGCAACCCGAATCCGGCCACTCCACCGATCACCGAAGGTGACGTTGAGTTGTCTGGGACCGTTGCCGAGCGGGTACAACAACTCATCGAGATGTACATAAATCCGTCTATCGCGGCGCACGGCGGTTATGTGACGCTCTCCGAGGTCGACGGCGACCGTGCTCTGGTTGAGCTCGGCGGCGGTTGTCAGGGATGCGGGCTCGCCGCCATGACGCTACGCCAGGGGATCGAGGCTTCGATCAAGCATCATGTGCCGGAGATCGTCGAAGTCGTCGACGTTACCGACCACACCGCAGGGGAGAATCCCTTCTTCGCCTGAGCGTGTGGCTCAATCCGGTCTTCGGCAGACCACGATCTCACAGGAAATAACAGTGGGCGCCCCTCGAGGGGGCGCCCACTCGCCTGAGGGAGTTGCGTGTGAGTAGCCAGACGCGTGCGGGCCGCTGGCGACACTCCCTAGGCTGTTCGAACCGCGAGATCGTCGTCTCCGGGTTTGTCATCGGAGTCGTCGGGCTCATGGGTCATATGAGCTCGCATCGCGGTGGCGGCGGCGAGAGCACTGCGGCCGGCTTCTTCACCGATCCGTGGGAGCTTTGCCGAACGTCGACCGGAGAACGATTCGCGAATCCTGGCGGCATTTGACGCATCGCCGTCATCTTCGCGCTTGGGCTGTGTCTCCGGCTGCGACACGATCGCGGTTCCACCCCCAGCGGTAGGCGAGGGCGGCTCTGCAGGAGGGCGAAGTGGGGGGAGGGGAGGGAGCGGCTGGCGCTGCCGCCGCGGGAGCGGTTACTCGAGCACTCGAGGTCGTCCGCAATCGAGCGGAGCGTGTTGATGCGGTCGATGAGCACAGAGCTTTCTGTCTCATACTCCGCTCGCAGTTTCTGGAGAGCGGCGTTGCGCTCGACAATGAGCCGCTCGGTCTCTGCCTCGACGTCGGCAACCACCCGAAGCGCCTCATCTCGAGCGGCCGCGATGATGGTCTTGCCCTCTTCGAGGGAATTCTCGGCGTCCGACGCGCGCCTCGGTCATCAGGGAGAACGCTTCGCGGCGCGCCTTCCCGACGATCTCGTCGGCTTCGGCCTTGGCGTTTGCGATGATCTCGTCGCTGGCTCGTTTGGCGACGATCATCGTCATCTTGAGGGCTTCCTCGGCCTCACGTCCCAGCGCAAGCTCCTCTTCGAGAGCGGCGATCTTGGTGCGAGATGCGTCGAGCTCGGTACGAAGCTGCAGCATTTGGGTAGCCAGATATTGATCGACCCGATCAGGGTCGTAACCTTGCTCCACAAGGGGGAAATCGGTTGTCAAGGCTTCGCCCGACACGTGACACCTCGGTGAGTCCAGCGCTACTCTCCAGCTACTCGGAGTGTATAGGCAACCACTGTAGGAAGTCAACTAATTTTTCCACGCCGCGAATTGACTAGTCCGTCGCTGTGGATAAGTCGAAGAATCAGGCGTCCCTACAGCGCCAGTGCGTCGAGATGATCAATCATGTCGCGCAGCTCTCTGGCGAAGGCATGCCTGTCGGTGACGATGGTCGGACCTTCGGTGAAGAGACCCCGATTGTTGGCGAGGCTCAATGCCGAGTCGAAGAGCACTTTGGACACTGATGCCCGCTTGGCGACGAGCCCCTTTTGCAGGTAGTCATTGCCGAGCTTCATAGCGTCCGGCAACAGCTTGTCGGGAGTTAACCCACTCTCGAATGCCCTGGCCTCGATGACGTCACCGACAACGCGGTAAGCCTCGATGAACGGGCGAAGAATCGAGTTGGCGAGGAAGGGCTGGAAGCTGGAGAGGATGACCGACGCGTCGCCTTCGGCTAGATGAGTTTCGACGTCCTGGTCGTGGTCGGCGAGCTCGTCACGAATCTCCTGCTCGAACTGATCGGTCACCGAGAAGAAGAACTCGAACTTGAGCAGATCCCGGATGCGCAACGCCTCGTTCAGGATGGCGCGGCGAAGCTGGCCCTCGAAACCCTTCTCCGCAATGTGGATGAGGGCGAGCTCGGTGATCGCTGGGTTGAGGAAGAAGTGAATGATGGTGTTGCGGTAGTAGGCGAGCGCCAGGTGCTGATTCTCCTGGATCCGGTAATACGCCGCCGTAGACGTGTTGAAACGCTCGACGACACCTGCAGCGGTGAGCTCATCGAGGGTTGCCTCGATGACGGCGGGCTCGTCGAGCCGCAGCTTCTCCGAGGTGGGCAGGTCTCGCCGTGCCACGAGATCGAGGTACGGAGCCAGTAGCTCTTTGGTCTCGGAAACGGTGATGTTGCGGTCATCGCTGCTGAGCAGTGCCAGGGCAACTAGTGAGGTGGGCGTGATCGGGGTCACCTCGTTGAGCCGGTTGGCGATCTCGAAGGCGAGTTTTGGCACGGCCGGGTTGTGCGTGTCCTCGGGGTCGTCGGGCATGTCGGGCTCGAGGGCGAGGAATGCCTTCACCGAGATGGGGGCACCGAAGCGGACGTGGATGGCGCCGTATCGCTGCCGCACGCCGCGGATCGAAGCTACGAGCCACTTGAGCGACTCGCGCTCTTTGGCCCCGCCGGACTGTTCTCGGGTGTAGGAGCCGACGTCCTGGATCTGGTCGTATGCGATCGAGACCGGGATGAAGATGACGTCGTCCGCGGCACCACGCAAGTAGGCGTCGACCACGTAGGCGAGCATCCCGTAGCGGGGCGGGCGGAGCTTGCCGGAGCGGGACCTGCCGCCCTCGATGTACCACTCCAATGGAAATCGCTTCTCGAGCAGATAGTCGACGTAGCGGCGGAGCACGAACTTGTAGGGCTCGTTGTCTCGGAACTCCCGACGGATGAAGAACACGCCGCTGCGGCGAAGGAAAGGGCCGACCGGGAAGAAGTTCATGTTGATCCCGCCGGCGGTGTGGTTGGCCGGCAGACCGTTCTGGTAGAGCACGTACTGCAGCACCAGGTGGTCGAAGTTCGACTTGTGGGAGGGCAGGAACACCAGGGGGTGGTGCTGCGCTCAGTTCGTAGAGAGCGGCCAGCTCGTCCTCGTCGTAGATCAGGTCGGTGTATGCCTTGTCGAGCAGCCACCGGATGGCACCGGCGACGAGATCGATGACGAAGGGGCGGTGGGTGGCGGCGATCTCCGTGACGTAGCGACGAGTGCGTAGCGCCATCATCTCGTACGACGTGTTGGCCTCCTGGGCGAGCTGGGCCACACCGGCGGTGAACACCGGTGATTCGATGAGTGACTCTCGGGGGAACTTGGGGACCTTGTAGCGGCTGCCGCGCAGCTGCCGCTCGGCACGCTCCAGCTCGATCCATGCCTGGCCGGCAGTGAAGCGGGCGAGACTCACCCCTGAGCTGCGTCCCCGTCCGCCGGGGGCGTCCCAGGCATCGCGGACTTCCGAGGCTCGCATCGCTGTGCCGGAGACGATCCGGACTCGATCTGGTCGCCTGTTGTAGATGGCGTACTGACGAACCGGGTCCGGATCCCGGGGATCGCCGAAGCTGAGCACGTCCCGCCAACCCACGGTGCGCCTGCCGCCCCGTTTCTTAGGCAGCCAGCAGACCCGCAGCGGGATGAGGAGCGGGTCGGTGTCGGACTGGAGGAATGCCTCGATGCGGGGATCCAGACCACGCCGATCCTTACGACGAGTCCGCGGCAGGATGGCGATCTGGATATCCCCGGGTGTCGACCCTACGGGGCGGTTGCGTTCGATCCAGCCGGTGAGGAGCCGCTTCTCGAGAGGTCCGGATACCTCGAGGAGAACAAGAAACGGACCTTTGCGGATCGGCCACCTGGGCTCGAGGTCCAGTTCCCGGTCGGCGTAGCGATTTCCTCCCATGACGAAAGTGTAGAGGCTGTGGAGTAGCGTGCCGGGGCGGTTTCGGCGCGGCTTCATCTCGTGGACACGAGAAAGGGCCCGGAGAAGTCACTCCGGGCCCTCCAGCAAAATGGGTTCTCGGCTATTTGTCGCCACCGAACATGCCGCCGAGGCCGCCGAGCGCGTCCTTGGCCTTGTCCATCAGGTTCCCACCATCGCCACCGTTACCGCCGTTATCGTCTCCACCGAGGAAGCCCCTCACCTGATCTGCGATCGGCCCGGGAAGCTTGTCGGCGATGAATCCGACCACGGTCTCGATGACATCCTGGGCCTTCTCGACGGGTAGCCCGGTCTTTTCCTGGATTGTCTTGAGCAGCTCGTCCATTGATCCTCCATTGGTATGTGACCGGACCTTGGACACGCTAGCGCGGTGAGTAGTTCCGGAAAGACCATGTCAATGCTGGGGCGCTCAGCGGCGAGGGGGGCGAGATACTGCCCGCGCCGACCGGGAGGGAGGAGGAATCGACGCGGGCAGAAGCTCGCTGAGCGTGACACCGGGGGCGAGGCCGTGACGGCAGCGTTCCGTGCAGTGCCGGTACGGGTCTCGAGTGGCCCTGGTGTTGGACTTCCCAGCCATGGTTTCTGATATCGGTGCGCTAGAGACGCCGGGTAAGGGGTTTGTCGCTGGTTAGCACGCAGAGTTGTGCCCGACGAAGCCGATCAAGCCCGGACCACCACCGATGTTTGTCGACAGAAACCAGGTTCGAACGTGCACCATCGGCATGTTCGGGATGGCTGTAGCGCCCTCGATGTCGCAGCCCTCCGGCCGATACTCGATAGTGAACTCGTACGTCATCGTGCCCGATGCGGGAATGCCGTCTCGACGATCCCAGATCGCATCTACTTCTTCCGGCGCAGGGGTGGGAGGCTCGGGCCCCGTGATCGGGTTGAGGCGGGTTGCTTCCATTGACGTGCCGCCGAGCGGTCCCATCACCTGCCATGTGATCGACTCGACGGTCACGACATGGCCGGTGTTGTTGGTGACCATCAACCTGAACCTGCAGGACATGTCCGGGGTGACGTCGACCAGATGCAGGTACTGCGGATCGGTGTCATCCAGTGTGTCGACGCGGACGTCGGTGCCGGTGCAGGTGATAGGGCGAGCGTCGATGGAGACGGAGACACCGATGCGGGTGCCCGTGTAGCGGAGCCACAACACGACGACCGCGATCGTGAGTAATCCGACCACCAACCATCGTATGAGCCGAGACTGCGAGGCGCCCATATCACTCCGATCAGGACACCAACTACCTGGCAGATTCTACAGGTACGGAGGCTCTTGCGCTCAACCCCAGCCGATTTCGCGGAGGCGCTCGTCGCTCATTCCGAGGTGGTGGCCGATCTCGTGCAGCACGGTCTTGCGGATCTGTTTGTGCAAGCCGTCGGGGGAGAGGCCCATGCGGAGATGCGGTTGCCGGAAGATGGTGATCTTGTCTGGCATGGCTCCGATGTAGAACTCGCCACGGTTTGAAAGCATGACACCCTCGTAGAGTCCGAGCAGGCTGCCGTGACCACGCCGTTGTGCCGGCGTGGGGTTCTCTTCGACGACGACGCGCAGATTGTCGATCTGCTCGACCACCCACTCGGGTAGCTCTTCGAGGACCTCATCGACCACTGCTTCGAACTCGACCAATTCCATGGAGGGATGGTACGACGCGGTCGGATGGTCCGAATACATGGCGGTACGTACCAGTCGGAGGTGCCCGGGCACGGGGTTGGATGGGAATGAGGCATTGCTACAATCCGGTCGTTCCGAAAGAACCCGAGAACACCTCGGGCGCTTAGCTCAGCGGGAGAGCGCTGCCTTCACACGGCAGAGGTCACTGGTTCGATCCCAGTAGCGCCCACCATCAGAATCCCCTGTAAACAAAGGGGATTCTGCATTTCAGGATCCGCCAGCGGGCTTCTCGTTGTGTCAGGTGTCCGTCTCGTGTCCGTCAGAGGTCCGGATTCGAGCCAGTCATACTCCCTCGGTCCACGTCTTCGCGCCGGTCGGGAGCTGCGGTCCGACGCCTGGCGGGCCTTTCTTTACTGATGTCGCGCCTGGGCAATCGGCACCTTTGCCCGGCCCTCGTACGGGTCGATGGGGGCCGACCCTCCGGTGCTTGCTCCGATGAGGTCTCCATGGATAGACCGCTGGATGTCGCCGGCAAGATTGAGGAGTCTGATCGCTCGAGGTCTGCGCAAGGGTGTTTCGCCGTTCTCAACAACGCTGTGGTCACTGCGAGTGGTCGACCCGTATTTGTGGTGCATCCGGGATTGCCGGATATCTCTCGGTCTTGGGGTCCCTCACAGGTGCGAGGTCGCCGCGATTATGCGTGGCTTCGCGGAACTTTCCGGCTGATCGCGGAAGAGTTCCAGTCAACCGACTCCTTTGCTCATGGCGTACAACATTGCGGAAAGGAGCGCCGTGGCGGTCACCGCTGTCACGGCCCACAACCGGCGGTTGATCCGCAACATGGGTGCACCCATCAAGACGATGCTCCCAAAGAACAGGCTCACCAAGGGGACCAGCACCTCGAGTCTCCCCGACGACCGCCACTCGATCGCCAATACGTACTCCACCACCACCAGCAGAGCAACAAAGGCATCGAACATCAACGGACCGCTGTAGAAGCGCCAACCGGCTCCACGGCGCACGAAGCTCACCAGCGCCAGCGTGGCGGGAACTGCGAGAACGGCGATCATGATTCCCACAATCCGTTGCACATCCCAATTCGAGACCCGCGTCACGAACCCGACCGCCTGCAACACATTCACCAGGTTCACGACCACCCAGATGGTCAGCACCGCGCCACCAGGGATACTCTGACCGGGTGTCGTCGTGGATCGGTTGCTTGGCATGGCTCAACCTTCGCGCCCCAGATGTTGTGAGTCCAGCCGTGCCATCCGCCGCAACGCCCAAGACACCCAGATCCGGGCATGCAACTGGAAGTGTGTCAAGTCGCCCCGATCACCAAGAATGAGCGATAACACGCCGATCCTCAAACCAAGCAGATCGGCACGAGTGCGTGTGGGGTCTCAAACACTCATCGTGTCGGTGGGGCCGTGTTTCGCTGAGTATCGGAAACGGGTAGGTGCTATCTGCCGGTGGCGCCGTCTACACGTAGTATCTCTGCGGCAGTGAACCGACTGTTGTGGTAGGTGAGTCGCACTCCCTCGCAGTGCCCACAGTGTGAGCCCCAGCTGGCGTGGTTGATCCAGGGTGTGGCCGCAATGGCGGCCATCTCGATGACCGCTCCGTGAGAAAGAGCCAAGACGGTGCTTCCCGTCTGTAGGTCTTGCACAATCGATCGGAGCACGTCTGCCAGCTCGGTACCGCGACGCGCTAGCGCTTTGCCGGGTTTCATTCTGTCGACGAACGAAGCAAAGCCCATCGGCCAGTCGATCTGCTCCATGGCTGCCTCGCCGACCACGGCAAGGTCCTTGATCTCACGGTCGATGCCGTATCCCATTGCGATGGCGGTCTCGGCGGCGCGGGGAAGCGGGCTGGAAACAACGAGGTCGAATGGGCCCATCGAGGCGCCCACCGGTCGAGCAAGCTCAACTCCAGGCTGCGTGAGATGACCCCATTCGTCGTGGTGGCGGGCACTGTGACATCGAATCTCAACAGTCGTCTCGCCGGTCCGCTCGCTCATTCCTGATCCTCCCCTAAAGCGGGTCGGCGGTATCCTCTCACAGGTATGGATATCAGAGGTGCCTTGCACGCCATGTGGAACGACTCGGTGATCTTGATGACCGATGAGGGCTGGGCCATCCGGATCGTCTTCACCGCATTCGTGCTGCTTCCAGTCGTCGCCGGCGTACTGGCCGTTCGGGTTCGTGGTTGGCGGCCCCTCGTCGTTCTAGGAATCTGGGTGTGGGTCACAGGGTGGTGGCTCCTTCAGTACGCCATAGATTCCTGGACCAATCCCGGTGGCGCCGGCACATTCGCCCTGCTTCTGCTCGCCATGACCGTTGGATGGGCACTCGTTGTCTCGGTGCTTCACCAACAGCGCCGCCGCTCCCCAACAACATCACCATCAGCTCAGATGTGACCTGACACCACCACGCTGCTGACCAGCGGCCCGGGCGCTCGATCCACCGTGCGACGTCGCCGATCCGCCGAGACACGGCGCAGCCCGAGATCAACAATTCTGTCGTGATAACAAGCAGTTCGCAGGGTGACCCCGATCGGCACGACTGCGCTCGGCGAGCCGAGCACTCTCAGTTACTGACCTTCGCTAGTGGTCGGGCGGATGACCCTCATATTCTCATTCCCGAGCGAGCTATCGGGGTCGGTAGATGTCTGCCCGGTGGTCGATGTAGATGACCCGGACCGTCCGGTTGGCCCGGTCGATCTCGTAGACGATGCGATAGGCCCCAACTCTTGCGGAGTGAAGTCCGGCTAGGTCGCCTCGCAATGGTTTGCCGACCCGATGCGGGTTTTCGAGTAGTGGACCAACGAGGTAGTCCAGGACTGCGAGGGCAATCTTTTCGGGGAGTCGATCAATGGCTCTTCGGGCTGGCCCGGCGACGACCAGATCCCAAGGCGCTTCTGTCATGCCGTCTTGGAGCGGAGTTGGGTACGCAGCGTCTCGATCTCGTCCTTGGTGACAACATCGCCACTGGCGATGGCTGCTCGCCCTTGTTGGATCTCGCGCATGGCCGCCGGATCCGAGAGGATGGCCAGTGTCTCTTCGATGGCCTCCAGATCGTCTGTGCTGAGCACAACGGCGACCGGACGTCCGTTTCGGGTGACGGTGACACGTTCTTGGGTGGTGACGACTTCGTCGACGACTTCTGACAGTTTGGCCTTGACCTCGGAGAGCGGGAGTGTTCTTGACATGACCATAATTATAGTCTGAATGAGGGTTCGGTCAATCCCCTTGACTACGGTCGCGTGCACATCGCGTGCACAAGACGATGAAAAATGACGCGAGACAGCGAAAGATGACGAGCGTCAAAAAGTGGCCCTGACCGGGCGATTCTTGCCAAATCGCCTGTCCACCGGGGCGCGCCGAAACACCCCAAGAGCTTTCACACGGCAGAGGTCACTGGTTCGATCCCAGTAGCGCCCACTCTGAAAGCCGGTGCGTTGCAACGGCTTTCGGTTGTTCTACGTTGCTTGGAGGGACGGCGACCCGCATCTTCTGGATCTCTCCGTGGACACGACTGTCGATGGTTCACCCTGCCGCCGGTGGTCGAGGCGCGGGTCGTGGAGATGCGGTCACGACCATCCGGGCTGGGGTCCGTCGCACGATTCGGTCATCACCTGGACCGGGAGGGCTTCGAGCCGGTGCCGGGCGAGGTCGTCGATCTATCGGGCCTCTGGTGCGTCATCGGTCTGATGCACGCCGGAGGCGTCGTCGCCGCAACGCGGGCGACTATCGCCGGTGGGAGCGGTCTCGGTCGATGGAGCTGTGGCAGATGGATATGATCGGTGGGGTCCGATCTCGCGGATGGCACCGAGGCCGTCGGTCGGTGACCGGCATCGATGACCATTCGCGGTTCTGCGTCTCGCGCGCTGGTCGTCGACGAGCGACCGCGAGGCCGGTGTGTGAGGCGTTGGCGCTCGCGATGCGACGCCATGGGGTCCCCGAAGCAGATCTTGACCGACAACGGGAAGGTGTTCACGGACCGGTTCGGTCGCGGGCGCCGGGTGAGGTGTTGTTCGATCGGATCTGTCGGGAGAACGGGATCCGATCATCTGTTGACCGCGCCGAGGTCACCGACCACGACGGGGAAGGTGGAACGGTTCCACAAGACCATCCGGAGCGAATTCCTGAAAGGCCGAGTGTTCGCCTCTATTGAGGAAGCCCAACAAGAGTTCGATATGTGGGTGGAGCATTACAACACATGCCCGGCCTCATCAAGGGATCGGGATGGTGCCCCCGATCCGTCGCTTCGAACTCGCCAAGAGCGTGCCTCTCGAAATCGTTGTCGACCAGACACCACAGCTGCTACCGGATCCGCCACCGCCAGCGGATGGGGTCCGGCGGGTGACCCGTAAGGTGGGACAAGGCGGCCGGATCAGCCTGGCCGGTCACAAATACCATGTGGGACGTTGGCTGGCCGGCGAAACCGTCACGGTGGCTATCAACGGTGGTTTGGTTGAGGTATGGCATCGGGAAGTACTCATCACTTCACATGCCCGCCAGCATGCGGTCGAGGACGAACCAGCCGCAGACGGCCGTGCTCGATCGACAAGAAAGGCAAATTCGTCTACGCCGTCTGCTGCCGAGCTTTCGGCCGGACGATCAACCAGCCGATGGGTCTCACAGCGCATCGCTCTGTTAGACGACAGTCAGCACAACGGTTGACGGATCGATGCAGAGTGCGGTCGCGATCCTCGCAACGAAGGATGTGACCTCGGAAGCGCTTCTGAGACCGAATCTGTTGAAATCGACATATGGTTCCTCCGGATCGTCGACCGTTTCTACCCCAGTGCCTCTCGGGAGAGCGGTCGCCAGCTGTTCACCATGCCGATTCCAAAGGGACATTGGGGCGATGAGCTCAAGCAATACTCCAGAGGGGTTGTCCCACTGACGGGCGACTATCTCGACTTCGGTAGGGCCGAGAGTTGAGGTCCCCCCGCCCACTGATCTCTTTCGCAGGGTTGTCCGTCCAGAGGGTCTCGAATGCTGGGATGAAGCGCTGCCAGTCATTGGAGATGAGCTGTTCTGCAAGCTGTGAGCTGTTGAGGATGACCTCTCTTGCGGTCTCGTTTACGGGCTCGGGGTTGCCCTGGAGGTCGAATCGAAAAAGGGCTACCTCGGCTGTGTTTGCCCATTCAGTTGCCTCTGCGCTGAAGCCGGACAACGAAAAGAAGAGGCAATGGCGACCCTCGACAGCCCCTATTCCGGCCAGCTGTTGGACCGCTGGCCGACCGATAGGCTTCATCTCGGCTTTGACCTGTGCAACTGCCGAGCCAGAACGGACGTCGACACCACCATCCGCGCCTGCTGATGTCAGCAACGAATCCGGGTACCCGTTGTCGACCATCCATTCGAGGGCCGCGCGTTCTGCGTCTTCCGGACTCCGTATTAGCACTAAGTCATCCCTCCGCCGGTGTATCTCCAGTGTGTTCTATCGGGGCTGCCGTGCCAAAGTCGAGCGGGAATCCACCCGGTATCAGAGCGCCTTCGTGCGCGACCCGCAGTGCGATCCCCCTGATTGGTCGTCCGGTCAGACCTCTAGTCCATCGAGCACGAACCGGGCAAAGCGGACGCAGACAAACTCGACGCGGTCGGCGGGAAGGTCGGAGCTGAGCCCCTCAACGGCGAGGCGCACACCTGCTGCTGCGGGAGCCGTGAATAGGGTCTTGAGATAATTGACCGCTGTCCTGGTGGAGGAACCGGCCATTGGATGCTCGAGAAGGCGACGGAATGTTTCGACTGCTGACTCTGTCTCGAGGTGGAGCATCAATCGATAGCTGTCGGCAGCATCCTTGGCGATCACCCGGTCGGGTCGAGTCTCGATTTGCGAGATCCGTTCGCCGAGCTTGTGGAGCTTGGCTACTAGGAGCGCCGTGGCGCCCGCGACATCCATGTCGATTACCCGCCCATCTCTCGGATCCAGCGAGGTGATGGAC